>NZ_ALBQ01000001.1 GCF_000282895.1 Sphingomonas sp. ATCC 31555
CGGGATCCTGCCCTTCGAACGAGTTCCGCGCCTCGCGGCGCGGCCCCTCCACCACGCGCCTGCGGCGCGCGGTCCCCCTCCCCGAGCTTCGCCCGGGGAGGAATTTGGGTCCGGCTCACGCCGCAGCCCCCAGCAATTCGCGGCCGATCAGCATGCGGCGGATCTCGTTGGTCCCCGCGCCGATGTCGAGCAGCTTGGCGTCGCGGAGGAAGCGTTCGACCGGCCAGTCCTTGGTATAGCCGGCGCCGCCCAGCGCCTGCACCGCCTCGCCCGCCACGCGGAAGGCGTTCTCGCTGGCGAGCAGGATCGCGCCGGCCGCGTCGAAGCGGGTCGTCTTGCCCGCATCGCAGCTGCGCGCCACGGCATAGACATAGGCCCGGGCGGAATTGAGCGCGACATACATGTCGGCGATCTTGGCCTGCATCAGCTGGAAGCTGCCGATCGCCTGGCCGAACTGCTTGCGTTCGCGCAGATAGGGCAGGACCACGTCGAGGCATGCCTGCATGATGCCGAGCTGGATGCCGGCGAGCACGGTCCGCTCATAGTCGAGCCCGCTCATCAGCACCGCGACGCCGCCATTGAGCGGGCCCATCACGTTCGCCTCGGGCACTTCGCAGTCGGTGAACACCAGTTCGGAGGTGGGTGAGCCGCGCATGCCCATCTTGTCGATCTTCTGGCCGATCGCGAAGCCGGGCATGTCCTTCTCGATCAGGAAGGTCGTGATGCCGCGCGAGCCTTCGCCGGTCTTGGCATAGACCACCAGCGTGTCGGCGTATGCCGCGTTGGTGATCCAGAACTTGGTGCCGTTGAGCACATAGCCGCCTTGCACCTTCTCCGCCTTGAGCTTCATCGAGACGACGTCCGATCCGGCGCCCGCCTCGGACATGGCGAGGCTGCCGACATGCTCGCCCGAGACCAGCTTGGGGAGATACTTGGCCTTCTGCTCCGCATTGCCCCAGCGGGCGATCTGGTTGACGCAGAGGTTCGAGTGCGCGCCGTAGCTGAGGCCGATCGAGGCCGAGGCGCGGGCGACTTCCTCGCAGGCGATGACATGTTCGAGATAGCCGAGGCCGAGGCCGCCATCGGCTTCGGGGACGGTGATGCCGTGCAGGCCGAGTTCGCCCATCGCCGCCCAGAGTTCGTCGCGCGGGAACCAGTCTTCCGCATCGATGCGCGCAGCGAGCGGGGCGATGCGGTCGCGCGCGAACCGCGCCGTCGTCTCGCGGATCATGTCGGCGGACTCACCGAGCGCGAAATCGAAATCGGGCATGCTGCACCTCTCCTATTTTGCCGCCCTTGTAACGCTCCCGGGCACGAAAAGAAAATTGAAGCTTCTGGTATCCGTGCATAGACAGCTTCTATGATCGACCGGTATTTGATCCGCTATTTCCTTGCCGTGATCGATCAGGGCAGCTTCTCGCGTGCGGCGCAGCAATGCAACGTCTCGCAACCGACGCTTTCGATCGGCATCGCCAAGCTGGAGACGCTGCTCGACCAGAAGCTGTTCGATCGCAGCAATCGCCGCGTCGCGCTGACCGAGGCGGGCAGCCGGTTTGCCGATCATGCCCGTCGGATCGAGGCGGAGTTCTTGGCGGCCGAGCGCCTCTCCCCCGCTGCCGCGCCTGGAATACCAATACGGCTGGGGGTGCTGGCGAGCATCGCGGTGCCGATACTGCAGGCTGGGTTGGCGGCGATCGCCGGCGAAACCGCGCTGGAGATGACGGAAGGTCGCGGGCGCGAACTGGACGCACTGCTAGATCGCGGGCGGCTGGATGCGATCCTGACGGCTACGCCGCGCAGCGGTCTGCCGACGCGCAATATTCTGCGCGAAGGCTATGCTATGGCCCTGCCCCTCGGGCACCCTCACGCGGGACGAGGCGCGGTCGCCGCCGAGGCACTGGCGGGCGAAACGATGCTGGTGCGGCGACACTGCGAGGCGCTGCCTCAAATCAGCCGCTTCTTCACCAGCCGCGGCGTGCGCCCGGTGATGGCGGCGCGGACGCTGAGCGACGCCCATGCCCTCGCTTATGTCGAGGCGGGGCTAGGCATCACCATGGTGCCGGAGAGCTTTGCGCGCCCCGGCTTGGTGCTGGTGCGGATCACCGGTTTCGACCTGCAGCGCACGATCGCAGTGCAGGCGCGCGCGCAGGACGCATGGCGGATAGAACCCGGCGGCGCGCTCGATCGCTTTGCCGCGGCATGCTTGGTGCAGGCGGGAGGCGCCAGCGGCTGACGGCCCGGCCGATCGGCGCGGGGCAGGATCTTAATGGTCGTATGCCGTTGCGTTTGGCGGCGCTTCTGCCTAGCGTCTGGCCAATTGTTCACGTTAACGGAGCGCACCTTGCGCCGGACCTTCCTTCCGCATCTGCGCTGGACGATGATTGCGCTGTTCGTCGGTGCAATGGTCCTGAACTATCTGGCCCGATCGGTGCTGGGCGTCGCGGCACCGTTGATCCTCGCGGAGCAGGCGATCAGCAACCAGCAATATGGCTGGATCACCGGAGCATTCCAAATCGGCGTGATGTTCCAGCCGCTGGCAGGCTATCTGCTCGACGGCGTCGGACTTCGGCTGGGCTTCGCGCTGTGCGTCGCCCTGTGGTCACTGCTCACCATGGCCCATGGATTCGCCACCGGCTGGATCAGCTTCGCGGCGCTGCGTGGCCTGCTTGGCCTGGCAGAGGGATCGGCGCAGCCGGCGGGGCAGAAGCTGGTGGCGGAATGGTTTCCGGCGCGCGAGCGCGGTGTTGCCGGCGGCATCTACAATATCGGGGCGTCGTTCGGCGCCATCCTGGCGCCGCCGCTCGTCGCCTGGGCGGTAATGACGCAGAGCTGGCGGCTCGCCTTTTTCGCCGCCGGCGCAATGGGGCTGGCGTGGTCCGCGCTGTGGCTGGTCTGGTACCGCGGACCGGCAAGCCATCCGCGGCTGGGCGAGGCGGAACGCCGGCTGATCGACGAAGGGCAGGAAGCGCGCCTTTCCGCCAGCGGCACCCGTGCCTCGATCCCCGCGCTGCTCCGCCGCCGCGACCTTTGGGGCATCGCCCTGCCCCGGCTGCTCGCCGATCCGGTATGGGGGATGCTGTCCTTCTGGATGCCGCTGTACCTGGCGCGCGTCCGCGGCTTCGATCTCGGCCAGATCGCGCTGTTCGCCTGGCTGCCCTTCCTCGCCGCCGATCTCGGCTGCCTCTTCGGCCCCGCCGTGGCGGCATTTCTGCAGCGACGCGGCATCGCACTGATCGATGCCCGGCGTTGGGCATTCACGCTGGGCGCGGTGATGATGACGGGCATGGCGTTCGTCGGCATGGTCGACAGCCCTTATGCCGCGATCGCGCTGCTCTGCCTCGGCGGCTTCGCGCATCAGACGCTGTCGGTGACCGTCATCACCATGGCCTCCGACCTATTCCGCCGCAACGAAGTGGCGACCGCCGCGGGGCTGGCCGGCCTGGCCGGCAATCTGGGCGTGCTGGTCTTCTCGCTCGCGCTGGGCGGGTTGGTCGACCAGGTCGGCTACGGCCCCTTCTTTCTCCTGCTCGGCGTGCTCGATCTGCTCGGCGCCGCGCTTCTCTGGACTCTGGTACGCAAGCCCGCATGACGCACTTCCGCAATCCGATTCTTACCGGTTTCAACCCCGATCCATCGATCCTGCGCGTCGGGGAGGATTTCTACCTCGCGACCTCGACCTTCGAATGGTTCCCCGGGGTGCAGATCCACCACAGCCGCGATCTGGTGCACTGGCGGCTGGTCGGCCGGCCGCTGTCGCGCGCCACGCAGCTCGACATGCGCGGCGATCCCGATTCCTGCGGCGTCTGGGCGCCGGACCTGAGCCATGCGGACGGGCGCTTCTGGCTCGCCTATACCGATGTGAAGCGCTACGGCCAGACGACCGTGAGCGGCGCCGACGGCGCATCGCTGCGCGACTTCCACAATTACGTCGTGGTGGCGGATGCGATCGACGGACCGTGGTCGAATCCGGTGCGCGTCAACAGCAGCGGCTTCGATCCTGCGATCTTCCACGATGATGACGGCCGCAGCTGGTTTCTCAACATGCTGTGGGATCACCGGCCCGGCTGCACCCGCTTCGCCGGCATCGTCGCGCAGGAACTGGACCGCACCACACTGCAGCTCGTGGGCGAGCGGCGACGGATCTTCGCCGGCACCGAACGCGGCTTCACCGAAGGACCGCACCTCTACAAGCGCGACGGCTGGTACCATCTGCTGGTGGCCGAGGGCGGCACCGGCTGGGACCATGCGGTTGTGATGGCGCGCTCCCGGTCTCTGTTCGGGCCCTATACAGTGCACCCGGACGGCGCGGTGGTGAGTGCGAATGGCCGGCAGGAAGGCGCGATAACCCGCGCCGGGCATGGCGACCTCGTCGAGCTCGCCGACGGCACGCCGTGGCTCGCCTATCTGTGCGGGCGGCCGCTGCCCGGCATGGCGCGCTGCGTGCTGGGCCGCGAAACCGCGATCCAGCCGATGCGCTGGGACGCGGAGGGCTGGCTGCGCACGCTGGACGGATCGGGCGCGCCCGACCCCGCCCCGCCGCTGCCGCCGCTGCCGCCCAGCCCCTGGCCGAGCGTGGCCGACGAGGGGCGGTTCGACGGCCCCGATCTGCCGATGGCATTCCAGTGGCTGCGCACGCCCGAGCCCGATCGGCTGTTCAGCCTGTCCGCGCGACCCGGCTGGCTACGGCTGTTCGGACGCGAGACGATCGGCAGCCATTTCGAGCAGGCGCTCGTTGCGCGCCGCCAGACCGCCTTTAGCTTTACCGCGACGACGCGCCTCGACTTCGCCCCGGCGCATTTCCAGCAGGCGGCGGGGCTCACCTGCTATTACAACAGCACCAAGTTCCATTATCTGCACGTCACCACCGACGATGCCGGCCAGCGCGTGCTGGCGCTGCTATCCGCCGACCCCGAAACCGGGTGCAGCGGCGAGGTGGTGGCGAACGGCCTGCCAAACGGGCCGATCGAGCTGCGCGTCGCGGTGGACCATGCGGCGCTGCGCTTCGCATGGCGCGGCGCTGGAGAAGAACATTGGCACGCGGTGGGCGGCACACTCGACGCCAGCATCCTTTCCGACGAAGTGACCGTGCCCGGCCTGCCGAACTTCACCGGCACCTTCGTCGGCATGGCGTGCCAGGACCTGTCCGGCGCCGGCGGTCATGCCGATTTCGCTTGGTTCAGCTATGTCGAGGAGCCTGCCGCGGAGGGCTGATCGCTGGGCGGCACACCGGTGGAGTCGCGCTGAACGACACTATAATCTAGGATTCGATCGCGGCGGGGGCGCGCCTTGCCGCCGGCCGCGCGGGCCTCGCTCGCCACCAGCGCCAGCGCTTCGGCGGCAAGCCGGCGCACGGGCTGGTGCACGGTGGTGAGAGGCGGCCACAGGGTGACGGCGGCGGTGGTATCGTCGAACCCGACGACGGTGAGCTGACGCGGCACGTCCAGCTGGCGGCGATGCGCGACGGAGACGATGGCGGCGGCCATATCGTCGTTGCTGGCAAAGATCGCCGTCGGCGGCATGGACGCGTCGAGCAGCTGCTCGCCCGCGGCCAAGCCGGAGGCATAGCTGAAATCGCCCTGCGCCACCTGCACCTCCACGCCGGCGGTTTCCTGCACGGCCTCGCGGAAACCGGCCAGCCGCTCCGCGCTAGCCGCCTGATCGGGATTGCCCAGCACGAAGCCGAGCCGGCGATGGCCGAGGTCGAGCAGATGCCGAGTCATCTCATAGGCGGCACGGCGGTCGTCGATCCGCACGCAGGCAGCCCCGCGGACGCGATAGGCGCCGATTGCCGCCATCGGCACGCCGGCGCGGAGCAGTGCCTGCACCACCGCAGGCGATTCCCCCAGCGGCGGGGCGAGGATGATGCCGGAGAGGCCGGTGCTGGCGAACTTCGCCAGTTCCGCCGGCGCTGGCGGGCGCCCGCCTTCGCCCTTCAACAGCACCAGCCGTGCCCCCCGGATCGATGCTTCCTCGAACACGCCGGTCAGGAACTCGCTCATGAACGCCGCGCTGGGATTGGAATAGACCACGCCGATGCGCAGTTCGGCGGAGGTGACCAGGCTGCGCGCCGCGACATTGGGCACATAGGCCAGATCGGCAACGGCCTTTTCCACCGCCGCGCGGGTTTCCGCACTCACGCCGCTACGGCCGTTGATGACACGCGACACCGTCATCGCCGAAACGCCCGCGCGCGCCGCCACATCGATGATCGTGGCACTTTGCGCCGGCTTCCCCGCCCTTGCCACTATGCGTTTCCTCCGTTGATCCCCAGCGCGGCGTACGCGATGGAAACCGATCGGAAAAGCCGGGAAGCGCCCCCTGCCCCTTCGGGCGTGTTCAGCCTTGGAGCCGAAACAGCGGCAGATCCGCCGCTTCGTCGCGCCGTTCGAAGTTGGAGATGCTGGCGCCGACCAGCCGGATACCCTTCTCCGTCGGCAACACCGTTCGCACCAACGCGATACAGGCATCGTGCAGCTGCGCGCGGGTAGCGAACGGCGCGGGATGGGTGCGACTGCGCGTAACGATCTGGAAATCGGCGTACTTCACCTTCACTGTAGCGGTGCGGGCGAACATGCCGGTACGCTCCACCCAGTCCCACACATCGTCGGCCTGGCCGAGCACCGCCGCCTCGATTTCGGCATCGACGGTAAGGTCGCGGCCAAAGGTGGTTTCCGAGCCCGACGACTTTCGCTCGCGATTGGGATTGACCGGCCGATCGTCGATTCCACGCGCGATCTGATGATACCAGTCGGCGCTGCTGCCGAAATGCTGCTGCAGAAAGGCCAGCGACTTCGCCCGCAGATCGGCGCCGGTTTCGATCCCCAGCCTTCGCATCTTGGCGGCGGTCACCGGCCCCACCCCGTGGAAGCGCGACACCGGCAGTGTCTCCACCCAGGCCGCGCCCATTTCCGGCGTCACAGCGAACTGGCCGTTGGGCTTGCGATGATCCGAGGCGAGCTTGGCGAGGAACTTGTTGTACGATACGCCCGCCGAAGCGGTGAGGCCGGTTTCGGCGAGGATGCGGGCGCGGATTTCCTTCGCGTTCGCCCAGGCGGTGCCGAGGCCGCGGCGATCCTCGGTCACATCCAGATAAGCTTCGTCGAGTGACAGCGGCTGGATCAGGTCGGTATAGTCGGCGAAGATCGCGTGGATCGCTTGCGACACTGCCTTGTATACCTCGAAACGCGGCCGCACGAAGATCAGGTCCGGGCAGCGCCGAAGCGCCGTGACCGACGGCAGCGCCGAGCGCACGCCGAACGTGCGCGCCTCATAGCTCGCCGCCGCCACCACCCCGCGCGCCGCAGCCGACCCCACCGCCACCGGCTTGCCGCGCAGGGCCGGATCGTCGCGCTGCTCGACGGAGGCGTAAAAAGCATCCATGTCGATATGCAGAATCTTGCGGACGGGCGGGGCAGCCATGGCGCGGCTATACCGCCGGACGAACGAAGAGGGAACAACGTTTGCGGCGCGCCGCCGGGCTAGCGCATTGTGAAGCGGCCGGTTGGCCGGCTAGGGAAGCGGCATGCCGACTATTCTCCGCCGCCTAGCCCTGTTGCTTGCCTGCCTGTTCTCGATCCTGCCGGCGGCGGCCAAGACAATCCTGTTTATCGGCAACAGCTTTACCTACGGCGCCAATTCGCCGGTGATGCGCTACCGGCCCGATCGGGTGAGCGACCTGAATCGCGAAGGAATCGGCGGCGTTCCGGCGCTGTACAAGACCTTCGCGCTGGAGGCAGGGCTGGACTGGCAGGTTAGCTTGGAAACCGCAGGCGCGAAGGATCTCGCCTGGCACCTCGCCCAGCGTCGCGCGCTGATCGATCGGCGCTGGGACGTGGTGGTGCTGCAGGGATACAGCACGCTGGACGGGGAACGCCCTGGCGACCCGACGCGTCATCTCGCCGCCGCACGCGCGCTGGCCGCGCTGTTTCATCGGCAGAACCCGGCCGCGCAGGTGCACCTGGTCGCCACCTGGTCGCGCGCTGACCAGACCTATCGCCAGTCCGGCCACTGGTTCGGACTGCCGATCGCGCGCATGGCGGAGGATTTGTTCGCGGCGAGCCGACTGGCGCTGGCGCCCGGCTATGGCATTCGCGCCGTGCTGCCGGTGGGCACCGCGTGGAACCGGGCGATGCGCGAGGGCTATGCCGATCCCAATCCCTATGACGGCATCGGCTTCGGCTTGATCAATCTGTGGACCTGGGACCAGTATCACGCCAGCGCGGAGGGCTATTATCTGGAAGCGCTGATCGAATTCGGCGCGATCACCGGGCATGATCCACGCAGGCTGGGGCCGCGCGAGCGCGCCGCCGAGGATCTGGGGATCAACCCAGAGATCGCCCGGCGGCTGCGCGAGACAGCGGCCGCCGAACTGGCGGCTCCGCGCCTCGGCGGCGCACTATAATAGTCCGGCGCGCCATCGAGCCGCACGTCGATGCGGTCGAGCAGGAAGCCGGGATCCATGGCGAAGACCTCGATCCGGTGCGCGCCGGCAGCGAGCTGGCCCAGCTTGAGCGTGCGTACCGCGCTGTTGGAAAGAACGTTCGCTTTCCATTCGTCGCTGCGGCCGTGAGTCTCATAATCGAGCACGTTGATCGCCCCGCCATCCACCCGCACGCCGATGCGCAGGCGGTTGGCGGAGGTGAGCGCATGGACCGGCAGGCCGACGATCTTCAGCTCGGCATCGCCCTTGTTGCCGAGCTGGAAGGGCAGGACGAGCGGAGCGGTGGCATCAGCCCGATCGCTGGAGGGCAGGTCGAGCTTGCTGCGCAGCACCGCGCCGCGTGAGCCTAGTTCGGCGATCCGCTCCCACGGCGTGCCGGCCAGTTTGAGGTCGGCAGGGGTGAGGGAGAGGATGTGGTTCACCTCCGGCGTCGCGTCCCCCGCCGGGAAGGGCTGGAGGACCGGCTCCAGATAAACCATCGTACCGTGGCAGCGTATCTTGCCTGCCGCGATCGCGCCCTTGCCGTCATAGGTCACCGCGACGCGCATCTCGTAGCCGTTGCTTGCGTCGAGCCGGCCAGAACGCGCGGAGAGCTCGACGCCTTCCAGCCCTTCGACCGTCCAGTCGCTCACCGCGCCCTTGCCATAGACGGTCATGAACCGCGTCTCGGCCTTGCCCGGCACGAAAGCGAGGGCGCGAGCATCGGCGCCGCACTGCGCGACCAGGGGGAGATCGATCTTCGGATAAGTTGGCTCGGCGAACACCGCGAGCCGGCGCGGCGCCATGTCCATAATACCGCGCCATTTGCCGCCCTTCTGGGCGTTGTATGCCGCGGTGTCGGCGACGATCGCCTGGTGCGCGGCACGGGCCTGATCGGCGAGCGCATTGGCGCTGGCACGACCCTGACGGGCATAGAGCGCGGCGAGATCGAGTTTGAGGTTGCGCTCGTTGAGCTTGGCCGCGCCGCGCACCGGGTAGAGCACCAACTGGAAGAAGGCGTCGCGGCGATCGGCGGGCATGCTCGCGCCCAATGCTTCGGCCTTCTCCAGCAGCGCCTGATAGCGGGCGATCCGCGCCTGCGCTTCGTCGCCGCCCGAGCGGACATAGTCGGAGATGCGGATCGGCGTCTCGGGCTCGACGGTGCTGAAGCCCATGAACTCGGGCTTCCGCTCCCAAGCGAGATCGTAATAGTCCATGAGGACGTCGGCGATGGCCGGCCCCTGCGCTCCGAACTGCGCGGTCGCCCAGTCGTAAAGCTGCGCCCGCACCGGCTTGTTCAGCAGCGTCGCATCGAAGGCGACATCGAGGAAGTAGCTGGCCAGCACTTCGCCGGGCTTGATGTCGCCGACATTGACGACCCACAGCTTGCGCGTACCAGTTTGCCAGGCACGGTCGAGCTGTTCGCGGATCAGCCCGGGATGGGTGGTCGCCAGCCACAGATAGTCGTGCGGCCGGCCCCAATAGCTGATGTGATAGTAGAGGCCCGAGCCACCTTTCCGCGCCCGTTCGGCGGCGGTGGGCAGTTGGCTCAGATAGCCGTAATTGTCCTCGGGCCAGACGAGCGTCACGTCCTCAGGCACCTTCAGCCCGCTGCGATAGACGTCTAGCACTTCCTTGTAGAGGGTGAGCACCTGCGGCACCTGCTCCGCCGGCTTGCCCTGCGCGGTGGCGAGCAGCCCACGCTGCAGGTCGATCGCCTGGGTCGTCGCGGCGAGCGCCTGTTCGGGGCTCTTGGCCCCCTCCAGCGCCGAGTCATGCTTGCCGCGCAGGCCGATCGTATAAACGTTCTCGAAGCCCTTCACGTCGTCCACGCGGCGGCGCCAATAGTCGACCATGCGCTCGCGATTGGTGAAGAAGTTGAAGGGGCCCTCGGCCTTCTCGTCCCACTCGCGCACGTTGTTGCGCATCATCGGCTCGGCATGCGAGGTGCCGACGACGATGGCATAGGCCTTGGCCATCTCGGCATTGCCGGGGATCTGGTAGAAGGGCTTGGTGCTTTCGTGCATCGCCGGCCAGATCAGATTGGCCTTGAGCCGCCACATCAGCTCGAAGACGCGCGCATAGGTCTTGGGGCCGATATCGCCTGTCTCGGGCTCATAGGTCTTGGCCGCCCAGGGCTGAAGCCCCCAATCCTCATCGTTGAGGAAGATGCCGCGATACTGGACCGAGGGCGCCTCGGACAGCAGCCGGCGGCCGTCGACGACCAGCCGGTCGGCCCGGCGTGGGGTCACGTCCGCCCACCATTCCCAGGCCGAGATGCCGATCGCGCGGCTAAGGTCGACCGTGCCCCAGATCGCGCCGCGCGGGTCCGATCCCGCGATCAGCAGATAGGATCGCCCGCGATGCTGCCGGGACGGCGCAAGAACGCGGATATAGCGTTCCCATTGTCCATCCAGCGCGGCGAGATCGATCCTCGCATCGGCCGCAACCTGCCGGACGAGGGCGGAATCCTTCTGGCCGATCACAATGCAAAGGCGCTGGCAGGCATCGAGGTCACCGGCCACCACCGGCACCTTGCCCGTGCGCTTGACAATATCGCCTGCAAGCAGATCGCCTGCGCGCTTCGCCGAGCCGCCATCGTCATGGACGATGGCGGGAACGGTGCGGCCATCGAACAGCACCGCCTCTTGCGCCGATGCGGTGGCGGGAGCCGCCAGCAGCAGCGGCGCAGCCCAGCCGGCCATGGTCCGCGATCGACGCCCGTTCATCCCGCCCTCCCCGCTCGTGTCGGTGCCGGGATGTCGCCGGCGCCCGCCTGCGTCAAGCGGGAGGTATGACAAAAGTCCTCTATTGGTCAGGCCGCAACCTTCTCCCGCCCGCAATATTGGTGGAGGAAGGCGCCGTGCGCGGGCAGCTTGGCGAATTGCGCGGCGATGCCGGCGCGCAAATCCGCCAGCGCCCGCTCCAGATCTGCAGTGGGAATTTCGCCCGGCATCGGATGATGCGCGCGGGGCACCACCCCCTGCCCCAGCATCACCGCATTCCAGCTATCGACGCGGAACAGATCCTCGCTGCCCTGATAGGCGTTCGCCCCTTCCTCGAACAGCGCGATCCGCGCGGCCAGGCTGTCTGGAATGGCGCGGGCGGCATGGTCGCGCCAGAAGGGCTCTGGCCTGTCGTTCAGCTTGTAGTGCAGAATGATGAAGTCGCGGATATGTTCGGCCTCCGCCCGCGCCTGCGCGTTGAAGCGCTGGGCGGCCGCCGTCATGTCGTGGCGCAGCGGGAAGTTCTGCAGCAGGCGCGTGACGGCGATCATCACCAGATGGATGCTGGTGGATTCGAGCGGCTCGATAAAGCCGCTCGCCAGGCCCAGCGCGACGCAGTTGCGGTTCCAGCTCTTCTTGCGCATCCCCGTGGTGAAGCGGATCAGCCGCGGATCGAACAGCGCGCGCCCCGGCACCGCCGCAAGCAGCTGTTCGCGCGCCGAATCGTCGTCCAGATAGTCGCTGGCATAGACGAAACCATTGCCCATCCGGTGCTGCAGCGGAATGCGCCAGCGCCAGCCCGCCCCATGTGCGATGGCGCGGGTATAGGGCACCGGCGGCTCGGTAGTTTCGGACTGGACGGCAAAGGCGCGATCGGTGGGCAGCCAGTGCCGCCAGTCGTCATAGCCGGTTTCCAGCGCGCCTTCGATCAGCAACGCGCGGAAGCCGGTGCAATCGATGAAAAGGTCGCCTGCCACCCGCTCGCCGCTTTCCAGCAGCAGCGCGGCGATGTTGCCGCTTTCGCCGTCGCGATCGATACGGGTGATCTGGCCCTCAACGCGGCGCACCCCCGCCGGCTCGGCCAGCCCGCGCAGGAACGCGGCATAGGCGGTGGCATCGAGATGATAGGCATAGCCGAGCGGGGCCGGATCGCCGGTGGCGAAGCGGTTGGACAGCGCCGCCTGCGTCTCCAGCGAATAATCGCCATAGTCCCCGCCAAAGCCGCGCGCGCGCGCCTCGAGCCAGAAATGCTGAAAGTCGGCGAGCGGCAGCGACCGGCCGATCGTGCCAAAGGGGTGGAAGTAGCGCACGCCCTCGCGCAGCCAATGCTCGAACGAGATGCCCAGTTTAAAGCTGGCATTGGTTTCGCGCATGAACACCGGCTCGCGGATGCCGAGCAGCGCGTGGAAGCTGCGCGCGGGGGGGGTGGTCGATTCGCCCACGCCGACCGTGCCGATCGCGTCCGATTCGACCAGCGTGATATCGATCCGCGCGCCGAGATGCCGCACCAGCGCCGCCGCGGCCACCCAGCCAGCGGTACCGCCACCGGCAATCACCACCCGAAACTTGTTCTGCTCCGCCATCCTCGTTCCCCTGTTCGGTTGCCCGCCGCTTCTGCAGCCGCACGCGCGCCCGTGCTTTGACCTTAAACGACAAGTGGCTGACAACGCGAGCGGCCTTGTGCAACGGCTAGCGCGGGCTATGAACCTGGCCATGCGCCATATCCTGCTGCTTGACCTGCACGACGATCCCGAGGCGCTTGCCGCCTATCGCCACTGGCACCGCCCCGGCGGACCGCCCGCGGCGGTCAACCGGTCGATTCGCGAAGCAGGCATCGAATCGATGGAAATCTGGCAGGCGGGCGACCGGCTGGTAATGGTGATGGAGACCGGCGCCGACTTTGATCCCGACGCCAAACGCGCGCGCGACGCCGCCGATCCCGACGTGCAGGCCTGGGAACGGTTGATGGACGGCTTCCAGCGCCGCCTGGCCTTCGCGCCCGAGGGCGTGAAATGGGTGCCCACCGAGCGAATCTATTCGCTCGACGAGCAGCCCTGAGGATCCGCGACCGGTTACAGCTCCACGATCGCCTTCAGCACCGTATCGGCTTCGGCGATCAGTTCCGGAATACGCTGCGGCACCGTCTCGATGGCGAGGCTGTGGGTGTGGAGGATGTCGGTCGGGATGTCGCCCGAACGCATCGCCGCAATTACTCGCTGAAAATCGCTAGCCAGCGCGTTGCGGCTGGCAAGCATCACGGTTTCTCGCTTGTGGAATTCCGGATCGGCGAAACTAAGCTCGCCGGGGGCCACGCCGACCAGCACAAGCGCACCGCCATGGCCGACGAAGTCGAGGCTGCGGCGCATTGCCGCGAGCGATCCGGACGCATCGACCACTACGTCGAACATGTCGCCATGGGTGCGCTCCGCCAGCACGCCGGCCAGCGAGTCATCGGCAACCAGTCCGTCAAAGCCCAGCTTGTCACGCGCGAAGGCAAGGCGCGGCGCGCGCTGATCGACCAGGATCACCTCGAACCCGTCGAGCCGGCCGAACAGCGCCGATGCGATGCCGATCGGCCCGGCGCCGACCACGAGCATTCGCCCCTCGCCATTCCTGGGCGCGCGCGAGATCGCATGGGCGCCGATCGCGAGGAATTCCACCATCGCCGCCTGATCGAGCGTGAGCCCGGCAGCATCGATCACTGCGCGCTCCGGCACCACGAGCAGGTCGCACATCCCGCCATCGCTGTGCACGCCGAGCACGTTGATGTTGACGCAGGCATTGGGCCGGCCCTTGCGACACGCGATGCAGTGCCCGCAGGCGAGATAGGGGTTGATCGCTACAACGCTGCCGATCGCCAGACCGGTACCCTCGCCGAGCGCGACAATCTCGCCTCCCAGTTCGTGGCCCATCACCCGCGGGTAGCTAAGGAACGGATGCCGGCCGGAGAAGATATGGTAATCGGTGCCGCACAATCCCACGCGCCGCACGCGGATCAGCACCTCGCCCGGGCCAGGGCTGGGCGCTTCGCGCTGGACTTCGGCAAGCCGGAAGGGTTCTTGGCAGATGATTGCGCGCATGATCGGTCTCCTGCCCGTGCCTTGCCACGCAGTTTCGCGCATACGCAAGGGCATTTGCGCTAGTGAAACACTACTTTAAACTGGCGTGATTGCATACGCAGCCATCGCGTTACCGCCGAAGATTGCGGGCGCCGCATCGGGGCAGTGGCGCGCGACGAACCGTTCGACGATATCGAACGTATCGCGATAGCGCCCCGCCAGTATGCAAACCGGCCAATCGGATCCCCAGACCACCCGATCGGTGCCGAACTGGGTGAAGACATGCTCCAGATAACGGTCGAAATCGGCGGGCCGCCAAGCGGCGTGATCGGCCTCGGTGATCAGCCCCGATACCTTGCAGAACAGCGTGGGGTGGCGCGCCGCCGCCGCAATCTGATCGGCCCAAGGCTGCCACGCCCCGGCACGGATATCGGGCTTGGCGGCATGGTCCAGCACCAGCCGGCCGGATCCGCAGCGATCGAGGAAGCGGGGCAGCGTCGCCAGCTGTGCGGCATTCACCAGCACGTCATAGGTAAGGCCCTGCGCCAGCACCGCGCGCACCCCGGCGACAAAGGCATCGCCGAGCAGGAAATCGGCGTCCAACTCGTCCTGCACGACATGGCGATAGCCGAGGATCGCCTGCCCTTCCCGCCGCGCCAGCAGATCGGCAATGTCCGGTGCGCGCAGATCGATCCAGCCGACCACGCCGGCGATGCGCGGTTGGCGCGCGGCGCAGGCGAGCAGAAAATCGGTTTCGACCTCGCTCTGCCGCGCCTGCACGGCAATGGCGCGATCGACGGCCGCGGTCTCCATTGCCGCCGCCAGCGCGTCGGTATCGAAATCGCAGGCGATCGCGCTGTCCGGTTCGATCCAGCCGAACGCGTCCATGGTGTAGGTCCAGAGGTGGTGGTGAGCATCGATCCGCATCGGCCATCGATAGCGCATGCGGCGGGCCGGGAGAATGGGCCGCGCGCCGCCATGCGTTCGTTGGCCGCGCCCCCTGCGACTTTCCCAAAATTATTTGTTCGCAAGGATTTGCAACCCCGACGCACTTGCCCGGTTGTCTTGCCTGAACCCTGCCCGATATGGAGACGGAACATGCCCCCAGCTGCGCGTGCTGCAATTCGCGACGGCCGCGCCGCGCACCGCCCCCGGCTGGCGGTGATCACCGGCGCATCGAGCGGGATCGGGCTGGCGACCGCAGAGCTTCTCGCCGCCCGCGGCTGGCGGCTGGTGCTGGCCGCGCGCGACGCCGATGCGCTGCAGGCTGTGGCCGAACGCTTGCGCGGCACGGCGGCGGGCGTGCACGTGATCGCCACCGATGTGGGCAATGCAACGGCGGTGCAGGCGCTGGCGCAAGCCGCCCTGGGCTTGGGCGGCGCGATCGACCTGTGGTTCGCCAATGTCGGCATCGGCGCGGTCGGGCGGTTCGAGCAGGTGCCGGTCGACGCGCACGAGCAGGTGCTGCGATCCAACCTAATCGGCCATCTCTACGAAGCCCATGCGGTGCTGCCGATCTTCCTCGATCAGCGCCATGGCATTTTCGTCAACATGATCTCGATGATCGGCTTCACGGCGGCACCGCTGGGGGCGGCCTATTCCGCCAGCAAGTTCGGGCTGATCGGCCTGTCGAAATCGCTGCGGGCGGAGCTGACCGCCTACGCCGACATTCACATCTGCGACGTCTATCCGGCACTGGTCGACACGCCCGCGCTGGCGCACGCCGCCAACTATACCGGCAAGAAGATCCGCCCGCCAACGCCGATGCTGGATCCGCGACGCGTAGCAGCGGCGGTTGCGCGGCTGGCGGACCATCCCCGCCCCACCACCC
The DNA here is from genome assembly GCF_000282895.1 of Sphingomonas sp. ATCC 31555. GTDB lineage: Bacteria > Pseudomonadota > Alphaproteobacteria > Sphingomonadales > Sphingomonadaceae > Sphingomonas. The sequence goes on from NZ_ALBQ01000001.1 coordinate 16,036, forward strand.
TGGTCGGCGCGCAGACATGGGCGGCGCGGATAGGGCATGCGCTCGCACCCGGCTTGAGTCTGGCGCTGATCGATCGCTGGTTCGAAAGCTATTTCGCCGGTGCGGAACGAGTGGCGACCACGTCGGGCAATCTCTTCCAGCCGCCAGGCGACGAGAGCCGTGTCGATGGTGGTTTCCGGCGCCCGGTCCGCCGCCGCCTTCCCCTATTGCTCGCCGCCGGGGCCGTCGGCGCTATTGGCGCGGCCGTCCTGCTGCGCCAGCGCCGCGTAGTGGGCAGCGATCCATCCACCGCTAAGGAATTTCCGATGACCGAGAATCCCTCCCACGAACGCAAGGACGACGAACAGCGCACCCATGCGGTCGATGCCCAGCAGCCGCTGCCGCGCGAGGGCCGTGTAGATGCGCTGGCTGGGCCGCAGCCGGACGGCATCCCGATGACCGGCGAGGAAGACCCGCTGGTGGAAGTGGAGCAGTTCAGCGACGCGGTACGCTGCTTTTCGGCGAGCGAGCGGGGCAAGGACGGATAGGGTTCCGTCCCGTCAGCGCACCACCGGCAGCGTCACCGCCGATCCAGCGCACACCCGCTGAGTCGCCTTCTGATAGTCCTCCGGCCTGGCCTTGTAGATGTTCGGCACGAAGGTCTGCGGGTTGCGGTCGATCACCGGGAACCAGCTCGACTGCACCTGCACCATGATGCGGTGGCCCTTCTTGAACACATGGTCATGGTCGCGCAGGGGAAAGTCCCAGGCCGTGACTTGATCCGGCACCAACGGCGTCGCCTGTTCGAAGCTCTTCAGATAGCGGCCGCGGCGGATTTCCATCGCGATCGGCAGCTGGTAGCCGTTCAAGCCCTTCGCATAGGCGCCCAGCGCGCTCGGCGCCTTCTCCACATTCTCCGGAAACACGTCGATCAGCTTGACGACGAAGTCGCTGTCGGTGCCGCTGGTCGAAGCCATCAGCTTGGCGGTCACTCCGCCGGTGACGGTCAGGTCGTTCTCCAGCGGCGCGGAGACGTAGCTGAGCACGTCGGGCCGGTCGTCGACGAAGCGCTGGTCCTCCGCCTCCCACCATCGCCAGTCGGGCGTGGCATAGGTGGCGGACATTGGCCGAGGGCGAAACGGCACCGGGCGCGCCGGATCACTGACATAGTCGCGGCAGCCCTCGCCCTGTGTCGGCGCGGTGAAGCTGAGCGAACCGTCGCCGTGCAAATACAGGTTCGTCGCCTGCGCATTGGCGAGTGGATAGCTTTGGTAGGTCTTCCACTGCCACGAGCCCGACTGAAAGCTCTTCAGCGCGAAGTCCGGCTTGGTGCCGGTTCCGTGCAGCCAATAGGCGAAGAACGGCGCCTCGATCTGCTCCATGAACTGGACGCCGCTGTCGACGCCGAACGGAATCCGCCCGAGGCTGTTCGCCGGCGTATGCCAGGTGCCGTGTGCCCAGGGACCCGCGACCATCAGCGCCAGCTTGTCCGGATCGTTCTGGCGCTGCTTTTCCCAGATCTTCCAGCTGCCCCAAGGATCTTCCTGATCCCAGTATCCGGCGACGTTGAGCGTCGGCACGCTCGTCTTGCCCAGGCCGTTCGACCAGACCTGCTTCTTCCAGTGATCGTCATAGTCCGGATGCTCGATCATCTCGCGGAAGCGGGGCACCCGGCCCTTGAAATACTTCTTCTCGATCTCGTCCGGAGAGCCGGCGTGGAGGAACCAGTCATAGGTGTCGTAGCGATCGTACACGTTGATGCCGTCATTGGTCTTGTCGGCCTGCAGGCTGTTCACCCAGTCGGTGGCGTAGGTCAGCCGCATCGCGCCCCAGCGATGAAGATCGTCGTTCTTCCAGTAATCGATCCAGGCCGCCTGCGGGCTGGTCGCCTTGAGCGCCGGATGCGGCTTGGCAAGCGCGATGGCGGCGGGGAAGCCGGGGTAGGAGACGCCCCACATGCCGACCTTGCCGTTGTTGGGCTTTACGTTCTTCACCAGCCAGTCGATCGAGTCATAGGCGTCGGTCGCCTCGTCGACCGCGCCCTTCCCGGTCTTTACTTCGGTGGAGAGCGTGAAGGGGCCGCCTTCGGACTTGAAGCGGCCCCGCATGTCCTGGAACACGAAGATATAGCCGTCGCGCACCAGCGGCGCCCAGCTGTTCGGCACACGCCCCGGCGCAGCATCGGGCGAGCCATAGGGGCTGCGCTGGAACAGGATCGGCAGAGGACCCTTGGCGCCCTTGGGGCGGAGGATGACGGTGTGGAGCTTCACCCCGTCGCGCATCGGGATCATCGCCTCTTCGAAGGTGAAGGGCGCTTCGGTCGCGGTGGGGGCAGGCTGGGGCGGCGCTGCGGCCGCCAGAGGTGCGGCAAGCGCCGCAAGTGCTACCGTAACCAGCCAGTGCCGCATCTTCGTCGATCCCCCAGAAAGCGAGGGTGACTTAGTGCGGCAAGACGCCGCCGGGATCAAGCCGGCGGCGCCCTTGTCGCCAATCAGTCGATGCGGTGTTCGCCCTTCACCCAGCGCACCGTGCCCGAGCTGGCGCGCATCACCACGCTCTCGGTGGTCATCTTGCCGCGCACCCGCTTGACGCCAGCGAGCAACGAGCCGTCGGTCACGCCGGTCGCCGCGAAGATGCAGTCGCCCTTGGCGAGTTCCTCGAGGCTGTAGACCTTGTCGAGATCCTCGATGCCCCATTTAGCGGCGCGAGCGCGCTCATCGTCGTTGCGGAAGACGAGACGGCCCTGGAACTGGCCGCCGACGCAGCGCAGCGCAGCGCAGGCGAGCACGCCCTCGGGTGCGCCGCCCTGGCCCATATACACGTCGATGGTGGTGGTCGGGTCGGTAGTGGCGATCACGCCGGCGACGTCGCCGTCCGGGATCAGCATGATGCCGCAGCCGATGCTGCGCAGCTCCGCGATCAGCTTTTCGTGGCGGGTACGATCGAGCACGCACGCGATGATCTCGCTGGGCTTCACCCCCTTCGCCGCGGCGATGGCATGCACATTCTCGGTGGGCGTCTTGTTGAGATCGATCACGCCTTGCGGATAGCCTGGGCCAACGGCGATCTTGTCCATGTAGACGTCGGGTGCGTTGAGCAGGTTGCCTTCCTCAGCCACGGCCAGCACCGCCAGCGCGTTCGGCCCGGCCTTGGCGGTGATCGTCGTGCCTTCGAGCGGATCGAGCGCGATATCGATCTTCGGGCCCTTGCCGATCGCGGAACCGACCTTTTCGCCGATATAGAGCATCGGCGCCTCGTCGCGCTCGCCTTCGCCGATGACGACGGTGCCGTCCATGTAGAGCTGGTTCAGCGCCTCGCGCATCGCCTCCACAGCGGCGGCATCGGCGGCCTTTTCGTCACCCCGCCCGATCAGGCTGGAGGCAGCAATTGCGGCGGCTTCGGTGACGCGCACCATTTCGAGCACCAGGACACGGTCGAGTACATGGCTTGCGTTCGTCATCGGATTCAACATCCCCTCGTTCGATGTTGCGATGCGATAGGGGGCCAGGCGCAGCATGTCGAGGTTGCTAACGTTGTCATGTTCTCCTTGCGCGACTTGATGATTTCTTGTCGATTCAGCGCTACAATTTTGGGGATTCGCACCTGGGGGTCGAAGCCATGTTGCTGCCGCTGCTGTTGCTTGCCCAGACCAGCGCTGTTTCGAGCGCCCTTACCGACTATCGCACGCGCACCCGAGCCGAAATTCCTTGCCGAACGTCGGATGACCAGGGCGAGATCATCGTCTGCGCGCGGCGCGAGGCGGATCGATACCGGGTACCCTTCGTCTCCGCCGCCCCGGGGCGCGAGGGCGACGCGGCGCGGCTGAACCTGCTGATCGGCGATCCCGATCAGCAGGGCATCACGCCCTGCGGCCAGGGCGCGTTCACCGTGAAGTGCGGGTCGGTCGGGCTGGCCGCCACTGTTGGGGCCGATGGACAGGTCCGCTATGTCCGACGCGAGCCGGCGCCCTGATCACTGCAGATCCACGCAACCACGTACGCTGCGGCGCGTTGCGGGGAATGGGGACAACAGGAGGGCCTATGTTGTTGATCGCTCTAGCATTGCAAAGCGCCGCCATCGCCAGGCCTGCCGTGACGCCCGCCCGCCCGAAAATCACCAGGGCGATGCTGCGCCGCTCCGCTCGTCCCGCCGCGCCCGCAACCGCATCGCTGCTCGGCGCGTGCCGCACTGCCGAAAGCTGCGAGCGACACAGCCCGACCACCCGCTTCCGCCTCACCGCAGCGCGCGATCCGATGATCGATCGCAAGCTGGAGATGGTTCGCGCCGCCTCCGGCCCGAGCTGCGGGCTGATCGGGATGCCGGTATGCCCGGCACGCGGCCGGCGGCTGCTCCACTTCGCCTATTGAGGCGTTCTCACGCGTCGAGGATGTGCATCCACATCGGCTCGCCGGTGAGGCTCTGCGAGCCGCGCAGCTTCTCCAGCGCCTGAGCGATGCTCCACTCGGGCGCCTCGTGCGTGACGATGGCGACGAGCGCGCTGCCGTCGGGGCTCACGCCGCGCTGGATCAGGCTTTCGATCGAAACGCCCGCGTCGCGCATCGCGGCGGCAATTTCCGCCAGCACGCCGACGCGGTCCGCCACGGTGAAGCGCACATAGGATCGGCCGCGCCGCTCGCCGCTGTCCGCCGCCGGCTGGGCGACGAGCGCATCCGCCGGCATCGCATAGGGCGCGCCGAACTCGCCGCGGGCGATGTCGATCAGATCGGCGACCACTGCGCTGGCGGTCGGGCCATCGCCCGCGCCTGCACCCTGGAACAGCAATCGACCGACGAAGTTGCCTTCCGCCACCACCGCGTTGGTCGAACCCGTCACATGCGCGAGCGGATGGCTGAGCGGCACGAGATGCGGGTGGACGCGCTGGAACAGCCCGTGCGCACCGGCATCGGCGATGCCCAGCAGCCGCACCCGGTAACCGAGCGTCGCCGCCTCGGCGATGTCGGCCGCCAGGATGTGGCGGATGCCGCTCGCCTTCAGGTCGCCAAACGCCGGCTGGGTGCCGAAGGCGAGGCTGGCGAGGATCGACAGCTTGTGCGCGGCATCAATGCCGTCGATGTCGAAGGTGGGGTCCGCCTCGGCATAGCCGAGCGCCTGTGCCTCGGCGAGTATCTCGGCGAAGTCGCGGCCCTCGGCCTCCATCTTGGACAGGATGAAATTACAGGTGCCGTTGAGGATGCCGTAGACCCGACTGATCGCGTTGGCCGCAGCACCTTCGCGCAGTCCCTTGATCACCGGCACGCCCCCGGCCACGGCAGCTTCGAACTTCAGCGCCACCTGCGCGCCTTCGGCGATCTTGGCCAGTTCCAGCCCGTGATGCGCGATCATCGCCTTGTTGGCGGTTACGAAGCTCTTGTTCGCACCCAGCGCCGCGCGGGCGAGCGCCAGCGCCGGGCCGTCCGACCCGCCCACCAGTTCCACCACCACGTCCGCCTGGGCGTGGCGGGCCAGTTCTACGGGATCGTCCACCCACTCGAAGCGCGACAGATCGATGCCGCGATCCTTGCTGCGATCGCGAGCGGAGACGGCGACGACCTCAATGGGCCGGCCCGCGCGGCGCGTAATCAGCTCGGCATTGGTGTCGAGCAGGCGAATCCCGCCGCCGCCCACCGTTCCGAGCCCCGCCAGTGCCACGCGCAACGCTTCCGCCATTCGTCGTTCCTCTGAGTGTCTACAGCAAGGCGGCGGCAGAAGCGCTATCGCTCCGCCGCCGCTGGGTGTTCCCTAGCGTCTTCCGTTCACGGAATGGAAGACAGATTTTGTCGCGCTAGCCCGCTTTCGCGATCGGTTATTTCTTGATGAGGCCAATCTCCACCAGTCGCTCGTGCAGATAGTCGTGCGCGGTGATCGGCTCCGGATACCGGTTCGGGTTGGCATCGCTGATGCAGCCCGGCAATGTCTTGATCAGGAAATCGGGCGCCGGATGCAGGAAGAACGGCATCGAATAGCGCGAATGGCCGCGACGCTCCGCCGGCGGGTTGACTACCCGGTGCGTCGTTGACGGCAGGACATGGTTGGTCAGGCGCTGCAGCATGTCGCCCACATTGATCACCATAGCGCCTTCGGGCGGCTTGATGGCCATCCACTTGCCGTCGCGGTCGAGCAGTTCGAGGCCCGCTTCTTCCGCGCCAAGCAGCAGGGTGATCAGGTTGATATCCTCGTGCGCGCCGGCGCGAACTTCGGGCGCGTCGGCTGCAACTGGCGGATAGTGAAGCAGGCGCAGCACCGAATTGCCGTCCTTCACCGCCGGATCGAACCAGTCGGGGGCGAGTCCCAAATACCGCGCCACTGCCGACAGCAGCCGGTCGCCGGCGGCATCGAACGCGGCGAACAGCTCGACAAAGGTTTCGCGGAACCCTTCCGGCGCCGCCGGCCACACGTTCGGCGCCATCACCTCGGCGAAGCGGTGGCCGGCGGCCAGCTCGCGCCCGATGTGCCAGAATTCCTTCAGGTCGACATGGCTGGCGCCTTTGGCGATCTCGGTCTTGAACGGGGTGTAGCCGCGAGCGCCACCGCCGCCGGGGATGAAATAGCCGCGCTTCTCTTCCTCCGGCAGGTCGAAAAACGCCTTGGTGAGGCGCCAAGCGCGCTCGATCAGTTCATGCGGCACGCCGTGATCGCGCACCACCGCGAAGCCGAACCGCTGAAAGGATCCGCCGAAGGCCTGAGCGAAGCCATCGGGATCGCCGGCCTGCTCCCGCAGCGACAGCACCGGAATTTCGGCTAGGGTATCCAAGGTAATCTCTCCGAACACAAAGCTTGTGGTTAGACGCGGCGGCCGTGGCGGCACAAGCTTGGGAAACTTCCCGATGGCGGCCGCCGCGGCGCCTCAGCGGCCGACCTGCATCAGCCCCTTGGTCTTGCCTTCGCCGGCGCTGCCGAGCTGCAGGGCAAAGGGCGTGCCGTCTTCGGTGGTGCCGATCAGATTGGCGTCCTTGGTCGTTACCTTGAACCCTTGCTTCGTCATGTTGTCGCGAAACCAGTCGCGCACCACCGTAGGCTCGGCGGGGCTTTCGAACTCGACGATCACCTTGCCGTCTCCCGTCTTGTCGCGCTCGCCCCCGTTCAGCTTCAAGTTGCGCAGCGTGGAACCCGGATAGAGCGTGACGCCCTCGATGTCGAAATCCTTGGCGTTGAGCGCAACCTTGGGCAGCGTGATTGAGCCTTCGATGCCCGGCGCCTTGATCTGCACGCGGCCGCTTTCGTCCGTGGCGATCACTGCATTGCCATCGGCATCGTTGTCGTCGATCGAAATGCTCGAGCCCCCATTGCACGCGGCAAGCGCGGCGGTCAGCAACAGCGGGACGAGATAGCGAGTCATCGAGACAATCCTCCGGTGGTTCCGAATGGCAATGTTGGTGTGGGCGGGCTTCCGTCAACCCGAAAAGGGGTGACGCGCCCGTAGCCTTAGGCCATTGCGGCCGAATGGATTCGCCGTCTCGCAGCATCGCCCCGGCCCAACAGGCGCCGCTTGGCTTCGCCGAATTCGTGACGCTGGCCGCCGCGTTGATGGCGCTGACCGCGCTCGGCATCGATTCGATGCTGCCGGCGCTGCCTGCGATCGGCGAGAGCCTGGGCGTCGATTCGGCCAATCATCGCCAGTTCGTCATCACCGCCTTCCTGATCGGATTCGGCACCGCCCAGCTGATTTATGGCCCTTTGTCCGATCGCTATGGCAGGCGACCGGTGCTGCTGATCGCGCTCGGCTTCTATGTGGTGACCAGCGGCATTGCTGCCCTTTCCGGCAGCTTCGCGCTGCTGCTGGTGTCGCGCGTGGCGATGGGCACTGCCGCGGCGGGGTCGCGGGTGGTGACGGTGGCGCTGGTGCGCGATTGCTATGCCGGGCGGGCGATGGCGCGGGTGATGAGCCTGGTGTTCATCGTGTTCATGGCGGCGCCGATCTTCGCTCCCGCCGTGGGCCAGGCGATCCTGTCGGCCGGCGGATCGTGGCGCACGATCTTCTGGGGCTGCGGTGCGATCGGCGCGGCGGTGTTCCTGTGGTTTGCGCTCCGGATGCCGGAGACGCTGGGGCGGGAGAACCGTCAGTCGCTGCACCCGATGCGGGTGATTGCCGATTACGGCACGATGCTGCGCGATCGCGCGGCGGTGGGCTACACCATTGCCACCGCGCTTCTTTCCGGCGCGCTGTTCGGCTTTATCGGTTCGGTGCAGCAAATCATGTCCGACGTTTTCCACCGCCCCGAGCTCCTGACGCCGGTATTCGCGACGGTTGCGGGTACGATGGCGGTGGGATCGTTCCTCAACTCGCGCATCGTGATGCGATTGGGCACGCGGGTGATCTCCCACACGGCGCTGGTGGGGCTCACTCTGGTAGCGGGGGTGCATCTGCTCGTCACGCTGCTGGCGCTGGAGACGCTGTGGAGCTTCGCCATCCTGCAGGCACTGATGATGGCGTGCTTCGGCCTCGCCACGTCCAACTTCTCGGCGATGGCGATGGAGAAGATGGGCGCGATTGCCGGCACCGCCTCCAGCCTGCAGGGCTTCGTCACCACGCTGGCGGGGGCGCTGATCGGCGCGGCGATTGGCCAGGCCTTCGATGGCACCACCGTTCCGCTGTACAGCGGATTTCTCCTAATGGGCGGCCTGTCGATCGTGGTAGTAGCGATCACCGAGCGCGGACGGATGTTTCGCCCCAGCTGACTCGGGAACGGAGCCGGGGGCCCCGCCGTTGCGCTTTCCGACCTCGCGATTCCCGCGAGGCAAGCGATGAGGTTTGGCGATGGGCGGCATTCAGGGTCCCGGCGACGACGGCTATGACGCGGAAGGCTATGACGAGAGCCAGCGCGCAGAAATTCTCGAGGTGACGGGCGATGGGCCGGACAACGGCGCCATGCTTACCGATCTCAACCCCGACCTTGGCGGCCGCGAGGACGAGGACGACGATCTCGACGAACTCTCCATGGAAGACGACGAGATCGGCGAGGAAGACGACGCCGCCGAGGAGGATGAGGACGACCTCGACGAGGACGACATCCAGGACGATTTCGACGACGACGATGTCGATGACGAAGATCTGGACGAAGAACTGGACGACGGCGACGACGTCGCACTCCGCCCCTGATAAGCATTCGCATGGCGCGACGCGGTGGGACCGTTCCCCCCCCCGTCGCGCCGCTTTCTAGGCTTGCGCCACACGCCGGTAGCGTTACGATATACCGTAGCAACATGGAGCTGAGGACATGCGCAAGTTCGTGCCTGCCACCGATGCCGCACCGATCGGCGCGATCAACGTGACGCCGTTCATCGATGTGATGCTCGTGCTGCTGATCGTGATGATCCTGAGCATGCCGATGGTTTCTCACAAGGTCCCGGTCGACCTGCCGAGCGGCAAGGGTGTGCCGAGCGACGACGCCACGCACCGCCTGGCGATCGACCGGGAGGGAGCGTTGTTCTGGGATGGAGCGCCCCTGGCGGACGCAGCGCTGCCCGCCAAACTTGCCGGCCTGCGCACCGATGCCGCCGTGCTTCATCTGCAGACCGATCCCGAGGCGCGGTACGAGCGGTTCGACACCGTCCTCGCGACGATCAAGCGCGCTAACATCGTCAAGCTGGGCTTTGTCGGCAACCAGCCGCTTCCCGATTGAGGAACCCGCGCATCCGATTCTTCGTTCGCAAATGTCCAAAACGAAAGAACATTGGATGCGCCTGACCCCTGCCCTGCTCGCCGTCTCCCTCGCCGCCTGTTCGAGCGGTGGCGAGCCAGCGGGTGAGGGAAATGCAGCCTTCAACGCCCTGCCTGCCGCCAACGCGGTGCAGCCGGACAACGCCGAGGCGCCACTGGAGCCGCTATCCCCACCGGCGCCGGGGCAACCCGGCGGGTTGCCCGACGATCGGACGCCGGTGAGCGAAGCGCCCTTCACGCCCGACAGCGCACAGGGCGCGGCCAATGTGGTCCAAACCTATTATGCGCTGATCGAGGCGGGCCGATACGCCGATGCCTGGGCGCTGTGGAGCGACGGTGGCAAGGCGTCGGGAGGCGATGCCGCACAGTTCGCGACGCGCTTCGCAACCTATTCCGAATATCACGCTAATGTGGGCGCCCCGGGCGCGATCGAGGCCGGCGCGGGCCAACGCTATGTAACGGTGCCGGTGCAAGTCTATGCCCGGATCCGGGCTACCGGGAAGCCCTTCTACCAACTCGGCGCTGTAACCCTGCACCGGACCGGCGACATCGACGGGGCGACGCCCGAGCAGCGCCAATGGCGGATCCGCGCGATCAAGTTCGAGGACGATCCGGGCCGACCGACAATAGCTGTCCCCGGCGGTGATCATCGCTAGATTGGCGCCATGGCCCGCTTCTCTCGCACCATCACTGCCGGCTCGGCCGATATCGACGAACTGGGGCATGTGAACAACGCCGTCTGGGTCGCGTGGATTCAGGACATTGCCGTGGCGCATTGGAATGCACGCGCGACCGAAGCCGAGCGCGATGCCTGCGTCTGGGTCGTGACGCGGCACGAGATCGACTATCGCGGCAATCTGCGCGCCGGCGAGCAGGTGACAGCCGAAACCTGGATCCCCGATCCGCCACGCGGCGCACGGTTCAACCGCCACGTCCAGTTCCTGTCCGGCGACGGCAAGGTGCTGGTGGCGGCGGTGACCAGCTGGGCGCTGCTCGATCGTGCCAGCGGCCGGCTGATGCGCGTGCCGGCCGAGATGGCCGATCGTTTTCGCGAGACCGCCACCGAGGCCTGACGAAGCGACTCGCACGCGCGACGGGCGGTGGTTCGCGCCAGCACCGATTTGCCCTATCCTGCCACCAATGGTTTCCCGGCGCGTCCCCCTTTCGCTGGCGGCTTTGGCGCTGCCCTTGCTGCTTTCGGCCTGCCTGTTCGGCAGCGGCGGCAGCGAAAAGCGCCCCGCACAGAGCCGCCAGCCTTCGCGCGGCCCGATCACGCTCCGCGAGCCCACGCCGCGCGACACGCAGCAATGCTTTACCGATCTTTCTCGCAGCGGCATTCGCTACAGCCCGTTGCCCGATCGCGATTTCGGCGGCGGATGCGTGGTGCGCGGCGCCGTGCAGCTGCTGGACATCGGCGTGCCGGTGAGTGGGATCAAGTCGATGCGGTGCCCGCTTGCCCGCGCCTTCACTGGCTGGGTGCAGTTCGCGGTCGCACCGGCGGCGCGGCAGATGCTGGGCAGCGATCTGGTGCGGGTGGAAACCTTCGGCACCTATTCCTGCCGCGCCGTGGTTGGGCGGCCCGAATCCGCGACCAAGCTGTCTGAGCACGGGCTGGCCAATGCCGTCGACGTTTCCGGCTTCGTGCTGAAGGACGGCCGGCGCGTGACGATCCTGCGCGACTGGCAATCCTCCGACCCTGCCGTCCGCCGCTTCCTGGAGGCAGTGCACGGATCGGCCTGCAAGCGCTTTGCGACGGTACTGAGCCCACGCTACAACGCGGCGCACCGCGATCATTTCCACTTCGACATGGGGCGCGGGCCCTTCTGCGCTTGACGCTTTCCAAGCGCGCCGGAACGTCCTAATCGGCCTTGGATGAGTGACACGAGAGTCCCGTCGCGCGTCTTCCGTCCCGCCCAGGAGGAAGCGGAAAGCGCCAATACCGCCACCGGCACCCCGCAGACCGAGCACCCCGCCTATCGCTTGGCGTTCCAGGACATGGACTTCCTGCTGCGCGAGGATCTGCGGCCGATCCGCTTCCAGCTGGAACTGCTGAAGCCCCAGCTGCTGCTGGACGAAGCCAATATTGCCTCCACCTTCGTGATCTATGGCTCGGCTCGAATTCCGGAGCCGGCCAAGGCAGAAGCCGTGCTCGCGCTGGCCGAAACCGAGCAGCAGAAGCGGATCGCGAACAGCCTGGTCGCCAAGTCGAAATATTACGACGTGGCGCGCCGGCTGGGCCAGATCGCCAGCAACTTCCCGCTCGATGCGGCGGGCAAGCGCCACTTCGTCGTGACGTCGGGCGGCGGCCCGTCGATCATGGAAGCAGCCAATCGCGGCGCGCAGGATGTTGGCGCGGAGACGATCGGGCTGAACATTGTGCTACCGCACGAACAGGCGCCGAACCCCTATGTCACGCCGTCGCTGAGCATGCAGTTCCACTATTTCGCGCTGCGCAAGATGCACTTCCTGCTCCATGCGCGCGCGGTGGCCGTGTTCCCGGGCGGGTTCGGCACCTTCGACGAAAGCTTCGAACTGCTTACGCTGATCCAGACCGGCAAGATCGATCCGATCCCGGTCCTGTTCTACGGAAAGGAATTCTGGAACCGCGTCGTCAATTTCGAGGCGCTGTGCGAGGAAGGCGTGATCTCCCCGCGCGACCTGAACCTGTTCCACTTCTGCGAAACCGCTGAAGAGGGTTGGGAAATCGTTCAGGACTTCTGGCGGAACAAGGAAAAGCCGGCCGCCTGAGGGCGCCGGCTATTCCCATATCCGATCGAACCGTGCGCCCAGGCCGGTCAGCAGCTCATATTGCGAGAGTCCGCTGACTGCCGCGGTTTCAGGCAGGTCATAGTCGATCGCGACCCAGTCGCCCTCGCTCAGGTGCGGCGCGGCGTCGACGCTCAGCGCGGTCAGGTCCATCGAGATGCGGCCTAGCACGGGCAGCACCGCATCCCCTGCCCGGCCGCGCCCGCGATCGGAGAAGCAGCGCAGATAGCCATCGGCATAGCCGAGGTTCAGGATCGCCACTTCCATGTCCCGCGGCGCGGTGAAAGTGGCATTGTAGCCGATCGTCTCGCCGGCGGCGACGCGGCGCCGCTGCAGGATCTGCGCTTCGGGCGTCGCCACCTGGCGAATGCCGGCATGGCCGTCGCGATATCGGCCGCCATAGAGCGCAATGCCGGGACGGGTGAGATCGAAATGATAGTCTGGCCCGAGCGCGATGCCCGCGCTGTTCGCCAGGCTCATCCGTCGCGCGGAGGTGCGGCCGGCCAGCGCGGCGAAGCGATCACGCTGACGACCATTCAGCGGCACATCCTCCTCCGCCGAGACCAGATGGCTGAGCAGCGTATCGATCGCGAGCCCGTCGAGCAGCCCTTGGGCAACCTGTTCGGGCGAAACGCCCAGCCGGTTCATGCCGGTATCGACCATCACGTCGCAGTTGCCGCCGCCAGCCTCGCGCCAACGCCGCACCTGCTCGGCGCTGGCGAGGACCGGGCGAAGCTGGGGCGGGCGATCGGCGAGGTCTTCGGCACGGATGCCGTGAAGCACGGAGAGGCCGACGCCCAGATCGGCCAGTGCGCGCGCCTCGCTCCAGGTAGCGACGAAAAAGTCGCGGCAGCCCGCCGCCGCCAGCCGCTCGACCACGCCCCGCGCACCCAGACCATAGCCGTTCGCCTTCACCGCCGCCCCGCACGCTGCGCGGCCACTCAGCCCATCGAGCAATCGCCAGTTCGCGACGAGGGCGGCAGCGTCAAGGCGGAGACGAAGCGGAGAGGGGATCATGCCCCGCGGTTAGCGCCCTCGTTCGCGCAACGCCACCGTCTCCTTCAGCCCCAGCATCGTCACGACCAGCGCCATCGCCACCACTGCCATGGTGTACCACAGCCCTGCCACCGGGTTCCCGGTGCGCGCGACGATGTACTGGCTGATGAAGGGAAGGAAGCCGCCGAAATAGCCGGTGCCGATGTGATAGGGGATCGACATCGACGAATAGCGGATGCGTGAGGGGAACATCTCGCTGAGCAGCGCCGCCACCGGGCCGAAGGTGGCGCCGCACAGTGCCATCAGCACCGTCATCGCCACCAGGATCATTGCGATGTCGAGCGGCGGCGGCACGATGCGGTCGAAGCGATAGCCGGCATCCTTCAGCGCGGCATCCACCGCAGCCGGTTCTGTCTGCGGCACGACCTGCCCGCCGATCGTGACGACCACGCTGGGCGCCGTGTCGGTGGTATAGATCACCCCGCGCTTCGACAGGTGGTCGAGCATCCGTCCGCATTCGTCGCGCTGAACGGCCGCGAAGGGATCATAGGCGCAGTGCGGGCCGGAGACGACCACCGGCGCGCGCAGCGCCGCCTTGGCCAGGCTCGGGTTTGCCGCACTACCGATCACGTAAAAACAGGGGAATAGCAGCAGCAGCGTCAGCGCATAGCCGATGACGATCGGCGGCTTGCGACCTACCCGGTCAGAGATTTTCCCGAACAGGATGAAGAAGCCCACCCCGATAAGCGCACCTGCGCCGGTGATCAGCTGCGCCGCCGTCTGGTCCAGCCGCATCGGGCCGGAAAGGAAGGACAACACCGAAAACATCGACGTGTACCAGATCACGGTCAATCCGGCGGCGATGCCGAACAGCGCGACCGCAAGCCGGCGCTTGTTGCCGGGATAGGTGAAGCTTTCAAGGAACGGGTTTCCCGCGGTTTCGCCTGCCTCCTTCATCGCTCTGAAGACCGGGCTTTCGGAAAGCTTGAGGCGCATCCACAGCGAAATCGCCAGCAGCACCATCGAGAACAAGAACGGCAGCCGCCAGCCCCACGCATCCCAGACCGGCGCAAAACCGAGCTTGAACAGCAGCACCACCGCCAGGCTGAGGATGAAGCCGCCAACGACGCTCGCCTGGATGAAACTGGTATGATAGCCGGCGCGGCCGGGCGGAGAGTGTTCCGCCACATAGATCGCGGCGCCGCCATATTCGCCGCCGAGCGCCAGCCCTTGTGCAACGCGCAGCACCAGTATCAGGATCGGCGCGATTGCACCGATCGTCGCATAGCCGGGCACCAGCCCGATGCCTGCGGTGGCCAGCCCCATCAGGGTGATGGTGACGAGGAAGGTGTATTTCCGCCCCATCCGATCCCCCAGAAAGCCGAACAGCACGGCGCCGAGCGGCCGAAAGCCGAAGCCCACCGCAAAGGTTGCCCAGGAAAGCAGCGTCGCCATCACCTCGTTCCCGGAGGGGAAGAAAGTGCGGCCGAGGATGCCGGTAGCGGTAAGCGTGCCCCAGATGAAGAAATCATACCATTCGAACACGGTGCCGAGCGACGATGCGCCGATCACCATCCGCATCTCGCCCGCGGTTGGTTCGCGAACCCCCTCCGTCATCCTGTTCTTCCTCCCAGCCCGCGCCGGTTTTACAGGATTTGCGAAGAGCGTCGAGCGGCGGAATTGCGATCGGAAGCTAAACGGACACGCGGAAATCGAACGAAATCCTGGTGCCGCCGCTCATATTGTCGAGCGTGCCGTGCTGCAAATGCGTGCCGTAGAACATCAGCGCCTGGCCATATTCCAGCGTGACGGGCTGGAAGTCGCTAAGGCCGGGCGCGGATTCGAAGTACAGGCTGTTGCTGCCATAGACGCGCGTGACCGGCAGCCAGATATTGAGCGCGGTATCGCGCTGGCCATATTCGCGATCGGTGTGGAACCGCAGGATCGCGCGCGATCCATGAAAATTCACGCGCATCATCGCCTGCGGCTGCTGACTGACGATGCGCGTCACAAAGTCCGAAATGCGATGATGGATAAGGCTGTCTAGCAGCGGCATCGCGCGGTCGATCACGGCGGACCGCAGCGCCTTGCTCACGTCCCAACTGTTGCGCAGCGTCGCGGTGTTCGGCAGCGCATGCACCGGATCCGGTGGGTTCCAGCGCGGATCCTGGTGCAGCGCCTCCAGCGAATCGGTGCCAAAATAGTCGCGGACGACTGCCCGCAGATCCCAGCGCCGAACATCATAGTCGAAAACGAAGGCCATGGGCAGGCGATTGGCGCCCAGCGTGATGCTGTGGTCGCTCAAGCGGCCGTGATGTGCCTGCTCCATAGCCATCGTAAGAACGTCGCTCTGCGGCATGGGATGTGGTTCGGCGTTCACGCTGCCTTGGCAAGCCGCACCGCATGCCGCAGCAACCCTTTTGCTGCGCGCCGGTCCACATCGGGCCGCAGCAGCTTACGAGTTCCGCCAGAGGGATTGTTGGTATCCTGGGCTGCGATGACTTCCACCACTTCCACGATCACTTCGGTCATCACTTCGGTGGTGACTTCGGTCGTCACTTCCGTGGTAACCTCCGTCGTGACTTCCGTGGTCACTTCGGTGGTAACTTCCGTCGTCACTTCGGTGGTTTCGCTCACCATGACGGCGATCATCATGATCGTCGGCGCGCCGGTGGTCGCGGTCGTGCCGGTGACGTTGACATAGGTGGGCTGATCGCCCGCCGTCCACATCATCCCGTAGAAGGTGAGGTTGCCGCTGCTCTTGGCGAACTGAAGGATGGCGTTCTGGGGATTGCCGTCGGCGCTGAACCAGGCAAGCTGATCGATCTCGCCGCTCGAGGTCTGCTCGCCCGTATAGACGGCCTTGTTCACCAGCGCGCCGGAATAGGTGACGTTGGGCGCTTCGATCAGCAGCGTCTGCCCGGTTGAGGTCGCCTGGCCGCTGCTGGTGACGCTGTAGAGGTTATAGGTACCGTTCCAGGTGGAAAGCGATTGCGATGCCACCCCTGCATTGCCGAACAGGTTGTTCGACGCCGGCAGCGCGGCGCTGCCTTGCGCATATTTGCCGACGAAGCCGTTGACGCCCGAGCTCTGGTAGAATGTGAGGCTCGCGGAACTGCCATTGCCGCTGCTCGCCGACCAACTGACGGCAGTACTGCCGCTGAAGCTGGGATTGACGATCGCCACACCATTGACGGAGATCGACTGCGTACTCGTGTCGATCACGACGGGCCCGGGCACATAGGTGGTGCCGTCCGGCTGGAGCCAACTCGTCATGTAGGTGCCGGATGGATCGAAGCTAGCCATAAACCTCTCCTTTCGGGATCGATGCACGCCATCCTGGGACGGCGCAGTCCTCACGCAGTTACGAGTTCCGAGCTTTCGGCGGCATCGTCATCATCTTCGCCGACGACGACATGCTCCATTGCGCGGGTGATGGCCGCCGGCGTGGTGGCGTAGCCATGCTGCTGCAACCAGGCGCCGACGACGCCCTCATATTCGCCGAGCGGCATGGTGCCGCTTTCCACTTCGGCTGCGGCTGCATCCTGCAGATCGTGGTAGGCGCCCGCCAGTTCCGGCCGCAGCAGCGCATCGCCGACGAAGCGAGTCGCTTCCTTTTCCGGATCGCGCTTGAACATCATGCGGGTGACCCCGTGATGCTGCATCAGCAACTGCCGTCGCTCATCTGCCGTCAGGCCCTCACGCCGTTCGAGATAGGCACGAGGTTCGAGGCGGAACGCATCCTGCGCGCGGGGATCGAGCGCCAGTTCGAGCAGCGTTTCGTAGAGCGGTTCGGACGCGAAGCTGAACTTGTACCCGGGTGGCACCGCATGATTGTGGTTATTGCGCCGCGCCACTTCGGCCAGCACGGCATAATCCTCGCGGTTGCAGATCAGCGGATCGCGCCGCGCCTCGTTCACCTTCACGAAGCCCAGCCGCTGTCGCATTGCATCGTCTGCAAGCGCAGCGTCTTTGGCGGGCAGGAAGAAGGTGGAGATGCCGGACACCGTCCGCTTCACCTCCGGATCCCGATAGTCGGCGATCCGGTGGCGATCGATCGTCGGCTCGCCCGAAAACATGTTGGCGACATAGTTGATCGCGATATGATCGGGGCCGTAGATTTCTTCGAGATAATCGAGCAGCACCTCGAACTTGTCGTTCTGATACCCGCCGAACTTGAAGCCCAGGTCGCCGATGCATCCCACCTGCCACAGCACGAAATTGGCGCTCGTATCGATATGGCGGCGACGCAGCAGGAAATCGGTCGCTTCGTAGATCTGGAGGCCCGGGACGCTGGGATCCACACCGAGATCGGCGTAGAGACAGTCTTCTGCGGAAACCGCCGGCAGCATCACGGCGTGATAGCCTTCGCTGCGGGCGATCGCGATCGCGTTGTGGGAAGGTGTGACGAACACGCCCGGATGGCCATAGAAGAGAGCGCAGACATATTTGCCCGCGCGCACTTCCTGCATCGTTCGCTCGATCATCTGCGTATAGGTGATGATCCGTGACTTATCGTCCGCATAATATTGGTATAGATCGAAGCTGTTCTTATTCTGCTTCTGTATCCATATATCGGTGACCGGATCCGCTGCAGCATAGAGCACGATATCTGCGTTACGAATGTGCTGCTGCGCTTCCAGCGTAAAGTGCGAAACCGCCTTGATGCCGGAACCGATGACGACAAGCCTCCCCTTACCCTCTTCCATATGTCCCTCGCTAATTGACGGCATCTTCTGAAACTACGTCAATCAAGAGCGGCATTCACCGATGTTCGGAACTATAATGGAGGAAGACTATAGAGGACTTTGGTCCGTTACGGGTTCATTTCTACAGAATATGGTCGTAGCCACGATGGACGGCGACTCCGCGAGTCCCGCTTGCCGCTGCAGGCGCCAGCCGGGCCCAGTCGCGTCAGGGCGCGAGCTGTTCGAGCGCTTCGCTGGCTTCCATCCAGATCAGCTCCGCCGCCTCGATCTTCGCGGCGACATCGGCGCGGCGCTTCATCAGGTCGGTCATGGTCAACTTGGTCAGCGCGGGCTCGGCATTGGAGGGATCGAACATCGCCTTGTCGAGCGCCGACAGCTGACCCTGCAGCTTGACCACCTCGGCCTCTGCCGCCTTGGCCGCCTTGCGCAGGGCGTTGCCCTTCTCGCGCGCCTCGGCAGCGGCGCGGCGTGCGTCCTTGCGGTTTTCCTTCGAGGCGCCGCCCTTCGATCCCGCCGGATCCTTGGCGAGCACGAAGGCGATATAATCGTCGAGGCTGCCGTCGAACTCGCGCGCAGTGCCCTGGTCGACCAGCACCAGCCGGTCCGCCGTCATCTCCAGCATGTGGCGATCGTGGCTGACCACCACGACCGTGCCGGTATAGCCGTTGAGCGCCTGAATGAGCGCCTCGCGCGCGTCGACGTCGAGGTGGTTGGTCGGCTCGTCGAGGATCAACAAATGCGGCGCATCGCGGGTGATCAATGCCAGCGCCAGGCGTGCCCGCTCGCCGCCCGAAAGCTTGCCGACCTTGGTCGTCGCCTTGTCGCCCGAAAAGCCGAAGCGGCCGAGCTGCGCGCGCACCGCGCCCGGGCTGGCCCCCGCCATGTTGCGCGTCATGTGCTGCAGCGGCGTGTCGTCGCGGTCGAGTTCCTCCACCTGATACTGGGTGAAGTATCCCACCTTCATCTTGCCGCTGCTGTTGATCGCGCCATCCATCGGCGTCAGCTGCGCGGCGAGCAGCCGGGCGAGCGTGGTCTTGCCGTTGCCGTTGCGGCCGAGCAGCGCGATGCGATCGTCGGGATCGATCCGCAGGTTGAGCCGCTGGAGGATCGGCGTCTCGCCATAGCCGACGCTGGCCATGTCGAGCGTGATCAGCGGCGGGCGCAGCTCGTCCGGATTTGGGAAGTCGAAGCTGAGCGAGGGATCGTCGACCAGCTCGGCGATCGGCTGCATCCGGGCCAGCGCCTTCTGCCGGCTCTGCGCCTGCTTGGCTGTCGAGGCGCGGGCCGAGTTGCGCGCGATGTAATCCTGCAGCTTCTCGCGCTCGGCCTGCTGCTTGGCGCGCGCGGCGGCGAGCTGGGCCTGGCGCTCGGCGCGCTGGCGCTCGAATGCGTCATAGCCGCCGGGATAGAGCGTCAGCTTGCCGCGCTCGAGGTGCAGGATGTGATCGACGACATTGTTGAGGAAGTCACGCTCGTGGCTGACCAGCAGGATCGTCGCCGGATAGGACTTCAGAAAGTCCTCCAGCCACAGCACCGCTTCGAGGTCGAGGTGGTTCGAAGGCTCGTCGAGCAGCAGCAGGTCGGGCTGCGAGAAGAGCAGGCTGGCCAGCGCCACGCGCATCCGCCAGCCGCCCGAGAAACTCTCCAGCTCGCGGTGCTGCATCTCTTCGTCGAAGCCGAGCCCGACCAGGATGCGCGCCGCGCGCGAAGGCGCGGCATGCGCGTCGATCGCGATGAGCCGCTCATGGATCTCGCCGATGCGATCGGGATCGTGGCTGGTTTCGCTTTCCTCGAGCAGCGCGGCGCGCTCGATATCGGCGGCGAGCACCGTCTCGAACGGTGTGGCGGTGCCGCCGGGCGCTTCTTGCGCGATATAGCCCAGCTTCGCGCCGCGCGGCATGTCGATGCTGCCGCCATCGGGTTCGAGCTGGCTGGCGATGACCTTTACCAGCGTCGACTTGCCGGCGCCGTTGCGGCCGATCAGGCCGATGCGTCCGCGCGGCGGCAGCTTGGCCGTGGCGTTGTCGAGGATCGTGCGCCCGCCAAGGCGCACCGTGATATCGGTGAGGTTGAGCATGATCGGCAGCCGCCTAGCGCAAGCCGGCGGCCGGCACCAGCCGCTGGGCGCGCCCGGCACAGCGATTGCGCGCCCGATGCTGCCCCTTGGCCGGGGTTGCCGCCGTCGCGCGTCGGGCGTAGCCGGACCGGCATGACCGACTCCACTCTCGCCTTCGCCGATGCCCAGCTGGACGCCAGCATCGAGCGCCTGGCCGCGCTGATGCGCGTGCCCTCCGTCTCCACCGATCCCGCCTATGCCGCCGAATGCCGCCGCGCTGCCGAGCAGCTTGCCGCCGAACTGGCCGAGCTCGGCTTCGCGGCCCGCGTTGCCGATACACCGGGCCACCCGATGGTGGTTGCGCACCATGACGGCGACGGGCCGCACGTGCTGTTCTATGGCCATTACGATGTGCAGCCGGTCGACCCGATCGCGCTGTGGACCCGCGATCCGTTTGATCCGTGGATCGACACGCGCGCAGACAGTTCGAAGACGATCGTCGGCCGCGGCGCCTCGGACGACAAGGGCCAGCTGCGCACCTTTATCGAAGCGTGCCGCGCCTGGAAGGCCGCCGAGGGCCGACTGCCCTGCCGCGTCACCATTCTGTTTGAAGGCGAGGAGGAATCGGGGTCGACCAGCCTGGAGCCGTTCCTTCATGCCCATGCCGAGGAACTGAAAGCCGATTTCGCGCTGATCTGCGACACGCTGATGTGGGATCGCGATACTCCCGGCATCACCATCGGCCTGCGCGGCATGGCAGCCGGCCAGGTGACGGTGCGCGGGCCTTCGCGCGACCTGCACTCCGGCCTCTATGGGGGGGCGGCGCGCAATCCGATCCAGCTGCTCGCCGGCATCCTCGGCGAGATGAAGGATGCGGACGGCCGCGTCACGCTCGACGGCTTCTATGACGGCGTGCCGGATACCGATCCGACCGTGCTCGAAAGCTGGAACAAGCTGGGCTTCGATGCGGCCGACTTCCTGGGTGAAGTGGGCCTGCGGGTGCCGGCCGGCGAGGCGGGCAAGACGGTGCTGGAACAGGTCTGGTCGCGCCCGACGGCCGAGATCAACGGCATCTGGGGCGGCTATATCGGCGAAGGCTTCAAGACGGTGATCCCTGCCGAAGCCCATGCCAAGGTGAGTTTCCGACTGGTCGGCACACAGGACCCCGATCAGGTGTGGGAGGCGTTCCAGGCGCATGTCCGCCGCCGTCTGCCCGAGGATTGCTCGGCCGAGTTCGTCACGCGCGGCCCCGGCAGCTTCGCGATCAGCCTGGCGAGCGACAGCGGTCCTTTGGCAGCCACCCAGGCCGCGCTCGATGCAGAATGGGGCAAATCCGCGCTGCTCGGCTGCGGCGGATCGATCCCGGTGGTCAATTCGATCCGCTCGATCCTGGGGATGGACAGCGTGATGGTCGGCTTCGCGCTGCCCGACGACAACATCCATTCGCCCAACGAAAAATACGAGCTGAAGAGCTTCCATAAGGGCATCCGTTCCTGGGTTCGGATCCTCGGTGCACTCGGTGAGACGACCCGAGTCCAGGCGGAGACCACCGTAGCCTGACGCCCATTGACGCCGGCACGCGGAAGCGGGATAGCACGCCCATGGTTCCCCTTTCGTTCGCCGGCCATGACTTTCGCGCGCTGCCCGAAGGCGCCCTCTATTGGCCGGCGCGGCGGGCGTTGCTCGTCGCCGACCTGCATTTTGAAAAGGCGAGCTGGTTCGCGCTCGGCGGGCAGATGCTACCGCCGTACGACTCGCTGGCGACGTTGGCGGCGCTGACCGCGGTGGTGGAACGGCTGCGGCCGACGGAACTCTGGTGCCTGGGCGACAGTTTCCACGACACCAAGGGGTGCGAGCGCCTGCCCGCCGAGGCGCGGGCGACGCTGACGGCACTGACCGGCGGGCTCGCCTGGCACTGGATCACCGGCAATCACGATCGCGTGCTGGTCGATTCGTGCGGCGGCGTGGTGCACGCCGAAGCCGAGGTCGACGGGCTGATGCTGCGCCACGAAGCGCTGGCCGGAGAGGCACGGCCCGAGCTTTCCGGTCATTTTCACCCGAAGCTGCGGCTCACAGTTCGCGGCCGGCATGTCGCGCGGCGCTGCTTCGTGGCAACGCAGAGCAAGCTGATCCTGCCGGCGTTCGGCGCGCTCACCGGCGGGCTGGATGCGGGGCATCCAGAGATCGTTCGCGCGGTGGGTCCCGGCGCCGAAGCGCTGGTGGCGACCGAACACAAGCTGCTGCGCTTCCCGCTGGCGGCCTGACCGGCGCGCGCCCGGGCACCGGCATCAGCCGTACAGATCGTTGCGCACACCATGCGCATAGTGCGCGTCGATGGCCTCCTTGGCAGACGCGTCCTGCTGGGTCATGGCGGCGAGCATTTGCCCCGGCGTAGGCAGGCTTTTCCGATCCAGATAGGAGGGGCGCGCCGTCACTACCGTCGCGCTGGATCTGGGCTATGACAGCGTCAGTGCCTTCATCGCCTTCTTCAAACGCTCACTCGGCGTCACGCCATCGGCCTATTTCCGGCGGAGTTGAAAGCGATCTGCCCGCGCCTGGTCGCCGTCGCGTAGGGCAGCACCGCGGAGCGAGCGCGAGAACGCTCCCGCTGGCGGCGGGAGCTTCGACACCGATCATCTCACGAACACTTCGCCGCACCCGAGCCCACTTTGCTGACGTCGCACTTGGCGCCGCCGCGCAGTTCGACATCGCCTGAGCCCAGGATTGCGATGGAGGCCGCGCCCGGCACGTTCGCGCGCACATTGCCCGATCCCGCAATCGAGATGTCTGCACCCTTTGCGGTCAGACTCTCGCCGTGGAGATCGCCCGATCCCGCCACGGAAACATCCAGCGACTCCGCGCGCCCTGCAACGGTGATGTTGCCCGAACCGGCGATCGACAGCGATGCCTTGTTCGCCGAAAGCGCGGCGATATCGAGGTCACCCGATCCTGCCACGGCGCCGTCAAAGGCGCCTTCCGCGCGATCGACCCGCATCGTGCCCGAACCCGCCACCACGGCATCGGTCAGCTTCGGCAATACGACATGGATCTTCGCCCCGCGATCGCCGCCGCCGAGCCAACTGCTGCCGCCGCTCTTGCGCCCGACTTGCAGCGTATCGCCGTCGAGGCGGATGTCGAGCTGATCGAGTACCTTGGGATCCCCTTCCGCCTGGACCGAAAAGGCGTTGCCGATGCGCACATCCACATCGTCCGAACTTTTAAGTGCCACGCCGGTGAAGCCGCTGGCGGCGAAGCTGCGCGTGCCGCCGGTGCCGCTTCCCTCAACCTTGGCGCCGCTATTTCCCCAGCTCGCGTTGCAGGCGGTGGCGAGGGGCAGCAGGACAAGGGCTGGCAACAGACGCATGAGAAACCTCCCGATCGTGTGTTGCCGGTATAATACACGATCGAACGGTAACGAAAAGGGGGCGCGGCCGATTTGGCCCGCCCCCTTTTGATCCGACCCGTTCCGCGCCCAATCAGGCGGGAATCTTGTCCTTGTTGTGGATCGCCGCGGCCTTGCGCAGGATATCCAGGATCTTCTCCAGCGCCGCCGGCTCGGTCAGCTCTTCCATCGCGGCGAGTTCGCGCGCGAGGCGGCTGGCCGCACCTTCAAAGATCTGGCGTTCGGAATAGCTCTGCTCGGGCTGGTCGTCCGCACGGAACAGATCGCGCACCACTTCGGCGATCGACACTAGGTCGCCCGAGTTGATCTTCGCTTCATATTCCTGGGCGCGGCGCGACCACATGGTACGCTTGACCTTGGGCTTGCCCTTCAACGTGTCGAGCGCTTCGCGCAGCGTCTTGTCGCTGGAGAGCTTGCGCATGCCAACGCTTTCCGCCTTGTTGGTCGGTACGCGCAGCGTCATTTTCTCTTTTTCGAAACGAAGTACGTAGAGCTCGAGCTGCATGCCTGCAATTTCCTGCTTCTGCAGCTCGATAACACGGCCAACACCGTGCTTGGGGTAAACGACATAATCGCCGACGTCGAAGGACAGCGCCTTTGCAGCCATGTGCGAGGAACCTTTCGTGAATTACCGGCCCCGGTGGGATTGCGGAGCCCGTCCGGAACCGCGAGGCGCGGCGGATAGGCTGGATCGGGGCATACGCTAGCGTCTCCGGGCGGAAGCGAGTCTAAATGCCTCCGTCGCAGTCCTTTTAACATGCTCGTAATAAAATTACCAGCCAAACGTCACCAGCGCCGCACAGAAAACTGCACGACGTGGCCCAAATCGGGCGCGGTTGGCGGTATTCCGGCGACTGCCGCCGGGATCAGGATCCGCTGCCGGGATTGGGCGAGAAATATTTGTCGAACTTGTCCGCCTCGGCCTTCATCGCATCCGCATCGGCAGGCGCTTCGCCCTTGATGGTGATGTTGGGCCACTGCTCCGAATAGACACGGTTCAGCTCGAGCCACTTTTCCAGGCCGTTTTCGGTATCCGGCAGGATCGCCTCTGCGGGGCACTCGGGCTCGCACACGCCGCAATCGATGCACTCGCTGGGGTTGATGACGAGCATGTTCTCGCCTTCATAGAAGCAGTCCACCGGACAAACCTCGACACAATCCATGTACTTGCACCGGATGCATGCGTCGGTGACGACATAGGTCATGGGAGAAACAGTCCTTGGTTGCGAACGATCAATGCGGGGGTCCTGCTATGCGCGGGAGGCGCGCACGTCAATCTCGGGACACACTCTGAACGCCGGGATCGGTCACGAGATCCTCGTAACAACCCCGCGCCTCGCCCGGCGGGCCCCGCCGGATCGGCAGCGCGGTGACGCGCAGCACCCGTACCTTGCCCAGAATCGGAAAGGCCAGAATCGCACCGACCCGCACCGAGGCGGAAGATCGCTCCACCCGGCGACCATCGATCCGCAGCAGCCCCTTTTCGCACAACGCCTGCGCCCCGCTGCGAGTCTTCACGATCCGCGCGTACCAGAGGAAGCGATCTAGCCGCATCGCCGGGCCATGGCCTTGCGGTTCAGCCATTGCGCAGCGCTGCCAGCGCGGCGAAGGCGTTGCCGGGCGCTACGACCGGCTTGGGCTTGGCAAGCGGGGTCAGTCCCTGCCAAATCCAACGCTGCGGGGCGTCGGCGTCGCCGCGCGCGGTGCGGAAGCCGAGCTGTGCCATCAGCCGGGCGATCGTCTCCGGCTTGAGGCCGATCGAGGTAGCAAGTGCCGGATCGGGCGCGAAGGGCTTGCGGCCCTGGCGCGCTTCGTGCGCGGCGCGGGCGATACGCTCGACCAGGTCGACACGCACCGCCTGCGCGCCGAAGGGGCGAAATCCATGGGCGAGATCCGCGCCTGCGGCGTCGCGCGGCAGCACGACGGCGGCATCGGGCGGCACCTGCTCCAGCCCCATCAGCGCGCGGCGACGGGCGGCGGCACGCGGCTTGAGCAGCGAAGGTGCGAACACGTCGAGCGTTCCGATCGTCATGCCGATCTTGCGCAGCCGGTGGCGCGCCGAGCCGTCGAGCGCTTCCAGCATCCCGCCCGCCGCGCGGCGGGGCAGGAGGCCGCCCTGTTCGAGCAGCGCAGTCGCGAGCGCGCGCAAGGGGGCCCCTGCCGCTTCCTCCCGGGTGATCGCGTCGAGCTTGGCAAGAACCGGAAGATCGGCCTGCACCCGCTCGGCGAACCAGCGCTCCAGCCGCGTCTGCACGGCGGTCTTGGCTTGCGGGTCCAGCACATCGAGCGCACGATCGAGCTGCACGCGCGGCCGCACCAGGTTTGCGCCCGGCTTGAGCAGCGCGACATCGTGGCCGCGCCAGTGGATCGCGGTGCCGATCTGCGCCAGCTCGCCGTCCGGCGCGTCCGCCAACGCGGAGCCGCGGCGGCGATATTCCCCCGCGAGCCGCTTCTCGGCGGCGGCGAGCAGCATCCGCTTGTCGCCCGCCCGGGCCTCGGCGGCGACCTTGAAACGGAAGCCTTCCAGCGTGCCGAGCGGATGCTCCTCGACGCTCACTTCGCCTTCAGGGCCGATCGTCACCGGCAGCGTGGAAGCGTCCGCGCCGATCTGGCGCAGCAGCACCGTGGTGCGCTTGTCCACAAAGCGCTGGGTTAGGCTGGCATGCAGCGCGTCGGACAGCTTCTCCTCGATCGCGCGGGTCCGCTCGGCCCAGTGCGCAGGCTGCTCCAGCCAATCGGCGCGGTGGGCGATATAGGCCCAGCTTCTCGCCGCGGCGATGCGGCCGGCGAGCGTCTCGACATCGCCGCCCATATTATCGAGCCGCTGGATCTCGTCGGCGAACCATTGATGCGGCAGATGCCCGCGCCCTTCGGAAAGGTGCCCGAAGATGCGCCCGACGAAGCGCGCATGGGGATCGACGCCCAGCTTGCGGAAATCCGGCAGGCCGCACGCCGCCCAGAGCCGCGCCACCATGCGCGGGCTGCGCACCCGCGCGCGGACCCAGTCCTCGTCGGCCAGGCGTTTGAGCACCGCCAGGTCGGTAGCCTGGGGGGCAGCGCGCAGCACCTCGGCCTGAGGCCGGGCCTCCAGGCTGGCGACCAGCGCATCGATACTGGAAAAGTCCGGCTCGCCCTGCCGCCAATAGAGATGCTCGAGCTTCGGCACCTGATGGCCCTCGATCGCCAGCACTTCCTCGGGCGTGAAGGCGCTCGGCCCCTCTTCGTGCAGCGCGCCGAAAGTGCCGTCCTTCTGGTGGCGCCCGGCGCGACCGGCGATCTGCGCCATCTCGGCGATGGTCAGCCGCCGCTGGCGCCGCCCGTCGAACTTGTGGAGCGAGGCGAAGGCGACATGGTGGACATCCATGTTGAGCCCCATGCCGATCGCATCGGTGGCGACGAGATAATCGACCTCGCCCGCCTGGAACATCGCCACCTGGGCGTTGCGGGTGCGCGGGGACAGCGCTCCCATCACCACGGCCGCACCGCCCCGCAGGCGGCGCAGCGCCTCGGCCACGGCATAGACTTCCTCGGCCGAGAAGGCGACGATCGCCGAGCGGCGCGGCAGGCGGGACAGCTTCTTGGCACCGGCATAGCTGAGCGTGGAGAAGCGCGGCCGGCCGACGATCTCGGCTTCCGGCACCAGCGCCTTCAGCATCGGCCGCAGACTGTCCGAGCCCAGAATCATGGTCTCCTCGCGGCCCCGCGCGCGCAGCAGCCGATCGGTGAAGACATGGCCGCGCTCCGGATCGGCGCCCAGCTGCGCTTCGTCGAGCGCAACGAACGCC
Organism: Sphingomonas sp. ATCC 31555; assembly: GCF_000282895.1. Lineage (GTDB taxonomy): Bacteria > Pseudomonadota > Alphaproteobacteria > Sphingomonadales > Sphingomonadaceae > Sphingomonas. The sequence goes on from NZ_ALBQ01000001.1 coordinate 43,388, forward strand.
GTCTCGCGTTCCAGCGGCATGCTCTCCGCCGTACAGCAGAACCAGCGGGCCTTGGGCGGCAGGATCTTCTCCTCGCCGGTGATCAGCGCGACTTCGGTGGGACCCTTCATCCGCACGACCCGGTCGTAGACCTCGCGCGCTAGCAGCCGCAGCGGGAACCCGATCATGCCGCTGGCATGGCCGCACATCCGTTCGACCGCGAGGTGGGTCTTGCCGGTATTGGTGGGCCCAAGCACTGCCGTGACGGGCGAACGGGCGAACTGGCTCATGTTGCCGTCCAAGATCGTCGCGCACGTCGCGTAAGGCAACTCCCCCGCGCCGGCTTTTCCGCGCTCCCGCGCCGGTTTCGGCCGAATCGGCCGTTTCGGCGCAGCTTCCGCACGGACTGGCGCGAACAACTGCCGAAGCTGGCGAACTTAATTTGACTTTAAGGCCCCAAACCCAGAGTCCTTCGATGGACGCGTCGCTTCATGCCGCGCGCAATCGGGCATCAAAGGCAGCATCGCTTGTTCTTTCGCGACGATCATGGCTCGGGCCTTGCCGGTGGCGGCGGCGGTCTGGCGCGCGCGATCCCTGCCGTGGTGCCTGCGAAGCTGGGCCATCGCCTCGCCGGGCTCGATCTCGTTCCCGATCTTGGCGCCGACATCGGATCGCCCACCTGGTTCCGCGGCGCCGCGACCTGTGCTGCGCTATGCGCTGCCACCTGGATGCTGGCGCCCAGCGTCGACCAGCCGATCCTGGGCATCGCCCCCGCCCCGCTTTCCGGCAAGGCCGAACAGGCGCAGCAGGCGCAGGCGATCGCGCCGCTCGCCAGCGGGTCGCGCACCGGCATTCATGCCGCGCCCACGCGCCTTGTCCAACCGCTAGGCGACACGCCCGAACGGCCGATCATCGAGCACGAAGCGAAGCTGGGAAGCGGCACGATGCTGCGCAGTGTGCTGCAACGGTCCGGCGTGGGCGAAGCCGATGCCGGGATTGCCGCGCGCCTGGTCGCCGATGCGATGCCGCTGGGCAGCATCCAGCGCAACACCCTGCTGGAGATGACGCTCGGCCGGCGGCCGGACAAGTCGCAGCCACGCCCGCTGGAGCGGCTCGCCTTCCGTGCTGCATTCGATCGGCGGATCGAGATCACCCGCACCGGCGCGGCACTCGCCATCAAATCGATTCCGATCGCGATCGATAGGACACCGCTGCGTGTCCAGGGGCTGATCGGATCCAGCCTCTATCGCTCCGCCCGCGCCGCCGGTGCCCCCGCGAAGGCGGTTGAGGCGTTCCTGCGCACCGTTTCCAGCCGGGTCCCCGTGTCGCGACTGGGCGCTTCGTGCAAGTTCGACCTGATCCTGGGTCAGGCGCGCGCCGCAACGGGCGAAGTGCAATATGGCCAGCTGATGTATGCCGGCGTCACCGGCTGCGCCAACGGCATCAAGCTGGCCCCTTGGGAAAGCGGCGGCAAGACCGAATGGTTCGATGCCGGTGGCACGGGCGGCAAAACCGGCATGATGACGATGCCGGTCAATGGCCGCTTCTCCTCCGCCTTCGGCATGCGGACGCATCCGATCCTCGGCTTCAACCGGATGCACAAGGGGATCGACATCGCCGCGCCTTACGGGTCCCCCGTCTATGCGGCGGTCGATGGCGTGGTGCGTGTGGCTGGCCGCTCCGCCGGCTATGGCAACCTTGTCCGCATCGATCATGGCAGCGGATTCGGCACAGGCTATGCGCATCTGAGCAAGATCCTGGTCCGTCCGGGACAATCGGTGCGCAAGGGCCAGCAGATCGCCCGCAGCGGCAATTCGGGCTTGTCGACCGGCCCGCATCTCCATTTCGAAACGACCCGCAACGGCGCCGCCGTTAATCCGCGCGGCGTGTCGTTCGTCTCGGTACGGCGCCTGACCGGCGGCGCGCTGGGGGCGTTCCAGGCGCGGCTGCGCAGCCTCATGGCGGTGCCGGTGGGGCATGGCGCCCAGCCCGAGGACGCCGAATAGCCTTTCCCTAAGGAACGCCGGTCAGCGTCCTTGGGCGCGCCAGCGGCGGATCGTGCGCTCCAGCATCGCCTCCTCTCCACCCGCCTCGCGCCAGAGGGTAGAGAAGTGCGGATCGTCGGAGGCTGGGCGCTTGCTAGGCTCCAGCTCGTCGAACACCAGCCGCACCGGCGTGGCCACGCCTTCGCCGACCGCGATACATTCGCGGTTCCGCAGCGCCGGCACCGCGTCGAGAAAGCCACGGGTTCCTTCCGGCATGGCGGCGCGTACGAACGCCTGGTCGCGCTCGTTGTTGAGCCGCATCGTCAGAATCGTGCCGCACTGCGAAAGCACGCCTTCGGCCAAGTCCGAGGGCCGCTGAGTGATCAGACCCAGCGAGACGCCGTACTTCCGGCCTTCCTTCGCAATGCGACTGAGGATGCGCCCGACGGAGGAGCCCAAGGCGGCGCCTTCGCTGGGCACATAGCGGTGCGCTTCCTCGCACACGAGCAGCACCGGTCGCCGCGCCTCTCCGCGCGACCAGATCGCGAAATCGAAGACGAGGCGGCTGAGCACGGCGACCACGACAGCGGTGATCTCGCTCGGCACGCCGGAAACATCGATGATCGAGATCGGCTTGCCGCCGCCCGGCAGACGGAAGATGCGCGCGAGGAAGCCGGCCATCGTATCCGCCACCAACATGCCGGAGAACATGAAGGCGTAGCGCGGGTCGCCCTTCACCTCGTCAATCTTGGCGCGCAGGCGAAGATAAGGCGCGGTATCGGTCGCCTTGTCGATGCGGCCCATTTCCTGCGTAAGCGCGTTGGTCAGGTCCGAGAGCAGATAGGGTACCGGCGCGTCGACCGTGAGCTTGCCGATCTCCTGCCCGAGCCGGTTCCTGGCCCGCGCGGCGAGCAGGCATTTGGCGAGGATATCGGCATCCACCTGCCGTTCCGGCCCCGCGGCGGTGAGGAACACCTCGCAATGTTCCTCGAAGTTCATCAGCCAATAGGGCAGTTGCAGGTTCGACACGTCGAACAACGCGCCCTGTTCGGCGAAGGCGCTGCCATATTCGCCGTGCGGATCGATCATGACGATATGGCCTTGCGGCGCCAGCGCGCAGATTCGGTGGAGCAGCAGCGCCGCCGCCGTAGACTTGCCGGTGCCGGTGGAGCCGAGCAGGGCGAAATGCCGACCGAGCAGCGCATCCACCGCAAGGGCGGCGCGGATGTCCCGGGTCGGGTAGACCGTGCCTACGTCGATATGGACGCTGGACTCCGCCGCATACACGTCGCGCAAATCGGCGGCCGGCATGGCGAACACCGCCGCACCCGGCAGCGGATAGCGTGTCACGCCCCGATGGAAGCGATGGAGCCTGCCGGTCAGCCGTTCCTCGTCGCCCTCTCCCAGCAGATCGATCTGCGCGGCGATACGGCCCGCCTCGTCAAGCCGGGCGGTGCGGAGGCTCGCCACTAACCAGCGCGTGCCGACGCGGATCTTCACGGGCGTTCCCACCTGCCCGGCCTGCGCCAGCAGCGTATCGGCATGGGCCGCGAGCGCGTCGAGCGCGGCCGGATCGAGCAGCACTTCGCTGGACGCGCCGCCGATTTGCAGCACCGCCCCGATCGGGACAAGCGCAGCCGCAGAAGGCGGAATCGCGTTGGCTGCATCCGGTTCGAACACTAGCCTGCTGGACACGCCTTCCATCGTCCTTCCCCCAAAAAGGAAACACTGCATGGACCGGCCGAAGTAAAGATTGCGTGTGGCAGGCGCTCAGAATCGCCGCCAGAGCGCGCCCGCGCCCCAGCCGAACAGGAACGATACACCGACGGCGACCAGGCCATAGACAATCGAATGCTGGTCGGCGCTGGTCGCGACGAACCGCTCGAAGCCCGATTTGCGGATCTCGATCGGGCGGACCGCCGCGGCGAGCACGCGGCCGTCGCGGATCAGGAAGGTCTCTGCGGTGAAGCGGCCCACCGGCACCCGTGCCGGGATGGTCAGCCGGGCGCGATACAGGACGCCGTCGGTAATCTCCACGGCGCGCGGTGCTTCGTAGAACAGCCGGCTGCGCTGCTTGAGATCGACGAAGCCGCGATCGAACCGTGCCTGCACGTCCGGCGAAGCGGCGGAGGCGGGCGACAGCTGCAGGCTTTCCAACCCCAGTTCGTAGATCGCGCGGGTGCGCTCGTCGACCAGCTCGTTGATCGGACGCGACGAGGCCATGGCGTAGAAGCTGGGTGCCGAGCGATAGCGCATCTGATCGGCGTTCACCCAGATGCCCGCTACCTTGCTCTTTTCGCGGACCACCACCGATTCGGTCGGCCCTTTCACCACCACCACCACATCGGCCGGCTTCTGGCCCTGCGCCGTGGCATGGCCGCCGGGATAGAGGATTGCGCCGAACAGCAGCAGCTCCGCGCCGGTAAAGCTGTACGCGATCTCGATGTCGCGCTGCGAAACGTCCGGCACCAGTTCCGGCTTGGCCTGCCCCATCACCAACGGGGCAAGCAGCGCCAGAAACCCTGCGCGTCTCACGCCGCGGTCACCGAATAGATTTCGTCGGGCCGCCAGGCGAGGCCTAGCAGCATCCGCGCTGCCACGCCCAGCACGATCACGGCGAGCAACAGCCGCAGATATTCGGGCTTTGCCTTGGCGGCGAAGCGGGCACCGAGCTGCGCGCCGATAACCGATCCCAGCAGCAGCAGGATCGCAAGCACGATATCCACCGCCTTGGTGGTAGTGGCATGCACCATCGTTGCGACCGCCGTGGTGAACAGCGTCTGGAACAGCGAGGTGCCGACCACCGTCTGCGTGCCCATGCCCAGGATGTAGAGCATCGCCGGCACCAGGATGAAGCCGCCGCCCACACCGAGCAACATGGTGAGAATGCCGGTAAAGAAGCCGAGCAGCAGCGGCGCCAGCGGCGAGATGTAGAGACCGGAGGCGTAGAAGCGCCAGCGGAACGGCAACGCCGCCACCATCGGATGATGCCGCCGCTTGCGTGCCTTGGCCACGGCCTTGCCCCGCGAGACGCGGATCACGCCGACCGACTCGCGGAACATCAGCCCGCCGATCGATCCGAGCAGCACGACATAGAGCACGCCGATCACCACATCGATCTGCCCGCTCGCCTGAAGCACCGTGAACAGCCACGCACCCATGATGCTGCCGAGGATGCCCCCGGCAACCAGCACTGCGCCCATCTGCAGGTCCACTCCCTTGCGGCGGAGATGGGCGAAGACCCCCGAAACGCTGGCGCCCGTCACCTGGCTGGCGGCAGAGGCGGCGGCGACAGTCGGCGGAATGCCGTAAAAGATCAGCAGCGGCGTGGTGAGGAAGCCCCCGCCGACCCCGAACATGCCCGACAACAGGCCGACGCCGAGCCCAAGGGCGACGATGAACAGCGCGTTGACCGACAGGTTGGCGATCGGGAGATAGAGATCCATGCGTGCCTAGCTCTACTCGCTTTGCACATGGCTGCGAAAGGGCGAAGCCACGTCCGTCGGCGCTTTCGCGATCAGAAATCGCTGCCGATCGACAATGCCAGCCCCGATCCAGGCCGGATGTTACCTGCGATCCGCTGTCGCCAATCGAGCGCGATCCGTGCCCGACTGCCGCCCAGCGGCACGCTCAGCAGCAACGACGGCCCCACATCGAGGCGCTGCGCATCCCGCTGGGCCGCGCCCCATCCTCCCATGCCGATCGAAACTTGCGTGCCCTGCGCGTCCGACAGGCGTCGGGTCAGGCGCGCCGCGCCATCGGCATAGCCGTCCGCCCGCTCGCGGAGCACCGCGCCCGCCTGACCATAGGCTTCGACGCGCAATCGCCCGAAGGCGCGATCGATCCCCAGGATCACGCCGACGCCGCTGCCGCCCGGCGCGCCGTCCAGGCCGATGCGTCGTTCGACCAGCACGCGCACCGGCGATGCGGTCCGCCATTCCAACCCCAGCGCCGCCTCGATCCCGGATCCCGCAAGCGGCCCTGCCAAGCGCGCGGTCACCGCCAGGCGCGGCGTGCTGTGGAAGCTTCGCGCAATCCGCAGTCCATATTGGCTCCCGCCGATCTGGCCGCCGCCGGGCGCGGCGCCGATGCCCCTGCCCGGCCGTGCGACGAGCCATAGGCTCGCCTGCCACAAGTCCCCGATCCCGGCCGGTTCGGACCGGAGGGCAGCGGGTTCCGCTTGCGGCAGGGGATCCACCAGCCGACCGGCCGCCAACGGTCCCTCCTTCCAGGATATCGGAAGGATTGGAATGGCCTCCGCGAGCGGCGGCGCCTTCATCTCCGCTCGCAGCGATGGGGCTCGCAAAGCAACGGGTTGCGCTACGCGTCGTACCGGGCCGCGTGGCGCCACGGGCTGCGGCACCGCAGCGGCGACGGGTTCGGCGCGCGGCCGCCGCTGCACCGGCACCTGCTCGACCGCAGAGGCGAGGTCCGCAGCTCCCGGCAGCAGCATCGCCACGCGCAGCCCGATCCAGCCGACAAGCACGCCCGCGACGAAGCGCAGCGGCCGCCCCCTACCCGCGCGATTCATGCCGCCGTCCGTCGGGACTCCAGCGCGTCTCCGGGGAAATGGTGCGCCGTCTTGTCCCAGCGCAGCGGCCCTCCCCGCAACAGGCCGATATAGATCCAAAGGGCGCGGCGCGCGGCGAGCAGCGCAATCGCATTGGCGGCCAGCATCCGCGGGATCGACCATGCCGCCTCGCGCCAGCCATGGCTACATCCCACCAGCAGTACCCGCATCAGCAGCCGCCAGACGAGCAGGCCGGCGTTGAACGTCAGCAATTGCATGGCCCAGCCTTCGAGGCCGTGCGGCGCGGTACCGGCGACCAGGTGCAGCGCGCCCGAAACGCCCCACAGGATCAATGCGCAATAGGCCAGCGCCAGTACCGGCATCGCCAGCGTCACGCGTCGATCGCGCATCCGCATCCAGTGGTCGCCCAGATCACGCCATCGCCCCCAGCCGGTGCGGTCCCAACCCGCCAGAGCTATCCCGGCCATCCAGCGCGCCTTTTGCCGAACCGCGGCCGACAGCGTTGCCGGGAAGAAGGCGCGTACCGCGACGAGCGAGCCGCTCTCCGTATCGAACGCTCGCACGAACGCGCAACGCGCACCCAGCGCCCGCAGCGTGAGCCCCAGCTCATAGTCTTCGGTGAGGCTGGCGGCATCGAACGGCGCACCGCGCCGGTCGGCGATCCGCTGCAGCAGGTCGCGCCGGATCGCACAGCCCACTCCGGCCAGCGGCATGCCCGCACCCAAGCGCTGGCGCACCGGCAGCGTCGCGCCATGCGCCTGTGCGAACTCGTCGAGATAATGGCCGGAGACCAGCCGCGATCCGGGCGCGACGAGCGGCACCACCGGCAGCTGCACCGCGCCATGCGTCGCGATCCATGCGGCGAACACGCGCAGTTCGGCCGGATGCACGACATCCTCGGCATCGTGCAGCACGATCGCATCGACCCGTGCGCCCGCCGCCGCCTCGTCGCGCAGCAGGGCGCGCCAAAGCGTGTTCAGGCAATCGGCCTTGGTGGTGGGGCCGGGATGGGTGCCTATCACCAGGCGCACCCGGACGTCCTCTCCCGCTACACGCGCCACCGCCGCGATGGTGGCAGCGTCATTAGGATAGGTGCCGACATAGAGGTGATACGCGCTCCCCGGCCAACGGGCGAGCGTCGCGCGCAGCATCGGCTCGATCACCGCCGATTCGTCCCAGGCGGGCACGAAAATGGCGAACCGCTTCCCCCGTGCCCCCTCCGCGATATCGGCGACAGGCTTGCCACGCCCGCTGAAGAACAAGGTGGTGGTGATATAGATTAGGTCGACCAACAGGTCATCGATACCCCCGATCGCCATGAAAACCGCTGCGAATAGCGTCACTTCATGCGCGATTGCATCGACGGCAGCCATCATCATCGTTCCCCCTCGATGAATCCGATTTGGACCGTCCGACGATGATTCTCTGCGCGCCCCCTGCGATCATCGTCGTAACTTGTTGAGAGCTGTAGAGGATGCAGGACAGGATCGTCCATCCTTGCGGAGCGATATGCCACCATTTCGGATCGAACGGGCTGATCGCATCCCGGGCGGCGGCAGCACCCGCTTATGAGACACGAAAATCATCTTATTAAAAATACGGAACTTTTCCCCTTCGCACCCGTTCAGACCGGCTATTCCTTTCGGAAGACCCCTTAAACTTGAAACGGCCGGGCACCCCGGGGTGCCCGGCCGAATTCTTGTTATCGGTAGAAGCCCGGCAGAACCCGGATCACGCGGCCGCGGCGCCGGTCCACCAACAGCATGTCGCCATAGTGGCGCACCCACACCCGGTTCACGCCCGCCGGCGGCAGGTGGTAGCGCCAAGGGCTCGCGATTACATAGCGCGGCCCGTAATAAACCTGTCCGATCCGCGCACCCGGCTGGAAGCGGGAATAGCGGAACGGCGCGCGCCACGAACCGCGCGCGTACAGGTCGCCGTGCCGTTCGCGCCATACGCGCCAGTCATTGTCCGCCCAGCGCCGGTCGCGATCGCGCAGGTCTTCGCGGAATTCGCGATGCGCCTCGCGCAGATCGCGCCGCTCCTCGCGAATTCGCCGCGGATCGCCCGACCGCTCGGCGCGCGCCAGATCCCGTCTTTCGCTGCGAATCTCGCGCACGTCCCCGCGCAGTTCGGCGCGCGACTGGGCCATCGCGCTTGCCGGCATCACCACCATCGCCGGTGCGGCAACGGCAACCAGCAGCGCTGCGGTGACAAACTTCTTCATTGGAGCCTCCATCCTCGTTGATCCCCGCCGGCAGCTGGGCCGGCATGGGATGGAAGATGGAGCGCGCCGGCTGAACGATCCGAAAACCGATTCGTCAGCCACCGTAAAGCTTCAGCCTAGGGTCCGGTATTGCCGCCGCCACCGCCGCCGGCGCCGGCACCAGGTGCGCCCACCGTACCGATATTGCCGAACAGATCCTGGAAGAAGCTGCGGCCGCGGCCGAGCGTCGGCGTGGTCTTGCCATAGGGGCTGATCAAAGCCGCCAGTTCCGCGCCGGTCTGGTCCACCGCCGCCACATTGCCCGACGCATCGAAGCGGACGCGCAGCGTCGTCTGCGTCTTTACGCGCGGATTACGGAAGGCGAAGTTGCTGCTGTCGCGCGAGACGTAGAACCACTCGCCTTCGTTGAACTGGCTGGTGAAGCTGGGCTGGCCCAGCATCTGCGCCACCGATTCGCGCGTATCGATCCCCGGCTGCACCGAAGCGACCAGATCGTGATCGACCACATAGCCCTGATGCGTCCGCACCGGCGTACAGGCGGTGGTGCCGAGCACGACCAACAACGCGGCGGTGCCGAGCGTGCGAACGGGAAGCGACATCGGGATCTCCAGGCAAACACATGCGGCCCGCGGATTGCATCCCGGGCCGAACGCCTCAATATGCGGCAAAATGCGGCCAAACAAGGTCGCTACCGAGGAAGGCGCGAACAACAGCGATGCAATGGCTCCAGCGGCTCTTCAATCGCCCCGATCGGGGCACCATGCCGCAGCTCTATGCCGGCGTGGTCGCGCGCGGCCGCGCACCGCACTGGTATGTCGAAGGCGCCGTGCCCGATACGGTGGACGGCCGGTTCGACATGATCGCGGCGCTGCTCTGCCTGGTCCTGCTGCGGCTGGAGACGGAGCCGAAGGGCATCGCCCCGAGCACCGCGCTCGCCGAATGCTTTATCGACGATATGGACGGCCAGCTGCGTGAGATCGGCATCGGCGACATCATCGTCGGCAAGCATGTCGGGCGGATGATGGGTATGCTGGGCGGCCGGCTCGGCGCCTATCGCACCGGTCTGGCCGAGGGCGACCTCGGTCCTGCGCTGGTCCGCAACCTCTATCGTGGCGAGGCACCCGCGCCCGCCGCGCTCACCCATGTCGAGGCGCGGCTGCGCGCCTTTCGCGACGCGCTGGCGGCCCTGCCGATCGACCGTGTGATCGCCGGAGAACTGCCCGAATGAACGCTCCCGAATTTTCCCGAACCCATCGGCTGGACAAGATCGGCATGGGCGAAAGCGCCATCGAGATTGCCGCCACCGAAGACGAGCGTATCGCGCTCAGCCGTCGCTTCGGCTTCAAATCGATCGAGAAGCTCGATGCCGTCTTCCACCTGCACCGCGATGCGCAGGGCGTGGTGGCGCGCGGCCATGTTTCCGCCCGGCTGACCCAGGCCTGCGTGGTCACCGACGATCCGCTGCCGGCCAAGGTCGAACAGGATTTCGCGATCCGGTTCGTCGCCGCGCCCGAGGCCGGCGCCGAGGAGGAAGTGGAGCTGACCGAGGACGAGTGCGACACCGTCTTCTACACCGGCGGCGCGATCGACTTGGGCGAGGCGGCAGCGGAGACGATGGCGCTGGAGATCGATCCCTATCCGCGCGGCCCCCGCGCGGCCGAGGTGCTGCGCGCGGCCGGGGTGAAGAGCGAGGAGGAACACCGCCCGGTGAACGCGCTGGCCGGCCTCAAGGATCTGTTGGCGAAGAAGTAGGCGCGCCGATTCCTCGCGCCAGCAGCTGCGCGACCACGTCGGCAATGGCTTCGGGCGGCGTATCGTCGTCCCATACGCTGTAGCGCAGGCCGAGAAACACGTTCATGCCCATGATCGCCCAGGCATGGATCTCGCTGACGTCGTCGCGCAGCTCGCCGCGCTCGGCCCCCGCCCGCAGCCGGGCGGCGATGCGGTCGGCAGTGCTGGCATAATGATGGCGGAAGCTGGCCGGGTCGACGAACTCGGCCTCGTCGATGATGCGATAGATTTCCTTGTGGGTGCGCGCGAAGCCGATAAAGGCTTGCAACGCGGCGCGTTCCGCATCGATCTGGTCGCGTGCCCCGCGTAGCGCGGGGGCGACATGCTCCCGCACCTGGTCGCTCATGTCGCGCACCAGCGCGCGGAACACCGCGTCCTTCGAATCGAAATAGGTATAGAAGCTGCCGAGCGCCACGCCCGCGCGTCGGGTAATGCCGCTGATCGATCCTTCGTGAAAGCCTTTCTCGCCGAATTCGGCGGCGGCCGCATCCAGGATCGACCGCAGCGTGCGGCGACCGCGCTCGGTGCGCGGCGCCTTGCCCTCGCTGGCCGATCCGCCGCCGTCGGAATCCGAAGTGGCCGATATGCCACGCTGGCCCGCCTTCATCCGCCTCCCCTTTCACTCCCAAGTTGAAACCCGGTTCAGGTTTCAGTATAGCCTCGCGCACCGGCTTACAACCCACGAAGAGATCGGGTTGAACCAGGGGAGGATTGATCGCATGTCACGCCACCGTTCCGTCCGCGCCGCATTGTTCGCCAGCGTTGCGCTGTTTGCCGCGGCGCCGGCCTTTGCGCAGGAATCGCCTGCCAGCACCCAGGAACCCGCTGCCAACGGCATCCCCGCGGAAGGCGAAATCATCGTCACCGCGCGCCGGCGGGAAGAAAGCCTGCTCGACGTGCCGATCGCCGTCAGCGCGATCAGCGGCGAACAGTTGAGTGCGCAGGGCGCGCTCGACATCACCGATATCACGAACGCCGTGCCGAACGTGACGCTGGAAGTCTCGCGCGGCACCAACAACACGCTTTCCGCCTTCATTCGCGGCGTCGGCCAGCAGGATCCTGTCGCCGGCTTCGAAGCCGGTGTCGGCCTATATCTCGACGACGTCTATCTGAACCGGCCGCAGGCCGCCGTGCTCGACATCTACGACGTCGAACGGATCGAGGTGCTGCGCGGCCCGCAGGGTACGCTCTACGGCCGCAACACCATTGGCGGCGCGGTGAAATATGTAACCAAGCGCATCGGTGCCGATCCTTCGCTGCAGCTGCGCGGCGCCTATGGCTCGTACAACCAGGCCGATCTGGTGGTCAGCGCCAGCGCGCCGATCGCCGATACCGGCCTGAAGGTCAGCGCAGCCGGTGCCCGCCTCAGCCGCGGCGGCTTCGGGACAAACCTCACCACCGGACAGGACAATTACAACAAGGATCTGTGGGCGGCGCGCGGCACGATCGAGTACGAGCCCAGCAACAGCGCCTTCTTCCGCATCTCCGGCGACTATACCCACGACAAGAGCAACCCGCGCGGCGGCCATCGCCTGATCCCCGGCATCGTCAGCGGCACGCCGGTACTGGCCGACAAGTTCGACTCGCGCGGCGGCCTCGTCACGCCGCGCCAGGACGTGAAGGCCTGGGGCGTGACCGGACTGGCCGAACTCTACGCGACGGACTGGCTGACGCTGCGCTCGATCACCGCCTATCGCAAGGATGACAGCGCCACGCCGATCGATTTCGACGCGCTCGCCGCCGTCCAGGTCGACGTGCCGGCCTTCTACAACAACAAGCAGTTCAGCCAGGAAACCCAGCTGCTGGTGGATACGGGCAGCTTCTCCGGCCTGCTCGGCGTCTATTATCTCGATGCCAAGGCGCGCACCGTGTTCGACGTGCGCCTGCCCGGCGGCGTGACCGCGCTGACCTTCGGCGACGTCAACACCGATACCGTGGCCGTGTTCGGCGATTTCACCTACGATATCACGCCGATGCTCAGCGTGTCGGCGGGTGGCCGCTATACCTGGGATCAGCGCCAGTCGCGCGTGCTGCGCCAGACCTTCCTTGGCGGAGGATCGCCGTTCTTCGGCGGCACCGGCACGCTGTTCGCCACCACCTCGGATTTCCGCGGTACCGCCGACTTTGCGAAGTTCACCCCCCGCGCCTCGATCAGCTTCAAGCCGAGCAGCGATCACACGCTGTATGCAAGCTGGGCGGACGGCTTCAAGGGCGGCGGCTTCGATCCGCGCGGCCAAACCAGCGCCTGCCGAACGCCCAGCGGCACCACCTGCACCGCGCAGCAGGTGTACGACTTCATGTCGTTCGATCCCGAAACCGTCACCAGCTACGAAATCGGCTACAAGGCGTCGCTGTTCGACCGGCGGCTCAATGTCGCGTTGGCCGCATTCCACGCCGATTACACCGATGTGCAGGTGCCGGGGTCGATCGGCACCACGATCAACGGGCAGCAGACGTTCATCGGCATCACCACCAATGCCGGCAAGGCGCGGATGCGCGGCGTGGAGTTCGAGGGCAATCTGATCGCGGCGCGCGATCTGGCTGCGCCGGGTGGTACGCTCAACCTCAACTGGTCGGTCGGCTATCTCGATGCACGCTACAAGCAGTTCATCGATTCCCGCGGCATCGATGTCGCCAGTCGCCGCCGCATCCAGAACACCCCCGATTGGACCGCCAGCGGCACGATTGCTTATTCGGTGCCGGTGGGCAGCGAAGGCCAGGTAGCGGCGAGCTTTACCGCGTCGTACCGCAGCGCCTCGCAGCAGTTCGAACTACGCACGCCGATGCTGGACCAGCCGGGCTTCACCCTTTTCGACGCGAATTTGAATTGGGAGGTCAACAAGATGCTTTCGTTCGGCCTCCACGGCCGCAACCTGTTCGACAAGCGCTACATCGTCTCGGGCTACAACTTCCTCGCGCAGAACCCGGACACGGGCGCGTTCCTGCGCAACGCGGCGGGCGCCTATGTTCCCACGCTGGGTACGGAAGGCGTGCTGACCGCCTATTACGGCAATCCGCGCCAGGTGTTCGTCACGGGGACGGTGAAGTTCTGAGGACGACGCCAACCACATGATCCTCGTCATTCCCGCGAAGGCGGGAAGCCATTGGCCTGTGCGCTGGGGAAAGGACCGTAGCACCTGCGCGAATGGATCCCCGCCTTCGCGGGGATGACGATGGATCTCGACTTCCCTCCGAACAACGAGGGCCGCTAGGCAGCGTTCACCATCTCCGGCCGAGGACTCACCATGCCCCCGCACCCCAACCGTCCCGCTGCCCCACGCGGCCTCGTCCTCGCGATGCTGCTGCTCGTCTACATCTTCAACTTCCTCGACCGGCAGATCCTCTCCATCCTCGCCCAGCCGGTGAAAGCGGATCTGGGGCTCGACGACGGGCAGCTCGGCATGCTCGGCGGCTTTGCCTTCGCTTTGCTCTATTCCACCCTCGCCATCCCGCTGGCGATGCTGGCCGACCGCACCAGCCGCAGCTGGGTGATCGCCGTCTCGCTCGGCGTGTGGAGCGCCTTTACCGCGCTGTGCGGCACCGCGCAGACCTTTGCGAGCATGTTCCTCTACCGGCTCGGTGTCGGCGTCGGGGAAGCCGGCGGCGTGGCACCCAGCTATGCCCTGATCGCAGATGCGTACCCGGCCGAGCGCCGGTCGCGCGCGCTGTCGATCTATTCGCTGGGCATCCCGCTCGGTTCAGCGGGCGGGGCGCTGCTCGGCGGGTATATCGCCCAGACGGTGGAGTGGCGCACCGCCTTCCTCTTCGTCGGGCTCCTCGGATTGCTGATCGCCGTGCCGTTCAAGTGGATCGTCCGCGATCCGCCGCGCGCTGCGCCCGCCAAGGACGCCGTTCCCCTTGGCCGCGTCTTTGCTATCCTCGCCGCAAAGCCCAGTTTCTGGCTGCTCGCCTTCGGCGCGGCGGCGGGGTCGATGTGCGGCTATGGTGTCGCCTTCTGGCTACCGAGCCTCATCCTTCGCAGCTTCCAACTCAATCTGGCGCAGGTCGGCCAGTTCTTTGGCGGACTGCTGCTCACCGGCGGGGTGGCCGGCATCCTGCTCGGCGGCTGGCTGGGGGACCGGCTGGGGCAGCGGAATCGCAAATGGTATGCGCTGGCGCCTGCGATCAGCTACGTGATCGGCCTGCCGCTGTTCGTGGCCGGCGTGCTGGCGCAGAGCTGGCAGGCGGCGTTCCTGCTGTTCCTCGTGCCGCAGGCGCTGGTCTATGTCTGGCTGGGGCCGGTGCTCACCGCCGTGCAGCACCTCGTGCCGTCGCACCTGCGCGCCACCGCCTCGGCCTCGTTCCTGCTGATCAACAACCTGATCGGCCTGGGCCTGGGCAGCTGGGTGATCGGCCTGCTTTCCGCAAGGCTGACCCCGGCCTATGGGCCTGCGGACGGCCTGCGCTATGCGATCGCGGCGGGGCTTGGGCTGTATCTCGTCGCCGGCATCCTGATGGCGCTGGCGAGCCGGCGGCTGGCGCGCGACTGGGTCGATTGACGGCCCGATTCCCGCTCCCGCGTGGTTACTTCTATAATAACCACATGAGCTATACCCCGACCGACCTCGTCAAAGCCGAGAAGAATGTGGTGCTCGCCGAGCGCCACATTGCCGCCCAGCAGGAAGTCCTCGCGATGATGCGCGCCGCCGGCAGCCCTACCGAGGGCGCGCAGGAACTGCTCGCCAAGTTCGAAGCCGATCTCGGCCGCGCAGAGCGCATCCGCGACTGGATCGCCAGCGGTCTGGGCGAGCGCGGCCGCGAGCAGCGCGCAGCGGCCTGATTACCGCTCGCGCGTCGCGGCGAACTTCACCTTGTTGTAGCGCTCCGCAATATATCCCACCTCCCAGGCCGATTTGGCCAGGAACACCGGATTGCCGTCGCGATCCTTGGCGAGCGCGCCGCGATTGAGGTCCAGAAACTCCTTCATCGCGGCGGGATCGTCGGACGAAATCCAGCGCGCGGTGTCATAGGGCGAAGGCTCCAGCACCGCGCCGACCTTATATTCGGCATCGAGCCGGCTGAGCAGCACGTCGAGCTGCAGCTGGCCGACCACGCCGATGATCCAGTTCGATCCGATCTCCGGATAGAAGACCTGGATCACGCCCTCTTCGGACAGATCGTCCAGCGCCTTGCGCAGCTGCTTGGTCTTGGTCGGGTCCTTGAGCGCCACGCGGCGCAGGATTTCCGGCGCAAAGTTGGGCAGCCCGGTGAAGCGCACTGCCGCCCGCTCGGACAGCGTGTCGCCCACCCGCAGCGTCCCATGGTTGGGGATGCCGATGATGTCGCCGGGAAACGCCTCGTCGGCCAGTTCGCGCTCGCGGGCGAAGAACAGGATCGGCGAGTGGATCGCGATCGGCTTGCCGTGCCCCGTCGGCGTCAGCTTCATGCCGCGCTTGAAGGTGCCCGAGACCAGCCGCATGAAGGCGATACGGTCGCGGTGGTTGGGATCCATGTTCGCCTGGACCTTGAACACGAAGCCCGTCACCTCGTCGCGGGTCGGCTCCACCGGCGCCGGTTCGGCCGGCAGCGCGTGCGGCGGCGGCGCGAACTCGGCGATCGCCGCGATCAGCGAATCCACCCCGAACTCCTTCAGCGCCGAGCCGAAATAGACCGGCGTCATGTCGCCGTTGCGATAGGCCTCGCCGTCGAATTCGGCATAGCCCGCCTGGGCGAGCTCGACATCCTCGCGCAGCTTGGCGAGATTGTCGGCGGAGACGATCGCATCGAGCTGCGGATCGTCGAGTCCGGTCGTCTGGATCACCTTGCCGTGGAATTCTCGGGCATCGCCCTCGGGGAGCAGCAGGCGCTTGGTTGCGAGGTCGTAGATGCCCTCGAAGGTGCCGCCCATGCCCACCGGCCAGGTCATCGGCACCACGTCGAGCTGCAGCAGCTCGGCCACCTCGTCCAGCGTCGCGAACACCTCGCGGCCCTCGCGATCGACCTTGTTGACGAAAGTGATGATCGGCACGTTGCGCAGACGGCAGACCTCGAACAGCTTGCGGGTCTGGCTTTCGATGCCCTTGGCGACGTCGATCACCATCACCGCCGAGTCCACCGCCGTCAGCGTGCGGTAGGTGTCTTCCGAGAAGTCCTCGTGGCCCGGCGTGTCGAGCAGGTTGAAGGTGATGCCGTCGCGCTCGAACGTCATCACCGAGCTGGTGACCGAGATGCCGCGCTGCTGCTCGATCTTCATCCAGTCCGAGCGGGCACGGCGGGCAGCGCCGCGCGCCTTCACTTCGCCGGCAAGGTGGATCGCGCCGCCGAACAGCAGCAGCTTTTCGGTCAGCGTGGTCTTGCCCGCGTCCGGGTGCGAGATGATGGCGAACGTACGACGATCGGAGGGGGACATACGGGTGCTTCGAACGGGAGGGAGAATCGCGACGCCTTAGTCGGTGGCGGGATTTTTAGCCAGCGGTGCGTGCTGGCCCGGTTGTCCCTCAGTCGACCAGCGTGACATCCATTGCGAAGCGTCGCGTCTCGCCGGGGGCGAGCCGCTGGATGCCGGGCTTGTCCCAGATCTCGCCATCAAAGCCCGCCGGGTCGGCGAGGCCCCACCAGGGCTCGACGCAGACGAAGCGCGCACCCGGCTTGGTCCAGATGCCGAGCAGGCCGGCATCCGGGAAACGGATGCGCAGCTGCGGCCCGTCCTCCGCGCCGTACAACAGGCCGCGGCTGGCGAGCTGGTCCCAGATCAGCGCATCGGCGGTGAACAGGTCGTCGGACAGCGGCAGATTCTGCCCCTGCACCGGGCTGGTCCGGCGGTCGGACGCGATGCCGCCCTCGCCGATGTAGCGCAGCCCGGAGAATTCGGGTTCGTCGAACAGGATGCGATGCGCGGAGCGGGGGCGGCCATAGGGCAACGGCCAGGCAAAGGCGGGATGGAAGCCAAAGCTGGCCGGCATGTCGCGTGTATCCTGGTTGGTCACCGCGATCTCGATCCACAGGGTCGCCTCTTCCAGCCGGTACGTCGCATCAAGTGCGAAGGCGAAGGGATAGACGACGCGCGTGTCCGCATCGTCGACCAGGCGGAACGTGACGCGGTCGGCCGCCTGTGCCACCAGCGCGAAGGGCCGGCGCCGTGCGAAGCCGTGCTGCGGCAGGCTATAGTCCCGCCCGTCAAGTCGGTAGCGATCCCCCACCAGCCGCCCGACGATCGGGAAGAGGAGCGGTGCCCGCCCCGACCAGAAGGCGGGGTCGCCATCGGTCATCAGTTCACGCCCGGCCGGATCGCGCAGCGACGAGAGTTCGGCCCCATGCGGGTTGATGGCGGCGGTCAGCCGCGCGCTGGCAATGTCGATCATGTCGCTCGAATAGCCGGTGCCCGCCGCCAGGGGAAGCGCTCAGAACCCCCAGCTCAGCCGCACCGCGCCGCCGATGTCATTCGGCACATTGGCGAAATTACCCGGCTGCCGGCGCAGGAACAGATTGCTGCTGATATCCCCGTCCAGCACGTTCCAGCGATAGCGCAATTCGTAATCGATCTCGCGCCCGACGGGAGCGAGATTGATCCGCGCGTTGCTCCAGCTGGTCACGCTCTGCGTCCCGTAATCCCAGCCCTGCGGCAGGCGCACGCCGATCCCGCCCTGTGCCACGCGCAGCGGCTGCGCGACCCGCAGGCCGATCGAATCGTCGCCGAACACACCGTCCTTGCCCAGATCGGCCGCCCAGGCGTTGGTGCGGATCAGGCCCGATCCCTGGAACCCGCCGCGCAGCTGCGCATCGGTCCAGCCCTTGCGCAGCGCCCCGCCCAGGCTCCAGCCTCCGCCCAGCCCCCAGCGCAGGCCCAGATCGGCGAACAGGCTGCTCGCCCGCGCGGCACCCAGCCCGGCGCCGAAGCGCGCGCCGAGCACGGTGCTGTTCTCCGCCAGCCGGGTGAGGCCAAGGCTCGCGTTCAGTCCACCGAAGCGCCGGTCGACCGCGATGCTGGCGCGGCCATAGCCGAACCGCTGCCAACGCCCGCGCAGCGCGGCGATCTCGGTCGCATCCTGGCTCAGCACATCACCATATTCGCTGGCCATGGTGATGCCCCAACTGCCCAGCGCCTGACGTACCGCCGCCGATCCACCGACGGCCACGTCGAACCCGGCGCCGCTCAGCGGATCGCGCGCGATCAGGAAGGCCGGATCGGCGCGTCCGGCAAGCTGCGCGGTCAGGGCGTTCCCGCTCTGCGAGGCACCGATTGCGAACTGCACCCTGGCGCCCAGCCGGCCGCTTACTGTCGTCGCGAGCATCCGGGCGATTCCGGCATCGCGGGTGGTGATGCCAAGCCGTTCGATTCGCACCGAATCGGTCGTCGGCACCAACGAAACGGCGACGTGCATGTCGCTCATCCCGACCGAAAAACTGCGGTCGCGCGTCGCCATCAGCGTGGAAAGATTGCGGGCCATCGGCTGGCGCTGGATCGTGCCGCCCACATCGGTTTCGAACGCACGCTGAAATGCATCGAGCACCACCATGCCCAGTGCGCCCTGCACCGCATCGCCCATCGGCGCAGAAAGCGTGCCGTTCACCGTCGTCGATACGGCAGCCGTGCTGCCGGCGACCGACATGGTGCCGACGGGCTGGAAGGCCCGCGTGAGATCCAGCACGCCACGGCCATAGATCGCGTCCGTGCCCGGGTCGCCCATATCGCGTGCGGTGGCGTAGAGCAGATCGACGATCTGCTTGCCGGTAAGGTTTGGAAAGGCCTGGGCCAGCAAGGCGATCGCCCCGGAGATCTGCGGCGCGGAGAAGGAGGTGCCCGACCAGAGAAAAGCGACGTTGTTGGCATCCGGGGCGCGGACCTGCTCGCCCACCGCCGCCAGGTACACGCTGGCCGAAGATCCGGCGCGGTTGGAAAAATCCGAAATCACGTCGCTGGCATTTACCGATCCGGCGATAATCACCAGCCCGCGCGCGATCGCGGCGTTCATCGCAGGCGAGGTGAAGGCATCGGGATTGGCCGCCCCGTCATTGCCGGCGGAGAGCACCACGATCACGCCGGCCGCGGTAGCGCGATCGATTGCCGCGCTCAGCGACGTCGATGCGCTTTCGCCGCCGAGCGAGATGTTGACCACGCGCGCGCCGGCGGTGCGGGCACGGTCCAGCGCGGTCGCGATTGCGCTGGAATCGAATTTGCAGGTCGAGGTGTCCGATCCGTCGCAGCTGCCCGCCCGGTCGGCTCGCTGCACCACCAGCTGCGCATCGAAGGCGACACCATGCGAACCGCTCGCATTGCGCCGTCCCGCGATCGTGAAGGCTACGGCGGTGCCGTGCCCCCCGACATCGTCGATCGTGCCATTGCCTCCCGTGTCGCTGGAACTGGCCAGGATGCGGCAGCTGCCGGTCCCTACCCCGCCGGAGCAGTCGCCAAATTCAAGGCTTTGCAGATCGATGCCCGAATCGATCACCCCCACCTTCACGCCATTGCCGGTGGCGCCGGCATTATAGGCCACCAGCGCGCGCATCGACAGCGCTCCCACCGAAGCGCGATATTCGCTGGTATCGTAGTTCGTAGACGTCGGCGTCGGCGTCGGTGTTGGTGTTGGTGTCGGAGTGGGCGCCGGTGTGGGTGTGGGTGTAGGCGTAGGCGTAGGCGTAGGCGTTGGCGTTGGTGTTGGTGTTGGTGTTGGTGTTGGTGTTGGTGTTGGCGTTGGCGTTGGCGTTGGCGTAGGCGTAGGCGTCGGAGTGGGCGCAGGCGCAGGTGCCGGCGCGGGCGAAACACCGCCGCCACTGCCACCACCGCCGCTGCACGCGCCCAGCGCCACCAGGCCGCCGACCGCTGCCGACTGCATCCATCGCATACCCAACGCCACGCGCTTACCCCATCCTCTGCCGCATCGGCCCATGCATAGCCCAGCAATGGTTGCGGCTTATTTACCAACGTCAGCCTCGCGCTGCTGGCGTCTTGCGGCCGGGCAGCCCACCCCCTACAGGCCGCGGCGATGCTCGCCCAGCTCTCTCACATCCGCAACTGGATCTTCGATCTGGACAACACGCTCTATCCCGCGAGCGCCAACCTGTTCGCGATGATCGATGCGCGGATCGGCGAATATGTGCAGCGCCTGCTGCATTGTTCGGCGGAAGAGGCGCACAAGGTGCAGAAAGCCTATTTCCACGCCCATGGCGCCACGCTGTACGGCCTGATCGAAGAACATGGCACCGATCCGCACGACTATCTCAATTATGTCCATGACGTGGACATGAGCGTGCTCGAGGCGAACGAAGCGCTGGTCGAGGCGCTGGCCCGCCTGCCCGGCCGCAAGCTGATCTTCACCAACGGCGATGCGCCCTATGCGCAGAAGGTGCTCGACCGGCTGGGCCTGGCCGAGACGTTCGAGGCGATCCATGACATCCACGCCACCAGCTATCGCCCCAAGCCGGAGCCCTTGGCGTACCAGGGCCTGTGCGATGCCTATGGCCTGGACCCCCGCGAATCGCTGTTCGTCGAGGACATGGCGCGCAATCTCGGGCCGGCCAAGGCGATCGGCATGACCACCGTCTGGATCGACAATGGCTCGGAACAGGCGCCCGACGCCGACCGCAGCTTCATCGACTATACCATCACCGATCTCGGAGCCTGGCTCCACAGCATCTTGGAGAGCTGACATGACCGATCTCGCCGCGACGATCGACGCCGCCTGGGAAGACCGCGCGAACCTGAGCTTCGCCACCGAAGGCGCCGTGCGCGAAGCCGTTGCCGAAGCGCTGAACCTCCTCGACCGCGGCGAAGCCCGCGTCGCCGAGCCGACCGCGGAGGGCGGCTGGCAAGTCAACCAGTGGCTGAAAAAGGCAGTGCTGCTCAGCTTCCGCCTCAACGACAATGTCGTCGTCCCCGGCCCCGAAGGCACCGCCTGGTTCGACAAGGTGCCCTCCAAGTTCACCGGCTGGGGCGAGGCCGCGTTCCGCGACGCCGGCTTCCGCGCGGTGCCGGGCAGCATCGTCCGCCACGGCGCACATATCGCCAGGGGCGCGGTGCTGATGCCCAGCTTCGTCAATATCGGCGCCTATGTCGGCGAAGGCACGATGGTCGATACCTGGACGACGGTGGGCAGCTGCGCGCAGATCGGCAAGAACGTCCATCTCTCGGGCGGCGTCGGCATCGGCGGCGTGCTCGAGCCGCTGCAGGCCGATCCCGTCATCATCGGCGACGGCGCGTTCATCGGCGCGCGCTCGGAAGTCGCAGAGGGCGTGCGCGTCGGCGAGGGCGCGGTGCTGTCGATGGGCGTCTATCTCGGCGCCTCGACCAAGATCGTCGATCGCGCGACCGGCCAGGTCTATCGCGGCGAAGTGCCGCCCTATGCGGTGGTGGTGCCCGGCACGTTGCCGGCCGAAGACGGCAAGCCCGGCCTCTACTGCGCGGTGATCGTCAAGACGGTCGACGCCCAGACCCGCAGCAAGACCGGGATCAACGAGCTGCTGCGCGACTGATCGCGAACGCCCCCTCGCACCGGCGAGGGGGCGTCTCGCTCATTCCATCTGATCGATCAGTGCCTGGATCGGCGCGAAGGCGAACGCGACCGAGCTGTCCGCGACGCCGTACGGAATGAACAGGCTGTCGCCGTGGCGGATCGCGCCGCAGGTGTAGACGACGTTCGGCACATAACCTTCGCGATCCTGATCGGCGGCGGCGAGCAGCGGCGCCTTCGAACGGGCCAGCACCTTCGACGGATCGTTCTTGTCGAGCAGCGCCGCGCCGATCGAGTATTTGCGCATCGCGCCCACACCGTGGGTCAGCACCAGCCACCCGTCATCGGTTTCGATCGGCGGGCCGCAATTGCCCATCTGCACCAGCTCCCAGGGGAAGCGCGGCTTGATGATCAGCTCGCCGCCTTCCCAATGGGTGATGTCGTCCGAGCTGTGGAGGAAGATGTTCTCGCCGTCCTGCCGGCCGAGCATCATATATTTGCCGGCCACCTTGCGCGGAAACAGCGCCATGCCCTTGTTGCGCGCGGCAGTACCGCTCATCGGCACCAGGTCGAGCGCGCGCCAGTCGCGGGTGCGCAGCAGCTCCGACTGGATCACCGATCCGTTATAGGCGGTATAGGTCCCGATCCATTCGGGCGTGCCGTCGTCATGGGTGAAGTGGCAGATCCGCAGATCCTCCAGCCCGTTCGATTGGGCACGGGTGATCGGGAAGATCACGGTGCCCGACAGCGTCGAATCGCGGTGGCGATAGACCGTCACCGGCCCTTCCGGGGCGCGCTCATCCGGCTCGCGGGCATCCGCGGCGGTGGCGAAGGGCGGCTCGGGCGCCAGTGTCAGTTCGTTCTTGTCGGTGATGATGCCTTCGCGGAACGCGACCGAGGAGATGTGCCCTTCCCCGACCGCGCGCAGCGACATCAGGATGCGCATGCTGCCCGCGGGCATGCCGGACTGATCATAATGCGGCACGGCGCTGGGGTTCATCAGCGCGGCGGCGGCATAGCTGTACTCGTGGCAGAAATAGGCGCCGAGCAGCTGGCGCTTTTCATCGCCGATCGCGGCACCGTCGAGCTTCAGCATTGCCTCGATCTCGTCGTAGCGCGTCATGAACACGCGGCGCGTCTGCCAGTGGCGCGCCTCGAAGTCCTTGAGCACCAGATCGAGTTCGGCGCGCGCCTCGCTTGGCGACAATGCGAGCACTTCGTTGACGATACGCTCGGTGCGGCTGGGCGCGCCGCTGCTGTTGGAGGCCCAGGCGATGTGAAACGGGCGCACCACGACGCGCGAAGGATCGGCGCGCAGGCGCAAGCTATGGTAAAACAGTTCCGGCATCAGCAACCCCCGGGGAACGCACGCTTATCGAGCGCCGCCCCCCGTATCGGTTCAGGCGACGGCGAGTTCCGGTCCTGCCACGCTTTTATTGCCCTTTGAAAGGGCCGAGATCGCACAATTCGCCAATTGGAGCGCCAGAATCGACTCCGCCCCCTGGTTGCGGTTGAGCCCGGTGGGCATCAGCCCGTCGAAACAGCCGCCATCGGCGACGCTGGCCAGCGGCGTATCGAGATCGTTCGCCCCCAGATACCAGCGATAGGCACGCATCGCCTCGTTTGCCCAGTGCCGGTCCTCGGTCACGTCATGCGCGGCGAGGCAGGCGTCGATCGTCGCCTGGGCTTCCAGCGGCTGCTGGTCGAACGGCAGCGGATCGGCATATTCGCGCCCGAAGCTTTCGGTGCCTACGGCGCGGAAACGGCCTTCGGGCGAGGTCTGGCGCTCGACGATCCAGGCCAGCGTTTCCAGGCCCGTGTCGATGAAGTCGCGCCGCCCGAGCACCTGGCCGGCGCGCAGCAGCGCTTCGGGCAGGCGCGCATTGTCATAGGCGAGCACGATTTCGAACCAGCGCCATTCGGGGCGACGCGCGGTTTCCAGAAGCGCGATCAGCTCGTTGCCGAAGCGCGTCAGGATCTCGCGCGACAGCGGATGGCCCGGATGTGCCTCTGCCATCGCTGCGGCGCCCAGCATGGCGAAGGCGTGCGCGCGCGGGCTGCCCAGATCGAAGGCGATCGAGGCGGTTTCGTCGAACAGCACCGATGCCCAGTCGCGATGCTTCTGCGCCCGCGCATCGCGCGCGGTGACGCCCAGCGCCCAGATGGCACGGCCGTTCGAATCCTCCGAACCCTCGTCCTCGCACCAGCTGCGATCGAAGTTCATGAAGTTTCGAAACTTGCGCTTGTCGGCATTCCACGCATGCTGGACGAAGCCGCCAAAGATGGCGGTCCAGCGATCGCGCACGGTCTCGTCGATGCCGTCGATCTTGCTCATCAGGATCAGCGCGCGGGCATTGTCGTCGATGCAATAGCCATGGCGGCGATCGGGCACCGAATAGATCGAATGCTGGAGCATGCCGGTCGCGTCGCTCATCCGCTCCACCGCCGTGAGGACGGGGTGGAGCGGCGCCAGTTCAGTGGACGATCGGGCGATGCGGCTCGGCTTGTCGTCCAGGATTGCGTCGATCTCGCCCAGCGCGCGCTCGGCGAGCCGCGCCCACAGCATCGTGCGGCCGCGCGCATAGGCACGCTCCGCCAGCGCGTGTCGGCCCGCCTCGTTGCCCAACAGGCGATTGATTTCGCGGGCGAACGCCGCGCTGTCGCCGAAATCGACGGTGACGCCGTGACCGTCGGCGAGGATCTCGGTCGCGTGGATGTACGGCGTCGAAATGACAGGCTTGCCCATGCTGACGGCATAGGAAAGCGTTCCCGAAGTGATCTGCGCCGGGTTGAGATACGGCGTCACGTACAGATCTGCCGCCTGGAGGTAATCGAGCAGATCGCTCTGCTCGACGAAGCGATTGACGAACTGCACGTTGCGCCCCAGCCCCGCCGCTTCCACCTGCGCGGCCAGCCGCTCGCGATAGGCTTCGCCTTCGTGCAGGACGAGATTGGGGTGAGTAGCGCCGAGCAGCACGTACAGCGCCTGCGGATGTTCGGCGACGACCGCGGACATCGCTTCGATCATCGTCTCGATGCCCTTGTTGGGCGCGAGCAGGCCGAAGGTGAGCACCACATCGCGCCCTTCCCAGCCGAATCGGCCCTTGAACGGCGCAGTGTCGCAGAAGGGGCGATCCGGCACGCCGTGCGGAATGTTCACGATCTTGCTGTCTTCCACGCCATGCACACGCGTCAGGATTTCGCGGCCCTTTTCGGCCATGACGATCAGCGTCGAGGCGCGCCGGATCAGCGCTTCCATCACCCGACGCTCGTCGGCGCTCGGCCGTTCGAGAATGGTGTGCAGCGTAACGATGACGGGGATCGACACGCGATCGGTAAGCGCGAGCAGCAATTCGCCCGCGGCGCCGCCGAAAATGCCGTATTCGTGCTGGATCCACAGCGCCTCGGCGCCGCTCGCCTCGATCGCGCGGGCAGCGTCCAGATAGGCGGCGCGATCATTCTGGGCGATCGCGCCGGTCACCTGCGGCGGATAGGCATAATGGCCGGGCCGGTCGTCCATCGCATAGACGTCGACCTGAATCCCCGGATAGCGCTCGGCAAGCGCGGTGTAGGTGTCGGTAGTAAAGGTGGCGATGCCGCACTTGCGCGGCAGGAAGTTACCGATCAGGGCAAGATGCCGGATCCTCGGATGAATCGGAGACCGTGCCATGGCGGACCTTTCGCTAGTGCATGATGGACTTGGCTCGCAAGCGAGCCTAATGTCCCGTTAAACTCCCGTTTTTCGAATAAGTTGCAGTTCTGCTGCAACGCACAACTCTATACCTGATGAACCGTGCTGTAAATCTGCCGTTCAGCCGCGGCCGCGATATCCGCTAACCCCCTGATCGGGGATCCAGACATCCTCGGGCGGCTTGCCCGATTGCCAGAATATGTCGATCGGAATGCCGCCGCGGGGATACCAGTATCCGCCGATTCGCAGCCATACGGGTGCCATTTCGCGAAACAGCCGCTCGCCGATGCCCACGGTGCAATCCTCGTGGAAGGCGCCATGGTTGCGGAAGCTGCCAAGGAACAGCTTGAGCGACTTGGATTCGACGATCCGCTCGCCCGGCACGTAATCGATCACCAGATGCGCGAAATCGGGCGCGCCGGTGATCGGGCACAGCGACGTGAACTCTGGTGCCGCGAAGCGCACCAGATAGCGGCTGCCGGGCCGGGGATTGGGCACATAATCGAGTTCCGCTTCCTCCGGCGTGGCGGGCAGGGCGGATTGTTTTCCGAGATGCTTGGCGTCCATGCACGCCATGTAGGCGTTTGCCGTGCGGTTTCCATAGGGCTAGAGGGACGGGTAACATCGCATCTCCTCGCGTGGCGAGGCGTCGCTTTGGGGATTTGTCCCCCTCGCCCTTCCCACCGCTTGCGGCGGCGGGCTCCTCCCTCTCCCCTCGCGGGAAAGGGGAGCCGCGCAGTGGCGGACGGGTGAGGGAGGACAAAGGCGCAAAGGCGGCCGCGCTCGCGTGTGCGAAGGCAAACATCGGGACGCCCATGGACGGATTGATCACCACCGAAGCGCTCGCCGCGATACTGGGCGAAGACGACCTGCTGGTCCTCGACGCGACGTACACTTCCACGATTCCCGGCGCGGCCAAGCAGGATCCGGGCGCCGAGTTTGAGGCGGGCCACATCCCCGGCGCGCGGCTGCTCGATCTGGATACGCTCGTCGATGCCGAAAACCCGCTGCCCTCGATGCTGCCGAAGCGCAGCGTGTTCGAGGCGCGGATGGCGGAGCTGGGCGTAACCGCTACCAGCCGGATCGTGCTCTATGATAACAGCCCGCACCATACCGCCTGCCGCGCCTGGTGGGTGCTGCGGATGTTCGGCGTCAATGCCGCGATCCTTGACGGGAACATGGGCCATTGGCGCGCCGAGGGGCGACCGGTGCAGACCGGGCCGCAGCTTGCCGCCGCCACTGCCTTCACGGCCGGCGCACCCGCCGCGCAGATCCGCACGCTGGACGAGATGCGCACGACCACCGAACAGATCGTCGATGCCCGATCGGCCGCACGCTTTACGGGCGAAGAAGCCGATCCCCGCCCCGAATGCGCCGCCGGCCACATGCCCGGTGCCAAGAACATCCCCTATGGCCGTTTCTTCGCAAGCGATGGTCACTGGAAGTCGCCGGAAGCCATCCGCGCCGTGTTCGACGATGCCGGGCTCGACCTGAAGCAGCCGCTGGTCGCGACCTGCGGATCGGGCATCACCGCGGCCGTGATTGTGTTTGCCGCGCATCTGCTGGGCCACGACATCGCGCTGTATGACGGAAGCTGGACGGAGTGGGGCGCGCAGCCCGACACCGCCAAGGCGCTCGGCGCATGAGCGAACAGGACGACAAGGACGCGACCCGGCTCGTCCAGGCTGGCCGTCGTCCCGAATGGACGCAAGGCATCGTCAACCCGCCGGTGTGGCGCGCCTCGACCATCCTGTACGACAATATCGCTGAGATGCGGGCGCGCGGCAGCGCCGATACCCACCACAAGCTCTATTATGGCCGGCGCGGTACGCCGACCCAATGGTCGCTCGCCGATGCGCTGACCGAATTGGAGCCGGGCGCCGAGGCGACCCTGCTCTATCCTTCCGGTGTCGCCGCGATCACCACGGCGCTGCTGGCCGTGCTCTCCCCTGGGGACGAGGTGTTGCTGCCCGACAGCAGCTACGAGCCGACCCGCGCCTTCGGCAACGGGATGCTCAAGCGCATGGGCATCACCGCCACTTATTATGATCCGCTGATCGGTGGGGGCATCGCCGGCCTGTGCGGCGAGCGGACCAAGGCGATCTTTCTGGAAAGCCCGGGCAGCCTGACCTTCGAGGTGCAGGACGTTCCCGCCATTGTCGCGGTGGCGAAGGCGCGCGGCATCACCACGCTGCTCGACAATACCTGGGCCGGGCCGCTGTTCTTCCCCGCGATCGCGCAAGGCGTCGACTACACGATCCTGTCCTGCTCGAAATATGTCGTCGGCCATTCGGACGTGATGATGGGTTCGGTCACTGCCGGACCGGGCCAATATGAACGACTGCGCGCCGCCACCTATCAGTTGGGCATGTGCGCCAGCCCCGACGACGCCTATCTCGCCGCGCGCGGCCTGCGGACGATGGAGGTGCGGCTGCGCCAGTCCGGCGCCAGCGGACTGAAGATCGCCCAGTGGCTGAGGACCCGGCCGGAAGTCGCGCGGGTGCTGCACCCGGCGCTGCCCGACTGCCCCGGCCACGATCTGTTCCTCCGCGACTTTCGCGGTGCCTGCGGCCTCTTCTCCTTCGTCCTGCACGGCGGCGACGATGCCGCCCGCACCGCGCTGATCGACGGCCTCCGCCATTTCGGCATCGGGTTCAGTTGGGGCGGCTATGAAAGCTTGGCGATCCCCGCCGATCCGCAGCGCATCCGCACCGCCGGACGCTGGCAGGCGGAAGGGCCGCTGGTTCGGCTGTATGTCGGCCTGGAGGATCCGGACGACCTGATCGCCGATCTCGAGGCCGGCCTTGCCCGCTTCGCTGCCGCGCGCGGATGATGCTCGAACAGATGGCCGAACTGGGGATCCGGATGCCCTCGCCCGCCGAACTGGGCGAGATGGCGGTGGCGCTCGGCCTTTCCGTACTGGCGCTGGCGATCGGCGTGCTTGTCGGCCAGCGCGTCGGCACGCAGCTGGCGGGGCTGTGGCACCGTGTCGTCGGCGAGCATGCCGAAGGCATCCAGCCGCGCCTGTGCCGGATCACGCGCTGGTTCACCACGGCCTTGCTGCTCTCGCCGGTGGCGAACGGCTGGGCATGGCATCCGCCGGCGCAGCTGCTGCTTGGCATCGTGCTGGGGGTGGTGATGGCGCTGGCGGTGGTGGAGGTGCTGCGAGGACTCGGTCTGCCGCGGCTCGCCACCTGGCCGATGGGCGCCATCGCCTTCACCTCGCTGCTCAGCAAGACGATGGGCGGGCTGGGCGTCATCGAGACGCTGCTGGCGGGCATCGGCGTCGATATCGGCACGCGGCGGCTATCGCTGCTGTCGCTGCTCAGCGTCGCGGTGACGGTAACGATCATCTTCGCGCTGGTGCGGCTCGCCAATCGGATCCTTGGCCAGTGGATCGGCCGCGCGCGCGGGCTGGATGCGACGCAGCGGCTCCTGGTGCAGAAGCTCGTCAGCATCGCGATCGTGTCGGTCGCCTTCTTCGTCGGCATCGATCTGCTCGGCATCGATCTGACGAGCTTCGCGGTGTTCTCGGGCGCGTTCGGCCTGGCGATCGGCTTCGGGCTGCAGAAGACCGTCGGCAATCTGATCGCCGGCATCATCCTGCTGATGGATCGATCGATCAAGCCGGGCGACGTGATCGTGGTGGGCGACAGTTTCGGCTGGGTGAACAAGATCGGCGTGCGCGCCGTCTCCGTCATTACCCGCGACGGCAAGGAGCATCTGATTCCCAACGAGAATCTGATGACCCAGGAAGTCGAGAACTGGTCCTACACCGATCGCAACGTGCGCGTGCGCATCGCGGTAACGGTGGCCTATGGCTGCGATCTGGAATTGGCGCAGGCGCTGATGCTGCGCGCCGCCACCGAAAGCCCACGCGTGCTGGATATGCCGGCGCCGAACGTGTGGCTGACGGCGCTGGGCGAAAACGGCGCGGCGCACGAGATCCTGGTGTGGATCACCGATCCCGAGAGCGGCGTGGGCAATGTCCGCAGCGATGTGCTCAACCGTCTGTGGAAGCTGTTCGGTGAACACGGCATCACCGTGCCCGCCCCGCGTCGCGACGTGCAGCTGCGCGCCCTGCCTCCAGCGGAATAGGGGCTGGCGGCGGCGTCCAAGCGCATTATCTTGGGGGCGTGCGATCCCCTTCCGTCACCGCCCGCCTCGCCGATGGCGTCGCCTCGATACCCGCGGCGCAGTGGGATGCCTGTGCCGGGCCGGACAATCCCTTCCTGTCCCACGCCTTCCTCTCGATTCTAGAGGCTTCGGGATCGGCGACGGCGCAGGCGGGGTGGCAGCCGCTGCCGATCGTGGTCGACGATGCGCACGGCATGCCCGCCGCCATCGCGCCTGCCTATGCCAAGAGCCACAGCCAGGGCGAATATGTCTTCGACCATAGCTGGGCCGATGCCTGGGAGCGCGCGGGCGGTCGCTATTATCCCAAGCTGCAGGTGGCCGTGCCGTTCACGCCGGTGCCCGGCCCGCGGCTGCTGCTGCGCGATCCCGCGCTTGCCCCGGCGCTGATCGGCGCGATCGAAGCGGTGGTGGATCAGCACCAGCTGTCCTCCGGTCACGTCACCTTCGTGTCGGCCGAGCAGGTGCCGCTGTTCGAAGCCGCCGGCTGGCTGATCCGCTCCGGCACGCAGTTCCATTGGCACAATGATGGTTACGACAATTTCGACGAATTCCTTACCGCCCTCACCAGCCGCAAGCGCAAGGCAATCCGCAAGGAACGCGCCGCTGCGGTGGAGGGGCTGACCATCCGCCATCTGACCGGCGCAGAGATCACCGAAGCCCATTGGGACGCGTTCTGGATATTCTACCAGGATACCGGCAGCCGCAAATGGGGCCGCCCTTACCTCACCCGCCCGTTCTTCTCGATGCTGGGGGAGGCGCTGGGCGACCGCGTGCTGCTGATGTTCGCCGAACGCGACGGTCGCCCGATCGCCGGCGCGCTCAACCTGATCGGCGCGGATGCGCTGTACGGCCGGTATTGGGGCTGTGTGGAGGACGTGCCGTTCCTCCATTTCGAGCTGTGCTACTATCAGGCGATCGACGCCGCGATTCAGCGCCGCCTGCCCCGCGTGGAAGCGGGTGCGCAGGGCGAGCACAAGCTGGCGCGCGGTTACGTGCCGGTGACGACCTGGTCGGCACATTATTTGCCAGACCCCGGCTTCCGCCGCGCCGTCGCAGACTTTCTCGTACGCGAGCAGCACGCAGTGGAGCGCGAGCAGGAATATCTGGACGAACTTACGCCGTTTCGGAAGGCGGAGTAGGCGCGTCCACTTTCCTCAAGAAGGTGGTGCCGTCCCGTTCCCCGGCAATTCCCCCGCAGCCTCGGCTTCGCGAATCAGCACGGCTTCGGGCCGCGGGATCGGCAGGTCGCCGGGGTTCAGGCCCGGTCCCGGCATGCTGTGGTCGACGCGGAACAGCGCACTCGGCCCATCCCGCCAGACAGGCACCAGCCCCTGCTCATAACGTTTGTCATACGCCGGCGGGCGGATCAGCCAGACATAGTCGAAGGCATCGCGCGGGAAGATCGCCAGACTGCGCGCTATCGGCCGCCACCATTCGCGCGGGCATTGCACGCTCGTCACCAGTTCGGACGGATCATGCGCAAAGCGCTTGGCCGCGCGGTACCGCACCGTCAGCAACTGCCCGCCCGGCATCGACCATTGATCGTTGGTATAGGCCAGCTTGCGTTCCAGCGCGAGGCCGGGGACGTGCTGCAGCCGCGTCATTGCCCATTCGTTATAGCAGGTCTCGCCCACAAAGCTCACCAGCCGCGCGCCGACCGGCAGGTGATCGAGCGCCTTCAACTCGCGATCATAGGCGCGGTCGTACAGATAGAAGCTCGCCGTCGTCGCGCCGATGCGGCCCAGAAAAAAGGCCAGGCCCAACGCCGCCACCACCGTCGCGCCGCGCATCGACAGGCCCGGCTTGGGCCGGATCGCCAGGATCGCGATGGCGATCAGGAACGGCACCAGCCGCATATCGGCATAAGCCGATCCGAACACCACGCGCGGCAACAGGATATAGACGAGCAGCAGGAACAGCGCCGACAGGCTCAGATTGCGCGAATATTGGATATTGGGATCGCGGATCGCGCGCAACATCAGCAGGAAGATCACGCCCACGCTGGCCAGATCGAACAGCTGCCAGCGATCGCGGAACACCTGCGTCACCCACAAGGTCTTGGCGCGCCAGTTGAACCAGTCGAACGTCTGGCCGGTCACATGCTCGCCGCCGCGCCACAGCACCATCAGCACCGCCGGTAATGCCATCGGCACGCACTGCAGGCCCGCGAAGAAGATGGGCGCGATCCAGCCGTTCTTCAGGTCGCGGTGCCAAGGCAGCGCGCGATTGCGGCGCAGATCATGCTCGCGGATCAGCTCGGCGGAAAAGGCCAGCACGCCCAGCACGCCCCAGCCAAAGGTGTGCGCCACCCAGATCAGCACCGAAATCGGCACGAACAGGATTGCGCGCAGCCGCAGCTTACCCAGCCGTCCCAGCCGCAGCCACAGCCCGAAGGCAAGCATCGCCAACCCCATCGAGAAGGCAAAATTGACGAAGCCAAAATGAAAGGGGAACGCATAGGCCAGCGGCAGCGCGAACAGCGCGGTCGCCGGGATGCGGCCATGCACCTCGCGCGCGATGAACAGGAACCCCGCCACCGTCATCGCCGGGATGGTGATCACGATCAGCTTCACGCCGAGTTCGAGGCCGAACAGCTTGGCCATGGGGATGATCGCCAGGTCGACCCCCAGATTGCCCATCAACTGCCAGCGGAAATCATACCATTCGCGCAGCCACGGCACCGAATCATAGGTGAGCTGGACGCGGTAGCGCCCCATATGGCCGGGCAGATCGACCAGCGGCGGGATCTCCGGCCACAACAGCGGCACCATGGCCACCAGCGTCGCGAAGAGCACAAACCAGCGTGTCTGCCACCAGTGCAGCCGATCCCCTTGTTCCATCGCGCCGCTTTAATGCGCGCGCGGCGGGTACGGCAAGCGCTAGTCGGACGAAGCGGTGACGCGGTAAAGCGTTGACGGGCCGTCCTGCGCCACCGGCTGCAGGTCGGGAGCAGGCGGCTGGAGGTTAGGGAAGCCGATCGTCCAGACATAGCGGAAGGCGCGGCGGTTGAACCGGCGGGCCAGCGTCGGCAGGTCCGCCGATGGCAACTCGCACCGTGGATCGTAGACCAGGTGCGAGGGATCGCCACGATCCGGACCTGCATCGGGGCGCAGGTCGCGCAGCAATTGCTGGCCGGGCAGCGTCCATTCGCTGTTGTCGAAGATGTCGCGACGGGCGAGCACGAGTCCGGCAACATGCGTCAGCCGATCGTCGCTCCAGGCGGGGCAGGTCACCCGTACCGCCACCAGCACCGATGCGCCGCGCGGCACCAGCGCGCCGATCGCGGCGGCGCGTTCCTGCCCGGCCGCGATCTGGGCGAAAGCAATCGTGGTCGTCGCTATCCGAACCCCAAAGAACGCGACTCCCGCCAATGCTAGTCGACCGGCAAGCCGCTCACGGCCAGGCCGCACGGCAATGGCGACGATCAACAGCGCGATGACCATGGGTACGATCCGCATGTCGACATAGGCGCCACCCATCAGCCGATAGGGCAGTGCCAGCCAGGCTAACGCACCCATTGCGGCGGCCGCGGCAAGCTGCCGGTTCGTGGTCAGCGCGGCGGTGCGCAGCCCTGCCCAGCACAGCAACACGAGCAGCGTCGCGCCAGCCACGTCATAAGCCCCCCAGCGCTCACGCAGCAGCGAGGCGACCCAGCCCGGTTTGGCCAGCCATTCCCAGCTCACAGCTGACCCGCCCGCGCCCGCCGCCCCGCCGCCCAGCATCAGCAGCAGCGGCGGCGCCAGCGGCAGGCAGCGCAGCCCGGCGTGTAGCACGGCCCGCCGCCAGCCCTGCCCCGCAAGCCGCAGCACCGTCAGTTCGCTACCGAAGGCGAACAGGCACAGCATCGCCCAGCCGAAGCAATGCGCCACCCACAGAAGCAGCGCGATCGGCACGAACAGCGCTCCCCGCCAGGGCCCCGGCCGCATTCGGATCCACAACGCCAGAGCCGACAGCGCGAGCGCCGCCGACAGCGCGAAGTTGACGAATCCCAATTGAAACGGGAAGCCATAGGCCAGCGGGAAAGCGAAGGGCGTCACCGGCGACATCCGGCCGTGCACGGTGCGCGAAAGGAGGATCAGCCCGGCGACGGTCAGCGGCGGGATCAGCGCCACCACCAGCTTCGCCGCACCCTCCACCCCCAGCCAGGGCACCAGCGGCAACACGGCGAGGTCGACGCCGAGATTGCCGATCAGCTGCCAGTCATAGCGCCAATGCCGCTGGAGCACCGGCGAATCGGCCAGGCTCGCGGCGACATGGTAGCGACCGATATGACCGGGCATATCGGTGAGCGGCGGCACCGCCGGCCACAGCAAGGGGACGGCGGCGAGCAGCACCGCCGCCAGCGCGAACCGGCGCGTTTCCCACCAACGCCTGGCGATCAATGGCGCGTCCCGCGCCCTACCAGCCGATAGACGCGCGGCGTCTCGCCGGGTGCGGAGACCTGCGCCAGCCAGCCTGGCACCTGGCCCGCGCGCAGTGCGCCGGCGAGCAGATCGGGAGCGCGGCCCTTGGCGCCCAGCTCATCGAATCCATCGGGACACAGCGCGACATAGTCGACGCCCCAGCGCCGCGCGATCGTCTCGGCAGGCGCAGGCGGGGTCAGGAACAGGTCGACCATAGCACGATTTCCTTGCGTATTGCGGTGATACGGGCCGGCGAGGAGCCGATGGCGGGTGGCCGGAAGCGCGAAGGCGCTGAGATCAACGGGCGCGGCGAGCAGACCTGGTGGCAACGCCGCGATACGGGCCAACGTCGCCGGCGCGGTGCAGGCGGCGGCATCAGGGCCAGTGCGCGGCGCCAGCGCGTCGCCGGCCAACCCATAGAGGATGCCCGCCGATGCGGGCCAAGCGAGCGCCAGCGCCAGCGTGCTCCGTGCGCGAGCCGCCGCGATCATCGCCGCTAAAGCGGGCGTCGCCAGGATCGCGGCGGCAGGGGCGCCACGCAGCTGCACCAGCAGCACCAGCATGGCAGTTATCTGAAATCCCAGCAGCACGGCCCAATCCGCGCTTCGCCGCCGCCACGCCAGCCACAGCGCCGCCGCCAGCCCGATCAGCGCCAGACCGGCCTGGGCCAACCCATGCCCGAACGGTATCGCGAACAGCGGCTGCGCTTCGGCGACATTCGCCAACCAGCGTCGGGCCAGCACAGGATCGACGTCGCCATAAGGCGACAGGCACGCTGGCGAGATCCACAGCGCCGCCACCAGGGCGCCGCAGCCAACACCGAGCAACACGACACATCGAATGGCGCGCGACTGGATTGCGAAACCCGCCAGCGCGATCGCGGCCGGTGCCATCGCGACGCACATCGCAGCACGCCACAACACTGCGGTGAACCCATCACAGGCGGAATAGCGCCATCCAAGGTTCGCGAACCCCGCACGTTCGGCCGCCAAAGCCAGCAGCAGCGCGACGGCATAGCCCGCCAGCCGCGCCTGCCCTCCCTGCTCGCCACCGAGCCAACGCAGCGAAAGCGCGACGCCCCCGGCGGCGAGCAGCGGTGCCGTCTCCAGCCCGATCGCCAGCGACAGGGCGGTGGCCAGCCCGGCCACCACCCCGTCCCGCAAGCTGCCAGGCCCGATTGCCGATCGCAGCAGCGCGAGGACCAGCACCAGCTGCAGCCCGTGATGATCGATCCGACCCGGCAGAAACAGCGTCGTCGCCGGGAAAGCGAGCCCACCGATCACCATGGTTCCGATCGCGGAAAGACCGAGGCGGCGGCCGATCGCCGCCAGCAGCAGCAGGGCAAGCGCGAAGTACAGGATCGGAACGACAATCACCGCCGTGACCGTCGCAGTCGTTGGGTCGAGCAGCGCAGACAGAATCAGGATCAGCCCGGCGGGAAGCAGATCGGCGACGCGCGACCAGTGCATGGTCAAACCGGGCGGCGGTCCCAGTCGGTGCTGGGAAAGATCGGCAAAGGACTGACCGGCCAGCCAGTCGCGAACCTGCTGCAGGCGCATCCCGTCGTCAGTATCAGGCAGGCGCAGCACGGCGAGATGAGGCCAGTCGCGGATGGTCCAGGCGAGGCCGAGCAGCAACGCCAATGCCAGCGCGACACCGATGTCGCGCCTGGCATCGAAGAGGCGTCCCGTTCCCATGGGAAACGGGTTACGCGATCGTGGTTAATGGCCGGTTAGACCGGCACTAGGGAAAGCGCCCGCGCTTGGCCTTTGCCCTCAGCCCCCGCGGCGGCCAAGCAGGCGCAGGCGCAGCGCGTTGAGCTTGATGAAGCCCGCAGCGTCACGCTGGTCGTATGCGCCCTGGTCGTCCTCGAAGGTCACGAC
Source organism: Sphingomonas sp. ATCC 31555 (assembly GCF_000282895.1). Taxonomy (GTDB): domain Bacteria; phylum Pseudomonadota; class Alphaproteobacteria; order Sphingomonadales; family Sphingomonadaceae; genus Sphingomonas. The sequence continues at coordinate 79,402 of NZ_ALBQ01000001.1, forward strand.
CTTCTCGCTGTATAGCGTGTACGGCGACTTGCGGCCGGTGACGATCACGCTGCCCTTGTACAGCTTCAGCCGCATGGTGCCGGTGACCTTCTCCTGGCTGTAATCCACCGCAGCCTGCAGCATCTCGCGCTCGGGCGAGAACCAGAAGCCGTTGTAGATCAGCTCGGCATAGCGCGGGGCCAGCTCGTCCTTGAGGTGCGCGGCGCCGCGATCGAGCGTGATCTGCTCGATGCCGCGATGCGCGAGGTGATAGATGGTGCCGCCCGGCGTCTCGTACATGCCGCGCGACTTCATGCCGACGAAGCGGTTCTCGACCAGATCGAGCCGGCCGATGCCGTGCTTGCGGCCGAGCTCGTTAAGCGCGGTGAGCAGCGTCGCCGGGGACATAGCCTCGCCGTTGAGCGCCACGCCGTCGCCGCGCTCGAAGTCGATGGTGATCGTCTCGGGCTGGTCGGGCGCGTCTTCCGGATTCACCGTGCGCGAATAGACATAGTCGGGGACTTCTTCCCACGGATCCTCGAGCACCTTGCCCTCGGACGAGGTGTGGAGGAGGTTAGCGTCGGTCGAGAAGGGCGACTCGCCGCGCTTGTCCTTGGTGACCGGGATCTGGTGCGATTCGGCGAACTCGATCAGCTTGGTGCGGCTGGTAAGGTCCCATTCGCGCCACGGCGCGATCACCTTGATGTCCGGGTTCAGCGCATAATAGCCAAGCTCGAAGCGGACCTGGTCGTTGCCCTTGCCGGTGGCGCCATGGCTCACCGCGTCGGCACCCACCATCTTGGCGATCTCGATCTGGCGCTTGGCGATCAGCGGCCGCGCGATCGAGGTGCCGAGCAGATAGAGCCCCTCGTAGAGCGCGTTGGCGCGCATCATCGGGAACACATAGTCCTTCACGAATTCCTCGCGCACATCCTCAATGAAGATGTGCTCGGGCTTCACACCGGCCATTTCGGCCTTCTTGCGCGCGGGCTCCAGCTCCTCACCCTGGCCGAGATCGGCGGTGAAGGTGACGACCTCGCAGTTATAGGTCTGCTGCAGCCATTTCAGGATCACGCTCGTGTCCAGCCCGCCCGAATAGGCGAGGACGACGCGATTGATCTTATCCGACATGGGGCAGCGACTCCGGGGTAAAAGGGATTGTTGGATCGCGGGGCCTCTAGGGTTCCCGCGCCCGCCGCGCAATATCCGCTTATCCCTGCGCCGCCGCGGCTAGACCGAACGGAGCCGCATCGATGGGCCCGCCTCGGTCTGCAGCGCCGCTTCCGCCTCCAGCATATAGTCACGCGTGATCGGCAGCGCGGTGCGCGAACGGGCAAACTGCAGCTGGTAGTTGACCAGCCCGCCATTGACGAAGCTCACATAGGATCCGGCGAGATAATAGGTCCACATCCGGAAGAAGCGTTCGTCGTAGAGATCGACGATCGCGTCGTGCGCGGCAACGGTGCGATCGTACCAGGCCTTCAGCGTATACGCGTAATGCAGCCGCAGCACTTCCAGGTCGGTGAGGAAATAGCGCAGCCCCTCATAGCCGCGGGCAATCTCCGACAGCGCCGGAATATAGCCGCCGGGGAAGATGTATTTGAGCGTGAACGCATCGGTATAGCCGGGCGCTCCCGCCCGCCCGATCGTGTGCAGCAGCATCACGCCATCGGGCGTCGTCAGCTCGCGGCACTTCGCGAAGAAGGTGCGATATTGCGGCGTTCCGACATGTTCGAACATGCCGACCGAGACGATCCGATCGAAGCGGCCGGTGAGTGCGCGATAGTCGATCAGCTCGAACTTCACCTTGTCCGAAACGCCCGCCGCTGCCGCACGCTCGCGCGCGATCTTCAGTTGCTCCTCGGACAGGGTGATGCCCAGCACCTCGGCGCCGGTCGTTGCATGGATGTAGAGCGCCATGCCGCCCCAGCCGCAGCCGATATCCAGTACGCGCATGCCCGGTTCGATTGCCAGCTTGGCGACGATATGCGCCTTCTTGTCGCGCTGGGCCTGTTCGAGGCTGTTGGTGGGATCGGTGAAATAGGCGCAGCTATATTGCCGATCGGCGTCGAGAAACAGATCGTAGAGCCGAGCGGAAAGATCGTAATGGTGCGCCACGTTCCGCTTGGATTTTCGCGCCATGTTGGTGCGGCCGATCCAGTGCGAGACCTTGCCTGTCATCAGGCGCAGCGGCGAGGGATGGAGCACGGTGGCGCTCGCTTCCCAGCGGTTGTTGGCGGTGACCAGCGTCAGCAGGTCGAGTATGTCGCCTTGCTCCAGGTTCAGGCTGCCGTCCATATAGGCTTCAGCGGTTCCGAGCGCGGGATCGCGCACGATCCGTGCTTCGGCGCCCGGCCCCAGCCGCATCGCCACCGGTGCGAGCGCTGGATCCGGCACGCCGAACTGGCGCGACGCGCCGTCGGCGCGGACAAGGGTAAGCTGGCCGCGCTTCACTGCACGGTCGAGAAAATGTTCAATCAGGGCCATCGCGATCCCGTACTGCGCTCATGTTTCGTCGGTACCCGCCTCGCGTTTCCGCCATGTACCGGCAGCGGAAGGCGTTACGGGAAGCCAACGAAACGCAGCCTGAACGGGGTAGTTCACGCTTCCCACAAAAATGTTCCCGCGACCCGCCTCATTTCGGACAGCGTGCGGTAACGCGATTGCAGGTCCAGTTGCGCCCCCGGAGAGAGACGCGGAAGTTCAGCGCGCGCGGATCGGGCGCACCTTCATAAAAATCCGTGCTGATGAACTGCGCGCCCGATCCGATCGCCGCCGCCAACCGGCGGGTGTCGTGGGTGCGCGCCTCGATTGTTTCCGCATCGGCGCGCGTGCGGACCATGAAGCCTGCGCGGACCCGGGCGGTGATCGTCGCCTGCTCCTGCAACGGGTTCTGCATGTTGAAGAATGCGGCCTCAGGCGCGGCTTCCGGATACCAGCCGAACATCATTCGACCCTTCAAGCTGGCATGGCCGGTGCGGTAGCGCTCCGCATTGGCCTCGGACGTATCGAGTACGAACAGGAACTTGCCGCGCGCGGCGCCGACCGTAGGCCAGCGATGCGCCAGCACCGCCTCGCGCAATGTCGGGACGGTGCCGCGGACATCGTCGGGCGATATCACGCGGTCGCGGCCGATCGCAGCGGTAATATCGCCGTCCAGCGCGTCGAGCGCCGCCGCGTCGAAGCTGAGATCGGTAGTGCGCAGGCCTGGAATCGGCCGCACGTCGCTGGCGTTGACCAGAATGATCATCGGAAGGTGCCGCGGATGCGCATCGGACCAGCGGCGAATGATTTGCAGGCAGCTGCGAAAGGTGCGGCAGTGCGTCTGCCAGTCGAGCCCCGGAATATGGATCGTCTTGGCGCCGGGCGCCGCCATCTCCGCCCGAATCTCCGCAGTGCCATCCGCATAGGGCGCGGCATAGGCGCCGCCCTCGGGATCGGGGGCAACGTCGATCTCCAATTGGCGCAGGCCAAGTGCCAGCTGGCTTTCTAGCGGCGGATGGCCATAGGCCAGCCCCTCCCAGCTCTTCGGCGTCAAAGTGCGGATCCGAGCCTCCACCTGCGGCAAGGGATAGGGGCGATAGCTATTGTGCGAGCCCAGCACCTGCACCTGATCGAGCCGCAGGGAATCCAGGCGGCTGTCACCCTCGGGCGCCGCTCCGCCCGGCGCCATCGCCATCAACAGTGCCGCAGCAGCGATCGCAAACCCCTTACCCATCATCCTGCTTCCTTGTGAAACGAACCCGTGGCGGAGCCTGTGGCGCGCTTTCGTTCCGGAAGCATGACAGTAGAGCATACAAAAACGGCGGCGGTCCATCAGGACCGCCGCCGCCATAGGGAGCTATTCGATCAGTTGCCCGAAGGGCCGCTCGGTGTGCTCGCCTGAGCGGACTGGCCGCTGGTCTGCACCTGCGCCGCGGCGGCCTGGATCCGCTGATTCAGCGCGGGATCTGCGGCCATCGCCTGGCTGATCTCGTTGAAGCGCTGCGGTTGCAGGCCCGACGTGGTGATCGCGGCGACGAAGCGAGTGTTCTTCTCAGCTTCCGGCACAGTCGTATCGGTGCTGATCTTATTCACGGCGAGCGCAGCAGCGGCATATTGCTTCACCTCGGTGTCACTGACGGCGCTGGTCGCCGTCGTGGCCGGTGCCGCAGCGTCCGGTGCCGCCTGGGTGGGCGCCGTCTGCGAAGGCATGCTTTGCGAAGGCATGGTCTGCCCGGGAGCCGTCTGGCCCATCGGCGGCTGGGCGGGGGTGGTCTGAGCCATCGCGCCGGTCGCCATCAGGGCGCCTGCGGCGGCCATGGTCGAAAACAGCATTTTCATCATCATCTCCTCGCAACAATGAAACTCTCTACGAAGGGAGTAACGTTCAGCTGGGGCGTGGGTTCTGGCCCACCAGGCTGATCACGACAGATCGTGGCACGGACGGGACGGCGCGAACGATCGCACAGCGCAATGCTGCCGCTGGAAACCGCATGGTTTTTCGACTATATGCACGCGATGCAGACAGTGTCGGCCGCTCCCATGCCCATCCCGGGGCACATTGATCCCGTGCCCGTTCCGCGTGCCGAAAGCGTGCGCCCCGATGGTCGTGTCGACCTGATCGGCCTGCCGCGCGAGGGCATCCGCGCCGCACTGGAGACAGCTGGCATGGAGCCGAAACAGGCCAAGCTGCGCGCCAAGCAGCTATGGCACTGGATCTACAATCGCGGCGCCACCGAATTTTCGGCGATGACCGATATCGCCAAGGCACAGCACCCTTGGCTGGCAGAGCGTTTCGTCATCGGCCGCCCCGACGTCGTCGAAGCGCAGGTTTCGAACGATGGCACCCGCAAATGGCTGCTCCGCTCGCCCGACGGGCAGGATTACGAGATGGTGTTCATCCCCGACGCCGATCGGGGCACGCTCTGCGTCTCCAGCCAGGTGGGCTGCACGCTCAACTGCCGCTTCTGCCACACCGGCACGATGCGGCTGGTACGCAACCTCACCGCCGGCGAGATCGTTGGCCAGGTGATGCTCGCGCGCGACTCGCTCGGCGAATGGCCCAGCCAGCCCGAGGGGCGCCTGCTCACCAACATCGTGATGATGGGCATGGGCGAGCCTCTCTATAATTTCGACGAGGTGAAAGCCGGCCTGCAGATAGTGATGGACGGCGACGGCCTTGCGCTGTCCAAGCGCCGCATCACCCTCTCCACCTCGGGCGTCGTGCCGATCATGGCGCGCGCGGGTGAGGAGATCGGCGTAAACCTCGCGGTGTCGCTCCACGCGGTCACCAAGGAAGTGCGCGACGAGATCGTGCCGCTCAACAAGAAGTACGGCATCGAGGAGCTGCTCCAGGCCTGTGCCGATTATCCTGGTGCCAACAATGCCCGGCGTATCACGTTCGAATATGTGATGCTGAAGGACAAGAACGACAGCGACGCCGATGCGCGCGAGCTGGTCCGCCTGCTGCGCAAGTACAAGCTGCCGGCCAAGGTGAACCTGATCCCGTTCAACCCCTGGCCGGGCGCAGCCTATGAATGCTCAACGCCGGAGCGGATCAAGTCCTTCTCCAACATCGTCTTCGAAGGCGGCATCTCGGCACCGGTCCGTACCCCGCGCGGGCGCGACATCGATGCCGCGTGCGGCCAGCTGAAGACCGCATCGGAAAAGAAAAGCCGCGCGCAGCTCGATCGCGAAGCCGAAGAAAAATTCGCCGCGCTCGATTGAGGGCATTCATAGGGTTCGACTAGGATCGTCGCCATGCTGCCAATTCTGCTGAGTATCGCAATCGCCGCTCCGGTTGGTCCCTGCCCCGAGGCAAAGACCACCGTGGAGATGGACACCTGCCTCGGCAAGGTCAGCAACGCCGCCGATGTCGAACTGGCGCGCTATCTTGCAGCCGCCCGGAAGCAGGCCGCTGCCGACGGCCTGGCCGTCGGCCAGGCATTCGACGATGCGCAGGCGCGCTGGGTCGCTTGGCGGAAGGCCGAGTGCGACACGCTGTACCTGTATTGGCGGAGCGGCACGATTCGGGGCGCCAAATATCTCAGCTGCCGCATCGACCTCACGCGGGCACGCACGCGACAGCTTTGGCAGAACTGGCTGACCTATCCGGATTCGACCCCGCCGATCCTGCCGGAGCCGCCGCTCAGCGCGGACGCTCCATCCTGAACAGCGCGGCCTGGCCGATCTCGAAGTAATCAGCAGGTCCGCCGCCGCGCAGAATCGGGCCGGCGCGGCCGGTCTGATACGCGCCATCTTCCAGCATCGCCGAATCGATGTGGATGCCGATCGCTTCGCCCAACACCAGCCAGCTGTCGATCGGTTCCGCGTCCTTTGTCTCCAGGCGGATCAACTGGGTCAGGCGGCATTCAAACTGCGCCGGGCTTTCCGCCACCCGATCCGGTCGGACCAGGCGCGACGGCAGTGCCGCAAGGCCCGCCAGCGCGAACTCATCGACCTCCGGGGAGACCATCGCTGCGCTCGCGTTCATCGCTTCGGCCTGCCGGCGCGTCGCTAGGTTCCAGACGAACTCGCCGGTATCCGCGATGTTAGCGACGCTATCCTTCCATCCGATCGAAGCGAAACCCAGGATCGGCGGGCGATAGTTGAACAGGTTGAAGAAGCTGTATGGGGCAAGGTTCCGCACGCCCCCGGTCGAAACCGTGCTGATCCAGCCGATCGGCCGCGGCCCGACGATTGCGTTTAACGGATCGTGTGGCAGGCCATGGCCGGTAGCGGGTTCGTAGAAATGATAATCGGCAGACATCAGGGCTCCGGCATTTTTGCAGCGGACGTGAAACCAATGTCGCTTGTCCGCCGAATCTCCTATTGTTGAAACCGCGCACTTGCACAGCCTTGCGCCCTCTCTCGGGAGGAGCGCGGATCGGGACCGAACAGGGACAAGCAGATGGCCGAAGACTCCCGCAGGATCTACCGTCACCGGTTGTTCACGCGCCTGTGGCACTGGATGAATGCCGCCACGCTGCTGGTGATGGTGGGTAGCGGCCTGATGATCTTCAATGCGCATCCCCGGCTCTACTGGGGGCAATATGGCGCGAATTTCGACCATGCCTGGCTCACCCTGCCGCGCTTTCCCGGGTGGGTGACGATCCCGTCCTACTACAGCCTGGCCGGCGCGCGGCACTGGCACCTGTTCTTCGCGCTGGTGCTGGCGTTCGGCCTGCTTGCCTATCTGCTGTGGAGCCTGGCGAGCGGCCATCTTGCCCGCGACCTGCGCATCCGTGCCCGCGAACTCGGGCCGCGCCACCTGTGGGACGATCTGAAGGCGCATCTTGCCCTGCGCTTCCACGATCCGGAAAACCCGCGCGCCTACAACATCTTCCAGAAGCTGGCCTATGTCGGCACGCTCTTCGTGCTGCTGCCCGGCGTGATCCTGTCTGGCCTTGCGCTTTCGCCCGGCATGGACGCGGCCTGGCCTTGGCTGACCGCCATGTTCGGCGGGCGCCAATCGGCGCGTTCGGTGCATTTCATCGTGATGGCGCTCATCCTCGTCTTCGTACTTGTCCACGTCGTGCTGGTGCTGCTCGCCGGGCCGATCAATGAGATGCGTTCAATGATCACGGGATGGTGGCGCGTGCCCAGGGAGAAACGGCCATGATCCTAACCCGCCGCAACCTGCTCGTCGCCGGCACCGCCGGGTTGCTCGCCAGCTGCGATTCGTTCACCGACAGCCCGGTCCTGGCCAGCGCCGAGGAGGCACACCGCTTCCTCCAGCGGTCGGTCGGCCGCGGCGCGCTCGCCACCGAATTTCGCGCGGACCAGCGCAGCCCCCGCTTCCGCGTCAACGGCACGCACCATCCCAATACGCCGGAATACAACATCCACGCCGGCACCCGCTTCGTCGATTGGCGGCTGGCGGTGGAAGGCATGGTCGCTCGTCCGCTGCACCTCAGCCTCGCGCAGCTGCAGGCGATGCCGCAGCGCGCGCAGATTACCCGGCATGATTGCGTGGAAGGGTGGAGCGCGATCGGCAAGTGGCAGGGACCGCAGCTCGCCACGGTGCTGCAGGCCGCCCAGATCAGCCCGCTGGCACGCTACATCGTGTTCCACTGCGCCGATCGATACGGCAACACCAATTATTACGAATCGATCGACATGGTCGATGCACTGCACCCTCAGACGATTCTCGCCTGGGCGCTCAACGATCACCTGCTCGATATTGGCCACGGCGCGCCGCTGCGACTGCGGGTCGAACGCCAGCTGGGCTACAAGCACGCCAAATATCTGATGCGGATCGAAGCGGTCGCCTCGCTCGCCAGGATCGGCCAAGGCAAGGGCGGCACCTGGGAGGATACCAACGGCTATCAATGGTATGCGGGGATCTGAGCCGATCGGTCAGCGCAGGCAGGCGAGCGCCGCCGCGTCGATGGCGCTGGCCGCTCCTTCCAGAGCGTAGCTGTCGGCGAAGGGCGCGCCATTCGCCCCGACGCTCTCGACGCTGAGTGCACGCCCGCCGCGCATCGCCGCGACGATTACCGCATCGGTGCGGGCATCGGGCGCCCATGCGTCGCGCGGCCCGGCGAGCAGGGTGAAGCGCCGCTCGCCGGCGGTCAGCACCACGCGTGCGCCTTGGCTGCGGGCGCGGCTCAGCCGCACGTGCAGCTGGTTGCGCAGCCCCCGGCCCGGCCAGCTGGCGATGCTGACAAAGGCATCCCGCCGCAGCGTTCGATCGATCGGCTGTGCGATGGCGAAGCAATGCGCCGGCGCCGCCTCGCGAAATGCGCCCCAGCCTTGGTAGATGCCGATCGCCGATCGCCCCGCCGGCGCCTGCCACGCCGCCAGCAACAGGGCGAGCAGCGCGATCATGCCGGCGCGGCGCCGCGCCCGGTTCCCAGATGCACCACCGTCTCCACCCCGGCTTCGATACGGACGATCGATCCCTGCGGCAGGTCGGGCGCCACTGGTGCGTTGAACTGCGGCAGAACGTCGCGCCCGGTCATCACCCCGCGCAGTATGCGGCTGGACATGCCGTGCATGATGACCAGCCGGTCACCCGGATCGTCCGCGGTATCGGCCAGCCAGCCCGAGACGCGCGCGGCGATCGCGTCATACCATTCGCCGCCTTCAGGCGGACGGCTGTACAGCCCATGCTCGGGATCGAGGAACGGGCCGACTTCCCGCTCCAGATCGGCATAATAACGGCCGCTCCATCGGCCCATGCCGATTTCAATCAGCCGGTCGTCGGTTCGCGCCTGGTGCCAGTCGAGCTCGAGATGCTCGGCGATGATCGCCAGCGTCTGCAGCGCGCGGCCGGCGCTGGACGCCCATAGCGTCAGCTTCGGGCGCGACCCGAGCATCTCACGGAGCGCGGCACCCATTGCGTCCGCCTGGGCAAAGCCGGCACGCGTCAACGGGGTGTGCGGATGATCGCCCTGCATCCGGCGGGCGATGTTGAACACGGTCTCGCCATGCCGCGCGATGAAATCGCGGCCTTTGCGCTTGTTCGGCATGCCGCATCTCTCGGTCGAAATTCCGCGAAACGCAATGTCCCATTTTGGCCCGATTTCGTTCAGCGGCGCGACAGCGAGCATGGCGCAACGGTCGTTTCGCTCGCGAACGACGAGCGCCGGAACGAACGAGGGAGGCACAGAACGCCGGGCGTCGCACTGCATCGCCCGGTCGTGGACGCGCTTTGCCCCCGCCGTTCCGAAGATCGCGCAGCCGAGGCGTGTCGCCTGCGGCTGCAATCCGGCCGCTTTCCGAAGCGGCCTTAGTGAGGAGTATGATATGCGTATCAAGATCATCGCCGCCGCGCTCGTCGCATCGTCCGCCATCGCCGCACCGGCCTTCGCACAGGATTCGAACTTCTCCGGCTCGCATGCCGAAGCGATCGTGGGCTGGGATCGGGTGAACGACAAATCGTCCTATGACGCCTCGCGCGACGGCGTCACCTTCGGCGGCAATATCGGCTATGACGTGCAGCGCGGCAGCACCGTGTTCGGCGTCGAAGGCGAAGTGACCGGATCCAGCATTAGCGATCGCACCAGCAACGTCATCAATCAGGGTGATCGGCTGCGGGTAAAGGCCGGCCGCGACCTCTATGTCGGCGGTCGCCTCGGGTTTCTCGCGGGCCCGCGCACGCTGATCTACGCCAAGGCAGGCTACACCAACGCCCAGTTCATCACCGACTATACTTCGCCGAACAGCACGCCCGCGCTCGATCTGCGCTCGCGCGACAATCTCGACGGCTGGCGGCTGGGTGCTGGCGCCGAGTTCAAGCTGACCGACAAGGTGTTCGCCAAGGCGGAGTATCGCTATTCCAACTATGGCTCGCAGTCGAACGGCGTCGATCCGGAACGCCACCAGATCGTCACCGGCGTCGGCGTGCGCTTCTGATCGCCGAAAAGGCGTCTGGACTGTGGAAAAGGGGGCCGGAGCGGCTTGCTCCGGCCCTTTTTCGCGTTAAGGGTACAGCATGGCGCACTGCCACCGGCCGGGTCGCGCCGGGTAAAAGCTAGGGCGACGGCCCGGGGGTTTGAGGTACATGAAGGCGACGATCGAACGCGCAACTCTGTTGAGGGGCCTGAGCCACGTCCAGTCCGTGGTCGAGCGGCGCAACACGATTCCGATCCTGTCCAACGTGCTGATCGATGCACAGCTCGGCGGATCGCTGCGGCTGATGGCCACCGATCTCGATCTGCAGATCGACGAAACGATTCCCGCCGCAGTCGACCAGGTCGGCGCGACGACGGTGTCGGCGCACACGCTGTTCGACATCGTCCGCAAGCTGCCCGAAGGTTCGCAGGTGGTGCTCACCGCGGCCGAGGGCAAGCTGACGGTGGTGGCCGGCCGCGCCCGCTTTCAGCTCGGCACGCTGCCGCGCGACGATTTCCCGATGATCGCCGAGGGCGAGCTGCCGACCACGTTCGAGCTGCCGGCCGAAACGCTGAAGCAGATCATCGACAAGACCCGCTTCGCGATCTCGACCGAAGAGACGCGCTATTATCTGAACGGCATCTTCTTCCACGTGACCGACGATGCCAATCGCCTGCTACGCGCCGCGGCCACCGACGGCCACCGGCTGGCGCGCGTCACCGTGCCCTGCCCCGAAGGCGCCGATTCGATGCCGGGCGTGATCGTGCCGCGCAAGTGCGTGGGCGAACTGCGCAAGCTGCTCGACGAGGTCGACGGTTCGGTGGGCGTGTCGCTCTCGCCGTCGAAGATCCGCTTCGATCTGGGCCAGGCGATCCTAACATCCAAGCTGATCGACGGCACCTTCCCCGATTACAGCCGCGTGATCCCGACCGCGAACGACAAGCTGCTCAAGCTCGATCCGAAGAGCCTGATGCAGGGCGTCGACCGCGTCTCGACCATCGCGACCGAGAAGACCCGCGCCGTGAAGATGGCGCTGGAACGCGACAAGGTGGTACTCTCGGTCACCAGCCCCGAGAACGGCGTCGCGGCCGAGGAAGTCCCTGGCGAATATGCCGCGATGGGCTTCGAGATCGGCTTCAACAGCCGCTACCTGATGGACATTCTCGGCCAAATCGAGGGCGATCTAGTTGAAGTACATCTCGCTGATGCCGCCGCACCGACGCTGATCCGCGAGAACGATACATCGCCTGCACTCTACGTACTGATGCCGATGCGGGTTTGACCGGGTTGTAAAAACCCGTTCATCGACAAGCGCTTGCCGTGGTTTACACGGGCTTTCCGAAGCCTTCCGCGCTTTCCCCGGCTTGGCCACGGCACCGCAGCGCGGCATTACATGGTCATGCCCCGAGGGTCGCACTTACGGGACTTGGGTCGGGCGGCGGATCTCCCTGGGTTCGTCGTCCGGCTCGGGCCGCTTGAAACGCGAAGTCGCCTCCTCTATTAACACTTATGTCAGTTAATAGGATCGGATGGCATGGCGACGCAGCCCCCCCAGACGCTCAATCCCGGTGTGCCGCTGCGGCGGGAATGGGGCACGGCCTTTGCGGCCCTTCGCCGTCTGCTCGCCAATGGCGATGATACCGAACAGGTCTTCCGGATCATGCGCGCGCTCAATGGCGACGTCACGCAGCGCAATTATCGCAAGCTCCTGCGCGTCCAAGGCGGGGGCAAGCTCGCGTATCGCCGGCTGGAACTGGCACAGCGGCTGTCCGATCGGACGTGGATCGACAGTTTCGCACCCAATACGTTGGGCGCAGCCTATCGCAACTTCCTCGATAGCACCGGCTATTCGGCCGATGGGCTGGTGCAGGTCAGCATGGTCGAAGGAGGCTTCCAGGGCATCGATGTCGAGCATCCTTATGCCTGGATGGGCCGGCGCGAGCGCGACATCCACGATATCTGGCACGTGCTGACCGGCTATAAGGCCGACGAGCATCTGGGCGAACTGTGTCTGGTGGCATTTTCCTATGCGCAGACCGGCGGCCTTGGCTGGGGGTTCATCGCGCTGGGCGGTGCGCTGAAGAGCATCCGCACCACCGGGCGCTTCGATTGCATTCGCGCGATCTGGGAGGGATATCGCCACGGCAAGCGCGCCCGCTGGCTGCACGGCGAGGATTATGAGGCACTGCTGCAGGAGCCGCTTGCGGCGGCCCGGCGGCGCCTGGGCATCGCCGATCCGGCGCGCTACCGCACCGCACAGGCACGGCTCGCTGCGGCGGGAATCAGCGCGCTGTAGCCGCCGCCTCGCCGTCGAATCCGCCAAAGAAAAGGCGCCCCGGCCGAAGCCGGGGCGCCTTTTCTGTTGCGCAGCGGAGCGCTTACTTGGCGGCGGGGCTCGCTTCGGGAGCCGGGGCCGGCGCAGCGGTCGCGCCCGGTGTCGGTGCCGCACCTTCCTTGTCGCCCGCAGCCTTGGCGGCTTCGAGGGCCTTATTGGCCTGGTCCATGATCCGCTGGCGCAGCGCCGCGCGGTCGAGCACCTTCGGCAACGCGAACTCGCTTGCGGGGATCGCGCCCGCCTTCACGTCCTGCAGCGTCAGCGCGTCGCCCAGGCGCAGCACCATGCCCTTTCCGATCACGTCTTCCAGCGTCTTTTCCGCCTTGGGAATGCTGGTGAACATGGTCGCCATGCGGGCGCTGGTCAGGCGGGTCTGCATGCCGATCGCCGCCGCGACATTGGCGTAGCGCGAATCCTTGCTCACCACGATGCGGATCGAATCGCCATTAGGGTTGCCCTTGGGCTGGATGCTCCAGATCGTGCCCTTCTGGTCGGCTACCTTCTCCTCGCCCACTTCCACCGCCTCATATTCCGGATCCTGGGGCAGCGGCTGGGGCTTCATGCCCTTTTCCTTGGCGATGTCCTGCGTCGCCCCTACGAAATCGTTGAAGCTAGCGGCGAACTTCTCGCTGCCTTCGGTGATCACGACATAATCGGTACCGCCCTTGCGGATCAGCGTCTGCGGGCCGGCTTCTACCTTGGCGTCGCCATTGGCGGCGGCCTTCACGGTGATCGTGCCGCGGCCACCGGCAGCGGCATAGCGCGCCGTCACATCCTCGGGCGCCTTGGAGCAGGCCGCAACCAGCGCGAGTGCGGCAATGGTGAGTGTCTTGCGGATCATGTGTTTCTATCCCTTCGCCCCGGTCTATCGGCCAAGCGGTGTTCGTGGGCAAGGTGCTGCGCTACAGCCGCTTTCATGGCCGTCAAGCGTCTCCTGCTCACCGACTTCCGCAATCACGCCGATGCGCTGCTCGCACCCGGTGCCGCGTTTGTCGTGCTCAGCGGCGAAAATGGTGCGGGAAAGACCAATATCCTGGAGGCGGTGTCTCTGCTCGCGCCCGGGCGCGGCCTGCGCGGAGCCCCCTTGGGTGAGATGGCCCGACAGGGCGGCCCCGGCGGGTTCGGCGTCGCCGCGACGCTCGACGATGCCGAGATCGGCACCGGAACCAGGCCCGATGCGCCGGAGCGCCGGATCGTCCGGATCAACGGCGCCACGGCGGCGGCGACCAGTCTGGCGCAGTGGCTGGTGGTGCTGTGGCTCACGCCCGCGATGGACCGACTGTTCCTGGAAGCGCCGGGCGACCGCCGCCGTTTCCTCGACCGGCTGACTCTGGCACTCAACCCCCGTCACGCCCATGAAGCGACCCGCTACGAAGCGGCGATGCGTGAACGCAATCGGCTGCTTGCCGACGAACTTCCGCCCGACCCTGCCTGGCTCGATGCACTGGAAGCGCGAATGGCCGAACATGGCGCCGCGATCGATACCGCGCGACGAGAGGCCGTCGCGGCCTTGGGCGCGCGGCTCGCCGATCAGCCTCCGGGCCCGTTCGCCCGCGCCGGGCTGGCGCTCGAAGGCTGGCAGGGCGACGCGCCGGCGCTCGCCGCCGCGCTTCGCGAAAGCCGCCGCCGCGATGCCGCCGCCGGCCGAACCTTGGTGGGTCCGCACCGCGCTGATCTGCAGGTGAAGCATCTTGACAAGGCGCAGCCGGCGCATCTCTGCTCCACGGGCGAGCAGAAAGCACTGCTGCTCGGCATCGTGCTGGCCCATGCCGAGTTGGTGGCAGACCGCGCCAGCCGCAGCCCGATCCTGCTGCTCGACGAAGTCGCCGCGCATCTCGATCCCGGCCGCCGCGCCGCGCTGTTCGATCGGCTCGCCGGGCGCGGTCAGGTTTGGATGACTGGCACCGAACCGTCGCTGTTCGAAGCGGTGCCTGCCACCGCCGCCCGGTACCGCGTAGCTGATGGCAGGATCGAACCCGCCTGAGCCCTATTCCTGCTCCGCATACGCCTTCACCAGATCGTACAGGTAATCGCGGCCGGTATAGAGCGAGCGGATCTCCACCCGCTCGTTGAGGCCGTGCACCCCGTTGCCGTCTGGATCGCCCCAGCCGCCGGGCACGCCATAGGTCGGAATGCCGACAGCGGCGAGAAAGATGGCGTCGGTCGCGCCTGTCGACATGGTCGGTACCAGCGGTACGCCGGGGAAGTACTTCGCGACCAGCTTCTCCGCCGGCCCGACCACCTTGGGATCGAGCGCGGGCGGCTTGGCGATCGGCCGCACCGGCGGCACCATGGTGATCGACACCTTCGCATCGCCGATCGCCGTCGTCAGCGCTTTCAGCGTCTCCTCGCTGCTGTGGCCGGGGAAGATGCGGCAGTTGATGTTGGCCGCCGCGCGCTGCGGCAGCGCGTTGTTGGCATGGCCACCTTCCAGCAGCGTGGCGACGCAGGTGGTGCGCAGCATCGAATGGAAGATGCGATCGGTGTTGAGCAGCGATTCCGCCGCCTTGTCCGCCGGGTTTGCGGCGATCGCCGCCATTGCCTTGCCCATCGCGTCGCTGCGCGCAGCGCCTGCCTTTGCGAAATAGGCCCGGGTGGTGTCGGACAACTCTAGCGGAAAGTCATAGGCACGGATCCGCACCAGTGCGTCCGCCAACTGGTAGATCGCATTGTCCGGCACCGGGATCGAGCTGTGGCCGCCGGGATTGGTCGTCTCCAGCCGATAGTTCTGCACTGCCTTTTCGCCGACCTGCATTTGCTGGACGAGCACCTTGCCCTTGCCGTCGGATTTGCCGCCGCCGCCTTCGTTGAGTGCGAATTCGGCATCGATCAGATCGCGCTTGTTCTTCGCCAGCCATTCGGCGCCGTTGAACGCCCAGGTGGTTTCCTCACCGCAGGTGAGCGCCAGCTTGACCGTCCGCTTGGGCTTGTACCCGGCTTGCTGGAATCGGATCAGCGTGTCGGCCCAGCTGGCTGCCATCGCCTTGTCGTCGACGGCGCCGCGGGCATAATAATAGCCGCTTTCCTCGACCAGCTTGAACGGATCACGGGTCCAGTCCTCGCGCTTGGCGGCGACCACATCGATATGCGCGAGCAGCAGGATCGGCTTCGCCTTTTTCGACGTGCCCGGATAGACTGCGACCAGCCCGCCATCCTTCGGGTGCTCGGGCGTGGAGAACAGCGTGAGCTGCTCGTCCTTGAAGCCGGCCGCTTTCATCCGCGCGGCGATCTGCTCGGCCGCCTTAGTGCAGCTGCCCTCGTTCACCACCGTGTTGGTCTCGACCAGTTCCTTGTAGAGTTCCAAGAACCTGGCCTGATCCGGCCGCAATGCCGTAGCCTGCTGCGCGTCGGCGGGAAGAGCGGCGAACAGCGTTGTCGCTGCTGCGGCCGCACGAAGGAACGTCATGCCGGAACCCCCATGTTCGATTGTTGCCCTGACCCGCAGTTGAGCATGGCGCGCCGCCGAAGGGAAGCCGCGCTCACCGCCCATTTTGCTTTCGTTCCGGCGTCTGAATCCCTATATCCTCGGCATGGCAGACACTCCGAAGACGAACGATCCCAACGCGAACGAGTACGGCGCAGATTCCATCAAGGTTCTCAAGGGCCTCGACGCGGTCCGCAAGCGCCCCGGCATGTATATCGGCGACACCGACGATGGCTCGGGCCTCCACCACATGGTGTTCGAGGTTTCCGACAATGCGATCGACGAGGCGCTGGCCGGCCACTGCGACCTGATCCAGATCACGCTCAATCCGGACGGGTCGGTCTCGGTCGAGGATAACGGCCGCGGCATTCCGACCGGCATCCACTCCGAAGAGGGCGTGTCCGCCGCCGAAGTGATCATGACCCAGCTCCATGCGGGCGGAAAGTTCGAGAACACCTCGGACTCGAACGCCTACAAGGTCTCGGGCGGTCTGCACGGCGTGGGCGTGTCGGTGGTCAACGCGCTCAGCGAGTGGCTTGATCTCAACATCTGGCGCGACGGCGAGGAGCATTACATGCGCTTCCGCCACGGCGACGCCGAAGCGCCCTTGAAGGTGATCGGCCCGGCCAACGGCAAGAAGGGCACCCGCGTCACCTTTCTCGCCAGCCCGGAAACGTTCAAGATCACCGAGTACGATTTCGAGAAGCTCGAGCATCGCTACCGCGAGCTCGCCTTCCTCAATTCGGGCGTCCGCCTGTTCCTGCGCGACGCGCGGCACGAGGAAGTGAAGGAAATCGAGCTGTTCTACGAGGGCGGCATCGCCGCGTTCGTGAAGTATCTCGATCGCAACAAGGTCGCGCTGATGCCCGATCCGGTGGCGATCAGCGGCACCCGCGACGACGTGACGATCGACGTCGCGCTGGAGTGGAACGACAGCTATTACGAAAACGTCCTCTGCTTCACCAACAACATCCCGCAGCGCGATGGCGGCACCCACCTCGCGGCCTTTCGCGCGGCGCTGACCCGCACGCTCAACAGCTATGCCGACAAGTCGGGGATGCTGAAGAAGGAGAAGGTCAGCCTCACCGGCGACGACATGCGCGAGGGGCTAACGGCGATCGTCTCGGTCAAGCTGCCGGACCCCAAGTTCAGCAGCCAGACCAAGGACAAGCTGGTCTCCTCCGAAGTCCGCCAGCCGCTTGAAAGCCTGATGGCGGACAAGCTGGCCGAATGGCTGGAAGAGAACCCCGCCGTCGCGAAGCAGATCATCCAGAAGGTGATCGACGCGGCCGCCGCGCGCGAGGCCGCCAAGCGCGCCCGCGAGCTCACCCGCCGCAAGGGCGTGATGGACATCGCCAGCCTGCCCGGCAAGCTCGCCGACTGCCAGGAGCGCGATCCGGCCAAGTCCGAACTCTTCTTCGTCGAGGGTGACTCGGCCGGCGGATCGGCCAAGCAGGGCCGCGATCGCCACTTCCAGGCGATCCTTCCCCTGCGCGGCAAGATCCTCAACGTCGAGCGTGCGCGCTTTGACCGGATGCTCGCCAGCCGCGAAATCGGCACGATCATCACCGCGCTCGGCACCGGCATCCGCGACGATTTCAACATCGAGAAGCTCCGCTACCACAAGATCGTCATCATGACCGACGCCGACGTGGACGGCGCGCACATCCGCACGCTGCTGCTGACCTTCTTCTACCGCCAGATGCCCGAGATCATCACGGGCGGGCACCTCTATATCGCTCAGCCGCCGCTCTATAAGGCGACCAAGGGCCGCTCTGAGGTGTACCTCAAAGATGATGCGGCTCTCGACCAGTATCTGGTCGATGCGGGCGTGGGCGGCACGGTGCTCGACACCAATGGCAGCCAGCGCTCGGGCGAGGACCTGCGCACGCTGGTCGAGCATGCCCGCCGCATGCGCACGCTGATGCGCTACGTGCCGCGCCGCTACGATCCGATGATCATCGAATCGCTAGCGTTGGGCGGCGCACTCGATCCGTCGGTGAGCCGCGAGCAGCATGCCGAGGAACTGAAGACCGTCGTCGACCGGCTCAACGCCGCCGACACCGAGGCCCGGTGGAGCGCGCGCATCACCGAGGATGGCGGCTATCATTTTGAGCGGCTGTGGCGCGGCGTGACCGATCACCACATCGTCGAGGCGAACTTCCTCGTATCCGCCGAGGCGCGCAAGCTCCACACGCTGGCAAGCGAGCAGGCAGCGGCGTATCTGACGCCGTCCAAGCTCGTCTCGAACAAGGGCCTCGCGACCGATATCGACGCGCCGGTGCCGGAGGAAGAGGCGCCGGTCGCGGTCGGCAAGGGCGAGAGCCTGGTGTCGCGCCCGTCGCAGCTGCTCGACGCGATCCTCGCCTTCGGGCGCAAGGGTCTGGCGATCCAGCGCTACAAGGGTCTGGGCGAGATGAATGCGGAGCAGCTGTGGGAGACCACGCTCGATCCGCAGAACCGCTCGATGCTGCAGGTGGCGATCGACCAGGCCGACGTGGCCGACGCGATCTTCACCCAGCTGATGGGCGACGTCGTCGAACCGCGCCGCGACTTCATCCAGGAGAATGCGCTGAGCGTCGCCAATCTCGACGTCTGATCGCTCGTCCGGCCGCGGGAGCTTCCGCACCGCCAAGTGGGGCAGTTGCAATCTTCAACTGCCCCGCTTGGCGGGAGGCTCAGTCGACAATGCGCTCCGCGAGCGCCGCGATGCCTTCGCCTTCGAAGCGATTCAGTGCCGCGCCATCGATATGCACCGGATGGTCGAGGATCAGCACAGCATGCGCCCGGTGGTCCGGATCCAGCTCGCGCCACGCGCGCACCGCCTCGCCCAGATTGGTGACCTCGGCGATGTCCCCGCCGCCGCGCACGACATTCTCCAGCGCCGCGCTCATCGTCCAGTCGATCGGCGGGTTCTTGGCGTCGTCGCCCCAGCGTGCTTCGGTCATGCCTGATCCTCGCGGTCGAGGTTGTTCTCGCTTATCACGATGATTGGCCGGTCGGGGCCGTTGGCAAGCGCGGCGAGGGCGGCCTGCGCGATCGGGTCGCGGTAGCGGCGGAAGCTCTCTTCGGCATCGCCGTCGGGCTGGCTGCCGCCCAGCGCCTCGATCACGCTGTACTGCACCGCGAACTGATACGCCTCGCCGTCGACTTGGCCGTCGAACTCGAGCTGGCGATCGTCGAGATTGTCGAAAAGGGTGGCGTCGTCGATTTCCAGCTGCTGTGCGGCCATGCCAAATACTCCATCGCTTAGGGATCGAAACCGCACGGGCATGGGCGCGGTTCCGCTGCCGGCAATTTCGCCCCGCTTGCTGCCCCGCTCGCAAAAAGCTGATCCAAACCGCGTTGGCGTGCGTATAGGAGGGGACACCCGTTACGCTCAGGAGTTGCCATGCCTACCGTACTCATCACCGGCGCCACCGCCGGGATCGGCGAAGCTTCGGTCCGCGCCTTTGCCGATGCCGGCTGGCATGTCGTGGCGACCGGCCGCCGCGCCGATCGGCTGGAGAAGCTCGCGGGCGAGCGCGTCCACATCCTTGCCTTCGACATCCGCGACGAAGCCGCGCGCGACGCCGCGCTGGACAGCCTGCCCGCACCCTTTGCCGAGATCGACCTGCTGATCAACAATGCGGGCCTAGCACTCGGCCTGGAGCCGGCGCAGCAGGCGTCGCTCGATAACTGGCGGACGATGATCGACACCAATGTGACGGCGCTGGTCTCGATCACCCACAAGCTGCTACCGGGCCTGGTTGCGCGCAAGGGCGGCATCATCAACCTGTCCTCGGTGGCGGCGACCTATCCCTATCCGGGCGGCAATGTGTACGGCGCGACCAAGGCGTTCGTCCGCCAGTTCACGCTCAACCTGCGCGCCGACCTGATCGGCACCGGGGTGCGCGTCACCTCGATCGAACCGGGCATGGTCGAAACCGAGTTCACCCTGGTCCGCACCGGCAGCCAGGAGGCGTCGGACAAGGTCTATGCCGGCGTCAACCCGATGACTGCCGAGGACATCGCGGAGACGATGCTGTGGGTGGCGACGCTGCCGCCGCATTTTGCGGTCAACACGCTGGAGCTGATGCCGGTCAACCAGGCCAACGGTCCTTTCGCGGTGCATCGCGAAGGCTGAGCGGCGCCGACACAGCTCTAAACTTCTGCTTGCACCCCACCAACCCGAACCCCCTGGCATGGCCAGAAATGCCCCCCATCTTCCTTCTATGACAGCCTATTCCCTTCTCGATCTCGTGCCCGTGGTCCAGGGCGGCACGGTCGCCCAAGCGTTGGCCAATGCCGCCGATCTAGCCGCCCATGCCGAACGGCTCGGCTTCCAGCGCTATTGGGTGGCGGAGCATCACGGCATGGAAGGCATCGCCAGCGCCGCCACCGCGGTGGTGATCGCGCATGTCGGCCAGGCGACCAGCACCATCCGGATCGGTGCGGGGGGCATCATGCTACCCAACCACTCGCCGCTGCAGGTGGCGGAGGCGTTCGGCACGCTTGACGCGCTGTTCCCCGGCCGGATCGATCTGGGTCTGGGTCGCGCGCCAGGATCGGACCAGCGGGTCGCCGCCGCGATCCGCCGCAACCTCGACAGCGACGGCAACGAATTCCCCCGCGACGTAATGGAGCTGCAAAGCTATTTCGCCGATGACGGCCGGACCGGCATCCGCGCCACGCCCGGCGCCGGCGCGGACGTGCGACTGTGGATCCTCGGCTCCAGCACTTTCGGCGCACAGCTCGCCGCTGCGCTTGGTCTGCCCTATGCCTTCGCCTCGCATTTCGCGCCGGGGCTTATGGAGGAGGCGATCGCCGTCTACCGCCGCAACTTCCGCCCGTCGGCCGTGCTCGACAAGCCGCACGTCATGCTCGGCTTCAACGTCTTCGCCGCCGATAGCGATGAAGAGGGTGAATATCTCGCCACGTCCCAGCAACAGGCGTTTGTGGCGATTCGCGCCGGGCGCGGCATCCAGCTGCCGCCGCCCGTGCAGGGCTATCGTGAAAATCTGGGCGTTCAGGGCAATGCCATGCTCGATCAGGTGCTGTCCGCTTCCGCGATCGGCGGCCCGGCCAAGGTTCGGCGCGAGATCGAAGCGTTCCTGGAGCGCACCCGAGCAGACGAACTGATGCTCACCAGCGCCATGTACGATCCCCAGGCGCGCAAGCGTAGCCTGGAGATCGCGGCGGAAGCGATGCGGGCGGTGGAGCCAGCCTGAGCCTTTGGGCGGCGCTCGCCCTCAGCAGCGCTGCCCGACCGGCTTTACGCACGCGTATCGACAACAAGGCCGGTAGATTTGGTGCTGCAGCTCTTGCTGGTGTCGCCGGAGGCCGCATAGCTGGTCGTATCCTCGTTCGCTTCGCGCAACTGCTGCAGGAACAGCGAAACCGTGTCGAGGGCGGCCGATGCGGCGTCGCTGGTGACACTGGTCGTGGTGATGCTGTCGCTCTCGTCCTCCGATGCGGCACCGGCTTCCTGAGGCGGCGGGAGGCCATCCGGACCCTTGGGACCGCCTGCGCCCTTGGCGAACATGCCCTTGAGTTCCGTTGCCTGCTCCTCGGTAAGTGTACCGTTGTCGACCTGGGCTTGGATCAGCGACTCCATCTTCGCCTTCATGTCGCCCGATGGCTTGGCACCGCGGCTGCGCTCGGCTGAAAGCGTCGAATCGATCGAATCGAGCGCCGTCGAAAAGGCGCTTTGATCGGCAGCGCTGATGTCGCCTGAGGAAACTGCGGCGGAGATTCGCGCGTTGATCCGGTCGCGTGGTGATTGCGACATCATGGCGCTGGTTGAAAGTGCAGAGATGCTGCTCATGTGTATCCTCCTATGGGGTTAATCCCCCACGGTAGTTTACACCATTTAGGTTAACTTTCTGCTTAGCGCTGTCTGGCGAATCTTCTACACCAAGGACGACGCGCAACCACGCTCGCTCGAATGCCCAGCGTGCGTCTCACAATGATTTCACTTTATTGCGGTATCGAAATTTCAGCCCGCCGCCGGGAGGCGCAGGCGGACGAGCAGGCCGCCCAGATCCTCGCTCTCTTCCAGGCTGGCGGTGCCGCCATAGATTTCGGCCACGTCGCGCACGATCGCCAAGCCCAGGCCGGTGCCCGGCTTGCCGGTGTCCAGCCGCACCCCACGATCGAAGATGCGGATGCGATCGGCTTCGGGAATGCCCATGCCGTCGTCCTCGACGAGGATCTCGACATAGCCGGCCTCCAGCCGCGCCGTGACGAACACGCTGCCGCCGCCATATTTGGCCGCGTTCTCAACGAGGTTGCCCAGAATTTCGTCGAGATCCTGCCGTTCGATATGGGCAACGGCATCCTTCACCCCGTCCACATCGATGCGGACATTCGGATAGAGCCGCGCCACCGCCCGCTCCACCGCTTCGATCGAGGGCCACACCTCCGCCCGGCTGTGGGCACTGCCCCGGCGGCCCACTGCTCGCGCCCGCGCAAGGTGGTGATCGATCTGTCGCCGCATCGTTCGCGCCTCACGGATCACCGTATCGGGCAGATCCGCCTGCCCCGCCGCCGCCGCGTTCATGATCACGCTCAGCGGCGTCTTCAGCGCATGCGCAAGGTTGCCGGCATGGCGCCGCGCCTCCTCCGCCTGGCGGTCGTTATGCTCGACCAGCGCGTTGAGCTCGTCCCCCATCGGCCCAACTTCCGCCGGCAGCGGCCCCGCCACTCGCTTGGTATGGCCCGCGCGCAGGCGGGCGATTTCGCGCCGCACCTTGCGTAGCGGCCGCAGGCCATACCAGGTCTGCAGCGCCGCCATCGCGACCAGCCCCAGTCCGAGCAGCGCGAAGCTGCGCACCAGCGTGCGGCGCACGGTGGCGATCTGCGCGTCCAGCGTCTCGCGCGTCTCCGCCACCTGGAATCGCCAGAGCACCGGCGATCCCGGCAGCGTCAGGTCGCGCTCAGCGATGCGCAGCCGCTGGTTGCCCGGGTCGTCGCGGTTGGCGCCCGGGCGCTTGTCGACGAACTCGTCGCTATCGTAGAAGTGAATGTTGCGATCGTTATAGACCTTGTCGGCCTTCAGGCGGCGATCCCATAGCGACATCGACGGGAACGCTTCGTAGCCATCGCCGCTGATCTGCCAATAGGCGCCCGAATTGGGCTCGAGGAAGCGCTGGTCGGCAAGCTGGCGGTTCAGCACCACCTCCCCGCGTGAGCCAAGCTCGGCCGAGACGATCAGCGACGAGACGAGATAATCGAGCTGGTCGTCGAAGTTGCGGGTGATCGCTCCCGTCAGCACGCGGTCCAGCGCAAGGCCGCCGCCGACCAGCAGCAGCAGGATCCACGCGGTCGCGACCAGCAGCATCCGCCGGCTGACCGATCCGGTGACGCGCACCGGCCGCCGGTCGCGCAACTCCGCCTCGGCCAGGCCCGACGCGGCATCGCGCGCCTCCTCCGGCGTTGAGATGGGCTGCGCGTCCACGCGCCTTTCCTCAGGCGAAACCGGATTCGTCGAGGCTGTAGCCCAGGCCACGGATCGTCGTGATCACATCCGCGCCCAGCTTCTTGCGGATGCGCGTCACGAACACTTCGATCGTGTTCGAATCACGATCGAAATCCTGGTCGTAGATATGCTCGATCAGCTCGGTGCGGCTCACCACCTTGCCCTTGTGATGGAGCAAGTAGCTGAGCAGCTTGTACTCCTGCGCGGTCAGCTTCACCGGCTCGCCGGCCTTGGTGACCTTGCCGGAGCGGGTATCGAGGCGGATATCGCCCGCGGTCAGTTCGGCCGAGGCATTACCCGAGGCGCGGCGGATCAACGCGCGCAGGCGGGCAATCAGTTCCTCGGTCTGAAACGGCTTGGCGACATAGTCATCGGCGCCCGCGTCGAGCCCCGCCACCTTGTCCGACCAGCTGTCGCGCGCAGTCAGCACCAGCACCGGCATGGTGCGCCCTTCCTTGCGCCAGCGATCGAGCACGGTCAGCCCGTCGATCTCGGGCAGGCCCAGATCGAGGATGATTGCGTCATACTGTTCGGTCGAGCCGAGGAAGTGCCCTTCCTCGCCATCGGTCGCGAGATCGACGGCATAGCCCGCACCTTCCAGCGCGGTGCGCAGCTGGATCCCGAGATTGGGTTCGTCCTCGACGATCAGAAGTCGCATGTACCGTTCCGTCCTTCCCTTGATCTGCTCAGCTGCCCATGCGGCGCAGGATCTGGCCGCTATGGCCATCCACCTCCACCCAGATCACCGACCCATTGCGCAGGAACTTCAGCGTGTAAATGTCGGTGCCGGGATCATAGTCGAATCCCAGATATTGCGCGCCGGGCATGCGGGGGATTACCCGCCGCTCGATCTCCCGCGCGGGCAGATTCTGGCCACGAAGCCGCCGTTCGCGTGCCGCACGCTGGCCGTCATCCTGCGAGGCGTCGAGCGGGCGCGCCACGACCGGGCTCGTGAGCGCGAGGCTCGCAAGACACGCGATCAGAACAGGTTTGACCAACATCGCCATCGGCATGGCATAGGGTCCGGGCATTGAATAGCCCCTGAACATGCCGCTCATCCATGGTTCGGGAATTGTGGCTTTTGCGCATCGCCCGGCGCTTGCCGGAGCGGGTTCTGGCCCCTAGGTGCTGGCGCATGGCTGCTCCGGTGCTCTCCTATGAAGGGCTGGGTCTCGTTCAGGGATCCGGCTGGCTCTTCCGCAATCTCGACATCCATGTCGGCGAGCGCGATCGTCTCGCGCTCATCGGCCGCAACGGCGCGGGCAAGACGACGCTGCTCAAGCTGATCGCCGGCGCGATCGACAGCGACGAGGGCCGCCGCACCATCGTGCCCGGCACCCGCGTGATCCTGCTGGAGCAGGAGCCGCGCATGCTCGGCTGCACCACCCTCATGGACTATGTCCTCTCCGGCGACGATGCCCCCGCCCGGCACGAGGCCGAGGCGATCGCCGACCAGCTCGGCATCGACCTGTCGCGCGAGGCGGCGACCGCGTCGGGCGGCGAGCGCCGCCGCGCTGCCATCGCCCGCGCGCTGGCGCAGGATCCCGACGTACTGCTGCTCGACGAGCCGACCAACCATCTCGATCTCGGCGCGATCGAATGGCTGGAAGACTGGCTGACGCGCTACAAGGGCGCCTTCGTCGTCATCAGCCACGATCGTACCTTCCTCACCCGCCTGACCCGCCAGACGCTGTGGCTCGATCGCGGTTCCATCCGCCGCGCCGAGATCGGCTTTGGCGGGTTCGAGGCATGGACCGAGCAGGTCTATGCCGAGGAGGAGCGCAACGCCCAGCGGCTCGATGCCAAGCTCAAGATCGAGGAGCATTGGCTCCAGCGCGGCGTTACCGGCCGCCGTCGCCGCAACCAGGGCCGCCTCGCCAAGCTGAAGGAAATGCGGGCCGAGCGCGCCGGCATGGTGGGCCCGCAGGGCACCGCTGCGCTCGCCACCGCCTCGGACGGCAACCAGACCAAGGTGGTGATCGACGCCAAGCACGTCACCAAGCGCTTCGGCGAGCGCACGATCATCAAGGACCTGACCTTCCGCGTCACCAAGGGCGACCGGATCGGCATCGTCGGATCGAACGGCGCGGGCAAGTCCACGCTGCTCAAGATGCTGACCGGCGAGCTCCAGCCCGACGAGGGCAGCGTGAAGCTCTCGCAGACGCTGGATGCGATCATCATCGACCAGCAGCGCAGCCTGATGGCGCCGGACAAGCGGGTGCGCGACGTGCTGGCAGACGGCGGCGACTGGATCGACGTGCAGGGCGCGCGCAAGCACGTCCATGGCTATCTCAAGGAATTCCTGTTCGACCCCAGCATCGCCGAGGCGAAGATCGGCACACTTTCGGGCGGCGAGCGCTCCCGCCTGCTGCTCGCGCGGGAATTTGCTCGCCCTTCCAACCTCTTGGTCCTCGACGAGCCGACCAACGACCTCGATCTGGAAACACTCGATCTGCTCCAGGAAGTGATCGCCGACTATGCCGGCACTGTGCTGATCGTCAGCCACGATCGCGACTTTCTCGATCGCACCGTCACGGTGACATTGGGGCTGGACGGCAGCGGCATGGTCGATGTCGTCGTCGGCGGCTATGCCGACTGGGAAGCCAAGCGCCGCCCGCGCAACGAAGGCAAAAAAGCCAGCAAGGCAGCGCCGGTCGTGGAAGCCCCCAAGGCCCGCACCAAGCTGAGCTACAAGGACCAGCGCGACTACGAGTTGCTGCCCAAGCGCATCGAGGAAATCGACCAGACGATCGCCCGCGACGAAGCCGCCATGGCCGATCCCGCGCTCTACACCCGCGATCCCGCCAAGTTCGCCGCACTAAGCGACGGCATCGCCAAACTACGCGCCGAAAAGGACGCGGCCGAGATGCGCTGGCTGGAACTGGCGGAGATGGTGGAAGGGCTGGGTTGAGGGGGATCGCCCCCAACGAAACGCCCCCTCCGTGCTCCTGCGAAAGCAGGAGCCCAGGGGCAGGTCTCGCCCAACTATGGACGTTTAGCGGCTCGCGATGATGTGCTTAATCGTGAGAGTGGAGGCTTC
>NZ_ALBQ01000002.1 GCF_000282895.1 Sphingomonas sp. ATCC 31555
GCCGCCGCCGCGCGGCCCGCCACCCGGCCTGCCGCCGCCACCGCCCCGCCGCCGCCGCATCGCGCCGGGGTTCAGCTCGGGCAGTTCCTTCTTGGTGATGCGGCCGTCATGATCGGTGTCGAGCATGTCGAAGCGGCGCTTGGCGGCGCTCAGGAATTCGTTGGGCGTCACCCCGCCGTTCAGCGTCATGTCGGCGGCGGTCACCGGTTCCGGGCTGCCCAGATAGTTGAACCGCGCCAGCCCACTCAGGATCCGGGTGGAGCCGACCGCGGCCGTCTTCTCCTTGCCGTCGCTGCTCAACGCCGGGCCACCGCCTTCGAATCCGCCGCCGCGCGCTTCGGGGGCGAGCACGGTTTCGTACACTTCGATATCGCCGGGATCGACTTCGCCGTCCGCCTTGCGGTCGAGGATCTTGAACCAGCGCACCGCATCGGCGCGGAACTCGTCCAGCGTCAGTGCGCCGTCGTGATTCGCATCCGCCCCGTCGAACCAGGCGTCCTTGGGCGCAGGGCCGTCCGGCTTGCCGCGAAACGGCTCGCCCATGGGGCTGATGAACAGCGCCCCTCGCGGTCCCCCGCCGGGTCCGCCGGGACCGCCGGGTCCACCGGCACCGCCCGGCGGCGGCGGGCCATCCTGTGCCTGCGCCCCGCTCGCCAGCACCAGCAACAACCCGGCGATCACCTGAATCCGCATCTTCTGCCTCCACCCGATACCAAGCGCTCGCGGCTAGCCGGCGATTGTCGCAGGAGTATGCCGAAAAATTTCAGCTTGGGCGCCGCGCTGCGATTGTGGCAGCAGGCGGGGCATGACCGGCGCTTCCCCCATCGTCCCCGATACCGAGCATCGCGGCCTGCTCGGTCTGCTTCCGCGCCGCTGGCGGCCCTATGCGCTGCTCGCCCGCTTCGACCGGCCGATCGGCTGGTGGCTGCTGTTCCTGCCCTGCGCCTGGGGGGCGTTGCTCTCCGGGTTGCCCGATGGCGGCGGCTGGCGGATCGGGGCGATGCTGCTCGGCGCAATCGCGATGCGCGGATCGGGCTGCGTCTATAACGACATCGTCGATCGCGATCTCGACGCGCAGGTCGAGCGTACCCGCAGCCGCCCGCTGCCCAGCGGCGCGGTCTCGATGCGCGCGGCGTGGATCTGGCTCGGCGTCCTGCTGGCGATCGGCTTCGGCGTGTGGCTGGCGATGCCCTGGCCCGCCAAGCTCTGGTCGCTGGCGACATTGCCGGTGGTCGCCGCCTATCCGTTCATGAAGCGCATCACCTGGTGGCCGCAGGCGTTCCTCGGCATCGTCTTCGGCTCCGGCGCGCTGGTCGGCTTCGTCGCGGGCGATCCCGCGGGCGCGTTCGCCAGCCGCCAGGGGGCCGGATGGTGGCTCTATGCCGGCACCATCCTGTGGGTGATCGGCTACGACACCATTTATGCGCTGCAGGACGTGGAGGACGATGCGATCGTCGGCGTCCGTTCCTCGGCGCGGCGGATGGGCACGCAGGTCCGCGGCGGCGTGGCGCTGCTCTATGCCCTCGCGCTGGCGCTCTGGGCCATGGCGTTCTGGACCGTCCGTCCCGATCCGCTGGCGCTGCTCGCGCTGCTGCCCGCCGCGCTGCATCTCTTCTGGCAGATCGTCACGCTCACGCCCGCCGACGGCGCCAACGCGCTGCGCCGCTTCCGTGCCAATCGCGATACCGGCTTCCTGATGCTCGCCGCCTGCGCGGTGGTGGGGATGTCCGGACTTTGATTTTGTGCCGCGGCAACCCTAAGTCCCGCCGATGCTGAACAACGAACACGCCCTGGAGCGCGCCGCCGATGCCGTTGCGCGCGCGCGCCGTGCCGGGGCGGACGCCGCCGACGCCGTCTTCTCCGCTGATCGCTCGCTGTCGGTCTCCGTCCGCATGGGCGCGCTGGAGGATGTCGAGCGCTCCGAATCCGCCGAGCTCGATCTGCGCGTGTTCGTCGGCCGCCGCTCGGCCAGCGTGTCGACCAGCGATCTGAGCGACGACGCCCTCGCCACGCTGGTCGAGCGCGCCGTCGCCATGGCGCGCGAAGCCCCGGAAGACCGCTGGGCCGGCCTCGCGCCCGAAGATCGCCTGCTCCACGGCGCCCCGCCGCATCTCGATCTCGACGACGGGGCCGAGGTGGAACCCGCCGCGCTCAAGGCCCGCGCTCTCGCCGCCGAGGAAGCCGCCCGCGCCGTCCCCGGCGTCACCAACAGCGAAGGCGCGGGGGCCGGCGCCAGCCGCGTCCAGCTCGCCCTCGCCACCAGCCACGGCTTCGCCGGCGCCTTCGCCCAGACCAGCCACGGCATCTCCGCCAGCGTGCTGGCGGGCAGCGGCGGCGCGATGGAGCGCGATCATGCCCATCACTCCGCCCGCCACGCCGCGCTGCTCGAATCGCCGGAAGCGATCGGCCGTCTCGCCGGCGAGCGCGTCGTCGCCCGGCTCAACCCGCGCAAGATCCCCAGCGGCGCGATGCCGGTGGTGTTCGATCGCCGCGTCTCCTCGGGCATGCTCGGCCATCTGATCGGCGCGATTTCCGGCGCGGCGATCACCCGCCGCACCAGCTTCCTGCTCGATGCGCTGGGCACGCGGATCTTCGCTCCCGGCGTGACGATCTGGGACGATCCCCATCGCCCGCGCGGCCTCCGCTCGCGGCCCTTTGACGGCGAAGGATTGCCGGTCAACCGCATGCAGATCGTCCGCGACGGGATGCTGGAAAGCTGGCTGCTCGAAAGCGCCGCCGCCCGCCAGCTCGGGCTCGAGCCGACCGGCCATGCCACCCGCGGCGGCGGCGGCGCGCCCGGCGTCTCGCCCAGCAACCTCTATATGGAAGCGGGCACGATTCCGCCCGAAACGCTGATCGGCGAGATCGACTATGGCCTGCTGGTGGTCGAGCTGATCGGCCAGGGCGTGAACGGGGTCACCGGCGATTACAGCCGGGGCGCCGCCGGCTTCCTGATCGAAAAGGGCGAAATCACCGTGCCCGTTTCCGAAGTCACCATCGCCAGCAACCTCAAGGACATGTTCCGTGCGCTCACGCCGGCGAACGATCTGGAGTTCCGCTACGGCATCAACGCGCCGACGCTGCGCATCGACGGGATGACGATCGCCGGTGCGTGAACTCGCTGCTCAGATCGCCAGGGTCGCCGGCCAGGCGGCGCAGCACGCGATGCTGCGCTGGCGCAGCGACTTCGCGCGCTGGGAAAAGGCGCCGGGCAACCCGGTCTGCGCCGTCGATCTGGAAGTGGATGCGTTGTTGCGCGAACGGCTGCAGCGGCTGGTGCCCGATGCCGGCTGGCTTTCCGAAGAGACGGTGGACAATGCCGATCGGCTTTCGGCCGATCGCATCTGGGTGGTCGATCCGATCGACGGCACCCGCGATTATCTGCGCGGGCGGCCCGGCTGGGCCGTCTCGATCGCGCTGGTGGAGCGCGGCCAACCGATCATCGGTGTGCTCGACGCACCGGCGCGGGGCGAAGTGTGGACCGCGCTGGCCGGCGTCGGCGCCTGGCGCAACGGCAAGCCGCTGCGCGCCGCCGAGCGGGCTGACCTGCCCGGCGCCCGCGTGCCGGCGGACCAACTCCCCAAGGTCGATCGCGATCTGGTGATGGTCCCCAAGCCCAATTCGATTGCGCTGCGCATCGCCATGGTCGCGGCGGGCGAAGCCGATCTGGTCGCCACGCTGCGCTGGGGCCATGAATGGGACATCGCCGCGGCGGTGCTGCTGGCCCGCGAGGCCGGGGCGGCGGTTACCGATGCACTGGGCCAGACGCTGGCGTTCAACACCCCCTCGGGCGAGGCCTATGGCGTGCTCGCGACGACGCAGGGCATTCACGCGGCTGCCGTGGCGCGGCTCGCGGATCGGGTGGAGCTGGGGCGGGGATAGCAGGGGCGTTTTCCGCAAATCCCGGCCAGATAGGTGGTCATCCCCGCGCAGGCGGGGATCCACTGGCGCTGAATCTGCGGTTCTTGCCTCCGGCACAGCGGCAAATCCATGCTCGCCCGCGCGGGAATGGTGGCGGTTCGCGGGCAGCCACCGCTTCTTCTTCTGTGCGATCCACGTCCATGCAAGGACGGGGCGCGCAGCCGCCAAACCTGATAGCTCTGCATGCCATCCCAGGCTAGTCTCTAGGCTCAGGGGGGGTGTAGGGATGCGGATCAAACGGGCTCTTGCGCTGTGTGCGGCCGCCATCCTGCTGCCGGCGGCATCCGATCCACCGCCTGCTTTGGCGCCGTACTTCCACCAAGGCAGATTTGACCCCGGCGATTTCGGCTGGATGCGCGGCCGCTTCCCGGATGCCGGTCCGGCGGAGGTGCAGGCCTATGCGGCAATCGAAGCATGGATGAGCCGATGTTACGAGGAGGGCGTGGCGCGCACGCGCGAAGAGCTTGCGTCGATGGGAATCATGCAAGCGGACCTTTCGGAAACCGGGCCGCGCGATCTGCAGTGCGGTGCCGTGATGATGGCGAACTCCGTGCAGACGCGCTCCGCCGCGACATGGGCTGACTTTCAGCGCGACCTGCAGGAGGCGCGGCCGGTTGCTTCGAGCTTCCTGCTTGCGTTGCGGCTCACGGAGCGCGGCACCTCGCTCCGGCATGGCGCGACACTGGAAGAGCAATTGCTCGTGCGGGTGGTCGGGGAACAGGTGCTGCGAAAGGCTGCCAATTGGGGGCAAGGGGAATTGGCGGATGCGCCACGTCTTTCCAGCGGTGCCCGGTCGGTGCTCGACGCCTATTTCATGGTCGCTGGTTTCGAACACGATCGCGCCAACACGGGATGGCTGAAGGCGCAGGTCGATCGAGGCGGCTGGCCGACCATTGCCCAAGCCGGCACCGCCGGATCCAATGCGGCGTGGCTGCTCGTCCAGCATGCCGATGCAGACCCGGCGTTCCAGCTGCGCGCACTGCGCCTGATGACGCCGCTGGTCGCTTCGGGCGAGGTGAACAAGCGCAACTACGCATACCTCTATGACCGCATCATGCTCAAGATATCCGGCAAGCAGCGCTACGCGACGCAAGTGACGTGCAAGGATGGCAGGCGCGTCGCCCAGCCGCTCGAAGATGAAGCCAGGGTGCCGGCCCTGCGGGCGGAGATGGGGCTTGAGCCATTCGCCGACTATCTGAAGCTGTTCGCCAACTGGGACGGCTGCTGACTTCTTGCCTGTGCGGACCTAGTCGTTTGGCCATTGTTCCATATATGTTCTAACGGTCTCCACGACCGCGCTCTTTGACGTCGTCCACCCATCGTCTTCGCCGCATCCCGGCGCGCGAGCCTGAACGTCTTGGACTTTGCGGGATACAGTCCCTTGATCCTTCCGCCGCTCCGCGGCTCCCTCCCTTATGGGAGCGGGAAGGGTGAGGGGGATGGGGCAAACCGTGCCGCTCGCATGTGCGACGATCCCGCCGCGAAACGACGCGAGACCCTAAACTTCCTAAACTTTCGGCCCCACTTCGTCGAAGCCATAGGCCTTCACACCCCCCAAAACTGCGCACGAGCCTAAACTTCCTAAACTTCGCAATCCGTGCAGCGATCCTGCGGCGGCGTACCGCATCCAGCCCCTGTGCCTTTGCGGGGCGAGCGTGCTAAGGCCCCGCCATGTCGAAATCCCTGAGCACCAGCGGTGCCATCGATCTGGATGGCGTGACCTATGATTGGCGTCTGCAGCGCGAGCCCCATCTGTCGGACGACGAAGGCTGGAAGGGGATGACCATCGCGGTTCTCCAGCGCGATGCCAAGCGCGAAGCCTGGCTGGAATTTCCGGCGCCCAAGCGCCTGCTGAAGGGGCTGCCGCGTGGCCGTCTCCAGCTGGACGACGCGACGATCGCGCGCTGCGTCCGGTCCGCTCTGTCCGCCGGCTGGGATCCCTTGTCGCGGGGCAAGCCCGAGGTTTTCGTCGTCGACTCCCAGGGCAATTGAACTGCCAAGGCGGAGCGCTTGCCCAGCCGCACAGCGAACGGCCCATCGGGCCAGGCCTTGCATCGGGCGTATCGTTCTTTATATGTTCTCTTGGCCCGTAACGGCCGCCGCTCTTTGACGTCGTCCGCTCATCATCCCTCGCCGCACAGATGCGCGCGAGCCCGAACTTCCTGAACTTCACGTCGTGGCGGGTAGCGCGCCTTTCGCTCGACCACCCTCGCCCTTCCGCCGCTCCGTGGCTCCCTCGCTCCCTTTCCCCTCGGTAGAGGGAGGGTGAGGGTGGCAGCAGGGTCGCAGTCCATCCGCAAAACCGCGTGAGACCCTAAACTTCCTAAACTTCAGGTCTCATCCCAGCCGATGACACAGCGCCGTCACCGCCGCCAAGATCGCGCACGAGCCTAAACTTCCTAAACTTCGCAATTTATGCAGCTATCCCGCGGTGGCGCGGATCAGCCCCGCTTCACCCGCGTCACATGCCCCATCTTGCGCCCGGGCCGGGCCTGGCCCTTGCCGTAGAGGTGGAGATGGGTGCCCGGCTCGGCGAGCAGTTCGGGCCAGCGATCCGCCTCGTCGCCGATCAGGTTTTCCATCTCGACATGGCTGCCGGTCAGCGCCGTCGAGCCGAGCGGCAGGCCGCAGATCGCGCGGACATGGTTCTCGAATTGCGAGGTCTCGGCGCCCTCGATCGTCCAGTGGCCGCTATTGTGGACGCGCGGCGCCATTTCGTTGAACACCGGGCCCTGCTCGGTCGCGAAGAACTCGCAGGTCAGCACGCCGATATGGCCCAGCGCCTCGGCGACGCGGCCGGAGAGTGCCGCCGCCTCGGTCCAGTGGCGGGCGATCTCGGCGGGGGCGGGCAGGGTGGAGCGGGCGAGGATGCCGTCCTTGTGCTCGTTCCAGGGCGGCGGATAGCTGGCCAGCGTGCCGTCGAGCCCGCGCACCGTAATGATCGAAAATTCGTGGCTGAAGCTGACGAAGCCTTCCAGGATCGCCGGCCGCTCGCCGATCGCCGCCCAGGCGGCCTCGGCCTCGGACGCGTCGTGCAGCCGCACCTGGCCCTTGCCGTCATAGCCGAGCCGCAGCGTCTTCAGGATCGAGGGGGCGCCGATCTTGGCAATAGCGTCGTGGAGCTCGTCGCGGGTGGTGACCAGCGCCCAAGGCGCGGTGCGGCCGCCAAGCTCCGCCACGAACGACTTCTCGTTGGCGCGGTCCTGCGCGATTTCCAGGCTTTTGGCGCCTGGTCGGACCGGTACCTTCGCCGCGAGATGCGCGACCGGCGCCAGCGCGACATTCTCGAACTCGTACGTCACCACGTCGGCGTGGCTCGCCAGTTCGTCGAGCACGATATGGCTGTGATAATCGGCGCGGGTGAAGCTCGAGGCGGTCTGCGCGGCGACGCTTTCCTCGTCCGGGGCCAGCACATGCGTGCGATAGCCGAGCTGGGCCGCTGCGACCGCGATCATCCGGCCGAGCTGGCCGCCGCCGAGGATCCCGATGGTGGAGCCGGGGGGAAGCACGTCGCTCATGCCGGTTCCTCCGCGACGCTTTCGGTCTGGGCGGTGCGCCAGGCCTTGAGCCGCTCGGCAAGTGCTTCGTCGGCGGTGGCGAGGATCGCGGCGGCGAGCAGCCCCGCATTTTTCGCGCCCGCCTTGCCGATCGCCAGCGTGCCGACGGGAATGCCGCCGGGCATCTGGACGATCGAATAGAGGCTGTCGATGCCCTTCATCGTCTTGGATTCGACCGGCACGCCCAGCACCGGCAGGTGAGTCATCGCCGCCGCCATGCCGGGCAGGTGCGCCGCGCCGCCGGCCCCGGCGACGATCACCTTCAGCCCGCGGTCTGCGGCGCCATGGGCATAGTCGTACAGCCGTTGCGGGGTGCGGTGGGCGGAAACCACCCGGGTTTCGTGCGGTACGCCCAGTTCGATCAGGATGTCGGCTGCGTGGCGCATCGTCTCCCAGTCGGAGGTGCTGCCCATGATGATGCCGATGAGTGGTGCGTCCGCCATTGCCTGCCGCTCTTGGGAAGGGAAGGCGGCTTGTTAGTGGCGCCGTGCCGCTAGGGCAATGGCCAAGGCGCCCGGCGCCGCGATGGCGCCGGGCAGGCCAGGTCAACGTTCGTTCAGATAGTAGCGGTCGGTGGCGTTCAGCGCGTCGTCCAGCTGGTAGACGATCGGCTGGCCGGTGGGGATTTCCAGGCTGACGATCTCATCGTCCGGGATGCCCGACAGGTGCTTGACCAGTGCGCGCAGCGAGTTGCCATGGGCGGCGATCAGCACGCGCTTGCCGGCCTTCAGCTCGGGGGCGATGCGCTGCTCCCAATAGGGCAGCACGCGGGCGATCGTGTCCTTCAGGCTTTCGGTCTGCGGGATCGGGATGCCGGCATAGCGGGGATCCTTGGCCAGGTCCCAGGGCGAATCCGCTTCCGGCAGCGGCGGCGGCACGTCGAAGCTGCGGCGCCAGATCTTCACCTGGGCGTCGCCATGCTTGGCGGCGGTCTCCGCCTTGTCGAGGCCGGTCAGCCCGCCATAATGGCGCTCGTTCAGCCGCCAGTCCTTCTCCTCCGGCAGCCAAAGCCGGTCCATCGCCTCCAGCGCGAGGTGCAGCGTCTTGATAGCGCGGCTCTGGAAGCTGGTGAAGCACAGGTCGAAGTCCAGGCCCTTGTCCTTCATCAGCGTGCCGGCGGCGGTGGCTTCGCGCACGCCCTGTTCGGTCAGATCGACGTCCCACCAGCCGGTGAAGCGGTTCTCCAGGTTCCAGGCCGACTGGCCGTGGCGGATCAGAACGAGGGTGGGCATGGGCGATCTCCTTGCATCGATATGCCGCCGTCCTTAGCGACATGGGCGACAGGGACAAGCGCAGGAGACGACGCGATGGTTCGGCAGACGCTGGTCTATGATGGCCCGGGCGGCCCCTTCGAGGGAAGCTTGGTGTGGAACGACGCGGTGGGCGGCACCCGCCCGGCCGTGCTGGTGCTGCCCAATGTGTTCGGCGCGAAGGATGCTGATGTCGAGAAGGCCGAGGCATTGGCCGGGTTCGGCTATGTCGCGCTGGTCGCCGACGTCTATGGCCAGGGCAAGCGCACTGTCGGCGGCGATCCCGGCTATGCCCGCTATATGGAGGAACTGAACGCGGATCGCGGCCTGTTACGGGACCGTCTGGCAGCGTCGCTGGCCGCCCTGGCCGGCCTGGCATTGGTGGACCATGCCCGGATCGCAGCGATCGGCTTCTGCTTCGGCGGCAAATGTGTGCTCGACATGGCACGTGCGGGGCTGCCGATCCTGGGCGGCGTCTCGTTCCACGGCGTGTACGACCGGCCAGACCTGCCCGCCGAGGCACCGATCGCTACGAAGCTGCTGGTCTGCCATGGCTGGGACGATCCGCTCGCGCCGCCCGATGCTACGGTCGCCCTTGCCCAGGAACTCACCGATCGCGGTGCCGACTGGCAGCTCCACGCCTATGGCCATGCCGGCCACGCCTTTACGGATCTAAGCCGCAAGGACAGTCCCAACCCGGCGATTGCCTACGAACCCCGCGCCGACAGACGCAGCTGGCAAGCGATGATCCAGTTTCTTGGCGAACTCTTCGCTTGAGCGGGCAGGGGCCGCCGGACCATGTGCCAGCGGCCCCCGTCTTCAATGCACGAAGCGCGCGACAACGTCGCGGTACGACCGTGACACCTTCACCTGCGCGCCCGAATCGAGCACCAGGAAGCACTCGCCATTGGTGTGCGGCTTCACCTGGCGAACCAGATCGAGGTTGACGATGGTCGAGCGGTGCACCCGCTGGAACCGGCGCGGATCGAGTCGCTTTTCCAGATCCTTCATCGTCTCGCGCAGGATCAGGGTGTTGTCGCCGGTGTAGATGCACATGTAGTCGCCGGCCGCGTCGATCCGCTCGATCGTGTCGACATCGACGCGGAAGATCTGGCCACGATCCTTGATGTTGATGAGCTTTTCGAAGCGGTTAGAGGCAGGCTCGGTACCGTCGCCGCTGGCGATATCGTCCACGGCGTCGGGCGCGACTTCCGCCAGCACTTCCTTCAGCTTCTCCACTTCCTCCACGCCCCGCTTCTCGGTGAGGCGCTGGCGGACGCGATCGAGCGTGTCGGCAAGCCGGGCCGGTTCAACCGGCTTCATCAGATAATCCACTGCCTGCGCCTCGAACGCTCGGATCGCGTGATCCGAATAGGCGGTGACGAACACGAACAGCGGCGGTTCCACCTCCATCAGTCCCTGGATGACGGAAAATCCGTCGAACCCGGGCATTTGGATGTCGAGAAAGACGAGGTCCGGCTTATGCGTTTTGATCGATCGAATAGCCTCGCGGCCATTGGAGCATTTGTCGATAATTTCGACATCCTCATGCTCCTGGAGCCGGAGCTCGAGTCCCTGGATCGCCAGAGATTCGTCGTCAACGAGGATGGTACGGATGGTCATGCGGCCTCTCGGTTCGGTTCCTCAAGCTGGAACGGTATTTCGATCTCAACGCTGAAACCTTCCCCGGGTTTCGTTCGAGTGTCGAAACGATGGTCAGGCCCGAAAGCCTGTGCCAACCGTTCCCGAATATTGGCGAGCCCCACGCCAGTGGAAAGCGTCGGCCTCGGGCGCGCTTCGATCAATCCCGGACCCGTATCGGACACGGCGATCTGCACCCTATCGCCGGTGAGCCGAGCCGAGACGGTGATATCCGCGCCCTCTTCCTGCGGACTGACGGCATATTTGATGGCATTTTCGACCAAGGGCTGCAGCAGCAGCGACGGCAACCGCGCCTTGGCGGCGCGTGGGTCGAGCTCGAAATGAGTGCGCAACCGCTCGTCGAAGCGCATCTTCTCGATCTCGAGATAAAGCTTCAGCGTCTCGATCTCCTGCGCCAGCGTGACGTGGGCGGTCGGCTCATTCGCCAGCGTGTAGCGCAAGAAGGAGGAGAGGCGGGACAGCATCACATTGGCCCGCTCGGTCTGCTTGAGCAGGACCAGGGTGGAGATCGAGTTTAGCGTGTTGAACAGAAAGTGCGGGTTCAACTGGTACCGCAGCATCGCCAGCTGCGCGCTCGACGCCTGGCTTTCTAGAATCTGCATCTGATCGATCTGCTGTTCGACGATCAGATAGAAATTGATGCCGAAATAAAGCGCCGACCAGCCCGCCAGCACTGTGAAGGTGAGGAAGCTGTAGCCGATTACACGGGCGACGGTAATGCCCGGCTCCGCTGCGGTGAACGAATAGGTGAAGGCCTCCAGCACCGCGTAGAGAATCGTACCCGCACCCAGTGTGGCCAAGGTGAGCAGGATCGCAGGGATTCGCGGCAGGCTGCGGTAGAAGCCGTACAGCGCGGAGAGCAGCAGCGTGAGGCAATAGCCGACGATCGCCTCGATAATCGCCTTGATGATTCCTTCGACCGAAAAGCCGTTAGAGATCGACGAGACCGAGCGCAGCAGCAGATAGCCGCTCCAGCCGGTTGCCTGGAGGATCCAGAAGGCCCGCCCCTTGTCTTCGAAGAAGGGGCGAGAAAACAGGTCGGGCTTGGAAAGGCCCAAGGTCCGGGCGCTGGTCTGCGGAAGCGAAGTCTTTGCCACGGCGCGCATCTATCACCGCCGCGCGCGGTGAGCAAAAAAAATGCCGGGCGCGTTTGGCGCCCGGCATTCCGAAGGTGGTCGAACGGTGCCGCTCAGAAGGTGAAGCGGGCGCCGATGCGGATCGAGTACAACGACTGGTTCGCATAGACCTGATCCGTGGGCGCGGTGAAGGTCGTCGAGCCGCCAGCCGGCGAGTAGCGATACTGAGCGCAGGGCTGTGCTGCACTGGTCGCCACCGTGCCCGCGCCATCGGGGTTGCCGCTGGTGGTGAGGCACTGCACGCGAACCACGGCCGCGTTGTACGGGAACACGTACTCGCGGGTCTGGCCCCAGTTCTTGTTGAGGAAGTTGGTGAAGTTTTCGATATCGCCGAAGATGGTCACGCGCGACTTGCCCAGGCCGGTCGGCAGTTCCTGTGCAACGTGGAGATCGATGCGGGTGAACCATTTCGAGTTGAAGGCGTTACGCGGTGCGATCTGGCCGCGGTACTTGCCAAGGCCGGACGCGTCGATGAACGCGTTCACCGCATTGCGCACTTCGGAGCTGCTGTACGACACGAGCGGATCGTTCACTGTCGGAACGTACATCAGATAGCGGTTTCCGCCAGCGCCGGTGCCTGAGCTCACGCCGGTCGTGCCGAACACCGAGGATCGGCCGCTGCCGAAATCCTGGAAGGTATAGCTGAACGGATGGCCGATGCGCGTTTCGCCGAACAGGGAGAAGGTGGTCTTGTAGTCCCCAACGAAAGCGCGTTCGAAGGTTGCGCCATATTTGAAGAAGTACTTCACCTGATCGTTGGAGATGCCATAGGCCACGTTGTTCGGATCAACGAACGCGCCGTTGCTATAGTTCGAACCTGCGGTTGATGACGTCGCCGGCGACTGGTCCTTTACGTCCTGATAGGTGAAGCTGCCGTTGATGTTGACGCCGAAGTCCCAGCTTTTGTCAAAGCGGGCGATGGCGATCAGCGCGCGACCCTTGTTGGTGTTGGTCAGGAAGATGTCGGTGTTGGTGTTGGTGCTGCCCGCGCCATCGATGATGTTCTGGTAGCGTTGGCGGCCGTCCGGCGTCAGCGAACCGGCGATCGGCTGCGAACGGATGTCGGTGAAGTACACTTGGTTGCGAACCTTCGAGTACAGGAAGTCCGCGCCGAACGTCCATCCGTCGACCGAGTATTCACCGGTCAGCGTAGCGCGCCACTGTGACGGCAGCTTGAACTGCGGATCCAGCGCGTTGACGGTGGCGTTCGTCGCGACCGTCGCGTTGGTGAGCAGCGTGTTGACCGCCCCCGGGATCGAGGTCCCGCTCACGTTCGACAGCGCCGCGTTGCCGATCGCGGCGTTGGTAGTGGCGCCCGAGAAGCCGGTCGCAGTGCGGTTGATCTGCACCGAGTTCGTCAGAACGCCGGTGTTCGAGAAGCTGTTCGACACATAAACGTCGGGCGTGCCGCCGCCGAAGATGCCGCCGCCGCCACGGATGCTCACCCGCGGAACCGGCTGCCAGTCGAAGCCGATACGCGGCT
Organism: Sphingomonas sp. ATCC 31555; assembly: GCF_000282895.1. Lineage (GTDB taxonomy): Bacteria > Pseudomonadota > Alphaproteobacteria > Sphingomonadales > Sphingomonadaceae > Sphingomonas. Next base: position 13,010 of record NZ_ALBQ01000002.1, read on the forward strand.
GGAAGAGGCCCAGACCGGAGAAGTTGGCGTTGTTCGACCCGATTGTGCGATACTGACCATTAACGATCGCGCCCGAACCGAAGCGCGCCGTGTACGCAGCGCTACGCGCCGGCGTGCTGTGCATCCCGTACAGATCGTAGCGCATGCCATAGCTGACGTTCAGCGTGGGGGTGACGCGCCACGAATCCATGATGCCGAACGTGTAGCTCTGGTACGAGAAGTTCGCTGCCGCATCGTTCGGAACCAGGGACGGGATCGCATTGCCATAGGACATCTGGTTGGCAGTGCGATTCTGCAGGTCCGCGATCGAGTCGAAGTAATAGTTGCCGGCGCTGTTCTGCAGGAACGAGTTGAAGACGCTGACGAACTGCATTTCGGTGAAAAGCCGCAGGTCGTGGTCGTTCTTGGTCACGCGAACCTGGAACAAGCCGCCCCAGGTATCAGTCTTCAACTGATTGGTCTGGCGCGAGCTGTCGGGACCGAACGACACGATTGCCGCGTTGTTTTCACACGCCGTCAGCGACGATCCGCTGACAGTCAGCGGAGTCGACGTTTCGTTGGAGCAGACGCGGAACTGCGCGAAACCGCGACCGAACAGCGGATCCTGGATGCGCGTGTAGTTCTTGTAGAACACGCGAGCTTCGGTCGAGAAGTCGTCCGACCAGTCCGAGTTCAGCTGCACGACGCCGGTGTGCAGACGGTTGCCCTGAATATAGGCGTTCGAAGCGAGACCAAGGCCGTACGGCTGGTTGGTGAAGGTGTTGTTGAGCAGGTTGATGGCGTCGTTGGCGTAGGTGTACGTCACCGACATGCGCTGCTTGTCGCTAATGTTGGCGTCGATACGTGCAACGACACGGTCGTCCTTGTCGCCCGAATCCCGCAGCACGCCGCCGGTGTTGTAGTTATAAACGCTGTTCGCGATCGCGCTGATGCGATCGATCTGCGCCTGGGTCACGCCCGGGATGACCGTGCCACCGTTGTTCCCGACGGGACCTTCGACGATGGGGCGGCCGCCGCGCAGACGCTCGCCGGCGACCATGAAGAACACCTTGTCCTTGATGATCGGACCGCTGAGCTCGGCGCCGAAGTTGTCGACCTTGAAGTTCGGGACATTGACCGTCACGCCCTTGGTCTTGTTGCCGACGAATTCGTCACCCGAGCGTGCGTAGAAACCGCTGCCGTGGAACTCATTGGTGCCGGACTTCAGTACGATGTTGATCGCGCCGCCCTGGAAATTGCCTTCGCGCACGTCATACGGCGCAACCTTGGCTTGGAACTGGCCGATCGCGTCGAGCGGAATCGGCGAGCGGCGGCTGGGCAAACCATCGGTGTTAAGGCCGAAATTGTCCGTGATCGGCACGCCGTCGACCGTGAAGCGGTTGTAGCGCGCATTCTGGCCCGCGAACGAGATCGCGCGGCCGCCCGTGGGGGTATCGTCCAGCCGCGCGAACGGATCGCGCCGCGACAGGTCGCGAATGTCACGGTTAAGGCTGGCGACGTTGGCGATCTGCTCGGCGGAGAGCACAGTTGCCGGCCCCTGCGAGATCGAGCGCGCACCGCGGACGGTGCTGGCGGTGACGACGATTTCCTGGCCTTGGGCAACCAGTTCGATCGGAAGATCGAACGACTGGGCGGCGATGGTATAGATGTCCGTCACCGACGAATTCGAATAGTTCGCCGCGGTTACTTCGACCGTGTACGGGCCGCCCGCGCGCAGACCGGTAAGCGTGAACGTACCGGTGGAATCGGTGCGGGCCGTGGAGCGGGTTCCCGATGCTGCATTGGTCGCGACAACCGTCGCATCCGGTACCGGAGCGCCATCAGCCGTCACGGTACCGCGGATGGTGGAGGTGGTTTCCTGCGCGTGCGCGGCAACCGGAATGAGCAGCGCGGCAGCTGCCACGCCTGCAAGATAGTGCGTTCGCATCGAGAGTTCCCTTTTTGAGCCTGTGGCTGCCAGTCGCGGCGTTTAACGCCATCTGTCTGGCTGCCCCCTGCTCGGCTTTGATTGCGGAATTGTGACAGTCAATACGCGCGGAACGTTCCCCAATGGTGCGTTGCAAAAACGCATCACTCCGAAGCGGTTACGATCGCCAACCAATCCGCTTCGCTGATCACCCGAACGCCCAGATCAGCAGCCTTTTTCAGCTTAGAACCGGCCCCCGGGCCGGCGATGACAAGGTCCGTCTTGGCAGATACCGAACCGGCGACGCGTGCGCCGAGGCGTTCAGCCTGCGCCTTGGCTTCGTCGCGGCTGAGCGTTTCCAGCGTGCCGGTGAACACCAGCGTCTTGCCGGTCACTTCCGAGTCGCGGGACTCCACCAGGAAAGGCGGCGGCGCCACTTCCCCCAGCAGATCGGTCCAGGCGGCGCGATTGTGTGGCTCATGAAAGAAGTCGGCGAGTGCATGGCCGACGGCGGCGCCGACATTCTCTACACCGATCCGCTCGGCGATCGCTTTGTCTAGCCGGGTGCGGTGCCGAGCCTCGGTTTCTCCGATCGCCGGCGGAGTCGCGTCGCGCAGCGCGATCAGTTCGTCTGCCAGCGTCTCCAGCGCGGCAAGCATCACATAGCGCTTAAGCAGGTCGCGTGCGGTGATCGCACCGATGTGGCGGATGCCGAGGCCGAACAGCAGTCGTGCGGCATCGGGTGCCCGCTTCGCTTCGATTGCAGCGAGCAGGCCGTCGACCGACTTTTCCTGCCAGCCTTCGCGACCCAGCAGCGCTCCCCGGTGACGGGCTAGGCGAAAAATGTCGGCGGGCTCGGCAATCCAGCCGAGGGCGATCAGTTCGATCAGCGTTTTTTCGCCCAGCCCGTCGATATCCAGGGCGCCGCGGCTGACGAAATGCTTGAGCCGCTCCAGCCGCTGTGCCGGGCAGATCAGCCCGCCGGTACAGCGGACATCGACCTCGCCTTCCTCGGCCACCGCTTCGGAGGCGCAGATCGGGCAATGGGTCGGGAAATGCCAATCGGAGCGTGGCTCGTCGCGCGTAAGGTTCTCGATGATCTGAGGGATCACGTCGCCTGCGCGCTGGAGGATCACGCGGTCGCCGGGCCGCACGCCGAGGCGGGCGATCTCGTCGGCATTGTGCAGCGTCGCGTTGCTGACGACGACGCCGCCCACCGTCACCGGCTCCAGCCGCGCGACCGGCGTGAGCTTGCCGGTGCGGCCGACCTGGATGTCGATCGCCTGCAGCGTGGTCTGCGCCCGTTCGGCCGGAAATTTATGGGCAAGGCCCCAACGCGGCGCACGGCCGACATAGCCGAGCCGCTCCTGCCAATCGAGGCGATCAACCTTGTAGACCACGCCATCGATATCGAACGGCAGGTCGGCGCGGCGCGTCTCGATAGCGCGGTACTGGACCAGCGCATCCGTCAGCGTGGGGGCGCGGACGAACAAGTCGGAGACCGGGAAGCCCCAGACCCGGATACGGTCGATCGCTTCGTACTGCTTTTCCGCGAGCGGTTCGCTCAGTTCGCCCCAACCCCAGGCGAGGAAGCGCAGCGGCCGCAGCCCAGTAACCGCGGAATCCTTCTGGCGAAGCGACCCGGCGGCGGCGTTGCGCGGATTGGCGAACTGGCGCGCCTCCTTGCCCGTCTCCAGCGCTTCGGCAAGCAGTCGAGCGTTGAGCGCCGCGAAATCGGCCTTGGCCATATAGACTTCGCCGCGCACCTCGCACACCGGCGGCGCCCCTTCGATGTGCTGGGGAATGTCTCGTATCGTGCGGACGTTGGGGGTCACATCCTCCCCGATCCGGCCGTCTCCGCGAGTCAGTGCCTGGACCAGTTCGCCATTCTCGTAGCGCAGCGAGCAGGAGAGGCCGTCGATCTTCGGCTCGGCGGTGAGCTCGACGGGCGCGTCTTCCTGCAGCTTGAGGAAGCGGCGGACGCGGCCGAGGAAATCGGCAACATCCTCCTCCGAGAAGCCGTTATCGAGGCTGAACATCTGTCGGGCATGGGCAATCTTGGCGAGCGGCCCGGTGGACGGGGCACCCACCTGCCGCGAGGGCGAGTCGGCACGGATCAACTCCGGGAAGGCGGCTTCGATCTCGGCATTCTGCCGGACGAGCGCGTCGAAGTCCGCGTCGCTGATCTCGGGCGCATCCTCGTCGTGATAGCGACGGTTATGGTGCGCGATCTCGGCAGCGAGGCGAGCGAGTTTGGCGGCGGCATCCTCTGGCGTGCGGGGCAGCGTCATGGCTCTGCGCTAGGGGATGGGGGCGGTTGATCGCAAGGGGCTTTGCGGCCATCACGTAAACCCATGCGTATTGCGATGATGGTGAAGGTAATTTTTGGGGCGCTGCTCTGGTTCGTGGTGACGCTGTGCTTGTTCCTTACGCTGGTGCCCCCCTTTCTGGACCGCATCTACTATCGCGGCGCTGAGACCGGGCATTTCGATGGGGAGCGTTTTGCCAACCCGGACGGCGGGACGGCACCCGCACCGGCGCTCGCTTTCGTGTTCCTCGCCCATCGCATTTCGAGCGCGGGACGCCAGCCGCCCTGGCCCACACATGTGCCGGTGATCCCCAGCCGGCCCCCGGCGCGGGTGGCCGGACAGGCGATGAGGGTGACTTGGATCGGTCATGCCACCGTGCTCATCCAGACGCAGGGCCTCAACATCCTCACCGATCCGGTATGGAGCGAGGCTGCCGGGCCGTTCGGATACGGCCCCCGCCGCGTTGCGGCCCCCGGCGTCAAGCTATCCGATTTGCCCGCGATCGATCTGATTGTCGTCAGCCACAATCACTATGACCATCTCGATCTGACTACGCTGAAGGCGCTGTGGCAGCGTGATCGGCCAATGATCGTTACCGGCCTGGGCAATGACAGCGTGATCGGGCAAGCGGGCCTGCCGGCGCGCGGGCTGGACTGGGGACAGCGGCTGACGCTGCGCCCCGGCATCAACGTGGTGGTGACGCGTAATCACCATTGGAGCAGTCGCTGGTTCGCCGATCGCAACCGCGCGCTCTGGTCCGGTTTCGTGGTAACGCTGCCGGGTGGCAACCTGTTCTTCGCCGGCGATACTGGGTGGGGCGACGGCAGATGGCCCAAGGAGGCGGCGGCATTGGGCCCGGTGCGGTTCGCTGCCATTCCCATCGGCGCGTTCCGCTTCAAGCCGGGACAAATGGCTTCAGACGCGCATATCGGCCCGCGCGATGCGATTCGGGTCTGGGAAGAGCTCGGCCGACCCTGGGCTCTGCCGGTCCATTGGGGCACCTTTCGGCTCTCCTGGGAAGCCTATCGCACCCCGCCGAACATGCTGGCAGCGATGCTCCGTTGTGGCGGGGCCAACTCTAGGCACTTCGTCGATCGCACGATCGGGCAGAGTTTCGAGGTACCAGCGATCGGCGTCCGCGGCGCCCCCGCGAGCGATCAAGGTATCGCGAAATGCCGTGCTGAGGGCGCGTTCGACCGGTTCCGCTGATCTTGAGCGCTCTGCTTGGCGGTCCTAAAATGCCCTCAAGGGTGCGGGGCATATGGGCGGCGACTATCAGACAACTATCGATCGCGCGGGCAGGGCGATAGCGGCGGGCAGTGTGCTGGGCGGATTGCTGATCCTGGCGCTGCTGCTGGCCAGCGGCCAGCGTTCGCCAGCCGGGCTGCTTGCCGGCGGGATGGTCGGCGCTCTGTGTGTCGCGGTTGCGCTGACGGCGGTCGCCGGACCGATCTGGTTGGCGTTGCACGCGTGCGGATTTCGCCGCGGCCGTCATGCCGCCTGGCTCATTGGTCTGCTTGGCCTGGGCCTTTTTGCTGGCGTGCAGGGGCACGGCACCGGCCTGTTCACTATCGCCCCTATCGATACGCGAAGCTGGTTGCTGGGACTTGCCGCCAAGACCGCACTTGGAATCGCCGTCGCAGCGGCGGCGGCGGGTATCGGGATAGTGATGTGGCGGATCGCCTATAGCTCGATCAGATCCTGAAATAGGACTCCGCTGCAGATATTTAGGATTCGATCTGCAGATGTTTCTCATGGTAAACTAGCCATGCTCGACAGAGAAGATGAGGGGATATCATGCGACAATTGCTTGCGCCGATCGCGGCGGCTTGTCTGGCGCTGCCCATCGCCGCGAACGCGGCGGAGGTCATCACCTTTACGCCACTTACCAACGCCGCCAACCACAGTGTTAGCGGGCCTTATAGTGAGAAGGGGCTGAAGTTCGCGATGTCGAACACGTTCGGTTTCTTCACCTGGGGGGCTGGCGCGGCGGCCAATGCCAATCCCGGTGGCGCGACGCTCGCTCCCTCTTTTACCGGCGATCTTACGATCAGCGCAGTCGGCGGCACCGCCTTCGATCTGCTGCGCTTCGACATCGCCGATGTGATGAACGCCGGCAATGGCGGGCCGATGACGTTCAGCTACGAGACATTGAGCGGCTCGGGTTCCGGGCTGTTCAATCTCGATCTCACGCCTGGGCTGCAGACCGTCTCGCTCAACCTCACCGATCTGACGCGCTTCACCGTCCAGGTGACGGCGCCTGGTATCCAAATGGACAACGTCACCTTCGCGCTTGGTACGACGGCGGTGCCCGAGCCGGCGAACTGGGCGATGCTGATTGGCGGCTTTGGGCTGGTCGGTGGTGTGCTTCGCCGCCGCCACGCGGGTGCGGCCGTCACTGCCTGAACAAAAAGGGGACGGGGCGCGGCTTTTCAGCTCTGCCGCGTCTCCCCATATTGGCTGCCATGGCCATTCAGATTCGGACCAATCTCGCGGAGCCCGAAACCGGGCAGAGCTTCATCCCTCACCGCCCGCAGCGCCCGGAAAAGGCCGAGGGCGGCAAGACATTCAAGCTCGTCTCCGACTATCAGCCCTCCGGCGACCAGCGCTTTGCTATTCCGGAACTGGTCGAGCAGGCGCGCGCCGGCGAGCGTGATCAAGTGCTGCTCGGCGTCACCGGCTCGGGCAAGACCTATACCATGGCCAAGGTGATCGAGGAATTGCAGCGCCCCGCGCTGATCCTCGCGCCCAACAAGATCCTCGCCGCGCAGCTCTACGGCGAGTTCAAGAGCTTCTTCCCAGAAAACGCGGTCGAGTATTTCGTCAGCTATTATGACTATTACCAGCCCGAAGCCTATGTGCCGCGGTCGGATACCTATATCGAGAAGGAAAGTTCGATCAACGAGGCGATCGATCGGATGCGCCACTCGGCCACCCGCTCGCTGCTTGAACGCGATGACGTTATTATCGTGGCCTCGGTTTCATGCCTCTATGGCATCGGCTCGGTCGAGACTTACTCCGCGATGATCTTCGACCTGAAGAAGGGCCAGGTGGTCGACCAGCGCGAGATCATCCGCAAGCTGGTGGCGCTCCAGTATAAGCGCAACGATGCCGCCTTCGGGCGCGGCGCGTTCCGCGTGCGCGGCGACAATCTTGAGCTGTTCCCGTCCCACTATGAGGATACCGCCTGGCGGATCAGCTTCTTCGGCGACGAGATCGAAGAAATCGTCGAGTTCGATCCGCTCACCGGCAAGAAGGTGGCGAGCCTTAATTCGGTGCGCGTCTATGCCAACAGCCATTATGTGACGCCGGGGCCGACGCTCAAGCAGGCAATGGAGGGCATTCGCCACGAACTTGCCGAACGGCTGAAGGAACTGGAGGCTGAGGGCAAGCTGCTGGAACTGCAGAGGCTGGAGCAGCGCACCAATTTCGACCTGGAGATGATCGCAGCGACGGGTTCCTGCGCGGGCATCGAGAATTACAGCCGCTTCCTCACCGGCCGCCTGCCCGGCGAGCCGCCGCCCACGCTGTTCGAGTATCTGCCCGAAAACGCGCTGCTCTTTGTCGACGAGAGCCACCAGACGATCGGCCAGATCAACGGCATGTCGCGCGGCGACCACAAGCGCAAATTGACGCTCGCCGAGTACGGCTTCCGGCTGCCGAGCGCGATCGACAACCGGCCCTTACGCTTCAACGAATGGGACGCGATGCGGCCGCAGACCACCTATGTCTCGGCCACCCCCGGCGACTGGGAAATGGAGCGCACCGGCGGCGTGTTCGTCGAGCAGGTGATCCGCCCCACCGGGCTGATCGATCCGCCGGTGGAGATCCGGCCGGTCGAGGAGCAGGTGCAGGACTTGATCCAGGAGTGCAAGGCGACCGCGGCCAAGGGCTATCGCACGCTCGTCACCACGCTTACCAAGCGGATGGCCGAGGACCTGACCGAATATATGCACGAGGCGGGCGTGAAGGTCCGCTACATGCACTCGGACACCGAGACGCTGGAGCGCATCGAGCTGATCCGCGACCTGCGGATGGGCGTGTACGACGTGCTGATCGGCATCAACCTGCTGCGCGAGGGCCTCGACATCCCCGAATGCGGGCTGGTCGCTATCCTCGATGCCGACAAGGAAGGCTTTCTGCGTTCCGAGACATCTCTGATTCAGACGATCGGTCGCGCCGCGCGTAACGTTGAGGGCCGCGTGATCCTCTATGCCGATCGCATGACCGGCAGCATGGAACGCGCGCTTGCCGAGACCGGCCGCCGACGCGAGAAGCAGATGGCGTATAACCTCGAGCATGGGATCACGCCGGAGACGGTGAAGAAGAATATCGGCGACATCATTGCCCATGTCGCTTCGAAGGACGGCGTCACCGTGGAGATAGATGCGGACCGTCCGCACATGGTCGGCCACAATCTGCGCGCGTACATCGAGGAGCTCGAGAAGAAGATGCGCGATGCGGCTGCCAACCTGGAGTTCGAGGAGGCCGGCCGCCTGCGCGATGAGATTCGATCGCTGGAGGCGGAGGAACTCGGCCTGCCCGAGGGCGAGCGCAAGGCGCCGATCATGGGACGCTCGAACGAGGGTAAGCCGGGCACGCGCAAGACGCGGTTCGGCAAGCAGACCACGACGAAGTTCGGAGGTCCACGACGGGGGTAGTGCTGCGGCAAGCCGTTGATTTTCGCCGTCGCTTCAGCGACACTGCGACTTAGCAGCCGAAGCAACCGGCCGATCAGGGGAGATGCCGGATGAAACAGCGTGCAATGATCGCGTGCGTTGCGCTTGCGGTGCTGGCGGCATGTGGCGGCGGCGGAACTGCTGGCGGCACCATTACGCCGCCGGCCCCGAGCCCGACACCCACGCCGTTGCCGACACCGAGTCCTTCGTTGACGCCCGCGGCCCCGATGGCGAGCTACACCCCCGCCGCCGCGTTCCGCCCCACCGCCGGCGTGGCGATCCCTATCGGCAAGTGTGTCAACTTGGGGAATCATCTCGAGGCGCCGGTCGAAGGCGCCTGGGGACGCGCGATTGTCGACGGTGATTTCGCGATCATCAAGGCAGCCGGCTTCGACACGATCCGCCTGCCGGTGCGCTGGTCGAACCATGCAATGGCTGCAGCGCCCTATACGATTGATGCGGCGTTTCTCGCGCGCGTGCGGCACGTGGTCGACACCGCGCGAGCTGCCAAGCTCAACGTGCTACTCAATCTTCACCATTATGACGAAATGGCCACTGCGCCCGCTGCCCATGCAGAAAGGTTTGCGATGTTGTGGAAGCAGATCGCAGCGAGCTTCGCTGACGAGCCCGAAGCCAGCGTTTGGTTCGAGCTGATGAACGAGCCCAATGGCGCGCTCAACGACAGCAACCTGCTCGGCATCCTAACCCCGGCGCTGGCGCAAGTGCGCGCGACCAATCCGACGCGCGCGGTCGTCGTCGGCGGGCAGAACTGGAGTGGGGTGTCGTCGCTGGCGACGCTGCAACTACCGGACGACCCGCGGCTGGTGGTGACGATCCACACCTATGATCCGTTCGATTTTACTCACCAGAATGCGACCTGGCTTGCCCCGGGCCGGGTGCCGCCGCTCGGACGGAGCTTCGGCAGTGCGGCCGATCTGCGCGAGCTCGACGCCAATCTGGCGGCAGTTCGCGCCTACATGCAGCGTACCGGTCGGCAGGTGTTCGTCGGCGAGTATGGCGCCAATGACGATCCTGGCGTTCCGCTGGCGCAGCGCATTCTCTATTACGGCACCGTTTCCGCCGCCTATGCGTCGATCGGAGTGCAGAGCTGCGCCTGGGCCTATGCCAACACCTTCCGACTGCGTGACGGCGCGTCCTGGCTGCCCGGCATGATGGAGGCGATCCGCACTACGACAACGCTGCAATAGCTGCGCGTCTGCGGCGGGCTGCGGCGCGCGTGCGGGGGGTAGCGGTTGAGGTGCTGCTCACACTCGCCCATAAGCCGCGCATGCGTTTGCTTTCCCTGCTCGCCGGTGCCGGCATCCTTGCGATTGCCGGTTGCGTGCCGGCGCCTTCGACACCGCCGCCCGCACCCGCGCCGCGACCCGTTATCGTGCCCACTCCGACGCCGTCTCCCACCCCGGCGCCGGCCGCAGATTGGCGCGACTGGCCGCTCACCCCCGGCGACTGGCGCTACCGGGCCGCTTTCTCGGGCGGCAGCGCAACCTATGGTATCGCGGGGATAACTCCCGTTGCCATCCTGCGCTGCGACCGACCGGCACGCCGCGTGACGCTCTCCCGAACCGGCACCGCGCCCGCGACCCTCACGCTGCGCACCACCAGCGCCGTCCGTGTCATTCCTGCCGCCCCGGACCCGAATATGGCCGGCATGTTAGCCCTCCACTTCCCGGCGAACGACAGTGTCCTCGATGCGATCGGCTTCAGCCGCGGACGGTTCGTGATCGAAGGCGGGGGGCTGCCGGTGTTGGTGATACCGGCCTGGCCGGAAATCCTGCGCGTGGTGGAGGATTGCCGCCAATAGGACGATGTGGCTCGCCAGTTTGGCCCAGACCCCCAGAATCGCACCGATAAAAATCTTTTACAAGACTTGTTCTGCGACTCAGGGTCATCCTACATGTCAAGTGTGTCGAGAGGCACAGGCTCTTCAACAAGCGAAAGGAGGTGATCCGATGTCTCATGGTTCAGCAGTGAGGTCGGTTCAGTTCGTTCGGGAGACGCGCCGCTGAGCTTGTCGCGCGGACGGAAGTCCTCCGTCCGTGGTGTCGTGCGGGAGGTATCCTCCTCCAACCAACGCCGGCAGCTGCAAGCAAAGCGGTCCGCATGGTCTCCCGGGCTGGAGCTCTCCGGCCGCTGACCATGTCGGGGGTCGCCGGGTACCCAGGAGTGGGGCCCGGCGGCCTCTTTCATTTTTAGCCACATCCTTTCCGCCATTTTGGTTGGTTAGGAAATCCTTACGCTTCCGATATGGACTTGCCCCAACTTGGCTGAGGCCGAGTCGGGAAGGCAGAGATGCACGCTCCAGGGAACGTCGGAGCGGAGCACCGCATGGGGCATACAGGTCAGGGAGACGCGAGCGTGGTGCGCGACACCTGTCTCCGCACCATGCTGGAAGCACTGCCTTCGCCGGTCCTGCTCATCGACCGCGCGGACCGCGTGGTCGAAGTCAACGCGGCGTTTTGCGCGCTGTGCGGCAATGACCGCAACTATTGGATCTCCACGCCGCTTGACGCCTATCTCCCGCCTCATCAGGTGCAACGCTTCCTCGCCGAGCACGCGCAGGTCTTCGCGACCGGTGAGGATCTCGAAACCGAGGAAATTGTGCGGGGACAGGACGGACGGTATCGGTACGTCGTTACGCGTCGCCGTTTGATCGATCTTCACGGCGAGTTGCTGGTGCTGACGATCCTCACCGACGTCACCACCTTGCGCGAGGCCGAAGCACGCGTCCGCCATCTCGCCTATCACGATCCGCTTACCGGGCTGCCCAACCGCACTGCGCTGAACGAGCAGGTGGACGCGATGCTGGCTACGCAGCCTTCAGCGCATCCCGCGTTGCTACTGATCGACCTTCATCAATTCAAGGACATCAACGACGCTTTCGGCGATAGCGTCGGCGATGCTCTTCTGCAGGCTTTCGCCAACCGACTCGCGGGCGTGGCCCGCGAGTCGGACCGAGTTGCCCGCACCGGCGGGGACACATTCGCACTGCTGATCGACGACTGCCAGGGCGTCGCGGCGGCCGAAGCGGCGTGCCACCGGCTGCTGACGCTGTCCGAGACGCCATTTGCAAGCCCGGCGGGCGCAGTGACGCTTGGCCTATCGGTCGGATGCGCTTGGGCCGAGCCGGGCGTGGGGGCGGCGGAACTGCACCGCCGTGCCGAGTTCGCATTGTACGAAGCCAAGCAGCAGCCTGCCAACGAATTTCGGTTGTTCGATTGTGCATTGGCTGCCGAGGTACAGGCCCGCCGCACCATGGAAGCGGATCTTCGCGCGGCGCTAGCGGCGGGGAACCAGCTTGACGTCCACTATCAGCCGGTGATCGATGCGAGCGGCCAAAGGGTCGTCTGCGTGGAAGCGCTCGTGCGCTGGAATCATCCACAGCGGGGAACGATCCCCCCTGCCAGTTTCATTCCGATCGCTGAAACGAGCGGTTTGATCGTCCCGCTGGGCGAATGGGTGCTCGATCGCGCGGCGGCGATGATGGCCAAATTCCCGAACATCGCGCTCGCGGTGAACCTTTCGCCGATTCAGCTGCGGAGCCCGGAGATCGACACCCGTGTTTTGACGATCTTGGCGCGACACGGCATGAACCCGGCGCAATTGCAGCTGGAAGTCACCGAAAGTGCGATGCTGGCGATGGACGCATTGGTGCAAGCGCGTCTTTCACGCCTGCGCAGTGCGGGCGTGCAGCTGGTGCTCGACGATTTCGGCACCGGCTATTCCAGCCTGTCGCATCTGCACAAGCTGGCCATAGACCGGGTGAAGATCGACCAGAGTTTCGTGCGCGATCTAGGCAGCTCGCAGGATGCACGGGCGATCATCCAGGCAGTGCTCGGCATCGGACAGTCGCTGGGCATTGGGGTAACCGCGGAAGGGGTGGAAGACGAGATGCAGCAGCTGTTCCTGCGCGCGTCCGGCTGCAACGAATTCCAAGGCTACCTCTTCTCCCGCCCACTCAACGCGCCAGATGCGGTGGCCTTTCTCGAAGCCCATCGAGCGCGCGAAGCGGCCTGAGCCGCGGCTATCCCTCGCGGGCGAGCGCCTTTAGCCGATACAGCGCCTCCAACGCGTCGCGTGGGCTGAGCGAGTCGACGTCGAGCCCGTCCAGTTCGGCGCGCACGGCATCCACCGTCTCGGCCTTAGCCTGAGCCGCCGCTGCGAAGAGCGGCAGATCGTCAAGGCCGGCTGCTAGCCCCCCGGTCTTGGCTCGGCCTGCTTCCAGCTTGTCCAGCACCGCCTTGGCCCGCTTTACCGTCGCCGGAGACATGCCGGCGAGCCGAGCGACGGCGATACCATAGCTGCGATCGGCCGGCCCCTCCGCCACTTCGTGCAGCAGGACGAGATCGCCCTTCCATTCGCGGGCACGCACATGGTGCAGGGTCAAGGCATCGCAGCGCTCCGCCAGCCGAGTGAGTTCGTGGTAATGCGTCGCGAAGAGGCAGCGGCAGCGGTTTTCCTCGTGGATCGCTTCCACTACTGCCCAGGCGATTGCCAAACCGTCATATGTGGAGGTCCCGCGGCCGACTTCGTCCAGGATCACGAAGCTGCGTGGCGTCGCCTGGGCCAGGATCGCCGCGGTTTCGACCATCTCCACCATGAAGGTGGAGCGACCGCGCGCGAGATTGTCCGACGCGCCGACGCGGCTGAACAGTCGGTCGACCAAGCCGAGTGTCGCTTTAGCTGCCGGGACATAGCTACCGGCCTGGGCTAACACGGCGATCAGCGCATTCTGACGGAGGAAGGTGGACTTACCGCCCATATTTGGGCCGGTCACAAGCCACAGTCGCGAGCTTTCCGACAATTGGCAGTCGTTCGCCACGAACCGGCCGCCCGCGCGGGCCACGGCCGCTTCGACGACGGGATGGCGCCCGCCCTCCACATCGAAGCAGCTATGATCCACCAGCGCCGGACGGGTCCAGCCGCCTTCGGCAGCGCGTTCGGCCAGCCCTGCCGTAACGTCGATACGCGCCAACGCATCGGCTGTCGCGGCAATCGCTTCGCGGCGGGCGAGCGCCTGGCCCGTCAGGTCTTCGAGATGCGCTGCTTCGGCGGCGAGGGCATGAGCGCCGGCCTGCGTTACCTTGACGGCGACGTCGTGCAACTCGGGCGCATTGAAACGGACGACGCCGGCAAGAGTCTGCCGATGGGTAAAGCCGCTGTCCGGCTTCATCAGCGCATCGGCAGACCGCGCAGGCACCTCGATATGGTAGCCGAGCACGCCGTTGTGCCGGATCTTGAGCGCCGAGATGCCGGTCCTAGCCCGAAAGGTGCCTTCCAGCGCAGCGATCGCCCGTCGACCGCCCGCGCCGGCGTCGCGAAGATCGTCCAGCGCGGCATCATAGCCCTCGGCGACATAGCCGCCGTGCGAAGCGTCGACCGGGGGCTCGGGCACCAGCGCACGGTTGAGCAGATCAATCAGCGCCCCATGTCCGCGGAGCTGGGGCACCAACTCCCGAAGCAGCAGCGGGGCATCGGCGATCGCACCGAGCCGTTCGCCGAGTCGCCAAGCGCCGTCGAGGCCGTCGCGGAGCTGGCCTAGATCTCTCGGCGAACCGCGCCCCGCAGCAAGCCGACCAAGCGCGCGACCGAGATCGGGCAGGGCGCGCAAGGTCGCGCGAACGCTTTCCCGTAGGCCGGAATCGTCGTGGAGATACTGGACAAGGTCGAGCCGAGCGTCGATCGTCGCCCTGTCCATCAAGGGCGCGGCAATATCGGTGCCGAGCAGCCGGGCGCCGGCGCCGGTGACGGTGCGGTCCACGGCGTCGAGCAGGCTGCCCTTGCGCGTCCCAGAGGTGCTGACGGTCAGCTCCAGGCTCTCGCGTGTCGCCGCGTCGATCGCCATGGTTGCCTCGGCGCGGCTGACGCGGGGCGGTCGGAGGAAGGGTAGCGATCCCTTGGCCGTGTGCTCGAGATAAGCGACCAGCCCGCCCGCCGCCGCGAGCCCTGCGCGCGAGAACTGGCCGAAGCCGTCGAGCGTGGCGACGCCGAACAGCCGCTTCAGCCGAGCCTCGCCGCCGGCGCTGTCGAAATCGATCCTCGGCCGAAGTGCGGTCGCGAGTTCGGGGAATTCGGTAGCATCGCCGGCGATCGTCTCGGCGGGGTTCAGCCGGGCGAGCTCGGCGTCAAGCCGCGCTGCCTCGGTCTCGATCAGTTCGAAGCGGCCCGT
Source organism: Sphingomonas sp. ATCC 31555 (assembly GCF_000282895.1). Classification (GTDB taxonomy): domain Bacteria; phylum Pseudomonadota; class Alphaproteobacteria; order Sphingomonadales; family Sphingomonadaceae; genus Sphingomonas. The sequence goes on from NZ_ALBQ01000002.1 coordinate 28,091, forward strand.
CGAGATATCGGCGCACGCAATCGCAACGCCACCCCCAGCCTCCCCTACCGCCGCGCACCAATTGGCGGAGCGGCTGTCGAGCAGGGCTTCCTCAGTCAAGGTCCCCGCGGTAACGACGCGGATGATCGCGCGGGCCACCAGCGCCTTGGAGCCAGCACGCTTCCTCGCTTCTTCGGGCGTTTCGGTCTGATTGGCGATGGCGACCCGGTGACCCGCCTTGATCAGCCGCGCGAGATAAGCTTCCATCGCGTGCACCGGCACGCCGCACATCGGGATCTTCTCGCCGTCATGTTCACCGCGCGCGGTGAGTGCAATATCGAGCACCGAACTGGCGACCTTCGCATCCTCGAAGAACAATTCGAAAAAGTCGCCCATGCGGTAGAACAGCAGGCAATCCCCCGCCTCTTCCTTGAGCGCGAGATACTGGGCCATCATCGGAGTAGGGGCGGCGGAAGACATCGCGTCTCGCTACCGGAAGCACGGGGGGCGGCACAACCGCCGCCATGGGGTGACGCTGGTGGAAACTGGGGATAAGGCGCGCGCCATGCAGAGCTTTCCATCCTCGCAGATGCCCCGCGTCCTGCGGTGGCGCTGGATCGTGGCGATTGCGCTCGTATCTGCGCTGCCCTTCCTGTTCGTCCGCATACCGCCGTTGGTCGACGTGCCGGGCCATATTGGCCGCTATGCCGTGGAACTCGCGCCGCCGGCCAGTCCACTGCTGCGGTACTTCACCTTCCGTTGGGTAGTTGCGCCAAACCTTGCCGCTGATCTGCTGGTAGTGCCGCTTGCTCCGCTGATGGGGCTTGTGCCGGCGGTCTGGCTTCTCTGCGCGGCAGTTCCCGTCGTGATAACCGGCGGCGTACTCGCCTTGGTGAGGCAGCGCAACGCGAACGGAGCAAGTGCGCTCCCATGGGCGCTGCTGTTCGTGTACAATTTGTGGTTCCTATACGGCTTCCTGAATTTCTTTCTGGTCGCCGCGGTCGCGCTTTGGGCTCTTGTCGCCTGGTCGGCGCTTGAGACCAGACCCCGCCTGCGCGCGGTGCTATTTATCTTCCTCACGCCTGCGATGGTTGTCGGCCATGCCGTCGCGGCTGCTTTGATGGCAGCGTGGATCACCGGTGTGGCAATTGTCACGCACTGCGAGGGAAGGCGGCCGTGGCGATCCGTTCTGCCGCTGTGGCCGCTGGCGGCCGGCTTGGTGCCGCTGGCCTTTGCTCCCCGCGCCGGTGGGTCTACCCGGTGGGATTTCCTCGATAAGCTCGACGCCATCGCAACCGCATTGCAGGACCAGAGTCAGTTGCTTGACATCGGCACGGTGGGAGCCGCGCTGCTCGTGTTTCTGACGGGGCGCTTTTGGGGCGCACGGTTGCGTGCCGGCAATCGGGCGCTGGTGCTGGGCACATTACTGCTCTTTTTTGCGGCCCCCAGCATCCTGAGCGGTGCGACACGCATTGATGGACGATTGGTCCCGTTCGTTCCACTGCTCGCCCTCGGTCTTCAGGACTGGCGTTCAGTAACTCCAACGCGCCGTCGATGGGTATCGATACTTGGATGGACGCTGCTGGTGCTGCGCTTCTCCGTTACTACGGTAAGCTTTGCGGACTACGCGCGGGAGTATCATCGCGAGCTTGCGGCGCTGGAGCATGTCCGGCCAGGTTCGCGGGTACTCAATCTCAGCCTGATGCCCTGCAAAGGTGATCGATGGCGCCGGGGCCGCACCGAGCATCTCGCCAACCTCGCTACGTTGTTCCGCCAGGCCTGGGTTAATGCACATTGGACCAATGGCGCCGTCCATCTGTTGCAGGTTCGCTATCGCCCTCGAGGCTATTGGCAGGACCCGTCCCAGATGGTGACCGTGCCGCCCTGCGTGGATCCTGCCATCCCGTTTGAAGCGCGCAGCCGCCACGGGATAGCAGAAACCTTGCCGCGCCTGCCGCTCGATCAGGTCGACTATCTCTGGCTGATCGACGTGCCGCTGCCGCCCGGTCCGCGTGACCCGCGACTGGTGCCGGTCTGGCAGTCAAACGACAGCGCTCTCTACGCAATTCATCATATTAAAGCGACGTAGGGGAATGCGCGGAAAACGCCTTCTGCGGTTTGCAATCGCTGCTTCGGGCTGCTTTAGGGGCGGAAACAGTCCGAGAAATTAGGAGCCGAACGGATGGCCGAAGAGAGCAACGTCCAGTTTTCCGATCGCGAAGCACTTCGCTACCACGCCGAAGGCCGGCCCGGTAAGATCGAGATCGTCGCATCCAAGCCGATGGCAACCCAGCGAGATCTGGCGCTTGCCTATTCACCGGGCGTCGCGGTGCCGGTGCTGGCCATCTCCGAAAATCCGGCAACCGCCTATGACTATACCGCCAAGGGCAACCTCGTCGCGGTCATCTCCAACGGCACCGCGATCCTGGGCCTCGGCAATCTCGGCGCGCTGGCGTCCAAGCCGGTGATGGAAGGCAAGGCGGTGCTGTTCAAGCGCTTCGCCGACGTCGACTCGATCGATCTCGAGCTGAAGACGGAGGATGTCGATCGCTTCATCGACGCGGTGGAACTGATGGAGCCGAGCTTCGGCGGAATCAACCTGGAGGACATCAAGTCCCCTGAATGCTTCGTGATCGAGCAGACGCTGCGCGAGCGAATGAACATCCCCGTGTTCCATGACGACCAGCACGGCACCGCGATTATCGCCGCCGCTGGCATCATCAATGCGCTGTATCTCACCGGCCGTGACCTCAAGACGACCAAAATCGTCGTCAACGGTGCCGGCGCCGCCGCGATCGCCTGCACCGAACTGATCAAGGCGATGGGTCTGCCGCAGGACAACCTGCTGATGTGCGACCGCACCGGCGTGATCTATCAGGGCCGTGAAGGCGTCAACCAGTGGCAGTCGGCTCATGCCGCCAAAACCGACCGACGCACGCTGGCAGAAGCTTTGGAGGGCGCGGACGTGTTCCTTGGCCTTTCCGCCGCGAACGCGCTGCCGGCCGAGCTGCTCGCAAAGATGGCACCGAAGCCAATCATCTTTGCAATGGCCAACCCGGATCCCGAGATCACCCCGCCCGAGGCCAAGCGCGTCCGCCCGGACGTGATCATCGCCACCGGCCGTTCGGATTATCCGAACCAGGTCAACAACGTACTCTGCTTCCCGTTCATCTTCCGCGGCGCCCTCGACGTGCGTGCGACGGGGATCAACGATGCTATGAAGGTCGCCGCCGCGCGCGCGCTGGCCGAACTCGCCCGTCAGCAGGTGCCCGAGGAAGTGGCGACCGCCTATGGCACGTCGCACAGCTTCGGCCCCGACTATATTATTCCGACGCCGTTCGATCCGCGCCTCATCGAGATCATTCCCGCCGCCGTCGCCCAGGCGGCGATGGATTCGGGCGTGGCGACCCGCCCGATCATCGACATGACGGCATATCGCCAGCAACTGCGCGCGCGGATGAACCCGACCACGTCGGTGCTCAGCATGGCCTATGAGGGCGCCCGCGCTCGGCCAAAGCGCGTTATCTTCGCCGAGGGCGAGGAAGAAGTGGTGCTGCGCGCGGCTATCGCCTTCCAGGAGGGCGGCTATGGCACGCCGGTGCTGGTGGGCCGCGAGTCGGTGCACGATCGCCTGCGCGAGCTCGGCGCCAACCCGGATCATTTCGAACTGCACAACAGCGTCAACTCGCCGCTGGTCGAGGAAATGGTGGAGACGCTGTACACGCGGCTCCAGCGCCGTGGCTATCTGCGCCGCGATTGCGAGCGCATGGTCAACCGCGACCGCAACATCTTCGGCACCTTGCTGCTTCGCCTGGGCCATGCCGATGCGATGATTACCGGCGTCACTCGCACCTATGCCGAGACGATGCGCCAGGTGCGTCGCGTGATCGATCCGGTCGACGGTCGCACGCCCTTCGGCATCCATGTTCTGGTTGGCCAGTCGCACACGGTGTTCATTGCCGATACCACGGTGAACGAACGCCCGAGCGGCGAGGAACTGGCAGATATCGCCGAGCGCACTGTGCAGGTCGCCCGCCGAATGGGCCACGAACCGCGCGTGGCGCTGCTCAGCTACTCCACCTTCGGCAATCCCGAAGGCAAGTGGGTCGACAATATCCGTGACGCGGTGAAGGTACTCGACGCGCGCGGCGTGACCTTCGAATATGAGGGCGACATGGCGCCGGATGTGGCGCTGAACCCGAAGCTGCTTGCTAATTATCCGTTCGCGCGCCTGTCCGGTCCGGCGAACATCCTGATCATGCCGGGTCTGCAATCGGCCAACATTTCGGCCAAGCTGCTGCGCGAACTGGGCGGCGATTCCACCATTGGGCCGATGCTGATCGGCATGGAGCAATCGGTGCAGATCGCACCGATGACTTCCACCGCCAGCGAACTGGTGACGCTGGCGGTGCTCGCCGCGGGCGACATCGCGCGCTGACGACAAGGCGAGCATCGGCGGATCAGCCGTCGATGCTCGCCCCCAGCGCGGCATTGACCAGACCACCATCGACCGTGACGGTTTCGCCCACCAGATAGTCGCCCGCCCGACTGGCGAGGTAGATCGCCGCGCCGGCCATGTCCTCGGCCACGCCGATCCTCTTGGCGGGGATCGCCTGGGCGACGGTGCCGCCATGGTCGCGTGCGGCCTTGTTCATGTCGCTGGGGAAGGCGCCGGGGGCGATCGAGGTGACGTGGATCTGATCGCGCACCAGTCGCGCCGCCATGCGCCGGGTAAGGTGGATCAGCGCCGCCTTGGAGGCCTGATAGCTATAGGTTTCCCAGGCATTGAGCCGCTGTCCGTCGATCGAGGTGATGTTTATCACCTTGGCCGGGCGCTCGCGCGTGCCGCTGGCCTTGAGCAGGCCATGCAGCGCCTGGGTTAGGAAGAAGGGTGACTTGACGTTTAGGTCCATGACCTTGTCCCAGCCCTTCTCGGGGAAGCTCTCGAACGGTTCGCCCCAGGCGGCACCGGCATTGTTGACGAGGATGTCGAGCTGCTGCTCCCGGGCGGCCAGATCGGCGGCAAGCGCGCGGCAGCCGTCGACGGTCGAAACATCATGCGGCAGGGGCACGCAGTTCGGCCCGAGCGCTGCTGCGGTTGCTTCGCAGGCATCCGCCCGGCGCGACGACACGTAGACCTTTGCGCCCGAGGCGACGAAGCCCTCGGCGATCATTCGGCCGATGCCCCGCGAGCCGCCGGTTACCAGCGCTACGCGGCCGTCTAGGCGAAACAGCGAAGATACGTTCATGCCAAACTCCCTCTCCGAACCCTCTTCCTCGTGGAGGAGGGGCGTTGTTACCCACCCCGCTTCAGCATCTCGCGGGCGATGATCAGCTGCTGGATCTGGCTGGTGCCTTCGTAGATGCGGAACAGCCGGACATCGCGGTACAGTCGCTCGATCCCATAATCGGCGATGTAGCCTGCGCCGCCAAAGATCTGGACGGCGCGGTCGGCGACGCGGCCCACCATTTCGCTGGCGAAATACTTTGCTGCCGCCGCCTCCATCGTAGTGCTTGCCCCATGTGCGGGGCGGTATGCCTCCCGGGCAGTCCGCTGATCCAGCGCATCCTTGGCGGCGGCAGTTTCCAGTACCAGCGCACGCGCGGCCAGCGATTCCGTTTTCGAATCCGCCAGCATCGCCTGGATCAGCTGGTGCTCGGCGATTGCCTTGCCGAACTGCCGGCGCTGGCTGGCATAGGCCACGCAGTCGGCGATCAGTCGCTCGGCCACGCCGACGCAGACGGCAGCGATATGGAGCCGCCCCCGGTCGAGCACCTGCATTGCGATATGGAAGCCTTCGCCCTCCGCCCCAAGCCGGTTCTCCGCAGGCACAAGCACATCGTCGAAGATCACGTCGGCAACGCGCGCTCCCTTCTGGCCCATCTTCTTCTCGGGCTCGCCGATTGACACGCCGGGCAGGTCGCGCGGCACGAGAAAGGCCGAGACTCCGCGTCCGCCCGCTTCGCTGCCGGTGCGTGCCATCACCGTGAACAGCTGGGCTTTATCGGCATTGGTGATGTAGCGCTTGGTGCCGCGCAGCCGATAGGCATCGCCGTTGCGATCTGCCCGGGTCTTCACCGAAGCGGAGTCCGATCCCACGTCTGGCTCGGTAAGGGCGAAGCTGGTGATGATTTCGCCGCGAGCGATGCGCGGCAACCAGGCAGCCTTTTGTTCTGGCGTGCCAGCGATCACCAGCCCCTGGCTACCAATGCCTACATTCGTGCCGAAGGCCGAGCGGAAGGCGGGTGTGGTGCGCCCCATCTCCATTGCTACGCGACACTCTTCCGCCATGGTGAGGCCCAGGCCGCCATATTCCTCGCTGATAGAGAGGCCGAACAGGCCGAGCGCTTTCATTTCCTCGACTATCGATTCGGGCACGGCATCGGCCGCCTCGACCTCCGCCTCCAGCGGGCGAAGCCGCTCCGATACGAACCGGCGAACGGTGTGGAGCAGTGCGTCGAAGAGCTCCGGTTCGAGCGCCATGGCATCCTCTCTATTCAAACCACCAGCCCTCATACCGTAAGTTCCTGCGTCTGCAACCATACTGGATCTTCCAAATGGTTTCGTTTGCCCGGTGGGGAGCCAGTCTGTATCGGACGGGCAGGGGGCGCAGAGGAGAAGAATGCCATGGCCGGTCGCACCGCCGCCGCACCTGCACCCGTTCCGCCGAGGCGACGGGTGGCGACGCCGACGATGCTCGCCTATGGCTTTGGGGCGGTCGCCTATGGCGTGAAGGACTTCTGCTTCGTCACCTTCCTGCTGCTGTTCTACAACCAGGTGATCGGGCTGCCCGCCGCGCAGGTGGGTTTCGTCATCATGTGTGCGCTGCTGCTCGACGCGTTCATCGACCCGCTGATCGGTTTCCTTTCGGATCGGACGCGCGGCCGCTGGGGGCGGCGGCATCCCTGGATGTATGCCTCGGCACTGCCGATCGGCATCGGCTGGCTGCTGCTGTGGAACCCGCCGACCTGGTCGCATACGGCGCTGCTCGGCTGGCTGTTCGTCACCGCGGTGCTGGTACGCACTGCGATTTCCGCTTTCGAGGTGCCGTCGCAGGCGCTGAGCCCCGAACTCTCCGCCGATTATGAGGAGCGGACCCGGATCATGGCCTATCGCTTCCTGTTCGGCTGGGGCGGAGGGATGGCAATGCTCGTGCTCTCCTATGCCTGGTTCCTGGCCGAAGGCCCGGGCCAGCCGAACGGCCAGTTCGATCGGGCAGGCTATCCCGGCTTCGCGCTGGGCGGCGGGCTGCTGATGGTGGTGGCGATCCTCGCCTCGGCCCGGGGCACTCACCATGAGATCCGCAACCTGCCCAAGGTGGAGATCGAACGGCAGCCGCTGCGCGAGAGCCTGGGCGAATTGTTCGCGGCGCTCGGCAATCCGGCCTTCCTGGTGCTGATGGCGGCCGGGCTTTGCTATTTCACCGCGCAGGGCATCAGCTTTTCGATGTCGAACTATCTTTACGCCCATGTCTGGCGGTTCGACAATGTCGCCTTCCAGCTGCTTGGCGGCACGCTGTTCCTGGGCGTCGTGCTCGCCTTCCTGATCGCTCCCCGGATGGCCCGGCGCTTCGGCAAGCCGGCGGCGGCGACCACGTTCCTGGCGGCTGCGGTGATGCTGTTGACGCTTCCGTATCTGCTGCGGCTCGCCGGCGCATTTCCGGCGCCCGGCAGCCCGTGGCTGATCCCCCTGCTGTTCGCCATCTTCACCACCAACGCGACCTGCGGCGTTTCCTCGACGATGCTCGGCGCCTCGATGCTGGCCGATGTCGTCGAACATTCCGAGGTCGACACCGGCCAGCGATCCGAAGGCGTGTTCTTCGCCGGATTCTTCTTCGTCCAGAAATGCTCGAGCGGGCTCGGCATCTTCCTCACCGGGCTGATCCTCAGTCTCTCCGGCTTCCCCGACGGCGCCAAGCCGGGAACGGTGCCCGAGGGCGTGATCGACCGGTTCACCCTCATTTTCTGCGCCGTGTACCTGCTGCTCGGCGGCATCGCGGCGTTCTTCTACCGGCGCTTCCCCTTCGGCAAGGACGAGCATGCCGCCCGGCTGGCGCAGCTCGGCGCGCGGACCGACTGAGCGCGGAAATGCCCGCCAGGTCCTCGACCCGGCGGGCATCCTTTCCTCCCCAGGAAAGACGTCAGGCCACGCGGCCCAAGCGGTGGTAGAGGTTGGAGAACTTCACCGATTCCGGCTTGTCCTTCACCGCCTGCAGATGGGCCCCGACGGCCTCCCGGAGCAGGCGGAAATCCTCGGTGGAGAAGACGGCGCGGCTGCGCTGCGGTTCGTTCGACATCACATACTCTCCTTACGCTGCTTCGCTGGTGAACTGGGCGGCCTCGGTGCTCTCGGCGAGCGCGGTGGTGGAGCTGGCGCCCCCCGCCACCGTCTGAGCAATGGCGTCGAAATAGCCGGTGCCGACCTCGCGCTGGTGGCGCGTCGCGGTATAGCCGTCGGCCTCCGCCGCGAACTCGGCCTGCTGCAGCTCCGAATAGGCCGCCATGCCGCGATCCCGATAGCCGCGCGCCAGTTCGTACATGCCGTAGTTGAGGCTGTGGAAGCCGGCGAGGGTGACGAACTGGAACTTGTACCCCATCGCGCCGATCTCGCGCTGGAAGCGGGCGATGTCGTCCTTGTCGAGGTTCTTCTCCCAGTTGAAGCTGGGCGAGCAGTTATACGCCAGCATCTTGTTGGGATGCGCCTTCTTGATCGCCTCGGCGAAGCGGCGGGCATCGTCGAGATTGGGCTTCGACGTTTCCCACCACAGCAGGTCGGCATGCGGGGCGAACGCCAGCCCGCGCTGGATGCAATGGTCGACGCCCGTCCCCTCCTTGAGGCGGAAGAACCCTTCGGGGGTCCGCTCGCTGGTGAGGAACGCATGGTCCCGCTCGTCGACGTCCGAAGTGATCAGCTTGGCCGATTCCGCATCGGTGCGGGCGCAGATCACCGTCGGCACGCCGCACACATCCGCCGCCAGCCGCGCCGCATCGAGGTTGCGGATGTGCGCCTGAGTGGGGATCAGCACCTTGCCGCCGAGATGCCCGCACTTCTTCTCGCTGGCGAGCTGGTCCTCGTAATGCACGCCCGCGGCACCCGCGGCGATGTACGCCTTCATAATCTCGAAGCAGTTGAGCGGCCCGCCGAAGCCGGCCTCGGCATCGGCGACGATCGGGGCGAACCAGTCGCGGGTCGCGCCGCCTTCCATATGCTCGATCTGGTCGGCGCGCTGGAGCGTCGCGTTGATCCGCCGCGCCAGCTCCGGCCCGGCATTGGCCGGGTAGAGCGACTGATCGGGGTACATCTGCCCGGCGGTATTGGCATCCGCCGCGACCTGCCAGCCCGACAGATAGATCGCCTTCAGCCCGGCCCGGACCATCTGCATCGCCTGGTTGCCGGAGAGCGCGCCGAGGGCATGGACATAATCCTCGGTGCGCAGCAGCTCCCACAGCTTGAGCGCACCGCGGCGGGCGAGGGTGTGCTCCACCGGCAGCGAACCGCGCAGCCGGGCGACATCCTCCGGCGTGTACGGCCGGGCGATGCCGTCGAATCGGCCGGCGGGCGCGGGGACGAGATCCTCGAAACGCTGCTGCTGAGGCATTGTGAATTCCTTGACTAAACCATCCGACTTGTGTGGCCTAAGTTTAGGAAGTTTAGGATCGCGATAGATAGCGCCATCAGCAAGCTTGCGAGGTGTAGCTGTGCGAAGTCCGCCGCACTGTCATTGTGTAGATGTAAATCCTTTACTCTCCCCATTCACCCGAACAGTGAGTACATATACAGAACAAGGCGTGTGTAGGAAAGACCGCCCGCGCGGCTGGCTCTCGTCGCGCTGCCGAAGGCGGCGAATGGTGCGCTACGCGAGCATCGCCGCGAGGTTGCGCACCGTCCGCAAATTGCGGGTGGTCCAGACGCCGCTGGAGGGGCCGACCCCCATTTTCGATCGGCCGGATCCGTCGCCGAAATAGAGCCAGAGCGCGTCGCCCTGCAGCACGACACGTTCGTTGTCGCCGGCCCGAGCCTGCAGGGTGGCGGCGTCTTCGGATGTCGCAGGCTGTTTTCCGATGCAGAGCATGACGAGGTTGGGTGTCTGCTCGCCTTCGGCAGTGAACGGGTTGCTGTCGAGATAGTCCGCCCATTGCGCGGCGGACCGCGCCACCACGTCGACCGCGAAGCCGAAGCGGGCTTCGAGGGCGCGCTCGAACGCCGCCTCGACGCGGTGCGCCGGTTCGTCGCTTGTACATAGGAGATTGCCGCTGGCCACATAGGTCTGCGCATCGCGGCAGCCGAGTTCGGCAGCGAGCGCCCGAAGCGCCTGCATCGGTACCCGGCGATGCCCGCCGACATTGATGCCCCGCAACAGGACGACATAGTGGGACATGGCAGCTTCCTCTGCGGTGGTAGCGGACATGCTTATCAGCCTTGCCCGGCGCTGCCAGGGCCATCCGGCGGGCAGCGGCATGGGGCAAGGCGGGCGCAGACCGGCCGATACAATGCGCGGCGCGATGCTTGGCTGCCGCTTGCGGGCAGGCACCTACCTCAGGCCCGCCGATAAAGCTGGTCGCGGACCTTCAGGAGGTAAGCGCCGACATAGGTGATCGATGCCGCCTTGGTGCTGTCCGCGTAGAACCAGCTATCGAACGCGTCCGCTTCGTGCGTCGGCGGCGGCACAAAATCGAACAGCCGTTCGCCGCCGCTGCGCAGCTTCCCGGAGAACACCGCGCGCTGATATTCCAGCTCCAGCCGCCATTCCGGATAGAGCTGCTCGACGAATGCCAGACTGGCCTTGCTCGTCGGCTTCCACCACGGCTTGCCCCGGCGGGCGAGGTGGCGGATCAGCCGCTTGCGACTGGCGCGCCATTTCTCGGGATCGTCGGTCAACGCGACCGGGCCGACCCATTTCGGCGCGCGCGTGTCGCCCGCCTGTTCCTCCATGGCGCGGGCGAAGCGTTCGCGCAGCTCGGGCCACTCCAGCGCATCGACGGCGGCGACCCCCAGCGCGAGATCGTCGGCGTAATTCTCGACATATTGGGTGAAGCCGCCGTTGCTGACCTGCCCCACGATATCGGCCCACATCATCAAGATGCGCTGCGCGGGCGTAAGCAAGAGATTGCCCGGGCTGCCATAATATTTCCAGCCTTCGACGTTCATCACCGCCGGGACATGGATGAGGTTCTCGCCCGTCATCCACCAGCGTTCGTCGACATAGCGGGCCGCTTCTTCGAATGCAGTATCGGTAAGGATGGGGCGGGTGTCGGTCACGCTTGCTCCGGGCAGGGCCGCCGGTCCTCGCGGACGGAGGACGGGCAGCGTTCGGCTTCCGCCGGGATGACGGGGTGACGCAGCATGCGTTTCTGCCAGCGCACCCCGGCCTTACCCGCGCGTCGTTACCGCATAGAGCGCCACGGCGGCGGCGTTGGAGACGTTGAGGCTTTCCACCTTGGCCGAGATCGGGAGGCGGGCGAGTTCGTCGCAATGCGCTTCGGTGTTCTGGCGCATGCCTTCGCCTTCGGAGCCGAGCACCAGCGCGATGCGGCCCTGGTTCGCCACGTCCTTCAGCGTGCCCTTGGCATGGCCGGTGAGGCCGACGCGCCAGAAGCCGGCTTCGGCGATCTCGTCGAGCGCGCGCGACAGGTTCACCACGCGGACCCACGGCACTACTTCCAGCGTGCCCGCCGCCGAGCGGGCGAGGGTGCCGGTTTCGGGGGGCGCGTGGCGGTCCTGCGTGACGATGCCGAGCGCATCGAAGGCGGCGGCCGAGCGCAGGATCGCGCCGACATTGTGCGGATCGGTCACCTGATCGAGCACGAGCAGCGGGCGCTGATCCTCCGCGCCCTGATCGAGCAGATCGCCCAGCCAGATTTCCTCGAGCGGCTCGACTTCGGCGACGAGACCCTGGTGGGGCGCGTCGGCAGGGACGAGGCGGCCGAGATCGGCGACATCGGCATAGGTGATCGGAATGACCGGCGGCAGATCGAGCGCGGACAGCGCCTCGCGCGTGCCCCAGATCTTGCGCACGGTGCGTTCGGGATTGGCGAGCGCGGCCAGCACCGCGTGGCGGCCGTAGAAGCGGGGCCGCGATGCCGGTGCCTGGCTGGGACGATGTCCGCGACGTTTCATCAGTGAGCGGCCTCCGAGGGGAAAGGATAGAATCGATCGGCCGGCGTCGGCGCGGTCGCAAGCGGCGCGCGCGGCAGCGGCTGATCGCTGTTGGCGGCGTTGACCAGGAACGCGGCGAGAATGATCGCGCCCTGGCGCAGATCGTCGGCCTTCAGATGATCGAACGTGTCGACGTCCGTATGGTGCACCATCGAGCCATAGTCGAGCGGATCCTGGATGAACTGGAACGCCGGAATGCCCACTGCATCGAAAAACACATGGTCGGTGCTGTCGGTGCGCCGCGCCGAGACGCTGGTGGCGCCCATCGCGCGGAAGGGAGCGAACCATTGCTCGAAGATCGGCATCGCGGCCGTGTTGCCCTGCGCATAGATGCCGCGAATCTTGCCCGAACCATTGTCGAGATTGAAATAGGCGGCGAGCTTTGCGTGATCGGGGCCCGGGGTGATCGGGAAGGCGTCGCTCCACGTCAGGTACCGGACGATGCCGGTGGCGCTGGGATCGACCGGACGACGGGCGATATGGTTCTCTACATAGGCCATCGAGCCGAGCAGGCCCTGTTCCTCGCCGGCCCAGAGCGCGAAGCGGATGGTGCGCTTGGGGCGGATCCCCGAAGCCTTGATGATGCGGGCAGCTTCCATCACCATCGCCGAGCCGGCGGCATTGTCGGCCGCGCCGTCGCCCATGGCCCAGCTATCGAGATGCGCGCCGGCCATGACATAGCCGGCCTTGGCATCGGTGCCGGGGATGTCGGCGAGGATGTTATAGGCCTTGGTATCGCTGTCGTCGAAGCGGCTGGCGGCATCGATTTCCAGCTCGGGCTTGGCGCCCATCTTCGCCAGACGCGCGAGGCGGCGATAATCCTCGGCGGCGATCTCGATGCCCGGCAGCAGGCCCGACTGGCCGACCTGAAACTGGCTGTTCTGGCCGTGGACCAGCTTGCCGTTGCGGCTGGACATGGTGGCATAGCCGAGCGCGCCTTCCTCCTTCAGGAACGCGTCGCGCTTGGCGGCGAAGGCGAAGCGGGCGGCATAGTTGCCGGATGCGGGTTCGCTGTTGGGCAGATCATAATAGTTGCGCTCGGCAAGCTCGGCGTCGGTCCAGCGCTTGAACGGCGGCTGGAGCGCGTCCTTGATCTCCTTCGGCTCGGTGAGCAGCACGATCTTGCCGCGCAGCTTGCCCTTCAGCGCGGCGAAGGCGGACGGATCGGCCATCGGCGCCAGCACGACTTCGCCGCGCACGGGGCCGCTGGTGCCCGGCGTCCAGGCGAGCGGGGCTGCGACCAGCTGGAGCGGGCGGGGGGCGACCATGCGCACCGACAGCCGCTCGTTCGACCAGCCGCGGCCGAAATCGAAGCCTTCCTTGTGGACATTGGCGAGGCCCCATTCGCGGAACTTGGCCTGCGTCCAATCCTCGGCCTTGCGCATGCCAGGCGAGTTGGTGAGCCGCGACCCGATCACATCGGTGAGATACTGCGCGATTCGCATCACTTCGGAATGGTTGGTGCCCTGATCGACGATGCGATCGGTGGGCGCGGCGGCGGGCACCGTCTGGGCGGCGATCGGCGCGGCGGCGAGCAACGCGGCGGTGATGACGGTGATGGAACGGCGCATGAAACCCCCTTGAAACGCAGCGGCGGACGCTATGCATGCAAATCGTGCTGCGCAAGGCGTTGACAGGGGCGCGTGGCTGCGGCATTGGGCCGCCCTCGCTCGCAAGCGGCGGTCTCCATGGATAGGTGGCCGAGTGGTTAAAGGCAGCAGACTGTAAATCTGCCGGGCTTCGCCCTACGGTGGTTCGAATCCATCCCTATCCACCACCGCCGCTGCGAGCGATCCCTCCCGATCGCCGACCCCTGCACGCGGCCAGCGCCGCCGCATCCCCGTTCAGCCCCGGCCGTAGACCGCCAGGGTACGTTCGCGATATTCGATGAGCTGCAGGATGTGATCCAGTTCGCGGATGCGCTGCACCGGCGTCCCATCGCGGATCGCGGCCTCGATCTGCTCGAGCAGATAGGCGGCACTGCCTGCACCATGGGTCAGGTAAATCGCTTCAGCGCGCTCGATGAGCGTAGAGAGCGGTGTCACCGGCAGTTCCTAGCAAGGGGGAACCGGCCTCATATCCAAATTGAACTTATCGGCGCAATTACCAATCGCGTTCCAACCCCGGAACAACATTGCTTGCCTGTCCCGCACCGGGATTATTCCTGACTTGTCCGCGCCACCACAAATAATCCAATGTGGACATAAGGGTACGCGGATGATTGAACAATGAACAAACGGGGCGACGGGATCGAGACGGTGTGCAGGCACCTTGTGGACGCGATCGCGTTGCTCGACCGGGTGGGGGAAGACGCCGAGGCGGCGCACCTGTCGCTGACGCTGGAGCGGCTCAGCAGCAAATACGGAATCAGGGCTGCAGCCGGGCCCTCACGCGATCCAGGATAAGATCGAAATAGCGATCCAGCGCCGCGCGCGTCTGCGCCGAGAGCTCGAGATAGGTGAAACGCCGATCGCTGGGCAGGTTGCGCTTGTCGATCATCCGGCGTTCCGCCAGCGCGTTGATCCAGCGCAGCGCGGTGGTGGTGGGCACACCGGCCGCGGTGCAGGCGGCGGAAGTGGAGACGTCGGTCCCCTCGCCCCCGGCGACGTACAGGGTGATGAGGATGTTGAGCGCGGGATCAGCGAACAGATCCGCGGCGACTTCCTGTTCGAGCAGCGCGCGGCTGTGGAGCAGCAGCCGCGCGATTTCGAGCCGGCCGATCGGCGGCAGCGCCGCGCCGGAAGACGCGGGCTCCGCCTGGCCGGCAAGCTGCGTGAATAGCCGCTTGATATCGCTGAGCCGCGCGTCGACTTCGTCGAATAACGTGGTGCGATGCGCCCCCAATTTGTCCTCCATCGTTGCCCACGCTTAAGGCAACTGCCGTCACCGGATCAACACATGGTCGTGCTTACGCGGGCTTAAACCTTCGCAATCGCGAATATGTGCCAGGTTGGACGCAAATATCGTCAGAAAACCGCGGCGACCAACTGCCCGAATGCATCGGCGCGGTGGCTCATCGCATGTTTTTCGACTGGATCCATTTCGCCGAACGTCATGGCATGGCCTTGCGGCACGAACATCGGATCATAGCCGAAGCCCTGAGTCCCGCGCGGCGGCCACACCAGGGTGCCGTGCACCCGGCCCTCGAACCATTCGACATGCCCATCCGGCCAGGCGAGCGCGAGGGCGCAGACGAAGTGCGCGGCGCGGCTGGTTTCCGGCGGCAGCGCTTCCAGCTTTTCCTGCACACGGCGCATCGCGAGGCCGAAATCGCGACCTTCGAACGGCGCGACGGGTTCGATCCCGTCCATGCCCGGCGCGGCCATGCCCCAACGCGCCGAATAGATGCCGGGCGAAAGGCCCAGCGCCTCGACGCAGAGCCCCGAATCGTCGGCCAGCGCAGGCAGGCCGGACAGGTCGGCCGCCTGCAGCGCCTTCAGCTCGGCATTGGCGACGAAGCTGGTGCCGGTCTCCTCCGGCTCGGGAAGGTCGAGCTCGGCGGCCGAGACCGGCTCGATCCCATAGGGACCGAGCAGTTCGCGGATCTCGCGCACCTTGCCTTCATTATGGCTGGCGATCACCAGCCGGCCGGGCGCCAGCTTGCGGATCGCCTGGGGCGCGTCGCCCTCGCCGCTCATGCGATCGCCTTTCGCTGCGCGTCAAAGATGCGGCCGCAGCCGATGCGGGCGAGGCGGAGCAGGCGCAGCAGGCCTTCCTCGTCATAGGTCGCGCCCTCGGCGGTGGCCTGCGCCTCGGCGATGTTGCCATTGGCGAGCAGCACGAAGTTGGCATCGGCATCGGCCGCCGAATCTTCGGGATAGTCGAGGTCGAGCACCGGCGTGCCCTGGTAGATGCCGCAGCTGACCGCCGCCACCTGGGTGAGGATCGGATCGGTGGTGATCGCGCCCGCCGCCATCAGCTTGTCGACCGCGAGGCGCAGCGCCACCCAGGCGCCGGAGATCGCCGCGGTGCGAGTGCCGCCGTCGGCCTGGAGCACGTCGCAATCGAGCGTGATCTGGCGCTCGCCGAGCAGCTTGAGGTCGGTGACCGCCCGGAGGGAGCGACCGATCAGCCGCTGGATTTCCTGGGTGCGGCCGGACTGCTTGCCCTTGGCCGCTTCGCGCTGGCCGCGGGTATGGGTGGCCCGGGGGAGCATGCCATATTCGGCCGTCACCCAGCCTTCGCCCTTGCCGCGCAGGAACGGCGGCACACGCTCTTCGACACTGGCGGTGACGAGCACGCGGGTGTCGCCGAAGCCGATCAGCACCGAACCTTCGGCGTGGCGGGTGAAGTTCGGGGTGATGGTGATTTCCCGCATTTCGTCGGGGGCGCGGCCGGATGGGCGCATCTGCTTCATTCTCCTGAAAGGTCGAACCGGGCACCTAGACCGGGCAGGCGCGTTCCGCCAGTGTCGCACATGCTTGGGAGAAAGACACGAATGCGCGTGTTGGTTGCAGCTTTGGTGAGCACGATTGCGCTGAGCGGGTGCATTCCGCAGGGGAGGGCGCCCGTTACCGCCCCGCGGCCGGCACCCGCCACGCCCGCACGCCCCGCTCCGCCGCCGACCGCCGAGGCGCCCATGCCGATCGTGCGGGGCGAAATGCTCCGCTACACCACCAGCCCCTGTTTCGGCGCATGCCCGGTCTATACCGTGACGGTGCGGCCGGACGGGACGGGGACATTCGAGGGGCAGCGCCACACCGCCGTCACCGGGGTGCGCGACTTTCGGGTAACGCCGGCGCAATATGAGGCTTTCCTCGCCCGGCTCGCTCCCTATCGGCCGCGTAGTGGGACGGTGCGCATCGCCCCAGGCGAGCCCGGCTGCGGCCAGGCGGCGACCGATCTGCCGAGCGTGGAGGTGCAGTGGGACGGCAAGGCGGGGCACCGGGCGCTTTCCTATTATTTCGGTTGCGATCGCGAACGGAACCAGCGCATGGCCGATGCCCTTGGATCGGCGCCGGACCTGCTGCCGATCGCCAGCCTGATCGGTGCGCGGCCTTGAAGCGGGCACCCGGGCCTGCCTAGATTGTACCAGCCATGATCACCCCGCCGATCCACGAGCTGACCGACCGGGCCCGGGACGTGTTCCGGATCGTGGTGGAATCCTATCTGGACAGCGGCGCGCCGGTGGGATCGCGTACCATCTCGCGCATCTCCACGCTCAACCTGTCCCCCGCTTCGATCCGCAACGTGATGCAGGATCTGGAAGAGCTGGGCCTGCTCGCCGCACCACATACCAGCGCCGGACGGATGCCGACCGAGAGCGGGCTGCGCCTGTTCGTCGACGGCATGATGCAGGCGAGCGAACCCTCCGCCGAGGAGCGCGCGGCGATCGAATCTCGGGCTGGGCGGGGCGGGCCGGTGGAGGATGCGATCGCCGGCACCACGGCGGCGCTGTCCGGGCTTTCGGCCTGTGCCGGGCTGGTGCTGGTGCCCAAGGCCGAGACCGTGCTGCGCCAGTTCGGCTTCGTGCCCCTGAGCCAGGACCGCGCGCTGGCCGTGCTGGTGGGCGAGGACGGATTGGTGGAGAACCGGGTGGTGGAGCTGCCCGGCGGCGTCGACCCGATGTCGCTGCAGCGCGCCGCCAACTATATGAGCGCGACGCTCGCCGGGCTCACCCTGGCGGAGGCGCGGGGTCGCATCGAGCGCGAGTTGCGCAGCCAGCAGGCGGCACTGGACGCCGCCGCCGCCGATCTGGTGGAGCGTGGGCTGGCGGTGTGGAGCGAGGACAGCGGGCGGCGCCCGGTGCTGATCGTGCGCGGCCAGGCCCGGCTGATCGATGCCGCCGCCGCCGAGGATCTCGATCGCGTCCGCCAGCTGCTCGACGAGCTGGAGGGCAAGGAGGAGATCGCCCGCCTGCTCGACAGCGCCCGGGAAGGCGAAGCGGCACGGATCTTCATCGGATCGGAAAACAAATTGTTCGCGCTTTCCGGCTCCTCCGTCATCGCCAAGCCGGTGCGATCGATGGACGGCCGCGTCGTCGGCGTTGTCGGCGTGATCGGGCCGACGCGGTTGAACTATGCCCGCGTCGTGCCCATGGTGGATTTCACGGCGGCCACATTGGCCCGTTTGCTGGCCTGAAGAAAACAGGGAACCATGTCCGAACATACTGAAAATACCGAACCGACCCAGGGCGAAACGCTGCGCGACGAGACCGCGCAGGCAGCACCGGAAGTGGCGGAGCACGACCGTGTCGCCGAACTGGAGGCGCAGCTGGCCGAGGCCAAGCAGGCGCATCTCTATGTCCAGGCCGACATGCAGAACCTCCGCCGCCGGACCGAGAAGGAAGTGGCGGACGCCCGCGCCTATGCCGCGACCAATTTCGCTCGCGACATCCTGTCCGTGGCCGACAATCTCGGACGGGCGCTGCAGGCCATTCCGGCCGAGCTGCGCGAGGACGAGAAGCTGAAGGGTCTCGTCACCGGCCTGGAAGCCACTGGCCGCGAGCTGGAGGCGGTGTTCGGCCGCAACGGCATTTCCAAGATCGTCGCGCTGGGCGAGATGCTCGATCCCAACAAGCACCAGGCGATGATGGAAATGCCGGTGGCCGACAAGGAGCCCGGCACCGTGGTGCAGGAGATCCAGGCGGGTTACCTGATCAAGGACCGGCTGCTGCGCCCGGCGCTGGTTGCCGTCGCCAAGAAGCCCGACTGACCGGCGACGCCGTTCGTCGCATCGCGGCACATCCATGCCGCCGCCTTCGGTTGACACCGGGCGGGGCCGGGGCCATCTGGCGTCCGGCCCCGCCGAAGGTGCGGCCATTCGCCAACGGATCCGAGAAGGAACCATGCCAAGCAACGATCAAAGTAGACCGACCGCGCCGTCCAGGGCCGCCGCCGCGCTGATCTGATCGTTGCCGATCACCTTGCGCACCGGCCCCAGGGCGGCCGGTCGGCAGTGAGGTGTTCCCATGAATGCAGCCATTCGTTTCCTGAACGACCTGCGCCGGATCGGCGGCGCGTCGCGGGACCTCAACACGGTGTTCGACGAACGCCTGACCTTCGGCGAGCGCCTTGCCGACCGGGTTGCGGCGGTCGGCGGATCCTGGGGGTTCATCATCGGCTTCGGGGTGTTCCTCGGCGCCTGGGCGGTGCTCAACACCGTCATCCTGGCGGCGCACGCCTTCGACCCGTTCCCGTTCATCTTCCTCAACCTGATGCTGTCGATGCTCGCGGCATTGCAGGCGCCGATCATCATGATGAGCCAGAACCGACAGGCGGCCAAGGACCGGCTGGAGGCGCGGCTCGATTATGAGACCAACCTGCGCGCCGAGGCGCAGATCGAGGAACTGCACGCCAAGATCGACGCGCTGCATGCCGATATCGCGCGGCTGGCGGCAGCCGCCGCGCCGCGCTGAACGGCATCAACAGGCGACGGCGCGCGCCTCTTTTTCGGCTTCGTTGAGCGCGCGCTGGGTGGCGACGCGCTCGGCGCGGACGGCCATGGCTTCCCAGGCGGCCTGGGCGCGGAGATGGCGGTCGCGGACATTGTCGAGATCGCTCTGGGCGGCGGCGGACCCGGCTTCATCGGCGCGGGCGCGGAACAGTTCGATTTCGGTCATCGGCGGGCTCTCTCTCGGCGCTGGAGGAAAGAAGGACATGTGAAAACGGCGGCCCCGGATGGGACCGCCGTTCGCATTTCAGGTCAGTCGGCCGACTGGAGGTTCACCGCGGCCATCTTGCCGCGACGATCCTGTTCCAGCTCATAGGTCACGCGCTGGTTCTGCTGCAGCGTGATCATGCCGGCGCGTTCCACCGCCGTGATGTGGACGAAGGCGTCGTTGCCGCCGGTATCCGGCGCGATGAAGCCATAGCCCTTGTCGGCGTTGAAGAATTTGACGGTTCCGGTGATGCTCATAGCGTTTCCTTACATTGTCGGCGCGCCCCGTGCGGGCGGACCTCGCGCTTCAGGGGCAGGGATGGAAGGAAAGCGGAGCCGCAAAGCACCAATAACCGTCGATTTGCGACTGTAGCAGCCCCTATGTGGGCGCATGCCCCCCCGAATGCAATGGCGCCGACCGCCCCTGCGGCAGGGCGGGCGCTTTGCGGGACCTGCCGCGCGCGCCGCCGACGCCCGGTTTTCCGCGGCTTTTTCCGGGACCGGACGCGCCGCCGGACTTTCTTTTGCGCGCGGGAGCATCGGCGGATGCCGCCGGCAAGGGCAGGGCCGTGGCGGGGGCGCCGATTTCCCCCTCCTCCTTCCTGCTCCCACAGGGGAAGAGCGGGTCCGAATGCTCCGGCTCCTTCGCCTCTTCCGCCTCTTCCGCGCCATACGCCTCCGTTGCCGCTTCCGCCGCTTCCGCCTCCGCCGCCGCTTCCTCTTCCGCGAAAAAGGCGTCGCGCAGTTCGGCCTCGCGGGCGCGGCGCGCCGCCAGTTCGGCGCGGATCGGGGCTTCGATCACGTCCTCTTCCTCGAGCGTCAGCGTGCGCGCATAGCCTTCCTCGCCATAATGGCCCTCCTCTTCGCCGTAGAAATCGTCGGGCGGCGGGAAGCTGGTGCGCCATTCCTGCGCCGCGCTGTTCCACCACACCGGATCGCCACTGGGATTGTCGCACGCGTAAAGTTTAGGAAGTTTAGGCTCGTGCACGGTTTCCGCCGGGGGCGGCGGCGCGAGGGTGAGCAGGCCCGCCGCCTCGGCCCGCGCCCATTGCTCCGCCGTCCAGCCCGCCCGCTGCGCCGGATCGAGATCGGCGATCGCCACCGCGTCGCCCGCCGCCGGATCGGCGCGGGTGCGCAGCCAGGCATCGGCGCGGGCGAGCAGGCGGACGGGGGCGAGATCGTCGGCCGCGCCGTCCACGCCCTCGGCCCCCAGCCGGCGGGCGAGGAACAGCCCGGCGCGCGCCGCGCCGCCTTCCTGCTCGACCAGATCGAGAAACGGTTCGAACTCGCCCGCGACGAGCCGGGCGGCGGCATGATCGGCCGGGCCGCTCTCGCGCTCCGACAGCCGATCGAGCCGCGTGAGCATGTGCATCGCCAGCCGGTTGTCGTGGCGCTGGCGAGTGATGCACGAGCCATCGGGCCGCGTGATCGTCTCGACGCTGCCATGCACCGCGCGTTCGAGCAGCTTGTCGGCCAGATGTTCGCGCGCGAGCAGCAGCGCCGCCTGCCAGCCGAGCGCGAACGCCGCCCCGCGCGCCGAGCGGCGCAGCGCATAGGCGGCGGTGACCGACATGCCGAGCGCGTGGCAGATATTGGTGATGGTGTGCCCCTCCGCCAGCATTTCGAGGAACTTGCGCTGTTTGACCGGCGTCCAGCCATCATGCCGCGGCGCGCGGGTGGGCAGCGGCCCCTTGTCCGCCAGCATATCGAGCGAATGCAGGTCGTCGCCATCGGGATGCAGGGTGAGAAGGTCGGCAGAGTCGGTCATCGTGCGTCTCCTGGAAAGCCCAAGCCGACTCGCCAGATATGCCGGAAGCGGGGCTGTAGGAAAGCGTTTTGTTTTCTGTTTGTTCTTTTTTCGGGGGTGGTGTCCCTCGGCATCGCTGTCCCCCTCACCCTTCCGCGCCTTCGGCGCTCCCTCCCTCTCCCACAGGGGGAGCGGGAGCCGGGCAGGCAAACCCCTCTTGCCTGGTGGGAGAGGGGGGGGGAGCCGCGCGGCGGGAGGGTGCGGGGGATGCGGGGGGAGACGCCGCCGGCACCGCTCAGCGCGGGCGGTGCGTGGTGCCCATGCCGGGGGTGATGAAGATCGCGGTGCAGCTTTCGCCCGGCGCGACATCGGCGATGTGCCAGGTGCCCGCCACCCCGCAACGTACTACGTTGCGGGGACCCCGGAAGACGCGTTGATGGCGTAATCGCCGGGAGCGAGCGCTACGCTTTCGGTGCTGCCGTCGGCATGTTCCTGGTGGAGCGTGCAGGCACCCTGGGTGCAGATCACGCGTTCCGCGCCGTGCGGGTGCATCTCCCACGAATCCCAGCGTTCCGAAAAGGCGAACTGCGAGACCAGCCGGCCCTCCTGCCCATCCGCTTCATGGCGGGCGGCATAGGCCTCGAACCAGTCGGGGCCGGTGAAGTCGGGCTCGACGGTGGCGCTGGCGGCGCGGCCGAGATGGGCGGGGTTGGTGGGGAGGTGGGGCATGCGGGCGTCAGTCGTGCGGCTTTTTGTGCCGGTCGAGGATCGCTTGCACCTGCGCCATCACGACTTCGTGCGGGATGCTGGGTCTGGGGTCGGCGAGCGCCTTCTCGATCTTGGCGCGAAACCATGCGTCATAGGCTTCCGGCGAGGGGATCGGCCCCGGCGGCGCGTAATCGGAGTCCGGGATGTCGGAGTCGTCCTCGGGCATGGCCGGAGGATATCGCGAACAGGGAGAAGGAAGAAGGGTTTTGCGCGCGGAGGCGCGGAGGCGCGAAGAAGGGAAGGCGCGAAGAAGCGTTGGCTTCGGCCGCCCCACACCGTGCTCCTGCGAAAGCAGGAGCCTAGGGTTGCGTAGGACCGCCCTTGTGACTCTGGGCTCCTGCTTTCGCAGGAGCACGGGGAGGGATCTCGACGAAGGGATCAGCGCACTTCGATCACCCGCTCGCCTTCGTCGAGGCGCGCTTCGATGACCGGCCACAGCGGATCGAGCCAGAGCCGAAGGCCGCGATTGCTGATGTTGCCGCAGCGCAGCCAGAGCAGCCGCGAGCGCACCGGCGGATAGCGCAGCAGGAAGTCGTCGTCCTTGGTGACGAGGATCAGCGCATGGGCTTCGACATGGTCGTGGATCGTGCGGTCCGGCGTCTGGCCGCCGAGCAGGTCGCGCACATGCGCCGCTGCGAGGCCACGGTCTTCGAACCATCCGCAGAGCGCGGGCGGAAGCTGGGCATCGACCAGCAGCCGCATCAAGCGGCGCGCACCACCGTGTGATCGACGGCACGCGCGGCATAGGCGAGGCAGGCATGGACGTCTTCGCGGACGATATAGGGAAAGTCCGTGAGCAGTTCCTCGACGCTGACGCCATCGGCCAGCGCATCCAGCACATCGCTGACGCGCATCCGGGTACCGGCAACGATCGGCCGGCCGCCGCAGACTTGCGGGTCGATGGTGATGCGCGAGGTCATGGGAGGAAGATGCGGAGTAAGAGGCGAAGCGTCAAGGGAAGCGGCATCGGCGTAGCCTGAGTTGGATATAGTATCCCCGGAATTCCCATCGCCGTAGCATCAAGCGGCGCGGACCACCGTATGATCGACGGCACGCGCGGCATAGGCGAAGCAGGCACGGGCGTCTTCGTGAAAATTTCCAAAAGATCAGCAAAGTCTTTGAGTTTTCAAATTTCTAAATTTGGCATTACCGGAATGATGTATTCTAGGTTTGTAAAACCCATTCATTTTCATCGATAATTTCTAATAAAGCCGAAGATAGGGAGTGGATAAGTTTCGAAACGTAATCGATATTTGATATTTTAAGTTCTTGTAAGTAACTTAAGAGGTTTCCAAGCTCTCTATCATTATGCGCGCCAATTTTATTGCCAATTGAGTCTATGAGGTTCTGATTTGAATAGTCATGTCCTGCGACGATGCAAGAGTTAATGCCAAGCCAGGCCTCTAAATTTACCTTAACGGGGAATCGCTCGCTTGAGCCCTTCGCCAATGAAACGGAGAATTTGTTACCGGGGCGCTTAGGGGGGGTTACGATTGGGGAAGTTGATACTTCGATAGTCCTATTTTTTAGGGCGCAAATATCTAGCAATATTCTGTCCTTGGAGCCTAATAATTTTCTTATTATGTTCGCGCAGCCCTCAAGATGGTGGAGTTTTCCTTCTTCAACTAAGGTGCGTAGTTCTAGCAACTGATCATATTGAGATTTCGCTGCACAAGTTCTAGAAGAAATAAATTTCGCAATATCGGATTTGTACAGTTTTATGAAGTTTCGCCGTCTGTCGGCTCTACTCATGTCTCCCAACTTGTTTATATTATCAGTATAATTATAGCTAGAGATGGCTCTGTCCGGACGTCCTGAATTGACCACCAATTTGATTAGATTTTTTCCGCTTAAAATTATACCAATTATACACACAAAAGGTGGTTGCTGGTCAATTTCAAATTGATGATTCTTTACGGCAGAATCGTCATTGAAAATTGTTAAATTGCAGTATCTACCTTCGAATCTAATCTTTATTAGTGCCCCCTCATGAGGAATATTTATTTCACGAAGGTCTATTGTGCTTTGAATATCTATGATGGAGAAAATCGTGCTGCCCTCGGAGGAGGCGTTTTCATTGAGGTGCATATGTCTCTCATCCAAAGCCGGAAGATGTCGCTCAACTGTTTGTTACCTTCCCCCGCGGCTTAAGCAACGGCGCCAGATACCGCCCGGTATAGCTGCCCGCCACCTTCGCCACCTGCTCCGGCGTGCCTTCGGCGACGATCTCGCCGCCTTTCACGCCGCCCTCCGGCCCCAGGTCGAGGATCCAGTCGGCGGTCTTGATGACGTCGAGATTATGCTCGATCACCACCACCGTGTTGCCCTGTTCCACCAGCGCGTGGAGCACTTCCAGGAGCTTCCGCACATCCTCGAAGTGCAGGCCGGTGGTGGGTTCGTCGAGGATGTACAGCGTCTGCCCGGTGGCGCGGCGCGCCAGTTCCTTGGCGAGCTTCACCCGCTGCGCCTCGCCGCCCGACAGCGTCGTCGCCTGCTGGCCGACCTTGACATAGCCGAGGCCGACTTCGGCGAGCATCGCCATGCGGTCGCGGATCGGGGGCACGGCCTTGAAGAACTCGACCGCGTCTTCCACCGTCATGTCGAGCACGTCGGCGATCGACTTGCCCTTGAACTTCACCTCCAGCGTCTCGCGATTGTAGCGCGCGCCGTGGCACACGTCGCAGGTGACATAGACGTCGGGGAGGAAGTGCATCTCGATCTTGAGCACGCCGTCGCCCTGGCACGCCTCGCACCGGCCGCCCTTGACGTTGAAGCTGAACCGGCCGGGCTTGTAGCCGCGCGCCTGCGCCTCGGGGAGGCCGGCGAACCAGTCGCGGATGTTGGTGAAGGCGCCGGTATAGGTCGCCGGGTTCGAGCGCGGGGTTCGGCCGATCGGCGACTGGTCGATGTCGATCACCTTGTCGCAATGTTCGAGCCCGGTGATCTTGTCGTGCTTGCCGGCGAGCAGGCGCGCGCCGTTGAGCTGGCGCGCGGCCGAGGCATAGAGCGTGTCGAGCGTGAAGCTGGACTTGCCCGAGCCGGAGACGCCGGTGATGCAGGTGAAGGTGCCGAGCGGGATGCTCGCCGTCACGCCCTTGAGGTTGTTGGCGGTGGCGTTGTGCACCGTGATCTTCTTGCCGTTGCCCTTGCGGCGCTTGGGCGGCACGGCGACCTCGCGCGTGCCGTTGAGATAGTCGGCGGTGACGCTGCCTTCGGTGGCGAGCACCTCGGCCAGCGTGCCCTTGGCGACGATCTCGCCGCCATGGACGCCGGCGCCCGGCCCCATGTCGATCACATAGTCGGCGGTGCGGATCGCATCCTCGTCATGCTCGACGACGAGCACGGTGTTGCCGAGGTCGCGCAGCCGCTTGAGGGTGGCGAGCAGCATGTCGTTGTCGCGCTGGTGCAGGCCGATGCTCGGCTCGTCGAGCACGTAGAGCACGCCCGACAGCCCGCTGCCGATCTGGCTGGCGAGGCGGATGCGCTGGCTCTCGCCGCCGGACAAGGTGCCCGAGGTGCGATCGAGGTTGAGATAGTCGAGCCCGACATTGTTGAGGAAGCCGAGCCGCTCGTCGATTTCCTTGAGGATCGCGCGGGCGATCTCGCGCTGCTGGGGCGTGAAGGTCTCGGGCAGCGTCTGGAAGAAGGCGAGCGCGTCGACCACCGAGAGGCGCGTGGCATGGGCGATGTCCTGCCCCGCCACCTTCACCGCCAGCGCCTCGGGCTTGAGGCGGGCGCCGCCGCAGACCTCGCACGGGTGGCTGGCCTGGTACTTGCCCAGCTCCTCGCGCATCCAGGCGCTTTCGGTCTGCAGCATGCGGCGGTTGAGGTTGCCGATCACACCCTCGAACGGCTTCTTGACGTCGTAGCTCTTGCGGCCGTCGATGAAGGTGAGGGTGACCGGCTTGCCGCCGGTGCCGTGGAGGATGATGAGCTTCACTTCGCCGGGCAGGTCCTTCCACGGCGTATCGAGGCTGAAGCCGAACTCGCGGGCGAGGCTGCCCAGCACCTGCATGTAATAGGGCGAGGGCGGGTTGGACTTGGCCCAGGGCACCACCGCGCCCTTCTTGATGCTGAGATCGTGGTTGGGGACGACAAGGTCCTCGTCGAACTCGAGCTTCTCGCCGAGGCCGTCGCACGCCGGGCAGGCGCCCTGGGGGGCGTTGAACGAGAACAGCCGCGGCTCGATTTCGGGGATGGTGAAGCCGGAGACCGGGCAGGCGAACTTCTCGGAGAAGACGATGCGGTTGTCGGGGATGCCGGTGTTCTTCATCCCCTTCTTGGCCTTGGGGGCCTCGCTTTCAGCGGCGGGAGCGTCGCCTTCCACCCGGAACGCCTGGGGCGCCTCGCGCACCGCATTGCCCTGCAGCGCCTCCACCGTGGTGTCCACCAGGTCGACATAGGCCAGCCCCTCGGCCAGCTTGAGCGCGGTTTCGAAGCTCTCGGCCAGGCGCGTGCCGATATCGTCGCGCACCACCAGGCGATCGACCACCACTTCGATGTCGTGCTTGAACTTCTTGTCGAGCGCCGGGGCTTCCTCGATCAGATACATCTCGCCGTCGATGCGGACGCGGCTGAAGCCGGCCTTCTGCCACTCGGCGAGTTCCTTGCGATACTCGCCCTTGCGCCCGCGCACCACGGGGGCGAGCAGCAGCAGTCTTGTGCCTTCGGGCAGCGCGAGCACGCGGTCGACCATCTGGCTCACCGTCTGCGCGCTGATCGGCAGCCCCGTGGCGGGGGAATAGGGCACGCCCACCCGCGCCCAGAGCAGGCGCATGTAATCATAGATCTCGGTGACCGTCGCCACCGTCGAGCGCGGGTTGCGGCTGGTCGTCTTCTGCTCGATCGAGATGGCGGGGCTGAGGCCCTCGATATGCTCGACATTGGGCTTCTGCATCAGTTCGAGGAACTGGCGCGCATAGGCCGAGAGCGACTCGACATAGCGGCGCTGCCCCTCGGCATAGATGGTGTCGAAGGCGAGGCTCGACTTGCCCGAGCCCGACAGCCCGGTGATCACCGTCAGCGTGTCGCGGGGAATGTCGATGTCGACGCCCTTGAGGTTGTGCTCGCGCGCGCCGCGGACGCTTATGTGAGTCAGCATGCGGAACACCTTTGCTGCGGGATCGTGGTGAGTGCCATAGGGGAGGGTTCTAGCTTTGTTCTGAATGGTTTTCCAGAGGGGGAGATAGGAAGCGCAGGCGCCCTCCGCCACCTGTCCGCAGAGCCTTTGCCACCGCCGGCGAAGACGCCGAAGAAACGACTTGCCCAGCGGAAGAAAAACAGCCTATCCAGATAGTAACGGCAGCCCGTGGCTTTGCGCTGCACCGACCTTTATTTAGGGGTGGAAGCAATGAAGCGCGCAACGGCACTGCTGGCGGCAGGAGCGATCCTGCTGACGCCGGCTTGTTCCATGATCGTGAAGGAAACCCGACACAGCGGCGGCTATCCCGGCTATCTGCTCGACCAGCGGACCTTCGACGCATCCTATTCGAAGAAGCTGCAACTGCTGCGCGCCACGATCATCCTGGCGATGGCGGCCGATATCGGGCGGACGACGGTGAACGGCCAGGATGCCGACGGCTTCGCCCAGCTGCTGGCCGGTGCCGCGAAGGAGATCAACCACGCCGCGGCCGATCTGTACGATGCGAGCACGACCCAGAAGGTCTGCTGGACCCGCGACGAATCCCAGACGCCGCCCATTCCCAACCCCGTGCCGACGCCCACCAGCGCCGACGACCGGAATTGCAGCGGCTTCTTCGAGAATTTCGAAAGCAACGTACCGCTGATCGAATCGCGGATCGTGAAGGTGATGCTGGCGGCGCTGCCCACCGACAAGGCGCGCAAGTTCCTGGAAGACGTGACCAAGGGCGACGTGCTGGGCGCCGCATGGAAGGCGGTGGGCGCGGCGGGCGACATCGTCGGCGGCCTGCATGTCGGCTTTGCGCGCTATCGCAGCGGGCTGGAGACGGTGGCCAGCACCAGCACCGAGTGCAAGGCGACCAATCTGCAAGGCACGAAAGAGCGTTTCCGCGCCGACACGATGACGATCCTGCAGGCGGCTTCGTGCCTGGGCCTTTCGGAGAAGGATCTGTTCCACAATCCGAACGAGTTGAAGGGCATGGATCTGGCCCAAGGCACGGTGAACCCGCGCGCCTTCCTGATGCTGATGCGCGGCGTCGCGGCGGATTGCGTGGCGCTGAACTTCAGCGGCAAGGGCGCGGACCTGACCACCAGCCAGGAGATCCGCGAAAAGGCATGCAACAGCATCGGCTTTGCCCCGACCGCGCGGCCCTATCGCTTCAAATCCGGTTCGTCGCCGCGGGCCGAATCCGCGCCGACGGACCAGGGATCGGGACCGGACCCCGCGCCCACACACGCCGGGGCTGTCGCCCCGGCCGCAGCTGCGGCTCCCGCCGCAGTGCCGCCAGCGGCAGCGCCGCCCGCAGTGCCGCCCGCAGTGCCGCCGGCAGTGCCGCCGGCCGGCCCCGCCGCACCGGCCGTTCCACCGGCAGCGCCGGCCCCGCCCGCAGGGACTTGATGCGGGGGCCGCTTCCCGACCAAAGAGGGGCGGGGGAGTGACCTTATCCGTCTGCGTTGCCGGGAAATCAGGACGCGCCCGCTGCTTTTCGGAGCGATGGGCGGATGCCCATTACGAAAAGGGCTAGACGCAGAGACTGCGTAGCGCGTTTCTCGACATCTCAGTAATGATAAGGCGAGCGCTTTGCCCAGATCGTGCCTGGATAGCGGGCGTGGAGCAGGCGGAAGGCGCGCTTGCTCAGCTGGTTGGTGTTGGTGCTCCAGCGGCCAACGCGGTTTAGCCGGTACAGCGCTTCACCGGCACGGGGATCGCGCGGGTGCGCGGCGACATAGGCGAGTGCTTCGTCCCATACTGTCAGGCCGATCGTCCCGCCCTTTTCGACCTCCGAGGGGGTACGGAAGGCGTTGCGTTCGCGCAGCGCCGCAGCCTGGACCGGTTGGGCAAAAGGGGCAATGTGGACCGGGAAAGCGCCGCCGCACTTGTTATCGCAGACAAGATCGGAGCGGGCGTAGCCGTTCTCGGCGGCGGGATTCCACCAGCTGCCAGGTGCATAGGCGCTGGCGGGCGGAAATTCGGGCGGCGCCATCCTGCGCGGCGCCCGCACCAGCCAAGTGTCCCAATAGCCGCCGAACGAAGGTTCCGGGCCATGGGGGCGCGTGTAATTGGCGAGATCGGTGCGCAAGCTGGGGATCTTGGCCATCACGAACAGTTCGGCGAAGCGCTTTTCCGGCCCCGGCCGCGTGCGCAGGATCCGGCGCCAATCCGCTTGGACCTGCGGTAGAAGCGGGGTGAGCGTCCGCGCGCTTTCGTCCACTGCCGTCTCGTTGCGGAGCAGTACGGCGCGGACGAAGTTGGTTAGCGCGAGATCGAGGCGGAGTTCGGCGGGCAGTTCGGCCATGCGCGCCAATGCAAGCCGATCGGGCAGCGGCAGGCGATCAATCAGCATCCGTGCATCGTTGCCCAGGCCGACCCAGGCCTGCCCGCGCCGGCCGAGCTGCTCGGCGCTGATCGCTGAGGCATAGCCGAGGCAATCGCTGGCGCCCGAAACGCAATAGGGCTGGCGCAGCGCATGGGCGGCGAAATCGGCGAGGCTGGTGGCGAGCTGCGCGCGGACGGATAGGAAAATGTTGCGATCCGACGGGGTGAGATCCGTGCGGGCCAGAAGCGCATCGACCCGACCACGCAGCGTCGCATCGGGCTCCTGGCCGATGCGCAGCCGCAGCAGATGGTAACGCGCGGTGAGCCAGGCAGGATCGTCGGCCGCGACGCGATCGGCGGCTTGCGTGAGAGCAGCGGCGGTGGCGTCGCTTGGCTCGACGAGACTGAGCGCAGCGACCAGCCAGGCCGAGGTGCGAGTCGCCCGCCAGCGTTCAACGGCATGGGTGAGCCCATCGGCGCGGTTGCGGGTGCCGAGCGTCGCGATCCAGTCCGCCGTTTCGGGCTTGTGGGGCTTGTCGGCGGACAGGCTCCAATAGTCCTTGAACTTGGCGGCGATGTCGGTCGTCGGCGCCTTTTCGTTGAGCGCCTGGTCGAGCCGATCGCGTAACGCGGCGGGATTCTCGACATAGTCGAGCACCTGCCGCATCCGTTCCACTTCGCCCTTGCCATAGGTGCCGTCCGGCGCGGCGGCGAGGGTGTCGATCGCGGCATGGGCCCGGGCGAAGGCGGCGGGATCGCGGGTGGTGCGCGCGGCGCGCTGGATGGTACGGGTCTGGAGGTACAGCGCCAGCTTCTGCCAGGGCGACGCGGGATCGCGGCCGATCGCGGCGAACGTCGTTTCGGCATCGTCGAGCCGGCCATCGTACAGCGCCAGCGCGGCTTGCTGGTACAGCCGATCGGCGCGCAGCCAGGCGGGGGCGGCGGGATCGAGCGGGGGCAGGGAGGTGTGGGGCTTGCTGCACGCCTCGAACACGGCGTCCTGCCCGTCCACCCAGGCACGCACCCAGGGGGAGCTGGCGCCATAGGCGGCGATGCGCGCCTTCAGCGTCGCGGTGGCGGTGGTGAAAGCATCGGCGAAGCAGGTGGGGATTGTCGTGTAGTCCGGTCCCGGGCGTTCGGTGGCGATCCAGTAGATATCGGTGTCGACGCCGGGCACCTGCCGCCGTGCCGCCAGCCAGACCCCCGTCAGGTCCTGCCAGTCACCGCAACAGGGGGTGGCGAGCGCCTCTGCGGCGTCCGTGCCGGTGCGCAGCCCGGTCAGCAGCCGCCAGTCGAGATAGCGAACCGCCTCCGGCGCGTTGGGCTTGACGATGCCGACCCGCCCCGCCGCGAAGGCGGCCCGGTCGATCGGGTGCAGCGCGTGGCTGGTGACATAATCCAGGATCGGGCCATCCCCGCCGCCCGATCCCGATGCCTGCGTCCCCGCCAGCATCGCAATGCCGATCACCGCCGCGAACGACCACCCGCGCTTCATCGCCACTGCTCCACCTGCTTGCGTACCGCGTCGAAGGTGGAGGGCGTCCAGCTTCGCGGTGCGAACAAATAGATCCTACGGCCTGTCGGCGCGCGGGCAATGGGGGTGTCGGCGGAAATTGCGAGTGCCTTTCGGCAAGCGGGTTCCGACCAGTCGCTACCGCCTTCGATCCGGGAGCGGATCGCCGGATCGCCGCGGCCCATGCGGAACAGCATCGGCACGATCTCGTCGACCGGCAGGGCGTTGAGCCAATCTTCCTGACACCAGCTGGCGATGGCGGTCATTGATAGCGGAATCTTGCGAGGCAGGCCGGCGCGAACGTCGCGCAGCACGTCGACCAGGATCTGGCGCTGGGACTGGCGAACCTCGAAGTCGATTTGGACCCGCGGCGTGGGCACGACCCGGGCGAGATTGAGCGCGGCAGCGGCAACCCGCGCCCGCAGCGCGGGCGTCCAGCGCAGGGGGACGCTGTCGTCGATCTGGATATGGACCACCGCGGTGTTCGGCGGCTGATCGGTTCGCAAAGGATAATGCCGGCCGCGGGCGAGGAAGCCGTCACCCGCCAGCTCGATGAAGCCGGTCTGGACGGCGATCTCGGTGCCCTTGGGCAGGAAGCGCAAATCTTCCGGGCGCTCCCACGCCCAGACGACAAGCTGTGGCGCGGGTGCGGCGGGCTTGCAGGCGGCGAGGACGAGGAGGGAGAGAAGGAGCGCGTGGCGCGCGATGGGGCGGGAGGTTTGCATGCCCGCGCAGGCATAAGAGGACGGGCGCGGGCAGGCCAGCGTTCGGTATGCCAGGGCGGACGGCGCCCCGCGGCATTCCGTTCAGGCTTACGTTATGCCCGCTTCCTGCACACGGGCAGCGAGGGGCCCCTCGATCACCCCGCCATCGCCGCCAGCGCCTTCACCGTGGCGCGGGCGCCCTGGCCGGGGGTGGTGCCGGCGTCGTTGAAGCTGCTCGCCTGGCGGGCGAGGCGATCGACTTCGCGGGCGAGGTTCTGCGCGGCGGCGGTGGTTTCCTCCACCATCGCGGCGTTCTGCTGAGTGGCGCGGTCCATTTCGCCGATCGTCGCCGAGACTTCGCTGATCGCGCCGGCCTGGGCCTGGTTGTCGCTGGCCATCTGGGTGAGGAGGTCGTTCACCGTCGCGACGTCGCCCGAGATGTTGGACAGGGCGCCATCGACCTTCTCGACCATGCCGACCGCGGTGACGATATCGGCCTGCGTTGCGGTGAGCTGATCGCGGGCGCGGCCGGCCTCCTCCTCGGCGCGCATGGCGAGCGCCGAGACGAGATCGGCGACCACCGCGAAGCCGCGGCCCGCCTCGCCGGCGCGCCCCGCTTCGACCGCCGCGTTCATCGCGAGGACGCGCGTCTGGAAGGCGATCTTGTCGAGGCCTTCGATCACATTGTCGATGCCCTTGGCGCTTTCGGCGACGCGCTCCATCGCGGTCACCGCCTGTTCGGTGATGGTGCGGCCGGTGTCGACGGTGGCCTTGGCGCCGTCCGCGCGCTCGACGGTGCGGCGGGCGCTCTGCGCGGTGGCCTTGAGGCGCTGGTCCATCTCCTGCACCGAGGCGGCGGTTTCGGCGAGGCTGGCGGCATTGCTTTCGGTGCGCCGCGCGAGATCGGTGGAGGCCTGGGCGATTTCCTGCGAACCGGTGCGGATCGCGTCCACCGTCTCGTTGATCGCGCCGAGCAGGCTGGCGAGCGACTTTTCGCGTTCCTGCAGCGCCGCCATCGCGGTGGCGCGGCTGGCCTGTTCCTGCTCGAAATAGATGGAGACCGACATCTCCAGATCGATCAGCGCGGCAGTGACGATCGCGCGGAGCTGATCGAAGCGGGGATCGGCCTTGGCGGGGAAGAAGGGGAGGCGCGGGCCGGCGGGGGCGGCGCCGATGCTCTGGATGAGCGAATCGAGGATGATCGCGTAGGAGCCGATATACCATTGCGGCGTGAGGCCGATCTGCGCGTGGCGGGCGCCGATCCGCTTGACGCGGGCGACATAGTCCCCGTCGAACGCGGCGCCGGCGAGATGGCCCCAATGTTCGGACTGGAGCTGCTTGGCCTTTTCGATGTGGCTCGGGCCCGAGAACATGTTCGCGGTTTCGGGATAGGCGGCGATCTGGCCGTACAGCCGGTCGAGCGCCGGACGCATCGCGGCGAGGATGGTATCGCGCGCGTCCGCGAGCAGGGCGCGCTTTTCGGCGGTGTAGCCGACGAAATCGAGGCGGGTCGCGAGTTCCGGATGCAAGGGGCGTTCCTTCCGTTCAGGGCCGCGCGGACGCGGAATGCTAAGCGGCGTTATAGAAAGCCGGCCGCGCGGCAGGCCGCGTCAAGTGCAACGAAGTATTGCGCGCACCCCTGTACTTTGGGACATTCAGGGCCGGCCCAGAGTGGCACCCGAGCACTGTGCGACGCAGCTTCGCCCGCAGTTTTCACCGTCCGATCGCGCGGAAAAAGTGGACTTGAAGCGCCGCGCCATTCCCGCGAGACGTGGAATGCCGGAATATCATATCCAGAAATCTTTAAGCGCGTGGCGATAGGGTGCGGATCATGGAAGCGTTGAACGCGAACTTCGATCTGTCGACGATGTTCTTCGTGAATGCCCTGACCTGTGCTTTGTCGACATTGTGCTTCGTGGCGGTGGCGCGGCACCAGCCGCATGGGCCGGTGCGGACCAGCCTGGCGATCTGGGCGGGCGGCAACGCGCTGCTGGCGCTGGGTTTCGTGCTGCTGCAACTGCCCTACGGGCCCGAGGGCTTTCCCCATCTGACCTTATGGGCGAACCTGACGGTGGATGCAGGACCGGCGATGGGATTGGTGGCCGCGAACGCCTTTTTCGGCCGGCCGGCGCGCGAGAATTGGCCGCTCGGCTTGGCGCTGGCGATCGCGCTGGCCCAGATCGGCTATGGGCTGTCGACCGCGACGCATTACGACTGGGTGATGATGCTGCTGGGCTGCCTGACGCGCGGATCGATGGTGCTGGCGACGGCGCGGGTGCTGTGGCGGCATGCCGATGCCGAGCAGCGCGGCCCCGCGCGGATGGCCGCGATGTTCCACCTGATCTGGGCAGGCGTGCTGGCGCTGCGGATCATGGTGCTGCTGGACGGCGACACCAGCGACGCGGCGCTGGAGGCCAGTTCGATCATGGGGCTGACCGCCCGCTTCATGCTGACCTGGGTAATTGCGATCTGCCTGTTGTGGATGATCGCGCGGCAGCTCAACGCCCAGCTGATCCAGCACGCCACGCGCGATCCGCTGACGGGCCTGCTCAACCGGCGGGTGATCTGGGAGGCCGGGCTGGCGCGCGGCAACCGGGCGGCAGCGGTGATCCTGCTCGACATCGATCATTTCAAGGCGATCAACGATCGCTGGGGGCACGGCGTGGGAGACCGGATGCTGGTGATGGTGGCGCGCCAGATCGCCGCCACGGTGCGCGAGGACGACCTGGTCGGCCGGATCGGCGGCGAGGAATTCCTGGTGCTGCCGGCCGCGACCGGCGCCGAGCAGGTGGCGACGCTGGCCGAGCGGATCCGCACCGCGATCGCCGGGGCGACGCTGTCGCTGGACGAGGGCGGGACGCTGCAATGCACGGTCAGCATCGGCCATGCCCAGGGGCAGGGCGGCGAAGGACGCTGGGACCGGCTGGTCGCGCAGGCCGATTCGGCGCTGTACACCGCCAAGCGGGACGGCCGGAACCGCGTGGTCGCCGATGCCACGCCGGAGCCGCGCGCGGCGGTGCATCAGAACGCGCGGGTGACGCCGATCGCCGCTGCCGTGCGGGCATAATCATAGATGCCGATCGACGATCGGTTGCGTTCCCATTCGAACCGCACGATCGGCGCGAAGCCGCGCACCTGCAGCCGCCGGAAGGTGGCGCCGACGCCGAGGCTGACGTTCCAGTCCTTGCGGCGATCGGCGAAGAGGAACAGCCGCGCATCGCCTTCCAGCCGCCGCAGCCCGGCGGTGGCATAGACCGTGGTGCGGCCGAATTCGCGCCAGCCGAGCAGCGACGCACTGCCCGAGGCGGTGGCGAAGCCGGGATCCCGGGCCGTCTGGCGCGTGGCCGAAAGGGTGATGCTGCCGCCCGCGCGGGGCGAGAAGGCACGCTCGTAGGCGACCGCGCCGTTCAGCAGCAGGCCGTTCTGAAGCGCATTGTCGCGATAGCGGGTATCGGCGATCGTCGCGCTGGTGGTGAGCTGGGCCCGCGTGCCGAGCGGGTGCTGCCAATCGATCGCGGCGGTGGCGGTGCGGGCATAGGGATGGTTGCCGTACCAGCGCTGGGTGCCGCCGATCGACGGCCGCAGCCGATCGCGCCCCAGGCTCCATTCCAGGCCGACCAGCGC
Organism: Sphingomonas sp. ATCC 31555; assembly: GCF_000282895.1. Lineage (GTDB taxonomy): Bacteria > Pseudomonadota > Alphaproteobacteria > Sphingomonadales > Sphingomonadaceae > Sphingomonas. Next base: position 63,638 of record NZ_ALBQ01000002.1, read on the forward strand.
CGAGGCGGAGACATCGTTGAAGCGGCTCTGACGATACAGATCGGCCTGGGCGGCCGCGCGCGGAACGAGCGCGAGGTTGGCGGCGAGGGGCACGCGGGCATAGAGCTGACCGGCGGCGCGGGCGCCGATGCCCGATTGTTCGCGAGCATCGCGCGAGAGCTGGAGCGGAGCGAGCACGGTATCGAGCGTGGCGGCATCCGTGGCGCGGTTGACGTTGCTGTCCGGCATCAGCGCGACTTCGAGGCTGGCGCCCCAAGGCTTGCGCGAGCGCAGCGCCGCGGCGAACTGGTCGACGATCTGCACCACCTGCGGCGGCAGCGCGCCGGCCTGGGCCTGGCGGAGTTCGCGACGAGCAGCGCCCTCATCGCCGAGCTGGGTGAGCAGTCGGGCCAGTTCGAGCCGGACGCGGGCGGCATCGGGCTTTTCGTCGAGCAGCGCGCGATACTGCGCCGCCGCCTCGCGCGGGCGACCGCCGCGTTCGAGCAGCTGGCCGAGGCGGAAGCGGGCTTCGGCGCGAACCTCCGCATCCGGATCGCGGGCGAGCGCGCGGTACATCGTCTCGGCCTCGTCCGGGGTGGCGCGCGCGGCGAGGGCGAACAGCTCGACCGCCGAGACCCGGCGTTGTTCGGTCGTCTGGGCGAAGGCGGGGAGCGGCGCCAGCAGGGCCAGCGCCAGGGCCGCCGCGATGCGCTGGGTCACGGCGTCTTCTTGGCGAGGGTCGCGCCCGAAAGCGTAGCCCGATCGCCGTTCGCCAGCGTGCGCACGGCATCGAACGTCGCGCCGATCTCCTGCGCCTGCGGGCCGAAGAACCAGCCGGTAAGGCTGCCCGAGCCGCCGGACGCAGTGAGCGCGCCGGTGAAGCCGCCGCTCGACAGCGCCGAGGACTGGAAGCCGAAGCTGCCGAAATCGCGGGCGCCGGCGGCGCCACTGCCGGTGATCGCCAGCGTGCCGGTGGCGTTGGAGCGCGCGAAATCGACTGCGAAGCTGCTGCTGCCGGAAAGCGCATAGCCCGCGCCGGCGACGCTGCCCGATCCGAAGACCAGGCCGGCATAGCTGGCGGTGCCGGTGCGCGGCATCTGATCCGCCGTGGTGCGCTGACCGAAGGGCAGATACCAGCGCTGCGCATCGGCCGTGCCGGCATTGGCGGCGAGCATGCCCAGTTCGGCGAAGCTGGCATAGCTGAGCGCCAGCGGGCCGGCGGCGGCATCGTAGATGCGCGCCTCCACCGTGCCGGCGGCGAGCGTGCGCCGATAGACGTCGAAGCCGGCTGCGCTGGTGATCGCCTCGCGATCGGCGGCGGTGAGCAACAGGCTGGTCTCCGCCAGGCCGGGCAGGCCGGTAAGAGCATAGCCCCCGACCACGGCGGCGATGTCCGGCGTCACCGGCGTGCGGCCGGCGGCGCTGGCGCTGGCGGTGCGGCCGCCGACCAGGCTGACGGCGGCGCCTTCGCCCGCCGCATCGGTGAGCGCGGCGCTGGCGCCGACTTCCTCGGCCGCGGGACCATAGAAATGGCCGGTCAGCGCCCCGGTGTAGCTGCCGAGCAGATCGAGCGTCAGGCTGCCGCCGAACGCATTGGCGGCGCTGGCGAGCGTGGCACTGCCGGTGAAGCTGCCGTTGGTGCTGGTAGTGGCGTTGGCGGCATCGGTGAAGCTGGCGGTGGCGGTGCCGCCGGCGGCGATCGTGCCTGTCGCGAAGTTGGCGCTGAGCGTGCCGCTGCCCGACAGGGCGAGCGGGCCGGCCTGGCTGGCATCGACCAGCACGCCGGCCAGGGTGAGCGCATAGCTGGCCGATCCGGTGCGGGGCAGAGCGCCGTCCGCGGTCTTCAGCCCGAAGGTGAAGGCGTCGATCGTCCGGCTGGTGATGCCGTTGGTGCTGGTGGTGGTCGCCCAGCGACCAGCGCGGACATAGCGCAGCGCGCCCAGCGCATCGAGCGTGAGCAGATCCGCCGCGCCCGAGGTGCCGCCGGTGGAGAACAGCGCGCTGCGCGGGCCGGCAATCACGGTATAGTTGCCCGAGGCGGCGTCATAGCTGACGACCAGCGCCTGTGCGGTGCTGGACAGCGTCGCGGCGGCGCCGCCGGCTTCGGTATAGTCGACGCGCAGCGTGGCGGTTTCGCTGCCGAAGATCTGGCTGGCGGCAAGGTTGTCGAGCGTGGTGTTGCCCAGCTGGCTTCCCGATTGCCGGCCGATCAAGATGCCGGAGGCGGCGCGACCATCGGCGTTCGACGCGGTCCAGGCGGCGCCGACTTCCTCCGCCGCGGGGCCGTAAAAGCCGCCCTGAAGCGCGCCGGCGAGATCGCCGCCCGAAAAGGCGAAGCTGCCGGTGAAGCCATTGGTCGCGCTGTTCAGCTGTGCCTGGCCGATAAAGGCGGAGCTGGTGACGACGTTGCCGGTATCGCTGGCGACCTGCTGGACGGTGCCGCTGGTGACGAGCTTGCCGGTGGCGAAATCGACCTGGAGACTGCCGCTGCCGACCAGGCTTTCGAGCACGCCGAAGCCGAGCGCGCCGATCAGATCGACGGCATAATGGCCATTGCCGGTGCGCGGCACGGCCGCATCGGGCGTGCGCACACCATAGGTGAAGGCATCGAAGCGGAACGCGCCGCTGCCGTCCGTCGCGAAATCCACGCGCTGCCAGAACCCCGCCCCGACATAGCGATAGGTGAGCGCGCCGCTGGTGCCCGGCAGAGTGAGCGACAGAGTATATTCGCTGTTCGTGCCCGCATGACGATAGACGCGCAGCGCCGCGCTTGACTGGGCGGCATCGACGTCGCCGGGCACGAAGGTTTCGGTGTTGATCCCGTCACTTACGGTATAGCTGCTGGTCGCCGCGTCGAAGCGGATGGTGAGACCGAGCGATGCCGTGAGGCACCCGCACGCCCGCGCATCCGGATAGAAGGTGCCGGCAAACCCCGTCGCATCGCTGCCGAAGGTCTCGCTCTGCGTAAGCGCGAGCAGGGAGGCGTTTACCGGCGTCGGGGCTGGAGTGGGGGTGGGCGTGGGCGTCGGCGTCGGTGTCGGTGTTGGAGTCGGAGCCGGCGTCGGCGTCGGCGTCGGTGTGGGTGTGGGTGTTGGTGTTGGTGTTGGTGTTGGTGTTGGAGTCGGAGCGGGCGTTGGCGTCGGAGTGGGCGTCGGTGTCGGTGTCGGTGTCGGTGTCGG
>NZ_ALBQ01000003.1 GCF_000282895.1 Sphingomonas sp. ATCC 31555
GGGGAGTTTTGATCTTGGCGGGCGGGGTTGTTCCAGCCCCTCCCCCGACCCCTCCCGCAAGCGGGAGGGGAGTTTGTTTCGGGAGTTTGAATCGTGACCCGCACGCCCGTCCGTCCGTTCCGATCGCGCGAATGGTTCGCCGCCCCCGGCCGCGCCGACATGGCCGCGCTCTATCTTGAGCGCTTCATGAACTACGGCATCACGCCGGCGGAGCTGACCTCGGGCAAGCCGATCATCGGCATCGCCCAGTCGGGCAGCGACATCGCGCCGTGCAACCGCATCCACCTCGAGACGGTGAAGCGCGCCCGCGAAGGCATCCTCGCGGCGGGCGGCATCCCGATGGAGTTTCCGCTCCACCCGATCTTCGAGAATTGCCGGCGGCCGACCGCCGCGCTCGATCGCAACCTCGCCTATCTCGGGCTGGTCGAGATCCTTAACGGCTATCCGATCGACGCGGTGATCCTCACCACCGGCTGCGACAAAACCACGCCGTCCTCGCTGATGGCCGCCTCCACCGTCGACATCCCGGCGATCGTCCTGTCGGGCGGGCCGATGCTCGACGGCTGGCATGAAGGCGAGTTGGTCGGCTCGGGCACGGTGATCTGGCGCTCGCGCCGCAAGATGGCGGCGGGCGAGATCGACGAGGCCGAGTTCCTCCGCCGCGCGATGGAGAGCGCGCCCTCCTCGGGGCACTGCAACACGATGGGCACCGCCTCGACGATGAACAGCATGGCCGAGGGGCTGGGCATGTCGCTCCCCGGCTGCGCGATGATCCCGGCGCCGTACCGTGAGCGCGGCCAGATCGCCTACGAGACCGGCAAGCGCATCGTCGAGATGGCCTATGAGGACCTGCGCCCGTCGAAGATCCTGACCAAGCAGAGCTTCCTCAACGCGATCAAGCTGCTCACCGCGATCGGCGGCTCTACCAACGCCCAGCCGCACCTCAATGCGATGGCCGCGCATGCCGGCATCACCATCACGCCCGAGGACTGGCAGACCGGTTATGACCTGCCGCTGATCGTCAACATGCAGCCGGCGGGGCAGTATCTGTCCGAACGCTTCCACCGTGCCGGCGGCATCCCGGCGGTGCTCAAGCTGCTGGTCGATGCGGGCATCCTGGACGGCAGCGTCGCAACCTGCACCGGCCGCACCATGGCGGAGAATGTCGCCGAGGCGCGCGTGCTCGATGCCGACGTCATCTTCCCGCTCGACAAGCCGCTGATGGAGAAGGCCGGGTTCCTGGTGCTCACCGGCAACCTGTTCGACATGGCGATCATGAAGACCAGCGTGATCTCCGAGCAGTTCCGCGCGCGCTATCTCTCCACCCCGGGGCAGGAGGGCGTATTCGAGGTGCGCGCGGTGGTGTTCGACGGATCGGACGACTATCACCACCGGATCAACGATCCGGCGCTCGGCATCGACGATAACTGCATCCTGGTGATTCGCGGCGCTGGCGTGCTCGGCTGGCCGGGCTCGGCGGAAGTCGTCAACATGCAGCCGCCCGACGCGATCCTGCAAAAGGGCATCCAGAGCCTGCCGACGCTGGGCGACGGCCGCCAGTCGGGCACGTCGGACAGCCCCTCGATCCTCAACGCCTCGCCGGAGAGCGCGGCAGGCGGCGGGCTTTCGTGGCTGCGCACCGGCGACGTGATTCGGATCGATCTTAACCAAGGCCGGGTGGACGCATTGGTCGCCGAGGATGAGATCGCCCGGCGCAAGGGCGAGCCTGCGCCGCCCATCCCGCCGAGCAACACGCCGTGGGAAGAGCTGTACCGCGAAAAGTCAGGCCAGCTGCACGAAGGCGGTGTGCTGGAGTTCGCCACGAAATATCGCGGCACCGGGCTGAAGGTCCCCCGGCACAACCACTAATGGACGATGGAAAAGCAAACGGCGCCGGCAACCACCGGCGCCGTTTTCGCGTGCAGCCTATTCGCGGCCCAGAAGGACGCGCGCCTGGCCGGCGATCTGCGCCAGCATTGCGGCATTCGGAGCGGCCGATTGCCGGGCACGGCGCACGACGGCCACGAACTGGTCGACCCGCGCCTGATGCTCGGCGAGCCAGGCTTCCACCGCCGCCTGCGGATCGGCGCCATCAATGCGGCCTAGGAATTCGAGCCGCAACTGCTGGAAATCGCGCGCGAGGCTGGCGATCAGCAGGCGTTCCCAGACATCGCCGGTGGTGATCCGCGCCGCCGCGCCCTGAGCCCAATCGAGGCCGAGCGTCTGGCCCAGCGCGGTGAAGGCGCGTGCCAGCACCACTTCGTCGATCTCCAGCCGCTGGCCTAGTTCGGCCAGGCCGACGCCGCCGTCCATCTCGACGATGCGCACCACCCTGTCCGCCAGTTCGGCGGGTGCACCCGCCGCCTCCAGCGTGGCGGAGATGCGATCCGAATGGGCGCGGGCCTCGTCGAGCAGTAGCGAACGCGCTTTGGTGCCGAGCACGTCGATGCCCGAGCGCAGCCGATCGATCACCTCGGCCGGGCTCGCGCCGGGGCGCGTGACCCGCAGAAGATCGGCGATCTGGCCACGCACCGCCAGCGCGAGCTGATCAAGCAGGGCGACGCGCGCATTCTCGCTGATCGCCGCGCTTTCGATCTCCGCCCATAGCGACGGCAGATCGAACAGGCGTTCGGCGGCGACGAACATCGCCGCGATGTCGCGCATCGCCGCGCCTTCCTCTTCTGCCAGCTCGAACGGGTGGAGCACGCCCAGACGGTTGACCACGCGATTGGCGAGCTTCGTCGCGACAATCTCGTTGCGCAGGCGATGCTCGTCGATGGCGGTGCTGAACCGCTCCTGCATGGCCTTGGGGAAGGCGGCATGGAGATCGCCGACGAGCGCCGGATCATGGCCGAGATCGCCCTGCTCGATCGCATCCTGCAGCGCGAGCTTGGCGGAGGCGAGCAGCACGGCCAGCTCTGGCCGGGTAAGGCCGCGCCCGTCCTGCGCCCGGCGCATCAGCTCCTCATTGGTGTCGAGCCCTTCCACTGCGCGGTCGAGCCGACCCTTGGCTTCGAGTATCTCGATCACTCGCACATAGCTGGGCAGATCGAGCGCGCCGTCATTCTCCATGAAGGAGAGCGCAAGCGTCTGCAGGCGGTTGTCCTCCAGCACCAGGTGCGCGACGTCATCCGTCATCGAGGCGAGCAGCGCGTTGCGATCCTCGAAGCCCAGCCGACCTTCGACCATCTCGCGGTTGAGCGCGATCTTGATGTTGACCTCATTGTCCGAGCAGTCGACGCCGGCCGAATTGTCGATGAAGTCGGTGTTGATACGGCCGCCGTTCCGCGCGAACGCAATGCGCGCCGCCTGCGTCACGCCGAGATTGGCGCCTTCGCCCACCACCTGCGCGCGGACCTGCTCGGCATTGATGCGGATGCGGTCGTTGGCGGGATCGCCCACCTCGCCGTTACTCTCGCTCGCCGCCTTCAGATAGGTGCCGATGCCGCCGAACCACAGCAGCCCGACGCGGGCCTTGAGGATCGCGATCATCAGTCCGTTGGGGTCGATGCTGTCCACGTCGAGGTCGAGCAGTGCCTTGACCTGCGGGCTGAGCGGGATCGACTTTTCGGTGCGCGGGAATACGCCGCCGCCTTCGGAGATGAGGTCGGGGTTGTAGTCTGCCCAACTGGAGCGCGGCAGCGCGAACATGCGGGCGCGCTCTTCCCAGCTCTTCGACGGGTCCGGATCGGGATCGAGGAAGATGTGGCGATGGTCGAACGCCGCGACCAGCCGAATCGCCTTGGACAGGAGCATGCCGTTGCCGAACACGTCGCCCGACATGTCGCCCACGCCCGCCACGGTCACCGGCTCCGACTGGATGTCGGTGCCCATTTCCAGGAAGTGGCGGCGAACCGAGACCCAGGCGCCCTTGGCAGTGATGCCCATCGCCTTATGGTCATAGCCGACGCTGCCGCCCGATGCGAACGCATCGCCCAGCCAGAAATTGCGCTCCATCGCCAGCTTGTTGGCCACGTCGGAGAATGTCGCAGTGCCCTTGTCCGCCGCAACGACGAAATAGGGGTCCTGACCGTCGAGCACCGTCACGCCTTCGGGGTGCACCACCTCGCCCGACACGATGTTGTCGGTGATCGACAGCAGCGCGCGGATGAAAATGCGGTAGCTTTCGGTACCCTCGGCCAGCCAGGCGTCGCGATCCACGGCGGGGGAGGGTAGCTGCTTGGGATAGAAGCCGCCCTTTGCCCCGGTCGGCACGATCACGGCGTTCTTCACGCGCTGCGCCTTCATCAGGCCCAGGATCTCGGTGCGGAAATCGTCGCGGCGATCGGACCAGCGCAGGCCGCCGCGGGCAACCGGGCCGGCGCGCAGGTGAATGCCCTCGACGCGTGGGCTATACACCCAGATCTCGCGCCAGGGGAGTGGTGCGGGCAGGCCGGGGACCCTGGCGGAATCCAGCTTGAACGCGAGCGCCTCCTCGCCGGCGGGCGCATAGGCGTTGGTGCGCAGCGTCGCCAGCACCACGCCCTTGAACAGGCGCAGGATGCGATCGTCGTCGATGGCGTTAACCTGGGCCAGGCCGGCATCGATCGCCTTCTCGGCGAGTTCCACCGCCTCCGCATCGCCGCCGCGCGCCGGGTTGTGTGCCGCTTCGAAGCGATCAACCAGCGCCATCGCCACGATCGGTGCCCGGCGCAGCGCATCGACCACCGTGCCCATGCCGTACAGCATCCCCGCCTGGCGCAAATAACGGAACCAGGCGCGCAGCAGGACAACGGCCGAAGGGGTAAGACCGGCCTCGACGATCAGCCGGTTGAACAGATCGTTTTCCGCTCGGCCTTCCAGCACCGCTGCGATGGCTGCTTCCACAACCGCAGGATCGCGGTCCAGTATCTCGCTGCGCGTGGCAGGCTCGACCTTGAAATCGTGGATGAAGGCGCCGTTGGTGAGCTCGGTCGGGACTTCCTCCAGAACGCGGAAGCCGAAATTCTCGAACGCCGGTACCGCGTCCGACAACGCCAGGGCACCGCCAAGGCGGTATAGCTTGATGCGGTAGGCGCCCGCTTCGTCCCGCACCGGGAAGATGCGGACCGATCGCGCATGTTCGTCTTCCAGCCCGCCGATCCGCACCAGATCCTGCGCGGCTTCTTCGGGCGTGTGCGTAAGGCGATAGACATCGGGGAAGGTATTGGCGAGGCGCAGCGAAAGGCGCGCGGCGCCGCTCCCCGCGATTTCGGCGAGGCAGGCATCGACGGCCGGCGCCCAGCCGCGCACGATCCGGGCGATCCGCTCGTCGAGCTCCGCCTCGTCGGGCATCACCGTATCGCCGCGAAGATCCAGCGTGTAGCGCAGCTGCGCCAGCACGCCGTCTTCCAGCGCGATCGACCAGTTGATCATCTTGGCATGCGCCGCTTCGACCAGCATGTTGCCGATTGTTTCGCGATGGCCCGCCGCAACCTGTTCGCGCGGCAACCAGACGAACCCGAACAGATGGCGCCCCAGCGGGCTGCGCACCAGCACCAGCTTGGAACGCGGCCGATCCGACACGGACATTGCCGTGAGCACGAGGCTTTCCAGCGCTTCGAGATCGAAGGCAGTGGTCAGATCGTGCGGCAGGCCGGTAAGCGCGTGCGTCATCGCCTTGCCGGTATGGCCTGCGGGATCAAAGCCGAACTTCGATTCCAGCATCTCCAGCCGATTGCGCAGCATCGGGACCATGGCGGGCGGGGTATTCAGCGCCTGGCTGGTCCACAGGCCGTAATGGATGGAAAGCCCCACCACATCCTGATCGCGCATGATCGGCGTGGCGACGATATCCAGCGGCACGCGCCGGTGGACGGTCGAAATGGCGTTGGATTTCAACAGGAGCGGGATCTCTCCGCCCATTTGGAAGTAATCGACCGCGAGGTTGCGGGAGGCATCCGCCAGCAGCGGCACGTCATGCGTGTAGCGTGCCAGGCCGATCTGGTCGGTAGTTTCACCCTCGACGGACCATTTCTCATGGCCCAGCAGCGTCATTGCATCGTCGGCGAACCACCGCAGCAGCGCTTCGCCTTCGCGCGAAGGGACACGGGCGGCATCCAGGCCCATCGCCTGTTGCAGCGGGCGCCAATCGGAAACGACGTCGCGAACATGCTCCAGCACGCGTTCGATTTCGCTGGTAAGCGCGCGGCGGGTACGGGCGTCGGCGCGCTCGATCTCGATGTAGATCATCGATTCGGCCTGCGCATCCGCCGCTTTTTCGCCGACGGCCGTAATCGCGCCCTTGGCGTCGCGTTCCACCGGCAGAATGGGGTGGATGATGCGGAACGTGCCAAGATCGAAGGCGGCGATCGCGCCGGCGATCGAATCGACCAGGAACGGCATGTCGTCGTTGATCACGGCCAGCCGCATCCTGCGGCTATTGTCGTCGTGATAGGTTTCCAGGTTCAGCCGGACGGTTTGGGGAGGACGATCTGCCGCCGTCTCCGCAACGAAGCGCGCGATATCCGCGCGTTCGCTTTCGTCCAGTCCTTCCAGCTCTCCGGGCAGGGCGCCTTCGAAGATCCGCTCCTCGAATGCCTGCATGATCTCTTTGGTCATGTTCTTCATATAGGCGGCTATGCGCCTGCCCGGTTGCCACCTCAAGTCTGGAAAAGCCGCTAGGAGGCGGGCATAAGCGCCCCTCGCACGCCTTGTGGACTCAGGCGCCCGCGCGGCGCATGGCGCGGTCGGTCAGTGCCGCATCGCCTTCCACTTTGGCGACGATATCCAGGCCTCCAGCGCCCGCCCGCGCCAGCAGCAGCACGAATTCGGCCTCACCGGCGGGGATCTGCACGCGGCCCAGCGGCGGGCGGCTGCGCAGGGCTTCGGCGGCTCGATCCGAGGCAATCGACCGCGGCCCGTGGGGCAGATCGGCGCGGTGCTTGCGCTCGGCCTGGACGATGCCCTTGACGCCGCCGGGCGTCCTTTCGAGCAGCGCGTCCAGCCCTCCCTCCGGCACCGCAAGGCGGCGTGCATGGGCCAGAACGGCGGCAAATTCGGCAAGGCGCGTCTTGTCGTAGTCCGCGCCGAAGATCAGCTTCACGATCGGCGTCATCGGCGCGCGCGACTGCGGCGTAAGCCCCGCATCTTCCAGAAGCGCGGCATAGGCGGCAGGATGGGCCTCCGCCGCCAGCGCGAAACCATAGGCGCGGTTCAACGTGCGATAGAGCGCCGCGCGCCGGCGCAGATCCGACGCCCGTACCGTCGCCGCCGATTCCTGCGCGAGCAGCAACTGGTCGGCAAGGGGAGACAGGCGATGCGTCTGTGCAGCCCGGGGTGGTGCGGCGCTGCTGTCGGCGGTTCCCTTGGGCCAGGGCGGCGACGTCGGGCGCGCTGCGGACGCTGCATATTGGGATGCGTCGATCTCCGCGGCGAGCAGCGTCTGCGTCTCGACGTCCACGGCCTCCTTCCAGTTGATCACGCCATAGATGCAGGTGATTGCCCCCTGATCGTCGGCAAAGGGCATCAGCAGGCCCCTATAGAAGAGCTGGTTGCCGCGCGGGCCGACAAATTCCGTCTCGAATCCGATCGGGGCGCGGTTTTCGATGATCTGCGCATAAGGCTCGGCTAGCCGTGAGAGCAGGGACGTTTCCGGCGCATCGCTCACCTGGGCGATACTAGCCGTCACGCCGCATTCTGCGGCCAGCGCAGCTCCTAGAAATCGGATCGCAGGATCAGCCGTGCCCGTGCCGAAATCGAGCAGCACGCTGTTCGGCCCAAAATCCGCGATGCTGGCGGGATCCAGGTCCGCAAGGGTGGGGCAGGGGCGGCCGCGTAGCAGCGAAACCCAATGATTATAGGCGCGTACCTGCATCCGCCGGTCCTGGCCGGCAAAGGCGATCGGACGCTCGTCGATCATCCCCTCCGGCGCGGAGGCGGACCTCGCCCCCGAAGGCCGATTGATGCCACGCGCCATGTTCATTGCCGTGCTCCACTGCGGGCGATGCCCGGAACGCTGATCGACCGCTTTTGCTCGCTCCATGGTAAAGCGAGGGTAAAGGAGCAGGGCGAGGAGACCCGGGAGTTTACCGGAGCCTTCAGAATTTCCACGTCCCGCCAACGCGCCGCTTGCCATCCGCGACATCCACTGGTAAGCGCGCCCTCCTCCGGGCAAGCCAGCGCCCGGCAGAGCGCCGCTTTAGCTCAGCTGGTAGAGCATCGCATTCGTAATGCGGGGGTCACAGGTTCGAGTCCTGTAAGCGGCACCACCTCCACCTTCGCCATTGACCGCTGAAGGTTGCTAAGACCCCGGAAATCTGCGATAAATTGCCTTGGCTTGGCCGCCAAGGTTCGCTGAAATTCGCCTGCAGCCGCGACGATTTGGGGGCCTTTTGTGGGGGCCTTCGCCAACCCCAAATTGGAAAGGCCCCCAAATGGCTCTGACAGAGACTGCGATCCGCGCCCTCAAGCCCAAAGCCAAGGCTTACAAGGTTGCCGACGAGAAGGGCCTTTATCTGCTCGTGACCCCCTCGGGCGGACGGCTTTGGCGAATGAAATTCCGCAATGGTGCCGGGGTCGAGAAGAAGCTTGCCCTGGGTTCCTATCCAGAATTGAAGCTCCGTGACGCTCGCGATGCCCGCGATACGGCCCGGGGGAGCCTGGCCAAAGGCATCGATCCGGCTGATCAGAAACGCCGCGACAAGATTGCTGCCAAGATCAGTGCGCTGAACACCTTCAGCGCGGTCGCCAAAGCCTACATCGAGAAGAATCGCCGGGATGGGCTGGCGGCAGCGACGGTCCGCAAGCGCGAGTGGTTCCTGAGCCTGCTGCAAAAGAAGCTGGGCAACCGTCCGATTGTCGAGATCGAGCCAGTCGAGGTTCTGGAGGCTGTCCGGCCTTACGAAGCGTCCAAGAACGACGAGAAGGCTCACCGGACGCTCCAGTTCGCTGGCCAAGTGTTCCGGTTCGCGGTCGCCAACCAATTGGCCAAGGTCGATCCGACCCGCGATCTGCGCGGCGCGCTCGCCAGTCGCAAGCCGAAGCACTTCGCTGCGATCCTCGACTCCCGGCGCGTAGGCGAGCTGCTGCGCGCGATCGATGGCTATGAGGGATATCCAACAACCAAGTATGCGCTCCTGTTCTCGCCGCTGGTATTTGTCCGGCCAGGCGAACTGCGTCACGCGGAGTGGCGGGAGATCGATCTCGACGAAGCGGTGTGGCGCATCCCTCCCGCAAAAATGAAGACACGCGTTGAGCACGCGGTGCCCTTGTCCAGGCAGGCAATCGCAGTGCTGAAGAACGCAAAGGCCTTCACCGGCGGCGGGAAGTATGTTTTCCCGTCGATCAGGACGCCGAAATCACCGATGTCCGAGAACACGGTCAATGCAGCGCTGCGGCGGCTCGGCTATTCCGGCGATGAAATGACCGCCCATGGCTTCCGGGCCATGGCGAGCACTTTGCTCAACGAGTCGGGCAAGTGGTCGCCCGATGCCATTGAAAGGGCATTGGCGCACAAGGACAAGGATGCCGTTCGGGCAGCTTACCATCGTGGTGCGCATTGGGCCGAACGCGTCGAGATGGCGCAATGGTGGGCCGATTACCTTGATCAGCTAAAAGGCACTTCCCGCAATTAGGCGTGTTTTTCGGCGCCAAGCGCTGGGCGAAACCCTCAATTATCGATCATATAAAGATGATTAAAATGCCTCGTTTAGATCATTTTTAATAGATCAAAATCCATTGATACGATCACATAGAAATGATCATATAGACAGTGGAGGACTGCGATGATCAAGGACCGGCAAGCCGAACTGGCCCGAAAAAACCTCGACAGGAAGCTCGCCTTTCTGCGGGAACAAAGCCTCCCGCGTCCGCGCGGTGGCTGGGTGCGCGCTATTCGCGATTCACTGGGCATGACCTCGCGCCAGCTCGCCAAGCGCATGGGCGTGGTGCAGTCGCGTATCGTCGCACTGGAAAAGGCCGAGGCGACCGATGCCACCACCCTCAAATCCCTGCGTGAGGCTGCCGAGGCGCTAAACTGCCAGCTTGTTTACGCGCTGGTGCCCAAGGCACCGCTCGACGAGATCGTGCGCGATCGCGCGGCAGCCAAAGCTCTCGATCAGTTCGGCCCCGTTGCACAGGGCATGATGCTGGAGAACCAGTCTCTAACTACTGGACAGATGCATGAGGAACTTGAGCGCCTGACTGCCGAGATCCTGAATGAGCCGCTGCGCTACCTTTGGGAGGATGAATGACCGATCCTCTCTATGCCGGTGAAGACGAAGCCAATACGCCGCTCGAAGCGGAGGAACGCGAACAGCTTATTCCGACTTACATCACCACCAGGGCTGAACTGAACGAAGCCGAGCAGGTCAACATCACCCGGGCCAGCCTCTGGCTCAGGCGCGCCCGCAATGTTGACGTGCTCGAAGATGCATTCCTGCGTGATCTGCACAAACGGATGTTTGGTGAAGTCTGGAAGTGGGCAGGTCAGTATCGCAGGACGCCGCGCAATATCGGCATCGACGCCTACCGCATTCCCATGGCGGTGCGAGAGCTCGTCCAAGATGCGCGGTACTGGGTAGACAACGGCACCTACCCGCCGGACGAGATTGCGATCCGCTTCTCCCACCGGCTGGTTTCGATACACCCATTCCCCAACGGCAATGGTCGGCACTCCCGCCTGGTCGCCGACCTGCTCGCGATGGAGCTCGGCCAGCCCCGCTTCACTTGGGGCAGAGCCAACCTGGTCGCTCCGGGTGAAACCAGACGAGCTTATGTCACGGCGCTGAGGGCAGCGGATGGTGGCGAGATCGAGCCGCTGCTTGCTTTCGCAAGGTCATAGCCTGGCTCGCGAAATGCCAGAGCCAATTATAGTCGTCGATCAGCGCAAGCGCTGCGCCAATCGCAGCGTCGTATTCGCGATCGAGGCCGGGCGCTAAGCGCCCGGCTGCTCCTTGGTCTCGTCGTCGAGCGGTGTACGCAGAACGATGCGGCCATTGATCGGCACGACCTCCAGCTGAAGCGAAACGCCCTTCCGGTCGCGGTGAAACCACGCTGCACCGACCTTGGTCCAGAATGCCTTGTCGCCTCTGTTGGCGACGTGCCAGGCGATGAAGTCCGGGGCCTTTGCTTCGGCTGCCGGTGCGGAATTGTTGCGGGCCATGGATTTGTCCTTTCGTATCTGATGACTCGTTGCACCAAACCGACAGGCCGCACGGCCAAGGGCAGACGTCATGCCCAACACGGGTGAGCGCCCGCGAACCGGCGCGGGCCGGGCATTGATGGCTGAACGCGTGCGACCAGGTCCGGTGCTTAGAACGGACGCCCAGATCGAAGGGACTTTGTGCCCGCCGGAGAAACCATAGCACTCCAAGCCACTTGCGCCCCTGGGCGGCCTCGCTCACAACACTGCCATGGGGGACGAAGGCAGCCTAAGGAAACGCTGGAGCGAAGAGGAGACGGTTCTCGCGCTCTATCTCTATTTCCAGCTGCCGTTCGGGAAGCTGCATTCGGGCAATCCAGAAATCCAGCAGCTCGCCGCCGCGCTGGACCGGTCAAGCAGCTCGGTTGCGATGAAGCTCTGCAATTTCGCCAGCCTCGATCCCAAGATCACCGACAGTGGGCGCAAGGGCCTCGATGGCGCGTCCAAACTCGACCGGGCGACCTATGCCGAATTCGGCCAGGATTGGACCGGCCTGGTTGCGCGCGCGGAAAGCATGTGGACGGCGCAAGTCGAACATGGCGAACCTGCACCAGCCTCTACCCGGCTCAAGGACAAAGTCAGCGAGTTCCGGTTCGAACCCTACCAGGGAGCATCAACAACGCAGGCGTTGGTCAACCAGCGCGTCGGCCAGGACTTTTTTCGCCGCGCAGTCCTGGCCAACTATGAGGACACCTGCTGCATCACCGGCATCGCCGATCCGCGCCTGCTGACTGCCAGCCATATCAAGCCATGGGGCAAGGACATCGAGAACCGGCACAACCCTGCCAACGGCCTATTGCTGTCGGCAACGCTGGACCGCGCCTTTGACCGGGGCCTGATCACGGTCGACCAGAGCCGCCGCATCCACGTCTCGCGGCAGCTGCGCGAAAGCCAGAGCCGCGAGACGCGCGAATTCTTCCAGCAGTTCGAACAAGCCAGCTTGCGCCCGGCTAAACGCTTCGATCCCGACCCGGCCTTTCTGGACTGGCACAACACGCACTGGTTCGCAGACAGCATCGCCGCCTGACGTGTCAGGCGGCGCGCCGCAAGCCGCTATCACGACTTCATTGCAAAGCCGATCCGCCCCCTTCGCAATAGTCAATGAGCTGCTCAAAATCCTCCGCTTCGCCAAACCGCTCGGCGGCATCCCGCACGGACTCGAACGGCAAGCCATCGTCGCAAGCCAGCATCCGCAGCCAGTCCTCACGGCATTCCGCTCCGCAAGCTCGGTAGTTCAAGATCTGATCGCCCATCGGCCCAACTCCTTTCCGGCAAAACCGCATCCGACACGCGGCATGCGGCCTGCCTTCCGGCGAGGATGGAAGGGGGAGGGAAAACCGGAATCGATGCCCTGGCGCGGGCCAGCGGGCACCGCCCGCCACTCGGGGGTGTCTATTCCGGTTTGGGGAAAGAGAGGGCAAAGCCCTTGGCGTTCCAGCTCAGGGATCGCCCCGCGATCCAGCCAGAATCGGCACCCTTGCAACGGCGCGAAGCAGCAGGACGCCCTGCGCGCGCGCAAGTGCGCCAGCGGGCGTCCGGCAATGAGAGAGGCAAGAGTGCCAGCGGGTCAGCACAGGAAACGCCGCACCCTCAGGAGCGCGCAGCGCGGGACAGAGTGCGTCTGCCAAGCTTCCCGCTCAACTTCTCCTGCTCCTGATCGTCACCCGGATGGGCCGAGACTACAGGCCCGGTCCGCGACAGCGGATAGAGCAGGTCGCCCGGTAGGGTAGCTCCAATCACGTTGCGCTTCGCCAACCTGTCGCCTAAGCTTTCGATAGAGGTGATTTAATGCCAAAACGAAGCAGTGCCCGAACTGGAAGTGAACTATTCATCGTCGACAACAGTGAAGACGATTGGAAGGCACTGCGTTATCTTAAAGATTGGTGCGAACTATCCAGCAGCATCGACATTGCGTCGGGTTTCTTTGAAGTCGGTGCGTTGCTTGCGCTCGATGGCGAATGGCAAAAGCTCGACGGCATCCGCATCCTCATGGGCGACGAGGTATCTCGGCGAACCAAGCGTGCATTCGAAGCCGCACTATCGTCGGCAACCTCGGTTCTGGATGGCAGCCTGGAATCAGAAAAGCAGAAGAACCATTTCCTTCGCGGTGTGTCGGCGATCGTCGAAGCGCTGCAAAGCGGCAAAATCAAATGCCGGGTCTATCGCAAGGACAAGTTCCACGCGAAGGCCTACATTACTCATGCTCGCATGGAGGTTGTGGGATCGAGCGCGCTGGTCGGCTCATCCAATTTCACCTTCCCTGGGCTTACCGAAAACATCGAGCTCAACGTCCAGATCACCGGCACCCCGGTTTCGGTCCTGCAAGAATGGTATGAAGAGCATTGGGATGAGGCGGAAGACGTTACGCCCGAGATCCTGAAGACCTTCGAGCGTCACGTCCGGGCTTATCTCCCGTTCGAAGTCTATACCCGATCCCTGCAACAATATTTCCTCGGGCACGAGGAGACAGCCAGCGAATGGGAGAAGGACAGCTCCCGGATCTTCCCTGTACTCGCTCGTTACCAACAAGACGGATACGGAGGTCTGCTCAAACGCGCCGAAAAGTATGGCGGCGCCTTCCTCTGTGATGGCGTGGGTTTGGGCAAGACCTTCATCGGCTTGATGCTGATCGAACGGTTCGCGGTTCATGAGAAGAAGAACGTCGCCCTTTTCGTCCCCAAGTCGGCAAAAAAGCCGGTCTGGGAACGCGAACTCCGGAAGCGGCTTCCTGACGTGTTCAAAGGCTACAGCCGTCTCAAGATCTTCAGCCACACTGACCTGATGCGAAAGAGCGAGCAGGAAGAGCTCGATCGCGTAGCGGAAGAGGCCGATGTCATCATCATCGACGAAGCCCATCATTTCCGGAACACCGGAACCAAGGGTGACGAGGGCGAAGGTCGAAAGTCGCGCTACTGGCGGCTGTATGATCTCGCAAAGGGCAAGCAGATGTTTCTGCTTACCGCGACGCCGATCAACAACCGCCTGACCGACTTCCAGCACATGGTCGAGCTGTTCACGCAGCATCAGGCGGACCACTTTTCCGGTGGCACCCTCGGAATCCATTCGCTGCCCGGCTATATCCGCCAGCTCGAAAAGAAGATCGAAGCCGAGATCTTCGGTCATCGTCCCGATCAGGAGGAGCTTGAACTCAATACGCCAGACGTTGCTCTCCGGCTGTCCGCTGATCCGCTGTTTGACGCGCTGGTCGTCCAGCGGAGCCGCAGCTACGTGAAGGAAAGCATGAAGCGCGAGGGCGACGGGGAAGTGATGTTCCCTGAACCGCGCAAGCCGACCGTGGCTGAGTATTCCGTGCGGCAAACCTACGGCAAGCTGCTTGATATGGTCGCCGAGGCATTCCACAAGCGTGATCCGCTGTTCGTCCTCGGCATCTATAACCCCTACGCCTACTACAAGGGTGACAGCGAAAATGTCGCCACCGCGCTGGAACGCGGCCGCCTCAAGCAGGTCGTCGCCCTCATCCGGACCAGCTTCCTGAAGCGGTTCGAAAGCTCGGCCGAAGCGTTCAAGCAATCCTGCTGGCGACTGCTGATGAAGATGCTCGCTTGGATGGAGGTCCACTGCGAGACTGACCATGAGAAGGCACAACTCAATCGTTGGAAGCGCAAGCACGCCAAACTGCTCGATCATAACCTCGATAGGGGACTGTTCGATGATGACGAGGCTGAGGACGACCTCATCCCGCCCGAACTGCTTGAAACCGTCAACAAACTCCCGCGCGACGAATTCAAGGTTGACGAAATCATCGACCATACCCTGGCCGATCTCGAGCAGGTCGCCGATTTCCTTTATGAGCTGGAGAAGTTCAAACCCAGCCAGGATCTCAAGCTCAAGAAGCTGATCCAAATGCTGACCAAGGACCCGGTGCTGTCCAAGCACAAGGTCCTGATCTTCTCGGAATTTGGCGACACCGCTCGCTACGTTGCCGAGCAGTTGAAGGAAGCGGGGATCGAGGGCGTCGATCAGATCGACAGCGGAACCAAGGGCGATCGCGCCACAATCATCCAGCGGTTCGCTCCCTATTACAATGAAAGCTCCAGCGCAGAGCAGGGCGGAAAAGAAATCCGCGTCCTGGTCTCGACCGATGTCCTGTCGGAAGGCCTCAACCTTCAGGATGCTACGCGCCTGATCAACTATGATCTGCATTGGAATCCGGTGCGACTGATGCAGCGCATTGGCCGTGTCGATCGGCGCATGAACCCGGATATCGAGGCACGGATCGTTGCCGACCACCCGGACCAGAAGGAACTGCGCGGCACCGTTGCCTATTGGAATTTCCTGCCACCCGACGATCTCGACGAGCTGCTGCGCCTCTACGGCAAAGTCGCGCATAAGACCCTGCGCATCTCCAAGACGCTGGGGATCGAAGGTCGTCAGCTTCTTCGCGAGGATGACGACTACGAAGACCTGCGCAACTTCAGCGAGCAATACGAAGGCCAGCGCAGCCCGGATGAGGACCTGCATCTCGAATGGCAGGATCTACTGAAAGCCAATCCGGGGTTGGATGAGACAGTCAGCGCCTATCCCAACGGTATCTTCTCGGGCAAACAGAACCTCAAGCCCGGCACTCAGCAGGTGTTCTTCTGCTACGCTCGCCCGGCACACGACAAAGCAGCGAGCGAAGCGAGCGGCGAAGACATGTGGACTGCTGAGGCGGGCGACGTGCAGTGGTATCTCTACGATGTCGCATCACAGGAAATCCGCGAGGACGCGCCGATGATCGTCGGCGCCATCCGCTCCACGCCAGAAGCTCCGCGTGTCACGCAGATGGAGGAGGTCAAACTCTCCGACATCCGCATCGCGGTCGAAAAGCACATTGCGAAGACCTTCCTGCGCAAGGTCCAGGCCCCGCTCGGCGTCAAGCCGGTGCTGAAGGCCTGGATGGAATTGAATTAGCGCGATCGATTGGGGCCAAAAACACAATGACGGACATCACCGCCGAAGAGCTGGCCAAGGTCAACAGCTTCCCGCGCCTGGTCGAACTGCTGCGCGACAAGCTCGAATGGCCGATCCCGGACGATTACGGGTTGGAAGACGTGGTCTTCGAATACGAGCCGCGCGAACTCGGCCTGAAGGACGAGGATGCGGCCAAGCTGCGCGAAATCCACCAGCTCCGCCCTCTCGTCACCAATCAGCCCTGGGGCATCTTCTTCCTCTCATTCGAAGACAAGACCATGTCGGTCACCGTCCTGCGCCGTATCCTGCGCGCGTTGGTGGTGAGCAAGCGCGGTGAGAGCAAGGGTGCCGAACGCGCCGCCTGGGACAAGAGCGACCTGATCTTCGCCGCCAATTTCGGCAAATCTGGCGAGCGTGAGCTTGCCTTCGTTCATTTCAGCGATGCGGCATCGACCGGCGATTTGCCGGTGATGAAGGTGCTCGGCTGGAATGCGCGGGATACGGTCTTGCACAATCGCCATGCGGCGGACTTGCTGTCCCAGCGGCTGACCTGGCCCGACGATCCGGCCGATCAGACTGGTTGGCGCGGCCAGTGGGCTGGCGCGTTCGAAGTGGGCCACCGCGAGGTCATCACCACCTCGCAGGAACTTGCCAAGCGCCTTGCCGCGCTGGCCGGGGATATTCGCGCCCGTGCCAATCAACTGCTTGCCGCCGAAACCGACAAGGGCCCGATGCGGACCATGCTGGAGGCGTTCCGCAAGAATTTGATCCACGATCTGGACGATGACGGCTTTGCCGACATGTTCGCCCAGACCATTTGCTACGGCATGCTGGCGGCGCGGATTTCACGGCCGGTCGGGATCATTGCGGACAATCTGGCCGACATGGTGCCCAAGACAAATCCGTTTCTGAAGGAGCTGTTCGCCAATTTCCTCCAGATCGGCGGACGCGACAAGCGAAGTGGCATGGACTTCGACGAGTTGGGCGTCCGTGACGTCGTGGACATGATCAACAGCGCCAATATGGAAGCGGTGCTGCGGGATTTCGGAGACAAGAACCCCAAGGAAGACCCGGTCATCCACTTCTACGAGCTGTTCCTGAAGGAGTACGATCCGCAGAAGCGGATGCAGCGCGGCGTCTTCTATACGCCGCGCCCGGTGGTGAATTTCATCGTGCGCGGAGTGGACGAAATCCTGCGCACCGAATTTGATCTGCCGCTGGGATTGGCAGATACCAGCACCTGGGCGCAGCTCGCCGCGCGGAATGACAAGATCGCCATCCCTGATCATGTCGATCCCGACGCGCCCTTCGTTCAGATACTCGATCCCGCCACCGGCACAGGCACCTTTCTGGTCGAGGTGATCGACCTGATCCACAAGCGGATGGTCGAAACTTGGAAGGCAGACGGCAAGTCGGCAGCGGACATCAAGGCGGCGTGGAACGCCTATGTGCCTGAGCACCTTCTGCCGCGCCTGACCGCCTTCGAGCTGATGATGGCACCCTATGCAATCGCGCATATGAAGGTCGGTCTGAAGCTGGTCGAAACTGGCTACAAGTTCGGCTCCGATGAGCGCGCGCGCATATTCTTGACAAATGCGCTGGAGCCGAGACGAGATATCGATCTTGAAGAAAGAATGCAATCACAGGCTCTTGCTCACGAAGCAGACCAAGCAAATCAAGCAAAGGACCGTGTTCCCGTTACCATCGTCATCGGCAATCCGCCGTATTCTGTGAAATCTTTTAACATGGGACCGTGGATCACGGAACTTTGCGAGCCATATAAAGAGCAGGTAAGGAAGGAAGAAAGCCAGATACAGTCACTTTCAAATGATTACATAAAATTCTTGAGATTGGGACAAGTTACAATTGATAGATCAAAGATTGGTGTCTTAGGCATGATCACCGGGCACGGATACATGCTCGGCAGCCAGCCTCGTGATATGAGGAGATCTCTCTTCCGCTCGTTTACTCGTCTGAGAGCAATCAACCTCAATGGCAGTGTGCGCCGCAACGATGTTGCAGGTGTCGATGAACCCGTGTTCGAAATTATGACTGGCGTCGGGATTGGTCTGTATTCCGCCGCTCCAAACAAGATTGAAGGGCAAGCGACTTACGAGAGCTGGGAGGGAACCTTTGAAGCAAAGATGGACCGATTGCTCACGAGCAAGGTAAGTCCGGTTGATTGCGATCCTGTCAGACCGTCGCCACCAAACTTTCTCTTTTGGAGAGAAGGCGAACTCGTGCAAGAGTTCAATGAATTCCTCGATTTGCCCACACTGTTTGGAACAGGTGACCGGTCGGCTGACAAGGAAATTTATTGGTCGACAGGTTTCGCCTCGCAACAAGATGAGTTTGCGATTTCCTTCGAAGTAGGATCGTTTGATCAAAGAATGAGCGACTTAGCAAAGTCTACCTCTCGCAAAGAGATATCCGAGAAATATCGAATGTGCTCAACAAATCAATGGAATTATGAAAATGCTAAAGCATTTGCAATTTCGGGAAATTGGAAGAATGACATAACAAATGTTGCCTATCGTCCATTTGATTTTCGATCAGCCATTTTGGATTCTCGAGTTCTGACGATTCTGAAAGATGCGGTTCAGAGAAATCTCGATATTGAAAATGTTGCTCTCCTTACATCAAGGATTTGTAATGATCAGATTTACGCGCATTCATTTGTCTCTGAAATGCGTACAGATAAGATATTCCTTTCATCAAAAACTTCTACAAACACCTATGTTCTGCCGCTTTGGCTAGACTCTGACGCCGACAGATCGAAGCGGCGACCAAACTTTTGCGACAAGTCAGTTAAGGTGCTCTCCCAGCATGCTGGTCTAACATACAACGATGGCATCCCGCGTGGCCAACAGGGCAGCTTGGGCAAGGACTTCATCCAGCCCAAGCCCGAACAAATCGGCCTGCTCGACACACCGTGGGATGGGCGCGGCGATCTGGCCAAGACTTTCGGCCCGCGCGACCTGTTCGACTATATCTATGCCGTGTTGCACGCGCCCACCTATCGCAGCCGCTATGCCGAATTCCTGAAATCGGACTTCCCGCGCATCCCCACGCCGGGATCGCGCGCGCTGTTCGCCGATCTCGTGCCGCTGGGCCGCGAACTGGTCGCGCTGCACCTGCTCAAGTCCGATGAGGCCCCGGCGCTCAAGACCCCCGAAATCCGCTTCTGCGGCACTGGCGAGGCGCGGGTCGGCAAGGGCTATCCCCAATACACAAACGGCAAGGTGATGATCAACGCCTCCCGCTGGTTCGAAGACGTGCCCAAAGCCACCTGGGAATTCCACGTCGGCGGCTATCAGCCCTGCGAAAAATGGCTGAAAGACCGCGCCGCCAAGGGTGGCAAGAAGCAATCCGATGGCCGCGTCCTGACCGACGAAGACGTGCTCCACTATCGCCGCATGGTCGTAGCCCTCACCGAAACCCGCCGCATCATGGCCGAGATCGACAAAGTGATCGAAAGCCACGACGGCTGGCCGGGGGCGTTCAAGGTGGGCGGGGAGGAATAGGCCGATGGCGATGCGTTCAGCGGTTCACTATCCGGACACGCACCTCCAGTCTCCGCAGGCTATGGCTTCCGCCATGCTGCTCTGGGACAAGCTGAGGGTCATCGTTCCGTTTGATGACTACCGGATCGAATACAACAATTATGACATGGCCGAGGCGTGGGAGCTGATCGGCAAGCCGCTGGTTCCGGACGACGAGAACAAGCGCCAAGCGCACAAGAGCATTGAGTCGATGCTGGCAGCAGGCGTCCCCCGGCAAATTCAATATCGGGAGGATTTGCAACTCGACCGCCCATACGAAATCTGGCCGCAAAAGCTGCACTACGAGACATGGTGCCTGCTTCAAGAACACCGCATGACCGCTGGCCCGGTGGCGAACGGTGACTATCCGTTCGATCACGAAGCAGGCATCACGATCATGTCAAAGCTGGCCGATGCTTGCGCTGGAACGACTTTTGCGCGGGTGACCGACAAGATGCTCGCATACGGCCTGATCGGTGATCGCGATGAACCGGTTCTGGCCCAATCGCATGTGGTTCCGCTTACGCTTGAGCTGATAGACGCGAACGCGATGTCGCTCGAAAAGCTGATCGATTTCCGGCGTCGCGAGGAGCGGGAGCAGCGAGGTGGGGATTACAAGGCCTTGCGCCATGCATACGCAGATGCGGTGCAAAGCCATGTTGCCAGGCTTCGCGACGTTCAGAGCCGAAATCATCGCGATCAGCTTAACGTTGAGTTTCAGGATGAAATGGCTCGGTATTTGAATGAGTTAAAGCGGGCAATCGGGCTGGCAAAGGCCGAGATGGTGCTGAAGCCCGTCGTGGTCAGCGCCGTTGTCGGTATCGGTGGTTTCCTTGCGGCTGGCCCTTTTGGCGGTTTGGCGGGGCTCACTGCTGGGCCGGCCCTGAAAGGCCTGACTGACATGTTCAGCGCCGGGATCGGCTTCAATGAAAAGCAGCGCAAAGCGATGAACAAGAACCCGATGGCTTACATGTACCAGTTGGCCAGGGCGTAGCCGTGGCGATGGTTAAAGGGGCGGGTTAGGATGGCGAAGACCTCAGAAACAGCGACCGGCTTCCATGGTGAAAAGCTTTACCAGAGGCGCGCACGCCTGGTTCTTCCGATCCTTGTTCGTCAAGCTAAGGCTGGAACGCCGATATTTTACGAGGACCTTGCTGACGAAGTCAGTATGCCCAATCCTCGAAATCTGAACTATCCACTCGGTTGCATCGGGGATGCGCTCAACGACCTGAGCGATGAATGGGAAGACGAGATTCCGCATATACAAGCGTTGGTCAAAAATCAGCACACCAACTTGCCGGGACCTGGGTTCGATGGCTTTCTTGAACAGAAAGGCGAGAAGTGGAGCAATGCCAAAGAGCGCCGAGCTATTATTGAGAGCTATTGGGCAAAGATTGCAGCATATCCTTACTGGGATGACGTTCTTGAGGCGCTGAAACTCGCGCCCACCGCCACCGATCTAGCCCCGGTCATCGCCAACGCGGGAAGAGGCGGGGGCGGTGAAGGACCGGACCATCTTGCACTCAAAAACTACGTTTGTGCCAACCCGCAGCTGGTCGGGCTGAAGCTCGGCGATCCAGCTGGAGAGCCGGAGTATCGGCTACCATCTGGGGATTGTGTCGATGTGGTTTTTGCGCAGAAACGCCGCATTCACGCTGTTGAGGTCAAACCCGCTGGTTGGTGCCAGACGATATTACGCGCGGCCTGTTCCAATGCGTCAAATATCGTGCCGTGATGATGGCGCGGGCAGCCTATGAACATGATGATCGTCCAATTACTGCTTGTCTGGCACTTGGCGGGCCTCTGCCTGCCCAGTTGGTCCCGTTGCGCAACAGCCTCGGAGTCGAAGTGTTCGAATCGATTGTACCGATGCCACCCTTGTAGGGTGTAATTGGCGAGGAATATTGGCGAGTTCGCGTGGGCTTGCAAATTTTTCGGATCGTGCCATATTCATGTGGCTTGCCGAGATGGTGGGCTGAAAATGAACCTGGATTGGTTCTGGATGGGGTTGTCACCGGATGGTGGCGGTTGAGCCGGGTTACCCGCCTGCTCATTCCGTTGGTTTGAATTTGCCAACGCCGTTCAGCGCCAGTCCTCCTGGATAGGAAGACTACACATGAACCCGAACGAACTTCTCATTCGCTTTGAAACCGTTGACCGCCAGACCGAAGGGCCTGTTACGCGGCTAATCGGCTTTGCGCGTGCGCGGAATCTGCTGCCCCTGCTGGACGCCGCCGATCTGGAAGCCAACCCCCGCACTGCGAAGGTTGGTCCGATTACCGCCGATATCATGGAGTCGATCCAGACGACGCCGGAACTGTTCCCCTTCAAGACCAAAGGCATCCTCGTCGCCTCGGCAAATTGCCGGGAGCTGGAACGGCGGCGCTATCACATGACTTTCGACAACCCGGCGATCGAGGGCATCCTTGACGGCGGCCACAATACCCTTGCGATCGGCCTGCACATTCTTGGCGCTGCCGGGGTCGAGGCCAAGGAGGTCAAAAGGGTCAAGAGCTGGCCCGAATTCAAGGTGGCCTGGGAGGCACACCATGACAAGGTCAAGGCGCTCAAGGGCTCGGCTGCCTCTGGGGAGGGAGGCCCATTGGATTTCCTCGTTCCGCTTGAAGTGCTGATTCCGGCCGATCCAGAAGACGAGATCGCTCTCGAAGCCTTCACGAGTTCGCTCTTTGAGATCTGTGCGGCACGGAACAACAACCGCCAGCTCGCCGATGAAGCCAAGGCCAACAAGAAAGGCCTGTACGATTACCTTCGTGACCAGGTTCCGGCGGACATTTCCAAGCGCGTCGAGTGGAAGTCGAACGATGGCGGCGATGTGAAGGTTCGCGACATTGTCGCTCTGTCGTGGATTCCGCTGGCCGTTGCTGCCCTTCCCGAAGGGATCTCTGCGCCGCGCACCGCAGATATCTACAGCGGCAAGGGCAAGTGTTCGATGGCCTTTGATGCCCTCATGGAACATCCGGAAGTATCCAAGCAGACTGCAGACGGCACTTTCGAACTGCACAACGTGGCTATCGCCAGCGCGCTGAAAGTCGCTGGTGACATGCCGGCGCTGTTCGATCAGCTCTACGCCGCGTTTCCCGGCGCCTACAACCGCAACCAGGGGAGTTTCGGGCTTCTTCGCGCGGTAACGCCTGCTGACAAGCTGAAGTCCAAGCCCCGTACGCCGTACGGAAAGTTGAATTCCGCCTATCGCTATCCGGATGGTTTCATTGTTCCACTTGCAGTCGGGTTGCGCGCTTTGCTCAGGTCCGATGCCGATGGGAAGCTGGAGTGGAAGACCGATCCGGCAAAGTTCATCGACAAGCATCTCGATGAGATCGTGCGTAAGTACAAAGTGTTGATCCAGGCCTTCGGCGGTGACGCGCAGAAGATCGGCAAGAACGACGGCAGCTATACGCTGGCGCTGGACGCCTTTGAAACCGAGCTGCTCAAGCTTGCTCAGAACGGCTAAGGGAGACGACGATGGCGTATCGAGCAAGGCCGAGTGGCGTTCGCCTCACTGAAGCTGATGCCGCGACGATCAAGGGGATGCTGGCGCGAGGTGATCGTCAGCATGACATTGCAGCTTGGTTCGGTGTCAACGGCGGAAGGATCGCGGAAATCGCGACCGGGAAGGTGTTCAGCGGTGTCGCATCGTCGCCTTTGACGAACCTGCCGCCGCCGGGCCCGTATCCGGCTGGAAAGGATGCATATGCGGCGCTTGCTGCACTGCGCGCGGCAAAGCAGGCGATTGTCGCGGCTGAAGAAATGGTGAGCGCCCAGTTGCACTAATTGGAGCGGGTCGGCGCACATGGCTCGCACCATCTGCGCTGACCCAACCCGTCATCACTCTATGCCTCCAAGCCACTCTGCCGCCTTCGCCGCCGCGCTCGCGGCCGTG
Source organism: Sphingomonas sp. ATCC 31555 (assembly GCF_000282895.1). Taxonomy (GTDB): domain Bacteria; phylum Pseudomonadota; class Alphaproteobacteria; order Sphingomonadales; family Sphingomonadaceae; genus Sphingomonas. The sequence goes on from NZ_ALBQ01000003.1 coordinate 23,480, forward strand.
AAGATCGCGCGATTGTCGGTTTTGAGCACCTTGATCCAGCTGGCGAGGTAGCGGGCATGATCGGGGCGCGGACTCGACGACAGGCCAAGGTCGCCGCACAGGAACGCTGATCCGAGCTCAGCGACCAATTCCTCCATCGCATAGGCATCGTCGCGAACCGCTTGCCGAAAGTCCGTGCAAGCCGGTGCTCGGCACCGGACCAATGCACAAGTTCGTGCAGGAGTGTGGCGTACCAGTTCTGCCCGGCGCTGCCGGATCCAGTGGCGAAGAAAAGCTGCCTATCAGGCATGGTAATGGTATCTGTAGACGGGGTGTAATGCGCGCTGTCTCCCTGGATGCGCAAGGCTGCACCGGTTTCAGCAACGAAGGCATCGGCGTTCGGGATCGGATCGAAGTCTGTGGCTTTCGGGAGTTCCGGCATCGCGTAGCCCTCCACCTGGCCGACGTTGAACCCATGCGAGGACTGCGCGAAGATGCGCGCCGAGCTGTCCCGTTCCTCGGTCTCTTTGCCATCGACCTTGTCGATGACCTTGTAGAACACGATCGGAGAGGCCTTCTCACCCTTGCGGACTTGAGCCCCGAGCGACTGCCACTGCCGATAGGTCGCCCAGAGGCCATGCCCGAAGTCCTGCGCCTCGGCGGAGGCCCAGAGGGCGAGCACGTTGACGCCACGATAGGATTTCCGGGTCACTGCGTTCACCGGGCGGGTCAGCGGCGTGGTGCTGCGGTGCCAGGGGAGCGAGAATTTCCCGGCTCCGGCTTCAAGCGAGGCAATGATCTGGTTGGTGATGGTGTCGTAGATACTGGCGGTTTGGATGCTGGCCATGGTGAAGATCCTTCGTCCTGTCGTTGGGAACGCGGATGAAGGGACAGGCCGGATTGGCCGGGCGGGTCAGCGGCACGCGGAACATCCAACACGGGAGGGCTTCAGCCCGAAGGGAGCGGGCAGGCTGTTGATCCGCCAGGCACGGCCTGTTGAAGAGGAGCAGTTCATGCCAACGGCAGGACGAAGGATGCCATGGCCTGCCAAGGCAACGTGGATCGATCAGCCCAAACCAGCCCCCATCGCCTTCGCCTTGACCGGCTCCGGAAGGTTCGCTGCCATCGCCGTCTGCTTCTCGCCCGCCCGCTCAGAGATCGCGCGGACAAGCCGGTCCCGGTCGTCGGTGACAACGACGGCCTCACCTCTGGCCCGCGACAGCGCGACATAGAGCATCTTCTGGTCGACCAGATTGGTCGAACGGCTGTCGGCGTGGATCAGGACGCGTTCGGCGGTCTGGCCTTGGGCAGCGTGTGCGGTCTGGACATAGGCGTGGCGCAAATGGGTGTCGCGAGGATCGGAGAGGTCGAGCCGCTGCTCGCGCCCGCTGGCCAGCTTCAAGGTGGCCTGACTGGCGGCAAGGTCAATGCCGGTCACAGTCCCGCCAAGTCCGTTGATCCGTCCCGCATCGCGGTCGTTGCGGGTGAACTGCACCCGGTCACCCGTGCGCAGTTCCAAGGGTTTGGCCTCGAACACCTCGACCTTACCAGCACCCCATTGCCTCGGATGCCAGTCAATCGACCGGCCATCCCGGCCCGCAAGGGCAATGCGGCCCCGCTCCGGATCGATGCCCACAATGGACAGGGCTTCCCCCCGGTGCACCGCCTTCGCGGCATAGTCACGATTGAACCGGACGACATCGCCGATGGCATAGCTGGCCGCTTCGCGCGCCTCGGCACGGGTCATGCCCTTGGCCTCGAGAGCGGCAAATTGCAGCTTTGGTGCGGAAAGTTCACCGCGCGATGCCAGCTGATCCCGGATCATGCCGGTGAGCGTGTCGCGCCCGTCACGCGAAGGCTCGATAACCAGCGTCTTCGCCCGCTCGGTGGATGTCAGGGACAGGTAGTGCCGTGCCATCGCCTCAAAGCGGTCATGCGCGGTGGCCGCCTCCAGCACTTTCCCGCCGCCACGATCCAGCGCGGCAAGCGCCTTTGCGGCATGCCCTTCGATCGATGCCATGACGGCCTCGCGGGTGTCGGCATTGGTCTGCCTGACGACCTCGGCCAGCCTGGTCGTGGTCATGCCTGCCGCCTGCAACTGTGCGAACGCAGCACCTGCTCCGACCGAACCGAGCTGTTTCACATCACCGACCAGAATGAGCCGTGCTCCGACCTTGTCGGCGCTGGCCATCAGTTTAGCCATATCGCTGGCAGAAAGCATCGACGCCTCATCGACAATCCAGACAGCGCCTTTGCTGTTCATGCGCCCCTCGGGCGTCAAAAGGTGGCGGGCGACGGTATCGCCGCGCAGACCAAGCGCATCCCCAAGGACTGTTGCTGCCGCTGCGGTTGGCGCAAGTGCTGTCACCGACAAGCCGCCGCGCTCCGCCTCGCGGGCATAGGTCGCCAAGACGGTCGTGGTCTTGGCCGTCCCGGCATAGCCCTGAACGGCGGCAATCCGGTCACGGGATGTCAGCAGGTCGGCGGTCGCGCGCTTCTGATCCTCGGTCCAGGTGTAGCCGGATCGTCCCGACTGCCTTGCAGCGCGCTCAACTGTTCGCGCAGCCGCCATGGGACTGGCCAGAGGCTCGGCCATGCCGCGCCCGGCCATTTCAAGCTGCAACATGGTGCGCTCCTTCGCAATAGCCTGCGGGGTCGTGTAGCCTGCAAACTCCGCGCCGCGCCGGTCGAGAAATGTGCGAGGCACCAGTTCGCCGCGCTCACCGGCACTGGCAATCGCCGCACCGATCTCGCCGTGTCTTACCTTGCCGAAAGCGAAATCCCCGGCCTCTCTGGCCAGCGTGCTTGCCGAGAACACCGCCTCGCGCTCGGAGAGCTTGGCTGTGGCGAATGCTACAGCCTGGCGCGCCAGCAATTCAGGGCTGGCCGATGAACCAAGTTGACTCGCCTGCTCCTTTGCACCGGAAACCAGCCTGTCCCGCGCTCCTGCATCGAACCCATTTGCATCGGCGGTGACCTGCCAGTTGGCGCGCAATTCGCGGATATCGGCATGGGTCTTGGCTTCGCGGGTATCGAGTGCGGCAATCTGCTTCTCTGCGGCGCTCGCCTCCTCCCGGCTTGTGCCCCGCTCGGCAAGCCGTGCATCGATCGCTGCCGTGCGCTGGCTCAAGGCCTCGATGGCCTTGTCCGGCACTCCGGCTATCTCGAACATTGCATCCTTGCCCGGCTCGATCCGGTAGCCAAGCTCGGCAACGCTATGCGCCAGTTCCTGCCGGTAGATGGCGCCGATCTCCTTCTGGAGCTGATAGAATGCTCGGGGCTCCAGACTGCGCCACTTGCCGTCCTTGTCCTGGGTGGCGTTGATCACGACGGCGTGGGTGTGAAGTTGGGGGTCTTGCGCCCGGCTCGTGGCGTGGTGGAAGGTGGCAATGGCAAGATTGCCGGTGGTCTGGCGCTGCACCTCGCCGCCCTCCCGCACGCGGGTCGCGGCCATGTGGTTTTCGACATGGGCCAGCGCCACTTTTACAGCCGCGCGGTGGGCCGCGATCAGCCGCTTGTCGCCAGCGACTTCGGCCATGATCGAGACGGACTTGGGCGCGGACAGGGTGATGTCCCAACCGGGCCGGTGCTCGACCTTGCCGTCGCGGGTAGTGCCCAGTTGCTCGCCATCCACCCGACCTTCCAGCAGGGCAGCGAACTGCTCGCGGTCCACCTCGCCTTCAAGGCCAAGGGCGGAGGCGGCCTCCCCGAACCATTCGGAGGGGGCGAGACCGCCTTCGGCATAATAGTCATCAGCCTCGTAGTAGCTCGCGGCCTGTCCAGCACTCGACAGGGCCGAGACCGAGGCGACCATCAGACCGGTCCCGGCTTGGCATCGGGCGCGGCATTGCGGGCGATCTCGCTCACCCGGCTCCACAGGGTGCCCGCAGGATCGCCAGCGACAAAGGCAGGCTGGCGGGCGGCTCCACGCGCCCGGATATGATCGGCGGTGAGGGCGATGCGCGCCACGGGCAGGCCATCGGGCAGCAGCAGATAGCCCTGGTGCGGGGCAAGCCGCAGCTCGCTTTCGAGCACGGCGGCTCGGAAAGCCCGCTGGGTGGCAATCGTGGTGCGCGGAACATCGCTGCCGATGGATAGCGTGTCGGTGGCAACGCGCATTTCGATCTCGCAATCGCCGATGGTCTGGCTAGCCCATTGGCGGGTTTCGCGGTCGACCGTCTGCAGGAACAACTTGGTATTGCAGCAGGCCAGCATGGCTTCGGCGATGTTTGCGCCGTAGCGGTTACGCATCTGCCCGAGCGCCTGGAAGGTCAGCACGATCGCCGCGCCGAACTTGCGGCCTTCGGGCAGCAGCCGCGCCAGGTTTTCGACGCGCGGCAGGTCGGCCAGCTCGTCGAGCACGAACCAGATGCGTCGGTCTGGCGATGGCGACAGTCCGAGCACGGCGCTCGCCGCACATTCGAGCCAGCAGGCCATGAGCGGCTTCGCGGCCTCGAAATAGTCCTCCTTGCGGGGCACGAAGATCCACGGCTTGGCTCCCTCGCGATCGTCCAGCCCGGCGATGAAATCGCGGAAGGCAAATCGCTCCGCCCCGTCGTCCTCGACCCGCAGGAACTGGATCAGGTTCGCCGCCTTGGCGAGCATGAACAGCACGCTGCCGGTGGCGCGGTCGGCGTCATCGGCGAAGGTCCGCGCCGACGATGTATGACCCAGCCAGTGCTTCAACTGCTCCTTGCTTTTGACCTGCAAGGCTTCGAGCAGCGCTTCGAGATTGCAGTTCTTCTCCGCCCACAGCGAACGGAGCATGTTGGCGACGAGAATGCGGCTCGTTTCCAGCCAGACATCATCGTCCTGGCTGCCGGTTTCGGAAACAAGCTGGCGGGCAATCCGATCGGCGTCGGCGGGATGGGAAATCTCGTCGAACGGCGACCAGAATGCGCAGCGGCCATCGAACGGATTGAGGATCACGTCGCCGCGCTCGGGATTGTAATAGTGGGCGATGAATTCGCCGCTGGTGTCGTAGACCAGGGCGGGTTCGCCGCGCGCCTCGATGCGGTCGAGCATCTGGCGAAGCGCGGTCGTCTTGCCGCTGCCGGTGGTGCCGAGGAAGGCGAAATGCCGGGTCTCGATCCCGCGCGGGATCGGCACCGGACCGATGGCCAGCGAGGCAGGATCGGCGCGCGGCGCGGTGTGCGCGGCAAGCTGCGTTTCACCGATTACACGGGTGCCGCCCAGAAGCTTGTCGCTCAAGGTTTGCTCGCCCTGCGAAGACATGTTCTGCTGGATCAGCCAGATGACTAGCAGGCCCAAGATAAGCCCCGCCAATGCCCCGCAGAACAGGCAATCAAGCAGGAGGTCGTAAGGCTGCAACCAGTACGCCGAATAGGCGACGGTGCGGGCATAGAGCGTCGTCTTGTATACCCCGACGGTGACGTTCATCTGCAGGTCGCGCCCGGCCATGTCGCCAAGCAAGACCAGCCCTCTGGCACCTAGGCATTGGATCGCCAGCATGGTGCCGCGCGGCGGCATAATCATCTGGGCAGCCAGAGCCGAACCGCACAGCGTGCAGGCCAGGACTAGTTGCCAGAAGAAGCGGAAGCGTTGCTGCAAATGGGCCATCCGCATCCGCCACAGCGAGTGCGAACGGGAGGTGAAATCGTGGCTCTTGGTCATGGTTCGATCTCCAGGGCAAGCGAACGCTGGCGCTCGAATGCGGCCTTGGCATCGGCGGCAATGACCTCGTCGGGTTTCTTGGTTCCAAGCGCCGAATGGCGGGCGTAGGCATAAGCCGCACAGGCGGTGAACAGGGCGCGGTCGAGCACTCGCTCCACCTCTGCGAGGCGCTCCGAGATCACCCCCACGCCGGTAGCAATTTCGCGGGTGTCGGTGTCCCTGTCGGTGCCGTGCATGACGGCCAGAAAGCCTGCTTCGATGATCCGCTGGAGCATCGCATAGTCCGTTAGACCGCGCCTTTCGGCGATGCTGGTGAGGGTGCGGGCCTGCGACGGCGTGAGGCGAACGGCGCGCTTGGTCGCGGTCAACATGGCCGCCTCCCGTGCGCGCGCTTGGCGCGCTCTGAAATTGGCGCAAATACGTCAATTTTGGGCGAAGCCGGGTGCGGGCGCGCTATCCGCCCGCTCGCAAACCGGCGGAAATGCTCGCTGCACGCGTGCGTGGGGTGTGTAACCAAATAACTGCTTCGGTTCGCAGAACCGAAGCCCATCGATCCAGTGTCTTTCTGCACACGGTCAAGCATGGCTCGGCTCCATTTCCAGGTGATCCTGGCCCGCGGCGGCGGCCATTTGGCGAAGGGCGATCTCGTCATCGACGGAGCGATCCCGAGGTGATCTGCAAGGCGAAGCCTGTTCCAGCTTTTGCCTCTCGCTCAGCCAGCGATAGGCCGCTGCATCGACAGCGCGACGGATTGCCTGGTGCAGGTCGATTGCTTCGGCGGGGCCGAGATTGAGCCACCCTGCCTTGTCGATGAACATCTGCGCGCCGAGCGGATAGATCGTCCCGCCGCAATCATATTCCGGTCCTTCGATATGCACCCAGATATCGTCACCTCTGACGATCGAAATCAGTGGGCGCTCGCTGAGGAAGAAGGGACGGATAGCGTTCAGCTGCGACCAGGCTTCATGTGTCCCGGACGACATTCGCTCGGCTATGGGAACAAGGTGATAGGCAACGCCGCGATCGATCCGCAGCGAGACATTGTCGAAGTTGAGGCACGATGAGCGGGCAAAAGCATCCCGCAGTCTCTGGACAAGAGACATGGCAATTTCCTTTGGGAAGAGGATTGGGTTAGTGGCTGCGCGGGTCAGCGCTGCGCGTTTTCGTCGAGCAATCGGCGCAAGGATGAGGTCGTGAGCAAGGTCCGCCTACCGATCTTGATTGTCTCGATCCGGTTCTGCCGGATGAGCATGTAGATCGAGGTTCGACCGAGGCCTAACGCCTTGGCTGCTGCCATGACGGATACGGTAAGCTGTTCCAATGTCGTCTCCTGTGTTTGCCGAATCGCGGCGGGAGACAATTCAGGTTGCACACATCTGCCGGTGCGTCGCTCGGTTGAGGAAAGTGGCGGATTTCTGCGAACTTCCGGCGACCCGGAAAACAGCATCGCCTGATCGGAAATGAAGCGAGCCGGAAATCGGGCAAAAAATTTTTGCGACGAGCGCGAAAGTTCAGCCTTGATCGATCAGGGCTGCGAGAATCCTGCTGGCATAGGGGCGAACCATGTCCGTCCGTGGCATGTCCGCAGATGCATCGGCATGATCTTCGAACCAGTCGAGCAGGAGCTTCTCGATTTTACGCCCCGCTTCTGCCTGATCGGCAAGGTCGATTGAACGCAATTCGGGACTGGCCATGATGGCAATGACGGCGTCGAGGTAGGCATATTTGGGATCGCGGCCTGGGCCTGCCTTGCGCTTTGGCTTGCTCATCGCGAGCAGCCGTTCTGCGTCGTTTCGGGTGACATAGAGGTCGCCAAGGAGCGGGATCGGGGCCGGGTAACCCAGCACATGGGAGCGCTCGCCCACATCTTCTGACAGAACCAGATAGCGTAGCCGCCCGAAGAACAATCTCCTGTCGAGCGGCACATATCTCCCGTGTAGCAGCGACCGAGCATAGACCCGGGGGCCGGACTCCTTCTGGAGCTCGGTCAGGGTCGTCTCAATGCGCTGATCCGGATCATGCGGCAGCGCTGCCGGGACCTTCGGGAAGCTGGCCCCGTATTGCCAGAGGTGCCAAGCCAGCAGTCCGATGGCGGGCAAGGCAAACGTCAGGACCTCGATCCCGAAAACCCAGGCGGACTGTCGCCAAATCCCGAGGACGTCACTCAGCATGGCCACCCCGGCGATAAGGGCGAGGGGTATGGAAAACTTCAGAAACCTTGATTTGCGATCAAGGGTGCGCCTCACTTGGCCCAGAGCGAAATCGACAGCCCGATTGATCCTGGCCAGCCCGTCTTCGATATCGGTGTCGTAGCAAATCGCCAGGGCGCGGCGCAGAGGGATATGTTCTTCCAGCAGAACAGGCATGAGAGGCCCCAATTCGGGCCTGGGTGCTATCGGAGCTGGTTTTGGACCACCCTTCATGGCGGTGAAGTCGATCCAAAAGCATGCGGCTTGTCAACCGCTTGACTGGAAACGCCTCTTCAGAAGAGGGCATCGGCGCACTTTTTGTCATCCGCTCGACTGCGCCGAGTACCCAAATGTCATACTGGTCCCGACACCGCGATTTTCTTGCCTTGCCCGAAGATCTTATTGCCTTCGCATGGTCTGCCCCCATGCGCGACCTCGCGCAAAAATTTGGCACCAGCGACGTCGCCCTGCGCAAGCTGCTGAAGAAGTACGGCGTGGTCACCCCTCCACAGGGACACTGGAATCGCGTCCATGCTGGTCGCACGGTTCCCGGACCGCCAAAGCCGCAACCGCGACGCCCTGGTGAGATCGGTCGGCTGTAGATCGACCATCGTTTCGAGCAGTTTGTCGCCAAGGCAAATCCGATGCCTTCGTCTGGTCCATTCGCCAGCAAGGAGGTGCCTGAAGACTTGGACGATCTGCGGGCCCGCGAAACGAAGCTGCTCGGCAAGGTGTCGGTGCCCAAGACGCTCGAAACCCACCATCCGGCGCTCGCCGACATCCTTCGCAAAGAACAGCGACGCCGCGAAAAGGTCTCGGAATACCGCTGGTTTGGCGATGGCCCTCAGTTCGACAATCCCGTCGATCTGCGGCAATTGCGACTGCTGAATGGTCTGTTCCTGGCGCTCGCCAAGCGCGGGCATACGGCATCGGTCTATGTGAATGACCGCCCGCGCGAGTTTCGCCCAAGCGCGTGCATTGGCGATACCAGCCTCAGCCTTGAGATTGGAATCCTTGGCAAGCATGCAACGGTCTGGCGCGCTGGTGAGCGCATCGCAGACCCCAACCTCCCAGCAAGCACCCCGTTGTTCCTCAGGTGTTCAGGTGGCGACGGTTGCTCCTGGCAGGACGAAGCGGGAAGCAGGCTGGAATCGAGAATAGGGGAGATTGCCGTTGCATTGATCGTTGCCGGTGAAGCTGCGTTCCGACGCCGCCTGAAGGAAGCTGAGATCAGGGACGAACAGGAACGGATCGAACGACTGCGCCGCGAAGAGGAGACCAGAAAGGAGCGAGAGCGACAGCGCCTCGAACACATTCGGAAGCAGAACGAGCAGCGGATCGCCGACTTACGGATGAGCGGTGAGTTGCTGCGCCAATCGCAAGATCTCCGTGCACTGGTCGTGGCCGTCCGTCTCGCCATGCAGCAACGCGCTGATGTAGCCACGCAGAGCCTATCGGCCTGGGAAGAGTGGGCGTTGGGTGAAGCCGACAAACTCGATCCGATCATGTCAGGCCAGATCATGTCGCACCTCTATCCTCCGGTGCCTCCAGCTGAAGAGATGCAATGATGCTTGTTGTGGCTGATCGAAGCGGCTATTCGAGTCACGCGTTTGTTCCCCACATGCCCAAATTGCAGCAGTGGATAACTGGGGGCCTTTTCGGGGGCCTTGAAATTTTATTACTCTCCAAAAATTCAGGATTTCAGCGGCTTGCCGGTACTTTTCGAGTCATGTAAGCGCACCAGTACATATTGAGAACATTGTAGAAAACCGCAGAAATCTCCGGTAAAATCTCTCCTGCGGGTCTCGTGGTTCCCCATTTTGTTCCACCGTGGCCCACCCAAAGTGGGCCACGAATCGGTGGGCCACGGAGATCGCAGGAAGGCGTGGCCCACCATGCTTACGAATGTCGAGATTCGCGCCCTCAAGCCGGCAGCGCGCCCGTTCAAGGTTCCGGATGGCGATGGCTTGTATCTTCTCGTCCAGCCCTCCGGGGCATTGTTGTGGCGATTTCGCTACAAGGTGTTTGGTGTCGAGCGGAAATTGTCGCTTGGCAGCTTCCCCGAGGTGACTCTCCAGCAGGCGCGCCACAAAAGAGACGAGGCGCGCGCTGAACTTGCAGACGGCTTCGACCCGGTCGAGCAGAAGCGCCAGAAGCAGCTTGAGGCGGAACTGGCGGCGAAGACCACCTTCGAGCTGGTCGCCAATGAATATATCGAGAAGATGGAGCGCGAGGGGAAATCGGCGACGACCCTCAAGAAGGCGCGCTGGTTTCTCGAACTGCTGAGTGGGGTCGCCCGCCGGCCCATCGCGGCCATCACGCCGCACGAGTTGCTAGATGTCCTGAAGCGCGTTGAACGTCGCGGGCATCACGAAACGGCGGTGCGGCTGCGCTCCTTCGCAGGTCGCGTGTTTCGCTATGGCTTCGCGACCCTGCGTACCGAGAAGAACCCGGCGGACATTCTCCGGGGTGCGCTCACCGTTCCACGCGTGAAACATCACGCGGCGATCGTTCAGCCGAAGAAGGTCGGGGAACTGCTTCGCGCCATCGAGGACTATAAAGGGCGCCCCGAAACGCTCTACGCGCTGCGGATCGCGCCGCATGTGTTCCTGAGGCCGGGCGAGCTCCGGCAGGCGAAATGGAGCGAGATCGACTTCGCCGAGAAGGTCTGGCGCGTGCCCGCGGAGCGCATGAAGATGAAGCAGCCGCACGCTGTGCCACTTTCCCGGCAGGTGCTGTATCTTCTCCAGGATCTGCGGTCACTTGCGCGATCCAGCGATTTCCTGTTCCCCGCGCTGCATACGACGTTGCGTCCGATCTCCGACAACACGTTGAATGTCGCACTTCGACGCCTGGGCTTCGAACATGACGAAATGACCAGCCATGGCTTTCGCGCCATAGCGAGCACGCTGCTCAATGAATCAGGTCTCTGGCATCCCGATGCGATCGAGCGCGCGTTGGCCCATGGCGAAAGGGATCGGGTTCGGGCAGCCTATCACCGTGGCCCCCATTGGGACGAGCGGGTTCGCATGGCGCAATGGTGGTCTGACTACCTTGACCAGCTTCGGGTCGGCGGTGCGGTGATCAAGGCGAAATTCCGAAAGCGCGGGTAGAGTTGCTCTGATCGCCTGCGGTGAAGGGAAACCAACCGATCGAAATACGCTCGTCAAAATAAATATTTACCGCACTGCAGCAAAAATGGAGCCCCAGGGGTCAGGCCCCACTCCCCTTTTCGTAAATCGGGTTCGAAGCACAAACGCGATCGGGTTGGGCAACTACGAACGCCGGAGATGTCCCACGATCGATCGGCAGCTGGCGACCAGCTCATGACGTTATCGGACCTGAGATCGAATTGCTGCTTCTGGCGAAACCCGCCATTCGTCGGCTTTGTGGGTGCCTCCTGAAGGACGGCGTTCTGATGGCCAATCAGCGCCGCAATCGTCCGTCCGGAGCCACCTTCACAATTTGCCTCGCCTGGGCAGACGCATAAATCGCTTCTATCAGTCGAACGTCACGCAGCCCCATCTCGCCGGGCGTCCTTATCTGCGCGTTGTCACGGATCGCATCCGCCAGGTTATCGAGCTGGCCCGCAAACTGCACCATCGGGTCGCCTGGAGTGAACTCGCCCTCGTTCAGCCCTTCGATCCGCATCGTCTGTCCGGCATAGCTGGTCGCCGGATCCATGATCAGCGAGCCACTGGTGCCGCGGACGACCGCGCTGTTGCCTCCCGCTGAGTCATAGGAGGTGACCATCTGCGCGACTGCGCCCGAAGGAAATCGCAGCTGCGCGGAAACATGCGCGAAAATCTCGGCAAAGCGCGGATCGCCCGCGGGCCGAAAGGTGGTTGCACTGATGCTCTCAGGCATCTCGCCGGTCAGATACAGGGCCGATTGCAGGCCATAAATCCCATAGTCCTCCAGCGGGCCGCCTCCCGCCAGCAAACGGCTGACGCGCCAGTTCTGCGCCGGATCGGTCGGACCCATCCGATAGGCCTGCTCGGTCCGGACAAGTCGGATATCGCCGACTGCCTTTCGTCGCATGAGCTTCATGGCTTCGAGGTTGTACGGCTCGAAATGCGATCGATAGGCGATCATCAGCTTGCGGTTGGCGCGGCGTGCCGCGGCAATCATCCGCTCACAGTCCCCGCTCGAAAGCGCCATCGGCTTTTCGCAAAGGACATGCTTGCCCGCAGCGAACGCGCGGATCGTCCATTCTGCATGGAGGCCGCTCGGCAGGACGATATAAACCGCATCGACGCGGTCGTCCGCGGCAATCTTTGCGAATGTGTCGTAAGAATATCGGGCGTCTTCCGGGACGCCATAGGCATCGCCGACATGGCGGAGCTTATCGGGGTTGCCCGAAACCAGCGCGGCAACGTGGGCGCGCTCGGCCTGACCAAAGCGTGGCATCATCTGATTGAGGGCATAGCCGCCGAGACCGACGATGGCGAAGCCGATGGTGTCCGCACTGCGGCGTCGCGGCGGCTCCGTCGGAAGCTTGACGTTCTGTGGAAAGGGCTGGCCCTTTGCCAGCGCGCCGCCATTTGCCTGCGCGTGGGAGGCGTTTGAACTTGCCGTTGCTGCAAGCGAAGCAGTAGCCACGCCACTGACTTTGATGAATCCTCGCCGCGACATATTGTCACCGATCATCAGCGCTCTCGGGTGTTATGTTTCCATTATCGACCTGTAATAGCGGAGCATTGCGGCCGTTGACAGTCCAGTCGACCGGGAGTCGACGAGGATTGTATCGCCCTGGCGATCCGCCGCTGCGCCCCCGCCCGAGGTCCCGGAAGTCGCCATGCGTTCGCCTTCAACGCAGCAGGATTCCATCAGATCGTGAGACCCTGTCACCCCTCTTCTGCAGGGCGAACCTTAACTGCTCATGGCGGGCGCGGAGCCGCCCGTCAGGAATGGCAGGCTCCGCGTCGGTAGGCCGGTCAGGGCGAGCAGGGCGTTGGCCACTGCCGGCGCGATCGGGGCGACGCCGGGCTCGCCCATGCCCGTCGGCGGTTCTGCCGAAGGCAGGATGTGCGTCTTGACCGCCGGCATCTCGTTCAAGCGAACAATGGGATAGGAATCGAAATTGGTCTGCTCGACGATGCCATTTTTCAGCGTGACAGCGCCGTGAAGCGCTGCGGACAGGCCGAACCCGATGCCGCCTTCCATCTGCGCGGCGATCTGGTCGGGCGAGACCGCGATGCCGCAGTCGACGACCGCAGTCACCCGACGGACAAAGGGCCGGTTGCCGTCCAGCCGCACCTCAGCCACGTGGCCGACGAAGGTGCCGAAGCATTCGTGCACGGCCATGCCGCGCGCCCAGCCTTGCTCGATCGGCGTGCCCCATCCGGCGAAGCGGCAGAGCGTGTCGAGCACCCTGATCCGCCGGGCGGCACCTGCCCTTCGGTACAGCGCTCGGCGATACGCTGCAGGGTCGCGACGCGCGCGGCGGGCGAGCTGATCGACGATATGCTCCATCACCATCGCTGAATGCGAGTGACCGACCGATCGGAAGAAGGCGACGGTGACGGGCAGCTCCGGTGTGGTGATGCGGCAATCGACTGCCGAGGCCGCCGCGAAATAGGGTGATCTCGCCACGCCTTCGGCATTCTGCTCGTTCGCGCCGAACGGAACCAGGCGCTGCGAAACGATGTGGTGGCGCCAATCGGCGGGAAAGCCATCCGGTCCGAGCGCGATCGTCGCGCGGTGATGCACCATGGGCCGATACTGGCCGGCGGCCATCTCGTCCTCCCGCGTCCAGACCAGCTTGACCGGACGGCCGTTGGTTCGCCGGGCGATGCGCACGCATTCGACCAGATAGTCCGCCGATGCAACTCCGCGCCGCCCGAACGAGCCGCCGGCGGACAGCACCTCGATGCGGACCTTGCCGGGGATCGTGCGTGCCGCGAGTGCTGCCTGGACCTGATCGACGGTGGCGAGGTGGCTGCCCGACCAGATGTTGACATCCCAGCCCTCGACCTGCGCGACGCAGTCGAGCGGCTCCATCGGGGCGTGCGCGAGATAGGGGAAGTCGAACGTCGTCTCGAAAAGATCGCCCTGGGGCGGCCGGCTGACGTCGCCCTTGGTCTCGAAGACATGGGCATCGGCCTGGGCGCGCCCTGCAGCGATGTCGCGATACCAGCCGGCAAGTTCCGGGGAGGACCGCCGCTCCGCCGCGCCGTCGTCCCATTCGATCCGCAGCGCATCGCGGCCCGACCGCGCGGCGAAGCTGGTCTGCGCAACGACTGCGACACCGGTCTCGATGGCGAAAATGTCGACCACGCCTTTCACCTTTCGCGCCGCACGATCGTCGAAGCGGGCGAGCGTGCCGCCGAATCGCGGGCTGTGTGCGACCATGGCGACCAGCATGCCGGGCAGCTGGATGTCCTGCGTGTAGACCTGGCGGCCGGTGCTTTTGGGCAGACAATCCTTGCGGCGCACCCGATCGGTGCCGATCAGCCGAAACTCCTTCTGCTGCTTGAGCGCCGGCCGTTGGGGCGGGGTCTGGCGGGCGGCATCGGCCAGCAGATCGGCAAAGTGCGTCGAGCGACCGGACGCAGGATGCGAAACGATGCCGTCGCGCACCATGATCGCGCCGCGCGGGACCTGCCAGCGCAGCGCTGCGGCATCGACGAACATCGATCGCGCCGCCGCACCCGTCTGGCGCAGCCGGCTCCAATGGCTGGCGACGGCCCGCGAGCCCGCGGTGATCTGCGGCCCATAGGCGGCGAAGTTCACCGGTGCGGCCGCGATGCGCACGCGATCCCAGTCCGCGTCCATTTCCTCGGCGATCATCGCCGCCAGCGCGGCGTGGATGCCCTGGCCCATCTCCTGCTGCGGGTTGACGATCGAAACCCAGCCGTCAGGAGCGACGCAGATATAGGGCCCGAACGGGCCAATCTCCATGTCCGGGCCGCCGGCCGTGAGCAACGCACCTGCGGCCTGCATCGGATGGGTGGCGGTGTAGCCGACGACCATCGCGCCGCCCACCAAGCCACCGCCAAGGATCATCTTGCGGCGCGTGAGCTGAAAGCGCGGCTTGGATTCGTCGTTCACGACCTTCTCCTTTTCGGTGGCTCAGGCTGTCGGGGCGCAGGATGCGCAGCCTCATGATCGATTCTTCGCGTTCGCGGCCGCCGCGTCGTGGATGGCGGCGCGAATCCGCGTGTAGGTCGCACAGCGGCAAAGATTGCCGCTCATCGCCCCGTCGATGTCCTCGTCGCTCGGCGACGGGATCGCACGCAGCAGCGCCACCGCGCTCATGATCTGCCCGGACTGGCAGAAGCCGCATTGCGGCACCCCGCGCGCCAGCCAAGCGGCAAGAATCGCCTGTGCTTCCGGGCCGTGCACGCCTTCGATCGTCTCGATCTGCGCAGACGTCGCGTCGGCAAGCGCGATCGAGCAGGATCGCACCGGCTGGCCATCGAGGTGGACCGTGCATGCACCGCACTGGGCCTTGCCGCACCCGTATTTGGTGCCGGTGAGCCGCAGCGTATCGCGCAACACCCAGAGAAGCGGCGTGCTGCCATCGTCGTCGACCCGACGCACCTGTCCATTGACCGTTAGTGAATAGGCCATCTTGCTGCCTCGCACTGTGGAAGGGTTGGGGCGCCTTGGCTCCCGGGGGCGGTCTTGGCGTTAGTTCGAGACGCGGTTGAAGCGGATCGTGCGGCCCAACATCGGCGAGCCCATATAGGCCCGCATCTCCAGCTTGCCGTCGGCCAGCGTGAGCCTAGCGGAAGCACGCCGGCCCGACGTTCCATCGTAGAGCGTGCCGCCTTCCCACCGACCGGCATGCGCGTTCCATTTCAAGTTCTGGAGGATGGTAATGCCCTGGAGCGAACGGGTTCGAAGCGACGGATCGGGATTGTGGACATCGCGCTTGAAGGTCTTGCCATCGGCCTCGACTGCGCGCTGGCCCCACAGCAACCGACCAGCATAGCCGCCATCGCGTTCGAACATCTCGATCTTCATCTGACCGTTCTCCGCCTGCCAGATGCCGGCGATCGTCGGCGCGACCGTCTGCGCGGCGACCGGGAGCAACGTTGCCGGCGAAATCGGCAGGGCAACGAGCAGCATTGCTCGAATGGCTACAAACATGAACGATCCTTTCCGTGAATGGTGCCGTCTTTCGACGCTGCTAGGCGGCCGGGGAGGAAGCCGTTTCCCCGGTGTGGCGCAGCGGAGCAGAGGCGCCGATGGCCTGTTCGAACGTGACCCCGGCAAGCGCTTCGGAAACTTCCCAGAGGCGGGTAGCGGTGGCGGCGTCGAGCGCCAGTGGCGGCACCTTCGCGACCGTCGGATAACCGCGCACCTCGGCAAGACCATCGGGGCCGTAATAACCGCCGGGCCGTGCCTGCGCGGACGTCGCGGCAAACAGCGTCGGCAAGGCGCCACGCTCCACCGGCTGGAACAGAAACGGCAGGAAGGATCGGATGCGTCCCTGCACGCTGCCGCGGCCGGGGCCGTTGTGCAGCAGATCGGTACGCGCCACGCCCGGATGCGCGGCGATGCTGGCAATGCCCCAGCCCGCGGCGTCGCTTCGCCGCTGAAGCTCGAAGGCAAAGATCAGGCAGGCGATTTTCGACTGGGCATAGACCGCCATCGGCCGGTAGCGCTGCTGTGCATCAAGGTCGTCGAAGTCGATCGCACCCCGTGCTGCCACGATGCTCGATACCGAGACCACGCGGGCCTGCTTGCCCTTGCGGAGCAGCGGCAGAAGATGCGCGGTGAGCGCGAAATGGCCCAGATAGTTGGTGCCGAACTGCAGTTCGAAGCCGTCCGCCGTGACCTGCCGCCGCGGCGGGACCATCACGCCGGCGTTGTTCACGAGCAGGTCGAGGCATTCCTGATCCTCGCGCAACCGCTCTGCAAAGGCAGCGACGGATGCGAGGTCTGCAAGATCGAGCATCTCGAACCGGATGTCGGCGCGCGGCGCCTCGCTGTGGATGCGGCGAACCGCATCGGCACCTTTGGCCGCATTCCGGCCGGCGACGATCACGCGCGCGCCGGCATGGGCGAGTGCCAGCGCGTCCGCGAGACCGAGGCCGCCGGTGCCGGTGACGACCGCGGTGCGGCCGTGCTGGGAGGGGATGTTGGAGGTAGTCCAGCGGGTCATTGCGCTCACCTTTCGAAGGGACGTCGTGGCGTCGTTCGAAACAACTACGCGCGGCCGGGGCGATACCCCATGCCGAAACCCGCGAGTTTTTTGCCCGATCCTCCAGGCCAACGGCGAATTGCGACGTGGCCGCTTACCGCGTCCCCGCCGCGAGCAGCGCCCGGAAGTTCATCACGTCGCGCTTCGGTGCCGTGCCGAAGGACCGGGTATACTCCCGGCTGAACTGCGACGGACTTTCATAGCCGACCTGGTAGGCGGCGTCCGACACGTTCGTGTTTTCCGAGACCATCAGCCGCCGCGCCTCGAGCAGGCGCAGTTGCTTCTGATATTGCACCGGCGACATCGCGGTCATCGCCTTGAAATGCTGATGGAAGGACGACACGCTCATGTGCGCCACCTCGGCGAGTTGCTCGACGCGCAATGGCTCGCTGAAATGATCCCGCAAATAGTGGATAGCCCGCGCGACGCGTTCGGCCTGCGTTTCGGGGAGTGCGAGCTTCGCGACTTCGCTGCCATAGGGGCCGGTGAGCAGCCAATAATAAAGCTCCCGCATCGCCGCGGGAAACAGAACCGGCACAGCCTCCGGCATCTGCGCCAGGCGGGCCAGGCGGGTGATGCATTCGGCGAGCATATCATCGACTTTCCCGACGAAGACGCATGGGCCCGAGCCGGCATTCGGAACCGGCGGGTTGGCAAGCTGCTGCAGCACCTCGCGCAGCACGGCTATGTCGAAGTCGATCATGATCCCGACATAGGGGTCTGCCGGCGTGGCGCCGACCATGCGTCCGCTGGCCGGAACTTCAAGGCTCACGACCAAGCACTCCATCTCCGCATACCGAAGCGTCGTATCGCCGAACAGGATTTCCTTTGCACCCTTCAGCACCACGCAGAGCGACGGCCGGTACAGGTTCTGGACGGGCACTATATCCTGGAACGAGCGGACGATGTGGATGGCCGGCATCGGTGTCTGGAACCGGCCTTGGCCACCGCCCTTGGCATCGATGAAGTCCATTACGGCGCTCAAGAGCGTCGACGGTGTTCGACGGGCCAGGGAGGCGGGTTCGCCGATTCGCACCTCGCTTGTAGGAAAAGGCAAGATTTCCGCGCTTTTCGGCATTCTGGTCATCGGTGGATCCTTCTAACTTGAGCGTGCCAGATCAAGGTAGATGACCAGACTATGAACGTTTCAAGGCCCTCGTCAACATAAAGCACACAATTGATTCAAAAGATTCCTTCCCCCTGCAAATTATCACCCGAACAAAATGCGATGATCTTTTGATATTATCGGAGAGCTAAACTTCGTGTGAAGTATATCATTGATCATAAGATAATCAATACTGCACTATGATAGAAATACTTCCGATATTACCTCCGTTCAATCGGTATCGGATGCCGTATCGAAAGCGGCAAGCCATGCCCGACCTACCGCTACGAAAAGGCTGAATTTCGACAAGGCGCGGGCTCCCCCTTTCGCGCCCTTGTTGAATCGGCCGCCTGAAAACTCCCCGACGGGCGGCCGAAGCGCTGCCGCGGGCGATCGGCCGTCGCTCCGGTCGCCCGCAGTTGCTGCACACCCCAAGCATAAGGATGATCCGATGCGCTATTCCGTTGCAATGATACTCGCGTGCACCGTCTTCCCGTCGACCATCGCCACCGCGCAGGAGGTGCCCCCAGATACCTCGCCACACGGCCAGATCGCGCTAGGCGCGGGTGTGGCGCCTCGGTTCGACGGCTCGGGCGACCTTCGCGTCATTCCGTTCGTGCTCGCCGACATCCGCTGGCGCGGCGTGACGTTCGAGGCGCGCGGGCTGCGCGGGCGCATCGACCTCGCCGCCGACCCGCGCTTTTCAATCGGCCCGGTGATCGGCGCCAGGCTCGATCGGAGCGATGCCGAAGGGCCGGTGGGGCTCCTCCCCGAGATTGACACCGCGATCGAGGCCGGCGGCTTCGTGGGGTATCGTCTGGGCGGCGACCGGATCGGCCAGGGCGCGCTCCAGCTGGAGCTCTCCGTCGTCAATGACGTGTCGCGCACGCATAACGGGCTGCTCGCGACGGCGAGCGCCAGCTATATGGCGGTGCGCAGTGCGGACAGGTTCCTCTCGGTCGACCTGCAGACCAACTGGGCGGACGCAGACTATACTCGGACCTATTTCGGTGTTTCCCCACAGGGCGCGGTGGCCAGCGGCCTTTCCGCCTATCGGCCCGCAGCGGGTTTCCGGGACGTGGGCGCGGGTATCAGCGCAGGATATTATTTCGATCGCCATCTCGGCCTGATCGGGCGATTGGGCGCAAACTATCTCGTCGGCGATGCTGCCGGCAGCCCGATCACCGAGCAGGGCCGGCGTTGGCAGCCGCTGGGCGGCCTGACGCTCTCGTACCGCTTCTGAGGTGCGCGGGTGCCCAGTGCCAGCGTCGCAACGCACGCTTACGCTCTCCTATCACCCCAGCCCGAAACGTTCGAAAGCCGGTGGGCACCGCTTGTCGCAGCAGCGATCGCCGTGGGCCGCTTGCCAGGTGAGCCCGATGTCGTGCTCCGGCCGACCACCAGGCGGACGCTACGGGCTTTGATCCTTGGGGCGAAAGCACACTGCCCGCTGGCTGACCCGCGCCTTGAAGTGCTGCGCGCTATCAGCGCCTCGCTGGCCAGAGGTGCCGGAGCGATCGGGCGGGAGCTGATGGCCGCCGCCCAGGACGTCGGCTGGTCGATCGGAGATTTGGGGAAAGCCTTTCCTGGCGTCCCGATGCCACTGCCGTGACGACAAGGGGCGTGGCGTCGCCTCAGCGGAAAGCGCCACGCCCTTTATGCTGCCGTCGATCAGTTGGCGGTGGACGGTGCCGAATAGTCCATGGCTTCGAGATCGGCGATCAGCCCCGGGCAGGTCGGGGTCCAGCCGAGCTGATCCCTGGTCCATTCGCTCGATGCGGGCCTGTCCTTGCCGATGAAGATCGACAGCCATCCTAAATGGCCCGGAGCCTGCTCGGGCGAGAGCGAGACGATCGGCAGGCCCAGCCCGGTGGCGATGGCTTCGGCAATGCGTCGGAACAGAACGCCTTCCTCCGCAACGGCATGATAGCGCGCTCCTTTCTGGCCGCGATCGAGCGCGCGCGCATACAGGTCCGCCACATCCCGGACGTGCCCGGCCGACCAACGGTCGCCTCCGTCGGCGACATAGGACGCACAGCCTTTTGCCCGCGCATGGTCGATATAAGGCGAAATAAGCCCCTGCTTGACGGGATCGTGCACCTGTGGAAGCCGCACGACCCGAACATCCACCCCCGCCTGCAGCAGCGCCTCGCCCGCCTGTTCCGTGGCAACCCGCGGGATGGGGTGATCTGCGTTGAACACCGCCTCCACGGCGACATCACCGGGGCGCGCCTCCCCCATCGCAGTCGCCGAGGTGATCAAGAGCGGGCGGTCCGACCCTTGCAGCACGGAGCCGAGGGCTGCGATCACGCCGCGATCGGCTTCGCAGTTTGCCAGGTATCTTGCGAAATCATGGTCAAAGGCCGTGTGGATCACGGCATCGGCCTGCTCGGCGCCGGCACGCAGGCTATCGAGATCCCCAAGCGTGCCGCGATGGGCGTCGGCACCAAGCTCGGCGAGCATTCGCGCGCCGGCATCGGAACGGGTAAGGCCAAGCACCTGATGGCCCGCTGCCAGCAGTTCGGGAAGGATATGCGAGCCGACAAAGCCAGTCGCGCCGGTGAGAAATACACGCATCAAAGTGTCTCCACAGTTGTTCGGGGGACACCTTGTCGCTGCACCTGCTATTCTGTTAAAGTAGTTGTCTTATACTGATATAATCTTCAACAGGATAAACGGTGTGACCAGTCCTCTTGGGGCCTTTCTCCGCGACAGACGATCGCGCATGGATCCGGCCGCGTTCGGGCTTGGCGGCGGGCGACGGCGCACGCCCGGGCTGCGTCGCGAGGAAGTCGCGCAACGCGCCAACATCTCCCCGACCTGGTATAGCTGGCTGGAACAGGGCCGCGGCGGCGCGCCTTCTGCCGATGTACTCGACCGGCTTGCCAAGGGCCTCATGCTGACTGGTCCCGAGCGCGAGCACTTGTTCATCCTAGGCCTGGGACGACCGCCGGCGACGCATTATGCGCGCTCCGACGGCGTGACCCCGCGCCTACAGCGTGTGCTGGACGCGTTGCCACGCAGCCCGGCGATCATCAAGACGGCGACGTGGGACGTTGTGGCGTGGAACGCTGCGGCGGCCGCGCTTCTCACCGATTATGCCAAGCTCCCGCCCGAGGAGCGAAACGTCCTCCGGCTGATGTTCACCAACACACGCACCAGAGCAGCGCAGGACGATTGGCGCACTGTCGCCCGCTATGTCGTGAGTGCGTTTCGGGCCGACGCCGCGCGCGCGGGCGCAGGCAATGAAATCACGCGGCTCGTCGAGGAACTGTCGCGGCTGAGCCCCGAGTTCGAAGCGTTGTGGCGCGAAAACGATGTCGCGGGTCATGCGGACGGATTGAAGCGCCTGCGACACCCGGAGCACGGGTTAATCGAGCTCGAATTCTCCATGTTCGGCGTCGACGGCCGTCCTGATCTGGGGATGCTGGTCTACAATCCCGCCTCCGCGGAGTCCGCCCGGCGTATCGACGTGCTTATGACGGAGGCTAACCGATCATTGTCAGTCTAGCCGGTTCCTCCAAATTTGTTGTCTGATCGTCTGAACTTGTCGGCCCCTGCTTCCATCGACGTCGAAACTTGTCCATCGGACCCGAAGGATGCGGATGATGTGGCGCTGTCCTGTGCAACAATCGCGCGCCACGTTTAGCATCGCCTCGGCTGCTGCCGTCTTCAGATTCCGGAGTCGAGTGAAATGTCCCCATCCGCGCAGACGAGGGTGAATGCGGTGCCGGAGGCAGGGGCCGGCACCTTCACCGGAAGGCGTGCCGGCCTGTTGCTCGCTTCGCTGTTCCTGGTCAGCGTCTTCGCGCAAATCGATCGCATCCTGCCATTCATCCTGGCAGAATCGATCAAGGCCGAACTGTCGCTCTCCGACACCCAGCTGGGGCTCGTCACCGGCATTGCTTTCGCGGTCTGCTACGCGCTGCTTTCGCTGCCGCTGGCGCGCGTCGCCGACCGCGGCTCGCCGCGTCGGCTACTGGTCGCCTGTACGCTCCTGTGGAGCGCGATGACGGCGCTTGGCGGCCTCGCGACCGGCTTCCTGGTTCTGGCGATGACTCGGCTGGGCGTCGCCATAGGCGAGGCAGGAGCGGTGCCTGCGGCCCATGCTCTGATCGCACGGCGCATCAGGACGGAGCGGCGGGGAACGGCGATCGGCATCTTCGCCTTGGGCATCCCGCTGGGCGCGATGGCCGGGTTCGGGATCGGGGGAGCCGTGAACGACGCGTTCGGCTGGAGGGTTGCCATGCTCGGCGCCGGCGCGCTGGGCGGCCTGGTGGGACTGATCCCGCTGGTCGCGGTGGGGTCCACGCCCGTTCGCGGCGCGGGATCGGCCCGCGCACCGGCGTATCTGTCAGCGAGCATGCGCCTGCTCGCGTGTCCGGCCTTTCGGTGGCTGTTCGCCGGCGCTGTAATGACGGGTCTCGCTGCGGCGCCATTCTACGCTTTCGCTGCGCCGTATCTGATCCGCACCCATGGCTTCTCCGCCACTGAAGCAGGGATGGCGTTCGGGTTGCTGCAGGGCCTGACGGGTATCGTGGGCACCCTGCTCGGGGGGCGTAGCTTCGACCGGGCAGCAAGGGCGGGAACGGGATATCTGCGCTTGCCCGCCGCACTGTTCCTGCTCGCCAGCGCGACCATGCTGGGGGCGCTGATGGTCCCCACCGGGTGGGTCGCCGTGACGCTGATGGCACCGGCAATGTTCGCGTTCGCCTTTGTAGTGCCCAATGCGTTCGGCAGCGCACACCTCGTCGCGAGAAGCGGGAATGAGGCAATGGCTTCCAGCCTCGTCCTGATGGGTACCAGTTTGATCGGGCCGGCGTTCGGCCCGCTGATTGTTGGCATTGTCAGCGACTGGGCGACGCGGGCTGGCCTTCCCAACGGCCTCGGCATCGGCCTCTTGATCGTTCCGATGGCGAATGTGGGCGCTGCGCTCACATGTCTCCAGGCGGACAGGCGCATTTCGCGACGTGCTCCATTGCCGGCCCAAAGGCCGCCGGATGCCGGCTCCCAATAAATCTTGTCGTGTATCGTCCATCTTAGGGTTGCGACCCATAAACGGGATTCCCTGCGGCGTGAGAAATGTAATTCATCCACCCCGTTGATGTGAGGGTGATTTCTTTCTGAACCATGAGCAGTGTTCCGTACAAGACGCTATAGTATCGGCACAAACGCTGACCGAAGAACGGTTGTGGCAGCCGGGGTTCGAAACCTACAGGCAACTGAAATGAGGGCCCATCTCCGGTCGTACTCCGATCGCTAGTCCGAGAAGCGAGAAAGCGCCGGAAGTCGGCTTTTGGCGAGACCTGCCATTCGAAAATTGCGTTGAAACGACCGCAAAGTCCCACGATCCGGCATTCGCTTGCGGCGACAGTCGACCACCTCCAGTCGTTCGATAACCCGGTCGGAACGTCCGCTCGTAACAGTATCTGCCATTCCCGTTTTGCCATCGGCCATCGGCCATCGGCCGATCATTCGGGCAACGATGAAACAGCGCCCAAATGGAATACTGCCCGCGAGGAGCTGCCGTTGCAGATCTGATCCAGGTCGGGCAAAATCCCGGAGCACGCAACCGATTATGAAGCGCAATCTGGAACGAAATGAATGGGACTCGCTTTCGCCACGTCTCGCGTCCGATGGAGGGCCGGGCGCAATCCCGACAGTCGCCAGCCCCGCCCCGAAGCCACAAGCGAGCAAGGTTGGACCGACGTTCGGCGTTTCGGCTTGGCTGCGGGGATCGTCTTCGTTGCCTATTCCGCCACGCTTTGCGTTGCGAACACGCTTTCGCTGCCGGATGCGATGATCGCGGGCGCGGCGAATACCGTTCCGACCGTCCTGTTCGGCACAGCCGCATGTTGGATCCTCGTCGCGAGCATCGCCCGCAAGGGACCAGCTTTTCAGGTCGCGGCGCATCTGATCCTTTGCACCTGCTTCGCGTTTTTGTCCTATTGGCTGCTGTTGGTACTGCTCGGGCTGGCCGGCGGCGTCTCGGCCACGCAATTCGAGGTCCGGCCGTTCGTCAGCCGAGCCATGGCTTGGCAGACGCTCCTGAATGTGGCCGTCTATGGCATGATCGCTTTATGGGCTCATAATCGGCCCAGCCGGGAGGACGAGACTCCCGTTGCCGTGGCCGGTCGGGACGAGGCGCGCGAGACGCTGTCCCGCTATTTCATCCGCAGCGGCGACGATGCGGTCCCGGTCGAAATCGAATCAATCGTCTCGATCTCCGGAGCCGACGACTATGCCGAAATCAAGACAGCGGGTGGCCAGCATCTGGCGCGCATGACGCTGGCGAGATTCGAAGAACTGCTCGATCCTGCGCGCTTCGTCCGCGTGCATCGCTCGCGAATTGTGAATCTCGATCATGTCGCGCGCATCGAACCGGCGGGAAGCGGGCGTCTCCTCATCCATATGGACGATGGCGACACGATCAGTGCCAGCCGCGCCGGATCGGTTCTGCTGCGCGAACGCATCCTCTGACCGCAAGCAATCGGCCGCTCGCCGGCTATCGCGGCGATTGGCCGAATTTATCTCAGCCCGCTCACGCCGAAGCTAGATGTGCCGCCAAGGCAATCCGATGCGAGGTAGGTAGTGGCGATTTCGAGGATGGCGATGATCATGGCGGCCGTTGTCGGCAGTCTCTCGATCAGCGCAACGCGGGCTGCGGCGCAGTCTATCCCCTATGGTTTGACCGCGAGCAACGGCCAGTCGCTCGACGACACCGCGCTCGCCGGTCTGGCAGCGCGCATTCTCACCCATAGGCCAGCGAAGCCATACCTGCCTGCCGAGCGCGCCGCGCTGCTGCTCGCCGCCCGCGACGATACCGCCGCACGACGCGCCTACCAGGCGAAGGGCTGCCATCCCGGCGCCGATCCCGCGAGCAGCCGTAGCTGCTTTCTGGGCGCTTGGGCCGGGAGCGGGCGGCGCAGCGATGCCCTGCATCATCAGCTGAACGAGATATTGTCACCGCTGAAGCCAGTTGCGAGGGAACGCATCTTCGCATGGCTGCGCGGGCGCAGTGCGGATCGGCTCAGACTTGATCGCTTGCTGGCGCGGTACGCAGGTGCGAAAACAATCGGCGCCGACGATGCGGTGCAGATCGTCATGGCCGCACTCGTCGGGGTCGCATCCCGGGCTGGGGGAGACGCCATCGACGCTCTCGTCGCACAGCAGCGCGAGCGCCTCTACCGGATCGATCAGACGATTGTGATCCACACGCCCCAAGGCGCGACGCTATCGGCGACACTGGTTCGTCCGCGCGCTGCTTCGCAGCCGTTGCCGACGACGATGTGGTTCACGATCTACTCCGATCCCGAACGCAATTTGGAGATTGCCGCAGAGGCGGCCGCGCACGGCTATGCCGGACTGGTCGTCAATGCGCGCGGCAAGCTCGGCAGCAAGGACGTCGTCCGCCCGTTCGAAGTCGAAGTCGACGACACCGCCGCCGCGATCGACTGGGCGAGCACCCAGCCCTGGAGCGACGGCCGGGTGGGCATGTATGGCGGCAGCTATTCGGGGTTCGCGGCCTGGGCGGCGACGAAACATCTTCCCAAAGCGCTGAAGACGATCGTCCCGTATGTCGCTGCCGTGCCGGGGCAGGGCCTGCCGATGGAGAACAACGTCTTCCTGAACGCCAATTACGGCTGGATCTTCTACGTCACGAACAATCGGACGCTTGATCGCGTGACCTATAAAGACCCAGATCGATGGTCGTCGCTGAACGAGAAATGGTATCAGAGCGGACGGCCCTATCGCGATATCGACCAGATCGACGGGACCCCGAACCCTTGGCTTCAACGCTGGCTCAAGCACCCGTCCTATGACGCCTATTGGCAGGCGATGGTCCCCTATGGCGAAGATTTCCGGCACATTGACATCCCGGCCCTCACAATCACCGGCTATTATGACGACGGCCAGATTTCTGCGCTGCATTATTTAAAGGAACATTATCGGTACCGGCCGGATGCCGAACATTATCTCGTCGTCGGCCCCTATGACCATTTTGGGACCCAGCAATCGTTCAAACCCGAGGATTTGCGCGGCTATCCAATCGATCCGGTCGCGCAATTCGATACGAGTGCGCTGACCTTTGCCTGGTTCGACCACATTTTCCGCGGGCGGCCGCGCCCGCCAATTCTGGCGAACCGGATCAACTTCGAGGTCATGGGTGCCAATGTCTGGCGCCACACCGCGTCGCTCAGCGCGATGGCCGACACTTCCCAGCGCTTCTTTCTGACCGACTCCCGGTCGGAAGGCCGCTATCGACTGTCAGAAAAACGCCCGGACACGGTGGGTGTGATCTCGCAAAAGGTCGATTTCGCGGATCGCACGACGAGCAGTGCTGGCTATTATCCATTCCCGGTTTTAGATCCGCGACCGGACGTCTCAGCCGGTCTCGTCTTCCAGACCAGTCCGCTAACCCACGCTATTGAGGTGAACGGCGGACTCTCGGGAGAATTCCACATCCGCACGAACAGGCGCGACTTCGATTTCATGGCTGCGCTGTATGAAGTTCGCGCCGACGGCAGCA
Organism: Sphingomonas sp. ATCC 31555; assembly: GCF_000282895.1. Classification (GTDB taxonomy): domain Bacteria; phylum Pseudomonadota; class Alphaproteobacteria; order Sphingomonadales; family Sphingomonadaceae; genus Sphingomonas. Next base: position 50,071 of record NZ_ALBQ01000003.1, read on the forward strand.
GCTTCGCCCTGTCTTATTACGTCGGGCGCTCGAGCTTTGCTCGCGACATTTCATCCCGGCAATTACTGACTCCTGGCGCGGTGAATATCATCCCGTTCGACCGAACGCGCATCGTCAGTCGCCGCGTGGCGGCAGGCAGCCGTCTGCGTTTGGTTGTCGACGTACTCAAGAATAATTTCCATGAGATCAACTACGCACGGGGGTCGATGTTGCTGCCGAATCGATCTCCGACGCCGCTACGCCGCTGGAAATAGAGTGGCTGACGGACAGCTTCGTCCGGGTGCCGATCACCAACCTCCCCTAAGCAGGGATGCCCCGCGGCGCCTGCCGACCAGGTTCAGTCGTTCGTCGCCGTTTGTTGAACGGCAGCTTCCGCTGAAACCTGCCGCTGGGCTACGGGCATTTGTCCGTCGGCCGCGCGCTGACTTTCTACCGCTTCGGAGCATTGATGCGCTTCCCAAAAGCGGTTGTTGTCGACCGGTGCCTGACTGGTGCCGTCCCTGGGCGGGATGTGGTTGTGAACGGACCTAGACAAGCCGGGTGTGATCAGCGGCTTTAAGAAGTGGCACATCCATCAAGCGCTCGCAATGCGCCTCTCCGTCGCACAACCTGATTGAGGTAGAAAATGCGTCCGCACCGGCAACGCGGCTTGCGCGTGGTGGCTCGCACGAATAGAAATGATACAACATATCATTCCTATTGGAAGCGCCGATGTTCCTTGCGTCACGACGTGGCACGCCCCTCTCCGCGATCATGCTCCCCAGCGAATGGGCGCCGCAATGAGTCCGCTGATTGGGGGAGAGCAGGCGCTGATCCCGGTCAGCGTGCTCACGGGCTTTCTGGGCAGCGGCAAGACCACGCTGCTCAACCATCTGGTGCGGATGCCGGAGCTGCGCCGCGCCTTGGTGATCATCAACGAGTTCGGCGCGGTCGGGCTCGACCATGATCTGATCGCGCGTTCGAACGAGGACATGGTGGTGGAGATGATGGGCGGCTGCCTGTGCTGCACCATCCGCGGCGATCTGCGCGCCACGTTGCGCGACGCCCCCTGGCGCTTCGCGCGGGAGGGCAGCTGCTGGTTCGACCGCGTCGTGATCGAAACCACCGGGCTGGCTGACCCGGCGCCGATCCTGCACACGCTGATGACCGATCCGCAACTGCGGACGCTGTATCGGCTGGACGGCGTGATCACCACGGTAGACGCGGCCAACGGCATGGCGACGCTGGATACCCAGGAGGAGGCGGTGCGCCAGGCGGCGGTGGCGGACCGCATCGTGCTGACCAAGACCGATCTGCTTTCCACCGACGCCCAGCACGAGATTGCGGCGCGGCTGCGCACGATCAATCCGGCGGCGCCGATCCTGCCGGTGCTCCAGGGCGTGATCGAGCCGGATCGGCTGTTCGATGCCGGCTTGTACAATCCCGAAACCAAGAGCAACGACGTACGCCGCTGGCTGAACGCCGAGGCCTATGCGGACGGCCATGGCCATGGCCATGGCGCGCATCACCACCACGATCACGACCACCATCACCACGACGTCGATCGTCACGACGACCATATCCGCGCGACCTGCCTCACCTTCGGCGCGCCGCTGCGGGCCGAGGCGTTCGAGCGCTGGATCGATATCCTCACCAGCCTGAAGGGCGCAGATATCCTGCGCGTGAAGGGGATCGTGCATCTGCTCGATCATCCGAAGCCGGTGGTGGTGCATGGCGTGCAGCACCTGTTCCACCGGCCCGTGGAGCTGGACGAGTGGCCGTCGGGCGACCGGCGGACGCGGCTGGTGTTCATCACCCGCGACATTACCGCCGATCAGCTGCGCGGGACGTTGTCGCTGATGACGATCGGCCTTGAGCGCTTCGGCCTGCAGGGGCTGGTGGAGAGCATCCCGGCGCCGGGCGTGCCGGGTGGGGCGGTGGGCGGCGGCTGGGCCTGACGCCAGCCGCCGCCCGGCCTGCTATCGTGCCGTGTTGTTGCTCCGGTCGCGGTCGGGCAGCTTGTGGTCGGGATCGATCTCCGCGCGCACGACGCGTTGTGGGCCGGGCACATAGATGTCGGTGCTGGCCGTGCGGATCCAGGTCTCGACCGGTAGCGCGATGTCGCGCTTCGATCCGTCGGCGAAGGTGACGCGCAGCGTCGCCGGCATCACCATCGGATCGCGATTCTCGACCGTCACCAGCGAGCCTGCACCGTTCCGTGCGGGACCGATCCGGGTGACCGCCTGGTCGAGCGTCCAGTTGTGGACATACCAGCCGCGCCACCACCAGCTGAGATCCTCGCCGCTGGCATCTTCCATCGCGCGGAAGAAGTCGGCGGGCTTGGGATGCTTGAATGCCCAGGCGGCGATGAACTTGCGGAAGGCCGGATCGAACCGATCGGGGCCAAGGATCTGTTCGCGCAGCAGAACGAGGCCCAGCGCCGATTTGAAATAGGTTACGGCGTGCCGGTACTTTTCCGTCACCGTATCGGCGCGCGACAGGATCGGCGGCGCGTTGGGATCGGCGAGGACCGGCAGGATCTCGTCGACCGGGTTGCCGCCGCCTTCGGCATATTCGCTGTCGCGCTTGGGGCCATATTCGCCGTGGTTGAACGCGTCGGATTCGTACACGTCGATGAAGGTGTTGAAGCCTTCGTCCATCCAGGCATCGCGGCGCTCGTCGAAGCCGACGATCATCGGGAACCAGCTATGGCCGATCTCGTGCGCGGTGATCCAGAACAGCTCCTTGCCGATATCCTCGATCCCGTCGAACACGATGCCGGGATACTCCATCCCCGTCGCGATACCGGCGACATTGACCGCGTTGGGCCAGGGATAGGGATACCAGCGGCGCGAGAATTCCTCGACCGCATGCTTGAGATATTCGGTCGAGCGGCCCCATCTGTCGCGGCCCTGACTTTCCGCCGGATAGACCGACATCGCGAGCCCGGTCTTACCGCCGGGCAGGTTCATCCGCGCGGCATCCCAGGCGAAGGCCGATGACGCGGCGAAGGCGACGTCGCGGCTGTTCTCCATGCGGAAATGCCAGGTGAGCGTGCCGCCCTGCTGGGGTCGCGAGCCGGGGGTGCCGATTTCGCCAGGGGCGATCACCTCCACGGTAGCATCGCTGGTCCGCGCCTCCGCCAGCCGCGCCCGCTGGGCGGCGGTCAGCACCTCCTGCGGATTCTGCAGCTCGCCCGATCCGGCAACGATCATGCCGGCGGGCAGCGTCACCCAATAGTCGAAGTCACCATAGTCGAGATAGAATTCCTGGGCGAGATAGGGGAGCGGATCCCAGCCGCGCAGATCGTCATACACCGCCATGCGCGGATACCATTGGGCGATGTTGTAGACCTCGCCGTCGCGGGCCTTGCCCCAGGCCATGCGTCCGCCCCATTCGCCGGGAATGGTGAAGTGATAGCGGATGCGCAGGGAAAGCTTGCCGTGCGATGGCAATGCCGCCGGCAAGGGCACCTGCATGCGCGTGTCCGAAATCACCGGCGTCACCGCGATCGTCTTGCCGCCGGACAGCAGCTCGACCGCCTCGATCACCATGCCGTCGGTGGTGCCGCCGGGCGCATGCCCGCTCGCCATGCCGCCGCGCGATCCGGGCCGGTAGAGATTCTGGTCGAGCTGGAGCCAGAGAGTGTCGAGCCGGTCGGGGCTGTTGTTGGTATAGGCGATCGTCGCGGTGCCGCTGATTCGCTTTGCGCCGGGATCGAGCGTCGCCCGGATCTGATAGTCCGCCCGGTTCTGCCAATAGCCAGGCCCCGGCATGCCGTTCGCGCTGCGGATCGTGTTGGCAGTGGTGGGAAGGGTGAGCGGCGCAAAGGTGACAGCCGGGTCGTAGCGCGTCTGGGCACCGGCCGGCGCGGCGCCGGGGGCAAGCAGGGCGACGGCCCCGGCGATAGGGAAGGCCAAGCGTTTCAGGGGACAGCTCCGTTTGTCTCGAGGGTTAGCATAGGAAGATCCGCCGGACCGTCTACCGGTTGGTGCCGCAGGGCATAGGTTCGTACCACACTTGCCAGGCATAAGCACATAGGGGTAGGGGGTATCCCTATGAGTCATGTGAGCGATAGTAAACCCGAGCTGATTGCGCGCGTGCGCCGCATCGCCGGCCAGGTTGCGGCGGTGGAGCGGGAACTCGCCGCAGACGCTTCGTGCACGAAGGTGCTGCACCTTGTCGCTGCGGTGCGAGGCGCGGTGAACGGACTGGTCGACGAGATCATCGCAGGCCATCTTGAAGCGCATGTTGCGCGCGCCGGCCTGACCGATGAAGCGCGCGCGCAGGGTGCTGACGAACTGTTGGCGGTGATCCGCCGCTATTCCAAATAGGATCTTTCGATGCCCCAGGCTTCCAACGCTATGGCGCTGACCCACGCGCACAATTTCCTCGGCGCGGCGCATGAGGCGAATGCGCGCCGCACGCTGTGGGTGGTCGCCCTCACCGCCGTGATGATGGTGGGCGAGATCGCGGCAGGCTATATTACCGGCTCGATGGCGCTGCTCGCCGACGGGTTTCATATGGCGACCCATGCCGGCGCGCTGGCGATCGCGGCGGCGGCCTATGCCTATGCAAGGCAACATGCCGCCAGCCGGCGATTCAGCTTCGGGACGGGCAAGGTTGGCGACCTCGCCGGTTTCGCCTCGGCGCTGGTTCTGGGCTTGGTCGCGGCCGCGATCGGCGCCGAATCGGTCTGGCGATTGTTCGAACCCACCGACGTCGATTTCGGCGCCGCCACCTGGATTGCAGCGCTCGGCCTCGTGGTGAACCTCGTCAGCGCGATTCTGCTGAGCGGAGGGCATCACCATCACCACCATGATCACGGGGCGCACCATGGCCATGGGGCGCACGGGCACCACCACGACAATAATCTGCGTTCGGCTTATATGCATGTCATGGCTGACGCGCTGACCTCCGTCCTCGCGATCGCGGCCCTGCTGGCGGGGCGCTATCTTGGCTGGTTGTGGATGGATGCGGCGATGGGGATCGTCGGTGCGGTGGTGATTGCGCGGTGGTCGTGGAGCCTGATGCGCGATACGGCTGCGGTCCTGCTGGACGCCACAGACGATTCTGTTGCGCAGGAAGTGCGCGCTTTGGTGGAAACTGCCGGCGATGCACGGATCACCGATCTCCACGTCTGGCGGGTGGGGCCGGAGGCGCGCGCCGCGATCGTGAGCGTCACCGGGGTTCGCGATGGCGAACTGATCCGAGAGCGTCTCAACGCCGTTCACGAACTTGCGCATCTCACGATCGAGACGCGGTAATCCCGCCCGCGCGGCGCAGTCGCTGCCAGCCGAGCACCACGCCGGTGATGCTGAACAGGAAGCCCGCCGTCAGGGGCAGCAGCAAGAGTGTACGGCGCAGCACCGGGCGCGTCGTCAGGCCGGGCACATTGCCGGTGTGCAGCGCGTAATAGACCCAGGCATAGGCGGCCCGGCTGCTATCCATCACCGTCAGCAGCCGGCCGGTATCGCCGTCCACAACCAGATCGGGCCGGCCCCGCGCATCCAGCCGAACCCGCCAGGCCGAAGCGGGCCAGCCTTCGGCCAGCGCATCGGTTGCGCTGGGCTCGATCGGGTCGATGCGCCCATGCGCTGCGCCCGGCCAACCGGCGAGCGCCGCGCACTGTACCAGCCCGCGCATTGCTGCCTCGTCGATGATGTGCCCTGCGCCGTCGACGCGATCGGCGCGGCCATCCCCAGAATAGCGGGTCAGCACTGGCGTGCAGGCAAGCGGCGTGAACCCGATCTCCCGGAGATTTGCTCCGGCCAATATCGTGGGATTCACACGCTGCAGGGCATCCGCCAGCGAACAGCCCGCATAATGCCGCGCCTGCGCGTCTGTCGCCGTGCCGCGCGAAAACAGACGGCCATGGTCCATCGACAGCCACCCGCTGAAGATCCAGCCCAGTACGAACACCGCGCTGCCCAGCCCAAGCAGGTGGTGCCAGCGCAGCCAGCGCCGCCGATAGAAACTGATACGCGGCGGGCGTAGGCGCCGCGCCGCCAGCATCCGCACCACGCCCAGGATCGTGCCCGCGATCGCCACCAGCATGCAGACCAGCGACAGCCACCAGACGCTGGAATCCCAGGCGCGCCAGTCCTTCCGCAGCGGCGTCATATAGACCCAGTGGAGCACCGCTCCCGGCCAGTTCCACGCCCTAGCGCTCCAGGTCGTGCGCTGGAGCAGTTCACCCGAACGCGCGGACAAATAGAGTTGGGTCCCCTCCGCATCGTTCGCATCGAGGCGGTAGAAGGGGCGGGCCGAATCGAATCGGTTGTGGACCACCCATTGGTCATAGTCGAACGGCCCGGCCACGGTCGCGGCGGGACCGAACACGCGCCGGGCTTCGGCCAGCGCCTGTGCGGGCGTCAGCGGCGGGAGCGGCGCGCCCGTCTGCGAATCGATGGCGTGCAGGGCTTCGCCCCCGCCGACCAGATAGGCCGGACGTCCTGCCCGCTGGACCAGCCGCAGCGTCTCCGCGCCGGGCACTGCCGCCGCGGCGCGGCCCGGTGCGACCGTCACGTCGGCACCCCGCACCGGCGCTTGCAACGTCATCTGCGCGGCATGGGGCAGCGACGGGAAAGGCTGGAACAGCATCACCGCGCCGCTGGCAAACCAGGCAGCGAAGATCAGGCAGGTGGCCACGCCCAGCCAGCGGTGGAACCAGACCAGCGCGCCCAGCACCCGGCGCGCCTTAGAAGCGGGCAAGCAGGCTCACCTCGGCACGCCGCGGCTCACCCAGCATCACCTGCGCCGGATAATAGATGTCGGCCCATTGCACGAATGTCTTGTTCCACACATTGTTGACCCGCCCGGTCAGCGAAAGCCGCGGGTTCACCGCCCAGGTGGCGTAGACGACGCCGGTCGCATAGGGGCGCAGCACCAGCGTGTCGGCGGTGTTGCCATAGCGCTGGTCGACATATTTCACGCCCCCGCCCGCCTCCAGCGGCAGGCCCGCGATCTGCTGGACGCTGGTCCAGACATTGGCCGTCCAGTCCGGCACGTTCGGCGGCCGGTTGCCCGAGGCCGCCACGCCGTAGTTCGGATCGGTGAAGCTGCCATAGGCGGCATCGACATAGGTGCCGCTGGCGGTGACGGCCCAATGCGGTGTCAACCGCGCCTCGCCCGACAGTTCGATCCCGCGCGATCGCTGGCTGCCGATATTGCTGACCGTATCGATCGCCACCTGGGTCAGGATATTGCGCCGTTCGATGTCATAGACCGCCGCTGTCAGCGACGCCCGCCCGTTCAGCAGCGCCGCCTTCACCCCGGCTTCGACTTGCCGCGAGTTCGATAGCGCGAAATTCTGGCCGGCATTGACCAGGAAGATGTTGGAGCCGACCGGATCCTGCCCGGTGCTGAACGACGCATAGGTGGTGATCGCGGGCGTCACATCATAGACGAGGCCGGCGCGCCAGTTGAACGGCTTGTACACGCGGCGGAAGCTGGAGCCGGCGTTGAAGCTGCCATCCAGATTATAGTTTTCGCGCGTCAGGTACAGCCGCTCGGCCCGCAGGCCGGTGACCAGCTTGAGTTTGGCGGTGAGATCGAGCGCATCCTCGGCGAACAGCGCGATCTGGTCCCACCGTGTCGGGCTCACCCGCCGATCGAGCGCGCCGAAACTGCCCCGCGCCGGCCGCAGCAGATCGACGCTGTCGCCATCCGGGAAGCCCCGGCTGCGCACGAAATCGAGATGGTTATAGTCGAAGCCGACCACCAGCGTGTTCGCCATCCCGGCGAGGCTGTGGCGGAACGTCGCGCTGCCCTGGTCGCCGACGAGATCCTGGTTGTGAAACACGAAGAACCGGTCGCGATCGACCCGGCCGGTGGCGGCATTATAGGCATAGCTTTCCGCGTTGATCCAGGCGCGGTCGGCGTGGAAATAATAGGCGGTGTTGGACAGTGTCACCGCGTCCGAAGGCGACCAGGTGACCGCCAGGCGCGGCCAGACCTGCCAGCTGTTCGCGCGGCTATCCCCGACATTGTAATTGACGAAGCGGGTGCGGCGATCGACCACGGCGCCGTTCGCCGATGTGAGAATGCCCGGAATCGGGCCCGTTGCCGCGGCGGCAGGCAATAGCGGCGTGCCGTAATAGGTGGGCAGCCGATCGCGCAGATAATCGACGCTGAGTTCGACCGACAGGTCGCTGCTGGGCCGATAGAGCAATGCACCCGTCGCGTTGAACGAGTGCGGCCCGGTATCGTCGACATAGCCGTTCGAGCGGTGATAGCTCACATCCACGCGGCCCGCGAGCGTATCGCTCAGCACCCGGTTGCCGCCCGCGCCCAGGCTGACCGTGTCGAATTCGCCATAGGAAGCGAGCGCCTGGCCGCTATTGCCCTTAAAATCGGGGTGCTTGCTGACGATATTGACCGCGCCGCCCACTGCGCCCTGGCCATAGAGCACCGACGCCGGCCCCTTCAGCACATCGATGCTGGCGAGGTTGAAGGTGTTGCCCGGCCGGTTGATCATGTTGGCGGGGCCGAGATACAGGCCGTTGTGCAGAATCGTGATCTGCTCGCCGGTAAAGCCGCGCATCGAGAACAGCGTGGGGTTGCCGGGCGACCCGCCGGAGATGATGCCAGGCAGGCTGTCCGTCGCCTCTTCCACCGTGCGAAAGCCGCGCGTCAGCATTTCGTCGGCGGTGATCCGGTCGAGTGTCGCGGGCGTGTCGCGAATGGAGAGATCAAGCCGGCTGCCGGTCGGCGTCACCGTGTCGAGCTGGCGCAGGCGCCACCCGGTGACGGTGATCTCCTGGTCTACGGATGCCGCTTGCCCGGCGGACTGGCCGCTTTGTGCGGCCGCGGGCGCGGCAAAGGCCGCCGCGAACGCAAGAAGAGAGATGCGCGGCAGGAGTCGCAGCTTCGATGTCATGTTGGTGTCCCCCCTCACGAATATCGTGAAAAGCAGTGCGCGTAGGATCAGACGCTGGTTCCGGCATGCGCGCGCCAGCGGCTGGCGACGAGCAACAGGACGATCGCCGCCGCCGATCCGATGCCGATTGCCGTGAAGGCGCCATCGGACAGCGCGACGTCCAGACCAGACAGTTCGGCAAGCGCATAGCCGGCGGTGCCGAAGCTGAGCGCCACGACCAGCCAGCCGACCGCGCGGCGATAGCGGCGCACGGTCGCCGTCGGCCGATCGGTGGCACGCAGCAGGCGCCCGACGATCTGGCTGTCCAGCGTGTCCGCCAGCATCATCCCGATGGTGAACGCGGCGATGATCGCCAGCGCGGCGCTCGTCCCGCCCTTGGCGGTTGCGGCGGCGCCCCAGGCGGCGGCTTGCGTCGCGGTATCGAACACCAGGCCGAAGATCGCACCGATCGCCACCACCGCAAGCGGATGGGTGCTGTTGCGCAGCCGCCGCGGCACCAGCCCGCTTCGCCAACCGACCGGCGTATAGTCCGCCCGGACCAGCAGCGCGTGGAGGTTGAGCGACCCGACGATCAGCAGCAGCCCGATCACCGCCGCGTCGACCAGCGGGCCGCTCCAGGCGGGCAGCGCAAAGGCGTCCGCCGCCAGCGATACCCCGATGGCGACCACCGCCACCGACAGGCTGTGCCCCAGCGCGAACAAGGTGCCCACCCACAGCGCCAGGCGCGGCCGAGGCTGCACGGTGCGGAACACGATGTTGTCGATCACCGCGACATGATCGGGATCGAGCCCATGGCGCAGCCCCAGCACGAACATCAGCCACAGCGCGGAAATCTCGATCATGCTTCTTCCTCGAACACGCGGATGCCGCGGGCGTCGAGCTTGGCGAGCCGCGCTGGCAGTGTCTTGTTGATCGCCAGTAGCCGGGGCCGCGGCGCCTTTTTCCATTCCCGGCACTCCGCCAGCGTCCGCGCGCAGGCGACGCACCAGCCGGTGCGGCCGTCGAACCGGCACACGCTGATGCAGGGGCTTTTCACGCGCGCGCGTCCATGTTCAAAATGCCGACGCGCCCGTCCTCGCATCCCCAGCCCAGCCGGGTGCCCGCATCGTTCCACGCCAGCGTGGCGACCGGGGCGCCGGCGGTGTCGAGCAGCAGCGTGTTCTCATCCGCAAGCCGTGCGAGGGCGACAATGCCATCGTCATAGCCGACCGCCAGCACCTCGTCCTTCGGATGGAATGCAACCTGCGTGACCAGCGCGCCCTTGCGCTCGGCGCGGAGCAGCGGCGCCTTGCCCATCGGCCCGTCCTTGCCGTCGAACGGCCAAAGGATCGCAGCCGCATCGCCGCTGGTGGCGAGCCATTTGCCCTTGCGATCCCAGGAGAAGCTGCGGGTCTTGGCGGTATAGCCGCTCATCCGCATGTCGCGCAGATCGGCCAGCCGCCAGCCGTGCAGCCCGGTTTCCTGCAGCGCAGTGAGCAGAAAGCGGCCCTCTGGGTGCAGCGTGCATGCGAGATGCGACCCCGTCCAGGCGAGCGCCACGCGGCCGCTGTCCGGGTTGGTGCCGTAGAGCAGCGTCGCGCCATTGTAATGGGCGACGGCCAGCCGCTTGCCCTTCGCATCCAGCGCCAGCCCGCCGATCGTCGAGGCGACAGCGTAGCGATGCGACGGCGCGTCGGCCCCTCTGGTCCAGGCGATCGCCTCCTTGCCGACACCCGCGACGAGAAGACCGGACGCCGCACTCGCCGCCAGATGCTCCACCCATTTGCGCGGGAAATGGCCGAGCTGGGTCACCGCCCCATCCGGCGAAACCCGGCACACACGTCCGTCGTCGCCGCCGGTGACGATCGCCGTGCCGTCGGGATGCCGGCATGCCGACAGGATCGCGCCGCCATGCACCGGAACCGGCTGCGACTCTTCCCCGTCGGGGATCCAGCAAAGCCGGCCATCGCCCAGCGTCACCGCAGCATTGGTGCCCAGCCACAAGAGCGCGGTAGGCGCCGCCTCCAGTTCTACATGGCGGCCATGGCGCTGGATGAGCGGACTGTCCGCAGCCGTCGTCGCCATCAGGCGGCACGCACCGCGCAAGCCTCGAACCCCTGTTGCAGCGTGGCGGGATCCAGGTTGCGGCCGATGAACACCATGCGGCTGGTGCGTGGCTCCTCCGGCTTCCAGTCGCGCTGGTGATCGCCGTCGAGCAGCATGTGCACGCCCTGCACGACATAGCGCTGTTCTTCGTCCGGAAAGGCCAGCACACCCTTCAGGCGCAGAATATCCTGCCCCTGGTTCGTAGTCAGCATGCGCAGCCACGGCATGAACAATTCCGGCCGGATCGCCGCTTCCGAGCGCAGCGAGACGGACGTGATCGCATCGTCATGCTCGTGATCGTCTTCGGAGAGGAAGTTGGGCTCGATCTCCAGGATACGGTCGAGATCGAACGCGCCGCGCTCCAGCACTTCCTCCAGCGGGACGACGCAGTTCTGGGTTTCGTGCAGCCTCGCCTGCGCATTGATCGCGCGGATACGCTGGCGCACCCGCTCCAGTTCCTGCGCATCGACCAGGTCGATCTTGTTGAGCAGGATCACATCGGCAAAGGCAATCTGCTCCTCCGCCTCATGGCTGTCCTCAAGCCGCTGGAGAATGTGGCGGGCATCCACCACCGTGACGATCGCGTCGAGGCTGGCGCGGGCGCGCACGTCGTCGTCGACGAAGAAGGTCTGGGCAACCGGCGCGGGATCGGCAAGGCCGGTCGTCTCGATCACGATGGCGTCGAACGTTCCCTTGCGCTTCATCAGCCCTTCGATGATGCGGATGAGATCGCCGCGCACGGTGCAGCAGATGCAGCCATTGTTCATTTCGAACACTTCCTCATCGGCATCGACGATCAGGTCGTTGTCGATGCCGATCTCGCCGAACTCGTTGACGATCACGGCGTAGCGGCGGCCGTGATTCTCGCTGAGAATGCGATTGAGCAGCGTGGTCTTGCCCGCGCCGAGATAGCCGGTGAGCACGGTGACGGGGATGGTAGGTTCGGCAGCCATGGCGAGTCTCGCGTGATGATGTATCATATCCTAATCGACGATCATGCTGCGGGAATCAACCACTTCGTGTCGAAGAACTGGGCTGCTGCGTGGATATGCCGCCGGTCAGAGCTTCCACTGCACCTCGATACCGCCTTGCCGCCCGCGGCCGATGGGCGCGTACCAATTGCCATCATTGCCGAATGCGAGGTTGCGGAACGCAAGACCGGTCGCGCGCCGCACATCCGTCAAATTCTCGACAAATCCCCGGATCGACCAGCGCGGCCCCGCATAGCCCAGTTGCAGACCGACCATCTGTGTCGCCGGCTGCACCGCGTCGCCCTTGCTTTCCAGCGATTGCTTCCCCGTCAGGGCAAGCTCGGCGCGCGCGAACAGACCGCCGGGCAACTGGTATCGCGCCGCCAGATAGCCGTCATAGGCCGGGATCAGCTTGACGCGCCGGCCGCGTACATTGGTCGTCGCATCGACCTGAAGGTTGCGGTAGCGGGCGTCGGCATAACCGAGATTGGCCGTCAGCGTGAGGCCGCCCAGCGGCTCCGCCGCTGCTTCGACTTCAAAACCCTTGCTGTCGATCGATGCGGACGAACCGATATAGTCGGCGGATAGAATGCGGCCCGAAGCATCCGTCGCCACCTGGATTTCCTGCCAGTTGTTCGACCGGATGTAGAACGCCGCTGCGCCCAGCCGGAGGCGCCCATCCGGCGAGTGCCATTTTGCCCCGCCTTCCTGGCTCCACAGTGTCTCCGATTGGTAGCGCAGCACGCTGTCGGGCAAATTGCCCTGCGCTGCCGTCAGGTTGAAGCCGCCGGGGATATAGCCCTTTGAGGCACTGGCATAGACGGTGAGCTGCGGCGACGCGGTATAGCGGGCGGTGAAGCGCGGCAGCACTGCCTCGAAACTGCCGGCCAACGACGCATCGCGATAGGTGAACAGGGTACCGTTGCCGAGATCGATCGAGCCCGCATTCTGCTGGGCGGTGCGCCGGGCATGATCGTAGCGCAGGCCCGCGCCGAGGCTCAGCTTCGGTGCGAAGTGCGGCGCCCATTCGGCCGATCCGAACACCCCCCAGTCGCGCGCCTGCGCATATTGGTGCGGCGATGGCTGATAGGAATCGAGCGTGCCTGGCCCCACGAACGTCGTCTGGAAGCGGTCGTCATTCTGCCGATACTGGGTGGCGCCGAGAATATAGGTGAACGGCTTGTCGGACGGCGAGGTGAAGCGCAGTTCGGCGTTCCAGAAATCGCGGTCCTTGAAATCCTGTCCGGCGGCGGTGGGCAGCGCGGTGAAGTCGAAATCGAGCCCCTTCGCGTCACTCTTGTAGCGACGATAGGACAGCGCGGCATCGATCCGCCCATAGCCGAGCTGATAGCTGGCGCTCGCACCCGCCACGCGCTCGCGCTTGTCTGTCCGCTTCGGCGCATCCTGGATATAGCCGAACCGGGCCGCAGACTTCCCTTCGTTGAAGGCGGCACCATAGGTCTTGTTGTAGAGCGCCAGATCCAGCGGCACATATTCCTGATCGAACACACCGGGCGCGCGCGTGTTCAGGATATAGCCGGTCATATTGACGGTAAGCCGGTCCGAGGGTTCCCAGCGCAGGCGACCCTGCACGAAATCCTCCTCAATGCGGCCGCCGGGCTGGCCCGGCTGCTGGTTGCGCAGGAAGCTGTCGCCGCGCTGGACCTTGAACGCCACCGATCCCGTCAGCGTACCGCCCGCCAAGGGCCCGCCGACAAAGCCGTCGGCGATGCCGTTCCAGCCATTGCCGAAGCGCATCCCCGTCATGCGCAGTTCCGCCGTCGTGCGATCGGTGGGCGCGCGCGTGTTGATGACGATCAGGCCCGATTCGCTATTGGCGCCATAGAGCGTCGCCTGTGGCCCGCGCAGCACTTCGATCGATTCGACCTGGTTCAGCACCGCGTTCGAAAGCTCGCGGAACGGAATGCCGTCGATATAGACGGCGGCGCGATTGACGATGAACGGGTTCGATTCGATGCCGCGGATCGAAATGAACGTGCTGCCGAGCTGGCCGCTCTCGTTGAACTGCACGTTCGGCACGACGGCATCCAGCTGGCGAATGTCGCGGATGCGGGCTTCGTCCAGTGTCTCGCGCGTCAACACCGTCACAGAAGCGGGCGTGTCCTGAAGCCGCGTGTCGCGGCGCGTGCCGGTGACCACGATTTCATTCTGGCCGGGCGTCTGCCCAGGATCGTTTGCCGATTGCGCTTGAACGACGGCAGGCATGGCACAGCCCGCGAGGATGCAGGCGAGACGAAAGGACGGCATGATGGATAAACGCTCCCCGGAATCTTTTCCGGGCTGCGTAATAGTGTATCATCGCAGACATGCCGCTCCATTCCGAGACCGACCGCTCCAATCGGGGAAATAGCAGCTTGGCCGACAGCGATCGGGCAAGGATCGCCGGTGGTGCCCAGGATTCGGGCACGGTGCTGTCCTCGCCCGATGGCAGTGCGACGATCCTGCGTCGGCGCTATCCAGCGTTCGAGGGGCCGATCGCCAACGGCCCGCACCTGCGCATCGGCCTGTCCGTCAGCGGCAGCGCGCGGCTGGTACAGCATGTCGGTGGCGGGCGGCTGGAGGCAGCTGGCGGCGCGGTGCGATCGTCGTCACGCCGCCGGGCGGCACCGGGGAGGCCAGCAGTTCCCCCGTCGACATGATCGGGCTGGCGCTACTGCCTTCGCATTGGAATGCCGCCGCCGACATGGATTGGGACGCGGTGTCGCACCGCTTCCACGCCGATCCGCTGCTCGCCTCGGTCCTCACCGCGCTCTGCTACGAAGCCGAGGCGCATGGCGCATCGACCGCCTTTTTCGAACATGGCGTGTCGCTGATCGTGAAGCGGCTGGCGGATTCGGTGCCGCCGGCGGCGGACGTCCGATCACCCCGCCCCTTATCTGCCCAGCGGCTTGCGCGCGTTCGCGCCTATGTCGATGCGCATTTGGGCGACGACCTTTCCGTGACACAGATGGCCGCGATTGCGGGGATGGATCCCAGCGGCTTCACCCGTGCGCTTCGCGCACGCACCGGCCTTGCGCCCTATCGCTGGCTGACGATGCTGCGAATGGAGCGGGCGGCAGTGCTTCTTGCCGCCGGCGCCAGCGTCATGGGGGCGGCAAACGCGGTTGGCTATGCCAATGCCGGCAAGTTCGCGGCCGCGTTTCGTCGGATTACGGGAATGCCGCCCTCCGACTGGCGACCGCGATAGCCCGGGCAGCTGTGCAACCCCGCCCCGCGCACGCCAGATCGCCTTTGTTCGCGTTACTCCCCGCCCAGACCCCTATTGCGCAGCAGTGCCTCCGGCGTCGGCATCCGCCCGCGAAATGCGGTGTAGCTCTCCGCCGGATCGCGGGTGTTGCCGCGTTCCAGCACCTCGCGGCGCAGCTTCGCCGCCAGTGCCGGATCATAGATGTTGCCCGCTTCCTTGAACGCCTGGAACCCGTCGGCGTCCATAACCTCGGCCCAGGTATAGGCGTAATAGCCGGCCGAATAGCCGCCGTCGAAGATGTGGCTGAAATGGGCAAGGCGGTGGCGCATTCCCACTTCCTCGGGCACGCCGAGCGCTTTCAGCTCCGCTGCTTCCCAGGCGCGCGCATCGAAATTGGCGGGCAGGCTGGTCAGCGCATGCAGCCGCATGTCGAGGATTGCGGAGGACAGCTGCTGCACCGTCAGATAGCCCTGATTGAAGGTCCGCGACGTGAGCAGTGCCTGCAACATCGCTTCCGGCATCGGTTCGCCGGCTGCGTTGCGGGCATATTTGCGCAGCGTCTCCGGCTCGGTCACCCAATGCTCATAGACCTGGCTCGGGAATTCGACGAAGTCGCGCGATACCGCCGTGCCGGACAGGCTGGGGTAGCGCACCTTGCTGAGCAAGCCGTGCAGGCCATGGCCGAATTCGTGGAACAGCGTCCGCGCCTCGTCGACCGAGATCTGCGCCGGCTGGCCGGGTGCGGGCGGAACGATATTCTGGTTGTTCACGACGATCGGCAGTTCGCCGAACAGGGTGTTCTGGTCGCGCAGGCTGTTCATCCACGCGCCCGGCCGCTTGGTTGGCCGCGCGAACCAGTCGGCGTAGAACAGGCCGATCGTGCGCCCGTCCGCCTCGCGCAATTCCCACACCCGCACGCCCTTGGCATAGACGGGCACGTCCTTCCGTTCGTGCGCGGTGATGCCATAAAGTTTGTTGGTGGTATCGAACAGCGCCGCGACCATGTTGTCGAGCAGCAGATACTGCTTCACCGCCCCCTCATCGAGTGCGAAGCGTTGCTTGCGTACCTGCTCGGCATAATAGCGCCAGTCCCAGGGCTCGACCTTGGTGATGCCGTCCTTGGCGGCATATGCGGCGATGTCGCGCAGCTCTTCCTTGGCCCTGACAAGCGCCGGGCGATAGACGCGCATCAGCAGCTCGGTCGCGGCGGCCGGGGTCTTGGCCATCTGATCCTGCAGGACGAACGCGGCATGGCTTTCCGCGCCGAGCAGCTTGGCGCGCTCGATGCGGAGCGCGACCATCCGGGCGATGATCGCATTGGTATCGTTGGCGTTACCATTGTCGCCGCGCATCACGAACGCACGCCAGATCTTTTCGCGCGCGGCGCGGTTGGGCGCGGCGGTAAGGAACGGCTCGGCGGCAGAGCGCGTCGCCGGGAACAGGAAGCTGCCGGCGTGCCCGGCGGCTTCGGCCGCCATCGCGGCGGCGCTGCGCTGATCTTCAGGCAGGCCGGCGACCTCGGCGGCGCTGAGCAACACGCTGCCGGCCTTCTGATCGGCGAGCAGCTTCTGGCCGAAATCGACGCCCAGCGTCGCCAGTTCCTCGTTGATCGCGGCGACGCGGGTCCGCTGCGCCGGGTTCAGCGCGGCACCCGCACGGACAAACCGGCTGTGCGTCTCCTGCAGCAACCGCGCCTGCTCAGGGGAAAGCTGCAAGGTCGCGCGTGCCTTCCACAGCGTATCGACGCGGCCGAACAGCTTCGGATCCAGCAGCGTCTCATTGCTCAGCCGCGTCAGTTTGGGCGTGATCCGTTCCTCGACACCCTGGATCGCGTCGGTGGCATCGGCGGAAGCGACATTGAAGAAGGTGCTCGCAATGCGCCCCAGCGGCCGTCCCGCGCCTTCCATCGCCTCGATCGTGTTGGCGAAGCTGGGCGCGGCGGGATTGTCGGCGATCCGCCGATAGTCTGTCCGTGCCTCGGCGAGCGCGGCGTCGAATGCCGGCTCATATTGTTCAGGGCGGATTCGGTCATAGGGCGGAACCCCGTCCGGCGTGGTCCAGCGCGCGAGCAAGGGGTTGGCGGTCTGGTCTGGGGCCGCGCGAGGCGTTTGCGCTGCGGCGGCGTCGGGAAGCGGGGATGCCAGCATGGTGACCAGCACGGTACAGGCAAGCAGGGGTGTTCGCACGGTGTATTTCCTATTCAACGTCTTGGGCGCGGCCGCCGGTGCCAGGACTTGCGGCAAGCGTGGCTATTGCAATGTGGTGGCGCATTCGGCGCAGCGGCCATGGCTCTCGATGATGAGCCGGGCAGGCCTGAAACCCAGCCGCTGCGCTTGGGCGGCCAGTTGCGCGGGGAGTTCGGGGCAGGGCAGCAGTTGGATCGCATGGCAGCCATCGCAGATCAGGCACATGTCGAACGGCGCGCGCCAGAGCATATAAGCGGCCAGCGTTTCGACGCGGAACACCCGCCCCTGCGCCATCAGCCGCGCCAATACGCGGTAGACCTGGGTGGGCGCGATCGGATGCCCCTCGGCGGTGCAGCGGTGGACGATGTCATAGGCGCTGATCGGCCGGTTGGCGCCTGTAAGCAACGCCACCACGCGCGCCTCGGCAACGCCGGGGGCCCTGCGGGGCGCCGCAGCGCCACTCGCTGCATGTGCCGGGGCGCGCATCGTCACCGCTTCACCGCATGGGGGCCGTCGCCATGCCGAAGCGCGCGCCAGTTGAGCGCATGGCCAAGCGCCAGCGCCAGGGCGCCGGGCACGGTCAGCGCGGTTTCCATCGCTTCGGTCGGGGCGGCGAGTGCGCCGAATGCCAGCAGCGCAATCCCCGGAACCACGATCATCACCGGCCTGCTCTGGCGATGGCGGCGATAGCCGGCAGCCAGCGCGATCGTGCTGGCCGGTATCGCAAGCGCAAGCGCCCACAAGTGGAATTGCTCCGGCACCGCCAGATAGGCCGCCAGCACGGGAAGCAGGAGGATCAGCATCGGCAGCACGAGGCAGTGCACCAGGCAGAGCAGCGAGAGTCCGAGCGCGAGCGCGTCGTACAGATATTGTCGTCGCACTGCCTGCGTCATGCCTTACTCCATCCAACGCTGGACACCGAGGTGCCTGCGTGGCAATGATATAACATCACCATCGCGTCAAGTGGCCTTCCCACCTATTGGCGTCCGACCAAGGAAGAAAGCACGTTGTTCCAGCTACATCGCTGTCGGGATGCAGCCCGGCCACCCCGGTCTTCCCTCTTCGCGCGGAACGATCTTTCTTTGAGCGCGCGGTCGACGCCAAATCCGCGTGCCACCCGTTTCGGTCGTGTGCCGACCCGTCCCACCCCAGCCATAACCAGGAGGAACCCATGAAGCGCATTGTCCTATCGCTTGCGTTTGCGAGCCTTGCCGCCGCCCCGTCGCTCGCTCTCGCACAGGCGACGCCCGCGCCCGCCGCCTTCACGCTGCCGGCGCTGCCCTATGCCGCCGACGCGCTGGAACCGGCGATCGATGCGCAGACGATGACGATCCACCACGACAAGCACCACCAGGCCTATGTCGATGCGCTGAACAAGGCAGTTGCCGCCGATGCTGCGCTGGCTGGCCAGTCGCTAGAGCAACTGGTCGCCAGGGCGGGCACGCTGCCGGCGGTCGTGCGCAACAATGCCGGCGGGCATTGGAACCACAGCTTCTTCTGGAAGACGATGGCGTCGCCCGCGCAGGCTGGCGCGCCCTCGCCGGCGCTGGCGACCGCGATTGCCGGCAGCTTTGGCTCGCTCGACACGTTCAAGGCCGCGTTCAAGGAGGCAGGTACCAAGCGCTTCGGCTCGGGCTGGGTCTGGCTGATCGTGGGCGCGGACGGCAAGCTGGCCATTACCTCCACCCCCAACCAGGACAATCCGTTGATGGACGTGGCCGAAGCCAAGGGCACGCCGATCCTCGGCAACGACGTGTGGGAGCATGCCTATTATCTGAAGTACCAGAACCGCCGCGGCGATTATCTCGACGGCTGGTGGCAGGTGGTGAACTGGGCCGAAGTCTCCCGCCGCTACGCGCAAGCAACGGCAAAGCGCTAAGACGATGGCATAGCCGATCCAGACCGCCGCCTATTGGGACGAAACGGCCGACACCTACATCCTCGGCGCGGAACCGTTCACGGCGCAGTTCTGCCGTGACGCGGTGGCGCTCGCCGATATCGGGCAGGGCATGACCTTGCTCGATATCGCCACCGGCCCGGGCGCGCTTGCCCTGGCGGCGGCCAATCCTGGCGAACGAAAGCCCGATGATCGGCGCCAACCCGTTGATTAGCGGGCGGGGGGATAGCGAAAGGCGTGCCGTGGTGGGCGAAGCAGCAAACATGCTCGGGCAATGGCGGGACGGTGACTGGATCCGGATTCCGGGAACGGCGCATCTGGCGGTTGCCGCTAAGCCGGAAGCATCTGCCGGGTAGATTAGCGGCCCGGGCTGGACGCGCTCTCGCGACCGGTCACACTTTGCCCGGTTCGATCGCGTCGGCTTGCCCCGTCGGGCAGTCGGACGTGAAAATGCGCGCGATTCCAAGTCCCTTGCGCGATTGCTCCCAGTGACTTACGGGGGACGTTATACCGTAACACGGTTGCAATAGGGGGAAGAATGAACCGACTGTCCGTACGGGCAGGCCTGATGCTAGGCCTGCCCCTTATCACCATGCCTGCGTTTGCCCAGACCGGGGAGGGGGAGCATTCGCGTCGCTCGGATATCGTGGTTACCGGGGTTCGCCAGGACGACAGCTACGCCCCCCAGCAGGCGTCCGTCGCCGGCAAGAGCCCGGCGCCGCTGATCGAAGTTCCGCAATCGGTAAGCGTTGTCACGCGCCGGCAGATCGAGGATCGCAACCTCTTCACGATCGGCGAAGCGATGCAGACCGTGGCGGGCGTCACGGTAATGCCGTTCGATGGCACCAACCCCGATTATCGCGCGCGCGGCTTCGTGCTCGACTATGCCTATGACGGCATCCCCTCGACCTTCTCGTCCGGCGTGCCCGAGTTCGACTTGGTTATCTATGAGCGGCTTGAAGTGCAGCGCGGGCCGACCGGCCTGTTCCGTGGATCCGGATCGCCGGGCGGCACGATCAACCTCATCCGCAAGCGTGGACAGGATCAACTCGCAATTTCCGGCGCGCTTTCTGCCGGCTCCTGGAACAACTATCGCGGCGAGTTCGATATCGGCGGGCCGGTGGATGCAGCCGGGCGTCTGCGCCTGCGTGCGGTGGGCGCACTGCACGATCGCGACTTCTTCCAGGCCAAGTCGCATACCCGCAAGCTTACCGCCTATAGCGCGCTCGACTTCGACCTGACGCCGACCACCACGATCGGCGCATCGCTCAGCTATCAGGATACGGTGGCGGACACGCCGATGAACGGGCAGCCGGCCTATGGCCTGCGCGTGAACGGCGCGACGTCGACGCGGCACCCACTGACGGACCAGTTTCTGAACTTCCCCCGCAACTTCCAGCATTTGCCCAGCTGGAACACGTTCACCGAGACCACCACCGAATATGCCGCCGAGATCAAGCAGCAGATCGGCGACTGGTCGGTCGTAGTGCGCGGTCTCCATCGTGACATCCCGCGAGCATGGGAAGACGCATTCGTTCGCCCCGGCACCGGTGTCGATCCCGTCACGCTGACGGCCGAATATGTGAACCGCCGCAGCCGGGGCGTGAACGGCAAGACGTCGGTGGACACTTATGCCACCGGCCCGTTCACGCTGTTCGGCCAGGAGCATGAGCTGGCGATCGGCTATAGCTGGGACAAGCGGACGACTTCGTTCCTCAATCGCACCCAGACGCCGGTCGGCAGGTATTCGATCTACGCTGCAGATTCGATCCCGCTGCCGGGTGCCGCCTTCACCTCAGGCAGCGAAACCGATTTGCAGCAGAGCGGCGTCCATGCCCAGCTCCGGCTGCGCCCCATCAAGGGCCTGACGATCGTCGCGGGCGCCCGGGTCAGCGACTATACCAACAAGTCGCGCAGCATTCCGCCTTCGACGCCTACCAACTTCACCACCGGCGCGCGAGAGCGCGGCCAGTTCACGCCGAGCCTCGGCGCGGTGCTGCACCTGACGGATAACGTCACGCTGTACGCAAGCTACTCCGACATCTTCAATCCGCAGACGTCGCTGCGGGCCAACGGCACCGTGCTCGATCCCCGCGTCGGCGAGCAATATGAGGCCGGCTTGAAGGGGAGGTTCCTGGACGGGGCCCTTAACGCCAGCGCGGCGGTGTTCCGCAGCAAGGACAAGAATCGCGCCCTCGCCGACACGGCAAACCCTGGCTTCTTCGTCGAGGCAGGCGTCGTGAAAATCGAAGGCTTCGAGTTCGAAGTCACCGGGCGCCCACTCCCTGGGTTGGACCTCGTGGCGAGCTACACCAACGTCAGGACCGCGTTCGAGCTCGGCACCGCAGCCCAGACCGGCGCCGTGTTCGACCTCAACACGCCCAGACACCAGTATAAGGCATATGTCCGGTACGAGCCGGTGGCACTAGGCGGCGCCTTTGCCGCTGTCAGCGTGATCGGTCAGAGCGGCGTCATCGCCGGTGGCGTTGCCAGTATCCGCGAGCAAGCGCCCTTCGCCGTAGCGGGCGCCCAGCTCGGCTGGCGTGTCGACGAGCACCTGCGTGCGTTCGTGTCGGTCAATAACATATTCGACAAAATCTATTACCAGCGCGTCGGCTCGATCAACACGTACAACTTCTATGGCGAGCCACGGAACGTCCTGCTGACGCTCCGCGCCAGCTACTGAAATGACAGGCGCGCTCGTTCCCGTCATTGCCCGCCAGCAATGGCGGCTATTGGTACGCGACCGACGGCTTGCGGTGCTGGCGCTTTCGCTGCTGCTGGCATTGCTCGCCGCAGGGATCGCCGGTGCCGCGCTCCACGGCGCACGCGAGGAGGAACGGCGTGCCGCTCAGGCGCAGGAGGCACGGGTCTGGGCATCGCAAGGCCCCGCCAACCCGCACGGCGCGGCGCATTTCGGACGCTATTTTTTCAAGCCGGTCTCGCCCCTTGCCGTGGTCGACCCCGGCCTGCTGCCCCAGCTTGGCACGTCGCTCAAAGTCGAAGCACATGCCAACAATCCGGCACGCAACCGCACGATCGATGGGGGTACGGCACTCGACCGCTTTGGCGCGCTCAGCCCGGCGACAATGCTCCAGCTTTTTGCGCCGCTGCTGGTGATACTTTCCGGCTTCTCGGCCTTTTCGGGGGAACGCGCACGCGGCCTGCTCCGACAGGAACTTGCCGCCGGCGCCTCCCCCGCCGCGCTGATGGCAGGGCGCCTGGGAGGACTTGGCGCGACCGCCGGACTGCTGCTTGCCGTCGCCACCCTGGCGAGCGCGCTGGCGCTGGCGGGGAGCGGCGGGGGCCTGACGGAGTTTTCCGCGCTGCTCTGGATGATGCTCGGCTATGGCCTGTACTTGCTCGCCTTCGCCGCGCTCACGCTGGCGGCGTCGGCTGCCTTCGCGTCCGCGCGGACCGCGCTGGTGGTCCTGCTGGCCTTCTGGGCGATGGCGACGCTGTTCGTGCCCCGTATCGCACCGACGGTCGCGGAGGCGCTGGCTCCAACAGCTTCCGGCCCGGCGTTCGAGGCAGCGGTGACCAGGGAGGTTCGCGAGGGACCGAGCGGTCATGATCCGCAGGACGCGCGGCTCGATCGGCTGCGGAGGACGACGATGCAGCGCTACGGCGTTTCGAAGCTCGAGGATCTGCCGATCGATTTCAACGGCATCGCGCTTTCCGCGGGTGAGCAATTGTCCACCGCCATCTACCGTCGCCACTTCGCAGCGCTCTACGATGGCTATGACCGGCAGGCGGCGATCCAGCGCGGCTTTTCGCTCTTATCACCCTTGCAGGCGGTCCGGCCGTGGTCGGCGGCGCTCGCGCAGAGCGATCAGTATGCGCATCGCCGCTTCCTCGAACAGGCGGACGGCTTTCGCTACGATCTGGTGCAGACCCTCAACCGCGCGATCATCCATCGGCCCAAAGGCGGCGAAGGGCACCACCGTTGCGACCCGGGGTTTAGAAAATAGTAAATACTATACGCTGAGTGCGTTATTTTGATCAGCTTCCAGACTGGATAGTCACTTTTCTAGATTGTCGATTTTTGACAACATGGCATCATATATATCGGTGTCCGCCACAGATAATGCCTTCGAGAACCACGACATAAATGAATTTAGCATTGTGAATATTATCATGACAATTCTCAAATTCGGTAGAATGAATCTTCATGCGGTTGCCGCGTTCTTCTCGTCCCCAACCGTGGGCGTCGTCGCCGGACGGATCCGGAACCACAGCGCGTAAAGTGCCGGCAGGAACAGCAGCGTCAGGATCGTCCCGCCCAGCGTGCCGCCGATCAGCGTGATCGCCATCGAGCCCCAGAAGACCGACTTGATCAGCGGCACGAAGGCGAGCACCGCCGCCAGCGCGGTAAGGATCACCGGCCGCGAGCGCTGCACGGTCGCTTCCACCACCGCGTCATAGGGCGTCATCCCCAGCTTCTCGTTGTCGTGGATCTGGCCGATCAGGATCAGCGTGTTGCGCATCAGGATGCCGGCGAGCGCGATTAGGCCCAGGATGGCGTTGAAGCCGAAGGGGTGGCCGGTCACGAGCAGGATCGGAACCACGCCGATCAGGCCGAGCGGCGCGGTCGCCAGCACGATTCCCATGGCCGACAGGCTGCGCACCTGCAGGATGATCACGATCATCATCAGGAAGATCATGATCGGGAAGATCGGCGCCAGTGCGGTGTTGGCCTTTTCGGCTTCCTCGATCGAGCCCGCCATGTCGATGCGGTAGCCGCTCGGCAGACTCTGGATGATCGGCTGAAGCTTGGCGAGCATCGCCGTCGAGACGTCCGGCGGCTGCAGGCCGTTGGCGATGTCGCCGCGCACGGTGATCGTCGGCAGGCGGTCGCGGCGGAGCAGGATAGGGTCTTCCATCCGTACCTCGACCTTGCCGATCTGGCTGACCGGCACCCGCTGGCCGTTAGCGCCGGTCAGCTGGTAATTGCCGATGCGCGCGGGATCGAGCCGATCGGTACCAGCAGACCGGGCGACGATCTCGACCGAGCGGATGTCCTCGCGCACCTGGGCGACGGGCGCGCCGGTCAGCAGGAACTGGAGCTGGTCGGCGACGTCGCTGGAGGTGAGACCGAACGCCCGCAGCCGCTCCTGATCGAGCACGAAGTGCAGCGCCGGTGCACGCTCGCCCCAGTCGCTGTTGACCGTGCGCATCGACGGATCGGCCTGCATCACCTTCTGCACGCGCTCGGCGATGCCGCGGACGACGGCCAGATCGGGCCCTGCTACGCGGAAGGCGACCGGGAAGGGGGAGGGCGGGCCGAAGACCAGCTGGGTCGCCCGGACGCGCGCGGCCGGGGCGAGGCCGTTGGACACCGCTTGGCGCAGCTTCAGCTTCAGCCTGTCGCGCGCGGCCTCGTCGGGTGTGCGGACGACGACCTTGGCGAACGACGGATCGGGCAGTTCGGGCGAAAGCGACATGAAGAAGCGGGGCGCGCCCTGGCCAATATAGGCGGTGACGATCTTCGCCTCGGGCTGCTTCTGGAGCCACGCCTCGACCTGGCTTGTCGCCGCGCTGGTCTGGGCGAGCGCCGTGCCCTTGGGCATCTGGACCTCGACCAGCAGTTCGGGGCGATCCGAGGTCGGGAAGAACTGCTTCTTGACGAGCGCCATGCCCGCGCCGGCGATGAGGAAGGCACCCAGCGTGAACAGCGTGACCAGCTTCTTGCGGTGCACCGCCCAGGCGATGACGCCGCGGACGCGCTGGTACCGCGGCGTCTGGTAGATGGCATGGTGGCCGCCCTCGATCGGCTTGATATGGGGCAGCATCTTCACGCCCATATAGGGGGTGAAGATCACCGCGACGAACCACGACGCGATCAGCGCGAAGCCGACCACCCAGAAGATGTTGCCGGCATATTCGCCCGCGGTCGATTGGGCGAAGCCCACCGGCATCAGGCCGATCACCGTGACCAGCGTGCCCGCCAGCATGGGTGCTGCGGTATGGCTCCAGGCATAGGCGGAGGCGCGGATGCGATCATAGCCCTCCTCCATTTTCACAACCATCATCTCGATCGCGATGATCGCATCGTCGACCAGCAGGCCGAGCGCGAGGATCAGCGCGCCGAGCGTGATGCGATCGAGCACGCGGCCGGTTGCCCACATCACCACCAGCGCGATCGCCAGCGTCAGCGGGACGGCGGCGGCCACCACCAGCCCGACGCGCCAGCCGAGGCTGATCAGGCTGACGATCATGACGATCGCCAGCGCCTCCAGGAAGGTATGCATGAACTGGTCGACGGCTTCGCTGATGTTCACCGACTGGTCGGTCACCGGCGTCAGGGTCATGCCGAGCGGCAGTTCCTTCTGCACCTTGGCCACTTCGGCGTTCAGCGCCTTGCCCAGGTCGAGCCCGTTCCAGCCCTCGCGCATCACCACGCCGAGCAGCAGCGTCGGCTCGCCGCCGTTGCGGATCAGGAAGGTGGCGGGATCCTCATAGCCGCGCTCTATCTTGGCGATATCCGACAGGCGCAGGCTGTTGCCGCCAACGACGATCGGCAGGTCGCGGATCTTGGCGAGGTCGTCGAACGCGCCGTCGAGGCGGATCGCGACCTGCTGGCCCTTGGTCTCGATCGCGCCGGCGGGGGTGACGAGGTTCTGCTTGGCCAGTGCGACGAAGATGTCGCGCACCGAAACGCCGAGCGTCGCCAGCCGCTGCTCGGTGAATTCGACGAAGATGCGCTGCGGCCGCTCGCCGACGATGTTGATCTTGTTGACGCCGGGCACGTGGAGCAGGCGCTGGCGCAGCAGTTCCGCTTCGCGCGCCAGGTTGCGCTGGGGCTCGCCCTTCGCCTTTAGTGCGTAGAGCGCGAAGGTCACGTCGCCATATTCGTCGTTGACGAACGGGCCCATCACACCGCGCGGCAGCTTGGCCGCTTCGTCGCCCATCTTCTTGCGGGCCTGATAGAACTGTTCGGGTACGTCGGCGGGCGGCGTATTGTCGCGCAGCGTCACCGTGGTGAAGGCAAGGCCGGGGCGGGTGAAGGTCTCGCTGCGATCATAATAGCGCAGTTCCTGAAGCCGCTTCTCCAGCGGCTCGGCGACCTGGTCCTGCATCTCCTGCGCGGTCGCGCCCGGCCAGGCGGTGACCACTGTCATCACCTTGATGGTGAAGCCGGGATCCTCGGCGCGACCGAGCTTGAGGAACGCGATCGTGCCCGCCGCGATGACCGCGATCAGGAAGAACAAGGTGACGGAGCGCTCGCGCACGGCGAGCGCGGAAAGATTGAAGCCGCGCTTCTCGGGTTCGCCGCCGCTCACTTGGCGGCTCCTTCGGTGCGGACTGCTTCGCCTTCGTGGAGCATATGCGCGCCGATCGCGACGATCCGGTCGCCGGGCTGGAAGCCGGTCGCGAGACGCGCGGTTTCCTCGCCCAGCGCGACGATCCGCACGGGGCGCCAGGTCACCGTCTGCTGCTTGCCGGTGCGGAGCAGCCATACGCCGGGGCCATGGCCGGCATCGTGGATCGCACCCAGCGGCACCTCTGCGCTCGCGCCGGCACGTCCGCCGTCGAGCGTGATCGTGACGGTGGCACCCAGCGGTGCCCGCGCGGCACTGCCGTTCAGCACATAGCGGGCCTCGAAGGTGCGCGAGGCGGGGTTGGCCGCGTCCGACAACTGCCGCAGCGCCGCGGTGCCGCTGCCGCCGTCATAGGTGCGCGCCGCCGCGGTGGAGCCGATCGCGGGGCGGAGATCCTCGGGGAGCTGGACCAGCGCCTCGCGCGGGCCAGAGCGGGCGACGCGGACGACCACCTGCCCGGCGGCGACGACCTGGCCGGGCTCGGCGAGCGTCTCCACCACCGTGCCGTCCGCGTCCGCCAGCAACACGCCGTACGCGGTGCCGTTGCGGGCGATGCCGGCCTGGGCCTGGGCGGCGCGCAACTGCGCTGCCGCGGCGTCGGCTGCTGCCTTTGCCTTATCGTAGTTGGACGCAGAGATGGCGCCCGCGGCGACGAGATCGCGCAGCCGGCGCTCGTCGGCGGCGGTCTGCTCCGCGGCGGCGCGCGCCGCCTCGACATTGCGGTTCGAGGCCTGGGTGGCGAGCGCGAGATCGGTGATGTCCAGCCGCATCAGCGGCTGGCCGCGGCGGACGACGTCGCCGGCATTGACCAGGCGCTCGGTTACCTTGCCGGCGACGCGGAAGCCGAGGTCGCTCTGCACCCGTGCCGCGACGATCCCGGTGAACTCGCGGGTGGCGCCCCGTGCGGCAAGCGGTGCCACCGTCCGCACCAGCGGCGGATCGGTGCGGGGATCGGGCTCGCTGTACGAGCAGGCGGCCAGCGCGAGCAGAAGGGGAAGCGCTACGGCCTTGCCGCGGCGATCGAGAAAATGATCCGACACCTACGAATCCTCCAATGAGTTGGAGCGTAGATGTTTTCCTGTGACCAAATTGTCAATACGTCACAACGCCTATGGCTGATGGGTCATGGCGCCAGACTGCGCAGGATGAGCCCGGTAAGTTCGGTCTGCGCATCAGGCAGCAGGTCCAGGTTGCGCTCCAGATGCAGCGGGTCGACAAAGGGCATCATCGCATAGACGATCGCGCGGCAGGTCTCGTCCAACGGCGTCTTCCGCTCGAATTCGCCAGCTTCACGGCCCTCGCGGACGATCTCCGCAATCATGCTCCGCAGCGTATCCTTGTACGCGCGCGCCGAGGCCCAATTCTCTGAGGCGGCTGACGCTGCGATCTCGTAGATCTTGCGATCGTCGAAGAAGAGTTCCACGCTGAGGCCGGTTATACTCTTGAAGAAGCGGCGAAATCTGTCCGTCGCACTCTCGCCTTCGGCAACCGCGATCCGTGCTTCGCGCACGATTCGCTCCAGCCGGGCGCTGCAGATCGCCTCGCCGATCGCCTGCTTGGACTCAAAGAACCGATAGATATAGGCCTTGGAGAAGCCGATCTCGCGGGCGAGGTCGGCAACGGTGGTCTTGGCATAGCCATAGCGGGCGAAACAGTCGTTCGCCGCCTCGATGATCTGGTCGCGGACAGCATGTTCGGCGGGGCCGCGGGCGGGGGTGCTTACGAGGTTCTCGGTCATGGGCCTCAGATACGCATTCATCCGTGGATTGACAAACTGTGACCGATCAATGCATCAGTCACACGAGAGTTCCAAACCAGGTGATGCCATGCGCCCATCGCGATCGACCCTTTCCCTCGCGGCCGCCGTGTTTCTGCTGAGCGGCTGCGCGACAGGTCCGCGCTATGCGGTTCCGGCGACGCCGGCGCCTGCGCACTTTGCCTATGGCTCCGCAGTGGAAGCCCGTGCCGCCAGCGTCGAGCGTGCTGATCTGGTCGAATGGTGGCGCGGGTTCCGCGACCCGACACTTTCGACCTTGGTCGAGCGGGCGGTGGCACAGAATCTCGATCTCCAGCAGGCGGTCGCGCGCGTCACCCAGGCCCGCGCAGCGCTCAAGGGTGCCAATGCCGCGCTGCTGCCGGTCGGGCAGGTGAGCGGGCAGGGCGGCGGGATCTACCAGTCCAAGGAAACGCCGATCGGACGGTTGGCGAGCGCCTTCCCCCAGTTCGAACGCTCGACGGAAAGCTATGAGCTTGGCGTCGGCGCAAGCTGGGAACTCGATCTGTTCGGCGGCCGGGATGCCGCGCGGGACGCAGCGCGCGCCGACTGGCAGGCCTCGGCGGCCGGGGCGGTGGCTGCGCGGCTCACGGTGATCGCGCAGACGGCGGACACCTATATCCAGGCGCGCGCGCTCCAGGCGCGCCTCGCGATTGCTCTCGACCAGCTGAAGACGCAGCAGGGGCTCACCGATCTTGTCCGCCTGCAGTTCGAAAAGGGCGTGGGGGCCGAGTTGCAGCTTCGCCAGGCCGAAGGCGCGCTCGGGCAGCTTCGGTCGGCGGTGCCTGCGCTGCAGAACCAGCTGGACGTGACCCTGCACGCCCTCGATGTGCTGGTGGGCGAGCAGCCGGGCACCGCGAGGGAGATGCTTGGCGACGAGGCGGCGATACCCGCCGCCCCCGGCATCGCTTCGATCGACGGCCCGGCGGAATTGCTGCGGCGCCGGCCGGACCTGATCGCGGCGGAACGCTCGCTGGCCGCTTCCAATGCGCGGATCGGCGCGGCGATGTCCGAATATTATCCCAAATTCTCGCTGAACGCCTTCCTCGGCACCGCGACGACCAGTGCCGGCGGGCTGTTCGGCGGCGGCGCGACCCAGGCAAACGGCGTGCTGGGCCTGCGCTGGCGTCTGTTCGATTTCGGCCGGGTCGATGCCGAGATCCGCGCCGCCAAGGGGCGCAATGCCGAGTTGCTGGCCGCCTATCGCCAGGCGGTGCTGCGCGCCTCGCAGGACGTGGAGGATGCTTTCTCCACCCTGGTGCAGCAGGAGGCGCGGGCCGAAGCGCTCACTGCGGCGGAAATGTCGCTCGCGCGGGCGCGGGAAGCATCGTTCGCCGCCTACAAGGGCGGGGCGGTCAGCCTCGTCGAGGTGCTCGATGCCGATCGCCGCTTGCTCGAGGCCCGCGACGGCGTGGTGCAGGCGCGGGCGGCGGCGAGCCGGGGCGCGGTCGCATCGTTCCGCGCGCTGGGCGGCGGCTGGGATCCTGCCGGGCCTCGCATCGCAAGCAACTAAGGTGCGGGTATTTGCCCCCGTGCTGCTCCCAAGCTCCTGAAACCAGGCCCGTGTGGCGGGCGATCTGAGGAAAGCAAGCAATGGCTACCATGGAAGCATTGCCGGTCGCGCTCGTGACCGGCGCATCATCGGGTATTGGGCTGGCGACCGCGCAAGCGCTGCGCAGCGCAGGCTACCGGGTGTTCGGAACCGGCCGTCGGGCAGACGGATCCACCAAGGAGGGCATCACCATGCTCGCCTGCGACGTCACCGACGATGCATCGGTCGCGGCGACGGTCGCCGCCGTGCTGCAACGCGCCGGCCGGATCGATCTGCTGGTCAATAATGCCGGTTTCGGCATGGCGGGGGCGGCAGAGGAAACCTCGCTCGAGCAGACCCGCCAGCTCTTCGAGGTGAACCTCTTCGGCCTGATCCGCATGACGCAAGCCGTGCTGCCGCACATGCGGGAAGCCGGCAGGGGGCGGATCCTCAACATCAGCTCTGCCTTCGGCTTCATGCCGGCGCCCTACATGGCCGTTTATGCCGCGAGCAAGCATGCCGTCGAAGGCTATTCCCAGTCGCTCGACCACGAGGTTCGCAGCTTCGGCATCCGGGTAATCGCCGTCGAGCCGGCGAACACGAAGACGGCGTTCGACGCCAATCTCGCCTATGGCGACCGGCATCTCGACGCCTACGCCACGACGCGGCCAATGATCCACTTTATGCTCAAGGGCATGATGGAAACCGGGGACGAGGCGAAGGTGGTGGCGGACGCGGTCGTGGCCGCCGCGTCCTCGCCCAAGCCCCGGCTCCGCTGGCCAGCGGGCAAGGGCAAAAAGTTCAGCCTGCTCCGCCGCTTCGTGCCCGACGACGCGTTCGACAAGAGCCTGCGCAAGCAACTGGGACTGTGAGAAAGGGCAGCTGCGAGTTATAGACTAACCGGCTCATTACCAGCTGCCTGCCACGGCATCATTGCCGAAACGCTCGGGACCGAAGCTAGGGGTAGCGCGGGCGGCGACAGGAGCACAACGAGATCTGCTCGATGCGCAGGTCGCATCGACACCACCCGACTTCGCCCGCGTCCGTCAGGAAGGGGATTGCCGAAGCGGGCCAGCCGCCGGACTCGTGATCCGGAGACTGGCGCGGCGAGAATTCGGCCGGTCAGGCAGCCGCCAATGCGACAGCGGTTTCCCGGTAACCGTGCAGCGGGCGGCCCAGCATCGCGGTCAGGCGTTCGCGATCGCCATCATCCGGGATCATGCCGTCGCTAACATAGCGCTCCGCCATCAGGCGCATTTCATAGGCGGTCCAGCGCGGCAGGAAGGTCGCCATATTCTGCTCGAACGCACTGGGGTCATCACCGCCATAGACAACCGGGCGGCCCAGCACGTCGGACCAGATCGCCGCGACGCTTTCGCCCGTGAGCGTATCGGGACCGACCAGGTTGATCGTCTCGATCGGCAACTTCTCAGGCGCGCGGTCGCGGCGCAGCAGTTCGAGCGCGGCGACCTCCGCAATGTCGCGGGTATCCACCATCGCGACGCCCTTGCTGCCGATCGTCATCGGGTAGACGCCGTGTTGGAGGATGACTTCCTTCACCACCGCTTCGTTGTCGATGAAATAGGTCGGCCGCAGGATCGTCGCGCCGAAATCCGCTGCTCTTCTCGCAGACCGCGATGGGGCGGCTGGCAGCCGACTTCGCGCGGCGATACCCCGAGGTCCGGCTGGAGGTCACCGCTGACGATCGCGCGGTGGAGATGATCGAGGAGGGCTATGATCTGGTGATCCGCGTCGATCCGGCTGCCGACGATGCGCTGGTCGGTCGGCCGTTCCTGCACGATCGGCTGGTGGTGGTGACGAGCGCGCAATTGGTGCTGCCGGAAAGTGGCGCGGTTCCTGCCGTGGTCCGCGGCGGCGATCCGGCGCGGAACTGGACGGTCACGGGCATAGACGGCACAAACGAAATCGCGATAGATCCGGTGCTGCGGCTGTCGTCGCTTGTGATGATCCGGGATGCGGTCCGCGCCGGGGGCGGGGCGGCGCGGCTGCCGCTATCGCTGGTCAGCCGCGATATTGCCGCGAAGCGGCTGACATGGAGGGGCGATGTGGCAGGTTCGGATATCGCCTTGTGGGCGCTCTACCCGTCGCGACGCCTGCTGAGCGCCAGAGTGTCAGCGTTTCTCGACTTTTTGCGCGAGGCTTTCCCCAACGGAACGCCGGAAGAACTGGCCGCCTATCTTGACGACCAGCCCTGACCTGTGCGGAGGCTTCGTCTTACGCCGTCGCGCCGCCATCGATGTTGAGCGTCGTGCCCGTGATGTAGCTGGCATCTGGTCCGGCGAGGAACGCGACCGCACCCGCGATCTCCTCGACCTTGCCATAGCGCCCGAGCGGGATGGCGCTGAGGATCTGCCCGGCAAAGTCGCTGTCGGCCGGGTTCATGTCGGTATCGATCGGCCCCGGCTGAACGGTGTTGACCAGGATGTTGCGGGCCGCGAGGTCCTTCGCCCAGCCGCGAGCCAGTGCCGCAACCGCCGCCTTGGTCGCGCTGTAGACCGTCGTCGCGGGGAAGGCCATCTCGCCCGAGATGCTGCCGATCAGGATGATGCGCCCGCCTTCGCGAAGGTGCGGCAGCGCCGCGCGCGTGCCGATATGCAGGCCCTTTACGTTGACGGCAAACTGGCGATCATAGGTTTCGTCGGTGTCGTCGGTGACGGTCGAGAACTCCGCCACACCCGCATTATGGACGAGGATGTCGATCCCACCCAGGGCGGCGGCGGCCTGTTCGACGCCTGCGCGCTGCGAGGCCGGCTCGGCCGCATTGGCCTGGAAGGCGAAGGCGGTACCGCCGGCGGCTTCGATCGCCGCCACGGTGGCGTCCGCTGCCGCCTTGTTGCCGGCATAGGTGATCGCAACCGCCGCGCCGTCGGCTGCCAGTCGCTTGGCGATCGCGGCGCCGATCCCGCGCGATCCGCCGGAGACGAGCGCCTTTTTGCCCTGAAGTGACATGTAGATCCTCCGAAAATGTGGCCCGCGATCACGGCGTCGTGCGCTGTCGGCAGGCAAGGATATGGCGCGTCAGTTCAACAGTTCAACATTCCCGAACTATTAAATTTATCACAGCGCCCTATATCAATCGCATGGCCCGCTTCACCCATCCAAGGCTGGAAGACGTCCCGCTTGACCTGGCGCTGCATGCGCTGGCCGATCCCAATCGGCTGGAGATGGTCGCGCGGCTGGCGGCGGCCGAGCGGTTGCGCTGCACGGATGCCGCGCCCTGCGAAGCCATCCCCAAGAGCACGCTGTCCAATCACCTTAAGCTGCTCCGCGCGGCAGGGCTGATCAAGACGACGCAGGTGGGGCGCGAGATGATCAATAGCTTGCGGCGATCCGAGTTCGATCGCCGCTTTCCGGGGTTGCTCGACGCGGTGCTCGCCAATCGGCCTGGCTGATCACCTGCCGATTCCGTCGAGCTTGGTGACTGCGTCCTGCGGCAGCGTCAGCGATGCCTCGTCGCCGCGGTGGCCGAGGTTGTACTGGTTCTGGACGCAGACGATCTCGGCGATCGCCCGTGCTTCCTTGAACTGCGTGCGTGTCACGTTGCTGAGCCCGATATGGCGCACCAGCCCTTGCCGTTGCAGGTCCGCCACCACCTTCAGCGGTGCGGCGAGCGATCCTTCGCCGGGCAATGAACGTCGAACATCAGGCGGAGATTGACGACGTCCAGTGCCTCCAGCCCGAGGTCTTCGAGATTATCGGCGACGGCGCGTGCCAGTTCGTCCGGCGCGAACGCCGGCAGCCAAGAGGCATTTTCACCCCGTCGTGCGCCGATCTTGGTGCCGATCTGCAGGTCCTGCGGATATGGGAACAGCGCCTCGCGGATCAGCCGGTTGGTGACGTGCGGGCCGGAAAAGTCGCTGGTGTCGAGGTGGTTCACCCCCGCGTCGATGGCAGCGCGCAGCACGGCCCGCGCCTGATCGGGGTCGCGCGGCAAGGCCTGCTGGTGCCATCGGCATCGAAAACGAAGCTGGATTTCCGCAATGAGTCCCTATCCATGATCATCGCAGGAAACTGAGAAAAAACGGGCCTAACCGGTCCGATATCTCTCATAATGTTCCGCTGTGGCCCACGCAAAGGGGACCACGAACGCTTCAGGAGTCGTGGCCCCATGCTTACCGTGGTCCAGCTCTGAGCGCTTCAGCCTGCACCCTGGCGCTTCAAGGTTTTCAACTCGGGCGGGTCCATCTGCTCGTCCAGCCTGATGGCGCCTTGCTGTGGCGATTCCGCTATCGATGCTCTGGCGAGCGGAAGCTGTCGCTCGGCAACTTCCCCCTCTACGCCCGCCGGCACACGGGATTCCTGACACTGCCATCGAAAGCTGCCGCGTCTAGCCCGGTTCTCCGGCATCAGTCGACAGGCGGTCCAGCAGCTCGCCCAGTAGCAGGCGCTCGCCCGGAGAAAGATGCGCCACAGCGTTCAGATGGGCCCGCAATCCAATTGCCAGCCCCCTAGGTTCTGCGGCAGAGCGCGTAGGCTCTTCGACAAGCACTGCTAGGCACGCTTCCAGCGCCAATGGAGCAAGGAACGGATCGCGATCCGCTGCCGGACTGGCGAGCAGGGTAGCAATGATTCCGGTGCCGGCGGCGTGGATCAGCGCGACGGCCCGCTCCACGGGCACGCGGAGCCGACCGGCACGCGCGATCCGTTCGACCCGCGCGCGCAGAATATCCATGCCGGCCAGCATCGCGGGAGACGGAGGGCCGGCGCGGCCGACCTCGCTCATAATCGCGAACACAGCCGGGTTGGCCACGCCGAACTTCACATAGGCGCCCCAAGCTTCACGCAAATTCTCCACCGGATCAGGATGCGGCGCGACCTGACGCTTGCTCGCCACGAATGCGGCGAGGCCATGCTCGGCCACTGCGTCGAGCAATCCGCGCTTGTCGCCGAACAGCCGATAGATGGTCGGAGCCTGCACAGAGGCGGCGGCAGCTACCGCGCGCGTCGTCAGGGCTGGGACGCCGCCCGCAAGGACCAGCTGCGCGGCCGCTGCCAGGATGCGCGCTCGCGTATCGGGAATGTCGTCGTCGTTGCCAAGCTTCATATCGGTACGCTTAGCATCGCTACATACTTGCTGATAGCGCTGCTTGCATGCGCCTGTTATCAATGATAGCAATATTTCGTTTCCGATGAAAACAGGAGTTCCGCATGATCCTCGTCACCGGTGCCACCGGCAAGCTCGGGCGCCAGATCTTGGCTGAACTCCGTAGTCGGATGGATCCCACTAAACTGGCGATCAGCGTGCGTGATCCTGGCAGGGCGGCCGACCTCGA
The DNA here is from genome assembly GCF_000282895.1 of Sphingomonas sp. ATCC 31555. Classification (GTDB taxonomy): domain Bacteria; phylum Pseudomonadota; class Alphaproteobacteria; order Sphingomonadales; family Sphingomonadaceae; genus Sphingomonas. The sequence goes on from NZ_ALBQ01000003.1 coordinate 85,199, forward strand.
AGCCAGCGGCATTCTGGTCAGGCGCGGCGACTATGCCGATCCCGTCAGCCTGACTGATGCGTTCGAAGGGGCGCATCAGATTCTCCTGCTATCGTCGAATGCGCGCGCATCAGGCGGCGACGCGGTAGCCCAGCACCGCAACGCAATCGAAGCCGCGCGGGCGGTGGGTGTTCGGCGGATTGTCTACACGAGTCACATGGGGGCATGCGAGACGTCTGCCTTTTCGCCGATGCACGACCATGCTGCGACCGAGGCATTGCTTGTGGAGTCCGGAATCGCCTGGACTGCGCTGCGCAACGGCTTCTACGCCGCGACAGTAACGATGCTGATGGGTGGCGCGGCGGACAGCGGCGTGCTGGAAGCGCCCGAAGATGGCCCCGTCGCGTGGACAGACCATGCCGATCTCGCAGCGGCGGCTGCTGCCGTCCTTTGCAACGAGGGCAGCTTCGACGGACCGACCCCACCGCTCACGGGTGAGCAGGCGCTCGATCTGGCGGGCATAGCGACGCTGCTTTCAGGCCAAGCGGGGCGGACGATCGAACGCCGTATGGTGTCTGACGAGGAACAGGAGGCATGGCTGTGCGCGCGGGGAGTGCCGGCAGGCGCCGTTGCTATGATGCTCGGCCTGTATCACGCAGCGCGAAACGGCGAGTTCTCTCGCACTGACCCCCTGCTCAGCCAACTGATCGGCCGGAGGCCGATCCCGCTGGCCGAGGTGCTTGCCCGCAACGGCGCTGACAACGCGATCGTCACATCGCCCTCTTCCTCCACGCCCCGATAATGCACACACGCGGCACGCATCTGGATCAACACGATGGCCGAAGTGTCGATGCCGTGGAGGAACCGGCGCTTGAAAGTTGCTGCTCTGCTTTCTGTTAAAAGGTGGAATGCGCCCAAACGGGCGTCACTCTAACAACGTCACTTCAGAGAAGTTGGGCGGTCGCTTCTCAGCTAATCCAAGTGCCCGTCTTCGGCCTCTGTGGGGCGCCACCGCAAAGGGAGTACATCTCTACGACACCAACCAAGCTATTCGTTTGCTGGCCGATCGTAGCTCGGCTAGGCGGGCGCTATGCGACTGCTTATCCTATGCCTGGCCGCGATGCAGCCGAACGGCGCGCAGGAAAGCGTTTCGGCCAGTCGGCCGGGTCGCGCTGCTGCTGCTCTCCGACTGCGACTGGCCGACCCGGCGGATCGGGCTCCGATGGCGTATGACACCGCGAGGAACAACATTCTGTTCCAGGCGACGATCAACGGCCGACCGGCTACAGTGCTGCTGGACAATGGCGCCGACCAAACGCTGGTCGACCGGGGTTTTGCAGAGCGGGCGGGGATCGGGTTACGCGCTTCGGCTCGGCGCGTCGTGACCAGCGCGATGACGCAAGTCGCTACCGCGACGACCGACCCGGTGACACTAGAAGCGACACGGAGTTTCCGAGTCCACGGAGCAATGGTGGCGCTGGACCTTCGTCCGGTCGAGAAGGCGCTGGGCAGGCAGGTGGACGCGGTGCTTGGCAGTGACGTACTGGATCATTTCGCCGTTCTGATCGATCCCCGCAGCAGGCGGTTGTCGTTCCATCAAGGCGGTAGTGCCAAGCCGATGCCGGGCACTACCGTACTGCCGATCGCGGCTGGCTCCATCGTCGCGGCCGAGCTCAACGAGCAGAAGGTCGGCCTGAGGATCGATCTCGGCTATAGTGGCGTCATCCGTCTGTCCGACGCAGCGTGGCGGCGCGTGGTTCCTGCCGGTTCTCCGACGCGTGACGGATCCCAGACCTCCGCAGATGGAACCACGCGCGCCACCCGCGTTGGTCAGGCGGCGCTGCGGATGGGCACAGTTCGGATCGAGCGTGTTCCCGTCGATAGCGGCTATGTTCCGGAAGGTAAGGCGAGCGGTCTGCTGGGCAATGGGTTTCTATCGCGCGGGCCATTCATCCTAGATCTGAAGGGGCGCCAACTGCTGCTTCTCCCACAGCAGGCGAAGGAACCACGCACACCCTGATTTACCGCCCGGCATGCGCAGAACAACGCTCGATATAAGCTATTGCAAATCATTAGCAAACGAGGCAGCCTTGTTATCGATGCGGCAGCTCGGCGCCGCCAACAAAGGAGAGCCGGTACGCCTGGGGACGCACCGGCTGCAGTCATTCCTACTTTGCGCCGAGATTGGGGTATTTGATGCCGAGCTGATCCAGATAGCTGGGGTATTTTTTCGGATCGTAGTAGAACGGCTTCATCTTCGGGCGCAGCCGGTCCATCAGCTCCTGGTTGAGGTGGATGGCCGGTTGGTCCGTAGGGGCGAGCACCGGATCATATTTCTGGTCCTTCAGTTGCACGTCGCGGAAATAGGCCTTGGCGTCGTCCAGCAGCTTGGGATCGGTCATCAGGTCTAGCACCGTCATCGAAACCGCCTTGGCGCCGGCGACCGCGCCCTTGTGTGCGATCGGCGTGGCCATCGCGATCGCGGAAAGCACGTTGTGGCCGATCATACTGGGGATGTTGGAGGGGAAGCGGATGGTGATCGTCGGCACCGTCCACATGATGTCGCCAATGTCGTCCGATCCGCCGCCGAGCGAGCGTTCCCGCGTCTCTGGGGTCGACAGGGGACCGATCTCGGTCGGTAGCGGCTTTACCGTGCGGCTGTTCGCTTCCTGTACGGCGCGGGCGAAGGCCTGGTCATCCGCAGTCCATTTCGGCATGCCCACCGCCTTGATGTTCGCATAGGCCGCCTCGGCCATCGGCTTGTTTGCGAAATTGGGCGCGGCATAGCCGAGCAGGCGGCGATCGACTGTGGTTCCGGTCGCCTTAGCGGCCGCTTCCGAAATCTCGTTGCCGATGTTGAACAGGTTGCGGACGCTGTCGAAATTCTGTTCGCGGAAATAATACCAGACCGATGCGACGTCGGGCACGATGTTCGGCTGGCCGCCGCCATTGGTGATCACATAATGCGAGCGCTGCGTGACCGGCAGATGTTCGCGGCGGAAGTTCCACGCTGTGTCCATCACCTCGACGCCGTCGAGCGCGCTACGGCCTTCCCAAGGCATGCCGGCGGCATGGGCGGTCTTGCCGTGGAAGGTATATTCCACGGACACCAGCGCGTTGTTGCCGAGATTGCCATAGGCCGTCCCGAAATCGCTGCTGACATGGGTGAAGATCGTCGCGTCGACATCCTTGAACAGCCCGGCCTTGACGTAGAAGGCCTTGGCGCCGAGCAGCTCCTCCGCCACGCCGGGCCACAGCATCAGCCGGCCCGGGATCTTGTTCTTTTCCATCACCGTCTTGGCGGCGATCGCGGCGGCAATGATCAGCGGCATGCCGGCGTTATGGCCCTCGCCGTGCCCCGGCGCGCCGGGCACCAGCGGCTTCAGCGTGGGCGAGCCCGGCACCTGCGAAAGCCCGAGCAGGCAGTCGACGTCGCTGCCCAGCGCGATCAGCGGGCCGCCGCTGCCCCAGGTCGCAGTCCAGGCGGTCGGCATGCCTGCGACGCCCTTGGTGATCTTGAACCCGTGCTTCGCGAGGATCCCGGTCAGATACTCCATCGTCTGATATTCCTGGAACCCGGGTTCGGCAAAGCTGAAGACGGAGTCCACCATCTCCTGCACCAGCTTGGCCTGGCCATCGACATGGGCAACGGCATCGGACTTCATCTGGGCGACCTTGGGATCGACAGCGGCCGCCTGCGGCGCGGGCCGATCGGCGGGCGGCGGCACCGCAAGGGCGACCTGGGTAAGCGTGGTGCTCGCGATCAGCGTGGCAGCGAGCGTGCGGGACAGGATGGTCATGGCCGGTCTCTCCTAGAGGCAGCGGGAAGGACAGCCGGGGGCGCGACACCGCGCCCCCGGCGGGATCAGAAGTGGAAGCGCACCCCCAGCCGGTAGACTCGGCCGAGCACATCGTAGAGGTTGCGGTTGGTCTGCGGATAGGCGGGCGTGTTGTTGCCGGTCGGACCGTTGGCGACGAGCACCGGATCGGCATCAAAGAGGTTGCGGATCGACAGGAAGCCCTGGAACTTCACGCGACCCACCGCGAATTCGCGATTGGCTTGGAGATCGAAATAGATCGCGCCCGGGATGTGGTTGGTGTTCACCGTGCGATTGGCGACGGTGGAGACCGGGCAATCGGTGGAACAGACGATGTAGCTGTTGTCGTACACGCCGCTGCTCACGCCGCGGCCGACGAGCTGGAAGGTCCAACTGTCAATGTCGTAACCGGCTGAGAAGCGATAGCTCCAGCTGGGCAGGCTGCCCGAATTCTGGCCGGCGGCCTCGGTTGGCACGTCAATGCCGTTGTTAGTGTAGAGGCTGAGGTTGCGGGTGACCAGGGCGCGCAGGTTGAGCCTGCCTGCGCCCAGGTTGCGGCGATAGCTGAGTTCGAAATCGATGCCTTTGGACTCGATCGAGACGAAGTTGGTCGGCTTGAGCTCGATGTTGGTGATGAGCAGCCCCGCAGAGGTGACGCCGCGCCCGCCGGTGGTAGTGATCGCCGAGCAGGCGTCGGCATTGGCCTGTTCATAGCATTGCGACACGAGGGTCTGCGCAGTGATCGTGTTGATGGCGCCGTCCAGCTTGATCCGATAGAAATCGACCGAGGCTGCGAGGCCAGGCACGAAGCTGGGCGTGAACACCGCACCGACACCCAGCGTCTTGGCGATTTCGGGGTTCAGATCCGCGTTGCCGATCGTCGCTTCGAGGAACTGGTCCGCGCGCTGGGTGCCGTTGGCCAACGGCACGTTGACGGTGTTGGTGCGCCCGGTAGCGGCGGCGAACAGCTCGCCCAGATTGGGCGCGCGAATGTCCCGACTATAGGTAGCGCGCAGCTTCACGTCCGGAACGGCCTGCCAGGTGACGCCTGCCTTCCACGTTGACACGCTGCCTGAGGTGGAGTAATCGGTCAGCCGAACCGCGCCGTTAAAATCCGCGCCTTTAAAGAGCGGAACCAGCGTTTCGACATAGCCTTCCTTGACGTTGTACTTGCCGAAGCTGGGCACATAGTTGCCGTAGATCCAGGTCGGCGTGGACACCCCGTTGGTGACGCTGGGCTGGAAAAGCGGATCCACGAAGCCCGATACGGATTCTCGCCGCCATTCGCCGCCGAACGCAAGCGAGATGGGACCGGCCCAGAGATCGACCAGATTGTTGGTGGAGAAGTTGAACGCCGCAACGTCCTGCTTCAGCGTTTGATACCGCAGCGGCTGCTGACCGTTGTAGAAGATATAGTCGAGCGCCGCCTGCGAGACGCCGCCCACCCCGATGCGGTTGATCGGCACGCAGCCATTGCTGGGACTGGTCAGCGTCGATCGGCAGACGACCGTGCCGGCAGCGATGCCCGCGCTGTTTCCGGCAGGCGCGACCACCGCATCGGTGGCGAGCGCCATACGAGACGTGTTCCAGGCATTGGTCAGCAGTTCCTGCGTCTTGGTAACACCTTTTTGGTAGTAGGCGCTCCAGGACCAGTTGATTGCTCCGATGATGAACTTTCCGTTGCCCCCTACGACGTAGCGATAGACCTCGCGCGTGTTGTCGCTGCCCTGGGGCGGGATGCCGGCGTTGCTGGTGCCGATCGACACGGTGCTGATGCGGCTGGATGCCGCAACCGAGGCGTTATAGGCGGCCACCTGGTTGAGGAAGGATTGCGGCAGATAGGCGTTCACCAACCCGCCATTGGCGGCGCTGGGCGCGACCTGAATCGTCACGCCGGTGGACGGCGTTTGCTGATAATAGCTCTGCCCTTCATAGCGGCTGTAGGCCGCCTGCCCATAAAGCTCGATCGCGTCGGAGAATTCGTAGCTCACGCGGCCGAAGCCGCTGCCACGGGTTTCGGACGGAAGCAGGGTGGCGCTGCCGAGATGGCCTTCGCGCGTCAGCTTATAGTCGCCGCCGACCATCCACTGGCCGTTGACCTGGCCAAAAGCCAGCGTGCCGGTCGTCGCCTTGCCGGTCGCCGGATCGATCGTGCCGAAATAGGTGCCGCGGAACGGACCCGTGCTGATCAGGCCGCCGGGCGTGAACTGGCTGGTGCCGATGCCCGACTGGATCAGCCGCGCCGGATAGCAGATCGTCGCGGCGCTCGTGTCGCTGCACGCCGCCGCCGAATAAGCGGGATTGTCGATCTGAAAGAAGCCGGTGCTGTTCCAGTCGCGGTCGATCGTCTGAATGCCGGTCTGATTGAAATATTCGCCGCTGACGAGAACATGGCCGCGGCCGCCGGCAAAGGGTGTGCCCGCGGTGAGCGACGCCTTGTGGTTCGGCCCGTCGCCATACGTGGTGACGCCAAATTCATAGTCACCGGAGACGCCGGTGAATTCCTTGTCGAGAATGAAGTTGATCACCCCCGACACCGCGTCCGACCCATAGGCGGAGGAGGCGCCGCCGGTGACGACCTCGACGCGCTTGATCAGCGCCTGCGGGAAGGTGTTGACGTCGACCACGCCACTGGTCGCGGAGGCGACCGAACGCTGGCCGTCGAACAGCACCAGCGTACGACTGGCACCCAGGGCGCGGAGATTGACGCTGGCAATGCCGGCAAGGCCGTTGCTGAGCGAGCCGTTCGAATTGGCGGCGGTGGAACTGCCGCGCACCGCCGGCAGGGTGTTGACCAGATCGGCGATATTGGCCGGCGCCTCGGTCTGGATTTCCTTGCTGCTGATCACGCTGACCGGCGTCGGCGCGCTATAGCCATCACGCTCGATGCGCGATCCGGTGACGACGATGTCGCCGGCCTCGCTCGCGATCGGTTCGCCGGTGAGCGGATCGACGGGAACCTCGGGCTTGCCGCCGGGCGTGTTGGTGGTCTGCCCTTCGGCAGGCGCGGACTTCTCCGGCCCGCGCGCCTCTGTTTGGGCAGCGGCCGATCCGGCCCAGGCGAGGCATAGGATCAGCGCGCCGGGCGCGACCATCCCGTTCCGGGCGAGGCGCTGAAGTCTGGATGGACGCGAGGACGTGCGACCGATGCGACTGTTTTGCATGTTTGGAACCCCCGTGGTGACGTGCCATCTCTCCTGATCGTTGGTTCGTCCTGCGTCGGGTACGTTCCGTCGTTGCGCCGCCCCTGTTGTGCGTTGCAGTGTAATCGAGACGCGCCGCGGCTTCTCGGCAAATTGGCGCCGGGATGGTCGCGGCAATGATGGAATCTTTTGGAAAAGTCCGCTTCTGCGCCGGATTCGTGCGCCGTAATACTTTTCCTTGAAGTTTAGTATCAGCGGCGACGATTGGATTCGAGCGCAACCGGCGCGACGATCCGCTTCTCCACCGAACGCATCAGGAAGCTGCTGCGGATGCGAGCGACATGCGGCAGGGTCGAGAGTTCGCGGCGATAGACGCGGTCGTAATCCTCGAACGAGCGGACATGGATCATCATGATGAAATCGGTCTCGCCCGAGACGAAGCTGCAGAACGACATGGACGGGCACCGCACCACCGCCGACTCGAATTCGTTAAGTGCTTGTTCTGCCTGAGAACTCAATTCGATGGAGACGAGCACGTCGATGCCGTAGCCCAGTGCCGCCATATTGAGTTCGGCTGTGTAGCCGCGGATCACGCCGCGCTCTTCCAAGATCTTGCGGCGCCGCGCCGTTGCCGTGCTGGAAAGATGCACGCGCTCGCCCAAGGCAACGTCCGAACTGCGGCCGTCTGCGACGAGATGGTTCAGGATACGAAGATCCGTCGCATCCAGCTCATCCGTGGTGGATTCGTGCACGTCGCGCCCCTTTCGTCGAACAAATCGATCGTTTTGGCATCATAAATTGTCCATTATTGACGGGATGCACAATGGCTTTGCCGATAGAATGCGGCGACGCAGCACCAAAATGGGGAGATCGACGTATGTGGCATGGCGGCGGAGTAGCGTTGGCGCTGGTGCTGACGGCCATGGCGGGCCTGCCTGCGCGCGCACAGGACGCGCCGCTGCTGCCGGTGAAGGCCATGCCGGCCGATGGCCGCATCCTGTTCACCTTGCCCGCGCCCGATGCGCAGGGCGTCGCCGGCCGATTTCTTTATGCGACGACGATGCGCACCGGACTCGGCTCGGCCAATCTGCGGATCGACCGCGGCATGGTTGGCGGCGAACAGATCCTGGCGTTTCGCCGCATCGGCAAGAAGGTGGCGGTGACGTTCGAGAACTGGCGCTTCCGCGCCACTGGCGACGCGGCGGTGGCGGAAGGCGGGCGCACCAGCTTTCCGTTCAGCGTGATGGCGATGCTCGACGTGGTCACCACCGGCCCGGACGGATCGCTGACGGTCGACATCGCGCCGTTCCTGACGCGCGACACGGTGGGGCTGGCCGATGCGCTCAATGAAGGCGGCAAGGGCTATCGGCTGGCTGAGGCGCTGAGCGCCGCCGACCCGAGTTCGGTGAAGGCGTTTCCCGACAATATCGAAATCGATGCGCTGCAGACCTATCAGAGCGGTACGCCGGGGCGGGAAATCTCGACCATCGCCAGCGAGCCGCGGCAGATCGGCTTCATCGTCCATCACAGTTTCGTGCGGTTGCCGGGGCCGGGCTTTCAGGTCCGCCGGTTCGACACGCGATCGGCGGCGGGCGGCGAGCGCTTCTACGATTACGGCAGCCCGCTTGGCGAAGATGTGGTCCAGCAATTCGCCAACCATTTCCGCCTAGAGAAGACCGATCCCGCCGCGCCGCGCTCGCGGGTGAAGAAGCCGATCGTCTTCTATGTCGATCGCGCCGCGCCGGAGCCGATCCGCACCGCGCTGGTGGAAGGCGTCAATTATTGGCGCGCGGCGTTCGACAAGGCCGGGCTGATCGATGCGTTCCGTGCCGAAGTGCTGCCGGAAGGCGCCGATCCGATGGACGTGCGCTACAACATGGTGAACTGGAGCAACCGGCTGACGCGCGGCTGGTCCTATGGCGGCGGCATCGTCGATCCGCGTACCGGCGAGATCGTGAAGGGCAATGTCGTGATCGGCGCGCTGCGCGTGCGGCAGGACATGGTGATCTTCGAGGGGCTGGTCGGCACCGCGCAGAACAACAGCGGCGGCCCCAACGATCCGGTCCGCGTCTCGCTGGATCGTATCCGGCAGCTCGGCGCGCACGAGGTGGGCCACGCAATCGGCTTCATGCACAATTTTGCGGCCAGTACGCAGGAACGCGGTTCGGTGATGGATTACCCCGGCCCGCGCATCAAGCTGACGGGCGGCAGAATCGACCTGTCCGATGCCTATGCCAAGGCGGGAGGCGCCTGGGATGATTTCACCGTCGACTGGCTCTATGGCCAGCCCGCGCCCGGCGTCGACCCCGATGCGGCGGCGCGCGACAAGGCGTTGGCGGCACAGGCGCGGGGGCTGCGCTTCGTCACCGATGTCGACGGACGATCGCCGGATATGCCGAGCCCCTGGGGAAGCATGTGGGACGACGGCCCCGATCCGGTCGCGTCGCTGCGCCACATGCTGGCCGTACGGCAGGTGGCGATCGCCAATTTCGGGCCCGACGTGCTGCGCAAGGACGAAGCGCTAGCCGACCTGCGCCGCAAGTTCGTGCCGGTGTGGCTGCTGCATCGCTATGACGTGGACGCGGCGGGCAAGCTCGTCGGCGGGATCGATTCCGATTATGCGGTCGCCGGAGACAATCATCCGCCGGCCAAGCCCGTGCCTGCCGCCACCCAGCTGGCGGCGATCGATGCGCTGATGGAGACGCTCGCCGCGCCGAGGCTGACCGTGCCCGATCGGCTGGTGATGCCGCTTTCCGCCGCGATCAATGGGCGCAGCGACCCGCAATTCGACCAGGAAGTGTTCCGTAACGCCGGTTCGTTCGCGTTCGACCCCCTGGTGGCGGCCGACATCGCGGCGCAAGTGCCGCTGGACAGTTTGCTTGCACCTGCGCGATTGGCCCGGCTGTTCGAACAGCATCGACGCGATCCGGCGATGCCCGGCGTGGAACTGCTGCTCGACCGGCTGCAGGCGGCGACCGTAACCGCGCGCCGCGATGCGGTGGGTCGGCGGATCGCCTATCGCGCGGTGCTGACGATCGCCCGTGCGGCGCGCGATCCCGCAATCAGCCCGGACGTTGCGGCGCTGCTGGAAGATCGGCTCCGCACGATCGCCGCCGTCCTGCCCGCCACGGGCGACGGGCAGGACGGCGCCTGGGCGCGGCATCTGGCAGGGCTGCTGCGTGACAAGGAAGCGCTGCAACGCGAACTGGACAAGCGCCAGGCGGTGCCTGCCGTTCCGCCGGGCATGCCGATCGGCGACACCGGCTGGTTCGACGATTGAGATCGCAGCCGGGGGCGAACGCTCAGCGCAGCATGAGGCCCGTGGTGCCGATCCGCACCCGGGAAGCGTCCACGCCGAGCAGTTCGCCCAGATAACGCTTTCCGGCCTGGCGCAGTTCGGCGGATCGGGCGGGATCCGGCTGCGCCTTGAGCGCCTCTCGGGTGGCGGCCAGATAGGTCGCCAGGATCGCCATGGTCACCCGCGGTTCGGCCGCGTGCGCTTCGGCACCCGCCGCGGCGACCGGGCCGCGTAGCTGGGCATGGAGCCGGCGGAACGCGGCGTCGTCCAGATCGGTATCGGCATAGGCCATGTAGCTGGCGGCGATCAGCGCTGCGGTGGCGCCGTCCGGATCGCCGGCAGGGATGCCCAGCTGGCGTTCGAGCCGGCCATAACTGCCGTACAGCTCGACAAAAATCCGTCGAGCCTTGTCGCGTTCGCCGGCAGCGAAGCCGCTGGCGAGGCGATCGGCCACGCGCTGGACCTGTTCCTGCCGGATGGCGGGCGCCGGCGAGCGCGGCGTCGCAACCGGAGGGCGGGGGCTTCGCAGCGTATCGGCTGCGTCGTCGTGGAACAGCTGCTTCTGCGATCGCCGCAGCATTTCCGCCGCCTGGTTGTTGAAGACTCAGTTATCGAACGTGCCCGGCGCGAACCATTCCTGTGCCGTCGCGGGGACGCTAGCGACGAACAATGCGGCGATCGCCAGGCCTGGATGTTTCATGCGCACGCTCCCGATGCAGTTCCGCCATCGACCGGCGCAGCTGTGCCGATCTGTTTGTGACAAGGCACGCCGGAACCGGTGAACCGTTGCGCCCTGCGCCGTACCGGAGCGGACATGTCGCGCGTGGCGGGTTCCGGCACTCACGTCGATCGGAGGGCCGGGCCGCATGATCGGCCAGGACGTTTTCACCATGAGCGACAACGCTCCACCTAGTGGTTGCCGCATCTTTCGACTCGTCGACCGTAAGGGGTCAACTTGAAAGCACTTTAGCCGACCAGCCCGGCCACCACGGCGAGCACGCCCAATGCCGCCGCGCCGCGGGCCAGCCGCGCGTCGTACGTCAGGCCCAGCAGGATCAATGCGGCGGCGAGCGGCAGCAAGCCGACCCATGTAACCAGCGCGAGCGGCCAGGACGGCGCGCACAAGCACGCGGCGAGCGCGGCCAGCAGCGCGGCCCAGCCCGCGAAGCGCAGCCGATGGGAGGGGAGGCGGAGACCGGCCGGGCCCAGCAGCGCGGGCGCATGGCGCGGCATGGCGGCCGCGAGGGCGAAGAAGCCGAGCACGGTGAGACCCGCTGCGATCATGCGAGTTGCGCCCGGGCACGGCGGCGGGGAGCCGGGGCGGGGCGGCGCCATTGCCGCCACGCGAGCCATGCGGTGGCGGCAGCGGTTGCCAGCAGGGTGAGGCTCATGCCCGTCTGCACGCTATCGGCAAAGGCGCCGCCGGGAAGTGCGGCGGCGGCACAGCCGAGCGCCAGCAGCGAGAGCAGCAGCGGCCAGCTCCGCTTCGGCGCGAGCATCGCGCCGAGCAGCACCGCCGCCCCTGCGCTCCACAGGGCAGCCGAGCCTTCCGCCTCGGCGCGGCCCGCCATCCCGAGCGGCAGCAAGCGGTTGGCCAGCAGGAAGGCGACGCAACCGATCGGGACGCCGGCCAGCACGCCGGCATTGAGCCGTTCGATGATGCGGTTGCCGCGGCTCAATGGAGCGCGTTCGCGGCGCTTGACCACCCACAGCACCATGCCGCTCGCCACCGCCAGCGTCAGCATCGCGCCGCACAGAAAGTAAAGCCAGCGCGTCGCGAGCGGGGCAAAGCGGGCGAGGTGGAGGCCATAAGCCACGCCATAGGTTTGCAGCGCCGGGCGATTCTCGGTGAAGTCGGCGAGGACGCGACCGGTAACGCCGTCGAAGCTGATCGCGCCGGCGGCATAGGCGATCTGCCGGGCGTCGTCGCGGAACATCGTTACCGTCGCGGCGGCGTCTCCGGGATGCGCGACCGTCACGCGGCCGACCGGATGGCCCAGCCGGCGCTCGGCTTCGCGCAGCATGGGGGCAAGCGGCGCCAGCTGCGCGGGCTTGCCGGCAGCGGGGCGATCAACCTGGCCGGGCTGAAAGGCCTGGAACATGGCGGCCATGTCCTGCCCGTAGTTGGCGCTGAGCGCCCACGGCATGTTGAGCGTCGCCAGCGCGAGCAGGCCGGTGAAGCTGATCATCACGTGAAAGGGCAGGGCCAGCACGCCGAGCGCATTGTGCCCGTCGAGCCAGGAACGCTGGCCCTTGGCCGGGCGGAAGGTGAAAAAGTCCTTGAAGATGCGCCGGTGCGCGATGATGCCGGTGATCAGCCCGAGCAGCAGCACCATTGCCGCCAGCGACGCGAGCAGCCGGCCCCAGGGATAGGGCAGTTCGAGTTCGAAATGCAGGCGGTAGAAGAACTCGCCGCCCAGCGTCTCGCGCGGTGCGGGCGCGCCGGTGACCGGATCGAGCGCGCGGTAGACGAAGCCCGTACCGGGATCGTAGGTGGCCTCGACCGTGTTCATGCGGTCGCCCGGCAAGGTGAGATACCAGCCGAACGACTTGGGTGCGGCCTTGGAAAGCCAGCCGGTGGCGGCGGCGAGCGCGGCGGCGCGATCGGCCACCGCCGTCGTCTCGGGGCGCATCCAGCGGCCGATTTCCGGCTTGAAGACGCTGAGCGTGCCGGCGAGGCACATCACGAACAGCACCCAGCCGAGCAAGAGCCCGGTCCAGCCGTGCAGCCAGGCCATGGCCTGGCGGGCGCCTTCGCGCACCACGCTCATGCCGACGGCACGCCCGCGGCCCAGGCGATGCCCGCCAGCAGCGCCGCGGCGGCGAGCGTGCCGCCCAGCGCACGCAGCGGCCCGGGCGCCAGAAAGGCCCAGAGGGTCGCCACCGGCGCGACGAAGAAGGCCAGCATCGTCGCGGAGACGGCGGCGTCCAGCCGATCCATCGGCAGGGTGCGCGCCGCCGCCGCCGCGAAGCAGGCCGCGATCAGATAGGCGCCGAGGCTGCCGGCGAGGGCGCGCGTCGCGATATTTGCTCGGTACCCCCAGCCACGACGGAGATGCGCGCCCATGCCGATCCTCAATAGCTGAAGGTGATGCTGCCCAGCACGCTGCGCGGCGCTGCGTAGAAGGCCTGGCCCCACATGATGCTGCCCAGATATTTGCTGTCGGTGACGTTGCGGACGTTGATCGCGGCGCGGACATGGTCGACCACGCGGATGCTGCTCATCAGATCGAGCACGGCATAGTCTCCCTGCCGGACCAGGAGATCCGGGCTGCGGATCGCATTCTGCCAGCGGAGCTGCGCGCCGACCTTCAGGTCGCGCAGGTCGGGCACCGCATAGGTGGTGGCCAGCTTCAGGCTCTTGGTGGGAAGGAACACACGCGCGGGCGCCCCGGCTTCGTCCTCGATGTCGAGGCCGGTATAGCCGCCGCTGACCGTCCAGTTGTCCGTCACCTTGCCGGCGAGTTCGAGTTCGAAGCCGCGCGCGGTGGTGTCCACGCCGGTGTAGTAGCTGCCGCCGGGCTGGCCGGGACCGTCGGGGCCGAACTGCCCCGCGAAGGTCGCCAAGCCCTTTTGCTTGGCGCGGAACAGCGAGGCGGTGGCGTAGAGCCGGCCGCCAAACCATTCGCTCTTCACGCCGCCTTCGATGCTGGTGCCGGTGACCGGCGCCAGGCGCCGGGCGTTCGCATCGACTTCGATCTGCGGATTGAAGATGTTGGTGTAGCTTGCGTAGAGCGAGACGTTGCGCGTCAGATCATAGGTAAGGCCAGCATAGGGGCTGAAATCGCTGTTCTTGCGATACTGATCAGCGCCGTAGGAATCGCCCTCCGACTTCAGCCAGGTGGCGCTGCCGCCGATCACGGCCTTCAGCCGATCCGTGAGGTTCAGATGCGCGGCGCCATAGGCGCGGGTGACTTCGGTGCTGGTATCGGCGCCCAGCGTGATCGGCAGGGTGCCCGGATCGGCAATCTGCACGCTGCTGAGGTTCGGCACGGCAGGATAGGTGACCGAGCTCGTGCCCGGCCCCTGCAACTGGAGATCATCGATGCGGCCGGTCGAGACGCCGAAGGTCAGCTGATGCTCGCGGCCGAACAGGTGGACGGGGCCCGACGCGGTCGCGTCGCCGAAATACTGGTCGTTCTCGGAAGGGTAGAGGCCGACCTGGCCAGTCAAGCCGAGCCCCGTCGCCTTGTTCGGCGCCCCGAAGGCGTAGAGCAGCTTGGCTTTCTGCTTGTTGTTGACATAGGTGAACACGCCCTTGGCCTGCCACCCGTTGCCCAGATCATAGGCGAGTTCGCCAAAGGCGCGCTGATCGGTGTTGTCCCAATAGGTCCAAGGCGCCGACGTCGTGGCCGAGCGCGCATAGGGAATGCGGCTGCCATCCGAATAGGTGAGGGGAAGCGCACCCCACAGCACGCCGTCCGAATTGTTTTCCTGGCGGCTGTAGCCGATCGTGGCAGTGAGCTGCGGCGTCACCTTCCAGGTGGTGACCAGGCCGTAGACGTCGCGATTGTTGCTGTTGTAATCGAGATAGCTGTTCCGTTCCTCATGCGCATAGACGGCGCGGACGGCCAGCGTGTCGGTGAGGGGCACGGACACATCCGCTTCCCCGCGCCAGCGGCTCCAGGAGCCGACTTGGGCGGTCGCTCGCACCTGTAGCGATTCCGTCGGCCGCTTGCGCACATAGTTGATCGTGGCGGACGGATTGCCGACGCCGGTCATCAGCGCGTTGGAACCCCTGATCACCTCCACCCGATCGAACAGCACGGTGTCGAGATCGCCATATTGAATGCCGTAAGGCACCGGCAGGCCGACCCCGTCGATCTGGAAGACGGTAATGTCGAAGCCGCGCGAGTTGTAATAGGTACGATCCGTCTCGGCACGCTCGACATTGATGCCGACAGTCTGATCGAGCACATCGTTGATGTTGGTAAGCTGAAAATCCTGGATGCGCGCCTGATCGATGATCGTGATCGACTGCGGCGTCTCCCGCGGAGTTAGGGCCAGGCCGGTGGCGCTGCGCGAGGGCTGGTTGGCTGCGCCGGTGACGACGATCTGGTCTTGCTGGTCGGCCGCTTTGTCACTCTCGCCCTCAGGGCCGGCGAACGCTGTGCCGGGCAGCGCGAACAGCGCGGAGGTGAGGAGGGCGGTACGCAGTGTCGACGGCATGATCCAGCTTTTCCCTTTGGGCTTTCGTTCCATGGGCGGCCCAATAAAGAGACTGGGTGTTGCGAGTCAAACGCATTATCATTCTCAACCTGTGCAAAATCTGCGTTTCGATTGCCCAGGCTGCTTGGGCCATCGCCGCCCGCTGGGGTGCGGCGATGGCTCCGCATAGCTCAACGAACGGCGTCGGGGAGATTGTAGCTGGTGTGAGGGGGCTGATTATAGGCGGTATTCTGCCAGGCCACGCCTTCGCGATAAACCCGGTCGTGCATCAGTGTCGTGAGCTTGTGCGTGGTCAAATAGGGCGTCGCGAAAATGCGCAGCCTGGTGCTGTCCGCGCTCGGCAGGATTACTTCCTCGCGCCAGTCGCCCAGAATGTCCGCTTGCAGCGAAGGCGTCGCCTTCGTGCCGTTGTTGGATTTGGAATCCGCGAACGCCACGAGCGTTTCGATGCGCGAGGTGTTCCAGTTCCACTTGCTGATCGTGACGTTGTCGAGCAGTTCGCGCAGCGTATCGCCGTCCCAATAGATGGCGAAGTTCGTCGGACCTGGCTTCGTGGTCGAGATTTCCTGCCCCGTGGCGGTGCGCAGCGAGCTGCGCGACGACCAATTCTCGGCACCGCGATAGCGCGGGTCGATGTCGGCGGCGAGCCCGCGGCCATTGTCCGAGCTGGCGGTTGCCGACCACAGCACGGCGCCGGTGCGCGCATCCAGCATGGCCGTGCCGATCCCGCCGTTCGAGCCGGGCGATTCGTGCACGCCGAACTTTTCCAATCCCGGCCGATCGGGGTTGAGATCGCCGACATGCATCGCGTCGCCATGCCCCAGCTTCTGGCCGGTGGAGGAGCGGGCGGACCATAGCGCGCTGCCGTTATCGTCGATGGCGAGCGAGCCATAGATGATCTCGTCGCGGCCGTCTGCGTCGACATCGGCGATGCTGAGATTGTGGTTGCCCTGGCCGGTGTTGGGATTGGAAGACGTGTTGACGCCGCTGTCGAACAGCCAACGCTGCGTCAGCTGTCCATTGCGGAAGTCCCAGGCGGCGATCGCCGTCCGCGTGTAATAGCCGCGAGCCATAACGATGCTGGGGCGCTGACCGTCGAGATAGGCGGTCGCCGCGAGGAAGCGATCGACGCGGTTGCCGTAATTGTCGCCCCAGATCGCGTTGAGCTGTGCCGGCGTGGGGTTCTGCGTATCGGGGTGGCGGCCGACGACATAGTTGACGGTTGAAAGCGCCCGTCCGGTCGTGCCCTGGAACACGGTGAGGAATTCCGGGCCGGACAGCACATAGCCCGCCGAATTACGCCAATCGGCATTGGCATTTCCGATCACCCGGCCTTCGCCGTCCACCGTGCCGTCCGCCGTCTTCATCACGACTTCGGCGCGGCCATCGCCGTCATAGTCGAATACCTGGAACTGGGTGTAGTGCGCCCCTGCCCGGATATTGCGCCCCAGATTGATGCGCCACAGGCGACGTCCGGCCAGGGTGTAGGCATCGACGAGCACCGGCCCGGTCAGGCCGCTCTGGCTGTTGTCCTTGGCGTTGGTCGGCTCCCATTTGAGCACGATCTCGTACTTTCCATCGCCGTCGAGGTCGCCGACGCTGGCGTCGTTCGCCTCATAGGTGAAGGCGCTGGAGGCGCCGCCTGGGCCGGTGACGGTACCGCCGGCGGGCTTGTCCAGCATGATGACGCCGGCGCCGTTGGCCCAGACCGGCGCGGTGAAGGCGCGATCCTGCTCCACGCCGTTGACGACGACCTTGATCGCATAGACGTCGTTCGCACCGCCCGAGGCATCGACATAGTTGGTCGGCCCGGTCAGCGGCTGCGCGTTCAGCTTCTGGTTGTTCCGGTAGAGATTGAAGCCGGTCGAGGCGGTATCGCTGGCCAGCAGGCGCCAGCTGACAAGGTTTCCGCCCTGGGTGGAGGGTACCGCAACCACCCCGCGATCAAGACGTTCGACCTGCTGCGCAGCTGCAGGCTGGGATAGCATCGTTGCGCCGAGGGCAAGCAGTGAACTGCCGCAGATATGCCGCGCTGAACTCATCATGGCATGCTTCTCCTGAATTGGACGGTGTCGGGTGACCCGCCCTTGATGGTGATGCTGTGGGGCGGTCAGGCGGCGCGGAGGGCTGCTTGCCCGCGGCGCCGGCGCAGGGCGCCACCCGCCGCCCCGAACCCGATGGTGAGGATCGCCCAGGCAGCCGGCTCGGGCACCGCGGCGAAGGTCACGCTGCCGTTGAAGGCGCGGCTGGGGACGATGCCGCCGAACGCATCGGCGCCATATCCGACCTGCAACGTCACCGGACCGCTGGATGCCAGCGCCGTGCCCGGCGCCTCGCTGCTGTTCGAGTAACGGACGGAAAAGGCCCCGCCATCAGTGATGTAGAAGCCGTGCGTTCCCGCAGAGAGCAGCAGATCGGTGAGATCGAGCGTGGTGCCGATGCCCTCGCCGGCGGTGGTCAACGCATCGAAGCTGCCGATCAGCGTCCACGCCGCCGGATCGGCGATCGCCGCATCGACGCCGCCGGCATGATGGTAGACGCGATAATCGAACGTGCCGAAATCGGCGTGAATGTCGAACGACTGCAGCAGGAAGCCCGAGGTGCTGGCGAGATTGAACATGACCCCGTCATTGCCGTTGCCGCCGGCATAGCCCGCGTACAGGGTCGCCGCGTGGGAACCGGAGGGCACCAGCAGCATCATGCCGGCGAGGATGGACATCAACTTGGTCATGCGTTTTTCTCCCTGACGAAATGGCGCCGCCCGTTCACGCCCCGGCGACGGGCAGTTGGCCGAGACGCGCCGCTTCGCGCTCCTCCGGCGTTGGTGGTTCGCCTGCCATGGAGGCGCCGACGGCGAGTTCGGCCGCGCTGCGTTCTCCGGAGGGCGGCTGCGGCTCCGGACGCAGACCGCGCAGCGGCGCCGGCACAACCTCGCCGGACCCGCCCAGGCGTTGCGGCAGATCGATGCGAAGACGCTGGTCGCCATCGGCAAGGATAACGTGGCCGCGTGCGACGGAGGCAAGCAAGACGGCGCCGCGGACGACATCGCCCTGGCGGACCCAGCGAGGCGCCTCGCCATGTTGCGCCAGCAGCGCCGCCGGGGCCGGCGACAGGTCGATGCCGTGCAGTTCGAACGCGTGCAGCGGCGAGAGCGCTGCGGCCGATTGCACCAGGGATGCCGACCGCGCATCCGAGGCGGGCGCTTTGATCTGCACCATGCCGGGCGGGTCGTCGGCGTCCGAAACGGCGCCGCTCCCGGCCCATAAGGCCGCGGCCGCCAGGATCAATCCGGCACAGATCCACCCCTGCTGCCGCGCCCATCGTACGCGCACGGCAGCCTTGCCACCTGCATCCATCTCCAACCTCGCTCGGCATTTGTGCCAATTATCGAGTCGTCGTTCCAATTATTGAAAATTTGTACAGGAGCGGCGAGGTCATATCAATATGGGACAAGCGGGCGTGTGGTTGCTTTTCTATGCTAGCCGATCGGCTGAGCGCGATGCCTAGAAAGGGCGGTTACGGCTTGACCGAGCCGCGCAAACCGCTCAGAGGCGGGCAGGTCGCAGTGACGCCGATTGGGCGGGCATGCCGGTTTAGCTCAGCTGGTAGAGCAGCGGTTTTGTAAACCGAAGGTCGCGGGTTCGATTCCTGCAACCGGCACCACCGAAAATCTTCGTTCGGGCAGAGAGGCGGGCGCCGAGGCTATCGGCGCCCGCTGCGCTCAACGCAGGCCCAGTGCGGCCTTGATATCGCCCCAGGCGGTGAGCTTGAAGTTCTGCGCGGCAGGCGGGTTGATGCCGTCCTGCGCAATGAACAGGCCGCCGGGGAAAGCGGGTCCGAAATCTCCGACCATCAGCTCGATGCCGTCGGTCTGCTCGGTACTGCCGAAGGTGCCGGCGCCGACGCGGAAGCGGCCGACATAGGCATCGTCGGCGAGACGATAGACCGCATAGGCGTTGTCGCCCTGGCTGGAGACGAGCAGATAGCCGCCATCGTCCGGCCCCTCCGCAGCGATCGCCACGCCTTCGGCATCGGCGACGATGCCCTGGCCGTCGGCGGCGGCGACGCGGATCGGCTGGGTGCTGCCCTCCGGCCGCGCATCGAAGCGCCACAGCCCGACATCCTCCTCTGCGACGTAGAGGCGATGGGTGCGGGGATCGACGACGCAGCCTTCCGACTGGGTGGCGAGCTTCATCGTGCGGACCAGCGTGCTCTTCGGGGCGGCCCCGGTGAGATCGAGCGCGACCTGTCGGATCGTGCCGTCCTTCAACACGTTGAACGCATAGAGCGCCTGGTCCGTGCGGTAGAGGCAGGCGCCATAGGCTTCGCCAGGGCCGGCGGAGACCTTGCCGAGCGGCGTCAGCGTCGCGGTGGCCGGATCGAGCCGGAACAGCGCGAGCATCGCGTTTGCCGGATCGTTGCGGTCGCTCGCCGCGACGAGGATGCCCGCCGCGCCGAGATCGCGCAGGTCGACATTGTTGACCCGGCCGGCATTGAGGAACGCGCGCTGCCTGCCCTGCAGATCATAGACGTACAGGCCGGCCTGCTTGTCGGTGCCGACGATCAGGCTGGCGGCGGGATTCGCGGGGTTGCGCCAGATCGCGGGATCGTCGGCGGCATCGGCATTGGCAGTACGCACCGCCTGCGTCTCGGCCCGTGCCACCACCGACGCGGTGGGCAGGGGCGAGAAGGCAGGACGGGCCGCCGTCGTGCAGCCGGCGACGGACAGCGCGACCAGGCTGGCGAGCGCGAGGGCGGAAGCGCGGCGCATCAGAAGTTGACCCGCACGCCGGCAGCGTAACGGCGGCCGAAGCGCTCCCATTCGATCGTCTGCGACTTGATCGTCGGGGTGGGCGTGCCGGTGGCGGTGAGCAGGTTGCCCGGCTCGGCATAGCGGCGGCCCGGCTGATCGAGCACGTTCTGCACGTCGACATAGACTTCGAAGCGCTTGGTGATCGCATAGCGCGCCGAAATGTCCATCTCTTCGTCCGCCGCCCAATAGGTATCGCCGGCGTCGGTGAGATCGTCGGCGATCGTGTCCAGCCAGTCGCTGCGGCGCTGGTACTGGACGCGGAGCGACAGGCCGTATTTTTCGTAATAGCCGCCGATATTGTAGACCATGTCCGACGTGCCGGGCAGGCGCACCCTGCGCGCCGGGACCGCGCTGCCCAGGGCCGGCTTCGTCACCTGACTGTCGTTGAGCGTCACGTTGGCGGAGATGCCGAAGCCGCCCATCCAGTCCGGCAGGCCCAGCGCGTTCGTCCAGGGCTCGAGCTGCAGCTGCGCTGCCGCCTCGGCGCCGAAGATGCGCCCATCGCCGCCATTGGTGATGCCGGTGAAGACATAGGCGGAGCGATCGATGCCGTTCGTATCCAGCGCGTTCGAGCCGAAGGTGCGCGACTGGCGGTACAGCACGTCTTCCACCCGCTTGTAGAAGACGCCGGCCATCAGATAGCCCTGCGGGCGGAGATACCATTCGAAATAGCCGTCGACGCCATAGGCGCGCTCGGGCTTCACCGCAGGGTTGCCGCCGGAGATCGTCTGGTTGGGATCGTTGATCACGACGTTCGGGCGGAGCTGGTCGTAATCGCCGCGCGCGCCGCCCGAGTTGAACGACAGGCGCAGCTTCTTGGTATCGTCGACATTGTAGTTGATGTGGAGGCTGGGGAAGGCGAGCGTCTGGCTCGACTCCGCCGTGACCAGGCCGGTGGTGGTGCCCAGCGTCGCCACGGCCTTGCCGCGATTCTCCAGCCGCTCGACACGGACGCCGCCGAGGATCGAGCCCCAGTCGTAGCGCAGCGTGCCCATCAGATAGCCGGCATAGATGCGCTCGCGCACGTCATAGTTGTTCGCGGTGTTGGGCGTGAACGCGTATTGGCCGCGCGCCGAATTGGCCACGGCGCGCATCTTGTCTTCGTCGAAATAGCGGAAGGTATAATCCATCGGCAGCGCGCCGGCGAACGGCTCGTCGAGCGAAAAAGCGGCGTAGTTGGTGGGAATGCCGACGCTGGCAAGCTGGGCTGAGGTGTTGAGCAGGATCTGCTTTTCGTCCGCCACCTTGGTCCGCTGATCGAACTGGAAGCCGGCCTTGAACACCGCATCGCTGCCAAGGAAGCGGGCCTCGCGCGACAGCACCAGCCGGCCGGTATAAGCCTTGGTGGTGTCGATCGCGTCGAGCACGGTGAGCGACGACGGCGCCTTGGTGAAGCTGTCGACCGCCACCACGCGGGTACCGGCCGAATAGCGGGTGGGGCCGCTTAGCTGGATCGTGTTGAACAGCAGCAGGCGCGAGCGGTTCGGATCGCTGAAATCATAGCCGACGGTGGGGCGCAGCGTGCGGGTGCTGGGGCTGTCCCACGCGATTTCGCCGACGACCGAGCGATCGTCCTTCGATTCGGTGTAGTTGCCCACCCAGGAAAGATGCCAGCCCGGTGCGAAATCATGCTCGCCGACCACGCTGTTGGTGAAGATCGACTGGCGGAAGGCGCGCAGAGTGGAGCGCTGGCGAATGTCGATGCCGTAGATCGTGCCGCGCTGGGGCGTGTTGCCGATGCACACATCGGCATAGCCGGTGGTGGTCGGCGTCGGATTGGCGGTGCGGGCGCAATCGGTGGTGCTGGAGACGAGATCGCTCTGCCGATCGTCCAGGTCGAAGCGGTAATTGTCGCGCGCTTCGTCGTCCTTGAAGATGGTGTAGATCGAACGCAGCGAGATAGTGTTCTGATCGTCGGGCTTGTAGTCGACGCGACCCGAGGCCGACCAGTTGCGGCGGGTGAGGCGATAGAGCTTGTTCTCGGCTTCCGCCGCCCAGAAGCGCGTGGCGTTCCCAGGACGCTGATCCTGCGAGACGCGCTCGTAATCGGTCTCGAAATTGTCGGTGATCATGCCGCGCTGGAAATAGCTGCCCGACACCAGCACGCCGAGTTCGCCTTCGCCCACCTTGAAGCGTTGCGACGCCACGGCCGACGCTTCGTACTGCTTGCGGTCGCCCAGTTCGGCGATGCCGTAGCCCGCCTTGCCGGCGAAGTGCGCTCCGCTGTAGTCGAACGCCGAACGGGTGACGACGTTGACATTGCCTGCTACCGTTTCGCCAGTCATGTCCGGCGTCACCGCCTTGGAGACGATGATCTGCGAGGCGATCGCCGACGGGATCGAATCGAAGCGCGCATCGCGGCCTTCGGGGCTGACCACGGTGATCCCGTCGAACGACAGCGTCGTCCAGTAGTTGGGCGAACCGCGCAGCGAAATGTAGCGCGCCTGGCCCTGATCGCGCTCGACGGCGATGCCGGGCAGGCGGCTGGCGGCCTGGGCGATGTTCTGATCGGGCAGGCGGCCGACACTGTCTGCGGCAGACACGGTAACAAGCGAGTCCGACGCGCGCTGGATGCGCAGCGCGAGCGATTCCGATTCAGCGATCGGACGCGCGCCGGTGACGATGATTTCCTGCGGAACGTCGTTTTGCTGCTGCGTCGTCTGCGCGGTCGCGGCCGTTGCGAAGATGCACGCCAATACGCTCGCGCCGGACGCGAGCAGCCCCTTGGTCTGCGATGTCATTGAAGCCCCCTGAATCAGCTTTGTTTGCGGAGGCCGGTATGCTTGCTGCACGTCAATCTCGTTGCGTTTCCGCAACAGTTTTGTGACAGAGTCCAGTCGCGAGACACATCGCAGCCACTCCCTGCGGGAGACAGGTTTCGACGTGTGCAGCGCCGATATCGGCGGCTTTACCCTTGCGCCGGGCGGGGTGCCGGGCCCTAATGGCGGCGGAGAGGAGCCTGGGCCATGCCGGATATGCCGGCACCGTTACTCATTATCGCCGCCATCGCCTTTGCATCGGCGATGTTCCTGCTCGCCGGCTATGTCGAGCGGCGGCGCGCGCGGTTCGCCGCCGGGCGCTGGCGGGCGAGCGCGTATGCGTTGGGGCTGGGCGTCTATTGTACCAGCTGGACCTTTTACGGCGCGGTCGGCAGTGCAGCCTATGACGGCTGGAGCTATCTGCCGATCTACCTGGGGCCGGCGCTGCTGTTCCTGCTGGCACCTCGGCTGCTCGTCCGCATCGCCGAGGCCGCGCGCGAGGAAGGTGCGACCAGCGTTTCCGATCTGATCGGCGCGCGTTTCGGCAGGAGCCGCGGGCTTGCCGCACTGGTGACCGTGACCGCGACGCTGGGCGTAATCCCCTATATCGCGCTGCAGCTTCGTTCGATCGGCCAGGCGTTCGCGCTGGTCAGCGGATCGGGCCATGCCTTTGTGGCGATGCTGACGGCTGCACTGCTGCTGGCGCTGTTCGCATTGCTGTTCGGCACGCGGCGTTTCGATCGGGCCGGGCGCAACGAGGGTCTGCTGTACGCCACGGCGGCGGAATCGGTGTTCAAGCTGCTGGCGCTTGCCGCTGTCGCCGGGCTGGCCCTTACGCTGTTGCTGGCGGCACCGGGCGCGGGGCGGACGAGCGTCGCTGCACTGGGCCGGCTATTTGCACCCGAACGTTTCGCCGGCGAGACGCTGGTGATCGCAGCGCTGGCGATGGCGGCGGTGCTCGCGTTGCCGCGCCAATTCTATATCGGCGTGATCGAGGCACGGTCGCCCGCGGACATCTCCCGGGCGCGCTGGCCGTTCATCGGCTATCTGCTCGCCATGGCGCTGCTGGTGCCGCCGATCGCTATTGCCGGACTGGCGCTGGTGCCGGCGACGGTGCCGCCCGATGCCTATGTGCTGGCGCTGCCGCTATCCGCCGGCATGCCCTCGCTGGCGCTGCTGGCGGCGCTGGGCGGATTTTCGGCGGCCACAGCGATGGTGGTGGTGGAGACGATCGCGCTCGCCACGATGATCTCAAACGATCTGATCGCCCCGCTGGTGCTGCGCCAGGCGCGGCTTGCCAGCCAGCCGGATCTGGGCGGGCTGCTGCTGCGAGTGCGGCGAGCGTCTGTGGTGGTTGTGATCGGCATGGCGCTGGCCTGGGCGCAGGCGGTACCCGCCGACTACCGGCTCGCCTCGATCGGACATATCGCCTTTGCAGCGATGGCGCAGTTCGCGCCGTTACTGCTGCTCGCGGCGCAGCGGCGCCATGGCGATGCGCTTGCCGCGATCGTGGCGCTGGCGACGGGGCTGGTGCTTTGGCTCTACACGCTGGCGCTGCCGCCGATCCTGCCGCCCGCGCTGCTGGCGGCGCTGGCCGGCAGCCCGATCGATCCGCGCCACCTGCTGGGCATCGGTGCGATGTCGCCGCTGGTGCACGGCGTGGTCTGGAGCCTGGGTGCCAATCTGGCGGTGTTCGCGCTGCTTTCGGCGCGCGGGATCGGCGCATCGCTGCCGCGCCTGCCGCTGCGCCAACGGGTGGGCACGGTGCACGACATGGCCGGGCTGATTGCCTTTACCGGTCGTTTCGTGGGACAGGAGCGAGCGGCGACCACCTTCGCCGGCAGCGCGGCGGACGCCCCAGTGGGCGCGGCGGAGGCGCGGCGAGCGGAACGGCTGATCGCGGGCGTGGTGGGCGCGCCTTCGGCACGGGCGCTGGTCGCATCGGCGCTGGCCGGCGAGCGGCTGGGGCCGGAGGACGTCGCCCGGATGCTCGACGCCAGCGGGCAGAGCCTGCAATTCTCGAAATCGCTGCTCGCCGCGACGCTGGAGAATATCGACCCCGGCGTGAGCGTGATTGACGACGATCTGCGGCTGATCGCCTGGAACAGCCGCTATATCGAACTGTTCGATTATCCCCCCGGCATGGTGCGGGTGGGCACGCCGGTGGCCGATCTAATCCGGTTCAACGCCGAACGCGGCGATTGCGGCCCCGGCGAGATCGAGGCGCATGTCAGCCGCCGGCTCGCCCATCTGCGGCGCGGCGCCTCGCACAGCTTCGAACGCACGCGTTGGGATGGGCGCGTGCTCAAGACCGTGGGCGGGCCAATGCCGGGCGGCGGCTATGTGATGTGCTTCACCGACATTACCGCCGAAGCGCAGGCGCGCGCCGGGCTGGAACGGGCGCGTGCCGAGCTGGAGACGCGCGTGGCGGAGCGCACCGCCGCACTGCGCCGGCTGAACGCCGATCTTGCGGCGGCGACGCGCGACAAGACCCGCTTCCTGGCCGCCGCCAGCCACGACCTGCTCCAGCCGCTGCATGCCGCCCGCCTGTTCGCGGGGGCCCTGGACCATAGCGGCCCCGATGCCCCGATCGTCGCTCGTGTCGAGCAGTCGATCGGTGCGGCCGAAGAACTGCTCCGCGCGCTGCTCGACATCTCCAAGCTGGATGCCGGTGGTGTCGTGCCCGCGATCCAGCCCGTGGCGCTCGTACCGCTGCTGGCCGATGTGGTCGCATCATTCCGCCCGATCGCCGAGGAAGCCGGACTCGCGTTGCGGCTGGGCCCGGCGGCCGGCGCCGTGCTGGCGGACCCGGTGCTACTCCGATCGATCGTGCAGAACTTCGTCTCGAACGCGGTGCGCTACACCGGCACCGGTGGCGTGCTGGTGGGCGTGCGGCCTGCCGGTGCGTGCCTGCGCATCTGCGTCGTCGATACCGGCCCCGGCATTCCGGAAGACAAGCAGGCGGCAATCTTCCGCGAGTTCGAGCGGCTGGGCACCAGTGGCACCAGCGGCGTGGGGCTGGGCCTAGCGATTGTGGAGCGCAGTGCCCGGCTGATCGGAGGCACGATCGGGCTGCGCTCGCGTATCGATCGGGGCAGCATGTTCAGCATCGCCCTGCCGCGCGCGGAAGCGCCGTCCGTATTGCCGTCATTGCCCCCCGCCACGGCGCTGCCACCTGTCGCCGCCCGGCACGTGCTGGTGGTGGATGACCGGAACGAGATCCGCGAGGCGGCGCGGCTGCTGCTGGAACGCGCCGGCCACCGCGTCTACCTTGCCGCCACGGCCGCCGAGGCGATGGCGGCGGTGGCACAGACGGACGTCGCACTGGTCGATTTCCATTTGGGGGAAGGACCGGACGGCATCGACCTGATCGGCCAGCTACGCGCAGCGCGGCCCGGCCTGCGCGCCGCGCTAGTGACAGCGGACACCGAGGAGGCGACGCGGGCCCGCGCCGCCGCCGCGTCCATTCCGCTGATTGCCAAGCCGGTGCAGCCGGCGGCGCTGCTGGCCTGGCTGGCCGAAGCCGAGCGGGCGCTCGCGGCCGAATAGGTGCGTGGCTCAGCGCAGGACGAGTTGCGCCGTGGCGGCCGATTCCGGGTCCAGTCGCTCGAGCAGCGACTGCTGGATGGTGCGGGCAGTCCGCACCACCTTGCCCGCATAGGCCCGCTTGCCGTTGACGATCACGCGCACCGGGCGATCGAGGTCGACCAAGCGGTCCGACAGCCGCAAGGTGGTGCCGGCGGGCACGGTGCCGCTCAGCGTGATCGTCTGCCCGGCGACATCCGCCGTGATCATGTCGCCTTGGTGGGCTGCAGCCGCATCCGGGATCGCGAGCCAGTAGAAGCGCGGGTGCGTCACATCGTCCTGCCGCCACACAATGCGGCGGGGCCAAGGGTTGCGCGTGAAGCCCGCCATCCAGGGCAGCGCTTCCGCATCCTTGCCGCCCATCCAGTGCGGCAGGCCCGGATAAATGCGCGCCATATGAACGTATCCGTCCGGATCGGCCGCGTGCAGCCGGTCCAGCTCGGCATTCTTGTCGGCGGCGAGACGGTTGCGGCCATAGGCCGCGTCGGCGCCGCCCATGAAGATGGCGAAGGGCAGATTGCGCAGCCCGAGCAGCGACGCGTCGTTGGGGTGGCCCGCCATCATCGCGGCTGCGGCAAACCGATCTGCCAGGCGCGGCGCGAGCTGCCACACGCCGTCGCCGCCGGCCGAATAGCCCATCAGGTAGACCTTGTTGGGATCCACGCCGTTGAGCGCCACCTGCGCATCGATCAGTCGCTGGAACAGCGGATCGATATGGCCTTCGTGCCACAGGTTCCAGGTGTCGGTGGGGGCGCGCGGGGCGAGGTAGACGCCCTCCGCAGGCGTATATAGGCGGATCTGGTTGCGCCATTGCTGGTCGTTCACCGCCGGCTCGGCATTGCCGCCGCCATGCATCGAGATCCACAGGCTGCGATGCCCGGGCGCGGCATCGCCAAAGGTCTTGCTCTCCCATTTCAGCGTCTTACCGCCGATGCTGATCTGCTTAGCGGCCATCGCGTTGCCCTCGGCAGCTGCGACTACCCGGGTTCGTGCGGCAGCGAGCAGCGCCAGGGCGCGGCTCGCTTCGGCCTTGGACAAGGGGCGGGCGAGCGCGGGATCGTCGAGGCGACGCGTAGCTTCCGGTCGGGCGAGCCAGGCTTCGATCGCGGCCAGCGGCGCGGCGGCGGAGCGGTCGGGCGGCGGCGCAGCGGCAGCGAGGGGAGCGACGAGGCTGAGGGCGAGGGGGAGGATGATGGCACGCATCGCGGCACCTTAGCCGCGGCGGAGCCCATGTCGAGCGTTTTGGACTGGGTTTGGATGGCTTTTGGTGTTGCGCTGGTCTCGTGTCGTCAGGCCGGGCCGCCGAGGCCGAGTGCGCGCGCGGCGAGCACCGCCTGGGTTCGGTTCTGCACGTCCAGCTTGCGCAGAATGCCGGTCATGTGCGCCTTCACCGTCGCTTCGCTGATGCCGAGATCGAAGGCGATCTGCTTGTTCAGTCGTCCCGCAAGCACGCCCAGCAGGACCTTGAGCTGCATCGGCGAGAGGCTGGCGACTTGTCCCGCGACCGGATCGAGCTCCGGGTCCGGCCGGGCGGCGATCGTCTCGCCGGCCAGCGCGCGCGTGATTGCCACTTCGATCGCGGAGAGATCGGCGCCCTTGCCGATGAAGCCTACCGCTCCAAAGGCGCGGACCTGCTGCGCTGCGTCGCCTTCGCTGGCACTGGAGATGACGAGGATCGGCACCGCGGGCCGTTCGGCATGGAGCAACGCCACGCCGGAATAGCCGACGGCGCCGGGCATCTGCAGGTCCAGCAGGATCAGCGCCAGATCCTCGGCGGCCACTGCCGCTTCCACTGCGCGGCCGAGCGTGCCTGCCTCGACGATCCGCGCATCCGGCCGCACGCGGCTGGCCGCCAGGACGAGCGCCTGGCGGAACAGCGGGTGGTCGTCGGCTATCAGGATCGTCGGCATCACGCCGCCACTAGTGGCCTATTCTCCAGCAGGTTGTCGACTACGGAGGGATCCGCGAGCGTCGAGGTGTCGCCCAGACTGCCGATCTCGCCCTCGGCGATCTTGCGCAGGATGCGGCGCATGATCTTGCCGCTCCGCGTCTTGGGCAGGGCAGGGGCGAACTGGATCACGTCCGGCGTCGCGATCGGGCCGATCTCGTGGCGCACCCATTGCACCAGCTCGCGCCGCAGGGTTTCGCTTTCCGCTTCGCCGGCATTCAGCGTGACATAGGCGTAGATGCCCTGGCCCTTGATCGCATGGGGCATGCCGACCACCGCCGCCTCGGCCACCCGGGCATGCGCGACGAGCGCGCTTTCGACCTCCGCTGTGCCCATGCGATGGCCAGAGACGTTGATCACATCGTCGATACGCCCGGTGATCCAGTAATAGCCGTCCGCGTCCCGCCGGCAGCCGTCGCCGGTGAAGTATTTCCCGGGGAAGGTGGTGAAATAGGTCTGGAAGAAGCGTTCGTGATCGCCCCAAACGGTGCGCATCTGCCCAGGCCAGCTGTCGGTGAGGACCAGACAGCCTTCGGTAGCGCCTTCCAGCACGGTGCCGTCATTGTCGACGATCTGCGGCAGCACGCCGAACATCGGCTTGCTGGCGCTGCCGGGCTTGAGATCGGTGGCGCCAGGCAGCGGGGTGATCATCGCGCCGCCCGTTTCAGTCTGCCACCAGGTATCGACGATCGGGCAGCGCCCCTCACCGACGACGCGGTGATACCATTCCCAGGCTTCCGGGTTGATCGGTTCGCCCACCGATCCCAGCAGCTTGATCGAGGCGCGCGAGGTGCGCGTCACATAGTCGTCGCCCTCCCGCATCAGCGCACGCAACGCCGTGGGCGCGGCATAGAAGATGTTGACCTGAAACCGATCGCACACCTGCCAGAAGCGGCTGGCGTCGGGCCAGCTTGGCACGCCTTCGAACATCACGGTCGTGGCGCCATTGGCCAGCGGGCCATAGACGACATAGCTGTGCCCGGTGACCCAGCCGATGTCCGCCGCGCACCAGAAGACGTCGCCGGGGCGATAATCGAACACATATTGGTGGGTCATCGCCACCCAGACCAGATAGCCGCCGCTGGTGTGCAGCACGCCCTTCGGCTTGCCGGTGGAACCGGAGGTGTAGAGGATGAACAGCGGGTCTTCGGCGTTCATCGGTTCGGGCGGGCATTCGGCATCCACGGTTTCGCGAGCGTCGTGCCACCACAGGTCGCGCCCCGCCTGCATGGCCACGGCCGGATTGCCGGTGCGGCGCACGACCAGCACCTTCTGCACGGAGGTGCAATGCGCGAGCGCCTCGTCGACATTGGCCTTGAGCGGTACCGTCTTGCCGCCGCGTAACCCTTCATCGGCGGTAATCACCAGCGTAGAGTCGCAATCCTGGATACGGCCGGCGAGTGCGTCGGGCGAAAAACCGCCGAACACCACCGAATGGATCGCGCCGATCCGCGCACAAGCGAGCATCGCCATCGCGGCTTCGGGGATCATCGGCATGTAGAGCGTTACGCGGCTGCCCTTGCGCACCCCGAGCGCCTTCAGCACGTTCGCCATCCGGCATACTTCACCGTGCAGTTCGCGATAGCTGATCGTGCGCGTGACGCCGGGCGCATCGGCTTCCCACAGGATCGCCGGGCTGTCGCCACGTTCGGCCAGATGCCGGTCGAGGCAGTTGGCCGAGACGTTGAGCATCCCATCCTCGAACCAGCGGATGCCGAAATCGGCTTCGTCGAACGATGTGTTCTTCACCACGGTGAAGGGCTGCATCCAGTCGATCCGCTGTGCCTCCTCGCGCCAGAAGCCGTCGGGATCGCCGGCCGCGCGGGCATAGCGCGCTTCGTAGCGGGCCGCGTCGATGAACGCGCGATCGGCCCATTCTGCCGGAACCTTGTGCGTGATCGTGCTCATAGTGCCTCTCCCATTTTGCCGGAACGGTAAGGCAGCGCACGGCGCGGCGCACCTTGGCCAAAGGTCGAACATCGCGGCCCGGCAGGTTCGACCAAGGTCTATCTGGTGCGAGGACCCGGCTCGCGGCGATGTTGCAAGCTCCGGAAAGACTTGGGGGGATCCGAGCAAGACCGGGAGAGGATTATGCAAGGTTGGAAGCTGGCGCTGCTGGCGGGCACGGCAGCGGCTGGGCTGTCGCCAGCGGCCGCCATCGCCCAGAGCAGTCGCGAGGCGGCGCTCGAAGCGCGGCTGCGGGAATTGGAGCAGGCGGTGAGCGAACTGCGCGGCGAACTCCGGTCGGCGCGTGCCGAACAGGTGCGCACCGCCGCGGCTGCCGAACAGAGCAGCCAGGCAGTGGCTGCAGCGACGCAGGCGAGCGTGGCGACCGAGAAGCGCGTCGCTGCGCTGGAGACGGCGCCCCCGCGCGACGGCTTCCGCATGGGCGGATCGACGGTGAAGCTGAGCGGCTTCGTACGGCTGAACGCCATCGCCACACGGTATAATGACGGCGAGATACCGACGGGTGGACTTGGCAAGGAATTCTACCTGCCGCAGCAAATCCCGGTCGGCGGCGGCTATTCGAGCCGCGACATGCTGCTTTCGGCGCGACAAACGCGCTTGGCGGTCACCGCGACCACGCCCATGAACGGCACCGACATCAAGACGCACATCGAGTTCGACTTCGCGCTGGCAACTGCGCCGGTGGGCGCTCAGCGCGCGACAAACCCCTATGTACCCACCTTCCGGCGCGGCTTCATCGAATATGGCCGATGGCTCGTCGGGCAGGAATGGTCGACCTTCCAGAACGTGGCGGTGCTGCCCGAAAGCACCGATTTCGTCGGGCCGCTGGAAGGCACGGTGTTCAATCGGCAGGGCCTGATCCGCTACACCACGCCATTGCGCGGCGGCAGCAATTTCCAAATCGCGATCGAAAATCCGCAGACTGAAACCGCGCTGCCTTCGGCGGCGGCGCTGGTGGACAACGACCATGAGCGCCTGCCGGACCTCGTCGCGCGGGTGAACTGGAAGACGCGGCTCGGCGACTTTTCGCTCGCCGGCATCGCCCGCGAACTGCACGCGGAAGTTGGCGGAGTGGGCGACAGCGCAGTCGGCTGGGGCGTCTCCGGCGCCGGGCGGGTGCCGATCGGGACGCGCCACGACGTGCGGTTCATGGCCACCTATGGCCAGGGGATCGGCCGGTATCTGGGACTGGGCTATGTGCCCGATGCGCTGTTCGGCGGCACGGCCACCCGCATGGCCAGGATCGACAATTTCGCCGCCTTCGCTGCGCTGAAGCTGGGCTGGACCAATAACCTGCGTTCTACCTTCACCGGCAGCTATCAGACAGCGCAATATCCTGACAGGTTGGCGGTGACGCTGCTTGCCAACAAGGCGGCGTGGAGTGCGGCGGCCAATCTGTTCTGGACGCCGGTGAAGGGGATGGATGTCGGCATCGAGTATCGCCACGGTCAGCGTGAGCTCGTGTCGGGAGACAGTGGTGCGCTCGACCGCATCGAAATGGCCTTTAAATACGGATTTTAACAAGGGAGAGGATGATGGCGACCGCATATGATGACGGGCTTCCCAAGCACCACAGGGCGACGCAGAACGAGAAACTCGTCATCGCCGCTTCGTCGCTGGGGACGGTGTTCGAATGGTATGATTTCTATCTCTACGGTCTGTTGGCGAGCTACATCTCGGCCCAGTTCTTTTCGGGTGTGAACGAGACGACGGGCTTCATCCTTGCGCTGGCGGCGTTCGCGGCGGGGTTTGCGGTACGACCGTTCGGGGCGCTCGTGTTCGGGCGGGTCGGCGATCTGGTCGGGCGCAAGAACACCTTCCTCGTCACCATGGGGCTGATGGGCCTTTCCACCTTCGCGGTGGGTCTGCTCCCCGCCTATGCCACGATCGGGGTGGCAGCGCCGTTCATTCTCGTCGCGCTGCGGCTGATCCAGGGACTCGCGCTGGGCGGCGAATATGGCGGCGCCGCAACTTACGTTGCCGAGCACGCCCCGGACAACAAGCGCGGCCTGTACACCAGCTGGATCCAGACGACGGCCACGCTTGGCCTCTTCGCCGCTCTGCTCGTCGTGATCGGCCTGCGCACCGTCCTGGGCGAGGCAGCGTTCGCCAGCTGGGGCTGGCGCATGCCGTTCCTGATCTCGATCGTGCTGCTCGCCGTTTCGATGTGGATCCGGCTGCAGCTCTCCGAAAGCCCGGTGTTCCAGAAGATGAAGGACGAGGGCACCACGTCGAAGGCGCCGCTGACCGAAGCTTTTGGCAAATGGGGCAATCTGCGCTGGGTGATCATCGCGCTGATCGGCGCAGTCGCCGGACAAGCGGTGGTTTGGTACACCGGCCAATTCTATGCGCTTTTCTTCCTGGAGAAGATGCTGAAGGTGGATGGCGCCACCGCCAATATCCTGATCGCCATCGCGCTTGCGCTCGGCACGCCGTTCTTCGTCATCTTTGGCTGGCTTTCGGACAAGATCGGGCGCAAGCCGATCATCCTCACCGGATGCGCGGTGGCGGCGCTTACCTATTTCCCGCTGTTCGGCATGCTCACCAACGCGGCCAATCCCGCGCTCGCCCGCGCGGTGGCGACGGCGCCGGTTTCGGTGATCGCAAATCCGGCGGAGTGCTCGTTCCAGTTCGATCCGATCGGGCGCAACAAGTTCGACGCGACGAGCTGCGACATCGCCAAGTCCTATCTGGCCAAGGGCGGCATCAACTATCAGAATATCGAGGCGCCTGCCGGAACGGTGGCGCAGATCCGGATCGGCGATGTAAGCTTCGTGGCGCCCAATCCCGCCCAGGTGGCGGGCGCGGACCGCAAGGCGGCGATTACCGACTTCCAGGGACGGGTGAAGGGCGGGCTCGCCGATGCCGGCTATCCGGCCAAGGCCGATCCGGCGCAGGTGAACACCGTGTTGGTGGTAGCGATCCTGTTCTTCTTCGTGCTGCTGGTCACGGCGGTGTATGGCCCCATCGCGGCTATGCTGGTCGAACTGTTCCCCAGCCGCATCCGCTATACCTCGATGTCGCTGCCCTATCACATTGGCAATGGCTGGTTCGGCGGCTTCCTGCCGACCACGGCGTTCGCGATGGTCGCGGCGACGGGCAACATCTATTATGGACTTTGGTATCCGGTGGTGGTCGCCGCCGTTACGGTGGTGATCGGCGTGTTCTTTCTGCCGGAGACGTTCCGCCGCAACATCGAAGCATAAGACTGGCAAGATCCTAAAGGGCGGGCTGCGCCGTGGCGCGGCTCGCCTTTTCGTACGCGCGGTTGCGCTGCGTGTTTGGCTGAAATACCCCTGTTAAAGGGAGAGAAGATGACCATCGATCGCCGCCTGTTCCTGGCGGGTGCGGTGGGCACGGCAATCGCGACCCGCGGGGGCGCGATCCTGCTGGTGCCGATCGACGCGCCCGACCAGGCGGCAAGGTGCGGTTCGATGCCGCGGATCGCCCAGGGGCCAGCCTGGTCTATCGGAGCGGTTCGATCGGGCTGGCCAGGCCGGAGGGGGACGCGACCTTCTTGGTGCGCTGAAGGCGAGGCCGGCAGCCGGCTCACTCCGCACGCCGCCCGCGCGGGAGATTTGTCGTGCGAACGCGGCTGCTTGCCTGTACTGCTCTCGCCATGCTGGCATCCCCACTTCCCGACGCGACGGCGCCGCAGGCGCCTGGCTCGGCGGCCGATCAGACCGTCAACCCGCTGCTCGAAACCTGGACGACGCCCGATGGCGTGCCGCCTTATGACCGTATCCGCCCGGAGCAGTATGCGCCCGCCTTCGACGTGGCGCTCGCCGAAGCGCATGCCGGCTATCGCCGCATCGCAGACGACCCCGCTCCGCCGAGCTTCGCCAACACGATCGAGGCGATGGAGGGGGCGGGGCGACTGCTTGGCCGCATCGCCAGCGCGTTCTTCAATGTGGCCTCCGCCGACGCGAGTGACGCAATTCAGCGCATCGAAGAACATGTCACCCCCAAGCTGACTCGCCTCGCCAACGAGACATGGCTGGATCCGAAGCTGTTCGGCCGGATCCGTGCGCTTTGGAACGCGCGCGCGGGCCTGACCCTTACGCCCGAACAGGCGCGGCTGTTGCAGGAGGTGCACGAGCGGTTTGTGCGCGCTGGCGCGGCGCTCGGCCCGGACGAGCGCGCCCGCATCGCCGCAAT
The DNA here is from genome assembly GCF_000282895.1 of Sphingomonas sp. ATCC 31555. Classification (GTDB taxonomy): domain Bacteria; phylum Pseudomonadota; class Alphaproteobacteria; order Sphingomonadales; family Sphingomonadaceae; genus Sphingomonas. Next base: position 119,837 of record NZ_ALBQ01000003.1, read on the forward strand.
CAACGAGGAAATGGCGACGCTGAGCGTCGATTTCGGTCAGAAGCTACTTGCGGACCAGAAGGCTGGCAGCGTGTTGCTGTCTGCAACCGAGGTCACGGGCCTGCCCGAGGACCAGCGCAGCGCCGCGGCGATGGCCGCGGAGACTGCTGGGCATTCCGGCAGTTTCCTGTTCCCCGCTACCCGTTCCGCTGCAGAGCCGTTCCTGACCGCTGCACCGAACCGCGACGCGCGCGAGAAAGTGTGGCGCGCCTTCGTGATGCGCGGCGATCATGGCAATGCGAATGATACCAATGCGATTGTTACCCGGCTTCTCGCGTTGCGGATCGAGCGGGCAAGGCTGCTCGGCGCGGAGAGCCATGCCGCCTTCGTGCTACAGAACCGGATGGCGAAGACGCCGGCCGCCGCGACCGAGCTGCTGATGCGCGTCTATCGTCCGGCGCTGGCGCGCGCCGGAGAGGAGCTGCGCGATATCGCCGCCTGCGCGGCGCGGGACGGCATCGCCAGGGTGGAGCCCTGGGATTGGCGCTATTATGCCGAGCAGGTGCGCAAGGAGCGCTTCGCCCTCGATGAGGCGGCGGTGAAGCAATATCTGCCGCTGGAGGGGATGGTCGCCGCGCTGTTCGACACGACCCAACGGCTCTATGGCATCACCGCCCATGCGCGGCCCGACGTGCCCGTCTATGCGGAAGGCGTGCGTGTGTGGGAGTTGCGCGAGGCCGACGGGCGCAAAATCGGCCTGTTCTATGCCGACTGGTTCGCGCGGCCGACCAAGCGCCCCGGCGCCTGGATGAACAGCCTGCGCGACCAGAACGATCTGTTCGGCGAACAGCCGATCGTCGTGAACAACCAGAATATCGTGCCGCCCGCGCCGGGCCAGCCGGCGCTGATTTCGATGGACGAAGCGCGAACGCTGTTCCACGAATTTGGCCATGGCCTGCACGGCCTGCTCAGCAAGGTGCGCTACCCCAGCCTTTCCGGCACCGCCGTGCCGCGGGATTTCGTCGAGTTCCCGAGCCAGGTGTACGAGCATTGGGTGGTCGCGCCGGAGACCTTGCGGCGCTATGCCCGCAACGCCGCGGGAGAACCCATGCCGGACGCGATGCTGCAGGCGCTGCTCCAGTCCCGCACGTTCAACCAGGGTTATCTGACGGTCCAGCAGCTTTCCTCCGCAATCCTCGACATGCGGCTCCACATGCTGACCAGCCTGCCGGACGACTTCCATCCGCGTACCTGGGAGGCGGCGGAACTGCAGGCGCTGGGCGTGCCGCCCGAAGTTGGGATGCGCCATCGCCTCGCGCATTTCAGTCACATCTTCGACGGAGGCTACGCGGCGGCCTATTATGCCTATACCTGGGCGGAAGTGATGGACGCCGACGGATTCCAGGCCTTCGAGGAGGCGGGTGACATCTTCGATCCGGCGATGGCGGCGAAGCTGCGCCGCGAGGTGCTGGAACGCGGCAACACGCGCGATCCAGCCGAAAGCTATATCGCGTTCCGGGGGCGGATGCCCGCGCCGGACGCGCTGCTGCGCAGCCGGGGCCTGAACTGACCACCCCGGCGCGGCGATCGGGTTAGCCGCGCATGCACCATGTTCGTCCACCGATCGATTACGAATGACTGCGATCATGGTACATCGGAGTAGCGCCATGATCGCCACCAACATCGCCCTGACGGGGCTTCAGGCCAGCGTCGCGCGCGTCAACGCGAGCGCGCAAAACCTCGCCAACGTCCAAACGACGGGCGAGACCGCCAAGGCAGTGACGGCGGCTACGGCGATCGGCAAGACGGTCAATCACGCCTACCAGCCGATCGCGATCTATCAGGCGGCGGCCGCGGCCGGCGGGGTGAACGCCAAGCCGGTGCCGGCGGTGCCCGGGACGGGGCCGCGCTACGATCCCGAATCGCAGGATGCCGACGAAGACGGTATGATCGAGGCGCCCGACATCGACTTCGCGAGCGAAGACGTCGAACAGCGCAAGGCGCTGTTTTCCTTCCGCGCAAACCTGTCGGTGATCCGGACCGAGGACCGGATGATGGGTTCGCTGCTGGATATGCGCGTATAAAGCACACGGCCCTCTCCCCGAAGGGAGAGGGCTCGCAAGCATCAGGCCAGCGTCAGACCGACATCCACGTTGCCGCGGGTCGCGTTCGAATAGGGGCAAACTTGGTGCGCGGCGTCGACCAGCTTCTGCGCCTCCGCGCGGTCGAGGCCGGGCAGGTTGACCAGCAGGTCTGCGGTGATGCCGAAGCCGCCTTCCGAACGCGGGCCGATGCCCACCGTCGCAGTGACCGTCACGTCCGCCGGAACCTTGATCTTCATTTGCGCACCGACCGCCTTCAGCGCGCCGATGAAGCAGGCCGAATAGCCTGCCGCGAACAGCTGTTCCGGGTTGGTGCCGTCGCCGCCGGCGCCACCAAGTTCTTTCGGGGTCGAGAGTTTGACTTCCAGCACGCCGTCTTCCGAACGCGCGCTGCCGTCGCGACCGCCGGTTGCCGTCGCCTTGGTGGTGTACTTCACATCGACCGACATCGTGTGTCTCCCTTAATTCCCGCGATAACCGTTATCGCGATAATCGGCGGATAGGCGATGCTGAACCTCTTGTCCAGAGATTATTTATCGCGATATGCGTTTTGTACCGCCATGGTCGGCGGAGAGGAGTTTCTGCCCATGCCTGCGCCGCTTCCGCTCGACAGCCAGCTCTGCTTCTCGCTCTACGGCGCGAGCATGGCGATCACGCGCGTCTACAAGCCGATCCTCGACCGGCTGGGGATCACCTATCCGCAATATCTGGTGCTCCATGCGCTGTGGGAGAAGGACGGCCGCACAGTGGGCGCAATTGCCGAGCGGCTGGCGCTCGAATCCAGCACGATCACGCCGCTGGTGAAGCGACTGGAGGCGGCCGGGCTGGTCGAGCGCAAGCGCAACCCGGAGGACGAACGCCAGGTGCAGGTGTTTCTCTCCGACCAGGGCCAGGCGATCCGCGAGGAATGCGGCTGCCTGGGCGAGGCGCTTGTGGAGAAGACCGACATGGCGCTGGAGCGGCTGGCGGCACTCAACCGCGAGGCGCAGGCGCTGCGCGACTCGCTGGCGCGCGACTGAACGGTACGCACCGATCTGCGGTTTGCCGGAGGACGGACTGACGCTAATAGCACATGGCGTTGCGGGGACTCGCTTTCCACGCCGTCCTCCCGGCGAAAGCGGGGATCCATTCGCCGCTCGGTCGCAGATAATGGCGGGATGGAGACCCCAATGGATTCCGGCTTTCGCCGGGAGGACGGGCGGGGTTACGGGTTCCCATCGACGCTACCTTGTATAAGGGATGCACCTTCACCCCCAAATCTGCTGGAATCCACGTTTCGATGCTGCGCCTGTCCGGACTTTCCTTGCCGCTCGATCATCCCGCCGATGCACTGGCCCCGGCGATCGCATTGCGGCTGGGCGTGGCGCCGGCCGAGGTGCGCGGGTTTACTGTGTTCAAGCGCGGCAATGACGCCCGGCGACGCAATGCGATCCTGCTGGTCTACACGGTCGACGTCGATCTGGCGGACGAGGCCGAGGTGCTGGCGCGCCTCGCCGGTGACAAGGATGTGCGGCCCACGCCGGACATGACCTACCGCCCGCCGGTCCATGCGCCCGAAGGGTGGCAGGGGTTGCGCCCAGTGGTGATCGGCGCAGGGCCGTGCGGGCTGTTCGCGGGCCTGATCCTCGCCCAGATGGGTTTCCGCCCGATCATCGTCGATCGCGGCAAGATCGTGCGAGAGCGGACCAAGGACACGTGGGGTCTGTGGCGCCGCTCCGAGCTCAACCCGGACTCGAACGTCCAGTTCGGCGAGGGCGGAGCAGGAACTTTCTCGGACGGCAAGCTCTATTGCCGGGTGAAGGATCCGCGCTTCCTCGGCCGCAAGGTGCTCGAGGAGTTTGTGAAGGCCGGTGCGCCCGACGACATCCTGTGGCAGGCGCATCCGCACATCGGCACCTTCCGCCTCGTCTCGATGGTGGAGAGCATGCGCCGCACCATCGAGGAACTGGGCGGCGAATATCGCTGGCAGACGCGCGTCGATGCGATCGAGCTCGACGGCGAGCGCAAGATGCGCGGCCTGCACCTGCACGATGGCAGCTTCCTGGAGGCCGATCACGTCGTCCTCGCGGTGGGGCACAGCGCGCGCCCGACCTTCGAGATGCTTCACCGCATGGGCGTGCATCTGGAGGCCAAGCCTTTCTCGATCGGCGTGCGGATCGAGCATCCGCAGAGCTGGATCGACCAGGCGCGCTTCGGCAACTGCGCCAAGCATCCGGACCTGGGCGCCGCCGCCTATGCGCTGTCGCACCACTGCGCCAATGGCCGCACCGTCTACAGCTTCTGCATGTGCCCGGGCGGCCGGGTGGTGGCGGCGACCTCGGAGGAGGGCCGCGTCGTCACCAACGGCATGAGCCAGTATTCGCGTGCCGAGTTCAACGCCAATTCTGGGCTGGTCGTGGCGATCGACCCCGCGCGCGACTATCCGGGCGGTCCGCTCGCGGGCATCGAGTTGCAGCGGAAATGGGAGGACGCGGCCTTTATCGCCGGCGGCTCCAACTACAACGCGCCGGGGCAGCTGGTCGGCGACCTGCTCGCCGGGCGGCCCTCCACCGCACTGGGCCAGGTGGTACCGAGCTACAAGCCGGGGGTCACGCCCACCGATCTCTCCGCTTGCCTGCCCGATTTCGTGATCGAGGCGTTCCGCGAGGCGCTGCCCGTGTTCGGCCGCCAGATCGCCCGCTACGACCATCCCGAGGCGGTGATGACCGGCGTGGAGACGCGCACCTCCTCGCCGCTACGGATCACCCGCGGGCCGGACCTGCAGAGCCTCAACACGCCGCGGCTGTTCCCGGCTGGCGAAGGCGCGGGTTATGCCGGCGGCATCCTTTCGGCGGCGATCGACGGCATCAAGGTCGCCGAGGCCTTGGCGAAGAGCATCACCGGACAATAGCGCAATCCCCGCTGGTTTTGGGAAAATCGTTTCCGCCCGCCTCTATAATGAAAGGTGAAGGGAAACGATTGTGCAGGATTATCGCGAAGCCGCCCGGCTGGACACGCTGCACCAGCTGAAACTGCTGGACACGCCGCCGAGCGAGCATTTCGACCGCATTACGCGAATGGCGGCACAGATTTTCGGCCTGCCGGTGGCGGCGGTATCGCTGACCGACAGGGACCGGCAATGGTTCAAGTCGCGGGTGGGTGTCGAGCATTGCAGCATCCCGCGGCACAAAGCGCCTTGCGCCGAAGTCGCCGAGACGTGCGACTTTGTGATCATTGAGGACTTCGCGACGCACCCCGGCTATGCCGACAGCCTGCTCGCCCAGGCCGGCACCCGTTTCTATGCGGGCGCACCACTCATCACCAGCGATGGCTATGGGCTGGGCGCGCTGTGCGTACTAGGCATGGCGCCGCGCCATGCCACCGAGGCGGAGCTCGGCGCGCTGGCCGATCTCGCGGCGATGGTGATGACGCAGATCGAACTGCAGCACGCTTTCGGACGGATCGATCCCATCAGCGGCCTGCCGACCCGCGCGCAGTTTCGCGACGATCTGATTGATCTGGCGCGGGACTATCCGGGGCAAGCCCGGATCGCGGTGGTCGGCGACCTTGCTCGCGACGACCAGATCGCCAAAATCGTGAGCGCAATGGGCGCGCCGCGCGTCGACGAGATGGTGCGTGAAGCGTCGCGCGCAATCCAGGCGGCGCTGGGCGCCGATCGTACCGCCTATCATATCGGCACCACCCAATTCGCGTTCCTTTCGCCCCCCGATATGAAACCCGAAACCTATCAGCCGCTGCTCGAGCAGGCGTTCGAAACCATGCGGGCGACTTCCAGCGTGCGGTTTGTCACCAGTGTGGCCGTGGGCATGCGGCCGTTCCGCTTGGGTGAGGTTTCGTCGGAAGACGTTCTGCGTGGAGCGATCAGCGCGGCGCAGGACGCGCGCCGCACCGATGGCGCCATCGCGCTTTATTCGGCCGAACGCGATCAGGCGATGCGCCGGCGGTACGATCTTCTCCAGGATTTCGGCGCGGCGCTGGAGGCGGGAGATCAACTGCGGCTCGTGTACCAGCCGCGGATCGACCTTCGCACCGGCGCGTGCGTGGGGGCGGAAACGTTGCTGCGGTGGCGTCATCCCGTGCTGGGTGACATATCGCCGGCCGAATTCATCCCGATCATCGAGCAAACCGCATTGGCCCAGCCGATCACGCAATGGGTGCTGGAGCAGGCGCTCGACCAACTGGTTCGCTGGCAGGCGGCAGGCATCAACCTGACGCTATCGATCAACCTTTCGGCTGCCAATCTGATGGAGACGGACCTGATCCAGCGCGTGCAACTGGCGTTGCTTGCACGCCAGTTGCGACCCGAGCAGCTGGAAATCGAGCTTACCGAGAGTGCGGTGATGGCCGAGCCCGAAAAGGCGCTGGCCATGCTGCGCGAACTGGCGGCGGCGGGGGTCGCGCTGGCGATCGACGATTTTGGCACCGGGCACAGCAGTCTTGCTTATCTGCAGCAGGTGCCTGCGCACGTGGTGAAGATCGATCAGGCGTTCGTCCGCTGCCTCGGCACCGACGGAGGCGCCGATCATGTGCTGATCGAAACGATGGTGGGACTGATCCACAAGCTGGGCCGTCGCGTTGTCGCGGAGGGCGTGGAGACGGAGGAGACCGCGCAGCTTCTGGCCGCCATGGGCTGCGAGGAAGGGCAGGGCTATTGGTTCGCGCGGCCTTTGGAGGCGGCGGCGTTCCTCGAATGGGTGGCGGCGCGCAGGGCGATCGCGGCTTAAGCGCTTTCCTGGAACTGCAGCGCGGCCAGCCGGGCATAGAGCCCGCCCTTGGCGACCAACTCCGCATGGGTGCCGGTCTCCACAATGCGGCCGGCATCCATCACGATGATGCGGCCTGCCGCCCGCACGGTGGCGAGGCGGTGGGCGATTACCAAGGTGGTGCGCCCATGCATCAGCCGTTCCAGCGCATCCTGCACCAGCCTTTCGCTTTCCGCGTCGAGAGCGCTGGTCGCTTCGTCGAGCAGAAGAATCGGCGTGTCGCGCAGCAGCGCGCGGGCGATGGCCAGTCGCTGGCGCTGGCCGCCGGATAGCCGCGCTCCGCCTTCCCCCAGATAGGTATCGAGCCCATCGGGCAGGTCGCGAAGGAAGCTGGCGGCATTGGCCGCCTCGGCGGCCGCCCAGATGGCGTCGTCGCTAGCGTTCCAGTCGCCGTAGCGAAGGTTATCCCGAGCGCTGGCGGCGAAGATCACCGTCTCTTGCGGCACCATCGCGATGCGGGCCCGGACATCGGCGGGATCGGCGCTGGGAATGGCGACTCCATCGACCCGGATCTCGCCCGATTCAGGATCGTAGAAACGCTGCAGCAACTGGAAGAGAGTGGACTTGCCCGCACCCGACGGGCCCACCACCGCAACCGTCTCGCCAGGCGCTACGAACAGCGAAAAGTCCTGGAGTGCCGAGACTTCGGGACGGGTTGGGTAGCGGAAGGTAACGCAATCGAATGCGATGGCGCCTTCGGCAGGGCGGGGCAGGGGCGTGGGCCGGGCCGGCGCGGCGATATCCGGCTCCTGCGCGAGCAGTTCCGCCAGCCTGCTGGCCGCGCCGGACGCGCGCAGCAGATCCCCATAAACCTCGGTCAGCGCGCCGAACGAGCCGGTGACCAGGCCAGCGGTGATGACGAAGGCGGTGATCGCGCCCCCGCTGATCTGCCCGGCCGCGACCCCGGCAACCGCATCCCACATGATCAGGGTGATCGCGGTGAAGAGCAGGCCGATCACCAGCGCCGTCATCACTGCCCGCAGCGCGAACCGCCGTTTGGCCGCAGCGAAACTGCGCGTCACCGCATCTTCGAATCGCTTCCCTTCGCGCGGCTCCTGTCCGAAAGCCTGCACGATCTGCATTGCGCCCAGCGTTTCCGATGCGATTGCGCCGATATCGGCGACGCGATCCTGGCTGGTGCGCGAGTATTGGCGCACGCGCCCCCCCAACCACACGATGGGAAGCACGGTGAGCGGCATGCCGACGATCAGATAGGCGGCGATCTTCGGCGCAAGCACGAAGAGGTAGATTACGCCGCCAATGCCCGTGAGCAGGTTGCGCAACGCGGTGGATACGGTCGATCCCACCACCTGTTCGACCAGTGCCGTATCCGATGTAAGGCGCGATGCGATTTCGGACGGGCGATTTTCCTCGAACCATTTCGGCGGCAGGCGCAGCAGGTTGCGGTGCACGGCGACGCGGAGATCGGCCACGGTGCGCTCGGCCACCCACGATACCGCGTAGAAGCGCACCGCTGTCGCGATCGATAGCACCAGGATCACCGCCAGCAGACCCTGGAAATACACGCCGATCTCGCTGGTATCGGCACCGGCGGAAAAGCCGTTGTCGACGATTTGCTTGAACGTGCGCGGGATCCATAGCGTCGCGAGCGACGACGTGATCAGCGCTGCGGTCGCGATGGCGATCTGTAGCGGATAGCCGCGCGTGAAACGCCAGATGACGAGCAGGCTGCTGAGCTTGCGGCGGGGCGCCGGCGGCGGGATCGTATCGGCCATGGCGAGCGCGTAGCGCGGTTCGCGAGGCAGGGGAACCACCCGCGACTGTCTCGGTTCCGCATTGGTACGACATTGCGGCGCACAACGCCGCCGTCTATATGGATCATAACAAACCCCCGCTGCAGGGATCGGGGCACGGGGAAGGAAATCTATGCTGTACGACGCCTACGAGATTCAGCGTTCCATGCTCGCCGGAGCGAGCGCTTTGGCCAATTTCGGCGCAGGCCTGCTCAACAATCCTGCCAATCCCTTCGCCTATTTCGGGGGCGGACCGGTGCTCGCCTCTGCGCTGGAGGTGTTTGCGCATGCCTCGGCACCGCGCGGCAAGCCCAGGTTCCTGCTCGATCAGACCGTGATCGACGGCCAAATGGTGGAGGTGCAGGAGGAAGTGGTGCTGCGCAAGCCGTTCGGCCAGCTGAAGCGGTTCGTGCGCAAGGGCGTGGAAGGTGGCCCGAAGCTGCTGATCGTCGCGCCGATGTCCGGCCACTATGCCACGCTGCTGCGAGGCACGGTGGAGCGGATGCTGCCGGTGGCGGACGTGTACATCACCGACTGGCGCGACGCGAAACTCGTGCCGACGTCGGAGGGCCGGTTCGACCTCGACGATTATATCGACTATCTAATCGCGTTCCTGGAGCATATCGGAGCGGAGGGCGATCCGCGTCCGCACATGCTCGCCGTCTGTCAGCCTTCCGTGCCCTGCTACGCGGCCGCGGCGCTGATGAGCGCCGACAAGCATCCCAACCGTCCGCGCACGCTGACCATGATGGGCGGCCCGATCGACACGCGCGAGGCGCCCACCGCCGTCAACACGCTCGCGACCGAGCGGCCGTTCACCTGGTTCGAGCATAACGTGATCGCCACCGTCCCGATGACCTATGCCGGCGCCGGGCGGAAAGTGTATCCGGGTTTCCTGCAGCTCGCCGGTTTCATGACGATGAACCTGGGCAACCACCTGATCTCGCATTGGGAAATGTTCAAGCACCTCGTTCAGGGCGATGACGAGAGCGCCGATGCGACGATGAAGTTCTACGAGGAATATCGCTCGGTCTGCGACATGACCGCCGAATTCTACCTCCAGACGATCGACGTCGTGTTCCAGTCGCATGCTCTGCCTAAGGGAACGATGACGCATCGCGGCCGGCTGGTCGATCCGGGTGCGATCACCGATATCGGCGTGCTGGCAATCGAAGGCGAGCGCGACGATATCTCCGGCATCGGTCAGACCAAGGCGGCGCTTACCTGCGCGAAGAACCTGCCGGAAGCCTATCGCCAGTATCACCTGGCCGAAGGCGTGGGCCATTATGGCATTTTCAACGGTTCGAAGTGGCGCAACCGGATTGCGCCGGTGGTCGAGCAGTGGATGGCGACTCACGCAGGTTGAGCAGCAGCCCTTAGGCGGGCTCGTCAATCGTAGCGGGTGACGAGCCAGCTCCACACCAGCCAGGCGAGCAGCGCCCAAATCGCGAGAATAATGGCGATGCCGCCCCAGCTGACGGGGCGCCCGCTTGCCTTTTCCGCCTCGATCCGATGCTCGGCGAACTGCTCGGCCGGGATCAGCTTCTCGAATAGCCAGATGCCGAGCGGGATCAGAATCGCATCGTCGACCAGCCCGAGCACGGGAACGAAATCAGGGATCAGGTCTATCGGCGACAGCGCATAGGCCGCGACTAAAACGCCGACGATCCGCGCAGCCAGGGGCGTGCGCGGATCGCGGATCGCGAGCCAAACGGCATGCGCTTCGGTGCGGACGCGGTGCGCGAGGGAAGGGCCCATGGCCCTGGATCGCGCAGCGGCGCCGCCCGGTCAATCGCGGATCAGGATTCTGCGGTGGTATCCACCTTGGCGTGGCTGCCGGTTTCGTCCGATCGGATCTTGCCGCCGAACAGCATCTTCAGCTTGCCGGTGACCGACATATCGGTCTCCCACATTTCGGCATCTTCGATGTCTAGGCGCAGCAGTGCGAGGTTCGGATCCTGCTTGCCGCCGGGGAACCAGGCTTCCACCTGGTTGTCCCACAGCTTGTCGATCATCGCGAAGTCGTTGTCGATCCGCGCGGTGCCGGCCAGGCACGCGAAGAAATCATGCCCCTTTGCGACGAACTGCGCCATCGCCGGGCCACCCTTGGCCATGCGATTGTCCTTGCCGATGAAGAAGAAGATCGTGTCGATCTGGTCCTCGTCCAGTTGTGCGGTCAGCGGTTCGCTGTGCTGTCCGTCCTGCAGACCCACCATCATATAGGGGCTGCTCGCCAGCTTGGACCAGAAATGCTTCTTCAGTTCGACGGTGTCGGCCATGATCGTCTCCTTAGGATCTGGCCGGGTAACGTGCAGGCCCGCTCAGGCGTTCCGGAGGGCGGCGGCGGCGCCGATCAGCTCCAGGTCGTTGCGATTGACCAGCGCCACCGGGACTTCCGACAGCGGGCGGCGAAAGGCGATGCGCGCTTCCATGCGCTTGCGAAAACAGGGACCGGCCAGATCGACCTGCAGCGCGCGAGCGATCGCGCCGGTGAGGAACACGCCGTCCCACGCGTCGAACGTCAACGCGAGATCCCCCACAAAGGCGCCGAGATGCTGGGCGAACATCCGCACGACATCGGTGCAGATCGGATCGCGCCCGACATTGCGGGTGACGTCTTCCGGCGCGCGCAGCCTTTTGCCGCCCGACAGCGCCTCATATGCCAAGAGAAGACCCCCGGCGCTGAGTAGCGTCTCCACCTCCACCAGCATGCCGCGACTGCGGCAGAAGGCCGCGAAACGTTCCTCTTCCGCCGTCTGCGGCGCAAAGGCGATGTGGCCGGCTTCGCTCTGCACGGGCACCAGCCGCCCATCCGCACCGATCAGGGCGGATACGCCGAGCCCGGTGCCGATCCCAACCACTGCATAATTGCCTTGCGGGCTCGGGGGCTTGGGCGGCGGACCGGACAGGGGCGTGAACGCCGCCTGCGGCAGCCGGGTCAGCGCCAGTGCATTTGCCGAGCATTCGTTCAGCGCAATCGGGCGCTCGCGCAACACCGCTTCCACCCCGGCCAACGAGATATACCAGCGGCTGCCGGTAAGGTTGATCAGATCGCCGCGCACCGGGCCGGCCACCGCCAATGCGCTCGGCAGGCGTGCATCGCGCAGCCCGACGCGGGTGAGATAGGTGATCAGTGCGCTGGTGAACGTAGGGTGATCGGCGTTGAAGAAGCGCTGCTGCTCGCGCGGATCAGTGCCTTCCTCGCCTCCGGTCAAGCCGAACCGGACCGATTGGCGGCCGATATCGGCCACCAGCGCCACGCCATCCCCCATTGCTTCCTCGTCCTGTTGCTGCCCTATCGAACGGGCGTTTGGGACAGGGTATCGCTAACAATGTTGAAAGAGCAATAGCTTGTCGTTGCTCTGCGGGTTCAGCGGGCTCGCGGATCGGCACCGAAGCGATTGGTCCCAATCATCGGCGACCAGAAAAGCGCGATCACCAGGATCGTCAATGCCACCGGTGCAGCCCAAGATAGTACGGGTAGGCCCCCGTGCAGCCCAATCGCCACCTGCTGCCGATTGAGCCAGCCTGCCAGCACGATCAGCGCCAGCACGACGCCGGGAAGCACCGGCAAGCCCACATCGTGCAGGCGCCGCGCGCCCAGCCCTATCAAGGGTACGAGCAGCAGCAATGCCAGCGATTGCTCGAAGGCGACGCGCCGCCAGAGGATGGGTAATCCGAGGGCCGTGGGCGGGTGAAAGAAATGCACCAGCACGAGAAGCATGGCCTCGCCAAAGGCGATCAGGATCAGGGCGCTGGCAAGCTCGCTGCGCGTTGCGCGGCCGCGGAGCACGAAGCTCTGTGTGCATGCGCGGAGTCCGCTGCGAAGCGAAACGCCATCGGCGTAGGTTGCTGCCGTCATGGAAGGGAGGGTGCCGTGGCGGGCACCCTCCGGTCAAGCCCTTAGAGTGTCTCGAAAAGACCCGCTGCGCCCATGCCGCCGCCGATGCACATGGTGACGACGACATACTTCGCGCCGCGACGCTTGCCTTCGATCAATGCATGGCCTGTCATCCGCGCGCCCGACATGCCATAGGGGTGGCCGATCGAGATCGCGCCGCCGTTGACGTTGAGCAGCTCGTTAGGAATGCCCAGCTTGTCGCGGCAGTAGAGCACCTGCACCGCGAACGCTTCGTTCAGCTCCCACAGGCCGATATCGTCCATCTTAAGGTTGAAGCGCTCGAGCAGCTTGGGGATCGCATAGACCGGGCCAATGCCCATTTCGTCGGGCTTGGTGCCCGCCACCGCCATGCCGACATAGCGGCCCAGCGGGGTGAGGCCGCGCTGCTCGGCAAGCTTCTCCTCCATCAGCACCGCGGCCGAGGAACCGTCGGACAGCTGGCTGGCATTGCCCGCGGTGACGGTGCCGTTCGGCACCACCGGCTGAAGCGCCTGCAGGCCCTCCAGCGTCGTCTCGGGGCGATTGCCCTCGTCCTTGGAAAGCGTGATTTCCTTCTGCGAGACTTCCTTGGTCTCCTTGTTGACCAGGTTCATCGTAGCGGTGACGGGCACGATCTCGTCGTCGAACTTGCCCGCGGCCTGCGCGGCGGCGGTGCGCTGCTGCGACTGGAAGGCATAGGCGTCGCACGCATCGCGGCCGATGCCGTAGCGGGCGGCGACCACCTCGGCAGTCTGGAGCATCGGCATATAGGTGTCGTTGTGCATCGCAATCAGCTCACGGTCGGGCTCGACGCGCATCTGCGGGGTCTGGACGAGGCTGATCGACTCCACGCCGCCGCCCAGCGTGATATCCATATTGTCGACGACGATCTGCTTGGCCGCGGTGGCGATCGCCATCAGGCCCGAGGCGCATTGCCGGTCGATCGACATGCCCGGCACGTCCACCGGCAGCCCGGCGCGGAGCAATGCCAGGCGGGCGATGTTGGGCGCCTGGCTGCCCTGCTGGAGCGCGGCGCCGAACACGACGTCGTCGACCTGGCCCGGCTCGATGCCCGCCCGCTCGACCGCGGCGCGGATGGCGTGCGCGCCCAGCGTCGGCGCCGGCGTGGCGTTGAACGCCCCGCGATAGGCCCGGCCGATGCCCGTGCGGGCGGTGGAAACGATGACTGCGGAGCGCATTTCCTGTCCTTCCTTCTTCGCTCCCCTCCCGCTTGCAGGAGGGGCTGGGGGAGGGGTTGGGCCCCTCCGGTTCCGTTGTTTCGAGGCTAGACCAGCCCCTCCCCTAACCCCTCCCGCAAGCGGGAGGGGAATTTAGACGTAAATCAGCGCGATCCACTCGGCGATCACCGCCGGCTTCTCCTCGCCTTCGATCTCGAGCCGATATTCCTGCACCTGTTCCCAGACGCCGGGCTGGCGCTCGACGAACTTCTTGAGCGTGAACCGCCCGCGCACCCGCTTGCCCGAGCGCACCGGGGTGATGAACCGCACCTTGTTCCCCCCATAGTTCACGCCCATCCGCGCGCCTTCGATCCCCGGCGCATCGGTGCGGACGGCGAGCATCGGCATCAGCGAGAGCGACAGGAAACCATGCGCGATCGTGCCGCCGAACGGCGTTTCGCCCGCGCGTACCGGATCGACATGGATGAACTGGTGGTCGCCGGTCGCTTCCGCGAACTGGTCGATCATCGCCTGGGTGACCTCCACCCAGTCCGAGACATGCTCGGCGCCGATCCGTTCGGCCATCGCGTGCGGGGTGACGGTCGCCGCCAAGACTATCCTCTCGCGTAATTATCTTTCATAGGCACGCCATATCTAGTGGGGCCACCGGCCTCCCTGCAAGCTTTAGCCGACCGGAAACTGGAAAATGCCGACTGCCGTACCGTCACACCACCGTGAAACGATGGCCAAGCTGCACCGTGCGGCCGAACCGGATGTTCTAAAACCGCTTTTGGAACGGGCGCGACTCACGCCTGATTCGCGCGAGCGGGTGATGGATCACGCCCTCGCGCTGCTGGCCGACCTGCGCGCGGCGCAGACCCGCGGCTGGGTGAACCAGTTCCTCCAGGAATATCGGCTGAATTCGTCCGAAGGCGTCGCGCTGCTCAGCCTGGCCGAGGCGTTCCTGCGCGTGCCGGATCCCGAGACCGCCGACCTGCTGATCGCCGACAAGATCGGCGATGCCGACTGGAAGGCGCATTCGGGCAAATCGAACTCAGTGCTGGTCAATTCCGCCACCTGGGGCCTGATGCTCGGCCGCGCGCTGGTCGGCGACGAGAAGACCGGGGCGCTTCGCCGGTTGATCTCGCGCGCGGGCGAGCCCTTCGTCCGCCAGGCGGTGGGTGCCGCGATGAAGCGGATGGGCGAAGTCTTCGTGATGGGCCGCACCATCGACGAGGCGATGAAGCGCATGAAGAAGCCCGAGAACAAGGGCTTCACCGCCAGCTTCGACATGCTGGGCGAAGCGGCACGCACCAAGGCTGATGCCGAACGCTATTTCCAGGCCTATTTCGAGGCGATCCGCGCGGTCGGCCGCGATCCCAAGGCGGGCCATTCGATCTCGGTCAAGCTCTCCGCCCTCCACCCGCGCTACGAAGTCGCGCAGTACGACCGCTGCGTGCCCGAGCTGACCGACATGCTGGCCCAGCTCGCCTCGGAATCGGCGGCACAGGGCATCCCGCTCACCGTCGACGCCGAGGAGAGCGAGCGGCTGGAGATGAGCCTCGACATCATCGGTTCGGTCGCGCGCCGGCCCGAGCTGAAGGGCTGGAGCGGCTTCGGCATGGCGGTCCAGGCCTATGGCAAGCGCGCCCGCGCGGTGATCGGCTGGGCCGACGATCTCGGCCGACCGATGCATGTCCGGCTGGTCAAGGGCGCCTATTGGGACAGCGAGATCAAGCGCACGCAGGTGGAGGGCCTGCCCGACTATCCGCTGTTCACGCGCAAGGCGGCGACCGACGTGTCGTACCTCGCCTGCGCGCGCGACATGCTGGCGGCGAAGAACATCGTGCCGGCCTTTGCCAGCCACAATGCGCTGACCGTTGCGACGATCCTCGACTGGGCCGGTGACAGCCGTGACTTCGAATTCCAGCGGCTGCACGGCATGGGCGAGGGGCTGTACGAGCGCCTCGTCAACGAACAGGGCTATCACTGCCGTATCTACGCGCCGGTGGGCGGGCATCGCGACCTGCTCGCCTATCTCGTCCGCCGCCTGCTCGAAAATGGCGCGAATTCCAGCTTCGTTCACCAGCTTGCCGACGAGCAACTGAGCGAGGAGGAACTGCTCGCCGATCCGGTGGATAAGATCGCTGCGGTCGGCGGCACGCGGCATCCGAGCATCCCGCTGCCGGTGGAATTGTTCGGGGCGTGGAAGAACAGCGGCGGGATCGATCTGGCCGAGCGGACCGTCCTGGCGGAGACGGCAGCAGCGATTGCAGCCAAGCCGCTGCCCAGTGTCACCCCCAACGCGGCACCCGATGTAAGGGCGGCCATCGATCGCGCCTCGATCGCCTTCCCGGCATGGTCCGCGACGCCGCTCGCCACCCGTGCGGCGGTGCTGGAGCGCCTCGCCGACCTGCTCGAGGAAAACCGCATCGAGCTGATGGCGCTAGCGGTGAAGGAAGCCTTCAAGACCATTCCCGATGCGCTCGGCGAGGTCCGCGAGGCCGCCGATTTCTGCCGTTACTACGCGCTCCAGGCGCGCACCGGGCTTGCCCCGATCACCCTGCCCGGGCCGACGGGCGAGCGCAACGAGCTGCGCATGGAAGGCCGCGGCGTATGGGCGACGATCGCGCCGTGGAATTTCCCGCTGGCGATCTTCCTCGGCCAGACCGCGGCGGCGCTGGTCGCCGGCAACGCCGTCGTCGCCAAGCCCGCCCCGCAGACGCCGGAGATCGCCCGTGCGGCGGTGCGCCTGGCCCATCAGGCGGGCGTGCCGGAGAATGCGCTGGTGCTGGTGACCGGCGGGCCGGAAGTGGGCGCCGCGCTCACCTCAGATCCGCGCATCGCCGGCGTGGCCTTCACCGGCTCTACGCCGACCGCCAAGAAGATCGCCGCCGCGCTGCTGGAGGGCGAAGACCGCCCGCTGGTGCCGCTGATCGCCGAAACCGGCGGCATCAACGCGATGATCGTCGATTCCACCGCGCTGCCCGAACAGGTGGTGGCCGATGTGCTCACCTCGGCCTTCCGCTCGGCCGGGCAGCGCTGCTCGGCGCTGCGCCTGCTGCTGCTGCAGGAAGAGATCGCCGAGGGCGTGATCGAGATGCTGCGCGGCGCGATGGAGTTGCTGATCCTCGGCGATCCCGCCGATCCGCGTACCGATATCGGCCCGGTGATCGACCAGGCGGCCTATGACAAGCTGATGGCCTATCGTGACAGCGCCAAGGCCCAGTGGATCAAGACCGTGCCGGTGCCGGCTACCGGCCTGTTCGTGCCGCCGACGATGATCCGCATCGACCGGCCCGAGGACCTGACCCGCGAATGGTTCGGCCCGATCCTCCACGTCGCCACCTGGAAGGCGGGCACGCTTGCCGAGACGGTGGCGCGGGTCAACGCCAAGGGCTTCGGCCTGACCATGGGCCTGCACAGCCGCATCGCCCGCTCGGCCGAGCTGGTGGAAGCGGAGGCGCGGGTCGGCAATCTCTACATCAACCGTTCGATGATCGGCGCGGTGGTGGGCTCGCAGCCCTTTGGCGGCGAGGGCCTGTCGGGCACCGGCCCCAAGGCGGGCGGGCCGCACTATCTGCACCGCTTCTGCGCGGAGCGGGCGGTGTCGGTGGATACCACCAGCGCCGGCGGTAATGCGACGCTGCTCAGCCTGGACGAAGGGGGGATTTGAAACGAGGGAGCGGTTATCGCTCTCCCGGATCCTTGTCGACGCGCAGTACCGGCTGCACATCCGGATAGGGCAGGATCAGCTTGCCATCGGGCGCTGCGGTAAAGCTGGTCTGAGTGGGGTAGGGGATGGAAATCCCCTCCTCAGCGAATTTGCGTAGAATGCCCGTCGCGATCCGGTCCCGCGTCGGGTGGGCGATGTTCCAGTCGGACGAATGCACTTCGGCGATCAGCTCATAGTCGAGCGAACTCGCACCAAATCCCGAAAAGCCGTTGCGGACCGCGGTTGCGCCATTCGCCTCGACGATGTCTTTGAGAATCTCGGGCAGCCGATCCAGCACGTCGGGCGGCGTCTCATATGCGACGCCGAGCTTGAACGGCAGGCGGATGCGTGTGCGATCGGAGAGGTTCTGCAGTTCCTTGTCGAGCAGCTGCCGGTTCGAGATGATGTGCATCTCGCCGTCGAATGAGCGGACGCGAGTGGATTTGAGGCCGATGCCTTCCACCGTGCCGCTGGTCTGATCGAACTTGATATTGTCGCCCACCCGGAACGGGCGATCGAACAGGATCGACAGCGCCGCGATCAGATCGCCGAAGATGCCCTGCGCGGCCAGACCGATGGCGATGCCGCCGACGCCGAGACCGGCGACTAGGCCGGTGACGTTCACGCCCACATTGCTCAGCACCATCACTAGCGCGATGGCGAACAACGCGATGGAAATCAGCAGTCGGATGATGCCGATAGCGCTGGCCAGGCTCTCGCTGGGCTTGTCGCCATGGGTGCGATGCTCGATCAGCCCGAAAATGACTTCGCGGACCCAGATCGCGGCCTGGAAGGCTGCAGCCACGGTGAACAGGAAGGTGACGGTCTTGTCCAGCAGCGCCGGCGTCTGCGCATAGTTTACCACCAGCCGGATCGCCGTCATCAGAATAAAGAAATTGCCGGTGCGGGCGACGGTGCGGCCAAGGATCGTGTACCAGTTCGTGCCGCCGCTCTCGCTGTTGCGGCACAGCCGCATCCCCCAGGATCTGAGCGTATGGAGCAGGAGCACGATGCCGGCGGCAATGCCGGTGGCGATCAGGATGCTCAGCCAATGTTCGGCGAGCCATTCCGGCGTATCGCCGACAAAACTCGTGATCTGGCGTTCGAGATGGGCGGGGGAGGATTTGTTGGCGTTCAGCATCGTCGGGATCAGGCTGCCTTGGCTGGCTGTTCGGCGGGATCGCTTTCCAGAAAAGCGATCAGGCCACGTTCGTAGCGATCGAGGTACTGCGTCGTACGCGGCAAGCGCAAGCCGGCGCGGAACAGCGCCTGCGCCTGCTTGTCGCGTGCCAGATCGATCAGGCGCGGGTGGACATAGGACTTTCGGGCGATGGCCGGCGTGTTGCCCAGCGCTTCGGTAACCGGCTCGAGCAACGTTTTCAGGCCGATATAGGCATCCGACTGGGCCAGCGTTTTAAAGGCGATTACGCTTGCCCCCCAAGTGCGGAAATGCTTGGCGGTGAAATTGTCACCCATGGCATCGCGGATATAGGCGTTGACATCGCTGGACGTGACGGGATGCGCACCACCTTCCGTGTCGACCCAGCGAAACAGATGCTGGCCCGGCAGATCCTGGCAACGCTTGACGAAGCTGCTGAGCGAACGATCCGAAACGGTCATGATCCGCAGCTTGCCCGATTTGGCGCGGAACTGCAGCTTCAGCACTCCGCCTTTCACCACCGCGTGGCGCTTGCGCAGCGTCGTAGCGCCAAAGCTCTTGTTTTCCTGGGCATAGGCTTCGTTGCCGATGCGGATGGTGCCCAGATCGAGCAGCCGCACCACGGCTGCAATTGCCTTTTCGCGGCACAGTCCGCGCAGGCGCAGGTCTGCTTCCACCTTGCGGCGAAGGCGCGGCAGCCGTTCGCCGAAGTTGCCGCAGCGATCATATTTTGCCGCCTCCTGAGCTTCGCGAAAGCCGGTATGATAGCGATACTGCTTGCGCCCCTTCGCGTCATAGCCGGTGGCCTGGATATGGCCGTTGGGGTCGGGGCAGAACCAGGCGTCGACATAGGCCGGCGGCAGCCCGATCGCGTTCAGCCGTTCAATTACGTCGCGGTCGGTGATGCGGTCGCCGTTCGCGTCGAAATATCCCCAGCCATGTCGCATCTTGCGCCGTGTGATGCCCGGTTCATGATCATCGACATAGACGATGTCGGCGCTGTCCATTGCAGTTCCTTGTTCCGTGGGCGCAAAATGCGCCGCAGCAACAATTCGTTCCGGAACCTGCCTAAGGGCGCGGGGGTTGCCCGATCATCCAGTGATCGAGAGAGGATGCCCCCATGGCGCAGTTGAAGAATGCCCGCGTACTGATGATCGCCACCGATGGTTTCGAGGAATCAGAATTGTTTGACCCGCGCCAGGCGCTGCTTGATGCCGGCGCACAGGTAACGCTCGCTTCGCTGAAGATGGCGCCCATCACCGGCGAAAAGGCCGGCGAGAAGGGCAAGAGCATAACCCCGGACGCCACGGTGGAGCAGGTGGATCTGGAACAGTTCGATGCGCTGCTGCTGCCCGGCGGCGTCGGCAATCCGGACAAGCTGCGGATGAACACCCGCGCCGTCGAAATCGTGCGGACGTTCATGGACTCGAACCGCGTCGTTGCGGCGATCTGCCACGCGCCCTGGCTGCTGGCCGAAGCCGACGTGGTCGCAGGCCGCCGGTTGACGGGCTGGCCTTCGATCCGCACCGATCTTGCCAATGCCGGCGCCGATGTCGTCGATGAGGCGGTGGTGCAGGACGGCAATCTGATCACTAGCCGCAAGCCGGATGATATCCCTGCCTTCAACCAGGCGGTGATCGCTGCTCTGGAAGACGTGACCGCGCCTGCCTGAAGATATCCACTCGCCGTCGCCGGCTTCGTGCCGGCGATGGTGGGAGCGAGGCTGCGCAGTAACACTCGGCAACATAGGCAGGCGACGCAGGAAAAAATTTTTTCCTGCGTCTTTTGAACTTGTTAGCCAACAAATATAGGAAAACGCACACGCAAGGGCGGCGTAACGCCATTGTAAATGTTGCGCGCTACAACATTCTGTATGAAAACCTTGCCATAAAGATGGCATGAACAACACGTGGTCGCACACGTATCGGGTGAATGCATGAAGCTGTCGCTCGTACCCATAGCCGCCGTTACGCTTGGCGGTGTCTCCGTTATCGCAGCCGCCGCTGTATCGGCGACGGCCACCGGCGAACTATTATCCGCCAAGTTGCAGGTCTGGTCGGCGGGCGGTGTGGCCCAAGCCGGCAATTTCGGTCGACTTGGTCTCGTCGTCGCCGCAGGGCTTTTCGGCTCATGTTCGGGGGGGGTCGCCACCCTGCTGGTTCGCCGCCGCGCTGCTGGTGCGCCGCAGAGCGATTCCGACGGCAGTGCGGCTACGCCCAGGGCAATCACCGCGCCTTCCACCGGAGGGTGGGCCGCCCCGGTCGTTCCCGGCCTGCATGCGGTGCACGCGGCATCGGTGGATGCACCGCGCCGCAGGCCTAACGCCGGTAGTATCGACGGCGAGATGGACAGTGCGGCGCATGCGCTTCTCGATCGCCTGAATCGCGGCGTCATCCGGCGTGAGGTGGCGACGCCGCCGCGTAACCAGCATCATCGCACCCGCACTGATCGCAGGCTGGATGATGGGCTTGCCACCTTGCGTACGCTGGTCCGCCAGGGCTGAGCATCCGGATCAGCAAGCCTCCACCGTCAGCACTTCCACCGCGGCGGTGATCCTGCCGCCGCTCGTCGAGCGGCTAGCGATCACCAGATCAGCGACGAGATGACCCGGGATGGGCAGATCCGCTTCCGGTAGCGCATCGAGCCACGCGGCGGATGCTGCCGTCTCGTCCAGCTCGATGGTGAGCAGGTGTCGGGCGCCGTCGAAGCTTGCACTGGACCATCGCACCCATTTGGCAGTTAGGATCGTGAGCGGGCATCCGGCAGCGTACGCTGCCTTTTGCAGGACACGCTCCATTCGCGTGCCCAGATCGCGCCGCCCGCTCATCGTGCCGCTCCCCGGCCGCATGCCTGCGCGGCGATGAAGGCGCGCAGCCGCGCCGAAA
Source organism: Sphingomonas sp. ATCC 31555 (assembly GCF_000282895.1). Classification (GTDB taxonomy): domain Bacteria; phylum Pseudomonadota; class Alphaproteobacteria; order Sphingomonadales; family Sphingomonadaceae; genus Sphingomonas. The sequence continues at coordinate 141,252 of NZ_ALBQ01000003.1, forward strand.
GGTCCGCGCCTGGCCTCCGGCCGAGCCGCATATCGTACACCAGTCGCGGATCGCCCGCCGCCAAGCGGCCGAAGCGGGCCGCTGACATTCGTGTACTCTGCAGGAATGTTTCAACTTCCTGATGCACTGACATCCAGTCCTCCTCCACGTTCGACTCGTGATGATCCCTATTTGTTCTCATCGCGAACCTTGCCTAGGAAAAATCCTATGTGTAGGAAAGAGGCTATGAATGGAGATTTTCAACGTGTCGCTCTGGCGGGGCTGATTGCCGAACGGGGGCTCAGCCTGTCCGAACTTTCGCGTGTGCTCGGGCGCAATGCGGCCTATCTCCATCAATATCTGCATCGCGGTTCTCCGCGCGAGCTGAGCGAGCGCGACCGAGCGCGGCTCGCCGCCTATCTTGGTGTCGATGAGGCGGCGCTCGGCGGTCCATCGCCGGCGATTTTAGTCCCGGTACCGCGCCTGGACGTGCGCGCTGCGGCCGGTGCCGGCGCCTTTGCGGGCGAGGAGGCGGCGCGCCAGCCCTTTCCCTTCCCACCCTTGTTGCTGCGACAGCTCGGCGTGCGGCCGGAGGCGGCGTCCATGATCCGGGTTACCGGTGATTCCATGCTGCCGACACTGGGCGACGGCGATGAAATCCTGGTCGATCGCGACAAGCGGCGCATCGATTCGCGCGGCATTTTCGTGCTGCGGGTGGAGGAGGCGCTGGTCGTGAAGCGGGTGCGTTCGGCGGTGGGCGGGATCGACATGGTCAGCGACAACCCAGCCTATCCGCCGCGCTTTGTCGCCATGGGGGCGTATGAGGTGATCGGACGTGTGGCCTGGCTGGGGCGCGCGTTGTGAGCCATGCGCAAAGCTTCATCCGTGCGCACCTGCCGGTTACGCCAGTGCCGGGGATCGTCGATGTGCATTTGCATAAGGCCGGGCCGTCCAGCGGCGTCGGCCGGTGGGCGGCGGAGGGGCCGCCTCCCTATTGGGCATTCTGGTGGGCCGGGGGGCTGGCGCTGGCCCAGCATCTGCAGGCCTGCCCGGCGCTTGTCGCGGGCCGCCGGGTGCTCGATCTGGGCGCGGGATCCGGGCTGGTGGCGATCGTCGCCGCGCGCATGGGTGCTGCCGGCGTCGCAGCGTCCGAGGTCGACGCGCATGGCCGCGCGGCGATCGCATTGAACGCGACGCTGAACGGCGTGATACTTGAAGACATTGTCGGAGATGTGATGAACGCACCGTCGCCGGCGGTCGACGTGATCCTGGCCGGCGACCTGTTCTACGCGCCCGATGTCGCCGCGCGTGTGGTTCCCTTTCTCGACGGATGCGTCGCTTCCGGCATTGAAGTGTTGGTCGGCGATCCCGGCCGATCGCCGCTGCCGCGCGATCGGCTCACTTTCTTGGCGCGCTACCAGGTGGCGGAAACGGGAGCACCGAAGCCCGCAGCCGTCTATGCTTATCGGGGTGCGGGTCCGTACCCGGTTGCATGACCCTCGCGCATAGTTTTCGAGGCTGGCCGGTGGCATAGAAAAAGGCGCCCGGATCGCTCCGGACGCCCCTTCCTTGAAACCGATCCGGCGAGGATCAGCTCGAATAGTACATGTCGTACTCGACCGGGCTCGGGGTCATTTCCCAACGGGCCACGTCGGCGCGCTTGATCTCGATATAGGCCTCGATCTGGTCCTTCGAGAACACGTCGCCCTTCAGCAGGAAGTCGAAATCGGCTTCCAGGCTGTCCAGCGCCTCGCGGAGCGAACCGCACACGGTCGGCACTTCGGCCAGCTCGGCCGGCGGCAGATCGTACAGGTTCTTGTCCATCGGGTCGCCCGGGTGGATCTTGTTCTGGATGCCGTCCAGGCCGGCCATCAGCAGCGCCGAGTAGCAGAGATACGGGTTAGCCAGCGCGTCCGGGAAGCGGAACTCGACGCGCTTCGCCTTGCTGCCCGTGCCGTACGGGATGCGGCACGAGGCCGAGCGGTTGCGGCTCGAATAGGCGAGCAGCACCGGCGCCTCATAGCCCGGGACCAGGCGCTTGTAGCTGTTGGTCGACGGGTTGGTGAAGGCGTTGAGCGCCTTGGCGTGCTTGATCACGCCGCCGATGAAGTAAAGGCAGGTCTCGGACAGGCCTGCATAGCCGTTGCCGGCGAACAGGGGCTGGCCCTTTTCCCAGATCGACATGTGGGTGTGCATGCCCGAGCCGTTATCTTCCTTGATCGGCTTCGGCATGAAGGTCGCGGTCTTGCCATAGGCTTGCGCTACCTGGTGCACGACATACTTGTAGATCTGCATGCGATCGGCGGTGGTCACGAGCGTGCCGAAGGTCAGGCCCAGTTCGTGCTGCGCTGCCGCGACTTCGTGGTGGTGCTTGTCGCACGGCAGGCCCATTTCGAGCATGGTCGAAACCATCTCGCCGCGGATGTCGACGGCGCTGTCGACCGGCGCGACGGGGAAATAGCCGCCCTTGGCGCGCGGACGGTGGCCGAGATTGCCGGCTTCATACTCGCGGCCCGTATTTCCCGGCAGTTCGATGTCGTCGATCTTGTAGTAGCTGGTCGAGTAGCTGTTCTCGAACCGGACGTCGTCGAACATGAAGAACTCGGCTTCCGGGCCGACATAGATGGTGTCGCCGATGCCGGTAGTCTTCAGATACGCCTCGGCGCGCTTCGCGGTCGAGCGCGGATCGCGGGCATAGAGCTCGCCGGTCGAGGGCTCGACGATATCGCACACCAGGATCAGCATCGGGGTGGCCGAGAACGGATCGACCCAGACGGCGTCCAGATCCGGCTTCAGGATCATGTCGGACTCGTTGATCGCCTTCCAGCCTTCGATCGACGAGCCGTCGAACATCAGGCCATCGGTCAGCTCGTCCTCGCCGAGGACTGACGCGACCATAGTCAGGTGCTGCCACTTGCCCTTGGGGTCGGTGAAGCGCAGGTCGATCCACTCGATCTCCTGATCCTTCACCATCTTCAGAATGTCACTGGCCGAATTCGCCATCGTTCTAAGCCCTTTCGCTCTCTTTCGTGTGCCCAACGAATCGGGCAATTAAATTTCTTTTCGCGCGCGCACAATCGACGTGGCGTTGCGCGTCGTCAAACGGCGTTTTCGTTGCGTTCGCCCGTGCGGATCCGAAGCGCAGTCTCCACCGGGATGACGAAAATCTTACCGTCCCCGATGCGCCCAGTCTGCGCGGCAGCGGCGATGGCTTCGACCACGCGCTCGGCCAGGCCGTCTTCCACCACCACTTCCAGTTTCACCTTGGGCAGGAAATCAACGACATACTCGGCACCGCGGTACAGCTCGGTATGGCCCTTCTGCCGCCCGAAGCCCTTCGCCTCGGTAACGGTGATGCCGGAAACGCCCACTTCGTGCAGCGCTTCCTTCACTTCGTCGAGCTTGAACGGTTTGATGATGGCTTCGATCTTCTTCACTTCTTCCCCCAGGCCAGCGGGTGTCGAGCCGCAGTAGGTGTGATTCCTGGGTGTTTAGCAACCCACGTGCCAGAACGGGAGTAGCTAGAGCATCGCACGCGCCGAACGGTTACGGAGGTGGAATCGTGCCTAAGAATTGAGCAGTTGCTGCTTGTTCAGCTGGCATGTAGCTCGGACACGAAACGATCGACGCCCGCGGAGAGCTGCTCCGCGCCAACCAGCAAGTCGATCGACAGATCGGCGATGTGGGCAGCGTTGTCGGCGGCGGCGCTAGCGGAGGCCCCCACCTGCTCAATATCGTTCTGCACTGAATGGGTGCTTTCCACACTGTCGCCGACGTTTAGCGCGATTCTGTGGGTCGCGAGATGCTGCTCGCGTACCGCATGTTCGACATTGTGGGTCATGCCGGCAATGGCCGCAATGGCGGCTTCCACCCGCTCCTGATTTGCGCTTACCCGTTCCACGGCGGCGCGGATTGCCTCGACCTGCCCACTCACGCTTTGCGCTGCTCGCCCCGCTTGGCCTGCGAGCAGCTTCACTTCGTTCGCCACCACGGTGAAGCCGGCTCCGGCCGGGCCGGCACGCGCCGCTTCGATGGCGGCATTCAATGCGAGCAGGTTCACTTGAGACGCGATGCCGCGGATCACGGCGGTGACGGTGCCGATCGTCTCGGCAAAGCTGCCCAGCTCAGCGATGCGGGTGCGGCTGTCGTCCACGCGCTGCACGGCCTCCACCGTCGCGGCACGTGCCGTCGCGGTGTCGCGGCCGATGGCGTCGAGCGTGGCAGCCAGCGCATCCGTCTCCCGCCCGATCGCCGCAAGATTGTCGCGCCGCTGGGCGACCTCTGCCGCAAGCGCCGTGGCGGCGGCGCTGTTGATCGCCGCGCGTTCGGCGGTTGCGGTGGCACCGTTTCGCAGCGTGCCGGCGAGACTGCGCAACTGCTCCGCCAACGCGGCGACTTCGGCCTCAATCCGCTCGCTTGCCGTTTCAATGCGCCGCGCCCGCGCCATCTGGCGCTCAGCGTCCTGCAACTGCTCCTCGGCCGCGAGCCGGATCAGCCTGCGATTGCTGATCACCGCGAACAGCCGGCCATTGCTGGTCAGGATCATACCTTCCTGGCCGTTCTCGGCGGCATAGCTATCGAGCACGGCGCGGGCCGGCACGTGCAGATCGGCCGTGGGGCAGGGCCGGATCAAGGTTTCGATCCGCCGCCCATAGGCGGGATTGCGCAGCAGCGCATGGCCGAACGGGTTGAGCAGCAGGCGGCGGACGTCCTTCTCGAAGATCGCGCCGATCGGCTTGTGAAGGGCGTCCAGCACCGGCAGCAGGCGCAGGTCGGGCTCATCCTGAAAGCGGCGTATGGCAGGCGCGAGCGGCGCATCCAGCGCGACGAAGGGCGGGTTCCGCTCGGCGGGGGTGAGCCAATCCAGAAGGCGGCGGGGATGCGCGGGCAGGGTGGACATCGCGCGCCACCTACGCAGCTGCTGGTAAACGCGGTCTTAGCATTTGATGACAGCTTTGCGACAGGCGTGCGGCCCGCCAGGGTTTAGCGCCTTGAAGTCCTCCTTTCTGGACGCGGGGCGCTTCTGGTGGCAGAGGGCCGCCTTCATGTTTTCTGATCGCGGCGCCGCTTGGCGGGACGCCCGGTCGCTCAGAGAGTTCGAACGAGGATCCTTCCCACCATGACCGTCGATACGCGCGCGCCGGCGCTGCTGCCCGAACATCCCGCTTTCGCCACCGCCAAGGTGCTCTGGGTCCGCCACTGGAACGAGCATCTGTTCAGCTTCGCGATCGAGCGGCCTGCCAGCTTCCGCTTCCGCTCGGGCGAGTTCGTGATGATTGGCCTGCAAGGCGAAGGCGACAAGCCGCTGATGCGCGCCTATTCGGTCGCCAGCCCGTCTTGGGCGGAGGAGCTCGAATTTCTGTCGATCAAGGTGCAGGACGGCCCGCTGACCTCGAAGCTGCAGAAGATCGTGCCGGGTGACGATATCTATCTCGGCAAGAAGTCGACCGGCACGCTGGTCGCCGACGCACTGCTGCCGGGTCGCCGGCTGTTCCTGCTCTCGACGGGGACCGGGCTCGCGCCATTCCTCAGTGTCGCACGTGATCCGGAAATCTATGAACGGTTCGAGCAGGTGGTGGCGGTGCACAGCGTCCGCCGGGTGAGCGACCTTGCCTATCACGACGAACTGTCCGCAAAGTTGGCCGACGATCCGCTGATCGGCGAGCAGGCGGCCGCGCAGTTCCATTATGTGCCGACGGTGACCCGCGAGCCGTTCCACACCAGTGGCCGCATCGGCGAGCTGCTGGAGAACGGCAAGCTGTTCGAGGGCGTGCCCGGCGACCCGGTGCTGCACCCGGAGACCGACCGCGTGATGCTGTGCGGATCGATGGACATGATCCGCGACTTTGCGGCGCTGCTCGAAGGCAAGGGCTTCAAGGAAGGCTCGAACAACGCGCCGGGCGATTTCGTGATCGAGCGCGCGTTCGTCGGCTGACCGGCGTTTCCCCTCCCCCGGGATCCCGGGGGAGGCTTTTCCATCAGGCCGCCATGGCTGTCGTGCCGCTCACCGCGCGGATGTCGTCTGCCAGCTGATCCACCCGCGCCGGATCGGCGTCCCAGGCGAACATGAAGCGGGCGCCGCCGCCGATGAATGTGTAAAAGCGCCAGCCGCGCGCCCGCAGCGCCTCCAGCGCCGGCTCTGGCGCTCGCACGAACACGCCGTTCGCCTCCACCGGGAACATCAGCTCGATGCCGGACAGACCCTGGATCTGTTCGGCCAGTCGCTGGGCGCAGCCATTGGCGTGGGCGGCATTGCGCAGCCAGGCGCCGTTTTCCAGCATTCCAACCCACGGCGCGGCGAGGAACCGCATTTTCGAGGCGAGCTGGCCCGCCTGCTTGCAACGGTAATCGAAATCCTGCGCCAGCGTGCGATCGAAGAAGAGCACGGCTTCGCCCACCGCCATGCCGTTCTTGGTGCCGCCGAAGCAGAGCACGTCGACGCCCGCCCGCCAGGTGATCTCGGCCGGATCGCAGCCCAGGGTGGCACATGCATGGGCGAAGCGCGCGCCATCCATGTGCAGCTTCAGCCCGAGTTCGCGGCAGACGCCGGAGAGCGCCCGCACTTCCTCGACCGTGTAGACCTGCCCGGTTTCGGTGGGCTGGGTGATCGTCACGACGCGCGGCTTGGGGAAATGGATGTCGGAGCGGCTGGTGGCAACGGCCCGCACCGCTTCCGGCGTCAGCTTGCCGTCCTGGCTCTGCGCCACCAGCAGCTTCGAGCCATTGGAGAAAAATTCCGGTGCGCCGCACTCGTCGGTCTCGACATGGGCGGCGGCTGAGCAGATCACGCTATGGTACGACTGGCAGAGCGCTGCCAGGGCTAGAGAATTGGCCGCCGTGCCGTTGAAGGCGAAGAACACTTCGCAATCGGTTTCGAACAGCGTGCGGAAGGCGTCGGCGGCGGCCTGCGTCCAGCTGTCGTCGCCATAGGCCGGGGCGTGACCGCGATTGGCGGCTTCCATTGCCGCCCAGGCTTCCGGGCAGATCCCGGCATAGTTGTCGCTGGCGAATTGCTGAACGTCGGTCGTCTTCACGCGCTACCTGCCTTGTTACTGGTTCCATCACCAGAGAGGCAGACCGACGAAAGCGTGGCTTGAACACCGTGTTGCCGGTTCGGCCACATCCCTCCATCCATGGACAGAGGCACCACCTTGCACGGGGCAGGTTGGTGCCGGGCGTCGGCCCGACTCTTGATGCTGGCCGCCGGGTAGCGGAAGTTGCGGGAGAGCGCAAGATTGTTGCGGTCGCCCTCTCGCCGCCTCCGCTAAGTTTAGGAAGTTTAGGCTCGTGGCGTGTTCAATAGGGCGGCTGGTGCAGGCCCTTGGGGCTGAGAGTAAAGATTTCGCAGCCGGTTTCGGTGATGCCGATCGAGTGTTCGAACTGCGCCGAAAGCGATCGATCGCGCGTCACCGCCGTCCAGCCATCGTCGAGCAGCTTCACGTCCGGCCGGCCGGTGTTGATCATCGGTTCAATGGTGAAGAACATGCCGGGCTTCAGTTCCGGCCCGGTGCCCGGCCGGCCGACATGCACCACTTCCGGCGCGTCATGGAACATGCGCCCCACGCCGTGCCCGCAGAAATCGCGCACCACGCCATAGCGGTGCTTTTCGGCATGGCGCTGGATAGCGTGGCTGATGTCGCCGAGGTGATTGCCGGGCTTCGCCTGTTCAATGCCGAGCATCAGGCATTCATAGGTGACGTCAACGAGCCGGCGCGCCTTGATCGGCACGTCGCCCACGAGGAACATGCGACTGGTGTCGCCGTGCCAACCATCGACGAGCGGCGTCACGTCGATATTGACGATATCGCCATCCTTCAGCGCGCGGTCGCTCGGGATACCGTGGCAGACGACATGGTTGATCGAGATGCAGCAGCTATGCGTATAGCCGCGATAGCCCAAGGTCGCGGGCACGCCGCCGCCATCGATCGCCATCTTGCGGACGATGTCGTCCAGCTCCTGCGTCGTGACGCCCGGCACGACATGCGGCACCAGCGCATCCAGAATCTCCGCCGCGAGACGGCCGGCGCGGCGCATCCCTTCGAACCCTTCGGGGCCATGGAGCTTGATCGCATGGCTGCGAGCCAGCGGCATGTCCGCTGTGACGGTCACATATTCGGTCATCATGGCAATATAGGCATTTGCACGCCGCTTTGCGAGGGCGTAGCGCAGTGCACATGCAAGAGCGGATCTGGACAGCGGCCCTGGTGGTGATCGGCGACGAAATCCTTTCGGGCCGGACGCAGGACCGAAACGTCGCGCAACTCGCCAGCTGGCTCAATGTGCAGGGCATCCGCCTCGCCGAGGTGCGGGTGGTGCCCGATGTGCAGGCGGCGATCGTCGAGGCGGTAAACGCGCTGCGTCTGCGCAATGATTACTGCTTCACCACCGGCGGCATCGGGCCGACCCATGACGACATCACCGTCGATGCGATCGCCGCGGCACTGGGCGTGCCGGTGGAGATCCATGCGGAAGCCCGCGCGATGCTCGAGGGCTATTATGCCAGCCGCGGCGGGCTGACCGAGGCGCGGATGCGCATGGCGCGGGCGCCGCAGGGCGCGGCACTGATCCCGAACCGGATGTCCGGCGCACCGGGACTGCGCGTCGGCAATCTGTTTATCCTTGCGGGCGTGCCGCACATCGCCGCGGGGATGCTGGACGCGCTGACCGGCACGCTGGAAGGCGGCCGCCCGGTCCTGTCGCGCACGATCGGCTGTTGGGTGGCCGAAAGCGAGATCGCCGATCTGCTGGCCGATACCGAGCAGGCACATCCGGGCGTCGCTATCGGCAGCTACCCGTTTTTTCGCGAGGGCAAGGTGGGTGCCAATTTCGTGGTGCGGGCAACCGATGCGGCGGTACTCGACGCCTGTATCGCGGCGCTTGCCGAAGGGTTGGCAACGCGCGGCTTCCAACCCGTTCCGGACGGAATCTGAAGCGACGCGTCCCGGCGATCAGGCCGGGGTGGCGGCGGTGACGGCAACCTTGCGGATCGCCTTCGCGCCGAACGCCTCGGTGGCGGCGGCATCGACAACGGTGCGGAAGCTGTCCAGGTTCGGCAACATGCCGTCCGGCCCGGCCGCAAGCGGCGTGCGATAGGTGCGCATGTTGATCGCGTGGAGCAGGAGCGGAAGGCGCGTAGTGACGTAATCGGCCTTCGCCTCGTCCACCTCCAGCTGCACTTCGAAAGCGGCATAGCCGGCAAGCCGGCCGTCGGCGAAGACGAGGGGTGCCAGCACCCGTCCGGTAGGGACGAACCGGGTCGGCTCCTCCGCCTTCTCTTCCTTGACTTCGGCATGAGCCGCCGCTGCGCCGATGCCTAGCATCTGCACCATCGCATAGGCCGCGCCGCCGCCGATGCCGAGGCCGGCGATCAGGACGACCAGCAGGAACAGGATTTTCTTCACCGCGCCCTCAGAACTTGAAGCTGGAATCGCTGGGGAGTGCGGAGGTCTGGCCTCGCAGCACGATGCTGATGCGGCGGTTTTCGGCGCGCGCCGGCTGATCCGGATAGACCGGCTGGGTAGCGCCCATCGCGATCACCTCCGCGAAGCGATCTGCCGTCACGCCGTTCGCAACCAGCGCCGAGCGCGCGGCAAGAGCCCGCTGGCCGGAGAGCAGCCAATTGGCATCGCTCTGCCCGCCCGCGCCATCGGTATGCCCTTCGATGGCGATCTGGGCGCCGATATTGGCGATCTTGCCTGCCACCTTGGCCAGCAATTGGCGGGCATAGGGGTTGAGATCCGCCGTGCCCGGCTTGAACATCGATTGCTGGTCGGTATCCATCAGCGTGATCCGCAGGCCGAAGCGATCCTGCTGGATGTCGATATTCTTCTTGCCCTGAGCATCCGGCGAGGCTTCGAGCGCAACCATCAGTTCGGAGGCCATGACGCGCATCGTTGCCGGCACGTCCGCAGTGCCGCCGCGCGCCGTGCCTGCGGTGGCAGCCTGGAAGGTCGGCTGGCCTTTGGCAGGGGTGGGATCCGCCTCGGAACGGCGGGTCGGGCCGCCCGCACCGGGCGCGGTGTTGCTGACCGGTGTTGCCGGTGCGTTGTCCGCGATCGTCGGGGAGAAATACTTGGCCAGGCCCTTCAGCCGATCCTTGTCGGGATTGGAGATGAGCCACAGCAGCATGAAGAACGCCATCATCGCCGTCACGAAATCGGCATAGGCCACCTTCCACGCGCCGCCATGATGGCCGCCCGCGATCTTCTTGACCTTCTTGACGATGATCGGCCGCGCGTCCCCCCCTCGGGCCATGTTACTGGCCCTTCAACGCGGTACGCAGGCGATCCTGCACAGCGCCGAGCCGCACATGGCTGATCGCCGAGAGCGAATCCTCGCCGCCTGCGATGCGATCAAGCAGGTTCACGCACTCATCGGCGTGCTGGATGAGGTAATCGAAGGCTTGGAGCTGTTCCAGATAGTTGTTGGCGAAATGCTCGTCGCACACGAGCACTTCGGCCAGCAGTTCCAGCTTCTCCCGGATTTCGCGGATCTCGCCCGCCATCACGCTGTGCAGCACGCCGGCGAACGGATCGTAGCCGGGCAGGGGGTGCGTGTTCGAGGGTTCCGACATGGGCAGGCACGACATCAGAAAAGCTCCAATTCTCCGCCGGGTGCGGGCATGGGCGGGGGCGCAACGGGACGTTCTTGGACGCGCTCCGCCACCTTGGTGCAGCGGCTCTTGCCCTCGTGCGGCAGGAACTCGACCTTGCGGGCGAGCGTGCCGCCGAGATCGCAATGCGCAATCGAAATGCCTTCGGTTTCCATGAACCGGCGGGCGAAGGCAGCATTGGAGGCACCAATGCCGCCCAGACCGGAGATGATGTTGGCGCCACCATAAAGATGGGCCTGAAGCCGCGTGCGCGTTGCGCCCTTGGCCATCATCCCGTTGATCAAGAGCTCCATCGCGTGGACGCCATAGCGCGCCATATCCGAACCCGAGACCTTATGATCCGCGCCGGGTTCTCCCAGCAGGAAATGGTTCATGCCGCCCACCTTTGCCACCGGGTCGTACAGGCACGCGGCCACGCAGCTTCCCAGCAGAGTCGAGATGATGACATGGGGCTCGCCGATGACTGCGTTTTCGCCCTGGACGATGGAAACTCTACGCATCAGGTCAGCTCACCGAAAACGCGTTCGATCTTCTCCTTCAGCGCCGCTGGCGCGAAAGGCTTCACGACATAGTTGTTGACGCCCAGCGCGGCCGCTTTCTGCACAACCTCGCGATCCGAAGAGCCGGTGAGCATGATGAACACCGTCTTGCCGATCACCGGATCGGCGCGAACCGCTTCCAGGAACTGCAGCCCGTCCATATCGGGCATGTTGTAGTCGGAGATGACCAGGTGAACACGATCGCTCTTGATCGCCGGCAGTGCCTCGGTGGCACTCGGCTTATCGCGCACGTCCTTGAACCCGAGATCCTGTAGCGCACGACGGATCATCGCCCGCATACTGGTCTGATCATCGACGACCATCACCTTAATCTGTGATGCAGCGGGCATTTTTATGCGCTCCCAACCTTAACCGTTTCGCGACAGGCCTTCAGAATAGCTTCCGGCATTGCCGACAGACCAACTTCCCGTTCCACTGCGCCGAGTTCCTTCGCGGCGCGGGGCATGCCCCATACCACGCAGGTCTCCTTGCTCTGCCCGAAGGTGCGAGCCCCGGCGCGGCGCATTTCCAGCAAGCCCTGTGCGCCGTCGCTGCCCATCCCGGTGAGGATGACGCCGACCGCGCCCGAGCCCAGCCGGGCGACCGAGCGGAACAGCACATCCACCGAAGGACGGTGCCCCGTTACCGGATCGCCATGGATCAGCTTGATCCGGCCGTTCGCCCCCCCAGACAGTTCCATGTGCGTTTCGCCTCCAGGAGCAATATAGACGGTTCCCGGGGCCACCTGGGCACCATCCGTAGCTTCCACCACCGTTACCCGGCACTCGGCGTTCAGGCGCTGTGCGAAGCTGCGCGTGAAGGTTGCCGGCATGTGCTGAACGATCAGGATCGGCGGGCAATCCTCCGGGAGCGACGGCAGCAGCGAGAATAGTGCTTCCACGCCGCCCGTCGACGAGCCGATCGCGATCAGCTGGCCGGCGGCACCGCCGCCTGCGCCGACGCTCGGCTGGGCGGGCAGGCGCTGCGGCCCGGCGCGGGCGATCGACCGGGCGGCGGTCTTCACCTTCTCGCACAGCAGATGCGCGTCGCGTTCGATATCCTCGGGTGTGCCGCTCGGCTTGGTCACATAGTCGACCGCGCCGAGGCGCAGCGCCTCGATCGTCACTTCCGCACCGCGCGCGGTGAGGGTGGAGCACATCACCACCGGCATCGGCCGGAGGCGCATGATGCGCTCGAGGAACGACAGGCCGTCCATCCCCGGCATTTCGACGTCGAGCGTCAGCACGTCGGGATTGAGCGCCTTGATCATGTCGCGGGCCGCGAACGGCTCCGGCGCCATGCCGACCACTTCGATATCGGGATCGGCCGAGAGCATCCGCTTCAGCGTCGCGCGCATGGAAGCGCTGTCGTCGACGATGAGCGTACGTACTGGTTTCATGCCCTGGACTCCGGCTTATGATAAATTGTGTGCCCGCACGACCGCATCTTGGCAGCGGCGGGGCCGATCAGTCGTTCGGAATGTCCAATATAGAGGAATGCGCCGGGTGCGAGCTGTTCGACGAAGCGATGTTCCAGCTCTTCCTTCGCGGGATCCCCGAAATAGATCATTACGTTACGGCAGAAGATCACGTCATACGCGGCCTTGAGGGGCCATGGTTCGAACAGGTTCAGCACCTTTGCGGTGACGAGCTGGCGCGCTTCGTCCGCCATCTGGAAGCCGCCGGCAGCAGGCCGCATCCAGGTGGAACGATACGGTTCCGGCACGCCGGAGGCGACGTTCTCGGCATAGACTCCGCGCTGCACCGACTCCACCACATGCGGGGCGATATCGGTGGCCAGCAGCCGCACGTCGGCTTGGCGCAGCCAGGATGCCGAACTCCGGTCCGGCCCCAGCAGGCACATGGCGATCGTATAGACTTCCTCGCCCGACGAGCACCCTGCCGACCAGATCCGGATCGGGCCCTGCTTGCGCTTCAGCGTCGGCAGTACCGTTTCGCGGAAATGGTCGAAATGGTGCGGCTCGCGGAAGAAATGCGTGTGGTTGGTCGTGAGCGCGACCACCATCGCATGGCGTTCCTCCGCATCGCTGTGCACCAGATCGACATAGTCGCAGAAGCGGGTGAGGCCGAACTTGCGCAGCCGCCGCGCGAGGCGGGACTGGACCAGCGTGGTCTTCGCCTCGCTCAGCGCGATGCGGGCATCCTCGTGCATGATCGTCGCGATGGCCTGGAAGTCGCGAGGCGTGAGCTCCGCCACCTGGCCCGGTGCCATCCCGTTCCCGGCGCCGGCGGACGCCGTCATGGCGCCCCCGGCGGGGCTCATGCTGCCAGATCCAGATGCTTGGTGAGGCTCAGCGCGTCGAGATCGAGCAGCAGCACCATGCTGCCATTCTCGTCCCGGCTGCCGTCCTTCGCCCGGGTGGCGATGCGCACCAGGCCCGCGATCACGCTTTCCTCCAGCGCGGTCTCGACTGCAGGCGCCGGCTGGATCTCGCCCACGTTGATGCCGACGATGTCGTTGACCTCATCGACGAGGAAGCCCGCTTGCTTGCCTGCGATGTTGACGACGAGGATGCACGAGCGTGCGTGGAGCACACTCGGCTCCCAGCCCAGGCGCTCGGCCAGGCCGACGACCGGGATGACGTTGCCGCGCAGGTTGGTCACGCCCTTGACGAAGCTGGGCACGTTGGGGAGCGGGGTGGGCTCGTCCCATTCGCGGATTTCGATGAGCGCGCTCATGTCGATCCCGAAGATCTGCTTGGCGAGCGAGAAGGTTACGATCTTGCGATCATTGGCGGTGTCGGGGGTGGTGCTCATGCTGCCAGTCCTTTGGGCGTGAAACGAGTGGGCGAGGAAACCAGCGCCTCGATGTCGAGGATGAGAGCGATCGAGCCGTCGCCCAGGATGGTCGCGCCACCCAGGCCGCGGATCGGATGCAGGTTCTGATCCAGGCTCTTGATCACGACTTCGCGACGGTCATCGATGGTGTCGACGACGAGACCGACCTTGCCCGAGCTTTCGCTCTCGACGATCACCACCAGCGAGTCCTCGATGGCGCGGTCGTCGTTCAGGCCGAAGATCTCGGTCGCGCGCTTCACCGGCAGATATTCGCCGCGCATGTCGATCACTTCGTGGTCGGGCGCGGTGCGCTTCACCTGGCCGGGCTCGGGCTGGATCGTCTCCAGCACGTGCGTCAGCGGCAGGACGAAGCGTTGGCCGGCGAGCCGCACGATCATGCCGTCCAGAATGGCCAGCGTGAGCGGGAGGATCATCGTGAAGGTCGTGCCTTCGCCCGGTACCGAGTGAATCTCGACGCGGCCGCCCAGGGCTTCCACGTTCGAGCGCACCACGTCCATGCCCACGCCGCGACCCGAGATGTTCGAGATCTTCTCCGCGGTGGAGAAGCCCGGCGCGCAGATCAGCTGGTCGATTTCCTCGTTCGTCAGCACCGCATCGGCGCTGATAATGCCCTTTTCAACCGCCTTTGCACGGACGCGTTCGCGATTGATGCCGCGGCCATTGTCCGCGACGCGAACGAAGATCCGGGCACCCTTCTGCTCGGCCGACAGCTTGATCGTGCCGGCGGGGTCCTTGCCCGCCGCGATCCGCTCCTCGGCGCTTTCCAGGCCATGGTCCGCGGCGTTGCGGATCATGTGGGTCAGCGGATCGCCGATCTTCTCGATCACGCCCTTGTCGACTTCGGTCGTCTCACCGATCGTCTCGAGGTTGATCTGCTTGCCGGTCTCGACCGAAAGATCGCGGAGCATGCGCGGCACGCGGCTGAAGGCCTGCCGGATCGGCTGGGCGCGCAGCGACATGACGTTGTCCTGGATCTGCCGGGTGAGGCGGGCCAGTTCGGGCAGTTCAACGCGCTGGCGATCGGCCGGCGACAGCCGGTCAGCCAGGATCGAGTTGCGGATCACAAGCTCGCCGACCAGGTTGAGCAGCAGGTCGAGCTTGACCAGGTCGACGCGGATGGTCTGCGCGGCTTCGTTGGCAGGCTTGGCCGGACCGCCACCACCGCCACCACCACCCGGGCCGCCCGAACCCGGCGTGCCGCCACCGCCCGCCGGCGGCGTAGCGGCCGCTGCGGGGGCGGGATCCG
Source organism: Sphingomonas sp. ATCC 31555 (assembly GCF_000282895.1). GTDB lineage: Bacteria > Pseudomonadota > Alphaproteobacteria > Sphingomonadales > Sphingomonadaceae > Sphingomonas. The sequence goes on from NZ_ALBQ01000003.1 coordinate 156,447, forward strand.
GCGCGGGAGGGGGGGCGGCAGGCGCTGCCGCAGCTGCGGTCGGCGCAGGTGCGGGCGTCGGGGCAGGACCAAGGTCCATGAAGTCTTCAACGGTGGCGGTGACCGGCACGAACGGGATTTCGTCGCCGTCCATGGGTGCTTCGGTCGTGCCGGGGGGAGGCGTTTCTTCACCACCGCGCTTGATCTCGATCACCGAGTCCGGCGCGACGAAATCGAAGCAGTCGGAGAGGTCGCTCTCGGGCAGCTCGGCCGGTGCGGCGATGACCCAGGTGACATAGCTGTCCTCCGGATCGATCTCGCGAAGTGGCGGCAGCGCGCTGAGATCCACCGACTCGACGCGGGCGCCCAGGCCTTCCAGCTCGCGCACCGTCAGCAGCGGCTCGGCCGCATTGGCGAGCGCAGCACGCGAGGGCTTGAAGCGGACGGTCCAGCCGGCAGCTTCCTCCGCCGGGCCATCGAGATCATCGAGCGACACGCCAACGGGGCGGAAGCCGAATTCGTCTTCCTCTTCCTGCATCGCCGGCGCGGGCGCCGGTGCAGCAGGCGCGGGGGCAGGCGCGGCCGCAGCCGGCGCGTCGCTATCGGGAACGCCCTTGTTGGCGAGCACCTGTTCCAGCGCGCTCAGCGCCGCCGCGTCGTTCGGGCGCGAGGCATTGCCCTTCGCCGCTTCGACATGATCGGACAGCACGTCGAACGAGCTGAGCATCACCCGGATCACGCCGGGCGTGGGGACGATCTTTCCAGCACGCACTTCATCGAGCACGTTTTCGAACTTGTGCGCGAATGCGGTCAAATCCGAATGGCCGAAGGCGCCGGCGCCACCCTTGATCGAGTGAATCGCGCGGAACACGCCGGCAATGGTTTCCGCGGACAGGTCGCCCGCCTGCATCGCCGACAGGCCTTCTTCGGCTGTCGTGAGGCCTTCAGTGCACTCTTCGAAGAAGATTGCCTGGATATCGTCGAACTCGTCGCTCACGGGCAAACGCGGCGGATGGCCGCTCCCAGCTTGGTGGCTTCGAAGGGCTTGGTAATCCAACCGGTGGCACCGGCATTGCGGGCACGAGTCTTCTTCTCGTCCGAGAATTCGGTCGAGAGCACCAGGATCGGCACGCCCTTGAACTCGGGAACCTTGCGTACGGCCTCGATCAGCTCGAATCCGTCCATCTTCGGCATATTGATGTCGGTGATGAGCAGGTCCGGCTTCACCTCGTGCATGCGCTCCAGGCCATGCTGGCCATCATTCGCGCTTTCGATACGAAAGCCCTGCGAGGTCAGCGAGGTCTTCAGGAGCATCCGCATGCTCGCGGAATCGTCGACGGTAAGGATCAGCTTGGTCACAGGAGGTCTCCGGTATCAATGCCGACCGCGGCGGCGAGTTGGCAGCGGTTCACACGATCGGTGAAGGCAGTGCTGGGGTTGAGGATGGTGAAGGCCTTGCCGATCCGTTCGGCTTCGGTGCGGGCGGCGATCAGTAGCTGCAGCACCGCCTGACCGACGCTCTCGACCTGAGAGGCATCGATTTCGACCGGGCCGTCGCCGTCGATCGCCTGGATCAGGCGCGTTTGGAGGTCCGCGGCCGTCACGGTCGTGCCGTGAGCGGGCAACGCGAGCGCATCATCAGCGCTGTCGTCAAGCGGCGGCAGGGGAAAGTCCATTCTTGGCCTCGTCGAGAGCGGTTTCGAGTTGCTGGAAGCTCGGCGCGTACGCGGACGGCGTCATGCGACGGGCGATTTCGATGGCCACCTGCACCGGCTGGTTCTGGGCATAGGCAACGATCGCGGTCTTCACGATGGAGAAGGGCTTGGAATCCCCCTCGATGGTTTCGAGCAGCTTGGTGGCGAGCGGGGCGACCACGCAGTAGGAGAGCAGCACGCCCAGGAAGGTACCGACGAGCGCGCCGCCGATCATCGCGCCCAGGATTTCGGTGGGCTGATCGATCGAGCCCATCGTCTTGATGACGCCGAGCACCGCGGCGACGATGCCGATGGCGGGAAGGCCATCGGCCATCAGCTGCAGCGCGTGCTGCGGGCCGGTTTCCTCGTGATGGTGCTTCTCCATATCGGCTTCCATCGCCGATTCGAGCTGATGCGGATCTTCGAAGTTCACCGTCATCATCCGCAGGTAATCGCAGATGAATTCGATCAGGTGGTGATCCGCGAGCAGCCGGGGATAGGGCTTGAAGAGATCGCTTTCTTCCGGCTTGTCCAGGTGCGGTTCAATCCCGGTGGCGCCGGACTTCTTGAACAGTGACAGCAGCGTGAACATCAGCGTCAGCAGGTCGGTATAGTCGCTTGCCTTCCAGCGGCCGCCCTTGAACGAGCGGACCAGGCCGGCACCGGCCTTCTTCACCGTTGCCATCGAATTGCCGACGATGAAGGCGCCGATCGCCGCACCGGCAATCGCCATCATTTCGTGTGGCAGCGCGTGCGCGATGATCTCGAACTTGCCGCCCGAGATCACGAAGCTGCCGAACACGCAACCCAAAATGATTATGAAACCGACGGCGTTCAGCATGACGGGCTCGAAAACTTTCCCTGGATGTTTCCAGAATTATAGGATGGTTTGGGACGCAGCGGTGGCTCGGGACTATTGCTTAGTGACGATTCAGCGTACGCCCGGCGCGTGCACCGGCGCCGCGTGCTGCGGCGCTTCGGCCGCCTGCGTTTCCCGCCGCGCAATCGGGCGGAAGGTGATCGCCAGCATCATCGGCCGATCGTCGGCGCGAGGCGGCGGCGGCACCATCATGAAGGCAAATTCGTTCTCGCAGTGGAACAGGTGAGGCGCTGCCTGCACCATTCCCTCCAGCGAGGGCGCGGCATCCTGTTCCTCTTCCCCCGGCCGCTGGGTTTCACTGAGGAAGCGTTCGACCGGCATGAACACCGCGCTTTCCACCTGCACCCAATCGAATAGCTGGCCGAACTGCACTCCCACCGAGAAGCGGCAATCGCCTATCGGGATAGGGGCTAGATAATAGCCGTCGTGCGTGGGCGTTGCGGTAACGGTGCCGGTGGACGCCGTGGTGCCATCCGCAACGATCAGCGGCAGCGAGATCGTGCTGTCGACGAAATCCGCATATTTGAACGGGAGCCCGAACCGCTTTTGGGTGAGCAGCGAAAGACGTATCGGCATGCCTTCGCCGTGCAGTTCGGCGGGCAGGTACATCCGTTCCGAACCCTTCATGTAGAACAGCCCGCGCCGCCGCAGCCCGCGCCGGGCGATCTCCGGATCGAACAGCGCCACCGTATCGTCGACGCCCAGGTTGATGTCGTGTTCGAACGCGTTGAGCACCGCCAGCTCGTGCGGCAGGGGCAGGTACATCAGTCGGGCGAGCGTGGCGGTGGCGGCGTTCCGCCACAAACTTAGCTCGTCGATCGGAGCGCCGCGCAGCCGCATCGCCGCCTGTTCGCGTTCGAACCGAACCACGCCGCTCTGGATGCGCTCACGCGTTTCGCTCTGTCGGCCCTTGATGCTGTTGCCCTTGCGGATCGGCGTGCCGTCCGCCTGGTAGTCGACGGTCGAGCCCTGAGCCGCCGTGCAGATCTGCTCTAGCACCGCGACGTTGAGCGCCATCGCCTCGAGCGTGTGCGCATCATAGCCGCTTTCGTCGATCAGGCCCTTCTTGTCGAAGCCGCTGCGGAACTGCTCGCGCAGCAGCAGGTACCGGCCAGCGACGTGCACGTCGAAACGCTTGGCGAGCAAGGTGTCGATCTGGTTCTGGACCGATCCGTTGTAGCCGAGATCGACCAGCATCAGCGTGTCGCCGGGCTGCGGATCCACCATGGCCCGGACGTGCGCCTCCAGCCGATCGCCAAAGGCTTTAGCCGATTTCTGGATCTGCTTCATTCGCAAAGGCTTGCGGATCTCGCGCAGGAACGCCGCCAGGCGGCCGTTTTCCTTTGGCAAGCCGCGCAGCAACTGCTTCGCTTCGGGCGCCGGCAGCATCAGCTGGCGCGTGACCGCCTCCAGATCCGTGCCGAGCTCGAACTGGAGATAGCGATCCACGGCGGCATCGCTGGTCAGCGACGCGGCGGTGGCGGTGAAGCGGCTGATCTCGACCGGATGGCCGATGGCGGCATGCCCGGATGTCTGGTGCACACGCATGGGCAGCAGCCCGTCGCGAAGCATGAACAGCCAATGCACGGTGCCGCCGCGTTCGGCCTGCAGCGTTGCCGCCTCCTGTTGCAGCCAGCGTTCGAACCCGTGCAGCACTGGGCCGAGCACCGAGAAGCCCAGCGCTTCGGCATCGTCGGTGATCAGCGGCTCCGCAGCGGCGAGTGCGGCGCGGTGCGGCTGCTGCCCGCCGATCACGCCCGGCAGACGCGGGTGGAGCATCGCTCCAACGGCCGATTCCATGCGCAGGCGCTGTTCGGTGCCCGCCGCGAACTGTTGCAGGTGAAGCGTCTGCACCCCGAACGGCGCGACGCCCCCGACATCCGCCGCCTTGTTGTCGCCGATATGCAGGATGGTGCCCGGCGCGCGCTTCAGCGCCTTCAGCACGTCTTCGTACAGGCCTTCCGCCTTAGAGCGACCATAGCGCGACGAGCAGAAGATCCGATCGATCAGGGCTGCGACATCGTCTCCCGCGGCGCGGGCGATCAGCGTGCGCAACTGCTCCGCATCGAGATAGGTGTCGGATACGATGATGACGCCGATGCCCCGGCGCTTCGCCTCACGCATCAGCGCCACGGTGGGTTGGAACCCGAAGCAGTGACGCGCCTCGGCGTCGATTTCGTGGCGGACAGCCGCCTCGATCACCGCGCGGCCGGCGTTGGGAAAAAGTTGGCGATAGATCTCGCCGATCGTCACTTCGTTGCGCCGATGCTGCATTAGCGCGGCCGTGCGTGCGCGCGTTTCCGCCCACTGGCGTTGCAGCGCAGTGATTTCCGGCAGCGCATCGAACAGGTCGCGCGGCGCATGGCAATCGCGCCACAGCAAGGTGTCGAAGCAATCGAGCGAAAGCAGCGCCACCGTGTCGCGTCCGTCGAGCGCGGTCGGCAAGGCATGCGGAAGGATGAAGTCGGTCAAGGCCCTGTCCCTGGAGATGCGCCCGCACCATGGGACGCACGAATCTTATAGGAGGGCGAAGAACCAACCCGGCAAAATCTTCCTAGAATAGGGCAGTAGCAAAGGAGCCACGATGACCATCAATGCTTATCAGGCGGCCCGCAGCCGGGCCGAGACGCCACGCGCCGCGGAACTGCGGCTGATGCGCGAAATCACCGGTGAGATGATGGCGGCGCACGACGCCGGGTTGAAGGGCGCGTTCCTGATGCCGGCGCTCTATCGCAACCGTGAGATGTGGTCGGTATTCGTCACCGACTGCGGCACGCGCGGCAACAACCTGCCGAACGATCTGCGCGCCAAGATCATTTCGCTCGGCCTGTGGGTCGATCGGTTCACCAGCGATGTCGTCGCCGGTCGTGAATCGGTCATGGCGCTGGTCGAGGTAAATCGGTCGGTCATGGAAGGACTGGCGGGGCAGGAACGCGCCGTAGCCGCCTGATCCCGATCCTTCCGCAAGCACCAGCAGAGCCCCGGAAGCACTTCCGGGGCTTTTTTGGTGCGTGCCCGATCAGCCGCGGCGAGACGGGCGGCCGGCATCTGCCGTGGGTGCCCGCGAATTTTGAAGTTCCCGGCCCGGCGTTATGCTATTCAGAACGGAGACAACCTTCGCCCCCGGCGCTGGTGTCGAGCGGCAGGGGCGGGTGGTGGCGAGATGTTCGGATTGGTTTTCGCGAACATGCTAGTGATACTGATGATCGATGAGGCGGGGCTGCGCAGCATGCTTGCGGCGCGACTCGCGCTGGCCGGCGCCGACGTCGTCAGCATGGAAAATGTCGACGCGGGGCGGATCGCCCGGCTCACCTCGCAATCGCCCACGCTGGTCGCGGACGCGGCTGCTGCTGCCCGACACCCGGGCGGCATCGATGCACTGGCGGCCGATGCGGCCTGGCGCCTCGTCGTTATCATCGGGATGGAGCACGCAGCGGACGGCGCCGACCATGTCCATTATGTCCGGGCGGACGATCCGGTTGCTTCGATCTCGGCACTGCTGCGCGGGGCCGCGACCACGCATTGACGCAGCGATAGGCAGCAATCCCGAAGGCGACGTGTGTGCGCCGGGCGCCGCCTTCGGAATGCGGCCGTAGGTTCAGCTTTTCGGAAACAGCCCGGCGGCGAACGCGATGCGCAGCGCTTCGGACAGACTGCGCACTTCCAGCTTCTCCATCAGGTTGGCGCGATAGATTTCCACCGTGCGTGGGCTGATATCGAGCTCATAAGCGATGATCTTGTTCGAGCGACCTTCGATCAGCCCCTTCAGCACATCGGTTTCGCGCGGCGAGAGCTTGGCGATCTTCGCCTCCGCGCCGGCGACGCGTGCGGCCGCCTCGCTATCCTCTTCGAGACGCGAGAAGGCCTGGTCGATTACCTTCAGCAGGAACTCGGCTTCGTAGGGCTTTTCGATGAAATCGAGCGCCCCCGCCTTCATCGCCTGTACCGCTAGGCCGACATTGCCCTGGCCCGTCAGCACGATGGCGACGAACTTCGGGGACCGATCGAGCTTCACAAGCACGTCGAGCCCGCTCGATCCGGGCATGTGGAAATCGAGCAGCACGACGCCGGGATCCAGTTCGGCGACCTGCGTCAGGAACGCATCCCCCGAACGATAGCCGCGCACGATCAGGTCGGGCCGGACGGACAACAGGCTGTGCAGCGAAGCGCGGACGGCATCGTCGTCGTCAACGATGTAGATGGTTCGGGTCATTATTCTTCACCTTCTTCCACGGCTGGCAAGGTGAAGCGGAACGATGCCCCCCCTGCTGGATCGTTTTCCGCGCTTAGTACCCCGCCATGGCCTTCAATGATACGCTTGCTGATCGAAAGTCCAATACCCATTCCGGCGGATCCTCCCTTCGTGGTGCTGAAACGCGAGAACAAGCTTTCCAAGACGTGCGGCGGAATGCCCGGGCCGCTGTCGGTAACCGTAATCGCGATCAATTGGTCGGGTAGTTTTTCGGAAGTGATTGTTATCTGACGGTCGTCTGGCGCCACCATCTTCAATGCATGCACGGCATTGCGCAACAGATTAACCAAAACCTGCTGCACTTGGATGCGATCCGCGAGGATGAAACGGGCCGCGCGATCGAACTGATAATTGACGCGCAGGTTGAAGTGGCCGGTACCGACCAGCACCAGTTCGACCGCGTCGCGGATCGTGCGCTCGACCGATTCGACCCGCATTTCCACTTCGCCGCGCGCCACGAATGCCCGCAGCCGCCGGATGATCTCGCCGGCGCGCTGCGTCTGTTCGGAACCCATGCGCAGCAGGTCCGTGACCCGCTCGCCGGATTCTCCGCGCTCGATCAGCATGCGCGCGGCTGCCAGGAAGTTGCCCGTCGCGCTGAGCGGCTGGTTCAACTCATGAGCGAGATCGGCCGCCATTTCGCTCATCGCGCTCTGGCGGGACACATGGGCGATTTCGTTGTTGAGCTCGCTCAGCCGCTGATCCGCGGCGACGCGCTCGGTCAGGTCGCGGATGAAGACGGTGATGAGCATGTCGTCATCGCTCTTCGCGGCACCGGCGCGCAGTTCGGCAGGGAAGCACCGGCCGTCCGCAGTCTGCGCGGTGCCGACGAGGACTTCACCGATCAGCCCTTGGCCGGTTTCAATGAAGCGGCGGAATACGGACTCGTTGGGCTCCTGCTCTTCCTCCGGTACCAGCATGGTGAAGTTGCGCCCGACCACTTCGCTGGCGCGATAGCCCCACAGGCTTTCGGCAGCGGTGCTGAACTGCAGGATGGTGCCCTGCGCGTTGACCACGATCATCGCGTCGGGAACGGTTTCCAGCACCGTGCGCAGCTGCGCCTCGCGACGGCGGAGCGCCACCTCGCGTTCGTCCCGCTCGGTGATGTCGAGCACCGCGCCGACCACCCGCACCAGCGCGCCTTCGTTGTCATAGAAGCACCGAGCCGATCCCTCGAGCGTGCGCCCGGTCGCGCCGCCCTTTATCAGCCGATAGCGGAAGGAAACCCGCTCGGAGCGTTCCGGCACGGCCCGAAGCACGGTTGTGCGCAGGCTCTCCAGGTCCTCCGGCAGCACATGCTCCCGCCAGGAATCGAGCGTGGAAAGCGCGCCGGGGGCGAGCCCCAGGCGCTGCTCCATTCCGGGGGACCATTCGATCCGCCCGCTCCCCAGATCCAGGTCGAAAATGCCCAGTTCATGCGCGGCGGTGGCCTGCGCCAATCGCTCCTCGCTGGCGCGCAGCGCCCGCAGCGCTGAAACGCGCTCGGAGATGTCGATGATGTTGTGCACGACGACTTCCGGACGGCCGGAAGCATCGAAATGCTGCAGCCGCTCGATCACATGGATCTCGCTTCCGTCCTTGCGCTGTTCGATCAGTTCCTGCGCGCCATCGGCGTCGGGCAGCGAATAGCTGTTCTGCCAGCTGGGGCATTGCGCCCGCAACAGCATGTACTTGTTCTGGCCCAGCGCCTCGTCTTCGCGCCAGCCGTAAAGCTGTTCGCAGCCGCGCGACCAATGGAGGATGGTGCCGGCGGGATCGGTGATGATCACGATCGCGCTGTCCAGCGCCACGGAGAGCTCGGCGCGCGCCGCCTGTTCGCGGCTGACCCGGTGGACGGCCCAGAAGGAAACCAGACCGATTGCGATCAGGTTGAACAGGATCAGCACGATCTGCCCGAAGGTGGAGTTGCCATGGGAGCCCCGCTCCAGTGCTAGTTCGATCATCGCCGGCAGCGCGGGCAGGATGATTGCGGCGGCCACCACGGCCTGAATGCGGACCGGATCGGAGCGTTCCACCCGCCCCAGCCGCGAAACCGCGGCGTTGCGCCCGAACAGCACCGCGGCGGTGATGGAAAGCGCCATCACGGTACCCGGTACCGATGCGCGCAACCCTATGTTCAGCTTGGCGGGATCGCCGGAAACGAGCAGCATCGTCGCCGATGCCACCGCCAGCGCGAGCGGGGCCATGGCGATCAGAGGCGCGACATCCCGCAGCAATTGTCGGCGGCTCCGTCGTGCGAGCACGGCAAGGGGGAGCATCAGGAAATTGACGATCGCATTCACGCCCGGTCGGCCGGCATGGACGTGCGCGGCGTGCCGCGCGACGCCGCTGGCAAAGTCGATCCCAAAATCGAAGCCGTCGTCGATCAGCGGTTGCAGGGTCGCGCCGATGGCGATCATGAGCGGCACCGCCAGCAAGAAGCGAGCGAGACGCGGGCGTTCGCCGCTGTCTGCGAGGACGCCGGTCGCCAGGAAGCCATAGGCAAGCGCCGTCAGCGGCCAGATCGGATGCGTGCCTGGGACGAACTGATAGAGGATGGGCAAGCCGAATGCCCAGCCTGACAGCGCAACGGCGCTGCAAAGCATTGCAAACAGGGCCAGCCCCTTGGCCACAGTCCTGCTCCTGCGCGATGGACGGAAGCCCATCGGATAATATTGTTCTTCAACGCGCAAACCACCTGCCCCTGCACAGGTCGAAGCCGAGGGCCACGAGCATGCTAGCATCCGTTATATCAAAGCGAAAAGCCATAGGGACTGATCCGTATGTGGCGGAGTTGCGCGATTTCTTTTCCGGTGTGGCGGCGCGCGCTTGCCAAAACTCCTGTCTGCGGCGATCAATCCTACCGGGGCAAATCAGAACCTTGCGAGGAGTCACGCTTGATTAGAACATTGGCGATGGTGGCCGCATGCGCCGCCCTGGTCGGCTGCGCGGGGGATGGCGGCCGCCCATCCACCGCCGCCAAGGCAGCATCCGGACAGGGGGCGGGACAAGGCAAGGGGCCGGGGATCGGCAAAGGCTATAGCCACGATCCCTTTCCTTCCACCTACCGGGCCTATGCCGGCACGCCGACGCTGGTGACCAACGTCACCATCTTTGATGGCGAAGGCGGGCGGATCGAACGCGGGGCGGTGCTGTTCCACGACGGCAAGATCGTGGCGATCGGGCAGAATCTGGCGGCGGACGCCGGCGTGACGGTGATCGACGGGCAGGGCAAGTATCTGACGCCGGGCGTGATCGATATTCACAGCCATCTGGGCGATTATCCCTCGCCCGGTGTCGATGCGCATTCCGACGGCAACGAGGCGACCGGGCCGGTCACCGCCGATGTCTGGGCCGAACACAGCGTCTGGCCGCAGGATCCGGGCTTCGGCCGCGCGCTGACGAACGGCGGAGTGACGACGCTGCAGATCCTCCCAGGATCGGCCAATCTGTTCGGCGGCCGATCGGTGGTGCTGAAGAACGTCTATGCCCGCACCATGCAGGGGATGAAGTTCCCCGGTGCCCCCTATGGTCTGAAGATGGCGTGCGGCGAAAACCCCAAACGCGTCTATGGCAGCCGCGGCCGCCAGCCCTCCACGCGCATGGGCAACGTCGCCGTCGATCGCCAGACCTGGGCGAAAGCGGTCGAATACAAGCGTCGCTGGGACAAGTATGAGAAGGACGGCGGCGAGCCGCCCGCGCGCGACATCGCCATGGATACGCTGCGCGGCGTGATCGAAGGCGAGATCCGGGTGCAGAACCACTGCTACCGCGCCGACGAAATGGCCATCGTGATGGATATGGCCAAGGAGTTCGGCTACCATGTCTCGGCATTCCACCACGCCGTGGAAGCCTATAAGATCTCCGACCTGCTGAAGGCGAACAACACCTGCGCCGCCGTCTGGGCCGATTGGTACGGCTTCAAGATGGAGTCCTACGACGCGGTTCCGGAGAACCTCGCCATCCTGGAGAAGGAAGGCGCTTGTGCGATGATCCATTCGGACGACGCGAACGGCATCCAGCGGCTGAACCAGGAAGTTGCCAAGGCGCGCGCTTCCGCGCTGCGCGGCGGGTTCCAGATCAGCGAGGAAGAGGCGTGGAAGTGGCTTTCCTACAACCCCGCGCTGGCACTGGGCATCGCCGATAAGACCGGTAGCCTGAAGCCCGGCAAGATGGCGGACGTGGTGCTGTGGAACGGCAATCCGTACAGCGTCTATACGCGGCCCGAGATGGTGTGGGTCGATGGTGCACTGCTCTACGATGCGAAGGATCCCAAGCGCCGACCGGTTTCCGATTTCGAGCTCGGCCAGCCGGGTGAGGGGGATGTGAAGTGATGAAGAGCATGTTTCTCGCCGCCGCGGCCTGTATCGGACTTGCGGCGCCTGCGATCGCGCAGGATGTGGCGATCACCAACGCCAAACTGGTAATCGGCGACGGCTCCGCGCCGGTCGAGGGCGGTACCGTGGTGGTGCGCGGCGGCAAAGTCGTTGCCGCCGGCCGCGGCGTGGCAGTGCCCGCGGGCATGCAGGCGATGGATGCGGGCGGACGCTTTGTCACGCCCGGCATTTTCGCCGGCTTTACCCGCATGGGCATTGTCGAGGTCGATGCCGTCGGCCCGACCAACGACGCGTCGGCAGGAAATTCGCCGTTCAACGCCGCGCTCGACGTGGCACCGGCGGTGAACCCGCGCGCGACGCCGATCGCGATCAACCGGGCAGAGGGCGTTACCCGTGCCGTCGTTGCGCCGGAAGCCAGCAAGGGATCGATCTTCGCCGGCCAGGGCGCGGTGATCGATCTGCGCAGCGATCTGCACACGGTTGCGCGGCCGCGGGCGTTTCAGTTCATGGAATTCGGCGAAAGCGGCGGCCAGCTGGCGGGTGGCAGCCGTCCGGCGGCGGTGGCGATGCTGCGCAACGTCTTCGCCCAGCTGCGCGATTTCGCCCGTAACCCGGCAAGCTTTGCGGACCGGGGCAAGGATGCCTTCCTCACCCGCGCCGACGCCGAGGCGCTTGCGCCGGTAGTGCAGGGCAAGGTGCCGCTCCTCGTCCATGTCGAGCGCGCATCTGACATCCTGGTGCTGCTGGACCTTAAGCGCGAGACGCCGGCGCTGAAGCTGGTGCTGATCGGCGCAACCGAAGGCTGGACGGTGGCGAAGGAAATCGCCGCCGCGGGCGTGCCGGTGATCGCGAATGCGCTGACCGATCTTCCCGTGAGTTTCGAACAGCTTGCCGCCACCCAGTCGAACGTCGGGCGGATGCAGGCGGCGGGCGTGCTGGTCGGCATCGGCACGATCAACGACGACGAAGCGCGTCAGGCGCGGCTGGAGAAGCAATATGCCGGCAATCTGGTGGCGCTGACCCGCGTGCCGGGCGCGACCGGGCTCGACTGGAACGCGGCCTTCGCCGCGATCAGCTCGAAGCCTGCTGAGGCGATGGGCATGGGCGAAAGCTATGGATCGCTGCGCCCCGGCCGGGCCGGCGACGTGGTGGTGTGGGACGGCGATCCGCTCGAGATCGGCAGCGCGCCCGTAAAGCTGTTCGTCGACGGCATCGAACAGTCGCTGGCCACACGCCAGACGCGCTTGCGCGATCGCTACTGGAAGCCCACCGAAAGCGCGCTGCCCAAGGCCTATGAGCGGTGAAGGCACGGGATCGATCCGGAACCTTCACAATCGCAGATGCTTTGGCGGCATGATGGACCAAACCCGGCGCGGATCCCTCCGCGCCGGGACATCTGGAGAATAGAGCCATGACCAAGCCGATCCTTCTTCCAGCCCTGGCGCTGCTGGCGCTGGCCGGGTGCCAATCGGGCGGCGAGGCGACCGGCAATGCCGCCGCCGATACCGCAGCGGAAAGCAACGCCGTGGTCGACAATGGTGATGCCGGCAACAACGTCGCCGCGCAGGTGATCGCGATGAATGATGCGCAGCGCAACGTTGTCTTCATCCGCGCGATCATGGATGCGGGGCTCACCTGCGAGCATGTCGACAAGTCGGAGCGGCTGCCCGATCAGGACGGCAATCCCCTGTGGCGCGCCAACTGCCAGGGCGGTGCGGCGCACATGATCACCATCACGCCGGACGGCACCGCCAAGATCGTCAGCCGTACCGACCGGTAACGGTGGCGTCGGCGAGAAGGAACGGAGCGACGACCCCAAGCGTGCGGGCGACCGTTTCCTCCTTCTCGCCCACCGGCGCGACATAATGGATCGCCTCGCGCGCGGCCGCTTCTCCAGCGGCGCGCGCGATCATCCAGGCGGCCAGATATTGCGAGGCGAGACAGCCGCCTGCGGTGGCGACATTGCCGTGCGCCACGAACGGCGCATCAAGAACGTCCACGCCCGCTTCGATCACCCAGGGCTTGCTGGTCAGGTCCGTGCAGGCGGGCAGGGTGGCGATGAGTCCCAGCCGCGCCAGCAGCAACGTACCCGAACATTGTGCGCCGATAAGCTGGCGTGCCGGATCGAGGCGGATCTCGCCCAGCAGGTCTGCATCGGCGGCGATCTCGCGCGTCCTGATTCCGCTGCCGATCAGCACGGCATCGGCCTCTGCCGCGAAGGCGAGCGGCTTCTGACGGTGGATTGTAACGCCGTTGAGCGACGTCACTCGCTCGGTCGGCGAGGTGATATGGGCAGTCCAGCCGCGCGGCCGCAGGCGATTGAGGATCGCGGCGGCGATAAACGAATCCAGTTCGTTGAACCCGTCGAACGTCAGCACTGCAATTTGCATCATCGTCTCCCGCTCGCCCAGACTGTACGCGCTGATACAAAAAAGGGGAGGCCCTGGCGGACCTCCCCCTTACGATTGGTCGTGGCGTACCGGATCAGAGGCCGACGACGCCGCCGTCATTCTTGGTGATCACCACCACGGCCGAGCGCGGGCGGATCGTCTTCGCGACGGTGCCGCCGGCTTGGGTGTCGGGCCAGTTGCTGGTCGGCGCCGCGGGTGTGCCGCCTTCGCCGGGGTGCTGGATGCCGACGAACAGCGTGCGCCCATCCGGCGTCGAATCCACGCCGGTGATCTCGCATTCGATCGGGCCGACCAGGAAGCGGCGGAGATTGGCGCCCGGCGCCGCGCCGATGCGGGTCGCTTGGGTGGCGGTGACGCCGCCCGAGCCGGTGTTGGTGATGGTGCGTGCGCCGCCATCGCCTACCGTGCCCGGCTGGGCCGCCAGCATCATGCAGTTGGTGACGTCAGTATAGGCGCCGTCGTCGGTCTGCAGCCACAGCATCGGCTTCACCTGGCCGCCGGCATGGCTCGCACGGGCGAACATCAGGCCGTCGGGGCTGGAGAAGTCGTTGCTGTCGTCGAGCGACGAAAGGTTGATGTTGGTCTTGTCCAGGTCGGCGCCGGCGCCAAAGCCATAGATGTCCCAGGTAAAGCTGGTCGCCTCGGTCGTGGCTTCCTTGATGCGGATGATGTGCCCGTTCGGGTTGCCATACTGCGCCGAACCCGCCTTGGGGTCGTTATAATGGCGGGGATTGGCGGCGTCGGTGCCGTTCAGCGGACGACCAGCGGCGTTGTTGTTGGTGAGGGTGAGGTAGATCTCGCCCGTCACCGGGTTCGCCGCCGTCCATTCTGGGCGATCCATCGGCGTCGCGCCCAGCTTGTCGGCGGCGAGACGGGTGTTCACCAGCACGTCTGCCTGATCCGCGAACGGATAGGCGGCGTTGCTCGCGTCCAGGCCATTCTGGCCGTAGACCAGCGGCAGCCAGGTGCCGGTACCGTCGGCGTTGAACTTGGCGACATACAGCGTGCCAGCATCGAGATATTTGTCGCCGATCGCCAGGCGGTCGGTCGCATTCGCATCGGCTGCTGCCCAGGCAGTCGCCGAGACGAACTTGTAGAAGTATTCGCGGCGCGAATCGTCGCCCATGTACCAGGCCGGCTTCCGACCAGCGACGAATGCGCCCGGCCAGCAGCCCTCATGCCCCATGCGGCCCAGCGCGGTGCGCTTGCGCGGCGTGGAGGTCGGTGCATAGGGATCGACTTCGACAACCCAGCCGAACTGGTTCGGCTCGTTGCGGAAATCGCCGGTGGCGGCACCCGTTCCGGCGCGCGCATCCCAGCGGCGGAACAGCGTGTTGGTGCTGTCCGCGGCCACCACGGTCGACCAGCCATAGCTGCCCGTGCTGCTCGTCACGCCATAGCGGCTGAGCGCAGTGAGCTCCTTCGCGGTGCGGTTCGCAGTGTCGCCGCTGCGGCGGAAATAGCCGGCCCAATTCTCTTCGCAGGTCAGCGAGGTGCCCCAGGGCGTGTAGCCGTTGGCGCAATTGTTGATCGTGCCGCGGCCGGCCACGCCGGTGGGCGAAAAGACGGTCTTGAGCAGATCGGAGCCACGTGCCGGGCCGTTGAACACCATCGGCGTCGCCGGCGTGATCCGCCGGTTGAAGGTCGAATCCTGCTTTACGCTCCACACGCGGTTCGCGCCTTCGACGACTTCGGTCACCGACACGCCGTGGCAGTCGATTTCCTTCTGCGCTTCGGATTCAGGCCGCGCGCCATTGACGGTGGTGGCGCCCGCGACGTGCAGATACTGATCGTTGATGTTCTCGTGGTTCTGCACGAGCAGGCCGCGCGTCGAGCTGGTCTCGTCGCGCGTGCCGGTAGCGCTGAGGCCGAACCAATAGAGCGCGTCGCCATGGTCTCCGATGCGCTGGGCGAAGTTGGTATCGGTGCCGTCATTCTTGTAGGCGGGCACGCCGGCCGCGATCGGATCGCCGGTGCGGTTGATCACGCTGACGGTGTAGCCGGTCGGCACGGTTACAACGTCCAGCTTGTTCTTGGCGACCGCGGTGAAGCCCAGTGCCGGCGGATTCACCGTCACGGTGGTCTCGGCCCAGCGGGTCTGCCCCGTCGAATCGATAGCGGCGAAGCGGAAGCGGAAATCGGTTGCCGCGGCGACAACCGGTGCCATGAAAGAGACGGTGTTGCTGTTCGGATTGGCCAGGGTGATCAGCGGGCCGCTCGCCTGCGTCCAGGCGATCGTCGCGATCTGCTTGTCGTCGGTTGCGGTGCCGTTCAGCGTCACCATGCGGCCGGAGGACGTGGTCACGGCTCCGCCGGCCGTTACCGTCGGCGCCGCATCGCTGCTCATGTCGTTGTTGTCGCACGCGGCGAGCACCGAACCGCCCATCGTGGCGGCGACGATCGCGCTCGATCCGCGCAGCAAGGTGCGACGCGAATAACGCTGGTCTGCCAGGTCGTTGAGCGAGGTCGCGGTGCTGTGATTGGTATCTACATCGCCGTCGGTATAGCCGAACGACGTTTCGGTTAGGTCGGTCATCGAATCCCCCTCTAGTATCCGGGACATGGGCACGGAACGCCTCTCGCCCATGGGGAAGGGACATGAAGGCATGATGGAGCGGGGGTTGCGGATCGATGTCGAATCGCGGTCAGTCATGTGACACTTGCGAAGCCGCCGCAGCAGGTTAAGCGCGGACAGATGACGCCGGATGCTTCCGATCCCGATCCTCTGCCCCCCCGTCTCAGCCTAGTAGGCCATGCGGCGGCCAGGCTGCGGGCACGGATGGGATCGCGATCGGAGCTTGAGGCGGGCCCCCTTCCGGCCACCCGGCCTCGCCGGATCGCGTTGATCCTGCCCCTCGTCCTTGCTGCTGGCCCGCTCGCGACGATCGCGGGCGCGGCGCTGTTGACACGCGCTGCCCGGCAGGAAGAGGCACGGATCGCCACGGCCTTGGCGCCGCGCATGGACGCCGAGCAGGAACGCAGCCGGGCGCGGCAATGGTTGCGCCAGGCGATCGAGCAGCCGGGGCCGGCCGCCATGATCGATCGGCTGGCGGCGGCTCTGCCGGCCGATGCTACGCTGCTCCGAGTCGAACGGCGGGCCGACGCGCAGCTCGAAATCGAAGTCGCGACCAGCGATCCCGATGCGCTCCGGGCCGCGCTCCGGCGGACGGCGGCCCTTTCCGGCCTGCGCGACGTGCGCCAGCGGGAAGCCGAGGGGCGGACGATCGTGCTGCTGCGGCGGGCGGGCGCATGACGCGGCGGCCGATCCTGTGGGGGACGTTGGCGGGGCTGCTGCTGGTCGCTCTGCTAGCGCCCTTGACGGGGATGGCGATCGGCGCCCTTTCCAAGGCGCGGTTGGAGAAGGCGATCGTTGCCGGGAAGGCGGCGGCGCCCATCGAGGCGGCTGCCGTGATGTCGCCGGCGCTCGCCTTCCCCGCCGCCCAGGCGGAGGCAATGATCGCCGCGCGGATCGAACGGCTGGCGCGGAGCGGGGGCGTGCTGGTGGAAGCGATGGCGCCGGCAAACGCGCGCCCGCCGCTGGTCATCATCACGCTGCGCCTGTCCGGACCGGAAAAGGCCGTCGTCGCGCTGGCGGACGCGATCGAACGTGAGCGCCCGGTTCTCCGCTTCCGCAGCTGGCGGATGGTGCCGGCGGAAGGTGGCGGCGTGCGGTTAAGCGCCGAACTGATCGGGGCGGTGCGATGATGCCGCGCGTGCACTGGATCGCGCTGGGCGGCGCGGCTCTGGTGGCGATAGCAATGCCGCTGCTGTTGCTTCGCCCTGCCGCCGCACCGTCCCTGCAGTCTGCCCGCGCGCTGCCGCCGCTTGTGACGCCGATCGAAGTCCCGCTCACCCATGCATTCGATCGGCCGCTGTTCGCGGATGCGGCCCCGGAGGACAATGCGCTGCCGCCCGACGCTCCGCTACTGACGGGCATCGTCGGCCGGCTCGGCAGCGATGCGGTGGCGCTGGTCCGCACCGCGCAGGGCACCAGCCGTTCGCTCGCGATCGGGGACAGCGTCGATGGTTGGCGGCTCGAGTCGCTTTCGATCGACGCCGCGCTGTTCAGCCGCGGTGGCCAGCGGGCGCGGGTTCCGCTACCCGCCGCCGACCCAGAACCGACGGCTCAGTAGATCCCGTCGATCTCCACCTTCAGCCGCGCCGGCGGCGGCGCGAGCAGCAGGCTGTTGCGCCGGCCGTTCTCCGCCTCGTCGGCCCGCAGCCGGGCATAACGATCCTTGGCGGCCGCGCTGGCATCGGCGCCGTCGCGCAGGATGGTGGGCTTGAGGAAGATGAACAGGGTGCGCTTCTGGCGCTGTTCGCGGCGGCTTTTGAATAACTCGCCGATCAGCGGGATGTTGCCCAGGATCGGCACCTGCTGGCGGGTGTCCTGATAATCGTCCGCCGTCAGGCCGCCGAGCACGATCGTCGAGCCATTATCCGCCAAGACGGTGGTGTTGATCGCGCGCTTGTTGGTGATGATGTCAGAGGCCTGCGACACGGTGGTGCTGGCGATAGCGGATGCTTCCTGGTTTACCTGCAGGCGGATCGTGTCGCCCGCATTGATCCGCGGCAGCACGCGAAGCGTAATGCCCACATCCTTGCGCTCGATCGTGTTGTAAGGCGTCGCCGAACTGGTGTTGGTGAGGATCGATCCGGTGACGAACGGCACGTTTTGGCCGGCGATGAACTCGCCTGCGACATTGTCCAGCACCGTGATCTGCGGCGTGGACAGCAGGTTGGCGCGCGTCGAAGTGCCCAGCGCCTGGAGCAGCACCGAGAAATCGTCGCCGATCTTGAAGTTGCCGGTGAAGCCGGTGGCGCCGGTGCCCAGAAGCGTGCCCGCCGGCACGCCCAGCGCAGTAAGGATCGTGCCGAGCGAGGTGCCGCCGGCAGTGAATGAAGTGCCGGCGCCGAGCCGGTCCAGCACCGCGCCGCTGGTGCCGATCTGCACCGCCAGCGCCTCGGCATCGTCGCCGGTGATCTCGGCGATTGCGGCTTCGATCAGCACCTGCGGCCGGCGTACGTCGAGATCGCGGATCAGCGGTTCGATCGAGGCGATCGCGCTGGGCGCGCCGCGGACGACGATGGCGTTCAGCTCCGGCGCGGGTTGCACCGTCAGCTCCGGCGTCGAGAATCCCTTGGGAGTCTGCGGCGTTGTCGACTGCATCGTGGGCGTGGTCGTGCCGGTTGCTGCCTGCACCCCGGCGCCGCTGGTCGTGTTGCTGGTGCCGGTGGTGCCGGCTGCGCCCGCCGCGGCAGCGGAAAGGCTGCTTTGTGCCGCCAGCCGGGCGAAAGGATTGGCGTTCGCGCCCGAAAGGCTGCTCGCGACCGGATTGTCGACGCTCTCGCCCAGACCGAGTACGCCGCGCAGTACTTCCGTCACCGTCTCGGCATCGGCATAGTTCAGGCGGAGCATTCGCGTGATCGGCGTTGATCCGCCCGGCAGATCGAGCGAGGCGACGATGCGGCGGCCTTCGGCGACCGATGCGGGCGTGCCGCGCAGGATCACGGTGTTGCTGCGCTCGTCAGCGGCGACGCGGGTTCCGCTGGCCTGATCGCCGCCCAGTACGTTCTGCACCGCCTGGGCCACGGCCGGCGCGCTGCCATTCTTGAGTGCAATTGCGGCGAAGGTGGCGCCGCCGCCGCCGTCGAGCTGGCGGATGATCGATTCAATGCGGCGGACATTGTCGGCATAATCGGTGATGACGACAGCGTTGGGCGCGGTTAGCGGCTCGACGCTGCCGAAGCTCGCCACCAGCGGCCGGGCGATGCGGGCGGCATCGGCAGAGGGGACGTTGGACAGGCGCACCATCCGCGTCACCAGCTCCTGGCCGGCAATGCCGCGCGCGGGCACACCCCCGTCGCGCACGGCATTGGCTGCCGGCACGATCCGCCAGGCACGGCCGGAGCGCACCGCCGCATAGCCATTAGCGCGCAGCACCGACTGAAAAAGATCCCACACGCCGCCCGGGGTAAGCGGGCTGGACGAGGTAACGGTCACTACGCCCTTCACGGCGGGATCGAGGATCAGAGTGCGGCCGGTGATTCGAGAGATCTGGTCGGCGACGTCGGCGATCTCCACCCCGCGCATATTGATTACCACATCGGCGGCATCCTGCGGCGCGGCCGTCTGCGCCGTTACGACCAGCGGATCGAGCAGCATCGGCGACAGGGCGAGGCAGGCAAGGGCGGAGCGAATCTTCACGGGCTCTCTCTTCAACGGAGCGGAACGGTAAGCGTGATCCGCCTGCCGTCACGCAAAATCTGAACTTGTGCGGAGCCGCTCTGCTGCGCGGCGGCGAACGCGGCATTGGCCGCTTGCCCATCAGACAAGGGCGTACCGTTAACCGAGGTGATAACGTCGCCGGCCTGCATGCCCGGCGGGCCTCCGGTGCCGATCCGGAATCCTTCCGCCGTGGGCGTAGCGCCGAACTTTTGCAACACGGCGGCGCTGTTGCCCGGCAGCGGGGCGGGCGGCGCACCCGGCGGCGGCGTGAGCTGGGCCGGAGCCGCGGGCTGATTCGGGGGTGCGGCCGCTGCGGCCTGTCGCTGTTCGGGCGACAGGGTGGGATCGGGAAAAGCGAGGAATTCGCGCTGGCCGCCATTGTCGAACAGCACACGATCGCGTTGAATGGCAGCAATCGTCGCGCCGTTCACCGCTTCGCCGACATGGAAGGATTGAGGCGGCGCACCATTCACGGCGATGAACGCGGCGGACAGTTCGGCTGGAATCGCTGCCACGATACCCTTGAGTTCGAGTGGCAGCGTAGTCGGCTGCGGCGCATCGACCACCACCGCCTTGCCGAACGGCGCCAGCGCGATCGCGGCGCTCATATCGGGTGCGACGGCGGGGGCGCTCCGGCCCGACGGTACCGTGATCGCACCGGTGCCGGCATGGCCGGCAATCCGCCATGTCAGCCCGGCAAGCGCGATAGCGACCGAGACAACGACGGCGCCGGTCAGCAGATCGAGCGCGGTGCGCGTCTGGCGCGGATTGAGAGACAGACGATTCATTCCCTTCGCCCGTCCACGAAGCCGTCGAGCGATGCAAGCGGTGTCTTCTCGGCGGCAGGAAACACGTTGATCCGCACCCGCACGATTTCAGGATCGCTGGTACTGCGACGATCGACCGCGATGCGCCAGCGTTCGCCCAGCATCTCTACCTGCGGGGTGCCGCCGATGCCCGCTTCCAGTTCGGCCAGCCGGTTTTCGGCCACCCACATGGCGGCGGCGCGGCGCTCCAGCCCACGCGTCGAATCGATATGCGTCTGCACGGTGCGCATCAGGCCGACCGTTGCAATGGCGAGCACCGCCAGCGCCACGAGAGCCTCGATCAGCGAGAAGCCGCTTTCGTCCCTTGTCACGATACTGGCGCCGGTACTGCAGTGGCGGTGAGCCCATCATAGCGGACGATCCAGCGCTGGCTGCCATTTTCGACCGTGGCGGCCAGCGGGCGGCCAGAACCATCGACGCCGAGCACCACCGGCGGGCGGACGTCAAGCGTGACGGTGATGCCGGCAGGCAGCGTGTGCGGCGCCAGCGCATCGTCGGTGCGGGGGATCATCTTGCCGTCCATACCGATCGTGGCGAAGCCATAGCCGTGTTTTTCGGCGGTGAAAGCGATCAGTCGATCGCCGAGCATCGCGTCGTCGGCGGCGGCCTGCAGGCGGGAGGCGAGGCGGCGCGCTTCGGTCTCCACGCTGGGTTTGCGGGTAGCCGCACCGATCCCCAGCGTCACCGCGCCCGCGGCCACGGCGATGATCGCGAGAACGATCAGCATTTCGATCAGCGTCATGCCGGTTTGGGAAGGTGCGACGGCGAGGTTCCTCATCCGCCCATGGGAGAGGCTGAGGGAGGGGCCGAGATGGAAAAAGCGGCGATCTGCTTCAGCCCTCTCCCCAATGGGCAGGGGAACACAGAACGTCCCCCCGAGCGGCATCAGCCCTTGCCTTCAAGGTCGGCATCCACGCCTTCGCCACCGGGCTTGCCGTCTTTCCCGAACGAGCGAATCGCGAAGCCGCCGCCTTCGGACTTGTATTCGTAGGGCTTCCCCCAGGCATCCAGCGGCGCGTCGGAGAGATAACCGCCCTGCGCCCAATTAGCGGGCACCGGCGGCAGCGTGGGTTTCTCGACCAGCGCTTTCAGGCCCTGTTCGGTCGAGGGATACTCGCCGTTGTCGAGGCGGTACATCTTCAGCGCGCCTTCGATGCTGGCGATGTTGCCCTTGGTGGTGGTAACCCGCGCCTCGTCCGGACGGCTGATGACGTTGGTGGTAATGAGGCCAGCGACCACCGCAATGATCACGAGCACGATCAGCATCTCGATCAGCGTCAGCCCGGCTTCATGCTCCTCGACCTGGAGGTGCTTGCGTGCGAAGCGCTGCGATGCGATGTCACAAAATGGTTTCAAAACTATGCGCATCCCCGCCCCATGCGTCCATCCCATGAAGCTTCCATGACACACGGCGTCCGATCGCCGGAACCGCCGTCACCGCACGCCGCGGGCTTGTGGACGCTGGCGGGCGACCGCCTGATCATAGTCGACGCCGATGGGCCCGCAACCATCCTCGTGCCGACGGAGCGCGTGCGCCTGCTTGCGGTCGACCTGCCGTTGCCGAATCGAGCCCGACGGCTGGCGGCGCTGCCCTTCGCGATCGAGGACCAGGTGGCAGAGCCGATCGATGTGCTGCACTTGGCGCTGGGCGGGAAGCTAGATCCGCTAGAGGCGCCGGCGCGCTATTTGGTCGGCGCGGTTCGCGACGAGACCATGGCCGATTGGGTTCGCCTTGCCGAATCGCAGGGCCTTGGCGACGCGGCGATGGTGCCGGACGCGTTGCTGCTGCCCCGACCGGGGCAAGGCTGGACGGTCGAGATTCGTGAGGGCCGGGCGCTCGTACTCGCAGCCGATGGAACCGGATTCGCGCTACCCGCCCCGTTGCTGCAAGCCGCCTGGGAAGCGGCGGGATGCCCGCGGCTCTACCATTTGGGCGAACCAGTCGGCGCGGAAATGCCGGTACAGGCTACATCCCCGGATCCGCGCACGCTGCAGGCGCGTGCTGCTATAGCCAAAGCGGAACTCGATCTGCGACAGGGCGCTTATGCCGTACGGCGCCCGCGGTCGTCCGGCGCCTTGCGCCGACTAGGCTGGATCGTGGCCCTTGGCGCGTTGGCGCATGTCGCGATCGCAGGTGCAGATGCGTTAATGCTAAGCATTATCGCAAAGCGTCGTGCGGCGGAAACGCGCGAATTGGTCGCAATAGCAGCGCCGGGCGTCGATCTTTCAGGCGACTTTCAGGCTCGGGTAACCGATCTGTTGCCTAGTGCCACCGGCGCGCCGGATCGATTCGTGCCGCTGCTGGCCCGGCTTTCCGCCGCGCTGAGTCCGATGGCCGGTTCGCTCTCGACACAAGCGATACGGTTCGAGGGGAATGTGCTGACGATCGATTGTGCGGCCAGTGCGCCGGACATGGCGACGCGAATCGCGGCAGCGTTGCGCGGGGCGAACATCAAGGGGCAGGCAACGGCCTCGCCAGCAGGGACGATCCGCATTACGGCGAGCGCGCTATGAGGGATTTCATTCGCACGCAGCTGCCGACGCTGGATGCCGGGCTGAGCCGCGGCGGCCAATGGTGGCAGGCGCGCTCCTCACGCGAGCGCGGGATGCTGGCGGTGCTGATCGTGCTGCTTGTAGGGTTGCTGTTCGTCTATGGCGTGGTCAAGCCGATCCAGGGTGCGCGGGCGGCCGCGCTGGCGGACATCCGCACCTACGAGACGCTGAAAGCCCGCATTCGCGCAGCCGGCACGCTGACGACGGCTCGGCCGCAGCGCCGCACCGGCGCCCCCGCGGACATCGTCACCCAATCGGCCGGAGGTTTCGGCGTCGCGTTGACCACTGCGCCGATCGACCGCGGCGTGCGCGCCAGCGTTGCCGATGCCAGCTATGATTCGCTGGTCAACTGGCTCGCCGATGTGACGACGACCAGCGATCTGCGGGTGCGCACCGTCACTGTGCAGGGCCTCGGCGCGCCCGGGCGTGTTTCGGCCACCGTGGAGCTTGTCCGATGATCATCGCCGACGTGCCGAACCTGCCCTATGGCTTCGCCCGTCGGCACGGCGTGCTGCTCCGCGCTGCGCCCGAGGGGATCGAATGCGTCCATCGTGCCGATGCGGGGTTGGAGGGGCTGCTGGAGGTGCAGCGGCTGGCGCCGGGCGCACGCTTCGTGCGGCTGGAGGGCGCGGCCTTCGATAGCGCGCTCGGGGAAGCCTATGGCGGGGCCGGGGGCGCCGCCGCCGATATCGACCTTGGCGACATGGATCTGGCGGCGCTTGCGGACAGTGCAGCAAGCGTCGACGATTTGCTCGATACGCGAGATGACGCGCCGGTGATCCGGTTGATCAACGCCCTGCTGCTGGAGGCGGTGAAGGAAGGCGCTTCGGACGTGCACGTTGAGACGCAGGAAAAGCGCCTCGTCGTCCGCTTTCGCGTCGACGGCGTGCTGCGAGACATGATCGAGCCGCCGCGGGCACTGGCGCCGCTGCTGGTGAGCCGCATCAAGGTGATGGCGAAGCTCGACATTGCGGAGCGGCGCGTGCCGCAGGACGGCCGCGTGACGCTGCGCATCGGCGGGCACGATGTCGACGCCCGCGTCTCGACCATCCCGACCCAGCACGGCGAGCGGGTGGTGTTGCGTCTGCTGGAGAAGGGCTCGCTCAAGCTCGACCTCTCGGGCCTGGGCATGAGCGAGCGCGACCAAGCGGTGTTCGGCCGGCTGCTCGAGCGGCCGCACGGCATCCTGCTCGTCACCGGGCCCACCGGCTCGGGCAAGACGACGACGCTTTACACCGCGCTTACCCGGCTCAACGACCGCAAGCGCAACGTCATGACGGTCGAGGACCCGATCGAATATGAGTTGCCCGGCGTGGCACAAACCCAGGTCAATCCGCGCACCGACATGACCTTCGCGCGCGGGCTGCGCGCCATCCTGCGCCAGGATCCGGACGTGATCATGGTCGGCGAGATCCGCGATCAGGAAACCGCGCAGGTGGCGGTGCGCTCGGCGATGACCGGCCATTTTGTGCTGTCGACGCTGCACACCAATAGCGCGGTGGGATCGGTGACCCGGCTGATCGACATGGGTGTCGAACGCTATCTGCTCGCGCCGATGGTGGTCGGGCTGTGCGCGCAGCGACTGGTGCGGCGGCTGTGCCCGAGCTGCCGGCGCGAGGACGTGGCAAGCACGGCGGATTCGGTGCTGCTCGGCGGCGCGTTGCCGGTCGGGGCGCCGGTATGGCGCGCAGTTGGGTGCGACCAGTGCCATGACGAAGGCTATCGCGGTCGGGCCGGGCTGTACGAGGTCGTTGCGGTGGACGACGTGTTCCAGAAGCTGATCCATGATGGTGCCAGCGAGGCAGAGATCGAACGCCATGCGCGAAGGGATAACCCCAGCCTGCTCGATGACGGCGTGGCAAAGCTGCAGATCGGGGTGACCACGGTGGAAGAAGTCGCTCGCGTCGTGAGGGACGAGGCGTGACCGCTGCCGCCCGCGTTCCCCTTCCGCTTGCGGGAGGGGCTAGGGGAGGGGCTGAAACCGTACAGCGCTTCTTCCACGTCATCCCCTCCCCCGACCCCTCCCGCAAGCGGG
>NZ_ALBQ01000004.1 GCF_000282895.1 Sphingomonas sp. ATCC 31555
GTTCCTGCGGATATGATCCAGATTGATCGGAAAACGCTCTAAGGGCTATCGCGTCTTTGCTGCCGGCGCGGGGCCTAGACTCCACCAAGACAGCGTGTGCACGTCATGCGCGCTGGTCCAGAGACCATTTCCGGCAAACCGCAGCGCCCCGCTTCCGCTCGCAGTGCCAAGCCGACCGAGGATCGCGAGAGACTGCGGATCGATCTTCACGAAAGTCTGGTCTGCGGTGGTGCGGAGCCAGACCGCTCCATTTCCGGTGTCGATATCACCGTAGAGCAAGTCGGCGCCTACCTTCACGCGGCCAGAGACCGCGCCGCTGGCCGGATCGATCCGCGCCAGCGTACCGTCGCCCTGTTCTTGCACCCATACCGCGCCTTCCCCGGCGGCGAGAAAGCCCGGCTGCTTTCCCAGCCCCGTGCGGCGGACGACCTGGTTGGTGGCAGGATCGACCTGTTGCACCGTCTGGGCATCGCTGCTGACCGCCCAGACCGAACCGAAGCCAAAAGTGAGGAAGAAGGTGCCCGGATCGACGGCGATGGAGGCGACTACCCGGTTACTCGCGGGGTCGACGCGCGCCAGTTTGCCACCCGCGTCGCTCGCTACCCAGATCGATCCTGCTCCAGCGACCACGTTCAACTCGCCCTTAGGGTTGGCGATTCCAGTGGGAATCGCCGCCAAGAGCTTAGCGGTCTTCAGGTCAATCCGGTTAAGCGTGGCGTCCTTGCAATCGGCGACCCACAGCGAGCCGGCGGTGATCGTCATGGCGCCGCATGGATGTGCCAACACCACTTCGGCGAGCTTGCCACTGCGCGACCAGCGCTCCACTCGCCCCCTGTTGGTGGCCCAAACGCTATCCCCGTCCACTGCCAGGAAATCGGCGAAACCGGGAACCGACAGCACCTGTTCCTCGCGCGGCAGCGGATCGGTGGCCTCAGCGGCGGCGCTGCTGGCCAGCAGCGCTGCAAACATCAGCATCCAGGCCATCGCGCTCAGCCTGCCACGACATCGGTGGAGATTGCTGGGCTGCGCTTCAGTCGCGCAAAGATCGGCTGGAACGGGAATAGCCACTGCTCGCGAATCGAGAGCCGACGGCGATCGTCCTGTCCTACCACCGATGCCTCGCCCTCCTTGTATGTGCCGAAGATGCGATCGAGTAGGATTAGCGCGTTGCCGTAGTTGCAGCGTGTATCTTCATAGGGAACCGAATGGTGAAGGCTATGGTGGCGAATCGTCGTGAAAACAAAGCTGTACCAGATCGGCGGATTGGCCCTCACATTGGCGTGTGCGAAGGTGGAAACCACGCCAAGCACGTTCAGCGCGCAGAAAACGGCGGTCAGCGGCAGGTCGAAAAGGGCAACGACGCTGAGGCTGATCAGGAACAGCTCGACCGGATTGCCGACATAGCCCTTGGCAGCATTGAGCTGGGTGATGTGGTGATGCGGCGCATGGGTGAGCCAAAAGGGCGTCACGTTGTGCATCAGCCGGTGCATCCAATACTGCCCGAACTCGATGAGGAAGACCACGAGCGCCACCTGCAGCAGGAACGGCATCTGCATCGCCCAGGGAGTGCGAATCCCCAGCGCCTGCTTGAGCGCCAGCAACGGCGCTTCCGCCAGCGCCTGCGATGCCCAGGAGATCGCCGTCGCGCCCAAGACAACGTAAAAAAGATCGGTCCAGAATTCGCGCCAGTTCATCCGCCATCCCGGGTGCCGTTCGAACAGGAACTCCAGGCCCTGCACAAACAGCGTTATCGCCGCGGAGGTGATAACGATGGTCCAAGGGTTGGCGAGGATCGCCGCCGGGGCGAACGCCCAGAAGCATAGCACCGCCGCCACGGATATCGGCGGAATCAGGTTTACGAGACCATTCTTCATCTGCTGTTCGCCCCGGTCGCGGGGAAGGCAGTGACGCTACCGACGTGCCTTCCCTTTCCTGCGACGGAGAATAGAGCACGCGCCCGTGTCCGCGCAGGTGTCCGAATGACGTAGCCGCGAGAAACGGCGCGGCCGCACGCGTCCCCTGCGGACGCACGCGGCCGGAACTGCTCTACAAAGGGTCGGATCAGCGCAGCGCGGCGACCTGCACGCCGCGGGCCTTGCCGGCCTGGGCGACACGCATCTCGATCTGGCTGCGGACCTGCTCGGCCACATCGGCGCGGCAGGCACGAGCGCGGGCTTCGAGTTCGGGGTGGATCGTGGCGAGGCTTTCGCCGCAGACGATGCGAGCAGCCTGATCGACGCGGATTGCCAGACGCTGCTGGCCTTCCGCCGTCGCGAGATCGAGGCCGGCGAGCGTGAGCACAGCCGAAGGCTTGCCAAAGCCGGTGTCGGTTGTGCCGGCGAAAGCGGCGGTGCTGATCGAAAGCGCGGCGGCGGCCGCGATGAGCATCTTCATCGAAATCTCCTGCAACCAAAGGCCGCCTCTACCGAGCGGTCGAGGCGCATCTAGCCGCAGGCGCGACAAATCGCAAGATGAAAAGCTACAGAACGCCTTAAGGACTTCCCCCATGCAAGGATGAGGCAAGTGTTGCAATGCAGCAGTGCTTTATTACGACTCTAGTCCTTCTTCATACTCCGTCTTTCTATTGGACAGTATTACGCATCAACGCGCACGTACCACCAGCGACGCCAATGCTACATCATGGCCCAGCAAACCTATCGGCAGCCGCACCGTCGCCTGCCACTCGACCCGCCCCGATGCGTCGACCGCCGCTACCGCGAGCGTACGCGCGAAAGGCGATGCCCAGTTGCGCACCGTTGCCAAGGGCAGCCGTACCTTCCAGCCGCGCCGGCCGCTTGCCGGTACAAGGTGATCGTTGATCGTGATGCGGGCGGCCGCCGACCTACGCTCACCGCGGATCAGCAGACAATCACCGGCGTCGCAGCGGACGAGCTTGGCGGTGGGAAGCGCATCGGCCTGCGCGCCGGGCGCGGCGAGCAGCGCGGCGAGCAGTGCAAGGCTGGAAGCATATCCCATGCCCAGGATGCTGACCGGCGTCGCCGGTCAGCACCATGAGGCGTTTGACGTACGCGACCGTCAGTCGATAGCGATGCCGTGCGCGGTAAAATAGGCGGCGACGGGTGCCAGCGCCGCCGCGTGCCGCCGCCATCGCGCCACCGAGTCGCCGTAGATCGGGCGGCGCACCTGCGCGGCGCTGGGGGTGGAAACCGCCCCGCCCTGCGTATGGAAATCGAGGCAAGCATCGCTCCAGTCGAGCCGGCAGTGGTCCAGCAGCCGCCGTGTCTGCCCGGCCTGATCGGCAACGAGATCCTCGTAGCGCAGTTCCAGGATACGGCCGGGCAGTTCCGCCCGCCAAAGCGCCATCAATCGTTCGAAGCCTGCGACATAGGCGGCGATTTCCAGGAGATCATAACTATAGTCGTAATAGCGCGAGCCGATCGCGAACAGGTTGCGGAAATTGGCCAGCACCGTGTCCATGGGGTTGCGACGCAGGCAGACGATCGCCGCACTCGGCAGCGCCCGCGCCGCGATGCCGGCATAATGGAAGTTGCCGGGAAACTTGTCGACGAAGCGTCGCTCCGGCGCGCGCCGATGATGTTCCGCCCGTGCCAGATAGTCGCGGCCGATCGCGCCGAGATCGGTGCTGGCGGCCGCGTGCAGCGTTTCAGGATCGAGCACCGTGCGGCTGCGCGTACCTGCGGCAGCCTTTACCGCCAGCGGCAGCGCTTGAAGCTCGCCGACGCTTTCCACCGCCGGATGCGCGGCAAGGATGCGATCGACCAGCGTGGTGCCGGTGCGCGGCATGCCGATGATCAGGATGGGCGCCTCTTCGGGACAGCCCGTCGCGGGAGCGGCGGCAAAGGCGGGCCAACTTGCCGCCACGGCCTCGACGATCGCCGCATCGCGCGCGGGATCATAGCCGAGCGTAGCGCGATGCTCGGTATTGACGGCGAGCAAGCAGGCCAGCGCTTCGTCCGCCCGGCCGATATCCTCCAGTTCCTTCGCAAGCGCATAGCCGGTCAACAGCCGGTCGCTCCCCTGCGCGCGGCCGTGGGCGCCCTGCAGTCGCACGACATGGTTACGATCCTCCCGCTGCTTGCGCAGTCCCGCGAGGAGGTGGTGCGCGCGGGCATGATCGGGACTGCGCGCGAGCAGCATCTCCAGCGCCCCTTCGGCATCGTCGGTGCGGCCGAGGAAGCTCAGCGTCGCGGCCTGGTTGTAGAGAAACTGGTCGTTCTCCGGCGCTAGCGCTACCGCCACCGCAAAGTGCGGCAGCGCGGCTTCATGGTCGCCCAGCCGGGCATAGACGCAACCGATCGTATCTCGCGACAGCGCATCCGCGGGCGGGTTCGCCTCCGTCGCCGCCAGCTGCACCGCCGCATCGCCGTCGCGGCGCACCAGCGTATAGAGCCGGGCGAGCTGCGCCCGATATTCGCTGCGCGGATCCTGCCCCACCGCCGCTTCGATTCGCCGGATGGCCTCGCCGATCCGTCCCTGCTCCGCCGCGATCACGCCGAGCACGAACCCCGCTTCGGCTGCGCTTTCCGATGCGCTCAGGCACGCGGTGGCGATACGCGCCGCCCGGTCGAAATCCCCTTGCTCGAGCGCCGCCCGCGCCCCTGCCGCACCGCTCATCCCGCCAGCGTCGCCACCGCGATCGCCGTCGCCGAAGCGCGATTTTCGACGCCCATCTTCTGGAAGATCTGCTCGAGATGCTTGTTCACGGTGCGCGGGCTGATTTCGAGGATCTCGCTGATCTCGCGGTTCTGCTTGCCGCGACTGATCCATACCAGCACTTCCGCTTCACGCGACGTGAGTCCGTGGCGTTCGGCGAGGATGCGTTCGGCATCGCCCTCGCGCTTCTCGATCAGGCGGAACAGCCATTCGCTGGCGCTGGTCTGACGCAGAAAGCTGCACTGAAGCGCGCTATCGCCCAGTTGCAGCGTGGCCTGCGCCCCCGCTGGCACCGCCGGATCCTGCAACCGCCGCACGATCGCCGCCAGTTCGTCCGGCAGATGCAGATCGCGCGGCGACCAGGCGGGAAACAGCCGCTCGATCGTGTCGGCGGCGAGCGGGGTCAGCCAGCTGGTGCGCCCCACCTCGTCCACGGCAAAGGACGGCCGGCCGGCGGTATCGAGCGCGAGCTGGCTGCTTTGCGCGATTCGCGCATTGGCGAGATGGACCGAGACGCGCGCTAGCAGCTCATCGACGACGATCGGCTTATGGACATAATCGACCGCGCCGGCATCAAGCCCGCGCACGACATGCTCGCTTTCGGTGAGCCCGGTCATGAAGATCACCGGCACGTGGCGGAAGCGGCCGTCGCCCTTGATGCGGCGGGTGGTGCTGAACCCGTCCAGCCCCGGCATCACCGCGTCCATCAGGATCAGGTCCGGCGTGCCATGTTCGAGCAGGTCGAGCGCGGCGAGCCCGTCCACCGCGATCAGCACCGTCATCCCCGCCTGCTCCAGTGTCGCCGTGAGAAAGCGGAGCGATTCGGGCGTGTCGTCCACCACCAGGATCGTGGCGCCGGGATCGCTAGCCGACATCGTCGAGTGTCCTTGCCAGCCCGCGCAGATCGAACGCCTGCAATTGCGGCCGCAGCCGCGCGACAAGATCGGCGCTTTCGGGAACGTTCCTCTCCAGCGTCACCAGCGTGGTTTCGATTCCGCGGACATGCCCGAGCTTCATAAAGCGGCGCAGCTCTTCGAGATAGGGGGCGGCCGAGGGCGGCAGCGCCCGCGCCGCCTGGCGCGGCGCCGCCACGGTTTCCGCTTCCTCGACAATCCAGTCGAGGCTCAGCTGGCGGGCGATCATGTCGAGCAGCGCGTCGAGATCCACCGGCTTGGTAAGAAAGGCATCGTGCGCGCGACGGCCGTCACGGCCGGCATGGAATTCATGCGCGTTGGCGGAGACCATCACGATCCGCAACGCCGGCCCGAAGCGCGCGCGGAGCTGTTCGGCCACGTCCCAGCCGCTGGTGCCCGGCATTTGGATGTCGAGCAGCACCAGATCGGGCGAACAGTGATCGGCAAGCGCGAGGCCTGCCGCGCCTCCGCCCGCTTCGAATACCGAAAAGCCGAGCGGGCGCAGGAGGTGGTTCACCACCGTCGTTTGCGCGGGGCTGTCGTCGATCACCAAGATCGTCTTGCGAGGCCCCTGATAGCCGGTGACGCGCCGATAGGCGGCTGCACCCGACGGCGCGGCGATCGGCTCAGGGAGCAGCAGCCGCAGCAGGAAGCTGCTGCCCTTGCCCAGTTCGCTGGTCACCGTCACTTCGCCGCCCAGGATGCGGGCCAGCACCCGGGTGATCGCCAGGCCAAGCCCGATACCGGGCTGCATCGCCGCATCGGTGTCCCTGCCCCGCTCGAACGGCTCGAAGATGCGTTCCAGATCCTCGGCCGGAATGCCCGTGCCGGTATCGCGCACCTCGATCGCAGCGCTCTGGCTGCGATAGCGGACGGTGAGCGTGGCGCCGCCCTGATCGGTATATTTGATCGCATTGGACAGCAGGTTGATCAGGATTTGCCGCAGCCTTTTCTCGTCGGTGCGGACATAGGCGGGAAGCCGACCCTCCACCACATAATCGAGCGACAGCCCCTTGGCGGCAGCCTGGACGCGGAACATCTCGACCACCTGGTCGAGCAGGGCGGGCAGCCGCACCAGTTCCTGCCGCACCTGCAACACCCCGCTTTCAACGCGGGAAATATCGAGCAGCCCTTCAACGAGGTTGGTGAGATGCTCTGCCGAGCGGCGGATCACCCCGCCCGCTTCGACGGCAGGAATCGTATCGCCGCGCTCCAATAGCTGGGCGTATCCATAAATGGCGTTGAGCGGCGAGCGAATTTCGTGGCTCACCGCGACCAGGTAGCGCGTCTTGGCGGCATTTGCGGCCTCCGCAGCATCCTTGGCCCGCTGCAGCGCGGCTTCAGTCTCGCGATGCGCCGCAATCTCGTTGTGAAGCCGCTCGGTCTGGAGCAGGCTTGCCTGCTCGGCGGCGCGGTGCCCGTCGCGCGCCTTCAGGAACAATCGGACGAAGGTAGCGGCAACGGCAAGCGCCAGCCCGAGGCCAACTGCCCAGAAGATGCGCGCCGTCGCCATTGGTCGTCAGCCCCTCCCCCCCGCCACACACTTGTCCGAACGGCCCGAGAGGGGCCATCCCATGCCTGAATGGCGCATTGCAGCATCACGATTTCGGGTGACACATGCCATGGAGCATGTCTATAAGTCGTATTACTGGATTGAGCAAACGTAATATCGGGCGCAACCATCCGGCGGCTGAAATTCGCGCTTTTCAGCGCGACGAACATGGGGGTCGAACATGGCGAGCTGGGTGTCAAAGGCGCGGGTAGCGGTAGCGGCGATGGCGATGCTGGCAACGGCCTCATGCGGCGGCGGTGGCGATGCACAAAAGCCGCGCACCGACTTCAACATCGGCTGGTCGATCTATGCGGGCTGGATGCCCTGGCCCTATGCCGAACAGGCCGGAATCGTGAAGAAATGGGCCGACAAGTACGGCGTGAAGATCCACTTCGTGCAGGTCAATGACTACGTCGAATCGGTGAACCAGTTCAACGCCGGCAAGCTGGACGGCGTCACCGTCACCAACATGGACGCGCTCACCATCCCGGCCGCGGGCGGCAAGGATACCAGCGCGATCATCCTCGGCGACTATTCGAACGGCAATGACGGCATCGTCCTCAAGAACGCCAAGAGCCTGGCGGACATCAAGGGCCGCACCGTCTATCTCGTCGAGTTGTCGGTCTCGCATTATCTGCTCGCGCGCGGCCTCTCCACGGTAGGCTTGCAGCTGTCCGACGTGAAGACGGTCAACACCTCGGACGCGGATATCGTCGGCGCCTTCGCCAACCCGGCCGCAACCGCCGTGGTCACCTGGAACCCGCAGCTTACCGAAGTCGCCAAGCTGCCGGGTGCTACGAAGGTATTCGATTCGAGCCAGGTGCCCGCCGAGATCCTCGACCTGCTCGCGGTCGACACTGCGACGCTCAAGGCCAATCCGAACCTCGGCAAGGCACTGGCCGGCATCTGGTACGAGACGATCCAGCTGATGCAGAAGAAGGACGCCGCTGGCGCCGCCGCCCGCGCGGCGATGGCCAAGCTCGCCGGCGCGACGCCGGAGGCGTTCGACGCACAGCTTGCCACCACGCATCTTTACGGTACGCCGCAGGATGCCCTTGCCGCCGTGAAGTCTCCGGCGATCGGCGCCACCATGGTGAAGGTGCGCGACTTCAGCTTCTCCAAGGGGCTTTTCGGCCAGGGCGCCAAGTCCGCCGACGCGATCGGCATTTCGGTGCCGGGCAAGACGATCGGCGACGCCAACAACGTCAAGCTGCGCTTCGACCCGACCTATATGGAGCTGGCTGCGGCCGGCAAGCTCTGAGGCCGGTCCGAATATGCGCTGGGTGAACATCCGACCTCGCCGCCGCACCGGCTGGCTGCTGGGGAGCCTGCCGCTACTGCT
This sequence comes from Sphingomonas sp. ATCC 31555, assembly GCF_000282895.1. Lineage (GTDB taxonomy): Bacteria > Pseudomonadota > Alphaproteobacteria > Sphingomonadales > Sphingomonadaceae > Sphingomonas. Next base: position 8,444 of record NZ_ALBQ01000004.1, read on the forward strand.
GGTGGCGATCGTCTACCTCTTCGCCTCGGCAGCGCGGCACGCCGAGAATCCCTCGGACAAGCTGCTGCCGACACCCGGCGCGATGGTCGAGGCGATGCACGGCCTGCTCGCCCAGGCCGACCCCTTGAGCGGCCGGCTGATCTTCTGGGCGGACACGGTGGCGAGCCTGGAGCGGCTGGGCCTCGCGCTCGGCATCTGTGCGCTCTCGGCGCTACTGGTCGGCATGGTGCTGGGCGTGCTCCCCGCCGCCCGCGCCACCTTCGGCGCGTTCGTCACCACGATCGCGGTGATCCCGCCGATCGCGCTGCTGCCGGTGCTGTTCATCGTCTTCGGGCTGGGCGACACCGCCAAGGTCGCGCTGATCGTCATCGGCGTCACCCCCTTCCTGATCCGCGACCTCGCCGATCACATCACCGCGATTCCCCAGGAACAGCTGATCAAGGCGCAGACGCTCGGCGCGAGCAGCTGGCAGCTCGCGCTCCGCGTCGCGCTGCCGCAGGCGCTGCCCCGGCTGATCGCGGGCATCCGCCTCTCGCTCGGGCCGGCCTGGGTATACCTGATCTCGGCCGAGGCGATCGCGTCGGACGTCGGGCTCGGCTACCGGATCTTCCTCGTGCGGCGCTATCTGGCGATGGATATCATCATCCCGTATGTCGCCTGGATCTCGATCCTCGCCATCCTGATGGACGTGGCGCTGGCCCAGCTGAGCAAGCGCGCCTTCGCCTGGGCACACGGAGCCGCCCGATGAGCGCGCTCCTCTCCTTCCAGAATGTCTGGCTCGAATATGGCGACAAGATCGTGCTGGAGCGGGTCGATCTCGACATCGCCGAGCGCAGCTTCGTCTCGATCGTCGGGCCTTCGGGGGCAGGCAAGAGCAGCTTTCTCCGCCTTGCGCTCGGCCAGGAACGCCCCACGCGGGGCAAGATCCTGCTCGACGGTACGCCGCTCCCCGGCGAATGCGGCCCCGATCGCGGCGTGGTGTTCCAGCGCTATTCGGTGTTCCCGCATCTGACCGCACTCAGGAACGTGATGTTCGAGCGCGAATGCGTCGGCGCGCCCTTTACCGCCCGGCTGTTCGGCGCCGCCCGCCGCCGGGCCCGCGACGAGGCCGCCGCGATGCTCGCCGAAGTGGGCCTGGGCGATGCGCTCGACCTCTATCCCGCCCAGCTTTCCGGGGGCATGCAGCAGCGGCTCGCCATCGCCCAGGCGCTGATCGCCCGGCCACGCGTGCTGCTGCTCGACGAGCCGTTCGGCGCGCTCGATCCCGGCATCCGCCAGGACATGCACCGGCTGATCCTCAAGCTCTGGGAAGAGCATGCACTCACCGTGCTGATGGTCACCCACGACATTTCCGAGGCGTTCAACCTCGGCACCCGCGTGCTCACCTTCGACAAGCGCCGCGTCGATCCGCACGCGCCGCACCGCTACGGCGCGACCGCCGTCTACGACCTCCACCTCACCCGCAAGCGGCGCGAGGCGATCGTCGAGGCGCAGCAGGAAGTATTACGATTGACAGAATCAGTAATAACCGGGAAAGAGGAATCACTGTGAAGGAACCCACCTCTTCCTCGACCCTCGCGCGGCTCAGCATGAGCCTGCCCGCCGATCTTTTCCGCCAGCTCGATGAAATGGTGGAGGATCGCGGCCTCCCCTCGCGCTCGCAGCTGATCGCCGAGCTGATCCGCGACGAGCTGGCCGAGCAGAGCGCCGCCTCGCGCCCCGAGGAGATGCTCGCCGGCACGATCACGCTGGTCTACCGCGCCGATCTCGGCCGGGTGCGCCACCAGCTGGCGCAGACCCAGGCCGAGTATCTGAAGGAGGTCATCTCCTCGCAGCACGTATTCCTGGAGGACGACCAGTCGCTCGAGGTGCTGCTGGTCCAGGGGCCGGCCCGCCGGCTGCGCGACCTGTGCGACGCGCTGCGCAAGGTGCGCGGCGTGCAGCAACTGCGCCTCTTCACCACCACCGCGCTGCTGCCCCCGCTCCACGAGCAGGACGAGGCGGCAGCCCCTAAAGGGAGCAAGGCGGCATGAGCATTCTCGCCGACCCCAATGCCGCGCGCGACCATGCGCGGGCGATGGCCGGCACCGTCGTCGAGGCGATGCCGATCCTGCCGCCCAAGGCGGACGACCTGCCCGCGGGCGTGCGCGCCGAGGATCTGGTCTGGGAAGAGACGATCGCCGCGGGCGGCTATGCCAGCCGCGTGCTGGCGCGCGGCACCCGACTACGGCTGATCGACCTGCACGGCGACGCCTGCGCCTCGCTCCAGCTGTTCAACGCCGCGATGCCCACCGAGCGCTTGAACGTCGCCGATACGGTGAAGGTGCAGTGGAACGCCTATCTCGGCACCGGCAGCCTGTTCCTCTCCGACATGGGCCGCGTGCTCGCCAGCATCGAGCAGGACGACGCCGGCACCCACGACGCGTTCTGCGGCGCGTCCAACGCCGCGTCGAACACCCGCCGCTACGGCGACGGCAGCAATTCGGGGCCGTATCCGAACGCCCGCGACAGGCTGCTGCTCGGTGCCGCCAAGCACGGCCTCACCCGCCGCGACGTCCACCCCTGCGTGAACCTGTTCAAGGGCGTCCGCATCGCCGCCGACGGCACCACCGAGCCGCAGCTCGGGCCGTTCGTCCCCGGCCGCGCGCTGGTGCTCCGCGCCGAGATGGACCTGATCGTCGCGCTGGCCAATTGCCCGCACGTCCTCGATCCACGGCCCTGGACCGTCACGCCCCTGCGCGCCACCGCCTGGCGCGGGCCGGTGACGGCGCAGGAAGATCCGATCCGCAACGCGACGCCCGAACGGCAGCGCGCCTTCCTCAACACCGAAGACTGGGTCCGCCGCTGATGGAACAGGATATGGCACTTGCCGGCCTCACCGGCCGGGTGGTCCATGACGAGATCGTCCCCGCCCGCGCGCCCTGGCTGCACCGCGTGAAAGCGGGCGAAACGCTCCGCGTCGTCGATCTCGAAGGCAATCAGGCGGTCGATTTCCTCCTCTACGCCACGCACGACGATGCCGAGCGCTACAGCGCGCAGGACACGATCGCGGCGCAGGCCAATATCTTCCTGCGCACCGGCAGCGTGCTGCGCTCGAACGAGGGCCGGCCGATGATGACGATCACCGCGACGGCGGTCGAATACCACGACACGATCGGCGGCGCCTGCTCCTGCGAGTCCAACACGCTGCGCTACGGTCATTTCACCAAGGCGCAGCACGCCTGTGTCGACAATTTCCTCGAAGCCAATCTCCGCGACGGCCGGGGCAAGCGCGACATCGTGTCGAACGTCAATTTCTTCATGAACGTGCCGGTCGAGGCCGATGGCGCGCTGGGCATCGTCGACGGCATCTCGGCGCCCGGCCTTACCGTGGACCTTCGCGCAGAAATGGATGTGACCGTGGTCGTTTCGAATTGCCCGCAGATCAACAATCCCTGCAACGGCTTCAATCCCACCCCCGTCCGCATGATCGTCACCGCATGAGCGGCGTGCGCACGGTCCTGATCGCCAATCGCGGGGCGATCGCCTGCCGGATCATCCGCACGCTGAAAACAATGGGCATCCGCTCGGTCGCGGTGTTCTCCGACGCCGACGAGGCCTCGCGCCACGTCGCGCTTGCGGACATCGCGGTGCGGATCGGCCCGGGCCCGGCGGCGGAAAGCTATCTCGACGTCGCCCGCATCCTCGCAGCCGCCAAGGAAACCGGCGCCGACGCGATCCACCCCGGCTATGGCTTCCTCTCCGAGAACGCCGCTTTCGCCGAGGCCTGCGAAGCCGCCGGCATCGCCTTCATCGGCCCGACCCCAGACAGCATCCGCGCCTTCGGCCTCAAGCACAGCGCCCGCGCGCTCGCGGAGGCGGAGAACGTCCCCCTCGCTCCCGGCACCGGGCTGCTCGACAGCGTCGAGGCCGCGCTCGAAGCGGCGGAGCGCATCGGCTATCCGGTGATGCTCAAGGCGACCGCCGGCGGCGGCGGCATCGGCATGCGCGTCTGCGCGGACGAACAGGCGGTGCGCGACGGCTATGCCGCGGTGGCCCGCCTGGGTGCCGGCAATTTCGGCGATGCCGGGCTGTTCCTCGAACGCTTCGTGCCGCGCGCGCGGCATGTCGAAGTGCAGATCTTCGGCGACGGGCAGGGCCGCGTCGTGGCGCTCGGCGAGCGCGACTGCTCGCTTCAGCGCCGCAACCAGAAGGTGGTGGAAGAGGCCCCCGCCCCGCACCTCCCCGAACGCGTCCGCGCGGCGCTGATCGAGGCGGCGGTGCGCCTTGGCCGGGCGGCCAATTATCGCTCCGCCGGCACGGTCGAGTTCCTCTACGATCCGGCGCGCGAGGACTGGTTCTTCCTCGAAGTGAACACGCGCCTCCAGGTCGAGCACGGCGTCACCGAGGAAGTGACCGGCGTCGACCTGGTCGAATGGATGGTCCGCGGCGCAGGCGGCGACTACAGCTTCCTCGACACCCCCGTCCCCGCCCCCAGGGGCTGGTCGATCCAGGCGCGGCTCTATGCCGAGGATCCGGCGGTCGACTTCCGCCCCGCCTCGGGCACGCTCACCGACGTGGCGTTCCCCGAAGGCGCCCGCGTCGAAAGCTGGGTGGAATCGGGCAGCGCCGTCTCCTCCTTCTACGACCCGATGCTCGCCAAGCTGATCGTCCACGGCGAGGACCGCGAGTCCGCCGTCGCGGCGATGCAGGCGGCGCTCGACCACACCCGCTTCGCCGGCATCGAGACCAATGTCCGCTGGCTGCGCGACGTGGCCCGCAGCGAAGACTTCGTCACCGGCGACGTCTCGACGCGCTCGCTGGAAACGGTGGTCCATCGCCCGCAGAGCATCGTCGTCCGCTCGGCCGGCACCGCGACCAGCGTGCAGGATTATCCCGGCCGCGTCGGCCTGTGGGACATCGGCGTGCCGCCCTCGGGCCCGATGGACGCCCGTGCCTTCCGGCTCGGCAACATGCTGCTCGGCAACGACAGCACCGCGCCCGGGCTGGAGATGACCGCCACCGGCCCGACGCTCCAGTTCAACACCGCGACTCGCATCGTCCTCACCGGCGCCGACTTCGCCGCGACGCTCGATGGTGCCCCGGTACCGCGCAACAAGCCTGTCGCGATCGCCGAGGGCCAGACGCTCGCGCTCGGCCGCGTCACCGGCGGCGGCATGCGCGGCTATATCCTGTTCGCCGGCGGGCTCGACGTGCCGAGCTATCTCGGCAGCGCCAGCACCTTCGATCTCGGCGAGTTCGGCGGCCATGGCGGGCGCGTGCTCCGCGTCGGCGACACGCTGCACCTGACCGATCATGCCCCGGCCGTCATCCCCGGCCCGCGCGTGGTGGAGCAGGAGCAGCTCGGCCCTGACTGGACGATCCGCGTCCTCTACGGCCCCCACGGCGCCCCCGATTTCTTTGCGCCGGAGGATGTCGACACGATCCTCTCGGCCGAATGGCGCGTCCACTACAACAGCAACCGCACCGGCGTGCGGCTGGTCGGCCCCAAGCCGCACTGGGCCCGCAAGGATGGCGGCGAGGCAGGGCTCCACCCGTCGAACATCCACGATAACCCCTATGCGATCGGCGCGCTGGATTTCACCGGCGACATGCCAATCATCCTCGGCCCCGACGGACCCTCGCTCGGCGGCTTCGTCTGCCCGTTCGTGGTGATCGCGGCGGATCTGTGGAAGGTCGGCCAGCTCGCACCCGGCGACCGCATCCAGTTCGAGCAGGTCAGCCTCGACGAGGCCGATGCCGCCGCAGCAGTCGAAGAGGCGTGGATCGAAGGCCGCGCCGCCACCGCGACGCACCCCGCCAAGGGCGGCGGACGCGATGCGATCCTGGTCGACCTGCCGGCCAAGGGCCGCCGCCCGCGCGTGCTGTTCCGCCGCCAGGGCGATCGCAACCTGCTGATCGAATATGGCCCGATCACGCTCGACCTCGAGCTGCGCCTGCGCGTCCATGCCGCGACCACCGCGCTTGCCGAACTCGCGCTGCCGGGCATCCTCGACATCGTGCCGGGCATCCGCTCCTTCCAGGTGCATATCGACGGCATCCGCTTGAAGGAAGCGGCGCTGATCGAGCGGCTGACGCAAATCGAGGACGCGCTCGGCGATCTCGAGGATTTCGTCATCCCCTCGCGCATCGTCCATCTGCCGCTCAGCTGGAACGACCCCGCGATCCACGAGACGATCCAGCGCTATATGCGCGTGGTCCGCGACGATGCGCCCTGGTGCCCGGACAATATCGAGTTCATCCGGCGCGCCAACGGGCTGGAAAGCGCCGAGGAGGTCCACCGGATCATCTTCGACGCCAGCTACCTCGTCTATGGCCTGGGCGACGTGTATCTGGGCGCGCCGGTCGCCACGCCGATCGATCCGCGCCACCGGCTCGTCACCACCAAGTACAACCCGGCCCGCACCTGGACACCGCCCAACGTGGTGGGCATCGGCGGCGCGTATATGTGCATCTATGGCATGGAGGGTCCGGGCGGCTACCAGCTGTTCGGGCGCACCATCCAGGTGTGGAACACCTATCGCCAGACCGGCGCCTTCGCCGAGGGCAAGCCGTGGCTGCTGCGCTTCTTCGACCAGATCCGCTTCTTTCCCGTCAGCCATGAAGAGCTGACCGAGTGGCGGCGCGACTTCCCGCTCGGGCGCCGCGAGATCAAGATCGAGGAAACCGAGTTCCGGCTTTCCGACTATCGCGCGTTCCTGGCCGAGAATGCCCGCTCGATCGCCGCATTCGAGAAGCAGCGCAACGCCGCCTTCGCCGCCGAGCGCGCCGACTGGGAACGCAAGGGCGAGTTCGATCGCGTCGCCAGCTTGACCGAAAGTGCCGACGACAGCGCCGACGCGGCGGTGACGGTGCCGGAAGGCGCCGAACTGGTCGAAGCGCCGTTCGGCGGCAGCGTGTGGAAACTGCTCAAGGAGGTCGGCGACCCGATCGACGCAGGCGAGACCATCGCCGTGCTCGAAGCGATGAAGATGGAGTTTCCGGTCACCAGCCCGGCAGCGGGTACGGTGGCAGCACTCTATGTCGCCGAGCGGCAGACCGTCACCCCGGGCTCGCCGGTGCTGGCGCTGGTGCGGGCATGACGGCGCTCGACCGGCTCTCGGTCGCGGCCATCGCCGCCGAGGTGCAGGCGGGCGAGCGCAGTGCGCTCGCGGTGATCGAGGACGTGCTGGCGCGGCTCGACGCCTATGACGCCATCCAGCCTGCCGTGTGGATTGCGCGGTTCGAGCCCGAGGCGCTGCGTGCCGTCGCCACTGCGGTGGATGCCCGGATAGCCGCGGGAGAAACGCTGCCGCTGGCGGGCGTACCCTTCGCGGTGAAGGACAATATCGATCTCGCGGGCCTCGCCACCACCGCTGCCTGCCCGGCCTTCGCCTACCAGCCCGAACACTCGGCCACCGTGGTTGCGAAGCTGGTAGCCGCCGGGGCGATCCCGGTGGGCAAGGCCAATCTCGACCAGTTCGCCACCGGGCTCAACGGCACGCGCAGCCCCTATGGCATTCCGCGCAACGCCTATAACCGCGCCTGGGTAAGCGGCGGCTCCAGCTCGGGCTCGGCGGTGGCGGTCGCCGCGGGGCTGGTCGCCTTCGCGCTCGGCACCGACACCGCGGGCTCGGGCCGCGTACCCGCCGCGTTCAACCATCTCGTCGGCCTCAAGCCCAGCAAGGGCCGCTGGAGCAGCACCGGCCTCGTCCCCGCCTGCCGCACGCTCGATTGCATCACCGTGTTCGCGGGCAGCACCGAAGACGCCGCGCTGGTGGACACCATTGCCGCCGGCTTCGACGCGACGGACGCGCTCTCCCGCGCGCTGCCCGATCTGCCCCGCGCGCATCGCCGCATCGGCGTGCCGCGCGCCGAGCAATGCCGCTGGTTCGGCGACATCGAGTCCGAATATCTCTATCGCACGGCGCTGGCCGGCCTCGATGCCGAACTGGTCGAGATCGACCTCGCCCCGCTCGATGAAGCCGCCCGCCTGCTCTACGATGGCCCCTGGGTCGCCGAGCGCACCGCCGCGCTGCAGGGCCTGCTGCTGGACAACCCCGACGCGATCCACCCGGTGGTGCGCGAGATTGTCGAGGGCGGCTTCGGCTACAGCGCGATCGATGCGTTCAACGGCGCCTATCGCCTCGCCGAACTCGCCCGCATCGCCGAGGCGATGTGGGAGAAGGTCGACCTGATCGCCCTCCCCACCGCGCCGACCAGCTACCGCGTGGCGGAGATGCTCGAAGCACCCATCGCGCTCAATGCGAGCCTCGGCGCCTATACCAATTTCGTGAACCTGCTCGACATGGCGGCGATCGCGGTTCCCGCCGGCAGCTATGCCAGCGGTGTCGGCTTCGGCGTGACGCTGATGGGCCCGGCAGGCACCGATCGCGCGCTGATCGACGCGGCCAACGCATTTTTCCCCGCGCCGGCATCCCCGCCGCCGCTGGACCTGGAGGGACGGATGGAAACGGTGAAGCTCGCGGTCGTAGGCGCCCATCTCGAAGGCATGCCGCTCCACTGGCAGCTGACCTCGCGCGACGCGAAGTTCGTCGAGGCGACTACCACCGCGCCGACCTACAAGCTCTATGCCATGGCGGAAAGCGTGCCGCCCAAGCCGGCGCTGGTTTACAGCGAAGACGGCGGTGCGGCGATCGCGCTGGAAGTCTACGAGCTCGACATGGCCGCGTTCGGCAGCTTCGTCGCCGAAGTGCCGCCGCCGCTCGCGATCGGCACGGTGACGCTGGCCGATGGCAGCATGGTCAAGGGCTTCGTCGCCGAACCGCGCGCGATGACCGGCGCCGAGGACATCACCGCGCTGGGCGGCTGGCGGGCGTATATCGCGCGGGGCTGAGCCCGCTCAGTCGTTCGGGCGGGCCGGCACCGGATAGACGATGAAGTCCGCGTGCCGGTCCACCACCGGCACAGGCCCGGCCTTGGCTACGGCGGCGCGCAGTTCCTCGATCGCGGAAGGCGCCAACGGGAGCGGATGTTCGTCGGCATGCACCGGAGCCTCCATCGCATAATCCTTGGCCGGGGTGGTCGTCATTTCGATATGCGCGCCGAGCAGCGCACGGATCCGGTGCGTCCTAGCAAACGCCGCCAGCCGCTCGGCACTCCCCCGGAAATCGTCGAAATGGTTGAGCGGCACGTAGAGCCGTCCCGGATAAAGCATGTCCCCCGAGAACAGCAGCCGAGTCCGCGCATCATAGACCATGATGTGCGCCGGCTGGTGGCCAGGCGTCGCCAGCACGTCTAACGTCCGGCCCCCGAGGTCAAACCGCGCCACGCTCTGTGGCCAATCGGTGAAGCCGAAGAACGCAGCGACTTCAGTGGGTTTCAATCCCACCACATCGGTATCCGGCCGCGCGCGGAACTCGTCGTCGCCGGCATGATGGTCGCCATGGCTGTGCGAGTGCGCCACAATCAGCCGGATCGGTCGCTCGCCGTGCCTGGCGCGCCAGTCCGCGATCAGCCGGTCGATCGTCGGCCGGATCTGCAGCCCGCCAGCGCCGCTATCGAGGAGCAGCACCCGCTCGCGGCCGAAGAGCAGGTATAGGAAAGGCGCTTCAAAATTGGTCTGCACCGATTGGCGGATCACGAAGGTGTCGCCGTCGATCGCCTGCACCTGCGTTTCGGGTTCGCGCGCCTGCGTGCCGTTGATCCAGGGCTTGAAGGCAAGCGGCTTCGGGTCCTCCGCCCCGAGCAGAGCAAAGGTGGCCAGCGTGAGCAAAAGCGATCGGCGAAATCGGTGCATACGCGGCATGCTGGGCCAGGCAAGCAGGCCGGACAAGCCGTTGAATCGCCTGCTACGTCAAACGACTTACGGCATGTCGCGCTGCTTTCGGTCATCTTGGTTTCATCGGAGTCACTAAGAGGACCGGGCGCAGTCATGGATGCAGCTGTTTCGAACCTGAACGTTTCGAACCTGAACGAGGCGACCGGCGTGCAAGGCGGGCCGATCAAGCGCTTCGTCTTCACCCATTTCCAGCCGGCCATGCTGGTGGCAATGATCCTGTTCTGGACCTTCGCGCCGGATTCGATTGCCAAGCCGGCCACCGCAGTAGGCATCGGCATCGTCTTCAAGCTGTGCCTGCTGGGCATGGAGCGCATCAGCGAGCGGCACGCCAGCTGGCGGCTCACCTGGAAGGAGCTGGCCAGCGACGTCTTCTATGTCGCGATCAGCTATACGCTGGTGAAATATGTCGGAAAGAACTTTGGCGATGACGCGATTATCGACGCCATCAAAGGCTATTTCCACATTAAGACCGCCTGGGCCGCCCAGATCCCGATCCTGTTCCAGGCGCTCGCTATCCTGCTAATCTTCGATTTCGGCCAGTATTGGATGCATCGCGGCATGCACAACTGGTATCCGCTGTGGCTGACCCATGCGCCGCACCACCATATTACGCAGCTCAACGCGCTGAAGGGCTCCGTTGGCAACCCGATCGAACTGTTCCTGATCGGGCTTAGCTTTGGGGGGTTCTTCGATTTCCTGCCGCGCGCCGCGCTGCTCGCCGGCGGCATCGGCATGGCGGTGGGCGCCTATACCCACGCGAACATCCGTTTCAACACGCCGCGTTGGTGGTCCTATCTGTTCAACACGGTCGAGCATCACAGCCTGCACCATTCGCCGGATTACGACAGCAGCCGCACCAACTACGCCAACACCTTCATCTTTATCGACCGCATCTTCGGCACCTGCGTCGACTCGCAGTCGGAACGGGTCGGGCTCGATGATTGCCGTCGCCTGCCCATCAAGGACCAGATGCTCTACCCCTTCTACCCGATGGTCGATCAGGTGAAGAAATGGCGGCTTTCGCGGACGGCAGCCGCCGTACCCGCCGAATAGGACCGCCTCCGTCGCTCTTCTGAAAAAGGCTTGGCTATGCGCATCATCGACTGGATCTGGCGTGTCCGCGGAAGCATCCCGCTTGCGTCTCCGCGATCAAGCGCCGAGCTTTTCGGTCGGCTGGAAGGCCTGTTCCAGGAACGGGGCACGACGACCGAGATCGTCGACGGCGCACTTATCTTTCACAAGGAAAATCCCGATTCGCAGGACAAGCTGGCTTCGTTCGAGACCGGCAGGCTGACCCTTTCCGGCGGAAGCGCACCCGCACTCCACTATGCGATGAGCAGCAAGCCGCTCCTTTGGTGCTTCATCGCGCCTCTGCCCTTCCTAGCGGTAGCCCTGGGTGTGCCGAGCCTGAAGATCTCAGGATACAGTTTTGCCGGCATCTTCGTGCTGCTATATATCGCCGGTCGCTTCATTGAACAGCGCCAGGCGCACAGGCTGTTCACCCGTGCGCTGGGGGATGCTGCAGCAATCGCGGCGCCCGCTGCCGCTTCGGCCGAAGCCGGCGTACCGATCTGACGCACCTTCCGTGGCGCGCGGTTTCCACTGATGCCGCGAACCCAGGCGCGCCGCGGCGAACACCTTTCTTTTGCGGCCGTTAACCGCTGAAATGCGTAAACGATCCTTTTCCCTGTTACAGACCGGAGACAAACCGGGAGGAAGGCCCTATATGGCGGCCAACCGTTGCCGTTCCCCCCGAGGGCCAATGCTTACCACACACCCGTTTGATGACGACAAGCTGCACGAAGAGTGTGGCATTTTCGGCGTTTCCAACAGCGAAGGCGCCGCCGCGATGGTCGCGTTGGGGCTGCACGCGCTCCAGCACCGCGGCCAGGAAGCTGCGGGCATCACCAGCTGGGATGGGCAGCAATTCCATTCCCACCGGGCGATGGGCCATGTCGCCGGCAATTTCGATCGCGACGATGTGATTCGCTCGCTGCCCGGCCTCGTGGCCTGTGGCCATGTCCGCTATGCCACCACCGGCGGCTCGGCGATCCGCAACGTCCAGCCGCTCTATGCCGAGCTGGCCAGCGGCGGCTTCGCCGTTGCGCATAACGGCAATATCTCGAATGCGATGCGGCTGCGGCGCGATCTCGTCCGCCGCGGCGCGATCTTCCAGTCGACTTCGGATACCGAGGTGATTCTCCATCTCGTCGCCACCTCTCAATATCGTACGCTGATCGATCGGTTCATCGACGCGCTCAAGCAAGTGGAAGGCGCCTATTCGCTGATCGTGATGACGCCGGAAGGCATGGTCGCCTGCCGCGATCCGCTGGGCATTCGTCCGCTGGTGATGGGCCGGTTGGGCGATGCAGTGATCTTCGCTTCCGAAACGGTTGCCCTCGACGTGGTCGGCGCCGATTATGTCCGCGACGTCGAACCTGGCGAGCTGGTGATCGTGAAGGGCAATGGCAATATCTCCAGCCACAAGCCGTTCGCGCCGCAGGCGGCCCGCCCGTGCATCTTCGAATATGTCTACTTCTCACGCCCCGATTCGATCAGCGACAACCGCTCGGTCTATTCGGTGCGCAAGGCGATCGGCGCGCAGTTGGCGATCGAATCGCCGGTCGAGGCCGACCTCGTCGTGCCGGTGCCCGATTCGGGCGTTCCGGCGGCGATCGGCTATGCCCAGCAATCGGGCATCCCGTTCGAGCTGGGCATCATCCGTTCGCACTATGTCGGCCGCACCTTCATCCAGCCGGGCGACAAGGTCCGCCATCTCGGCGTGAAGCTGAAGCACAACGCCAATCGCGATCTGATTGCCGGCAAGCGCATCGTGCTGATCGACGATTCGATCGTGCGCGGCACCACGAGCCTGAAGATCGTGCAGATGATGCACGAAGCCGGCGCGGCGGAAGTCCATATGCGCATCGCCTCGCCGCCCACCCGGCACAGCTGCTTCTACGGTGTCGACACGCCGGAACGCGCCAAGCTGCTCGCGGCGAAGATGGATGTCGGCGGCATGACCGATTTCATTCATGCAGACAGCCTTGCCTTCGTCTCAATCGACGGCCTGTACAAGGCGCTGGGCGAAGCGAAGCGCGCGGACATCCATCCGAAATATTGCGACGCCTGTTTCACCGGCGATTATCCGACGATGCTGACCGATCAGGACGAGCTTGCGCCGCCGCCCGATCAACTGGCGCTGCTTGCCGAAAAGGTCGGCTGAACCGTCCTCCCTCTTCGCATTCCAGGAGACCGCATGCGCGACCGTCCGCTATCGGGAAAGACTGCGCTCGTCACCGGCGCCAGCCGCGGCATCGGCGCCGCCACGGCGCTGGCGCTCGCCGAAGCGGGAGCGCATGTGGTGCTTACCGCGCGCACGGCCGGCGGGCTGGAGGAAGTTGAGGACGCGATTTTCGCGGCCGGCGGCAGCGCCACCATCGCGCCGCTCGACCTGACCGTACATCAGGCGATCGCCCGGCTTGCCGAAGCGGTTGCGGAACGCTGGTCGGCGCTCGACATGCTGGTGCTGAACGCCGGCATGCTGGGGACGCTTGGCGCGATCAACGCCATCGACTTCCCGGAATTCGCGAAGGTGTTGACGCTGAACGTCACCGCGCAGGCCGCGCTGCTCGCCGCTTTCGATCCGTTGCTGCGCCGGGCGCCTTCGGCGCGGGTGATCGGGATCACCTCCAGCGTGGCGCAGGCGCCGCGCGCCTATTGGGGCGTCTATGGCGCATCAAAGGCTGCGTTCGAGAATCTGCTGCTCAGCTATGGCGAGGAAGTGGGACCGATCAGCGCAATCCGCACGGCGATCCTCGATCCCGGCGCCACCCGCACCAAGATGCGGGCGCGCGCCTTTCCCGGTGAAGATCCTGCCAGCGTCAAGCCGCCGGAAGCGGTGGCTGCGCGGATCGCAGCACTGATGCAGGCCGGCTTTGATGCCGGGCACCGCGAACGGGTCGACTGAGCCGCGTCAAGCTTCCACCACCGGCTGCAGTCCCATAGCCCCCGCCAGCGCGCGGTGGCGCTTCTCCACCGCTTCGCCCCACAGCGCTTCGTCGCCATCGGCAAGGCTGAGGATCACGCTCCCATGCTCTACCCGCAGCCGCGAACGCTTGAGCGGAGCAGCGACGCCGCCGCTCAGCCGCTGGCCCAGTCGCATCGCAAGGCCCCATTTTGTCGCTTCCAGCAACGCATCGGGCGATGCAAGACGTTCGAGGGGCTGCGGCCTATCGGTGGCACCGCCCAGCGACGTGTAGAGCGCCTGTGCCACCATCGCTCGGCCGGCCGCATCGATTCCAACCCAATTGCCGTGCAGCGCGATTTCCATGCCGCGTTCCGCCCGAAATTCCGGGTTTGCCCGCCAGCCAACATCGGCGAGCAGGCAGGCGGCATGGCGCAGCCGCGCCCAATCGCGGCTGTCCTGGAACAGCGGCGCGATCCAGGCATCGAGCAGGTCACCATGCTCGGGGAAGCGGCCCAGCCGCTCGCCTTCCTCGCGCGCCGCGACGATCAGCGGATCCATCCGGCGCTCCTCGGGCGACAGGCGCTGGAACAGCAGGCCTTCGCGCAAACCATAAGCGGAGACGATCGTGCCCGAACTGCCCAGTTGTCTCACTATGGCGAGCAGCACCGCGGCCGCATCGGCAAGCGTGGGGATGCGGGCGCTAGACAGGTCCGGCACGGTCTTCAGGTCCGCCTTGGTGGCGCCTTCTACCCGGCGGCCTAGTTCGGCGATCCGATCGATCGCCAGGGGGTAATTGTGGACGATCGGCAGCGGATAGGCGGTCAGATGCATGTCCAGCTTCGCCAGCGAACGCCAAGAACCGCCGACGAGATAGAAGGGCAGCCCCTTGCAGCGTCCCTTCCAGCCCGCCGCGTCGATCATTCGCGCCACCTCACGATCGAAGGCGGCGCGCCCCTGCGCCCGGATCGCCCCCAGCCGCAGCACCCCCAGCGGGAAGGAAACGCGATCGGTTACGGTGCCGGCCACCACCCGCACCAGCTCCAGGCTGCCGCCGCCGAGATCGCCGACGATACCGTCCGCGTCGGGAATGGCAGACAGAACCCCCAGCCCGGATGCAGTCGCTTCTTCCTGCCCGGAGAGCAGCTCTACCTCGAGCCCCATCGCCTCGGCTGCCGCCATCAGCTCGCCGCCATTGCGGGCATCGCGCACCGCAGCGGTCGCCACCGTGCGAAGCTCGCCCACCTGCATCTCGCCAGCGAGCAGCGCGAACCGGGCGAGTGCGGCGCGGGCGCTGGCCAGCGCGGCAGGCGCGATCGCACCCGTTTCGGCCAGGCCGCGGCCTAGCCCGGCCATGACCTTCTCGTTGAACAGGATCGCCGGCAGCCGCGCTGCGCCTTCATAGACCACCAGGCGCACCGAGTTGGAACCGATATCGATGATCGCGGTGCGCGGGCGTGTGCCCTCTGCCGCCGCCCGCGGCTTGCCGAACAACAAGGTCGCCACCCGGCTCAACCGCCTTTCGCGGCGAGACGACGCTTGCGCGGCGAGAGCTTCGGCACCGGCTTGCGCGCCTCGACGGCAGCGCCGCGGCCGGACAGCGACGGATTGGTCATGAAATAGCGATGCAAGTTGAATTCGCCATCCTCGCCCGGTGCAACCCGCGCATAATGGCCGTCCGCGTCCAACAGCCAGCTTTGTTCGGTATCGAGCAGGTTCGCCACCATCACCTGATCCAGCACCTGATCGTGCACGGTCTTATTGAGGATCGGCAACATGAACTCGACTCGGCGGTCGAAGTTGCGCGGCATCCAGTCGGCGGAGGAGATATACACCTTGGCGCCGTCGTTCGGCAGCGCCTGGCCATTGCCGAACGCCCAGATGCGGCTGTGCTCCAGGAACCGACCGACGATTGACTTTACGCGGATGTTCTCGCTCATGCCCGCCACGCCCGGCCGCAGGCAGCAGATGCCGCGCACAACCAGTTCCACCTTCACGCCGGCGCAGCTTGCTTCGTACAGCTTCTCGATGATCGCAGGGTCGACCAGCGAATTCATCTTCGCCCACACCGTGCCCGGCCGCCCCGCGCGGGCATGGGCGGTTTCCTCTTCGATCAGCTGGCCCAGCCGGTTGCGCAAATCGCGCGGCGAAATGCCGATCAGCTCTAGATGCTGCGGCTCGACATAGCCGGTGACGTAGTTGAAGATCTGCGCAGCATCGCGCCCTACCCGCGGATCGGCGGTGAAGAAGCTGAGATCGGTATAGATGCGCGCGGTAATCGGGTGGTAATTGCCCGTGCCGAAATGGCAGTAGGTGCGATAGCCATTGCCTTCGCGCCGCACCACCATCGAAACCTTGGCATGCGTTTTCCAGTCGATGAAGCCATATACCACTTGCACGCCGGCCCGCTCCAGCGCGGTTGCCCAATAGAGGTTCTGCTCTTCGTCGAACCGCGCTTTCAGCTCCACCACCGCGGTGACTGATTTGCCCGCCTCGGCAGCGGCGATCAGCGCGTTGATAACAGCGGGCTGCTTGCCGGCGCGGTACAGCGTCTGCTTGATCGCAACGACATCCGGATCCGCCGCTGCCTGCTGCAAGAAAGAAATGACAACGTCGAAGCTCTCATAGGGATGGTGGACGATGATGTCCTTTGCTCGGATCGCAGCAAAGCAATCGCCGCCATATTCTCGGATTCGTTCGGGAATTCGCGCAGAGAAGGGCGTGAACTTCAGGTCCGGGCGGTCCTCGTCGACCAGCAGTGAAAGGTCGCCCACTCCCAAAAAGCCGCCGGTCTCCGTCAGCAGCGCATCACTGCCGCCCAGCTCTTCCTTCAGAATGGCTTCCAGCTCCGGGGCGATCCCCTCCTCCATCTCCAGGCGGATCACGCGGCCGCGGCGGCGGCGTTTGATCGCGGACCGGAAGGTCATCACCAAGTCCTCGGCTTCTTCCTCGATCTCGATGTCGCTGTCGCGCAGCACGCGGAACGTGGCGGCACTCACCACGGTATAGCCGGGGAAGAGCAGCCAGGAGAAATGCTTGATCAGCGTCTCGATCGCCACATACCGCGCAGGCGTGCCTGGAAGGCGCACGAACCGGCGGATGGCAGACGGCAAAAGCACAAGCTCACGAACAGGTTGTCTATCGCTCTTGCGAACAAGATTGAAGATCACGCTCGATCCCTGGTTGGGGATGAACGGAAAGGGATGCGCCGGATCCAGCGCTTGCGGCGTCAGGATGGGGAAGATCTGTTCGCGGAAATGCGCCTCAAGCCATTGCTCGACCTCGCCCTCGATCGCATCGGCTTCCAGCACGAAAATATTGGCGATGGCGAGCTCGGCGCGGATATCTACCCACACCGCTTGCTGCTCGTCAGCCAGCCGCGCCGCTTCGGCGGAGATTGCTTCCAGCTGCTGCGCAGGCGTCAGCCCGTCGACCGAACGGGTATCGATGAGCTGAAGCTGCTGACCCATCAGGCCGGCAACGCGGACCATGAAGAACTCGTCGAAGTTATTCCCGGAGATGGACAGGAAGCGCAGCCGCTCCAGCAGCGGATGGGCGGGATTGCACGCCTCTTCCATCACCCGCCGGTTGAACGCGAGCCAGGAAAGCTCCCGGTTGAAATAGCGGGCGGCCTGTTCGGCCGGACTGCGCGGCGGTGCCTCCGGGGCGGCGATCGAAGCGGTTGCTGGGCTGTTCATTCGCTCTCGCTATCGTCGAAATGCGTCAAAAGGCTTGCAGCCCCCAATGTAGCCTTCACCACTGGGATCGACAAACGACCATCGGTTTCGGTCTCCAGCACATCGGCCACGCGCAGAATGGCGACATGGCTGCGTTCGATCCGCTTTGCGATCCAGGCGATCACCACGGGCGCCGCGTGCAGCAGGTGCCGGGTGAAGGCGCGCTCCACCAGCTGCGGCATCAGCGCATCGTCGGGCGGGCCGATCTCCAGCAGCGGCGACGCGGCAAGGCGCGAGCGCAGGTCGGGCAGTGCCACCTCCCACCGTGGCGGTGGCGCATCGGCGACGATCAACAGCGGGCGATGCTCGACCTGTGCTCGATTCCAGGCATGAAAGATCTCCGCCTCCACCGCCCGCTCCGCATCGTCGATGATCGCAGCACCCGTCTTCGCCGCGAAGATCCGCGCCAGCAGGCTACGGCCCGACTTGCGCGGGCCTGTGAGCAGCGCCGCCATGACCGGCCATGTGCCCCAATGTTCAAGCTGGTGGACCGCGCGGGCGTTCGATTCGCTGACCAGGAAATCAGTTTCGCTCGCCTCGGGCAAGCCAAGCGGCAGGCGCAGCTGGCTCATGGTTCCCGCGGCGTCGCCGAAGCGCGCGGCGACGGTGTCGCGGCCGGTGCGGAGCTTCCGCCTCCGGCCCGCCGGATCCGCAGCACCCCTGGCCCCTCCTGCACGCTCCAGCCGCGCGCCTCCAACGCGGCGCGAAGGCTTGCCTGCGATCCGTCGAAGGCGATGCGCATCACCGAGATGCCGCCGAGCGCTAGGCTCGCGGTCGTTGCGCTGCGCACGCCCGGCACGCTCCGAATGGCCGATTCAGATGCCGTCACTGCGGCAGCGTTGGGCGTGTCGACCTGAATCGACAGCGTGGCGCCTCCGGCGGCGTCGGCCGTGGGCGTCGCCGTCGGGGTGGGTTCGGGCGCCGCCTCGGTGAGTTCGGGCGGCGCGATCTGCGCCACCGGCGGACGTGCAGCGAGCACGGCATCGGTGTGCAACCGGCCCTCGGCCAGCGCCGTCTGATACGCCTTGTCGATGCGCCTCACCGCAGTATCGAGCAGCGCATCGATCGCGTCACCATTGTCGATGCGCAGCGCAAAGCTTGTCACCGGCACCCGGTCCGGCCCGTGGCTGGCCGCGAATACGCCGATAATCGGCCCGCCGGGATATTCGCGCCGCAGCTGCACCTCGGCGACCAGGACATCGTTCGCGCCATATTGGTCGAGGATCGTGCGCCACCAGTTGCGCCCGCGCCGCAGCGTCTGGCCGCTGTTCACCAGCAACCGGTCCGCGCCCGTGCCGCGCAGGCGCACATAGTCGATGGTGCTGCTAGCAGCACGCAATCGGTTCCATGCGCGCGCCCATGCGGTCTCGCGCTCGAAAACCTGTCCCGAACCGCCCGAAAACTGCAGCGGCACCAGCAACATGGGCGCCGAATGGGTAACGGCGATCGAAACCCCTAAAATCGAGCCTGCTTTGGACCTGTCGAACAGGATACCCAGGCTGGCGATATAGCGGTTCGGCCCGATCTGCTCGCGCTCCACCACGATGCCGGTCACGATCGAATCGAGGGCCGAATCGGACAGCGGGCTGGTCTTGCCGGTCAACTGCTTCGCCAGCCGTTCCCAGCCTTTGCGCTGGGCGATCCGCCAGCCCCCCTGCCGCGCGAGATCCGCCGTCTTACCTGATACGTCGACGGTGACGCCGCTCACCTCGAAGCTGCCGGAAGCCGCAGCAGCAGCCGTCGGCGCTTCGCCCTGCCCCCGCGCGACCATGGCCCCGGTAGCGGCCATGCCGAGCGCCGCAAGGGCGACGAAAGCGGTTTTGGGACGTCGGAACTGCATCTGCGCGCTCTTTTGGCGAAGCGGGCGTGGAAATCCAAGCGCGTTGTGGCTAGTGCCGACGCCCATGAGCGAGACCAAGGCGGGCGATGGCCCTTATACCTATGCCCAGGCGGGCGTTTCGATTGCGGCAGGCAACGCGCTGGTGCGCGCGATCGGGCCGCTGGCGCGTTCCACTCGGCGCTCCGGCGCCGATGCCGATCTCGGCGGGGTCGGCGGCATCTTCGATCTAAAGGCGGCCGGCTTTACCGATCCGCTACTAGTCGCCGCGAACGATGGCGTCGGCACCAAGCTCAAGCTGGCGATCGAGCATGACCGGCACGACGGCGTCGGCATCGATCTTGTGGCGATGTGCGCCAACGATCTGATCGTGCAGGGCGCCGAGCCTCTGTTTTTCCTCGATTATTATGCGAGCGGCAAGCTCGACAACGCGGTGGCAGAGCGAGTGATCGCAGGAATCGCCGAAGGATGCCGCCAGGCCGGTTGCGCGCTGATCGGCGGCGAAACGGCGGAGATG
Source organism: Sphingomonas sp. ATCC 31555 (assembly GCF_000282895.1). Lineage (GTDB taxonomy): Bacteria > Pseudomonadota > Alphaproteobacteria > Sphingomonadales > Sphingomonadaceae > Sphingomonas. The sequence goes on from NZ_ALBQ01000004.1 coordinate 28,283, forward strand.
CCGGGCATGTACGCCGATGGAGATTATGATCTCGCCGGCTTCTGCGTCGGCGCGGTCGAGCGCGATCAGTTGCTCGACGGCAAGAAGATTGCGCCCGGCGACGTGCTGCTCGGTCTCGCCTCAAATGGCGTGCACTCGAACGGCTTCTCGCTGGTGCGGCGACTCGCGGCAGACAAGGGGTGGAAGCTCGATCGACCTGCTTTGTTCGATCAGGAGCGCCTGCTGATCGACGCGCTGATGGCACCGACTCGTATTTATGTCGCCAGCCTGCTGCCGGAGTTACGCAAGGGCAGCATCCATGGACTTGCCCACATCACCGGCGGCGGCCTACTGGAAAACGTTCCTCGCGTGCTCCCCGCAGGCACCCACGCGCGCATCGATGCCGATGCATGGCCACAGCCGCGCCTCATGGCGTTCCTACAGGCACAGGGCGCAATCGAGCCGGAAGAGATGGCGCGCACCTTCAACTGCGGCATTGGCATGGTCGCCGTAGTCCCGGCGGATCAGGCCGAGGCGGTAACGGCAGCACTTACCACTGCGGGCGAGACGGTGTTCACGATCGGCACGATCGAAGCCGGCGAGTGCGGGTGCACCGTGGTTGGCGGCGACGAAACCTGGAGCGCGCGCGAACCGTGGAGCGCCACGCACCATGGCTGAGGCGTCTACCGGCGCCTCAAGCCCTAAGAAGCGAGTCGGCATCCTGATCTCGGGTCGCGGATCGAACATGGCTTCGCTGGTGGAGGCCGCCGCGGCGCCGGATTGCCCCTATACGGTAGCACTTGTCGCCAGCGACAAGCCGGAAGCCGCCGGGCTTGCCTGGGCCGCCGAGCGCGGCGTCCGGACCTTCGCCCAGTCGCCCAAGGGCATGCCGAAGGCCGAGTATGAAGCCAGCATCGACGCGGCGCTGCGCGATGCGGACGTGGAGGCGATTGCGCTTGCCGGCTATATGCGGCTGCTATCAGATGCGTTCGTGGCCCGCTGGCGCGGGCGAATCGTGAACATTCACCCGTCGCTGCTGCCGAAATACAAGGGACTGGATACCCATGCCCGCGCGATCGCTGCCGGCGATACCGAAGCCGGCGCCTCCGTGCATCTGGTGACCGAAGAATTGGATGGCGGTGAGGTTCTGGGCCAGGCGCGCGTGGCGATCCTTGCCGGTGACACCGCCGACACCCTCTCGCAGCGCGTGCTGCAGGAAGAACACCGTCTATACCCCCGCATCCTTTCGCAATGGCTACAAGGCTGATCGACAACGGATATTTCGCCCGCCCCGCGCGTTAAGGTCGCCGATAAGAACAGGCAGAAAGAAACGGACATGCCCAGCGAATCGCCGCTTGCGCCCGAAACGAGCGGCGGGGTGGCGTCCGCGGAATTCGGCCTGGTGATGCTCGACGGGCCTGCGGGCGTGGCCGTGGCAATGACCCCCGAAGCCGCCGAGGAAACCGGTCTCAGCTTGCTGGCGGCCGCAGAAGCCGCCGCCGGGCAACGCGCGCGCGGAGAAACGGGTTATTAGGCTTGTGCAACGATGCTGCTCGCGCCGATAAGGGGCGCGGATGATCAAGGTCGCCAGCTACAACATGCGGAAGTCGATCGGCACCGACCGACGACGCCGACCGGAGAGGACGCTCGAGGTACTGCTCGAGGTCGATGCCGATGTGATCGCCTTGCAGGAGGCGGATCGCCGATTCGGCACACGCGAGGCTGTGCTCACCGCGAACCTGCTCGCCGAACACAGCCCGTGGAAGGCGGTGCACTTCGGGATGCGGGCGCGTTCGATGGGCTGGCATGGCAATGCCTTGCTGGTACGCAAGGACGCGGAGATCCTCGCCTGCGAAGCCATTCACCTCCCTACGCTTGAGCCGCGCGGCGCGGTGATGGCCGATCTGCGGGTGAACGGCTCGCCCTTGCGGGGGGTCGGGATGCATCTCGATCTTTCCGGCCTCTGGCGGCGCCGCCAGGCCCATGCCATTCTTTCCCATCTCGCCGCCTGCACCCCACGGATGCCGACAGTGATGATGGGCGACCTTAACGAATGGAGCGCTGAACGCGGCTGCCTGCACGATTTCGCTCAGCATTTCGCGTTCGCTCCCACCGGCAAGAGCTTCCACGCCCGCCGCCCGATGGCGCGGCTGGACAGGATAATGGCATCGCCCGAACTTGAGATCGGCGACGTCGGCGTGCACCGGAGTCTCGCCGCGCGCACCGCCTCCGATCACCTGCCGGTCTGGGCGGAGCTACGGCACCGCTGATGCACGAGACGCAGGAAAAGGAACTGCGGCTCGCACTGGTCTGCTATGGCGGGATCAGCCTCGCCGTCTACATGCACGGCATCACCAAGGAAGTCTGGCACCTCGCCCGCGCCAGCTGTGCGGAACGCGAGGGCACGCCGCTCGACAGCGTCTATCGCGGGCTGATCGAGGAAATCCGCGAGCGCAGCGGCCTTAACCTTCGCGTGCTCGTCGACATTCTATCCGGCGCCAGCGCCGGCGGGATCAACGCGGTTTTCCTGGCACAGGCGATCGCCACCGGCCAGTCGCTGGATCCGCTGACCGCAATGTGGCTCGACCATGCCGATGTCGAGGCGCTGCTCGCCCCCGCTCAGGCCCCGTCGCACCGCTTCGCCAAGATCTGGGCGACGCCGATCGCCTGGATGATGGCCAATCGCTCGCAGACGATCGACGAGACCGTGGAGGCCAGTGCCCGCGCCGAAGTCCGGGAAAAGCTGGAGCGTTTCGTCCGGTCCCGCTGGTTCGAACCGCCTTTCGGCGGAGAGCAGCTGCTGAACAAGCTGCTCGATGCCTTCGACGCAATGGCCCGGGGCCCGGCCGACCGTCGCCTCCTGCCGCACGGGCAGCCGCTCGATCTGTTCGTCACCGCCACCGATTTTCGCGGACATTCCGAAATGCTGCGACTGAATTCCCCGCGGGAAGTGGTGGAAACCGAACACCGGCTGGTCTTCGCCTTCAGCGATCACGGGCGAGGCACCGGCGTCGCCCATCCCGCGGCCCTCGCCTTCGCAGCGCGTGCCACCTCCAGCTTCCCGGGCGCCTTCCCGCCGCTGATGGTGGCGGAACTCGACAAGGTTCTTGCCGAGCGCGGCGAGCAATGGGCGGGCCGCAACGCCTTCCTGCAGCGCGCGCTGCCCGAGCAATGGGCGGACAATCGAGCGGAAAAGGCCGTGCTAATCGATGGCTCGGTGCTCGCAAACGCGCCCTTCCGCCCGGCGATGGAGGCATTGCGTGAGCGTCCCGCCCACCGCCAGGTGGACCGCCGCTTCGTCTTCCTCGATCCGACGCCGGACATGCGCTTCGATTTTTACGGCCCCCGGCAGGAACGCCCTGGGTTCTTTTCGACGCTGATCGGCGCGCTTTCGGAGCTGCCGCGCAAGCAGCCGATCCGCGACAATCTAGAAACTATCGCCGAGCGGTCCGATCGGATCGAGCGGATGCTTGCCATCGTGACGGAGATCCGCGCAGAGGTTGAAGCGCAGGTCGACTTGCTGTTCGGCTATACGCTGTGGCTGGATTACCCGACGCCCAAGCGACTGGCCGCGTGGCGCAAACGCGCGCAGCTCCAGGCCGCCGCAAAGGCGGGCTATGGCCACACCGCCTATGCGTTGCTGAAAGTGGACGGCGCGATCGATCGCACTGCGCGACTGGTGCAGGCGGTGCTGGGCCAGCAGGACGGCCAGCGGCTTCGCATGCTTTGCCGGCAGCTGCGCGAAACGGTGCGCGCGCGAGGCGCCGATCGGTTCGGCGCATCGCTGCCGGGCGGCGCTTCCCCCGAGGCGCTGGATTTCCTTCGTGGTCACGACCTAGGTTTCCGCATCCGCCGGCTGCGCCTTCTCGCCCGGCGCCTCGCCGAACTGGAGCAGTCGGCGCCGCGCGGGGTGATGCGGCCGATGCGCGATGCGATCTATGGTGCGCTCGCCGCCTATCTTGAGCTGAAGCGCGCCGATACCTTTGTCGATCTGCGCGAAACGCTGGTGGATGCGGAGAATCATGCCGGGCCGACGCTCGATGCCCTGGCGGCGCACATGCAGCTCCGCACGCTCGACGCGCAGACCGATGCGATCCTTTCCACCGGGTTCAGCGCACTGTCGAAGGATCTGCGGCGGCCGATGCTGCTCGCCTATCTCGGCTTCCCCTTCTTCGACATCGCCACGCTGCCCCTACTGCAAGGCGAAGGCGTGGACGAATTCGATCCGATCCGCGTCGACCGGATCTCGCCCGAGGATGCCAAGGCAATCCGGACCGGCGGCGTGGCGGCGATGCTAAAAGGCAATCAGTTCAACAATTTCGGCGCCTTTTTCAGCCGCGCCTACCGCGAGAACGATTATCTCTGGGGCCGGCTCAACGGTGCCGATCGGCTGATCGACATCGTCTTGTCGACTCTCGACGAAGATGCTCAACTACCCGCCGATCGCATCGCCGAAGTGAAGCGCCGGGCCTTTCACGCGATCCTGGACGAAGAGGCGCCGCGTCTCACGGCCATTCCTGCCCTGATCGCGGAGCTGCGCAGCGAAATCGGCTGAGCCTTGGCAAGCAGCCTTCCTCGGGCCTAGAAGGATGGCAAGGTTTGCTTGGAAGGGAGCGGAATGCGGTTTCTGAAGGTGCTATTGTGGCTCCTGCTCGGCGGCGTGATCGCCGGGTTCGTGATCTACAATGGCGAGCAGCGCGTGAGCATCCAGCTCTGGGGCGGACTGGTCGCCGATATCAGTCTGCCGCTGCTGCTGATCGTCGTGTTCCTAGCCGGCTTCCTGCCGATGCTGGTGGCCTATCAGGCGCTCCGGTGGCGGATGCGCCAGCGCTTCGCCGGGCTGGAACGCGCTATTGCTGATCTCCGCGCTGTCCCCGCCGCGCCCGCACCCCGTTTCGAGCCGGTCGCCCCCACCGCGGCGCTTGAGGAGCCGCGTGCATGAGCGGCCGTATCTATGTCGCGCTCGACACGCCGGAGCTGGATAAGGCGAAGTCGCTCGCCCAGAAGGTTCGCCACCATGTCGGCGGTATCAAGCTGGGCCTTGAATTCTTCATGGCGAACGGCGGCCACGGCGTGCACGAAATGGCCGAGATCGGCGTGCCGATCTTCCTCGACCTCAAATTCCACGACATCCCCAACACCGTTGCCAAGGCCATCCAGGCGCTGCGGCCGCTGAACCCCGCGATCCTCACCGTTCACGCCGCCGGCGGCCGGGCGATGCTGGAGGATGCCAAGGCCGCCGCGCCCGAGGGCACCAAGGTCGTCGCGGTGACGATGCTCACCAGCCTCGACGGCAACGACATGACGTCGATCGGCCTCAGGCCCGATCCGCACGAGCAGGTGATGCGGCTGGCCGAGCTCGCCCGCTCGGCGGGGGTCGACGGCATCGTCTGCTCGGGCGAAGAGGTGAAGGCGGCGCATGCGGCGTGGAAGGACGGCTTCTTCGTCGTCCCCGGCGTGCGCCCTGCCGATGCGCATGTCGGCGATCAGAAGCGGGTGGTGACGCCGCGCAGCGCGGTGGATGCCGGTGCCTCGATTCTGGTGATCGGCCGTCCGATCACCCAGGCCGAGGATCCGGACGCGGCCGCGCGAGCGATCGCGGCGACCTTGTAACTCGCCGCAAGGCCCCCCTCGCCCTCCCCACTGCCTCCGGCGCGGGAGGCGCCGAGCGCCGGAAGGGTGAGAGTAACCGTCCAAGCATAACCATGGCTCCTATCATCCGCCCCGCCACCACTGCCGACCTGCCGGCGATCCACCCAATGATCGAACGCGCCTATCGCGGCGAAACCGCGCGCCAAGGCTGGACGCACGAGGCCGATCTGATCGAGGGTCCGCGCACCAATCTCCAAACGCTCACCGCCATCGTCAACGATCCGGCGCAGGTGCTGCTCAGCGCCTGGGACGGCAACACCGCGATCGGCTGCGTCAACGTCGCGAACCGGGGGGGCGGCACCGCCTATCTGGGCCTGCTCTGCATCGATCCGCTGCGCCAGGCCGCGGGGCTCGGCCGCCAGCTGATCGCCGCCGCCGAGGCGCATGCCCGCACCGTCTTTGGCTGCACGCGGATGGAGATGACGGTGATCGAGCAACGCCGCAAGCTGATCGATTACTATGTGCGCCGCGGCTATACCGAAACCGGCGCGCGCTGCGACTTCCCGATCCCGCTCGATCCGCCGCTGTTCATGACGGTGCTGGCCAAGAAGCTGGTCTAGCGCCTACAGGGCAGCGATGCCCGCAACCGCGAAAATCTGTGGCCTGTCCACGCCCGAGACGCTCGACGCCGCCGTGGCCGGCGGGGCGAGCCATATCGGCCTCGTTTTCTTCCCGCCCAGCCCGCGCCACCTGAGCTTCGACAAGGCGCAGGGACTCGCCGCGCGGGTGCCTGGGCATGTCGCGCGCGTAGGCGTGTTCGTCGATCCCGACGACGCGCTGCTCGACACCGCGATTGCCGCCGGATGGCTGGACGTGATCCAGCTCCACAAGGTGACGCCCGAGCGCACCGCCGCCGTGAAGGCCCGCACCCGCCTCGAAACCTGGGCCGCGCTCGCGGTGAAGACCCGCGCCGATCTCGTCCCCGCCGCCGGCTTTCGGGGCGCCGCCGACCGGCTGCTCTACGACGCCAAGGCGCCGGAAGGGGCGAAGGTCCCCGGCGGCACCGGCCTGCGCTTCGACTGGACCCTGCTCGACGGCTTCGCCCATCCCCTGCCCTGGATCCTTTCCGGCGGGCTCGACGCGGGCAATGTCAGCGAGGCGATCCGCGTCACCGGTGCCCGCCTGGTGGATGTCTCTTCGGGCATCGAGGCCGCGCCGGGCATCAAGGATGTGGACAAGATCGCCGCATTCCTTAAAGCCGTGGCCCGATCATGACCGCACCCAACTCCTTCCGCGCCCAGCCCGACGACCGCGGGCATTTCGGCCAGTTCGGCGGACGCTTCGTCGCCGAGACGCTGATGCCGCTGGTTCTCGACCTGGAGCGCGAATACACCGCCGCCAAGGCCGATCCCGCCTTCCAGGCCGAGTTCGACGACCTGCTCGAACATTATGTCGGCCGCCCCAGCCCGCTCTATTATGCCGAGCGGCTGACCGAGGCGCTGCGCGAGAACGCGCCCGATGGGCTCGGCGCGGAGGTCTGGTTCAAGCGCGACGAGCTCAACCATACCGGTGCGCACAAGATCAACAATTGCATCGGCCAGATCCTGCTCGCTAGGCGAATGGGCAAGACGCGGATCATCGCCGAGACCGGCGCCGGCCAGCACGGCGTGGCGACCGCCACCGTCTGCGCGCGCTTCGGGCTCCCTTGCGTGATCTACATGGGTGCGACCGACGTGGCGCGGCAGCAGCCCAACGTGTTCCGCATGAAGCTGCTCGGCGCCGAAGTGGTGCCGGTCACCTCGGGCGCCGCGACGCTCAAGGACGCGATGAACGAAGGCCTGCGCGATTGGGTCGCCAATGTGGAGGACACCTTCTACATCATCGGCACCGCCGCCGGCCCGCACCCCTATCCCGAGCTGGTCCGCGACTTCCAGTCGGTGATCGGCCGCGAGGCGCGCGAACAGATGCTCAAGCGCACCGGCAAGCTGCCCGATCTGCTCGTGGCCGCGATCGGCGGCGGATCCAACGCGATCGGGCTGTTCCACCCGTTCCTCGACGATGCCGAGGTCCAGATGCTCGGCGTCGAGGCGGCGGGCGAAGGGCTCGACAAGCGCCATGCCGCCAGCCTCGCCGGCGGCGCGCCCGGCATCCTGCATGGCAATCGCACCTATCTGCTGCAGGACGAGGACGGCCAGATCACCGAGGCGCACTCGATCTCGGCAGGCCTCGACTATCCGGGCATCGGGCCCGAGCACGCCTGGCTGCGCGACATCGGCCGCGTGGAATACACGGCGGTGACCGACACCGAGGCGCTCGACGCCTTCCAGCTGCTCTGCCGCACCGAGGGCATCATCCCCGCGCTCGAGCCGAGCCATGCCATCGCCGCAGTGGCCAAGGTCGCCCGCACCATGCCGCGCGACAAGGTGATCCTCGCCAACCTTTGCGGTCGCGGCGACAAGGACATCTTCACCGTCGCCGACGCGCTGGGAGTGCAGATGTGACCCGGCTCGCCAACGCCTTTGCCCGCGCCGCCGATCAGGGCCGCGCCGCGCTGGTGACCTTCGTCACCGCCGGCGATCCGACGCCGGGTGCCACCGCCGCGATCCTCGACGCGCTGGTCGCGGGCGGGGCCGACGTGATCGAGCTCGGCATGCCGTTCACCGATCCGATGGCCGACGGCCCGGCGATCCAGGCAGCGAACCTGCGCAGCCTCGCCGCCGGCACTACCACGGCGGACGTGCTCGCGATCGCCACCGCATTCCGCGCACGCCATCCGGACGTGCCGCTGGTCCTGATGGGCTATGCCAACCCGATGACGCGTCGCGGACCGCAATGGTTTGCCAGCGCCGCGCGCGATGCCGGTGCCGACGGCGTGATCTGCGTCGACATTCCCGCCGAGGAAGATGACAGCCTCGGCGAAGCGCTGCGCGCCGCCGGCCTCGGCAATGTCCGCCTCGCTACCCCGACCACCGATGCCGCCCGCCTGCCGGCGGTGCTGGAGGGGGCCTCGGGGTTCCTCTACTATGTCTCGGTCGCCGGGATCACGGGGCTGCAGCAGGCCGCCACGGCCTCGATCGAAGCGGCGGTCGCCCGCCTCAATGCCGCCACCGACCTGCCGATCGCGGTGGGCTTCGGCGTCCGCACCCCCGAGCAGGCGGCCGCCATCGGCCGCGTTGCCGACGGCGTCGTCGTGGGCAGCGCGATCGTCGAGCTGGTCGGCCGTCACGGCGCGGATGCGGCGGAGCCCGTCCGTGCCTATATCGATACGTTGAAGACGGCGCTGGTCGCCGCACGCAAGGAAGTCGCATGAGCTGGATTTCGCGCGTCCGTAACGCGCTCGCCTATGTCACCACCCGTGGCGAGGAGAGCCCCGACAATCTCTGGCACAAGTGCAAGGGATGCGGACAGATGGTCTTCATGAAGGAATTCGAGGACAATCTGAACGTTTGTCCGCACTGCGATCATCATGACCGGATCGGTGCCGCCAAGCGCTTTGAGCATCTGTTCGACAAGGGCAGCTTCAAGCTGCTGCCCAATCCGAAGGTGGCCGAAGATCCCCTGAAGTTCCGCGACTCGAAGCCCTATACGGCCCGCATCAAGGCGGCGCGGGCGACTACGGGTGAGCAGGACGCGTTCCAGAATGCCAGCGGCACGATCAATGGCCACAAGGCGGTGATCGGCGTGCAGGACTTCGCCTTCATGGGCGGATCGATGGGCCAGGCGGTCGGCGAGGCGTTCATCGCCGGCGTCGAGACCGCGATCGCCGCGCGTGCGCCCTATATCGTGTTTACTGCCTCGGGCGGCGCGCGCATGCAGGAAGGCATTCTCAGCCTGATGCAGATGCCGCGCACCACCGTGGCGATCGAGATGCTGCACGATGCAGGCCTGCCCTATGTCGTCGTGCTGACCGATCCGACCTCGGGCGGCGTGATGGCGGCCTATGCGATGCTGGGCGACGTCCAGATCGCCGAGCCGGGCGCGACGCTTGCCTTCACCGGCCGCCGCGTGATCGAGAACACGATCCGCGAGAAGCTGCCTGACGATTTCCAGACCAGCGAATATTATCGCGACCATGGCCTGGTCGATATGGTGACACACCGCCGCGACCTGCGCGACACGCTGGGCCAGCTGATCGGCCTCCTGTGCGAGGCGCGCGCGGCGGCGTAATGCGTCAGGGGATGTGCAGCCAGTTTGCGCTCCCCTCCCGCTTACGGGAGGGGAACGGTGCCTGATTTCGCTCGCTCCACCGATCCCGCAGTGCAAGCCCAGATCGACCGGCTGACCCTGCTCTCCCCCGGCGCCGACATCCTCGGTTTGGATCGGATCACCCGCCTCCTAGAGCGCGTCGGCAACCCGCACCTCCGCTTGCCGCCGGTGCTTCACGTCGCTGGCACCAACGGCAAGGGCTCCACCTGCGCCTTCCTCCGTGCAGCGCTCGAAGCCGCGGGCCTGCGCGTCCATGTCTATTCTAGCCCGCACCTCGTCCGCTTCAACGAGCGGATCCGCCTCGCTGGCACGCTGATCGACGACGCCACGCTCGCGCCACTGCTCGCCGACGTGCTGGACGCCGGTGGAGACATCGGCGCGAGCTTCTTCGAAGTCACCACGGCCGCCGCCTTCCTCGCCTTCGCCCGTACCCCCGCCGATGCCTGCGTGATCGAAGTCGGCCTGGGCGGGCGGCTGGACGCCACCAACGTCATCCCCGCGCCAATCGCCACCGGGATAGCCCAGCTCGGTATCGATCATCAGGCGTTCCTCGGCGACACGCTGCCGCAGATCGCCCGCGAAAAGGCCGGCATCGCCAAGCCCGGCGTGCCGCTGGTGACGATGCGCTACGATCCGAAAATTGCCGTGGTGGTGGCGGCAGCCGGGGTGCCGGTGCTCGCCCAGGGCGGGGCATGGGACTACGCCGTGAAAGGCGATCGCCTCACCTATCGCGACGCGAAAGGCACGCTGGAAACCCCGCTGCCGACACTGTCCGGACCGCACCAGCCCGGCAACCTCGCGCTCGCGATTGCGATGCTGCGGCATCAGGACACCCTCGTCGTATCCGATACCGCCTTCGCCGCCGCAGCGACGGGTGCGCGCTGGCCGGCAAGGATGCAGCGGCTCGGCCACGGCCCGCTGACGGCGCTGCTTCCAGCCGGAACGGCGGTGTGGCTCGACGGCGGCCACAATGCCGCCGCCGGAGAAGCCATCGCCGAAACCGTGGCCAATGTTGCCGCAGGTGCGCGCTCTCACCTCATCCTGGGCATGCTTGCAAACAAAGATCCCGAAGGGCTGATCGCGCCGCTCGTTGCCCACCTCGCCAGCGTTACCGCGGTGCCGATCCCGGGCCACGCCCATCATGCCCCGGAAGATCTCGTCGCGTTGCTGGGCAAAATGGGCGTGCAAAGGGCGCAGACGGCGACGGATGTGCCATCAGCGTTGCACGCGCTGGCCAGCCACCTCGACTCCGCGCACCCAGGCACGATCCTGATTCTTGGCTCACTGTATCTCGCCGGCACTGTGCTGCAGGCGAACGCAGAATTGCCCGACTGATCGCATTCGCAGCTTATTGCGATTGACTATTAATAACAGAACGGCATGATCCCTCCCGTGCTCAGCGGGAGAATCGCATGTCGCCGAACGTCCAGACCCTCGTAACTGCCCTTCCGACGCTCCAGCCCGACGATCCCGGCGTGCGGCTGCTGCTGTTCGGCATCCGGCAGACGGGCGCCAACGGCCTGAACGATGCCAGCACTGCCCACGCATTTGTGGTCGCCTTCGGCAAAGCGTTTCGCCGTCCCTTGCTGCTGCTGCGGACTCTGATGCAGGAAATGTCGGCCATGGCTGCCGGACCGGTGCAGATCGGCCCCTGGTGCTGCCCGCGCATGACGACGTCCGAGGCCTGCCTGATCGCCGCGCTGGCGAAGGTCCGCACCAACCCGGCCGCCGCGGCGCTGTTGCTGGCAGACGTGATCGGAGTGCGCGACGCTCGAGGCCTGCTCCCCACTGCGCATGCGCTTGCTGAGAGCTTTGCGGACCTCGCTCTGCCGCTCGAAGCTTAGCCGGCGGCGGCGAGAAATGCGGGGACCAGGCCCCACACCTGGTCCAGCTGCGCGCGTGTGATGCTGTAGGGCGGCATCACATAGACGGTGTTGCCGAGCGGGCGCAGCAACACGCCGCGATCGCGGGCGAACGCCATCAGGCGGGGCGCGATGGCGGAAAGGTAGCCGTTTTCCGGCTGCTCGATCTCCACTGCGGCAATCGTGCCCATCCGCCGGTGGCCGATTAGGCCGGGCATATCGCCAAGCCGCTCCAGCGCGGACTGCTGCCATTCGCCCAACTGCATCACCCGCTCAAGCACCGGCTCGTCGCGCCAGATCGCCAGATTGGCGACAGCGGCCGCGCACGCGATCGGATTCGCGGTATAGCTGGAGGAATGGAAGAACATCCGCGCGCGATCCTCGGCCCAGTGCGCCTCGAAGATCGGCGCAGTCGCGAGTGTCACCGCCAGCGGGATCGCGCCGCCGGTAATTCCCTTCGAAAGGCAAAGAATATCCGGCACCACGGCTGCCTGCTCGCAGGCGGTGAGCGTGCCGGTGCGCCCCCATCCGGTCATCACCTCGTCGGCGATGAAGAGAACGTCGTGGCGTGCGCAGATCGCGCGCACTTCGGCGAGCAGCGCCGGGGTGTAAAAGAGCATCCCCCCTGCCCCCAGCACCAGCGGCTCAACGATGAACGCCGCCGCACCCGCGCGGCACTCCGCTTCCAGCGCGTCGAGCGTCGCCTGTTCGGCGCCAGCGCTTGGGAACGGGATGGTACCGACATCGAACAGCAGCGGCTGATACGGGCGGTTGAACACGCCACGGGCGCCGACCGACATGCCGCCGATCGTATCGCCGTGATAGCTGTGCTCGAGCACGAGGATACGGCTGCGATCCTCCCCGCGATTATGCCAATAGCCGAGCGCCATCTTGAGCGCGACTTCCACCGCGGTCGAGCCGCTGTCGCTGAAGAAGACATGTTCGAGCGCGTCCGGCAGGATCTCGCGCAGCCCGGCGGCGAGCGTCTCGGCGGGCTCGTGCGTCCAGCCGGCGAAGATGATCTGGTCGAGCTTGCCGGCCTGCTCGGCGATCGCCGCCATGATGCGCGGATTGCAATGGCCGTGGGTCGTCACCCACCAGGACGAGATCGCATCGATGAAGCTGCGGCCGTCAGCGGTGTGGATCACGGCATCCCGGGCATGGCTGACCATCGGGATCGGCTCGCCCAAGCCATGCTGGGTGAAGGGGTGCCAAACCGACGACATCAGGCGAAATCCGCAAGGTCGAAGGCGCCGGCGAAGGCTTGGGCGAGCGCCGCGGGGGTGAGCTCGGACAGCATCGGCAGGCGGCCGAGACGCTTGACCTTGCCAATCGCGGCGATGGTCGCCTCGCTGTCCTCGACCGGATCGCCGACGAACGCGATGCCGTGGATCGGCACGCCGCGCGACCTCAGCGCCTCGATCGAGAGCAGGCTGTGGTTGATCGTGCCGAGCGCGGTGCGCGCGACCAGCACCACCGGCTTGGCCCAGCGCGCAAAGACGTCGGCGTAGAGGATCTCGCGCGTCACCGGCACCAGCGCACCGCCTGCGCCTTCCACCACCAGCGGCCCGTCGACCGCGGGCAGCGCGAGGCGATCGAGGTCGATGGTGACACCGTCGATTTCGGCCGCGAAGTGCGGCGAGCAGGGCGTGACCAGACGATAGGCTTCCGGGAGGATGTGCCCGATCGGCAGGCCCGAGAGCGCTGCGGTACGTTCGCTGTCGCTGCCGTCGTCGAGCCCGGCCTGAACGGGTTTCCAGTAGCGCGCGCGCAGCGCACCGGCGAGAGCTGCGGCGAACACGGTCTTGCCGATGCCGGTATCCGTACCGGTGACGATGAAGGTCTGGGTCATGCTGCGACGGGCTCGGTTGCGGGGAGAAGCGTCGCCAGCCGCTCCGCGAGCGCGGCGATCTGGCCATGCGACACATTGTTGGTGATCGAGATGCGCAGGCGCGAGGTGCCTGCGGAAACGGTCGGGGGGCGGATGCCGCGGACGTCGAAGCCGCTGTCCTGCAGCGCGCCAGCGATCGCCATGGTCCGCACATCATCGCCGAGGATCAGCGGCAGGATCTGGGTATCACCCGCCGGTACGCCGAGCGGCGCAAGCGCGGCGCGGGCGGCGGCGACCCGCTCGGCCAGCGCGGACCGGAGGTTGTCCCCCTTTGCCACGATGCGCAGCGCCGCGCGCACGGCGGCGGCCATCAACGGCGACGGCGCGGTGGAGAAGATGAACGGCCGGCCGCGGTTGACGAGGAAGTCGCGGACGATCGTCGGGCCGGTGACCAGCGCGCCTTCGCAGCCCAGCGCCTTGCCGCAGGTGTGCAGCGTGATCAGGTTGGCGGTCGGCAGGCCATAAGCCAGCCCCTGCCCCTGCGGGCCGTAGACCCCGGTCGCGTGCGCCTCGTCGACGAGCAGAATGGCACCTTCTGCCTCGGCCAGCGCCGACAGCGCGGCGAGCGGCGCGACATCGCCGTCCATGCTGTAGAGGCTCTCGACCGCGATCCACACGCGTCCCGCCCCGCCCTCGCGACGCCAGCCGGCGATCGCCTCCGCGAACGCGGCAACGTCGTTATGCGGAGCCTGTCGGGTTTCCGCGCGCCCAAGACGCATGCCCTCATGGGCGCTCGCGTGGACGAGTTCGTCGAACAGCACGAGGTCGCCGCGCTGGGGCAAGGTCGCGAGCAGCGCTGCGTTGGCCGCATAGCCGCTGGAGAAATACAGAGCCGACTCGCGGCCGAAGAACGCTGCTGCTTCGGCCTCCAGCGCTTCGTGCTCGGGATGGTTGCCGCGCAGAAGCCGCGAGCCGCCCGAGCCGATCGGTACGCCGCGCGCCAGCGCCGCCGCCACCGCTTCGCGCAGGGCCGGCGAGTCGGATAGGCCGAGATAATCGTTGGACGCGAAGTCCGCGCCCTCGCGGGCGATCAGCCGGCGGCCGCGTCCGCGCGCAGCGAGATCGGCAAGGTCGCGCGCCTGTGCTTCGAATGCGTGCATCGCCGCGCGGCTACACCCGGCCGCGCCCGCGTGCAATCGATCCGCTCGCCTTTACCCCGTCGGGGTAAGAAAAAGCTTGCACATGTTTACCCCAGCCGGGTAAGCGGCCGGTATGACGACGTTAGCCGGTTCCAAGATCCGCCAGTTTCGCGAGGAACGCACCCTCACCCGCGCCGCCTTCGGTGCCTGGTTCGATACGCCAGGCTCGACCGTGCAAGGCTGGGAGACCGACGGCAAACGCGCCAACACCAAGGTGATGAATCAGATAGCGGCGATGGGAATCGCCGAGCATGCGGACTGGCACGTCGCCGTCCGCGACGTGGAGAGTGCAATGGCAAGCTGGACCCCCGATAGCTGGACGCGCGCCGAAGCGCGCCAGATGCCGCAATATCCGGACAAGGGCGCGCTCGACGCCGCCACCCGGCAGCTGAGCAGCTACCCGCCGCTGGTCTTCGCCGGCGAGGCGCGCGAGCTTACGGGCGCACTCGCCAAGGTCGCGCGCGGTGAGGCGTTTCTGCTACAAGGCGGTGACTGCGCCGAGAGCTTCGCCGAGTTCCACCCCAACAATATCCGCGACACCTTCCGCGTGATCCTGCAGATGGCGGTGGTGCTCACCTTCGCCTCGAAGCTGCCTACGGTGAAGCTCGGCCGCATGGCCGGCCAGTTCGCCAAGCCGCGCTCGGCCGATACCGAGGTGATCGACGGCGTCGAGCTGCCCAGCTACCGCGGCGACAATGTCAACGACATCGCCTTCACGCCGGAAGCGCGGATCCCCGATCCGCAGCGGATGGTGCAGGGCTACAGCCAGTCGGCCGCGACGCTCAACCTGCTCCGCGCCTTTGCGAATGGCGGCTATGCCAATTTGCATCAGGTCCACAAGTGGACGCTCGACTTCATGGGCAAGAGCCCCTGGTCGGCCAAGTTCGCCGATGTCGCGGACCGGATCGGTGAAGCGCTCGACTTCATGGAAGCGTGCGGGATCAACCCGGATACCGTGCCGCAGCTCAAGGGCACCGATTTCTACACCAGCCACGAGGCGCTGCTCTTACCCTATGAACAGGCGCTGACCCGGCAGGACAGCCTGACCGGCGACTGGTACGATACCTCGGCGCACTTCCTGTGGATCGGCGACCGCACCCGCTTCGAGGGCTCGGCGCATGTCGAGTTCCTGCGCGGCATTGGCAACCCGATCGGCATGAAGTGCGGGCCGAGCCTCGAGCCTGACGCACTTCTGCGGCTGCTCGACACGCTCAACCCCGGCCGGGTGCCGGGGCGGATGACGCTGATCACCCGCTATGGGCATGACAAGATCGAGGCGGGCCTGCCTAAGCTGGTCCGCGCGGTGAAGCGCGAGGGCCATCCGGTGGTGTGGAGCTGCGATCCGATGCACGGCAACGTCGTCAAGGCGGCGAACGGCTACAAGACGCGGCCGTTCGACCGGATCCTCGCCGAGGTGCGCGGCTTCTTCGCCGTCCACCGCGCCGAAGGCACCTTCGCCGGCGGCATCCATGCCGAGATGACCGGGCAGAACGTCACCGAGTGCACCGGCGGCGCGATCGCGATTACCGAGCAGGGTCTGGCCGATCGCTACCACACGCATTGCGACCCGCGCTTGAACGCCGGTCAAAGCCTGGAACTAGCCTTCCTGCTTGCCGAAATGCTTAACGAAGAAATGGCCGAACGCCGCAAAGCTGCAGCATAAAATCAACCAGTGGGCGCTGCTTATCCGAGCAGCGCCCGCACGAGCGCGACGACACCCCAGCCGATAGCGAACACGAATACCCATGCCAGAAATGCGCTGACGATGATGGCAGCCACGCGCGTGCGAATCGGCAGCCGGTCGTCCTTCAGTGCGCTCTCCGCACTCTCCTCCGACATAGTCGAACGGGGCGTGGGCAGCGGCGTCTTGGGGAAGGCAATCGGGCTGGCGGCCGGCGCGGAAACCGCCGTGCGCAGATCTTCGCTGCTCAGCGGGATCAGGAATTCGCAGCCATAGATGCCTTGGTCGCCCCACACAACTCGCGCCTCGCGAGTGCCGAGGCCGGCCACGCCCAATGCGATCTTGTCGCCGATCGCTAGGTCGGCACCCGCCACGACTCGAAAGCCCCCCGGCGACACATCCTCGATCACCACGTCCAGCGGCGACCATGCGGAGTCGCGCAGGGTCGCTTCGATTTCCACCGGGTGGCGGTCGGTCCAACGGCCGTCCTGATAGAGTCGCGCTGCAATGCCCATCTTGCGCTCCAATGAAGTGCGTGATGCGATGCTCTGCACTCAAGTGGGTTGCCGTTGCGTAAACACCGTCCTGCACGGGGCGACAATTTTCGAGAATTCTTCTCGGGATGTAACGTCCGGCGGGCCTCTTTCCGGTTGAATTGCATCAGACGGACACTCTTCTGCAACATCCGCGATGCAAAGCCAGGCCGTCGGCGCGACCAGTTCCCCCTTCGCGTCGACTCTCCCCGAACTACGGGGCAGCCGATGCGTCGGCTGCCCCGGCCTTTTTCGGTCTCAGGCGTAAAGGTCGATCACCTCCGCCCCGTTTCCCTCTGCCTCCAGAAGCAATGTGCGGTGGCAATGACATGGATCGCGCTCGTAGCAGAGTAGCGCGCTCGGCTTGTCGGCGGCGAGCGTCCGCATCTGCGCGGCCTGGGCCTGCGCTTCGGGTAAGCCGAGCTGGAGGTCATAGACGTAGCGCAGTGTCTCCACATCCCCCTTCTTCGCCGCATCGCGCCCGCGCTTGGGCGTGCCGAGCTGCTTGAGATGCACATAGTCGATCCCCGCCTCGGCGAGGCTGGCCGCCAGGCTCGACTTGGAGAAACCGGGGCGGCGCGACAGCGGCAACGCGCGTACGTCGATCACCCGCTGCACCCCGGCCGCCTGCAACGCGGCGAGGAACTCGGCCATGGTGGTGGCCTCATAGCCGATGGTGAAAATCTTCATCGCCTCTTCTCTAGCGCAACATGCGAGAACACACCCTGCTTTTCGCGATTGAAAGATTCGGCTGCACCATTCGCTTCAAAGCTGAATGGCAACAAGGGTGAACACGCGGCGTCTCGGGGGTTGCACGATCATTCAGCCCAGCTATGGCCGCGGCTTCCCATAGAAGAGTAGAAGCACGTCCATGCCCGGCCACGACATTCATATCATCGGCGGCGGTCTCGCCGGATCGGAAGCCGCTTGGCAGCTGGCCCAGGCCGGTCACAAGGTCCGCCTGTCGGAAATGCGGGGCTCGGGCGAGATGACGCCGGCGCACCAGAGCGATCGACTGGCCGAGCTGGTCTGCTCGAACAGCTTCCGCTCGGACGATGCCGACAGCAACGCGGTCGGGCTGCTCCACCAGGAGATGCGCGCGCTCGGCTCGCTGATCCTGACACAGGGCGACATTCACAAGGTGCCTGCCGGCTCGGCGTTGGCGGTGGACCGCGACGGCTTTGCCGATGGCGTGACCGCCGCGCTGGAGCAGCACCCCAACGTCACCATCGTCCGCGAGCGCGTCGACACGCTGCCCGCCGAGGGCCGCACGATCGTCGCCACCGGGCCGCTCACCGCTCCGTTGCTGGCCGAGAGCATCGGCCGCGCGACCGGCAAGGACAGCCTCGCCTTCTTCGATGCCATCGCGCCGATCGTCCACCGCGAATCGATCGACATGGAGACCGCCTGGTTCCAGAGCCGGTGGAACAAGGGATCGGGCAAGGATTACATCAACTGCCCGATGTCCAAGGAACAGTATCTCGAATTCCACGCCGGGCTGATGGCGGGCGAGAAGACCGAGTTTCGCGAGTGGGAGAACGTCCCCTATTTCGAAGGCTGCATGCCGATCGAGGTGATGGCGGAGCGCGGGGTGGACACGTTGCGATACGGGCCGATGAAGGGCGTCGGCCTCGACGATCCGCGCACCGGCCGCTGGCCCTATGCGGTGGTTCAGCTCCGGCAGGACAATGCCAGCGGCACGCTGTGGAACATGGTCGGCTTCCAAACAAAGCTGAAATATGCCGAGCAGGTGCGGCTGTTCCGCACCATCCCGGGGCTGGAGAAAGCCGAGTTCGCGCGGCTCGGCGGGCTGCACCGCAATACCTTCCTGCGCTCGCCCGAGTTGCTCGACAGCACGCTGCGGCTGAAGAGCGCGCCCCACATCCGTTTCGCCGGGCAGATCACCGGCTGCGAAGGCTATGTGGAAAGTTCCGCGATCGGGATGCTTGCCGGGCGCTTTGCCGCGGCGGAGATCGCCGGCCAAATGCTGGCCCCTCCTCCGCGCGAAACGGCGCTGGGCGCCCTGCTCGCGCACATCACGGGCGAGGCGGAGGTAGATACCTATCAGCCGATGAACGTCAATTTCGGGCTATTCCCGCCGATCGAGGGGCGGACCAAGAAGGCTGATCGCAAGCGCATGTACACAGATCGTGCGCGGGCGGCGCTGAAGGACTGGCTGGCGGCCTGACGCAAGGTGCTATTTGTCCTCGTCTTCGCTGGCCTTGGCGGCCGCATCGGCGGAAGGGGTGGCCTTCTCACAAGCGCAGCGTGCAACTGGCCGGCGCTTCGGTGCGGTGGTAGAAAATTCCGCGCGGGAGAGCACCCCGGACCTGTCTGCATCAGCCCCGGTGAAACGGTCGATTGCCTTGACCGCCCATTCTTCGAAGCTCAGCCGTCCGTCGCCATTAGCGTCTAACTTTGCAAAAGCCTTGCGACGCGCAGCAAAATACTCGTCGCGATTGATCGCATCGTCCCGATCCTTGTCATAGCGATCAAAACGCTTCTGTTCGCGGGTCTTGGCGTCAGCTTCCGGCGCGGCATCGGGCAAGTCGGACTCCGCCGCGCTTGCATTGCCGAGCGGAAACGGCGCGGAAGCAAGCTTGGAGCCGCCCTGCGGCGCGCCTTGAAAGATCAGAAAGCCACCGAGCGCCAGCAGCAACGCCGCCACCGCGCCCACACCGTATCGCCACATCTGCAGCCTCCCCCGAGACATAGACAAGACTAAGCGCCACGACGCGCGGCGCCAAGCGTTATCGTCCGCTCAGCCGGTGCCAGAGCAGCCGCGCCACGCGCCCAGGCGCGCCAATGGGCACCGGCTGGTCCAGCGGCACGGCTAGGTCTAGCCGCGCACGATGAGCCAGCGCCCCCAGCGCGCGTGCCTTGCGGCCCCAGCGCGTACCGAGTGCCGCATCCAGCAGCGGTCGTGCCTCGCGCCGCGCCGCCTCCGCCTCCGCGCCGTCGCCCAGATGGCGGGCAAGGTCTGCCAGCGCCCAGCCCTGCCCCGCCTGGGCGAGCGGGTCCGCAGCCCCTGCCCCAAATGCGGCGCCGGCAGCGACGAACAGCGTGCCTCGCCCCACGGCGAAGCGCGTCAGCGCCAGCGTGTCCAGCGCCTCTTCTTCCACCAGCACTTCCCACCCATGCACAATCGGCACCAGCGATGCCCCGGTCCCTCCCCGAGGGAGCACGTCCGCCGCGAGCGCGGTCAGCACTGGTTCGGCAGGGGGCGGCGCGGTATCGAGCTTGGCCAGCGCTTCCCGCCACCACGCGAGTCGGAGCTGCCCGACAGCGGGCTGTGACGTCGTCCGCAGTAGTTGCGCTAGCGCGTCGTCCAGCGCCAGCAGCGCCGCCAATGCCGGCCGCGCTTCAATGGGCGCATAGGCGAGGATCAGTCCCCGCTCGGGATCTTGGATTATAGGATCGGTCACGTCGTTCCTGTATGACCAGTCGGCGGTCCGCGAAAGAGTCCGCACAAAAGAGAAGACCCGCCGGACACTGGGTCCGGCGGGCCTTTCCTGTTCCGCTTCAGCGGCGAAGATCAGCGATAGGTTACCTTTTTCACCATCGCGACCACCTTGTCGGCAGTCACAAGCGCAAGCTTTTCAAGGTTCGCGGCATAAGGAAGCGGCACGTCCTCGTTGGTAACGCGCAGCACCGGTGCGTCGAGGTCGTCGAAGCCCTCTTCCATCACGAAAGCGGCGACTTCCGACGCGATCGAGCAGACCGGCCAGCCTTCCTCGACCACCACGATGCGGTTGGTCTTCTTCAGACTCTCCAGCACAGTCTGCTTGTCCAGCGGACGCAGCGTGCGCAGGTCGATCACCTCGGCATCGATGCCCTCGGCCGCCAGCTTCTCGGCGGCTTCGAGCGAGACGCCCACGCCGATCGAGTAGCTGACCAGGGTCACGTCCTTGCCCTCGCGCATGATGCGGGCCTTGCCGATCGGCAGGACATAGTCGTCGAGCTTGGGCACGTCGAAGCTGCGACCGTACATCAGCTCGTTCTCGAGGAACACGACCGGGTCCTCCGAACGGATCGCCGCCTTGAGCAGGCCCTTGGCGTCGGCCGAATCATAGGGCGCGATCACGATCAGGCCGGGGACGCTGGCGTACCACGGGCCATAGTTCTGGCTGTGCTGCGCGCCGACGCGGCTGGCCGCGCCGTTCGGACCACGGAACACGATTGGGCAGCGCATCTGGCCGCCGGACATGTAGTTGGTCTTGGCCGCCGAGTTGATGATGTGGTCGATCGCCTGCATGGCGAAGTTGAACGTCATGAACTCGATGATCGGCTTCAGGCCGCCCATCGCCGCACCGGTGCCGACGCCGGCAAAGCCGTATTCGGTGATCGGCGTGTCGATGACGCGCTTGGGGCCGAATTCGTCGAGCAGGCCCTGGGTCACCTTGTAGGCGCCCTGATATTCGGCGACTTCCTCGCCCATCACGAAGATGCGCGGATCGGTCCGCATTTCCTCGGCCATCGCGTCGCGCAGCGCTTCGCGGACCGTGGTCTTCACCATCTCGGTGCCGGCGGGCACGGCCGGATCGGCCGGACGCGTCTTCTCGACCGCGGCGGTCAGCTGGGCGGTGCCGGTTTCCGGAGCCTTCTCAGGCGCCGGCGTCGGCTCGGCCTGCTGGCTCGCGGGTTCCGGCGCGGCCGGTGCAGCAGCGGCGAAGGATGCATCCTCGCCCTCGCCCGCGATCATCGCGATCACGGTGCCGACCTTCACGTTATCCGTGCCCTCGGCGACCAGGATCTTGGCGATCGTGCCTTCGTCGACGGCTTCGAATTCCATCGTCGCCTTGTCGGTCTCGATCTCGGCGAGGATATCGCCGGACTTCACGACATCGCCTTCCTTGACGAGCCACTTGGCGAGCGTGCCCTCTTCCATGGTCGGCGAGAGCGCCGGCATCTTGAGTTCGATCGCCATCTCAGTAGGTCTCCACCAGCACGTCGGTATAGAGTTCGGCCGGATCGGGCTCCGGCGTCTGTTCGGCGAAGTCCGCCGATTCGTTCACGATCTTGCGGATCTCGGCCTCGAGCGGCTTCAGCTGCTCTTCGGTCACGCCCATCGTCTCGAGCTCGCGCTTCACCGCCTCGATCGGGTCCGACTTGTCGCGGACCGACTGGACTTCCTCGCGGCTGCGATACTTGGCCGGATCGGACATCGAGTGGCCGCGATAGCGATAGGTCTTCATCTCGAGGATGATCGGGCCCTTGCCGGCGCGCACCCAGGCGAGCGCCTCTTCCGCCGCACCGCGGCAGGCGAGCACGTCCATGCCGTCCACCTGGATGCCGGGGATGCGGAAGCTCTCGCCGCGCTTGTACAGCTGGTCCTCGGCCGAGGAGCGATTGACGCTGGTGCCCATGGCGTACTGGTTGTTCTCGATCACGTAGATGATCGGGAGCTTCCACAGCTCGGCCATGTTGAACGATTCGTACACCTGGCCCTGGTTCGCGGCGCCGTCGCCGAAATAGGCCATGGCGACGCCGCCATCCTCGTTATACTTGTGCGCGAAGGCGAGGCCGGTGCCGAGCGAGACCTGCGCGCCGACGATGCCGTGGCCGCCGTAGAACTTCTTCTCGGTCGAGAACATGTGCATCGAGCCGCCCTTGCCGCGCGAGATACCCGCGCCGCGGCCGGTCAGCTCGGCCATGATCACCTTGGGGTCGATGCCGTAGGCGAGCATGTGGCCATGGTCGCGATAGCCGGTGATCACCGAGTCCTTCTCGCCGTCCAGCGCCGACTGCAGGCCCACCGCAACGGCCTCCTGGCCGATATAGAGGTGGCAGAAGCCGCCGATGAAGCCGAGGCCGTAGAGCTGGCCCGCCTTCTCTTCGAAGCGGCGGATCAGCAGCATCTGCCGGTAGAATTCGAGCAGCTGTTCCTTCGACGCCTTGAACCGTTCCGGTTCGCTGGGCCGCTCGCGATTCGGTACGGCGGGTGGGGTCGGTGCGTTGCGTGCCGGTGCTTTGGCCACGATCAGATATTCCTCATCCGGGGAGGGGAAAGGCGGGTGCCTATACGCGCGTTTTCGCAAGGCTTGCAACCAACGCGCGGGTTCGGACCACGTACATCCGCCCTAAGGTGCTCGGCCGTGGCTGGCAACAGGTGCCGCTACGGCGATCACTTCTTGTCGAGCGGGATGATCACTTCGTCGGGGCGGACGACGTTGAGCTGCTTGCGAGCAAGCTCGTCGACCATGTCGGGATCGGCGCCGTGCTTCGGATCGAGCAGATCGACTCGATTCTTGAGCTCGGCACGCTTCTTGTCGAGCACCGCATACTCGCGCTGCTTGGCTTCCAATTCGTGCCGCACTTCCTTCGCGGCGACGATCCCGTTCGGCCCCAGAACCGCGTTATACCCGAAAAAGCCGATGGCGATCAGCGCCGCGGCGGGAAGCCCCGCGCGGCGCAGCAGCGTGGACATGGGCGAAGCGCGCTTCATGCCCGTGTTTTTCGCTGATCGATCGGCTCTTAGCAAGATTGCGGTTCCTACTGAGGGTCAGGCGCGGCGCAGCACCGAACGGCCAGCATAGACCGCCGCGTCGCCCAGCTCTTCCTCGATGCGGATCAGCTGGTTGTACTTGGCGAGCCGGTCCGAGCGCGCGAGGCTGCCGGTCTTGATCTGACCGCAGTTGGTGGCGACCGCGAGATCGGCGATCGTCGCGTCCTCGGTCTCGCCCGAACGGTGCGACATCACCGCGGTGTAGGACGAGCGCTGGGCAAGGCTGACGGCCTCCAGCGTCTCGGTCAGCGTGCCGATCTGGTTGACCTTCACGAGCAGCGAGTTGGCATAGCGGCCCTCGATGCCGCGCAGCAGGCGCTCGGGGTTGGTGACGAACAGGTCGTCGCCGACCAGCTGGACCTTGCCGCCGAGCAGCTCGGTCAGCGTCTTCCAGCCTTCCCAGTCGTCCTCGGCCATGCCGTCCTCGATCGAGAAGATCGGATAGTCGGCGGCGAGCTTGGCCAGGAACTCGGCATTCTCGGTCGAGCTGAGGGTCTTGCCCTCGCCCACCATCTTGTAGGCGCCGTCCTTGAAATATTCGGTGGCGGCGCAGTCGAGCGCGAGCATCACGTCGTCACCGGGCCTGTACCCGGCGGCTTCGATGCTGGTCATGATGAAGTCGAGCGCTTCGGTGGTCGAGGCGATGTTGGGGGCGAAACCGCCCTCGTCGCCCACGCCGGTCGCCAGGCCCTTCTCGTGCAGCTTCTTCTTCAGCGTGTGGAAGATTTCCGAACCGCAGCGCACCGCCTCGACGATGTTCTCGGCACCGACCGGAACGATCATGAATTCCTGAAAGTCGATCGGGTTGTCGGCATGCTCGCCGCCGTTGATGATGTTCATCATCGGCACCGGCAGGACGTGCGCGTTGACGCCGCCGACATAGCGATAGAGCGGCAGCCCGCGCGCATCGGCCGCGGCCTTGGCGGCGGCGAGGCTGACGCCGAGGATGGCGTTGGCGCCGAGGCGACCCTTGTTGGCGGTACCGTCGAGTTCGATCATGGTGCGGTCGAGATCGGCCTGGTCTTCGGCGTCGAGGCCGAGAACCGCCTCGGCAATCTCACCGTTCACCGCATCGACGGCACCTTCGACGCCCTTGCCGAGCCAGCGGGACTTGTCGCCGTCGCGCTTTTCCACCGCCTCGTGGGCACCGGTGGAGGCGCCCGAGGGCACGGCGGCGCGGCCGAAGCTGCCATCGTCCAGCAGGACATCCACTTCCACCGTGGGGTTGCCACGGCTGTCGAGAATCTGGCGGGCGTGGACGTCGATGATTGCGGTCACGTCATGGTCTCCGTAACATGTCAGGAATGAGGCGCGCGGTGCCTCTAGCGGTTCCGTATGGAACTCGCAAACGGGGCCGTTGTTGTTTCGACGAGGCATGGAGGGTTTTTGATCATGGCAGACGAAACGACCAGCATCGCGGGCGATCCGCTCGCGGGGAATATGGGCGCTACCGGCAGCGATGCGGGCGGCACCGAGGGTGCGGAGACGAAGCGCTCCACATCGGATACGATCAAGGACGAAGCCGGCAAGTTCGCCGATCAGGCGAGGGAACGCATCCTCGGCTTTGCAGGCGACGGCAAGGAACGGGCCACCAGCGCGCTCGACGAGGTAGTGACTATGATGCGCACTGCCGCGAGCGATGTTGATGCCAAGCTCGGCGAGCAATACGGCCAATATGCTCGCAGCGCTGCGGACGGTATCGCCGGGTTTGCCGAGTCGCTGCGCGCAAGGGACGTCGACGATCTGCTGAACGAAGCAACCGACTTCGTGAAGAAAAGCCCGGCGATCGCGGTCGGCACGGCAGCCGCGCTTGGCTTCGTGCTTGCCCGCGTCATCAAGTCGGGCATCGAGGCGGCCGGCGGTGAAGGCACCACCGGCGGAAACGGCGGCACAACGACGGGCAGCACCGCTACCGCCGGCACAGCCGAAGATATCACCGTGGATCCCGTCGGCTTCGGCACTGGTCCGTCGGCGTCCCCCGGCACCACCCAGAGCTAAGGACGAGCAAAAAAGGGCATGGAAGCGCCCCGAACGGAAGACGCCGGTATCGGTGAGCTGATCGGCCAACTCACCGAAGACGCCAAGGACTACGCCCGTGCCGAGGTCGATTACTTAAAGGCGGTCACCCGGCTAAAACTGGCCGAGATGAAGGGCGCGGCAATCGCCGCCATCCTTGCCTTCGCGCTGGCGCTCGCGGCGGCGATCGGTCTTATCGTGGGGGCAATCCTGACGCTTGCCACGCAGGTCGGCCCCGGCTGGGCGACGCTGATCGTCGTGGGCATCAGTCTGGTCGTAGCGACGCTGCTCGGTTGGGCGGCGGCGCGGGGCTTCCGCAAAGCCATGGGAGCGACACAATGACAGTACCCCGCGACCCCGACGCGGCTAGGGTGCGTGCTCGCGCCGCGCGGGACAAGCTGATGGGCACCGTCGGCACGCTGCAACAGCGGCTCAAGCCGGCGAATCTCGCCCAGGAGGCGGTGGAAAACGCCAAGCAGAGCGTCACTAGCATTGCCCGCGAGGGCACGGAGGCGGTTCGCACCCGCCCCTGGCTGGCAGCGGCGGTGACCAGCGGCATCGGGCTCGTCTTCGCCCGTGGGTGGATCGTCGACATCTTCCGCAAGGGCAAACACGAAACCGCCGGCCTCCCCAAGGGTTCGGCTACGCAAAACAGCAACGCAGAAGGATGACGCCATGAGCATCAACACCGAAACCGACACCGACACCGGATTGCGCCTTACCGAAAATCCCGCGCTGCTGCTTGCCGGCGGCGTTGCGGTGGGCGTGCTGATCGGCATGCTGCTGCCGCGGTTCGAGCGCGAAAAGGCGGCACTGGAGCCGCTCGGCCGCAAGCTTGCCGACGGCGCCGCCGCCGCCGTTCAGGCCGCAAAGGAAAGCGGCCGCGAACAGATAGAATCGCTGATCCCGAACAGCGATGCCACCAAGGAGCGCGTCTCGGCACTGTTCGGCACCGTAATCGACGCGGCCAAGGACGCTACGAGTAGCCGTTGATCCGCCTATAAGGGGGTTGAGCGAAGGGCCGCAGTCCCGGTAAGGGCTGCGGCAACCCCACCCCAGGAGGCGCAATGAGCAAGCTTCATCTGGTTTTCGGCGGCCGCGTGGCCGATCCGACGACCCTTGATTTCGTCGATCCCTCAAAACTTGATGTTGTCGGCATCTTCCCCGACTATGCAAGCGCCGAAAAGGCGTGGCGCGCTGCCGCGCAGCGGACCGTCGACGATGCTGAGATGCGTTATGTGGTGGTCCATCTCCACCGCATGCTGGATCCGGACGCGGAAGCGACCAAAGGCT
The DNA here is from genome assembly GCF_000282895.1 of Sphingomonas sp. ATCC 31555. GTDB lineage: Bacteria > Pseudomonadota > Alphaproteobacteria > Sphingomonadales > Sphingomonadaceae > Sphingomonas. Next base: position 54,980 of record NZ_ALBQ01000004.1, read on the forward strand.
AATCCAGCCCCGAACGGTTCACCCCCTCCTGCGTGCGGGAGGGGGTATAGCGAAACTTGCGCTCAGGCGTGCCGCCAGCGCCACAGCAGCAGCGGCCGCGCCAGCGCAAGTCCAACCAGGAAGCCGCCGATATGCGCCCAGATGGCGACATCTACGCCACCCTGGACGAAAGCAAAGCCCATCAGCAAGTTAAGGCCGATCCATGCCGCGGCCAGCCAAGCAATGTGAACCACCGGCGCCGGGATAGGCCCGATCGCCTTTGCACGCTGCCGCCCGAACAGCAGCGAATAGGCGCCCACCACCGCTGAGGTCGCTCCGCTGGCACCAATCATAGGAGCGGTCGACATTGGATCGGCCAGCCACTGCGTAGCGGCCGCGGCATAGGCGCCGATCAGGTACAGGGTAATCAGTCCCTTGCCGCCAAGCGCCCGCTCCGCTTCCCGGCCGGTATAACCCAACATCAGCATGTTCATGCCCAGGTGGAAGAACCCGGCATGGATTAATGTGGAGGAAAGCGGCGTCAGTAGCGCCGGTACGGTCCAGGCCGCGGGCATTGCCACGCCGCCAGTCAGGCGCGCCGGCAGGAAGCCAGCCAGATACTGGATTTCGAGCGTATTGGGGGCGACGCTGACTAGCAGGCTCACCACGACGGTGATGGCGACGATCGCCGTCGTAGCACTCAGCGACCGCATCGAATTCCTCAGATGAACTCGATCTTGGAGACCAGATAGTAACGGTCGCCCGCAGGCACCGAAACTTCGACTTCCTCGTCGACCTTCCGACCAATCAGCGCTCGGCCGATCGGCGAATTGTACGAGATGCGACCCTTACTCGCATCGGCTTCAGTCTGACCGACAATCTGGTACTTCACCGGTTTGTCGTCTTCGTCGAGCAGCGTCACGGTCGCGCCGAACACGACCTTGTCGCCCGACAGCTCCTTCGGATCAATGATCTGGGCGCGGCTCAGCTTGTCCTCGATATCGTTGATCGAAGCTTCGACCTGGCCCTGCCGTTCCTTGGCGGCATGGTACTCGGCGTTTTCGGAAAGGTCGCCATGGGCGCGCGCTTCCTCGATCGCGTCGACGATCAACGGCCGCTCGGCCTTCAACCGCTTCAGCTCCTCGCTGAGCTTCTGATAGCCTTCGGCCAGCATCGGCATCTTTTCGACGGTCGCCATACGCCCTAGTCCTTCAATACGCCCCCGGGGACCGACCATCGCCCGAAAACGACGTCCGCACATTCACATCGGTTGGGGAAATCCATTGTGCGAACGCGAATTGTAAGGTGCGGCACCCGAAACATCAAGGCGGGGAGCGTAAAAGCAATCTTTAGTTCACTGCCAATGGGCTTGCGCTCCCCTCCCGCAAGCGGGAGGAGTCAGGGGGGAGATCGACGCGGAAGAAGCGCTGAACAGCTTCCGCCCCTCCCCCAGGATTCTCCCGCAAGTGGGAGGCGAACGATAGAACCGCACGCCTCCCGAATTTCACCCGCGCGAAGCGAAATAGGCTTGAATTGGCTGCACGCCGAACGGGTTCTGCCGCATCGCCGCGATCGCCCGCGCCGCCGCGACGCTGCCCGGCGCCGTGGTGAAATAGGGCACCTTCTGCGCCAGCGCCGAGGCGCGGATGCTCATCGAGTCCTTCAGCGACTGCCAGCCCTCGGTGGTGTTGAAGATCAGCGCCACGTCGCCGTCCTGGATGCGGTCGACGATGTGCGGGCGGCCCTGCGCCACCTTGTTCACCGTCTCAACCGCGATCCCCTCGGCCGCCAGGAACTCGGCCGTGCCGCTGGTCGCGATGATCTTGAAGCCGAGATCGGCCAGGATCTTCACCCCCGGCAGCACCACCGCCTTGTCGCCCTGCTTGACGCTGACGAACACCGTGCCGCCGTCCGGCAGCACCGTGCCCGCGCCGAGCTGCGACTTGGCGAAGGCGGTCGCGAAGTCGCGGTCGATGCCCATCACCTCGCCGGTCGACTTCATCTCGGGCGAGAGCACCGGATCGACGCCGGGGAAGCGCGCCCAGGGGAACACCGCTTCCTTCACCGCGATATAATCGATGTCGCGGTCGATCTTGGGCAGGGTCGCCAGCTTCTCGCCCGCCATCACCCGGCTCGCGATCTTGGCGATCGGCGCCCCGATCGCCTTGGCGACGAACGGCACCGTGCGGCTGGCGCGCGGGTTGACCTCGATCAGGTAGACCTCGCCGTCCTTGACCGCGAACTGGATGTTCATCAGCCCCTTGACCTTGAGCGCACGGGCCAGCGCCACGGTCTGGCGCTCGATCTCGGCGATGATCTCCTTGGGCAGGCTGTAGGGCGGGATCGAGCAGGCGCTGTCGCCCGAATGGACGCCGGCTTCCTCGATATGCTGGAGCACGCCCGCGACGACGACGTCGGTGCCGTCGGCGATCGCGTCCACGTCCACCTCGATCGCGTCGCGCAGATACTGGTCGATCAGCACCGGCGAGTCGCCCGAGACCTGCACCGCAGTCTGGATATAGTCGTCGAGCTGCTGGAGGCTGTCGACGATCTCCATCGCCCGGCCGCCCAGCACATAGCTCGGCCGCATCAGCACCGGATAGCCGATCCGCTCGGCGACGCGCACCGCCTCGTCGCGGCTGCGGGCGATGCCGTTGGCGGGCTGCTTGAGGCCCAGCTTGGCGACGAGATCGGCGAAGCGCTCGCGGTCCTCGGCCAGGTCGATCGCGTCGGGGCTGGTGCCGAGGATCGGGATGCCCGCATCCTCCAGCGCCTTGGCGAGGTTGAGCGGGGTCTGGCCGCCGAACTGGACGATCACGCCGACCAGCTCGCCCTTCGACTTCTCGACCTCGAGGATCTCGAGCACGTCCTCGGCGGTCAGCGGCTCGAAATAGAGCCGGTCCGAGGTGTCATAGTCGGTGCTCACCGTCTCCGGGTTGCAGTTGACCATGATCGTCTCATAGCCCGCGTCCGCCAGCGCGAAGCAGGCGTGGCAGCAGCAATAGTCGAACTCGATGCCCTGCCCGATCCGGTTCGGACCGCCGCCGAGGATCACCACCTTGCGGCGGTCGCTCGGCTCGGCCTCGTTCTCGGGCTCGCCGAAGCTCGGCGCCTCATAGGTCGAGTACATATAGGGCGTCTTCGCCTCGAACTCGGCCGCGCAGGTGTCGATCCGCTTGAACACGGGGCGCACGCCCAGCCGGTGGCGCAGCTTGCGCACCTCGGCCTCGGTCACGCCGCCGGAGATGGCGTTGGCCACCTCGCCGATCAGCCCCGAGCTGCGCGCCATCGCTTCGCTGCCCGCGCGGAGATTGACCGACTTGAGCGCAAGATAGGCCAGCCGCTTGTCGCTGAAGCCCATCGCCTTGAGGCGGCGCATGCCCGCCGCGTCCTGCGGCAGACCGTTGGTGGCGACGTCCTTCTCGGCGTCGAGGATCTCGGCGATCCGCTCGAGGAACCAGGGGTCGTAGCTGGTGAAGCGCTGGACCTCCTTGACGCTGAAGCCCTCTCGCATCGCCTGCGCGGCGATCAGCAGCCGGTCGGGCGAGCGGACGGTCAGCGCCGCCTCGATCACGTCGCGCGGCGCGCCGACCAGCCGGTCGACATCGTTGAAGCCGCTGAGGCCGGTCTCCAGCCCGCGCAGCGCCTTCTGGATCGATTCGTGGATCGAACGGCCGATCGCCATCACTTCGCCGACCGACTTCATCGCCGTGCCCAGCACCGCCTCGGCGCCCTTGAACTTCTCGAAGGCGAAACGCGGGATCTTGGTGACGACGTAATCGATCGTCGGCTCGAAGCTCGCCGGGGTGGCGCCGGTGATGTCGTTGTCGATCTCGTCGAGCGTGTAGCCCACCGCCAGCTTGGCCGCGACCTTGGCGATCGGGAAGCCGGTCGCCTTGGACGCCAGCGCCGAGGAACGGCTGACGCGCGGGTTCATCTCGATCACGATCAGGCGGCCGTCCTTCGGATTGACCGCGAACTGCACGTTCGAACCGCCGGTCTCGACGCCGATCTCCCGGAGACACGCGATCGATGCATTGCGCATGATCTGGTATTCCTTGTCGGTCAGCGTCAGCGCCGGCGCGACGGTGATCGAATCGCCGGTGTGCGTGCCCATCGGATCGATATTCTCGATCGAGCAGACGATGATGGCATTGTCGTTCCGATCCCGGACGACCTCCATCTCATATTCCTTCCAGCCGAGCAGCGATTCCTCGATCAGCACCTCGGTGGTCGGCGACAGGTCGAGCCCCGAGCGCACGATCGCGATGAATTCCTCGCGATTATAGGCGATGCCGCCGCCCGAGCCGCCCATGGTGAAGCTGGGGCGGATGATCGCCGGCAGGCCGACATGGTCGAGCGCGGTCAGCGCCTCGGCCTCGGTGTGCGCGATCGCCGAGCGGGCGCTTTCGAGCCCGATCTTGGTCATCGCGTCCTTGAACTTCAGCCGATCCTCGGCCTTGTCGATCGCATCGGCATCGGCGCCGATCATCGTCACGCCGAACTTCTCCAGCGTGCCGTCGCGGAACAGCGCGAGCGCGGTGTTGAGCGCGGTCTGGCCGCCCATCGTCGGCAGGACGGCGTCGGGCCGCTCCTTCTCGATGATCTTGGCGACGACCGCGGGGGTGATCGGCTCGATATAGGTCGCGTCGGCCAGCTCGGGATCGGTCATGATCGTCGCCGGGTTCGAATTGACCAGGACGATGCGATAGCCCTCTTCCTTCAGGGCCTTGATCGCCTGCGTGCCCGAATAATCGAACTCGCACGCCTGACCGATAACGATCGGCCCCGCGCCGATGACGAGGATGGAGGAGATGTCGGTGCGCTTGGGCATTAGTTACTCTGCATCATCTGGCTGACAACCGCACCCAGCAGGGCGTTGGCCAAAGCCTTGATTGTTGGATTTTTGTAGCGATCAATCAGTTCTGAAAGAGCGCGCACGAGCACTTCGTAAAGCAAGTACACGCGAAATTCGCCTGCACGTATCAACTCACGCCCAGCCTTGATTTGGCCAAGCAATCTTTCACGAAGCCCTGGCTGCTCAGGATCGCCATTGTCCTGCTCAAGAGCGTCAATAAGCTCGTTTACCGGACGAACAGCCTCTTCGACCTGATTATGGCTGAGGCTTACAATGCGATCAGAGGCCGGAATCTCAACCTCACTTTGACTCCGCTCGTTGTAATCTTTGAGTCGCGCAATCAAATTTCTCAGTGAAGGCAAACGCTCCGCCGCTTGCAAACCCTCGTCCGTGAGAGAGTAAGAAACAGGGCCATCATTCTCGAATTGACCAGTCCCAACAAGGCCAATGAGCCCTGAGTCAGTCAGACTAGTTAGTACTCTGCGCGTAAAGCCCAGCGCGAATACGTTATCCAAGCGCGCCTGGATGTCGTCTGCTCCTAGGCTGTCCCAATCTGCAAAGCCGTATAGCGTCTCGTACGCAGCGACGAGAACGATATCTTTAGCCTCGTCGAAGGTCGCTCTCACGCCATCATCCCCACGAACCGCTCGAACAGATAGAGGCTGTCCTGCGGGCCCGGGCTGGCCTCGGGGTGGTATTGCACGCTGAACGCCGGGCGGTCGGTGAGCGCGATGCCGGCGTTGGAGCCGTCGAACAGCGACACATGCGTCTCGCGCACACCCTCCGGCAGGCTCTCGCGCTCGACGGCGAAGCCGTGGTTCATGGAGGTGATCTCCACCGCGCCGTCTTCCAGCCGCTTGACCGGATGATTGGCGCCGCGATGGCCCTGGAACATCTTGGTGGTCTGCGCGCCCACTGCGAGGCCGAGCAGCTGGTGGCCGAGGCAGATGCCGAACAGCGGCTTGCCGGTCTCGAGCAGCTGGCGGATCACCGGCACGGCATATTCGCCGGTCGCGGCGGGATCGCCCGGGCCGTTGGAGAGGAAGAAGCCGTCCGGGTTGAACGCCATCACCTGCTCGAAGGTGGCGGTGGCGGGCAGCACGGTCACGTCCGCACCGGCCTTCACCAGGTTGCGGAAGATGTTGCGCTTCGAGCCATAGTCGATCGCGACGACCTGCGGGCGCTTGGCTGCGGGGCGGCTGGTGTCATAGCCGGCGCCGAGCTTCCACACGCCGCCTTCCCAGCCGAAATGCGTCTCGCACGACACGGTGACGGCGAGGTCCATCCCCTCCAGCCCCGGCCAGGCGCGCGCCTTTTCGAGCAGCGCGTCGAGGTCGAACTTGCCCTCCTTGGAGTGCGCGATCACGCCGTTCGGCGCGCCGCCCAGGCGGATACGGCGGGTGAGCGCGCGGGTGTCGATGCCCGACAGGCCGATGCGCTGGTGCTTCGCCATCCAGGCATCGAGATGCTCGGTGCTGCGGAAGTTCGACGGCTCGGTCACGTCCTCGCGGACGATCATGCCCAGCGCATGGGGATCGTCGGCCTCGATGTCGTCGGGGTTGGCGCCGACATTGCCGATATGCGGGAAGGTGAAATTGATGATCTGACCGGCGAAGCTCGGGTCGGTCATGATCTCCTGATAGCCGGTCATCGCGGTGTGGAAGCACACCTCGCCGACGGCATCGCCTTCGGCACCGAATCCTCGACCCCACAATATCTCGCCGCTCGCCAGAACCAGAACGCCCGTGGCTCCAACGGGCATGGACAAGGGTTTGGCGTCGGCCATTTGGGGCGGGCACTCCTGCTTTGGGTTTTGCGATGTTGCTAAGGGCCGCCCGCTAGACCCCATGGGCGGGTGCGTCAATCTGTTAAGTTTTGTGGCATTCGGCTATGTCTCCGCGCTTTCCCGGACAAGATCGAGAGACCACGAATGATTCGCGACGACATCAAGGCTGCGCTGGTGACCGCCATGAAGGGCGGGGACAAGGCGTCGACCGCCACGATCCGCCTGATCCAGAGCGCGATCAAGAACCGCGACATCGAGGCCCGCACCGGCAAGGCACCCGAGGACGACGACGTGCTGGTCGTCGAGGTGCTGCAGAAGATGGTCAAGCAGCGGCGCGAATCGATCGACATGTATGTGAAGGGCGGGCGGCAGGAACTCGCCGACGCCGAGGCAGCCGAAGTGGTGGTGATCGAGCGCTTCCTGCCGCAGCAGATGAGCGAGGCGGAGACGACCGCGGCGATCGAGGCGATCAAGGCCGAGCTGGGCGCAAGCGGCATGAAGGACATGGGCCGGGTGATGGCCGAGTTGAAGGCCCGCCACGCGGCGCAGCTCGACATGAGCAAGGCCAGCGCGCTGGTGAAGGCGGCGCTGAGCTGAGACAAAAGCTCCCCCTCCCTTCCAAGGGAGGGGGTCGGGGGGGCGGGTGCATGTTCACACATAGCAAGCTCTGGATGCAGACGCGCGCGAAAGAGCTTCGCCACAATCCCACGCCGATGGAGCAGAAGCTCTGGCAGCGCCTTCGCGCCTCCCAGCTTGAAGATCTGAAGTTCCGCTTCCAGCACGTCATCGAACCGGCAATCCTCGATTTCTGCTGCCCGAGCATCGGCTTGGTGATCGAGATCGACGGCGACACCCATGACGCGGACGCGGATCGCGACCGCGACATCGGGCTGGCGCAGCTGGGTTATACGGTGCTCCGCTTCACCAACCACGAGGTCGCCACCAACCTGGACGGCGTCCTCCAGACGATCGCGGATCGCGCACGCGGTCTACCCATTCGGCAGTGGAACCGAGGCGTCACCCACCCCCCGGCCCCCTCCCTTGGAAGGGAGGGGGAGCGCTAGGCCCCATCGTTCCCCCTCCCTTCCAAGGGAGGGGAGGGAGCCGCGCAGCGGCGGAAGGGGGTGGGTGATCGGTCGCCTGCCTACCGCCCTCACCTTCCCGACTCACTCACAAAGGCGCATCACGCACCAGTGTCCCTCACCCCCGCCTTTCTCGACGAGCTCCGCGCCCGCACCACGCTCTCCACTCTCATCGCCAAGTCGGTGAAGCTGCAGCGGGCGGGCAAGGAGTTCCGCGCCTGCTGCCCGTTCCACAACGAGAAGACCCCCAGCTTCTACGTCAACGACGACAAGGGCTTCTATCATTGCTTCGGCTGCGGCGCGCATGGCGATGCGATCCGCTGGATGACCGACCAGCGCGGCCTGCCCTTCATCGATGCGGTGAAGGAACTGGCCCAGGCCGCCGGGCTCGACATGCCCGAGCAGGACCGCCGCGCCGCCGAGAAGGCCGAGCGCGCCAAGGGCCTGCACGAGCTGATGGGCGACGCCGCCACCTGGTTCACCGAGCGGCTGAACGGCATCGAAGGCGCCGAGGCCCGCGCCGTGCTCCAGCGCCGCGGCATCACCCCCGAGACCGCGCGGACCTTCGGCCTGGGCTTCGCCCCCGATTCGCGCGGCAAGCTCAAGGAAGCGCTGAAATCCTATGGCGATCCGATGCTGATCGAATCCGGCATGCTGATCGCCGTCGAGGGCAAGGAGCCGTACGACCGCTTCCGCGGCCGGCTGATGATCCCGATCCGCGACGTGCGCGGCCGGACGATCGCGTTCGGCGGCCGCATCATCGGCGAGGGCGAGCCCAAATACCTCAACTCGCCCGAGACCCCGCTCTTCGACAAGGGCCGCACGCTCTACAATCTCGATCGCGCCCAGGCCGCCGCGCGCAAGGCCGACCGGGTGATCGCGGTCGAGGGCTATATGGACGTGATCGCGCTCGCCCAGGCGGGGTTCGGCGAGGTGGTGGCCCCGCTCGGCACCGCGCTCACCGAACACCAGCTCGAGCGGCTGTGGCGGCTGTCCGAAGTCCCCCTGCTCTGCTTCGACGGTGACAGCGCCGGGCAGAAGGCCGCGCTCCGCGCCGCCCACCGCGCGCTGCCGATGCTCGCGCCCGGCCGCAGCCTCGCCTTCGTGACGCTGCCGCAAGGCCTCGACCCGGACGACCTCGTCCGCGCGCAGGGCCCGGCCGCGTTCGAGGCGCTGCTCGCGAAACCCGAGCCGCTGGTCGATCGCCTCTGGGCGAGCGAAGTCGCCGCCGGCCCGCTGGACACGCCCGAGCAGCGCGCCGGCCTCAAGCGCCGCCTCACCGAACTTGCCGAGCAGATCCAGGATCCGAACGTAAAGCACGAATATATCGCGGAATTTCGCGCCCGTGCCGACCAGCAGTTCGGCCGCGGTCCGCGCGAGTTCCGCAAGGACCAGCGCGGCCCCTCGCCCGCCCGCCCGCAGCCGCGCGGCACCCGCAACGCCCGCGGCGTCTGGCAGCCGCCCGAGGCCCCACCCTCGCATCTGATCAAGGGCGTGCAGGCGAGCGGGCTCGATCCCATATTGGCACGCGCCGTCCTCGCGGGGCTGATCCGCCACCCGGTCGAGATCGCCCGCCACATGGAGATCCTCGGGAGTCTGCGTAGTGCATCGGGCGCGCTCGGCCGGCTATTCGAAGCCGTTGTCGAGGTGGCGCTTACCAATCCGGGCCTTCGTCAACTTGATAGCGAGGATTTCCTCACCATATTGGCTAGGTCCGGTTTCGATTCAGTGGCAAGCGAGTTGCTCCGTGCAGACACGCTCCCCTTCTCCTTCACGCGGCCCGCGGCCGACGTGGCGAAGGCGCGCGAGGATCTGGGCGAGGCGATCGCGGTGATGGCGGCGCAGCCCGCCGTCGACGTGGCGCTCGCCGAGGCGACTGCTGCACTGATGCGCGACGGTACCGAGGAAGCGTTCGCCCGCCAGGTGGCGCTTTCGCGGCAGCGGCAGGAACTTCAGGATCGGCTCGCGAATCTGATGCTTGCGGAAGACGGCGTTTTTGAGGAATAGAGGCGGTGTAAAATTGCCGCCATCTGAGTTTCGAGGGATTTGATGGCGAAGGCGAACATGGCAGACGTCACGGACACGGCAGACACGAGTGACGCGCCGCTGATCGATCTGAACGAGGGTTCGATCAAGAAGCTGGTCGCGCGTGCCAAGAAGCGCGGTTACATCACCGTCGACCAGCTCAACGAGATGCTGCCGCAGGACCAGATGTCCTCGGAGCAGATCGAGGACGTGATGGCTGCGCTCAACGACATGGGCATCAACGTCGTCGAGAACGAGGACGCCGGCGAGGACGCCGAGTCCGAGGACGATTCGGCCGACGATTCGGAAGCCGCCGACACCAGCGACGATTCCGCACCTGCCTTCGAAGTCGCGAAGAAGAAGGAAACCGTCGATCGCACCGACGATCCGGTGCGCATGTACCTGCGCGAGATGGGCGCCGTCGAGCTGCTCAGCCGCGAAGGCGAAATCGCCATCGCCAAGCGCATCGAGGCCGGTCGCGACACGATGATCCTGGGGCTCTGCGAGTCGCCGATCACGTTCAACGCGATCATCGGCTGGTCGACCGCGCTCAACGAAGGCACGATGCAGCTGCGCGAGATCCTCGATCTCGACGCCATGCTCTCCAAGGGTCCGTCGGCCGAGCAGGTCGAGGGCGCCGAGGACGACAATGGCGAGATCAGCGAATCGAGCACCGGCCCGACCTTCAAGGAAGAGGAAGAGCCGGAAGAGGTCGCCTCGGACGACGATGACGAGCTGACCGAACGCCGCGCCCGCCGCCCCTCGGACGACGAGGAGGAGGACAACACCCTCTCGCTCGCCCAGATGGAAGAGCAGCTGAAGCCGCAGGCGCTCGAGAAGTTCGCGAACATCACCGCGATCTACAAGAAGTTCGGCAAGGTCCAGCAGCAGCGGCTCGACACCATGTCGGCCGGCGAGGAATTTCCGGCCGCCGAGGAAAAGAAGTACAACAAGCTCCGCGAGGAGCTGACCGCCGAGGTAGAGAGCGTCCAGTTCCACCAAGCGAAGATCGAGTATCTCGTCGACCAGCTCTACAGCTTCAACCGGCGCCTGACCGCGCTGGGCGGCCAGATGCTGCGTCTTGCCGAGCGCCACAAGGTCAGCCGCAAGGACTTCCTGGATCGCTATGTCGATCACGAGCTGGACGAGAACTGGCTGCCCACCGTCGTCGGCGTCGACAAGAAGTGGAAGGCGTTCGTCGAGAACGAAAGCGCCTCGGTCGACCGCATCCGCACCGAGATGAGCGAGATCGCCCAGCAGACGGGCATGACGCTCACCGAGTTCCGTCGCATCGTCAACATGGTGCAGAAGGGCGAGCGCGAGGCGCGCATCGCGAAGAAGGAGATGGTCGAGGCCAATCTCCGCCTCGTGATTTCGATCGCCAAGAAGTACACCAATCGCGGCCTGCAGTTCCTGGACCTCATCCAGGAGGGCAATATCGGCCTGATGAAGGCGGTGGATAAGTTCGAATATCGCCGCGGCTACAAGTTCAGCACCTATGCGACCTGGTGGATCCGCCAGGCAATCACCCGCTCGATCGCGGATCAGGCGCGCACCATTCGCATCCCGGTGCACATGATCGAGACGATCAACAAGCTGGTCCGCACCAGCCGCCAGTTCCTCCACGAACAGGGCCGCGAGCCCACGCCCGAGGAAATGGCGGAGCGCCTGAGCATGCCGCTCGAAAAGGTGCGCAAGGTGATGAAGATCGCCAAGGAGCCGATCAGCCTCGAAACGCCGATCGGCGACGAGGAAGACAGCCATCTGGGCGACTTCATCGAGGACAAGAACGCGATCATTCCCGTAGACGCGGCGATCCAGGCGAACCTCAAGGAAACGGTCACCCGCGTCCTGGCGAGCCTCACCCCGCGCGAGGAACGCGTACTGCGCATGCGCTTCGGCATCGGCATGAACACCGATCACACGCTGGAAGAAGTCGGCCAGCAATTCTCGGTGACGCGCGAGCGTATCCGCCAGATCGAGGCCAAGGCACTGCGCAAGCTCAAGCATCCGAGCCGCAGCCGCAAGATGCGCAGCTTCCTCGACCAGTAAGTCGTCGACAAAGGGCCCCAGCAAGGATGCCGGGGCCTTTTCGAGAGAATTCAAGATTAATCGACGCGTAACCATCTTTCTACGCGCTTCGGTATATCCCCGCATGCGACGAAGCATTGCTCGCAGCAGCAACGTGATGCTTGATCCATTCGAGGAACAACATGCCGGTCGATATCGTACAGTCCGCATCCTTGGCCGGCGCATGGGGGGCGATGGGCACACTCGCCGCCAGCGATGGCAGCACCACGCATCCGCACCTCACCGCGCTCGCACGCGGCAATGCGTCGCTACGCGATCTGGCTGACGCGGTGCATCATGTTGCCCGGCTGCACGGCCGCCATCCTGGCCTGATCGATTTTGCCCGCCGACACGCCGTGCGTCCACTGGAACAGGGTTGGATTGAAGCCGCCGCCGATGCCTTTGTAGCGGAGCGGACCCGGTTGGTCCGGCTCGCTGCTGCCGCCGGCCCGTTGCCGCGCACGCCCGGCCATGCTGAAAGCGAAGCTGCCGCCGCCGCGCAGCGCCATGCGATGGACATGCTGGCCCAGTCCGATCGCACCGGCTGTGCCACCGGGGCGGCGATCGCGCTTGCTATCGATTGGGTCCCGATCCGCGCGATGCTGGATCTGGCCGCTGCGCATTTCGGCGTCGCGTCTGCCCGGCCAGAGCTTCCCATTCCCGCAGAAACGGTAACGGTAGTGGACGTCCTCGCCCGCGAGTCGGCGCTCGAGCGCGCGATGCTGTTCGGCGCTCAGCAGGTGTTCGCACAGCACCGTGCGCTGTGGGATCTGCTGGAAGCTCGCGCAGGCGCCCGTCAGCGCGGCTGATCGAGCAGCTTGCGCCGGCGCAACTTTCTCCCCACTTCGGCACCATGCGCTTCGAAGGCACCCAAAACTATATCGCGACAGCGGACCTCAAGGTCGCCGTCAATGCCGCCGTAACCTTGCGGCGCCCGCTGCTTGTGAAAGGGGAGCCGGGCACCGGCAAGACCGTGCTCGCCTATGAGATCGCCAAGGCGGTGGGCGCGCCGCTGATCGAATGGAACGTCAAGTCCACAACCAAGGCGCAACAGGGGCTTTACGAATATGATGCAGTGGCGCGGCTGCGGGATGGCCAACTCGGCGATCCGCGGGTGCACGAGATCGGCAACTACATTCGCAAGGGGAAGTTGTGGGAAGCATTTACCAGCCCCACTCTTCCCGTGCTGTTGATCGACGAAATTGACAAGGCCGATATCGAGTTCCCGAACGATCTGCTCCAGGAACTCGATCGGATGGAATTCCATGTTTACGAAACGGGCGAAACGGTCCGTGCCGCGGAACGGCCGATCGTCGTCATCACCTCGAACAACGAGAAGGATCTACCCGACGCGTTTCTGCGCCGCTGCTTTTTCCATTACATCAAATTTCCCGAACGCGACACGATGCAGGCGATCATCGACGTGCATTTTCCCGATATCCAGAAACTCGTCGTCGCCCGTGCGCTCGATCTATTCTACGAGATCCGCGACGTGCCAGGTCTGAAAAAGCGGCCGTCCACCAGCGAGCTGCTCGATTGGCTGAAGCTGATCCTGCATGAAGATATGCCGCTGGAGGTTCTGCAGTCCCGCGATCCCGCCAAGGCGATCCCGCCGCTCCATGGCGCGCTGTTGAAGAACGAGCAGGACGTAATGCTGTTCGAGCGCCTCGCCTTCATGGCGCGCCGGCAGAAGTAGGCAGCCCCGCGCCATACCGGGCACCTCCGGCGGTCAACGGAGTGGACGCGGACCGCCCCGCGCTCGTAGAATGTGGCATGTTCCTCGCTTTCCTCGATGAACTGCGCACCGCCGGCATCGCCGCCAGCCTGAAGGAACATCTTCTCCTTCTGGAAGCACTCGATCGTCAGGTCATCGATCCGACCCCCGAAGCCTTTTATTACCTTTCCCGCGCCACCTTTGTGAAAGACGAAGGCCTGCTGGACCGGTTTGACCAGATCTTCGCCAAGGTGTTCAGGGGCGTAGCGGCGAGTGCGCGAGTCTCCCCCATCAAACTGCCGGAGGAATGGCTCCGCGCCGTTGCTGAGAAGTATCTTACGCCCGAGGAGCGCGCGGCAATTGAGTCGCTTGGATCCTGGGAGAGGATCATGGAAACGCTGCGCGAGCGGCTTGCCGAGCAGCATGAGCGACATCAGGGTGGCAGCAAGTGGATCGGCACCGGTGGCACCTCGCCTTTCGGCAACGGCGGGTACAACCCCGAAGGCGTGCGGATCGGCGGCGAGGGTCAGCACCAGCGGGCGGTCAAGGTTTGGGAAGCGAGGGACTTCCGCAACCTTGATTCCAACCGCGAACTCGGCACCCGCAACATCAAGGTAGCGCTGCGCCGCCTGCGCCGTTTCGCGCGCCAAGGCGCCGCCGACGAACTCGATCTCGACGCAACGATCGCCGGCACCGCGCGGCAGGGCTGGCTGGACGTGCGGATGCGGCCGGAACGGCACAATGCCGTGAAACTGCTGCTGTTCCTCGACGTGGGTGGCTCGATGGATCCGTTCGTGAAGCTGTGCGAGGAACTCTTCTCCGCTGCGACAAGCGAATTCAAAAATCTGGAATTCTTCTACTTCCATAATTGTCTCTACGAAGGCGTGTGGAAGGACAATCGCCGGCGCTATACTGAGTGCATCGCCACCTTGGATATCCTGCGCAAGTTCGGGCCCGACTATAAAGTGCTGTTCGTCGGCGACGCGTCGATGAGCCCATACGAGATCACGCAAGTCGGCGGTTCCGTGGAACACATGAACGAAGAACCTGGTGCTACGTGGTTGCAGCGAGTGGTAGATGCTTACCCAGCAGCCGTTTGGCTAAACGTCTTGCCGGAAGCGCAATGGGCCTATTCGCATTCGGTGGAAATGATCCGCGCATTGATGCGTAACCGAATGTTTCCGCTCACGCTCTCAGGGATCGATGCAGCGATGCGCGAGTTGAGTAAAACGCGATGAACAGATTGCGATCGAAGCTCTCCTGGTGGCGGCGACGGCTTTTCGGCAGCTACCGTATCACCGACCCGCGATCGCTTGCGGAATCGGCCCCTTACACATTCTTCCTCCCTAGCGAGAACGAAGTGCTTGCACTGCGGCGGGGTGACCTGGCGAAACTGATCTTCCAATCGGTGCCCGCCTCCACCGACTATGCGGCCGAACGGATGTGGGTCGTGATCACCCTCGCCGACGGCGATCACTTGATCGGCCAGCTCGACAACGCACCGATCGATATGCCGCAACTGCGCCCCGGCAGTGAAATCCGGTTCCGGCGCGGCGACGTAATCGATCTCCGCTGGGGCGCCGATCGGCCCGTGCGGCCGCCCTCCGCCCCCGCCCGCCGCCACTATGAAGAGCGGTGCCTCGTCGATTCCTGCGTGCTGCGGGACGGCTTGGCCGTGCATTACCTCTATCGCGAGGCGGGCTTGCCGCACGACGAGGGCGAGTCTCCAGATAGCGGCTGGCGCATCCGCGGCGATTTCCGGGCCGAGGCGGACGACGCTGCCATCGATGCACGCCGAACCGAGTGGACCACCATCGGCCATGTGCTGAATGCGGACGATAGCTGGGTCAGTCTTGTCGATGCGCCCGTGGGTTCCGCCTATGTCCGCAACTGGCAGAGCAACCGATTCGAGCCGGAGTCCGCCGCGGCCGACTGATCGCCGGGCTTACAGCCCCTCGACTGCTCGCTCGATGCGCCGCAGCAGCACGCCGTCCTGTGCGCTGCGCCGCACCGCTTCATCCGCGAGTGCCATCAGTTGCACTGCGCCGAAGCTGCCCGCCAAGCTTTGCAGTCGCAGCGCCGCGCCAGCCCACGCCTCCGCGCCTCGTGCGGAGCGCATCATTTCGACAGAGCTGCGTGCGCTGTCGAGGAAAGCCATGCGCAACTCGGCGATCAACGCCGGCTCATCGCCCACCGCAGCTGCCAGAGCCGCATCGATCGCACCGGATTCATATGCCATGCATCGGGCTTACTAGGCGCGGCGTTAACGGTTCCTTTCCGCGCAACTCTTGGTGCCGTGAGCAAAACTGGTAGAGTGATCGGCATGACTGGGGGCAACACCGCCGAATCCGCGCCGATCCAACCCGAAGCTGCCGAGTTAATGGCAGCGACGGAGCTGTATCCCGCGCCTTTATCCGACGCGCTCGGGGCGCCTTCGCCGCATGAGCTCCCTGCCCGATGGCCGGCCATGGTAGC
This sequence comes from Sphingomonas sp. ATCC 31555, assembly GCF_000282895.1. Lineage (GTDB taxonomy): Bacteria > Pseudomonadota > Alphaproteobacteria > Sphingomonadales > Sphingomonadaceae > Sphingomonas. The sequence goes on from NZ_ALBQ01000004.1 coordinate 70,969, forward strand.
GGTCCTGCTCGGCATTGGTGCTACCCTCTCGCTGGTGTGGGTGGCGCTACCGGCACTGCAGGGCCCCCTCCCCCCTGCAGAACGTGCCCAGCTCCTCGCGGCGCTCTGTGTCCCGGCAGGACTCGTTGCGCTCCTCTATCTAGTGGCATTGCGCACCAGTAGCGCAGAGGCACGTCGCTTCGCTGCCACCGCCGGCGCGATGCGGGCGGAAGCGCATCAGGTCGATAGCATCACCGCTGCCCTATCGGCAAAACTCGCCGAACAGCAGGCGACTTTGGCGGAGCAGGCCTCGCAGCTGACTCGCCTCTCCGATGCCGCAGCCGAAAGGATCGCGTTGGCGGCGGCATCTGCGGCGCAACAGGCGGAGGCGATCGTCGTCAGCGCGGAGCGCCTGTCCGATGCGGCGGGCAGCGCCGAGCAGCGTGTCGCGGTCGTGCTCTCCTCCTTGCCGCGCGCGCGCGAGCAGATGCGCGACCTTGCTGAACGGCTCGACAGCACCGGATTGCAGGCCAGCCAGCACGCAGCCGCGCTCGACGTACAGGTCGCCGCCCTGGCCGAGCGGGGGCGCGAGGCCGATCGCCTCGCCGGCGGCGCCGCCGAATGCCTCGCCGCGCATATTTCTCGCATGGAGGCGTCGACGGACGCAGCCAGCGGCCGATTGGAACAGGTGTCCGAGCAGATGTCTCGCCAGGTGGACGAGGTGCTGGATCGGGCGGCCGTGGCGGTGGATCAGTCTCGTCAGGGTATTGCGGCGCAGGGCGAAGCGATATTGGCGATGTTGGCGACCAACCAGTCCGCGCTGGATCGCGCGGGCGCGGAGAGCATCGCCGCAATGGGCGAGCGAATCCGCGACATTGAAGATGCGATCATTCGGATTTCCGCGCGTCTAAGCGAGGAGCAGCGACGCGGCGATGCGCTGTTCGTGCGCCTTTCCGAGGGCGCGGTGCGGTTTGATCGCGAGATCGAGGTACTCTACGCGGCCGGTATGCAGCGAACCGAGGTGCTGTCGGCTTCACTCGGCACGCTGCACCGTTCAATGGACGCGATGACGGATTCGATGCGTACCGGCGAATCCACCGCACGTCAGGTAATCGCCACCACTGAGACGCTTCTGACGGGCTTGGATGCGGCCACCCGCGAAATGGACGAGACGATGCCCGCTTCGCTGGCTCGCCTGGACGCCCGCATTGTCAAAATGCGGCATAACGTCGCGCAATCGAAGCCGGAGCTGCTCGCACTGGTGACCGCCGCAGAGTCGACCCATGATGCGGTTGAAAGCATTCGCGCCGCCATCGCGCAGCAGGAAAGCGCGCTGGCCGAGGCCCAGGCTGCGCTCCTCGAAACACTGGCCACCGGCGGCGGGCAAGCGGAAAGGCTCCATCGCCTGGTCGAAGAGGCGATCGACAATGCGCGCCACTTCACTGACACGGCAGCACCAGACCTCATCCAGACGCTGATGGGGGTTCGGGACAGTGCCAACAAGGCAGCCGACCGTGCTCGGGAAGCGATCGACGCGATCCTTCCTTCGGTGGAGCGGACCCTGCGAGAGGCGAGCGCGGCCACGGTCGAAAAGGCGGTGGAACGCTCCGTACAGGAACAACTTGAATCCCTCACGCATGCTGCCACCGCAACGATGGCCGAAGCAGACCGAGCCGCGACAACGCTGCGTGAGCAGCTGGCTGCACTCGAACAGGCAACCACCGAAGCGCAAGCACGGATCAACGAAGCCGAGCGCATGCGCGAAAGCTCAGAGGCCGAGGGCTTTGCTCATCGCATGACCCTGTTGATCGAAGCGCTGAACGCGACCTCGATCGATCTCGCTAAGGCATTCTCGGCGGACGTTCCCGATGCCGACTGGGCTGCGTACCTCAAGGGCGATCGCGGCGTATTCACGCGCCGCGCGGTTCGCCTGCTGGCTCCGCACGAGGCGCGTGAGCTTTATCGCATTTATGAGCAAGACGCCGGCTTCCGGGAGCACGTGAACCGTTACGTGCACGATTTCGAAGCGATGCTCCGCCAGATGCTAGCACTGCGTGAAGGCAACCCGCTGGCCGTAACCCTGCTCTCGTCGGATGCAGGTAAGCTTTATGTCGCTCTGGCGCAGGCGATCGAACGCCTTCGCACCTGAGCGGAATCTTGGTCTGATGACCGAGCGCGATTGCTAAGGCGGACCTTTAAGGCAATGGACGGAGCCCGCCCCCTGCCGGTTTTGAATTGCGAGACCACCATGCGAAGGCTCGAACGAAAATCTGCGTCATAACCAGTACGGCGCGCGGCATCGGTCACGCCAGTTGCGAACGATTCTAGGCGGAAGGCGCCGACATTGTCCTTACTGATCGCGCCGTCGCCAAGGGCAAGGCCGCCGCGGCGGCGCTCAATCGCCGCTTCGGAACGGTGGAGGAAGTCGCCGCAATGCTGGCAGCGGATGAGGCAAGCTATATCACTGGCGCCGAATTCACGATCGACGGCGGGCTGCTCGCAGGCTCAGCCACCGCGCCTGGCTGTGTCCTTCAGCACTCCATCGTCGAGATACGGATCTAAGGCCGCGGCTTCCGCCTCGATCTGGCGGCGCATGGCCGATCGAATTACCGCCGAGGCCGCGCAATAGCCGGCCCAATCGGCAACGATCCGGCGCAGCGTCCAGTTCACGATGTGCGCGCTGGAGGCCGCCCGGTTTACCGGCGCTATCGCTGCAAGCGCCTGGACCGCCGCGTCCTCCGCGTCGACGCTCTCGCAAAGTACTTGCACCGCCTTGCGCCGGGGGCCGCTCAGCCGTGTCAGCCGATAGCGCAGTGCCGTAACCGCAGCCTCGTCGCAGGCCGGGCGGGGCGTGAGCGCTTCGAGGTCATCAAGGGCGCCCAGAAGGTCGCGGTGCAGAACGGGAAGGTCGGCCATCCCTATTTATAGGCGAAAAATGCCGTTCTTCCGATTAGTTATGCACCCAGTCCAGCATATCCGCTGTCACCCAGCCATAGATATAGTTTAGATAGAAGGCGGTGAAGAGAAGCGTGGCTATAATCGTCGTGCGCGCAACGATGCGCATAGGGCGAAACTCATGCGGCGCACTCGGCGATTGGCCGGGCACCAGCGGTGCCCCCGCTTCCTCGCTGGTACGCACCCCGAAAGGCAGCACGACGAACACCGAAAGCGCCCAGAAGAGCACATAAATCGCGAGCGCCGACTGCCACTTCATGGGGTGGAGGTTACGCCTCGATCAGCAGCACGTCCACTACCGGCTTCTTGCCGGTGAAGCGCACCGCGACGCGACGTACCGCTAGACGCAGCGACTCGCGAAGCTTCTCGCGATCGCGCCAGTCCTTCTTCACCGCCTCGGCGGCGGCATCGGCGGCGGCCTCGATCAGGTCCTCGCGGTCCTCTTCCACCGGCACGCCCTGCACGCGGATCTGGGGGGCGCCGAGCAGCTTGCCCTTGCGATCGATCGCCACCGCGACCGACATCTGGCCGTAGAGCGCGATCCGCCGCCGCTCGCCCATCGTCGCGCCGTCGGCGGGCAGGATCACGTCGCCATCGAGCACGAGGCGACCGACCGTCGCATGGCCGATCTTCTGCGGGCCGTTGGGCGCGAGGCGGATGATCTCGCCATTCTGCTGCTTCACCGCCTTGGGCACGCCCTGCTCCAGCGCGAAGCGCGCCTGCTCGTGCATGTGGCGGATCTCCCCGTGGACCGGCACGATGATCTCCGGCCGGATCCACTTGTACATCTCGGCCAGCTCCGGGCGACCCGGATGCCCCGAGACGTGGACGAAGGCCTGGCGATCGGTGATGATGTCGACGCCCTTGTCGGCGAGCGTGTTCATGATCTTGCCGATCGCGATCTCGTTGCCCGGGATCTGGCGCGAGGAGAACACCACCAGATCGCCCTGGTGGAGCTTGAGCACATGACTGCCCTCGGCGATGCGGTTGAGCGCGGCGCGGGGCTCGCCCTGGCCGCCGGTGGCGACGATCAGCACGCGCGAGGCGGGCAGCGTCATCGCCTTGTCGAAGTCGATCAGATCGGGGAAGTCGCGCAGATAGCCGGTCGCCTTGGCAACGCGGATGATCCGGTCCAGCGAGCGTCCGGCGACGCACAGTTCGCGGCCGGTGTCCCGGGCGACCTCGCCCAAAGTCTGCAGCCGCGCCGCGTTCGAGGCGAAGGTGGTGACGAGCACGCGGCCCTTGGCGCCGGCGACCACTTCGTCCAGGCCCTTGCGCACGTCGGCTTCCGAGCCCGAGGCCTCGGGGTTGAACACGTTGGTCGAGTCGCAGACCAGCGCGAGCACGCCCTTGTCGCCAATCGCGGTCAGTTCCTCGGCAGTCGCCGAACCGCCAAGCGACGGCGCCTCGTCCAGCTTCCAGTCGCCGGTGTGGAACACCTTGCCATAGGGCGTCTCGATCAGCACCGCATTGCCCTCGGGGATCGAGTGGGCGAGCGGCGTATAGGTGACCGTGAACGGACCGATGTCGAACGGCCCCTCTTCCTTGACCACGTTCAATTCGACACGGTCGTCGATGCCTTCCTCGGCCAGCTTGCCGTGGATCAGGCCCGCGGTGAACGGCGTCGCGTAGAGCGGCACGCCGAGATCGGCGGCGAGATAGGGCAGCGCGCCGATATGGTCCTCATGCCCGTGCGTCAGCACGATGCCGAGCAGATCGTCCACCCGGTCCTCGATGAACTGGAGGTCGGGCAGGATCACGTCGATGCCCGGATAGCTGGCATCGCCAAAGGTGATGCCGCAATCGACCATCAGCCATTTGCCGTCGCAGCCATAGAGATTGACGTTCATGCCAATCTCGCCCGAGCCACCAAGGGCGAGGAAGAGCAGTTCGTTTCTTGGAGTCACTTAATTTCCTTGCTGGCTGCGTTCCCACAGCATCGCCAAGCCCTGGATGGTGAGATCGGGCTCGATCGTATCGAACACCGATGTATGCCTTTCGAAGAGAATCGCCAGCCCACCCGTCGCAATAACCTTGAGCGGCCTGCCCACTTCGGCCTTCAGCCGCGCGACCAGCCCCTCGATCATCGCGACATAGCCCCAATAGATGCCGATATGCATCTGATCGACGGTGTTGCGACCAACCACGCTCGCAGTCTCGGGGGCCGAAATCGCGATGCGCGGCAGCTTGGCGGCGGCGGTCACCAGCGCATCGAGCGACAGGTTGATGCCCGGCGCGATGATCCCGCCCTTATAGGCGCCGCGATAATCGACCACGTCGAAGGTGGTCGCGGTGCCGAAATCGATGATGATCAGGTCGCCTTCGTGCCGCGCATGCCCGGCGAGCACGTTGAGCGCGCGATCGGCACCCAGGTTCTGCGGCTCGTCGACATCGAGCGCGAAGCCCCATTCGGCATTGCCCTTGCCGGCGATCACCGCCTCGGTCTTGAAGTATTTGCTGGCGAGTACCTGAAGGTTGTGGAGCGCGCGCGGCACCACCGTGCCGACGATCACGCCGCTGACCGCGCTGCGGTCGAAGCCCTCCAGCGCCAGCAACTGGCTGAGCCACACCGCATATTCGTCGGCGGTGCGGCGCGGATCGGTGGCGATGCGCCAGCGGGCGCGGATCTCGCCGCCGTCCACCAGCGCGAACACGACATTGGTATTGCCGGCGTCGACCGCGAGCAGCATCGCCCTTCCCTCTTCCTCGTTACAGCAGGAACACGTCGCCGGCGTGAATGGCACGGGTCGTTCCATCGGCCAAGCGCAGGATCAGCGCCCCGCTCGAATCCAGCCCGCCGAACAGCCCGTCGAAGCTCGACCCGTCGGCGAGCCGTGCGGTGAGCGCGGTGCCCTCGGGATGCGCCCTGGCAAGCCAGCGCTCGCGCACCGGCCACACCCCCTCGCCCCGCCAGCGTTCCAGCCAGCGGCCGAAGCTTTCGGCGAGCACCTCTGCGAAGATGTCGGGAGCGACGGTCACGCCTTGCGCGGCGAGGCTCGTCGCAGCGCGGTCGAGCCCGTCGGGCGCCGCCGCCAGGTTGACGCCGATGCCGACCGCGATCGCATCCCCTGCCCGTTCGAGCAGGATGCCGGAAAGCTTGGCGCCGCCCACCAGCAGGTCGTTGGGCCATTTGAGCATCGGCGATACGCCGAACGCCCGCACCGCCTCCTCCAGCGCGACGGCCGAGAGCAGCGCCAGCGTCGCCGACGACGGATCGGTCGACCGCACGCGGACCAGCGTCGAAATGTAGAGATTGCCCGCAGGCGAGACCCAGGCACGCCCCTGCCGGCCCTTGCCGGCGGTCTGGCGTTCGGCCCGGAGCCACAGCCCTTCCCCGGCGCCCGTAAGCGCCAGGGAAAGGATGTCGGCATTGGTCGATCCCGTCTCGGCGACGGTCCGGATCACAGGGGTCAGAACAGCGCCTTCGCCGCGACCAGCGACCAGGTGCCGAGCGCACCGAACAGCACCCAGCCGATCGGCGAGATGACGACCGCGCTGATCGCGATCAGCCCGCCTTCGACCAGGTCGGTCTTGCCCGCGAAGGCAGGGGCCGGCTCGTCGAAGTACATCGTCTTGACGATCTTGAGGTAATAGAAGGCACCGATCGTCGAGGCCGCGGCACCCACCGTGGCGAAGGCGATCAGGCCCGAATGCATCGCGGCGATGAACACCCCCAGCTTGGCGAAGAAACCGAGCAGCGGCGGGATACCGGCGAGACTGAACATGAAGATCGCCAGCGCCAGCGCCAGGCCCGGCCGCGTGCGCGACATGCCCGAAAGGCTGGCGATGGTCTCGACCTGCTCGCCCTGCTCGTCGCGCATCTGCAGCACCACCAGGAAGCTGCCGATCGTCATCACGACGTAGATCGCCATGTAGACGAGCACGCTCGCAACGCCTTCCTCGCCGCCGGCGGCAAGGCCGATCAGCGCGAAGCCGACATTGTTGATCGACGAGTACGCAAGCAGGCGCTTGATGTTGGTCTGGCCGATCGCCGCCACCGCACCGAAGATGATCGAGGCAAGCGAGGCGAAGATCACGATCTGGCGCCATTCGAGGATGGCAGGCCCCATCGCGTCGACCGCGACGCGCACCGCCATCGCCACCGCCGCCACCTTCGGCGCCGAAGCGAAGTACGCGGTGACCGGGGTCGGCGCGCCTTCATACACGTCCGGCGTCCACATGTGGAACGGCACCGCCGAGATCTTGAAGGCGAGACCGGCGAATACGAACACCAGGCCGAACAGCAGACCGGTATGCTGGCTGCCGGTCGCACCGGCGCTGTAGGCGTCGGCAATGCCGTCGAACAGCGTCGTACCGGCGAAGCCGTAGACCAGGCTGATGCCGTAGAGCAGGATGCCCGAGGCGAGCGCGCCCAGCACGAAATACTTCAGGCCCGCTTCCGCCGAGCGCGTGTCCCGCCGCATGAAGCTGGCGAGGATGTACGCCGACAGGCTCTGCAGCTCGAGACCGACATAGAGGCTCAGCAGGTCGCCCGCCGAGACCATCATGCCCATGCCCACCGTCGAGAGCAGGATCAGCACCGGATATTCCGGGCGCAGATCCTCGCCCGAGGTGCGCTGGAAGAACTTGGGCGCGACGAGGATCGACACCGCGGCGGCAACAAAGATCACCACCTTGGCGAAGGTCGCGAAGGCATCGGCGCGGTAGAGGCCGCCGAACGCGCTGCCGCCCGTCGAAGACGGACCCGCCAGCGCGATGCCGGCGCCGGCGAGCAGCGCCACCGAGGCCCAGCTCACCAGCTTGGTCGATGCCTGGCCACCCCAGGCGGCGACCAGCATCAGGACGATCGAGCCGGCCGCGAGCAACAGCTCGGGCAGCGTCATGAGGAGTTGCGTGGAATAGGACATCAGTGCGCCCCCTCGTGCGCGGAGGCTTCATGGGCGGGTGCCGCCTGCGGCGAACCCGGCGTGGGCTTGGAGTCGCTGATCGACGCGGTGTGCGCGGCGCTGTCGAGGCGCTGCGTCAGCCGCGCGACATCGGCGCGCATCGGTGCGGTGAAGCTGGTCGGGTACACGCCCATCCACAGCACCACGGCGGCCAGTGCCGCGAGCATCGCGACTTCGCGACCGTCGAGATCCGGCATCGCCTTCACATCGTCCTTGGTCAGGTCGCCCCACACCACCCGACGGAACAGGTAGAGCATATAGGCGGCGCCGAGGATGATGCCGGTGGTGCCGATCAGCGCGGTTGCGGTCGAGACCTGGTACACGCCGGCGAGGCTGAAGAATTCGCCGACGAAGTTGCTGGTGCCCGGCAGGCCGATCGAGGCCATGGTGAACAGCAGGAACAGCACCGCATAGCGCGGCATGTTGATCGCCAGGCCGCCATAGCGGTCGATCTCGCGGGTATGCAGGCGATCATAGATGATGCCGACGCACAGGAAGAGCGCGCCCGAGACCACGCCGTGGCCCAGCATCACCATCATCGCACCGTCGATGCCGTTCGCGTTGAAGGCGAACAGACCCATGGTGACGATCGCCATGTGCGCGACCGACGAATAGGCGATCAGCTTCTTCATGTCGCTCTGCACGAGCGCGACGAGCGAGGTGTAGACCACCGCGACACACGACAAGCCGAAGACGACCCACATGAACTGCACCGACGCGACCGGGAACATCGGCAGCGAGAAGCGCAGGAAGCCATAGCCGCCGAGCTTCAGCAGCACGCCCGCGAGGATGACCGAACCTGCGGTCGGCGCCTGGACGTGCGCGTCGGGAAGCCAGGTGTGGACCGGCCACATCGGCATCTTCACCGCGAACGAGGCGAAGAAGGCGAGCCACAGCCAGGTCTGCCAGCTGGCCGGGAAATCATAGGCCATCAGGTAGGGGATCGACGTCGTGCCGGTGGTCAGCACCATCGCGATCATCGCGATGAGCATCAGCAGCGAGCCGAGCAGCGTGTACAGGAAGAACTTGTACGACGCGTAGATGCGGTTCACGCCGCCCCAGATGCCGATGATCAGGTACATCGGGATCAGGCCGCCTTCGAAGAAGACGTAGAACAGGAACAGGTCCTGCGCGGCGAAGGTGCCGATCATCAGCACTTCGGTCGCGAGGAACGCCGCCATATATTCCGGCACGCGCTTGGTGACCGAGAGCCAGCTGGCCCCGATGCAGATCGGCATCAGGAACAGCGAAAGCTCGATCAGCAGGAAGGCGAAGCCGTCGATGCCGAGCGCCCAGGAGAACTCGACGCCACCCATCTTGAACAGCGTGACATGCTCGACGAACTGCCACTGCGGAGCGCCGTCGCCATATTGGAACTGCGTCCAGAGCCAAGCACCCAGCGCCAGGTTGACGAGCGTCGCTAGGAGCGCCGTCCAGCGGGCGCCCTGGGCACCCACGAACAGGCAGACCACTGCGGCAACCGCGGGCACCGCGAGCAGGACGGAAAGGATCGGAAAGCCGGTCATGATTCCATCACCTCGCAATGACCCAGGTGAGCGCGGCGGTGAGCCCGATCAGCATGACGAAGGCATAGGTGTAGAGATACCCCGATTGCAGCTTGACGGCCCCGAAGCTTCCGAACTGCACCAGGCGCGCCGCGCCATTGGGGCCGAACCGGTCGATCGTCTGCTCGTCGCCGCGCTTCCAGAACAGCCGCCCGATGGCGAACGCGGGACGCACGAAGAGCAGGTTGTAGAGCTCGTCGAAATACCATTTGTTGAGCAGGAACAGGTACAGCGGACGCACCTGCTCGGCGAAGGCCGCCGGGAAGCCCGGCGAAACGATGTACGCGAAGATCGCGGTGCCCAGGCCCAGCAGCATCGCCACCGTGGCCGAGAGCTTCACCCACACCGGCACTTCATGCATCGCGTGCATCAGATGCTCGTTGAAGGCCAGCGCGCCGTGCCAATAGGTCTCGCCCGCGCTCGGCTCGATAAACGCGCCGTGGAAGACGAAGCCGGCCAGCACTGCACCGATCGACAGCAGAACCAGCGGGATCAGCATGACAAGCGGGCTCTCGTGCGGGTGATAGCCCGCCGTGCCGTCGCCGTGATCGTGCGCGTGATGATGGTCATGGCCGTGCGCGTCGTGCGCGGCATGGGCATGATCGTCATGCGCGTGATCGTCATGGCCGTGGCCGTGCGCGTCGTGCACCGCGTGCTGGATATGCTCGGAAGCTGCCCAGCGCGGCTTGCCGTGGAAGGTGAGGAACACCACGCGCCACGAGTAGAAGCTCGTCAGCAGCGCGACGACCACGCCGACCCAGAACACGCCGGTGTTGCCCGAAGCGAAGGCCGCTTCGATGATCGCGTCCTTCGAGTGGAAGCCGGCAAAGCCGAACGCCACCGGATTGCCGAACAGCGCGGGGATGCCGACGCCGGTGATCGCGAGCGTGCCCGCCATCATCGCCGTGTAGGTCAGCGGGATCTTCTTCCAGAGGCCGCCATAATAGCGCATGTCCTGCTCGTGGTGCATCGCATGGATCACCGAGCCGGCGCCGAGGAACAGCAGCGCCTTGAAGAAGGCGTGCGTGAACAGGTGGAACATCGCCGCGCCGTACGCGCCGACGCCCGCTGCGAAGAACATGTAGCCGAGCTGCGAACAGGTCGAATAGGCGATCACGCGCTTAATGTCGGTCTGCGTCGTGCCGACGGTGGCGGCGAAGAAGCAGGTAGCCGCGCCGATCACCATCACGACGTGCATCGCGACCGCACTCTGCTCGAACAGCGGCGACATGCGGCAGAGCATGAACACGCCCGCGGTCACCATGGTCGCGGCGTGGATCAGCGCCGACACCGGGGTCGGGCCTTCCATCGCGTCCGGCAACCAGGTGTGCAGGCCGAGCTGCGCCGACTTGCCCATCGCGCCGACGAACAGCAGCAGGCAGAGCACGGTGATCGTGTCGAAGCGATAGCCGAGGAAGCCGATCGTCGAACCCGCATGGTTCGGCGCCGCCGCCAGGATCGTCGGAATGTCGACGGTGCCGAACACCAGGAACACGCCGAAGATGCCGAGCATGAAGCCGAGGTCGCCGACGCGGTTGACCACGAAGGCCTTGATCGCTGCGGCATTGGCGCTAGGCTTGCGGAACCAGAAGCCGATCAGCAGGTAGGACGCGAGACCCACGCCTTCCCAGCCGAAGAACATTTGCACCAGGTTGTTCGCGGTCACGAGCATCAGCATCGCGAAGGTGAACAGCGACAGGTACGCGAAGAAGCGTGGCTGGTCCGGCTCCTCGCTCATATAGCCCCAGCTATAGAGATGGACGAGCGCCGACACGCTGGTGACCACCACGAGCATCACCGCGGTCAGCGCGTCGACGCGCAGTTCCCAGGCGAAGCTCATCGTGCCCGAGGTCATCCAGTGCAGCACCGGGGTGACCGTCGGCGCGGCCGAGCCGCTCAGGTAGGAGAGGAAGATCGGCCAGGACAGGCCGCACGCCACGAACAGCGAGCCCGTGGTGACGATCTTGGGCAGCGCGGCGCCGAACGACTTGTTCACGAGCCCCGCAACGGCTGCCGCGAGAAGCGGCAGGAATGTGATGATCAGAATGGACGACATCAGCCCTGCATCCGATTGACGTCGTCGACCGAAATCGTGCCGCGACCGCGGAAATAGATGACCAGGATCGCAAGGCCGATCGCGGCCTCACCGGCGGCGACGGTCAGCACGAACATCGCGAACACCTGGCCGACCAGATCGCCGAGGAACGACGAGAAGGCGACGAGATTGAGGTTCACCGCCAGAAGGATCAGCTCGATCGCCATCAGGATGACGATCAGGTTCTTCCGGTTCATGAAGATGCCGAGCACCCCCATGGTGAACAGGATGGCCGAGACGACCAGATAATGGGTTAGCGAGATCACAGCTCCATCCCCTGCCCGACCGCCGGGTTCATGTTACGGGTGGCGTCCTTCGCACGGCGGGCGTTCTGGCGCGCAATGTTCTGCGGCCGCACGTCGCTGCGCTTGCGGTAGGTCAGCACGATCGCACCGATCATCGCGACGAGCAGCACCAGGCCGGCGCCTTCGAACACGAACAGGTAGCGCGTGTAGAGCAGCTGGCCGATCGCTTCGATGTTCGGCACGCCGTCCTGCACCGGGGCGACGCGGCGGCCGAGCGCCAGCGTGCCGGCGCTCCAGGCGCCCACCGCGACGATGATCTCGGCGACCAGCGCTAGCGCCAGCAGCAGGCCGACCGCGGCATACTTCATCACGCCCGCGCGGAGCTCGGTGAAGTCGATGTCGAGCATCATCACGACGAACAGGAAGAGCACCGCGACCGCGCCGACATAAACGATCACCAGCAGCATGGCGATGAATTCGGCGCCCACGAGCACCATCAGGCCCGCAGCGTTGAAGAACGCCAGAATGAGCCAGAGGACGGAATGTACCGGGTTACGCGACAGGATCGTGCAGGCGCCGGAGACGCACACGATGATCGCAAACAGGTAAAAGGCGAGAAGCTGGATCACGGAATCGGATGGCCCCTTTGAATGGTGCGGCGCTTAACGGTACGGCGCGTCGGCGGCAAGGTTCGCCGCAATCGCGCGTTCCCAGCGATCGCCGTTCGCGAGCAGCTTATCCTTTTGATAAATCAGCTCTTCACGCGTTTCGGTGGAAAATTCGAAATTCGGCCCCTCGACGATCGCATCGACCGGGCAGGCTTCCTGACACAGGCCGCAGTAAATGCACTTGGTCATGTCGATGTCGTAGCGCGTCGTGCGGCGGCTGCCGTCGTCGCGCGGCTCGGCCTCGATCGTGATCGCCAGCGCCGGGCACACCGCCTCGCACAGCTTGCACGCGATGCAGCGCTCTTCCCCATTGGGATAGCGGCGCAGCGCATGCTCGCCGCGGAAGCGGGGCGAGAGCGGGTTCTTCTCGTACGGATAGTTGATCGTCGCCTTGGGCTTGAAGAAATACTTCAAGGTCAGGGCGTGCGCCTTCACGAACTCCCACAGAGTCCAGGTGCGGACGAAACTTGCGACGCTCATGCGGGCACTCCAACCCGGGTCAGCATGAGAAACCCGGAAACGAGGAAGACGAAGAGAAGCGACAGCGGCAGGAAGATCTTCCAGCCCAGGCGCATCAGCTGGTCGTAGCGATAGCGCGGGACGGTGGCCTTCACCCAGCTGAAGCAGAAGAAGAAGAACAGCATCTTGGCGAACAGCCAGAGAATGCCCGGCACCATATACAGCGGCGCCCAGTCGAACGGCGGGAGATACCCACCCCAGAACAGCGTGGCGTTGAGCGCGCACATCAGGATGACGTTGGCATATTCGCCGAGCCAGTAGAGCGCGAAGGCCATCGACGAATATTCGGTCTGATAGCCCGCGACCAGCTCCGACTCCGCTTCGGTCAGGTCGAACGGCGCGCGCTGCGTCTCGGCGAGCGACGAGATGAAGAACACGATCGCCATCGGGAAGAGCAGCGGGTTGACGAAGTTGCCGTTGACGAAGCCGTAATAGCCCTTCTGCGCCTCGACGATCGCGCCGAGGTTGAAGGTGCCAGCCCAGAGCACGACCGAGATCAGCACGAAGCCGATCGAGACTTCATAGCTCACCATCTGCGCAGCAGCGCGGATCGCCGAGTAGAACGGGTACTTCGAGTTGGACGACCAGCCCGCGAGGATGATGCCGTACACGCCCAGCGACGAGGCCGCGAGCACGTAGAGCAGGCCGACATTGATGTTCGACAGCGCGACGCCCGCCTGGAACGGCACCACCGCCCACACGATCAGCGCGACCGTGAAGGTGATGATCGGCGCGAGCAGGAACAGGCCCTTGTTCGCACCCGACGGGATGATGGTTTCCTGCAGGAACACCTTCAGGCCGTCGGCGAAGGACTGGAGCAGGCCGAGCGGACCGACGACGTTCGGGCCGCGGCGCAGCGCCATCGCCGCCCAGATCTTGCGATCGGCATAGATGATCATGGCCACGGCCAGCATCACCGGCAGCGCGATCACCAGAATGTCGATGATCGTGGCGATGAACCAGGACCAGCCGTACGGCAGGCCGAGAGCGGTAAACCAGGAGGTCATTCTGCGGCCTCTGCGAAATCTTCGCCATGGAGCAGTTCGGCCGAGCAGCGCTGCATCGTCGGCGACGCACGGCAGATGGCGTTGGTGAGATAGAAGTCAGCGATCGGATAGGTCACCGGACCCGACGCCTGGCTGGGCAGCGACGGCGGGTTCCACGCGAACTCGGCCAGACCTTCCTGGCCGAGCGCCGGAACCTCGCCCGCCATCGCGGCGCGCAGCTCGTCGAAGCTGTCGAACGGCAGCGTGCGGCCGAGCTTTTCGGACAGCGCGCGCAGGATCGTCCAGTCCTCGCGCGCCTCGCCCGGTGCGAACACCGCGCGATCGGCGCGCTGCACGCGGCCTTCGAGGTTGACATAGGTGCCCGGCTTCTCGGCATAGGTAGCACCCGGCAGGATCACATCGGCATGATGCGCGCCCTGGTCGCCATGGTGGCCGATATAGACCTTGAAGCTGCCGGCGAACTTCGAGAAGTCCACCTCGTCGGCGCCCAGGAAGAAGGCGAGCTTCGGCGATGCCGCGACGATGTCGGCAATGCCGCCCTTCTGCGCATAGCCGAGCATCAGGCCGGCCATCCGCGCCGCCGCGGTGTGGACGACGTTGAAGCCGTTCCATGCAGCCTCGGTCTCGGTCGCGGCGCGCTGGAAGGCACCCGCGATCGCGAGCGCGGCACCATGGCCGTTCTTGAGCGCGCCGGGGCCGAGGATCAGCGCCGGCTTCTTGGCATTGTCGATCGCCTGGGCGAGATTTTCCGGCAGGCTGCCCAGCAGCCCCAGATCGTCACCCAGCCACTCGACCTTGTAGGTCAGGTCGACCTGCGGGCCGATCGCGAACACCTTGGCACCGCGCTTGATCGCCTTGCGCACGCGGGTGTTCACCAGCGGCGCTTCCCAGCGCAGATTGGTGCCGACCAGCAGGATCGCATCCGCCTCTTCGAGCGCCGCGATGGTGGTGTTGAACGCCACCGCCGACAGGCTCGACGTGTCATAGGCCATGCCGGTCTGGCGGCCTTCGAGCAGGTCCGAACCGAACGCCTTCACCAGCGCCTTGGCGGCATACATGGTCTCGGCATCGAGCAGGTCGCCGGCGATCGCCGCGACGCTCGAACCGGCATTGGCGGCCACGCCCGCGATAGCGTCGAACGCTTCTTCCCAGCTCGCCGGGACCAGCTTGCCGTCCTTGCGGACGAACGGGCGGTCGAGACGGCGGCGGACCAGCGCGTCGACATGGTAGCGGGTCTTGTCGTGCGCCCACTCCTCGTTCACGTCCTCGTTGATGCGCGGCAGGACGCGCATCACCTGACGGCCGCGGCTGTCGAGGCGGATGTTGGTGCCGACCGCGTCCATCACGTCGATCGACAGGTTCCGCTTGAGCTCCCAGGGGCGATATTCGAACGCGACCGGCTTGTGGGTCAGCGCGCCGACCGGGCACAGGTCCGCGACATTGCCCGAAAGCTCGCTCTTGAACGCCTTTTCGAGATAGGTCGTGATCTGCATGTTCTCGCCGCGATAGATCGCGCCGATATCCTCCACGCCGGCCACTTCCTCGCCGAAGCGGACGCAGCGGGTGCACTGGATGCAGCGGGTCATCACCGTCTTGATGATGGGGCCCATATATTTCTCGGTGACCGCGCGCTTGTTTTCCTCATAGCGCGACTGGCCACGACCATAGGCGACCGACTGGTCCTGCAGGTCGCACTCACCGCCCTGATCGCAGATCGGGCAATCGAGCGGGTGGTTGATCAGCAGGAATTCCATCACGCCTTCGCGCGCGGCCTTCACCATCGGGCTGTCGGTGCGGACTTCCTGATTGTCGGCGGCCGGCAGCGCGCACGAAGCCTGGGGCTTGGGCGGTCCGGGCTTCACCTCGACCAGGCACATGCGGCAATTGCCGGCGATGCTCAGCCGTTCATGATAGCAGAAACGCGGAATCTCCTTGCCCGCGGCCTCGCAGGCCTGGAGCACAGTGGCGCCCTGCGGCACCTCGACTTCGATTCCGTCAACCTTGAGCTTGGGCATTACTCTGCCGCCTCTTGCATGGTTTCGATGCCGCCCGACTTGCGCTCGTTGATACGGCGCTCGATCTCGGGGCGGAAATGGCGGATCAGGCCCTGGATCGGCCAGGCGGCCGCATCGCCCAGGGCGCAGATGGTGTGGCCTTCGACCTGCTTGGTCACCTGCTGCAGCGTGTCGATCTCGCTGATGTCGGCGTCGCCGGTGCGCAGCCGCTCCATCACGCGCCACATCCAGCCGGTGCCTTCGCGGCACGGCGTGCACTGGCCACAGCTCTCATGCTTGTAGAAATAGGAGAGCCGGCTGATCGCGCGGACGATGTCGGTCGACTTGTCCATCACGATCACGGCGGCGGTGCCGAGGCCCGAGCCGAGCGCGCGCAAGCCGTCAAAGTCCATCGGGCAGTCCATGATCTGGGCTGCCGGCACCAGCGGCACCGACGAACCGCCCGGGATCACCGCGAGCAGATTGTCCCAACCGCCGCGAATGCCGCCGCAATGCTTCTCGATCAGCTCGCGGAACGGGATCGACATGGCCTCCTCGACCACGCACGGCTTGTTCACATGGCCCGAGATCTGGAAGAGCTTGGTGCCCTTGTTGTTCTCGTTGCCGAAGCTGGCGAACCATTCGGGACCACGCCGCAGGATCGTCGGCGCAACCGCGATCGACTCGACGTTGTTGACCGTGGTCGGGCAGCCATAGAGGCCCGCACCCGCCGGGAACGGCGGCTTGAGGCGCGGCTGGCCCTTCTTGCCTTCCAGGCTCTCGATCATCGCGGTCTCTTCGCCGCAGATGTACGCGCCGGCGCCGCGATGGACGAACACGTCGAAGTCATAGCCCGAACCGCAGGCATTCTTGCCCAGCAGGCCGGCGGCATAGGCCTCGGCGACGGCTGCGAACAGCGTCTCGGCCTCGCGGATATATTCGCCGCGGATGTAGATATAGGCCGCCCGCGCGCGCATCGCGAAGCCAGCAACCAGCGCGCCTTCGATCAGCAAATGCGGATCGTGGCGGATGATCTCGCGGTCCTTGCACGAGCCGGGCTCGGATTCGTCTGCATTGATGACGAGGAAGCTCGGACGCTCGGGCGTCGGGTTCTTCGGCATGAAGCTCCACTTCATGCCCGTCGGGAAGCCGGCGCCGCCACGCCCGCGCAGGCCCGAGGCCTTGATGCGGTCGATGATGGTGTCCTGCCCCAATTCCAGCAGCGCCTTGGTGTTGTCCCACGCGCCGCGCGCACGGGCGGCGTCGAGGTGCCACGACTGGTAGCCGTAGAGATTGGTGAAGATGCGGTCCTTGTCCTGAAGCACCTTAGCGTCCCTTCCCGACCAGCTTCTGTACGAACAGATAGAAGACTACGGCCAGACCGATCAGGACGAGCGTCCCGATCAAGTTAAATGCAAGCTCGAGCACCCAGCCGAGCACGACGATACCGCCGATGATGGCCAGGATGGTGACGATGAGGCTGTTGCCCCGCATCACCATTCG
This sequence comes from Sphingomonas sp. ATCC 31555, assembly GCF_000282895.1. GTDB lineage: Bacteria > Pseudomonadota > Alphaproteobacteria > Sphingomonadales > Sphingomonadaceae > Sphingomonas. Next base: position 88,406 of record NZ_ALBQ01000004.1, read on the forward strand.
CCCCGATAGTCATGGTTCTCATGGACCATCGCGGTAAGCGTCGTCGGACCGCCGAGCGGCTCGACGGTGTGACGGCCCGGCTCCTGCGTACCGGTCTTGGGGCTCTCGCCCTTGGCCAGCGCGTCGAGGATCGCGAGCGTCCGATCATAGTCGAGATCTTCGAAATTGTCGTCGTTGATCTGTACCATCGGCGCCGACGAGCAATTGCCCATGCACTCGACCTCGGTGAGCGTGAACAGCCCGTCCGCGGTGGTGTGGCCCTTCTTGAGCCCGCGTGCCTTGCACGCAGCCATCACATCGTCCGACCCGCGCAGCATGCACGGCGTGGTGCCGCAGACCTGCACATGGTAGCGGCCGACCGGCACCAGATTGAACATGGTGTAGAAGGTCGCGACCTCGAACACGCGAATATAGGGCATGTCCAGTTCGCGCGCGACGAACTCGATCACCGGAACCGGCAGCCAGCCCTGCGTGTTTGTCTCCGCGCCCACCTGGCGCTGCGCCAGATCGAGGAACGGGATGGTGCACGACATCTGGCGGCCCGCCGGATAGCGCGCCATGATCTCGCGCGCCTTCTCGGCGTTGGCCGGCGTCCAGGCGAAATTGCCCCAGCGCGCGCGGACTTCCGCTTCGTCGGGGAGTTGGGGTGCGTCAGCCATCAGCGGATAAACTCCACCCGATCGACCTTGTCGTCGGAGAACGTATAAATGGACATCACCTCGAAGGGCTCGGCCTCGGGCGAGCGCGACACCTTCTCGTGCAGCACGACGGTCTCGCCGAGCGCATAGGAGGACAGGATGTCGGCACGGTTGTGCGGAAACTCGGCGAACATCGCCTTCAGCCCCGAACGCACGCCTTCGCGGCCCTCGCGCAGCACGGCGCCGCGATAGGTCGCCTCGCAGGCGCCGTCGGTCATCAGCTCGACATAGCCGTCGGCATCCTGCGCGTTGTACCGCGCGATCATTTCATGGGTCGTGGCGATACGATCCGTGCTCAACGGTCGCACTCCCCGAACACGATGTCCATCGCGCCCAGAATGGCGGTGATGTCGGCGAGCATATGGCCCTTGGACATGAAGTCCATCGCCTGGAGGTGGCTGAACGCCGTCGGGCGCACCTTGCAGCGATACGGCTTGTTGGTGCCATCCGAGACCAGGTACACGCCGAATTCGCCCTTGGGGCTCTCGGTTGCGACATACACTTCGCCCGCCGGCACGTGATAGCCTTCGGTGAAGAGCTTGAAGTGATGGATCAGCGCTTCCATCGACTGCTTCATCTCGCCGCGCTTCGGGGCCCCTACCTTGCGGTCGAGCGTCAGGACCGGGCCTTCCGGCATGTCCTGGATGCACTGCTTGATGATGCGGGCCGACTGGTAGACTTCCTCGACGCGGACCATGAAGCGATCATAGCAATCGCCGCGGGTGCCGACCGGGATCTCGAAGTCGACGCGGTCGTACACGTCATAGGGCTGCGCGCGGCGGATATCCCACGGAATGCCGGCGGCGCGGATCATCGGGCCGGAGAAGCCCCACTTGATCGCGTCCTCGCGGCTCACCGTCGCGATGTCGACGTTGCGCTGCTTGAAGATGCGGTTCTCGGCGACCAGGCTGATCGCGTCACCGAACAGCTGCGGCAGGCGCGTGTCGAGCCATTCCGCGATGTCGTTCAGCAGCTTGACCGGCACGTCCTGACGCACCCCGCCGACGCGGTAATAGTTCGAGTGCATGCGCGCACCCGACGCCCGCTCGAAGAAGTTCAGGCAGTCCTCGCGGATCTCGAACATCCACAGGTTCGGCGTCATCGCGCCGACGTCCATCACGTGCGAACCGAGGTTCAGCATGTGGTTGCAGATTCGGGTCAGCTCGGCGAACAGCACGCGGAGATACTGGCCGCGCAGCGGCACCTCGAGATCGAGCAGCTTCTCGACCGCGAGGACGAAGCTGTGCTCCATCGCCAGCGGCGAACAGTAATCGAAGCGATCGAAATAGGGCAGCGCCTGGGTGTAGGTCTTGTACTCGATCAGCTTTTCGGTGCCGCGGTGGAGCAGGCCGACATGCGGATCGATGCGCTCGATGATCTCGCCATCCAGTTCGGTGACGAGACGGAGCACGCCGTGCGCCGCGGGATGCTGCGGGCCGAAGTTGATCGTGTAGTTCGCGATCGAGGTATCGCCCGTCGCCGGGTCGACATCGCGCTCCATGATCTTGGCTACGGTATCGCTCATTTGTTCTGCCCTTCGCCCTTGGTCGGGATCACGTCCGGATCCTTGGGCTTTTCGCCGGGCTGGTTGCCCGGATGCGGCTGGCCGGCGCCGGTCTGGGCCGGGCTGTCGGTGGTCTTGGTGTCCTTGCCCTGCGCCGGCTCGCTCTTGGCGGCGGCGGTGTCGGCGCTCGCGACTTGGGCGGCGGCAGCCGGCGTGGGCGCCCCCTTGGCCTGCGGCTGCGGCGCCTTCTCGTCGCCGGGCAGCACATATTGCGCACCTTCCCACGGGCTCATGAAGTCGAAGTTGCGGAAGTCCTGCGCCAGGCTGACCGGCTCATAGACCACGCGCTTCGCCTCTTCCGAGTAGCGCACCTCGACATACCCGGTCATCGGGAAGTCCTTGCGCAGCGGATGGCCCTGGAAGCCATAGTCGGTCAGGATGCGGCGGAGATCGTCATTGCCCTCGAACAGCACGCCGTACATGTCGTACGTCTCGCGCTCGAGCCAGCCGGCGACCGGCCAGATGTCGGTCACGCTCGGCACCGGCTTTTCCTCGTCGGTGATGACGCGGACGCGGATACGGTGGTTCCGGGTGAACGACAGCAGCTGGTAGACGACGTCGAAGCGCTCCGCGCGCTGCGGATAGTCGACACCGGCGATCTCGCTGAGCTGCTGATATTCCAGGCCCGGCGTGTCGCGCAGCGCGATCATCGCGTCGCACAGCTTCTCGCGGACGACGGTGAGCGACACTTCGCCCACGGCGTCCTTCGCCTCGACCAGCATGTCGCCGAGCGCGGCCTTGGCCGCCTCGATCACGCCGTCGTTCGCGGCATAGCGGGGAGCCGGCGCCCTCACCGGTCCAGGCTCCCGATGCGGCGGATCTTCCGCTGCAGCTGCATCACGCCGTAGAGCAGCGCCTCAGCAGTCGGCGGGCAGCCGGGGACGTAGATGTCCACGGGCACCACGCGATCGCAGCCGCGCACGACGCTGTAGCTATAGTGGTAATAGCCGCCGCCATTGGCGCAGCTGCCCATCGAAATCACGTATTTCGGTTCCGACATCTGGTCATAGACCCGGCGAAGCGCCGGGGCCATCTTGTTGCACAGCGTGCCCGCGACGATCATCACGTCCGACTGGCGCGGCGACGCGCGCGGGGCGGCGCCGAAGCGCTCCATGTCGTAGCGCGGCATGTTGACGTGGATCATCTCCACCGCGCAGCATGCGAGGCCGAAGGTCATCCACCACAGCGAGCCGGTACGGGCCCACTGGAACAGCTCCTCGGTGGAGGTGACCAGGAAACCCTTGTCCGAAATCTCGGCATTGATGTCGTTCAGGAAGCCGACGTCCGGGAGGGTCCCCGGCGGGGGCGGCGCCGAAAGCTCTACTCCCATTCCAGGGCTCCCTTCTTCCACGCATAGATTAGGCCGAGCGCCAGCTCGGCGAAAAAGATCATCATCGAAATCCAGGCGGTCCAGCCCAGGGTGAACACGCTCACCGCCCAGGGGTAGAGGAACGCCGCCTCGAGATCGAACACGATGAACAGGATGGCAACGAGGTAGAAGCGCACGTCGAACTGGCTGCGCGAATCCTCGAAGGCGGGGAAGCCGCACTCATATTCGGTGAGCTTTTCCGGCGTCGGCTTGTTCGTGCCGGTCAGGCGCGAGACGAGCATCGGCAGGAACACGAACGTGCCCGAGAGCAACAGGGCGATCCCCAGGAATATCAGGATCGGGAGATATTGTGACAGGTCGACCAATGGCCTTCTCTTCTCGCGACTGCGGAATCTTGAGCGGCTTCTAGGACCATGATCCCGGTGCGGCAAGGCCTGGAACCGCTGAGAATCATTCGCAATTGTTAAGGGGCGGTGAATAGGTCCGGAGCGGCTTTATCCAAGTGTATGAATTCGGATCGAATGCGCCGTCCCCTCGATCGTTGCGGGTACGAACCGCGCCCCGGGGCTTCCCCCAGGGACAGGGAGGGCAGGCGCGTTGATGATCGTCGCCAGCCGCTGGGCGAGGAAGCCGCGCGCGCCCTGCCCTTCTTGGTCGCGGGCGATGATCAGCAACTTGGCCTCGTCCGGCGCTGCACCCGGCTCGACGCCGTAGACCGAGATCGGCGCGCCGCGATGATCGGTGAGGCCGCACAAACCCGAAGGGCCCTCGATTGGCGAGGAAAGCCCGCGGAACGGCACCACTTCGCGGATCGCGTCGAGCGGGGTGGCGAGCAGCCGGGCACCGGTGTCGAAGATCAGGAAGGCGCTGGTGGCGGTGGCGTCCGCGCGGGGTCCGCTGGTGCCGCCGCCCGTCGCGGCCGTGGGCTGCCGGCACATCGCCGCCATCGCCTGGATTGCGGGATCGGCACGCACCGCCGCGCTGTCGAGCACGAGATTCTGCCCGCCGGCAGGATCGGTCGCGATGGACGCGAACAGCGTGTTGCGCCCTGCCAGCTCCACCGGCATCGGGCCGAACTTGTCGTCGGCGATCCGCGCGACGCTGCGCACGCTCTCCACGTGCCAGCCCACCAGCTTGTCCGGCGCGATCCGCAGCAGGATCACCGGACCCTGCGACTCTTCCGGCGTCGCGCCCTCGAGCCCCAGCGTCGCCAGCTGATCGAAGACGCGGACGTCGCGCCCGAGATAGTTGACGCTGCGCGACCAGCCGGGCGCGGGAACCGCACAGCGCCGCAGGCTGATCGCAGGCGCGGTGCTCTCCACCAGATGGCTGTCGATGGCGATGTCCACGCCGGCGACGGTCACCAGCACGAACGGCCTTCCGCGCCTGAGCGCCGAGTTCCCCGCGTCGCGCGGGACGCAACGGACCAGCGGCAGGCCGGGCAGGCCGAACAGCGCCTCGGGATCGAGGATGCCGACAAGATGCGCCTCGCGGACGAAGGCGCGATCCACCAGCCGCGCCGCGCCGGCCGAATCGACCAGCGCGCGCACCGCCGAAACGGGGATGCGGTACAGCCCCGACACCGCGTCGATGCGGAGCCCGAGCAGCAGGTCGTCCCGACGCAGCACCACCACCGTGCCGCCCGCGCCGGTTTCGGCGGCGAAGCCGAGCAGGATGCTGACATCGACGACGGGGATCACGTCGCCGCGTACGCCGATCGATCCGATCAGCGCCGGGTGGCTGCCGAAACGGGGCCCAAGCGCGAGCGGGCACGGCACGACCTCGCGCACCCAGTCGACCGGCACCGCGAATTCGACGCCGCACAGGCGGAGCAGCCCGACATCGAGATGCCGTCGCCCGGCCTCCCCTGCCACCGCCTCCGCCACCGCGTCATGCTCCACCCCCTCGCGCATGATCAGATCGCGCTGTGGGTGGACGTTGCCAGCTCGCCGATCATGGCGACCACCTGGCGCGACGTCTCGCGCTGGGCGCTGACCGACTGGGCGATGCCGGAAATCGCGCCGGTCGTCTTGTCGACGCACCCGGCGATCGCCTCGAACGCATCACGGGCCGAGCGCGAGCGTTCGGTGCCCTGGGTGACGCGCTCGCTCGACTCGCCGATCAGCCGGGTGATCTCCTCCGCCGCCGAGGCGCTGCGCTCGGCGAGCTTGCGCACCTCTTCGGCGACGATCGAGAAGCCGACACCGTGCTCGCCGGCGCGCGCCGCCTCGATCGCGGCGTTGAAGGCGAGCAGGTTGGTCTGGCCGGCAAGGTCGCCGATCACGTCGACGATGCTGGAGATCTTCTTCGACGACGCCGCCATCAGCTCCATCGATTCGATCGTGCCCTCGATCGCGCTGGTGCCGCGATCGGCCGCCGCCTGGGTCTCGCTGGCGAGGCCCGTGGCGCTGCAGGCGCCCTCGCTGATCGTCTTGATCGCCTCGGAGAGATCGCCGACGACGCCCTGCATCTGCTCGGTCTTGGCGGCGATCTTGCGCTCGAGCATCACCTGGTCGGTGACGTCATAGGCATATTTGATCACCCGCGACGGATTGCCCTGCAGGTCGAACACAGGCGAGTAGCTCGCCTGGATGAACACGTCGCGGTCATATTTACCGATCCGGTGGAAACGGCCCGATTGCCCCTCGCCGCGCCCGAGCGAGCGCCAGAAATCGCCATATTCCTTCGACTTGAGATGCGTCGGATCGACGAACATCGAATGGTGTCGCCCCTGGATCTCGCGCAGGGTATAGCCCATGGTCGACAGGAAATTCTCGTTCGCGGTGAGGATCTCGCCGTCAAGGCTGAACTCGATGGTGGCGAGGCTGCGGTCGACCGCCTGGGCGCGGCTCTTGCCCTCGATCGCCGCCTTCTTGCGCTCGGTGATGTCGTGCGCGAACTTGACCACTTTCACGACGTTACCGAGACCATCGAAGATCGGATTGTAGGTTGCGTTGAGCCAGATCTCCGCGCCGGCCTTGTTGCGGCGGCGGAAGTCGCCGGCGATGTACTCGCCATGCGCCAGGTCCGCCCAGAATCGCGCATATTCCGGCGAATTCACCAGTTCGGCATCGCAGAAGATCTTGTGATGCTTGCCGATCACGTCATCCCGCCGATAGCCGGTGGTCGCCAGGAAATTCTCGTTCGCGTCGAGCACGATCCCGTCGGGGGTGAATTCGATCACCGCCTGGGCGCGACTGATCGCCGCGACCTTGCCCTCCGCGTCCGCCGCCCGCAGCTTCTGCTCGGTAATGTCATAGGCATATTTGACGACCCGGATCAGTTTCCCGTCGGCATCGACAATCGGATTGTAGGTCGCCCGGATCCAGACGCGACGACCGTCCTTCCCGATGCGCGGGAAGACTCCCGCCTGGAATTCGCCCGCGGCGAGCGCGCGCCAGAAGCTGTTATACTCCTCCGTCTTAACATAGTCGGGATCGCAGCAGGTGCGGTGATGCTTGCCGATCAGCTCGCTACGCTCATAGCCCATCGTCTGCAGGAACATGTCGTTCGCGGCGACGACATAGCCGCTGGTGTCGAACTCGATCACCGCGGTCGAGCGATCGATTGCCGCCAGCTTGCCGGCGGCCTCGGCGCTTTCCGTCTGTTGCTTGGTCACGTCCATCGCGAACTTGACGATCTTCACCGGCAGGCCCTGATGATCGAGGATCGGATTGTAGGTGGCCTGGATCCAGCGGACGGTGCCGTCCTTGGCGACGCGCTTGTAGAGTCCGCCATCGAACTCGCCGTTCCCCAGCCGCTCCCAGAACTGGCGATAGGCGGGCGACCGGGCATATTCCGCCGTGCAGAACATGCGGTGATGCTGACCGATCAGCTCTTCCACCTTGTAGCCGAGCAGCTCACAGAAATTCTCGTTGGCGCCGAGCACGCGCCCGGACAGATCGAACTCGATCATCGCCGTCGCGCGGCTGAAGGCGTTGAGCACACTGCGGTTGAGCGCCGCCTCGATCTGCACGCCGCGAACGTCCCGCGCGATCAGAACGACGCGCTGCACCGTGCCGGTGGCGTCGGTGATCGGGGCATAATGACCGGCGAGCCAGGCATCCTTCCCCTCGCAGCCGTTGCGCCGCGCCGTCTCCTCGATGGTCTCGCCCGCGCGCAGCCGATCCCAGAAGGCGGCATAGGCGGGGCTGGCGGCATAGTCGGCGTCGCAGAAGAAGCGGTGATGCTCGCCGACCACGGTCTCGAGCACGCAGCCCATGGCGTCGAGAAACAGCTGGTTCGCCCGCAGCAACGTGCCGTCCGGGCTGAACTCGGCCACGGCGTAGAGCCGGTCCAGCACCGTGCCGACAACCTTGCAGAAGGCCTCGTCCTCAGCCTTTGCGCGCCGCCCATTGCCCAGGCCCGTCACTTCCATGTTCATGCGCCGTTCGTCCCGTCTCAGGCCGGCATTTTCGCCGGGGCCTTTTCAGGAACTTATAGAACGGTAACCGAACGAACCGGCTGGGAAACAAAGTTAATTCTAGGATCCCTACTCTTACGAGTGACCTCAACGCAGGGCGTTGGCGACCAGCTTGTGGAGCTTGGAGTGCAGCCCGTCATTGGCAGCGAGGAACTGGTTGCGCTGCATCGCCATGTCCTGGCCGCGATAGTCGGTGACGAACCCACCGGCTTCCTTCACCAGCAGCATGCCGGCGGCCACGTCCCAGGGCTTCAGGTCCGATTCCCAATAGCCGTCGAACCGGCCCGCCGCGACCCAGGCGAGGTCGAGCGCGGCCGAGCCCAGCCGGCGGATGCCCGCCACTTCGGGCGCCACCGCACCGAAGATGCGGCTCCATTCGGCGAAATTGCCATGGCCCATGAACGGAATGCCGGTGGCGATCAGCGATTCCGAGAGATCGCGGCGCGAGGAGACGCGCAGGCGCTGGTCCTGCAGCCAGGCGCCGCGGCCCTTCTCGGCCCAGAAGCTCTCGTCGGTCAGCGGCTGGTAGACCAGGCCATGGGTGATCTCCGGCTTGCCCTGCGATCCGTTCGGATCCTCCACCGCGATCGCGATCGAGAAATGCGGGATGCCGTGGAGGAAATTGGTGGTGCCGTCGAGCGGATCGACGATGAAGCGCGGCTTGTCCGGATCGCCCGGCAGTTCGCCGCCTTCTTCGGCGAGGATGCGCCAGTCGGGCCGCGCCTTGCGCAGTTCCTCGATCAGCGTCTGCTCGGCGCGCTTGTCGGCCATGCTCACGAAATCGGCCGGGCCCTTGCGGCTGACCTGCAGGTGCTGGACCTCGTTGAAGTCGCGACGCAGGCGGGGTGCCGCCTTGCGTGCGGCGCGGGCCATGACGGTGAGAAGGCCGGAATGCGCTACCATATCAATCTTTCTCCCTGCCGCAGTTGCGGGGGACTATGGAAGGCCTGACCCGAAAACGGGAAAAGGGGACGCAGGCCTGCCGTCCCCTTCCCTTCGCATGTTCGGCCGAAGCCGGCAGATCAGTCCGCGCGGCGGACGTAGGTCTGCTCGTACACGTCGACGACGATGCGCGTGCCCGATGCGATGTGCGGCGGCACCATGATACGCACGCCGTTGTCGAGCACGGCCGGCTTGTACGAGGACGAGGCCGTCTGGCCCTTCACCACCGCATCGGCCTCGACGATCGTCGCTTCGATCGTGTCGGGCAGCTGCACACTGATCGGCTCTTCGTCATAGAGCTCCATCAGCACGTCCATGCCGTCCTGCAGGAAGGCCGCGGCCTCGCCGAGCAGATCGCGCGGCAGCGTCGTCTGGTCGTAGGTTTCCTTGTCCATGAACACGAGCATGTCGCCTTCCGGATACAGGAACTGGAAATCCTTGGTGTCGAGGCGCACGCGCTCCACGGTCTCGGCCGAGCGGAAGCGGACGTTGTTCTTGCGACCGTCGCGCAGGTTCTTGAGTTCGACCTGCATATAGGCACCGCCCTTGCCGGGCTGGGTGTGCTGAATCTTGACGGCGCGCCAGATGCCGCCCTCATATTCGATGATGTTGCCGGGACGGATGTCCACGCCGCTGATCTTCATGGATCGTGCCTGTTGTTGAGAAAGAGCTGAGCGCGGCCCTTAGCTCCGGCCGGGCTTTCCCGCAAGCAGTGGATAGGGATCGATGTTCCGGCCCTCCCACCAGCGCTCGCCCGGCGCCATCTCCTTCACCTCCAGGTGGAGGTGGGGCGGCCCGCCGGCGGCACTGCCGCTGTCGCCAACCGTAGCGATCGGCTGCCCCTGGCGAACGATCGCGCCCTCTGCCACGCCAATCGTATCGAGGTGCGCATAATAGTGCACGCCCCCGCCGTCGGGGGTGCGGATATACAAGGTGTGGCCGCCGAGCCCGCTTTCGAACCGCTTTTCGACGGTGCCGCTCGCCGCGGCGAGCACCGGCGTGCCCTTGGGCGCAAGGATGTCGATCGCATGATGCTCGCGGTCGCCATCCCCACGCGGCTCTCCCCAATTGCTATGCAGAGCCGACACGGGCACGCCCTGCACCGGCACAATCAGGCCCGATGCCCCCGACGCGGGCGCAGATCGCGCCGCCTCGACTCGCGGTACCTGCCCGGCCGGCAGCACCCGCACGCGCGAGACCAGCAGCGCCAGCAGCGCTACCGTCACCAGCCCGACGATCACGCCCCGACGCCGCATTGCACTATTCCTGAAAGATCGCCGGCGTACCGGGCTTCACCATCAGCGCGAGGCGCGCGGCATCCCAATTGGTCAGGCGGATGCAGCCATGGCTTTCCGATCGCCCGATCGTCTGCGGCTCGGGCGTGCCGTGGATGCCGTAATGCTCCTTGGACAGGTCGATCCATACCACTCCCACCGGCCCGTTCGGGCCCGGCGGCAACATGGCGGGATCGTCGCTCTTCTTGGCATCCCAGAACAGGTCTGGATTATAATGAAACTTAGGATTGGTATCTAAACCATTGATCTTCCAACGTCCTATGGGCAATGGATCATGCTCGCTGCCCATGGTCGCGCTGAACTGGGCCACAAGGCGATTGCCGCTGCCATAGACCTTCAGCACCCCTTCCGATTTATCGACTACCAGATGGTCTGCCTTGGGCTGCGTTGCATCGACGTTCAGCATGCTGAGCGTCTGCCGCCATTCCGGCTTCATATCGTCGGGGTAGGCGCGCGACGAGGGCAGCGCATTGGGAAAGCGGAACACCGCACCGGTACGAATCGCCCGTCCACCGGGGTTCAGTTCCACCAGCACCTCGGGGGTGGTGTGGAACATTTCCGCTAGCTTCTCCAGCGGGCGGCGATAGGCCAGCGCGGACAGCTTGCTTTGTTCGGGCAGGTTCTTGGGGATGGGATCGACAAATGGTCCCGCCATCGCGTCAGCTGAGACTGCCAGCGTCTTCACGGGGCGCAAGCGGCGATACTGGTGCAGCACCTTCAGCGTCGCGGCATCGATGGTGCCTGTCACGGCAAGGCCGCGCGCTTCCTGGAAGCCGCGCAACGCCGCGGTCAGCGACTGTCCGGGGCGACCATCGAGAATACCGGGCGAGAAGCCGAGGTGATCGAGAATGACCTGCACATGGAGAATATTGAAATCGATGACCGAGCGCGGCGGCGCGGGCTGCGCCAGCGCGGGAATGCTAACGCAGCACAATGCCAACCCCAAAGCCTTCCGCACGTAAGCGACCTCCCCATCCATTCAGGCGTTGGTGGGGTAACGACTTATAAGGCCGGTTGTTTCCACACAGAAACAGAGTGGACAGGCGGGCGCCACCATGCCCTAGTGCGAACATGCGGCGGAATCCTCTAGAAACGGGACGACGGGTTCGGGCGATCGGGCGCGGTTCCTTCATCCGCCCTTCAGCAACGGGAGCATAAGGCAAGCGATGGTGCCGAACCCTTCCCGCCTCCTGTATCAGCGCCCCGGCTGGAAAGGCTGGGCAGCGATCCTGATCGCCCTGCTGGGCCTTGCCGCACTCGGCGTCTACTGGAGCGCAGGATTTCTCGACCGGGATCCGGTGCGCACCTTTACCATGCCGCCGTCTCCGCAAACCAGCGGCGCGCAAGTTGCCGCGGTGTTCTTCTCCGGCGACATGGGAATGCGCTACGGCATGGGGCCATATGTGGTCGAAGCGCTTTCGGGTGCCGGCGTACCCGTCTACGCCGTCGCCAGTTCCACGGCCTTCGCACACCACCGCAGCCATGCCGAAGTGACGGCGCTGGTGGCGGAGTCCGTGCGGCAGGCGATGCGCCGCTCCGGCGCCAGCAGAGTGGTGGTGATTGGCCAGTCTTTCGGGGCGGACATGGTCCGGGTAGGGCTGGCAGCGATGCCCGCCGATCTCCGGCCGAAGGTGGCCGCCCTCGTGCTGGTCGTGCCGGGTGCCACCGCCTATTTCCGCGCCGATCCGCTGGGCCTCGCCTATATGGGTACGCCCGATGAAGATGCCGCGGCAGCACATGGGATCGATTGGCTGCCCGTCACCTGCATCCGCGGGGCGGACGAGAAGGATAGCCTTTGCCCCAGCCTGCTTGCCCCCAATGTACGACGCATCACCTTACCCGGGGGACATTATCTACGCATGGATCATGACTTGCTGGTGCGCACGGTCTTGGGTGCGCTGACCCCTGTTCTGGGCGCACACCTGGAAGCCCCGACACCCTGATCGGCCGACTGCGGACTGATTGCACCTGAAGCGGCGCGGCGATAAGGACCCGCACGGCGTTCCCGGGGGAAGCAGATGCAGAGTTCAGGAACGGACGCGCCGCGGGATGTGAAGTCGGTGACATCGCGGACCGCGGCGTGGTTCTCGCGGCATCGCCGGGCGCTGCTGATCGCACTGGCGGTAGCGATCACGCTCATCGGGTTCGAAGCGGTCCGCGCCATCCTTGCCGAGGTGCATCTTCGCGACGTGCGCCACGCGCTGCATCAGATCGGCGCGCCGCGGCTCGCGCTCGCGCTCGCGCTCACCACGGCTTCCTATCTGTCGCTTACGCTCTACGACTGGTTCGCAGTGCGCACGATCGGCTATAAGCTGCCGTGGCGCACGGCGGCACTGGCTTCGTTCACCAGCTACACGATCAGCCACAATCTGGGCCTCTCGCTACTTACCGGGGGCACGGCACGGCTGCGGGCCTATCACGCGGCAGGCCTGGACTTCGCCGATGTCGCCCGGGTTACGTTGATCGCCTCCGGCACTTTTTGGGCCGGAGTCCTCGCGGTAACGGCGGCCGCCCTGATGGCGGCATCGCATCCGATTGCCGTGGCGGGGAACCTGTTGCCGGTATGGTTGCTCCACGGCGTCGGCGCGGCGATTGGGCTCGCCATTGCCGGGCTGTTCGTGCTGCGCACCCGGGGGCTGACCATGCTCCGGCTCGGCGCCGCCACGCTGCCCCTGCCGCGCCCGCGGCTAATGGCCGGGCAGATCGGCATCGCCGCGCTCGACCTGGCCTGTGCATCGGGTGCGCTGTTCGTACTGGTGCCGCATGCTGATCCCGCGCTGATCGGCGGGTTCTTCCTTGCCTATGCGCTGGCGATTGTGGTGGCGCTGGTCACGCATGTGCCGGGCGGCATCGGCGTATTCGAAGCGACGATGCTGGCGCTGGTGCCGATTGGCCACAGCGACCTGTTCGCAGCGCTGCTGCTGTACCGGCTGCTCTATTACTTCCTGCCGCTGCTGGTTGCGGGCGTGCTGCTGGCGATGATCGAGGGTCGGCGTCTACGCCACCCGATCGCCGCCGGGCTCAGTGTCGCGCATCGCCTCGGACAGGCGCTGGCGCCACCGCTGCTGGCCCTGCTCGTCTTCGGCGGAGGACTGGTGCTGCTCGTCTCCGGCGCGCTGCCGCCGGCGCACGGGCGGATGCACCCGCTGCATGCGATCCTGCCCCTACCCTTTGTCGAGGCCTCGCACTTCGCTGCCAGCCTGGTGGGCAGCGCCCTGCTGCTAACCGCGCCCGCCGTGCAGGCGCGGCTTAAAAGCGGCTTTCACGCAGCTCGGTTGCTGCTGGTAGCCGGCGCCGCTTTCTCCTTGCTGAAGGGCGTCGATTATGAAGAAGCGACGGTCCTGCTAGTCGTTGCCGCGCTGTTGCAATATGCGCGGCCGGGTTTTTACCGCAGCGCCGGGATCGGATCGGCGCCGGTGGCGCGCTGGTGGTGGGCCGCAGCGCTGATCGCGGTCCTGCTGAGCGCGTGGGCGGGTTTCTTCGCCTATAAGCGTGTGCCCTACACCGACGATCTGTGGTGGGATTTCGCCTGGCGCGGCAATGCCCCTCGTTTCCTGCGCGCCACGCTGGGCGCGACGATGCTGCTGGTCGGCTGGGCCTTTTGGCGGCTGATGTCCGCCTCGCCCCGTATCGTCGGGCAGCAGACGCTAGATGCCGATGTCGCAGCCCGGGCGATCGCGGCCAGCAGCCGGGCCGACGCCATGCTTGCCTTCACCGGCGACAAGGAGTTCCTCGTCTCCGCCTCGGACGACGCCTTCCTGATGTATCGCGTGCAGGGGCGCACATGGGTGGTGATGGGCGACCCCGTCGGGCCGGAGACGGCCTGGTCGGAACTGATCTGGGAAATTCGCCGTCGCTGCGATGCCGCTCACGGCCGGCTTTGCCTGTTCCAGGTGAGCGCTGCGGCACTGCCGCTGGTCGTCGAACTAGGGCTCCAGCCGATGAAATATGGCGAAGAGGCGCTGATCGATCTCCGCCATGGCTATGATCTGAAAGGCGCGGCGTTCAAATCGCTTCGCTATTCGGTAAACCGCGCCACCGCCGAAGGGCTGATATTCGAGGTTCTGCCCGCCGCAGCCGTCCCCGCCGAGCTCCCCGAATTGCAACGGGTCTCCGATGCGTGGTTGGGGGGCAAGCCCGGTGCCGAGAAGCGCTTCAGCCTTGGCGGGTTCGATGCCGACTATCTCGCACGGTTTGACTGCGCGGTGCTGCGCTTGCAGGGAGAGATCGTCGCCTTCGCAAACATCTGGGAGACGCCAAACCGCGAGGAAATGTCGGTCGATCTGATGCGCCATCTGCCAGATACGCCTTATGGCGCGATGGACCTGCTCTTCGTGCGACTGCTGCAATATGGCGCCAGCCAAGGTTTCGAGCGGTTCAACCTTGGAATGGCGCCGCTTTCGGGCCTGAAGCCGGGGCCGCTCGCGCCGATCTGGTCCCGCCTGGGCGCGGCGGTGTACGGACATGGTGAGCGCATCTACGGCTTTTCGGGCCTACGCGCGTTCAAGGCGAAGTTCGCCCCGCAATGGGTGCCGCGCTATATCGGCACATCCCCCGGCGTATCGGCACCGCGCGCGCTCGTAGATGTCGCCATGCTGGTGGGCGGTTAGCCCTTGGGGTCGCCGCGCGGCACACCATATGCTGCGACGCAACCAGGGAGACACGCATGGACCTCGCATTTCTCGGGCTCGGGCAGATGGGCATCGGCATGGCGAGTGCGCTGCTCGATGCCGGCCACACGCTCACTGTCTGGAACCGGACGCCGGAGAAGGCCGCTTCGCTTACCGATCGCGGCGCCCGGCTGGCGCGCACGCCCCGCGAAGCGGCCGACGGTGCCGAAGCGGTGCTGACGATGGTCGCCGACGATGCGGCGCTCGCCATGGTGTTGAACGGATCGGATGGGCTGCTGGCGGGCATGGCGCCTGCCACGCTGCACCTGTCGCACAGCACGATCGCCGTCGCTACCGCGGATCGGCTCGCCACCGCCCATGCAGAGGCCGGACATCGTTTCGTTTCCGCCCCGGTATTCGGCCGGCCACCGGTCGCGGCGCAGGGCAAGCTCGCCATCGTCGCGGCAGGTGCACCCGATGCGATGGAGGCAGCCGAACCGCTCCTCAAGGCGCTGGGTCGCGTCACTTTTCTCATCAGCGATACGCCCTCTGCCGCGAACCTAGTTAAATTGGCTGGCAATTTCATGATCATGGCCACGGTCGAAGCCTATGGCGAGGCGATGTCGCTCGGCGAAAAGGGCGGCGTCGCCCGCGAGAAGATGCTGGAGGTATTCTCGGGCACGATCTTCGACGGCGCGATCCACAAGGTCTATGGCCCGCCGATCGCCGAGCGTCGCCATCGCCCTGCGGGCTTCGCCGCGCCTTTAGGCCTCAAGGACATGCGCCTTGCGGGTGAAGCCGCCGAGGCGGTGGGCGCCAAGCTGCCGCTGCTCGACCTGGTCCGCGCGCATCTCACCGAGACCGTCGCCACAGAAGGCAGCGACGTCGACGTGACCGCGCTCGCTGAGACGATCGCCAAGCTGTGATTTGTCTTCCTCTCCCCTTGTGGGAGAGGGAGGGAGCGCCGCGTAGCGCGCGGAAGGGCGAGGGGGATGGGGAGATGCGGACCCAAGTCCCCCTCACCCTTCCCACTGCCTTCGGCAGCGGGCCCCTTCCCTCTCCCACAAGGGGAGAGGGATTCGGGACAGGATGCCCTTCCCCCCTGCCCCGTTCGCGCGTACAATTCCCACATGAGCACTCGGCTTTTCCTCGCCCATCCGCGCAGCGTCGGCGAAAGCTATGCCGAGCATGCCGCCACGGCGGCGCGGTTCGGCGTCACGATGATGATCGGCGGTGCCGCCTGCATCGTCCATGCGGTGCTGCGCTTCCTGTTCGTCCGCACCGCGAGCGACTCGGTGAAGCGGCTCTACGCCCAGATGAAGGCACGCCAGCCCGCCTTCGCCAAGCAGCAGGCCGCCTTCCGCCAGCCCGAGTGGCAGCTCGACTACGAAATCTGACGCCGGCATCGGGGGAGCCGCAAGCATGATCGAACACGTCGCCATCATCGGCGCGGGCTTTTCGGGCACGCTCCAGGCGATCAACCTCATCCGCCACGAGGGCCCGCGCGCGACGCTGATCGAGCGCGCGCCGGTGGCGGGCACCGGCCTCGCCTATGGCGCCGCCCACCCCTCGCACCTGCTCAACGTCCGCGCCGCGAACATGAGCGCCTTCCCGGATGATCCGGGGCATCTCGTCCGCTGGCTGGAGGCGCGCGGCGTGGAGAACGCCGCCGCCAGTTTCGTGCCGCGCCGGGTGTACGGCGAATATCTCCGCGAGATGCTGGGCGAAGCGCTCGCCCGCTATCCGGACCGCCTGCGCCTCGTCCGCGACGAAGTGGAAGACGTGACCTTCGATGCCGACGGCGCGACGCTCCAGCTGTCGGACGGCACGCTGCGCGCCGATGCCGCGGTGCTCGCGGTCGGCAACCTGCCGCCGCACGATCCGCCGGGGCTGGATCCCGCCACGCTCTCCGCTGAACGCTACAAGGGCGATCCCTGGGACCCGAGCGTCCCCGAAGGCCTGTCCGACAGCGATACGGTGCTGGTGATCGGCACCGGCCTGACCATGGTCGACGTGGCGCTGCTGCTGGAGGCGCGCGGGTTCGGCGGCAGGATCGTCGCGGTGTCGCGCCGCGGCCTGCTACCCCGCCCGCATGGCCCGGGGCAGGACTGGGACAAGATGCGCGAGCGCCCCCGCACCAGAGCCTCCGCGCTGGTCCGCACCGTGCGCGATCGCGCCGAGCAGGTCGGCTGGCGCAACGCGGTCGACGAACTCCGCCCCTTCACCCAGCCGATTTGGGCCAATGCCAGCGAGGACGAGCGCGCGCGATTTCTCCGCCATCTCCGTCCGTGGTGGGATGTCCACCGCCACCGCCTGGCCCCGGAGGTCCATGCCCGGCTCCAGGCGCTGGTCGATCGCGGCCAGTTGGCGGTGCGCGCCGCCAAGACTTTGGGCTTCGTGGAAGGTCCGGTGGGCATCGCCGTCACCCTCCGCCCGCGCGGGCAGGATGCGCCCGAGACGATCCTCGCCCAGCGCATCGTCAACTGCACCGGCCCGCTTGGCGACCTCGCCCGGTCGCGCGAGCCGTTGCTCCAGCGGCTCGCCGCCCGCAGCGTGATCCGTCCGGACACCGCACATATCGGCATCGACGTCGACAATCAGGGCCAGACCATCGCCGCCGACGGCACCGCCAACGCCAATCTCTACGCGCTCGGCCCGATGACCCGCGGTGCCTTCTGGGAGATCGTTGCGGTGCCCGATATCCGCACCCAGACCTGGGCGGTGGCCCGCCGCCTCTCCAATGCGCACTGGGTCGGCGGCGAGGGTCTGTGACGAACTGGTAACATTTGACACTAAATCGGGAAGTGAGGTATCAGGTCCGCTATGACCGATACCGCCAATCCGCTCGGCCTCAACGGCTTCGAGTTCGTCGAGTTCACCTCGCCCGATCCGGACGCGATGGCGCGCCAGTTCGAGCAGCTGGGCTTCGTCCCCACCCACCGCCATCCGCGCAAGAACATCACGCGCTACAAGCAGGGCCGCATCAACATGATGCTCAACCGCGACGATGCCGGCCGCGTCGCCGCCTTCCGCGGCGAGCATGGGCCCTCGGCCAGCGCGATGGCGTTCCGCGTCGCGGACCCGAAAAAGGCGATGGAATGGGCGCTCGCCCATGGCGGCAAGCCCACGGACGAGGACGACACCGTCATCCAGGGCATCGGCGGTTCCTACCTCTATTTCATCCAGGACGGCAGCGACCTCTATGCCGACTGGGCCGAGTTCCCGGGCTGGCGCGAGGCGGAGGCGCAGAACAGCGTCGGGCTCGACCTGCTCGACCACCTCACCCACAATGTCCGCCGCGGGCAGATGCGCGTGTGGAGCGAATTCTACCGCACGCTCTTCGGCTTCGAGGAGCAGAAATATTTCGACATCAAGGGCAAGGCTACCGGCCTGTTCAGCCAGGCGATGATCGCGCCCGACAAGGCGATCCGCATCCCGCTCAACGAGAGCCAGGACGACGCCAGCCAGATCGAGGAATTCCTCCGCGAATATAACGGCGAAGGCATCCAGCACCTCGCGCTGACCACCGACGACATCTACGACACGGTCGAGCGCCTGCGTGCCCGCGGCGTGCGGCTGCAGGACACGATCGAGACCTATTACGAGCTGATCGACAAGCGCGTCCCCGGGCACGGTGAGGATGTCGAGCGGCTGCGCAAGAACCGCATCCTGATCGACGGCTCGGTGGAGAACAACGAGGGCATCCTGCTCCAGATCTTCACCGAGACGATGTTCGGGCCGATCTTCTTCGAGATCATCCAGCGCAAGGGCAATGAAGGCTTCGGCAACGGCAATTTCCAGGCGCTGTTCGAGAGCATCGAGCTCGACCAGATCCGCCGCGGCGTGATCAAGGTCGACGCCTGACAGGTTCGGAGAGGGAGAGAGCCGGGGTGCCGCCGCAGCAACAGCTTGGCATACCCCGGCCCCACCGAACGCCCCATCCCCCTCCTGATCCTAAAGGGGAGACGCGCTGGAGAGGACGAGCCCGTGACTACCTATTTCCCCGGCTTCGGCAATCATGTCTCCACCGAGGCCGTGCCCGGCGCGCTGCCGATCGGCCGCAACAGCCCGCAGCGGCCGCCCTATGGCCTCTATGCCGAGCAGCTTTCCGGCACCGCCTTCACCGCGCCGCGCGCCGAGAACCGGCGCTCCTGGCTCTACCGGCTGCGCCCCAGCGCCGAGCACCCGCCCTACCGGCCCTATGAGGCCGCCCCGCTGTTCTCGCCCCACACCCCAGCCAAGCCGCTCGCCCCCAATCGCCTGCGCTGGGACCCGATCCCCGCCCCCACCGCGCCGATCGACTGGATCGACGGCATGGAAACGATGCTCGACACCCGCGATCCCGCCGATCTGGAAGGCGTGGTCGTCCACCGCTACGCCGCCAATCGCGACATGGACGCGCGTGCGTTCGTCGATGCCGACGGCGAACTGCTGTTCATCCCCCAGGCCGGGGCGCTCACGCTGCTGACCGAGCTCGGCCGGATCGACATCGCCCCCGGCCACATCGCCGTGATCCCGCGCGGCATCCGCTTCCGCGTGCTGCTGCCCGACGGCACCGCTTCCGGCTATGTCGCCGAGAATTACGGCGCGCCCTTCCGCCTCCCCGATCTCGGACCTATCGGTGCCAACGGCCTCGCCAATCCGCGCGACTTCGAGACGCCCGCCGCCTGGTTCGAGGACCGCGACACACCGTTCGAGCTTGTGCAGAAGTGGTTGGCAAATCTGTGGATAACCACCCTGCCCCAAAGCCCGCTCGACGTGGTGGCGTGGCACGGCAACCTCGCGCCCTATCGCTACGATCTCGCCCGGTTCAACACGATGAACACGGTGAGCTTCGACCATCCCGATCCGTCGATCTTCACCGTGCTCACCTCGCCCAGCACCGTCGCCGGCCGCGCCAACGCCGATTTCGTGATCTTCCCGCCGCGCTGGATGGTCGCCGAGGACACCTTCCGCCCGCCCTGGTTCCACCGCAACGTGATGAGCGAGGCCATGGGGCTGATCCACGGCGCCTATGACGCCAAGGCGGAGGGTTTCGCGCCGGGCGGGCTGTCGCTCCACAACCTGATGGCAGGCCACGGCCCCGACGTCGCCAGCTGGCGCGGCGCGACCGAGGCGACCCTCAAGCCGCACAAGATCGAGGGCACCTTGGCCTTCATGGTCGAGACTTGCTGGCCCTATCGTCCGACCGAGCACGCGCTCACACATGCGCAGCCCGATTACGACTCCGTATGGGAAGGCTTCCCGAAGGCGCAGCTGCCATGAACCTCGTCCGCTGGACGCGGTGCTGAATGGAGCGCCTCACCGCCACCCCAGCCGGCGTGCAGCTCGGCCCGATCGAGCTGATCCCGGACAATGCCGCACGCAACTTCGTCCTGGAAATGCGCGCGGGCCGCTTCCACGGCTTCATCGTGCGGCGCGGCGACAACGTCTTCGGCTTTGTCGATCGCTGCGCCCATGTGCCAGTGCCGCTCGCCCAGCAGCTAGATGGCTATCTCACGCCGGACGGCACGCACATCCAGTGCAGCTGGCATGGCGCCCTGTACCGTATCGAGGACGGACGCTGCGTCGGTGGCCCTTGCACGGGATCGCAACTGCTCGCATGGCCCGTGGCCGTCCGCGAGGGCATGCTCGTCACCATTGCTCCCCCGGTGGAGCCCGGCGAAACTGTACCAGCTTCGGTCATTTGAGCCTTTCACAAGGCTTGCGTCGACTGGCCCGTACCCGGATAGGACAGTACAGGGCGACGATCGCGTCGCGATGGAAAAGGACGAGCGAGCGCCGATGCCGAGCATGATCTTCCGGGACGCGTCCGCGGCAGACCTGCCGGCGCTGATCGCGCTACTGGATGACGACGATCTCAGCCGCGGGCGCGAGGATTCCTCGCTACCGCTCGACGCGCGCTATCTCGCTGCGTTCGCCGCAGTGGAAAGCGACCCCAACCAGCGACTGATCGTCGCCGAACAGGACGGCACGATCGTGGGCACGATGCAGCTTAGCTTCCTCCCCGGTATCGCGTTCCGCGGCGCTTGGCGTGGCCAGATCGAAGCGGTGCGCATCGCCGCCCCCGTTCGCGGGGCCGGTCTGGGCAGCCAGATGATCGAGTGGGCGGTCGAACGGTGCCGCGAGCGCGGATGCCGCATGGTCCAGTTGATATCGATGCAGACGCGCACCGGGGCGCACCGCTTCTACGAACGGCTGGGCTGGTCCAAGAGTCATTACGGCTTCAAGCGCGCAATCGAGCAGAAGGATTGAGCATGGCCGGCAAATTCTTCGACGAATGGCAGCTAGGCGACCGCATCGACCATGCGCTGCGTCGCACCGTGACCGAGACGGACAATCTGCTGTTCACCACCCTAACCCACAACACCCAGCCGCTGCACCTGGATGCCGAGGCGGCGCGTGCTTCGGAATTCGGGCAGATCCTGGTCAACGGCACCTACACGTTCAGCCTAATGATCGGCATTACCGTCGGTGACACCACCGCAGGCTCGCTGGTTGCGAACCTCGGCTATGACAAGCTGGTTATGCCGAAGCCTGTGTTCCTAGGAGATACGCTGCGCGCCAGTTCCGAAGTGATCGAGCTGCGCCCCTCGCGCTCGCGGCCGGGCCAGGGCATCGTGACCTGGCGGCACCAGATGCACAACCAGCGCGACGAACTGGTCTGCGAATGTCTCCGTTCGGCGCTGCTCCGCAGCCGCGCCGGCGGAGCGGCGTTATAACGACATGCGCGACGTCGACGTTCTGGTAATCGGTGGCGGCGCGGCCGGCATTGGCGCGGCCCGTACCCTTGCGGATGCCGGCGTCGACGTGCTGCTGATCGAGGCCGATGCCCGGCTGGGCGGCCGCGCCCGTACCGAGCATATCGCCGGTATGGCGCTGGATATCGGTGCAGGCTGGCTGCATTCGGCGGAGCACAATCCGTGGGTGGAGCTTGCCGCCCTGCACGGCTTCGCGATCGATCGCACCTTGCCGCGCTGGCGCGAGCAATGGCGTCAACTTGGTTTCTCGAAGGCCGAACAGAAAGCTGCGGCCAAGGCGTTCGGCGATTTCGAAGCCCGGCTGCGCCTCGACCCGCCGCCGGGCGACCGGGCCGGCGCCGCGCTGCCGCCGGGCACATCGTGGAGCAGCTGGATCGATACGATCAGCGGCTTCGTCAACGGAACCGCCACCACCAAGCTTTCGATTGCCGACTACCTCGCCTATGACGACGCCGCGACGGAGACGGACTGGCGCGTTCCAGCCGGCTACGGCGCGCTGGTCACCGCGCTTGCTGCCGGCCTGCGCACCGCGCTGGCAACGCCGGTGACGGCGCTCGATCGCTCGGGCACACGGCTGACGATCGAAACGCCACGCGGCACCCTCAGCGCGGGCAGCGCCATCCTTACGATTTCCACCGATGTGTTGGCCCGCGGCGCCATCAGCCTCACCGGGCACGACGAGATCCTCCATGCCGCCGCCGCGCTGCCGCTCGGCCTGGCGGACAAGCTGTTCCTCGCGATCGGCCAGGGCGAAGACGAGCTGGAGCCGAACGCCCACCTGCTCGGCGATCCGCGCAACGCGATCACCGGCACCTATACGCTGCGCCCTTTTGGTCGCCCCGTGATCGAGTGCATGTTTGGGGGTGAAGGTGCTCGCGAGATGGCCGAACGTGGGCTCCAGGGCGCCGCCGACTTCGCGGTGGAGGAATTGTGCGCGCTGCTCGGCGGGCAATGGCGACGCCGCCTAACGCTGCTGGCCGGATCCGCCTGGAGTCGCGAGACGCATATTCTCGGCGGCTATAGCCATGCCCTGCCCGGCCGTGCCGATGCCCGAGCTGTCCTCTCCACACCGATCGATCCGCGCATCCGGTTCGCCGGGGAAGCCTGTTCGCGCACCGAATTCTCGACCGTGCACGGCGCCTACAAAAGCGGCGTCGCCGCAGCACGCGCGCTCATCGGCTAGGCAACGCGCCGCCGCGCCGGTTCGGGGTTCGAAAAGACTAGCTCGTCGTCGATCCGGCCGAAGCGCAGGGCCAGCAGATCGCGGGTATAACTTTGATGCACGCGCCAAGGCTTGCGGTGGCCCTGCCGGGGCAGTTCCTTCGCAACCCGCTGGATGTAGCTGGAGGTGAAATCCAGAAAAGGCTGAGGCTGAACCGCCACCTGCGGCTCGGGCGTTACCTGGCGCATGCCGCGCCGCGCCATGCGGTTGAGCAGCCGGGCGACATGCTCGGCGGTCAGGTCCGCCTTCAGGGTCCAGCTGGCGTTGGTATAGCCGAAAGCGATGGCGAAGTTCGGCACGCCGGAAAACATCATGCCTTTGTAGGTCAGTCGATCGGACCAGGTGACCACGTCGCCGTCCACCGTCACGGGGATTCCTCCCATCAACTGCACCTCCAAGCCCGTCGCGGTGACGATCAGGTCGGCGGGTAGCAGGTCGCCCGATTCCAGCGCGACCCCTTCGGGCGTAAACCGAGCGATGCGATCGGTGACGACATCCGCCCTACCGTCGCGGATTGCGGCGAACAGGTCGGCGTCCGGTACCAGGCACAGCCGCTGGTCCCACGGGTCGTAGCGAGGCGTGAAATGGGTCGCGACGTCATAGCCATGGCCTAGTTCGCAGCGGACCATGTCCACCAGCCGTTCCTTCGCCTTTTCAGGATGCTTTCGCGCGATCCGATAGAAATACTGTCCCACCAACACATTCTTCCAGCGCGTTAGCATATAGGCCATCTTGCCGGGCAAGCGCCGGCGCAGCCAATTGGCGATGCCGTCTTCCGAAGGCCGCGCGACGATATAGGTCGGAGATCGCTGCAGCATGGTCACGTGCGCCGCCTGCTTGGCGAGTTCCGGCACCAGTGTCACCGCTGTGGCGCCGCTGCCCACTACAACGACGCGCTTGTCGGCATAGTCGATGTCCGGCGTCCAGAATTGAGGGTGCACGATCCGCCCACGGAATTCCGCTTGGCCGGCAAACGCCGGCATGTGGCCGCGAGCGTAATTGTAATAGCCGGAACACAGAAACAGGAAGCTGCAGCTGAACTGACGTGTTCGCCCGTCGGCCTCCACCGTCACCGTCCACAACGCCTCGTCACTGGACCAATCGGCCGCGATCACGCGATGGCGATAGCGGATGTGCCGGTCGATCCCGAACTCGCGTGCGGTATCTTCCAGATAGCGCAGAATGGCATCGCCATTGGCGATCGCCTTCGCCTCGGTCCAGGGCCGGAAGGAAAAACCGAGTGTGAACATGTCGGAATCGGAGCGGATCCCCGGATAGCGGAACAGGTCCCACGTTCCGCCAAGACGCTCCCGCCCTTCCAAGATCGCATAGGTCCGCCCGGGGCATTGGGTCTGCAGATGATAGCCAGCCCCTATCCCGGAAATTCCCGCGCCCACGACAAGTATGTCGAAATGCTCGCGCATCTACCGCCTCTCCTGACGGTATCGTCGCATGCCTTGTCATGTCGCGCTACCTCAATAATCACGAGAGTAGCGCAGGCTTGCTCCCGATCCGCCGAAGGAACTGGTCTGCGACAATGCACTCAGCGCCCGGGAAAGCGAAATCTCTAGCTGCGTCGCTGTGAAACCGCGGGCATCGGTGATGATCTCGATGTAGATATCGTTGGTGATATACTTGCCCGCGGCAAGTGAGGTCCCGCGGCCCGTCGTATCGTCGGCGCCGAGCACGCGCAACCGATCGATACCCGTTGCCGATTTCAGCTGGCCGAGCGGATTGAGCCCGCCGCCGCTACCGCGCAGCGAGTTCAGCGCCGCCGCCAACTGGATCGCCTCCGTGGCGGAAAGATTGGTCACGTTCGTGCCGAAGAACAGGCGCGACAGCACTTCGTCCTGCGGCAGCGCAGGATTGGACGTGAATGCGATCTGCGGCTTTTGCGCGGTTCCGGTGATGTTGAGGATCGCGGTGACGCCTTCCGCCGTGGTGCTGGCGGAGATGTCGATCGTCGGATTAGTCAGTTCCGCGCCCTGAAAACGGATGATACCCTTGCTCAGGTCGAACCGGCGGCTGGCGAAGCTATAGGTGCCGCGCACGACTTCCATCGTTCCGCGGACCTGCGGGTTGATCGTCGTGCCGCCGATGGTGATCCGCGCCTGCCATTCGGATTCCAGGCCCATGCCGCTCAGCATCAGCCGGTTATCGGCATGCACCAGGATGTTCAGGTCGAAATTGGCGAAGGCACGCGCCGGCTTGGGTGCACGCGCCTGCTGCGCCGGATCCAAGTCGCCCTTCCGCCGGACCCCGGTCAGTTCCGAGATCTCGGCCGCGCCCTGACGGATTATCTGGTAATTGGCTTGGGGGATGGAAATGTCGCCCTCGATCTTCTGCACGCCGGCGCCCTTGGTGACCGTCAGCGATCCGCTCGCGGTCGCCCCAAGCGATTCGCTCCGCGCCAGGCGCGCATCGGCGAGCTTGACATTGATCGCCATCGGGAAACCCTCTGCGGATGAAAGGCCCACCCGGCCGCTCGCGCTCACGGTGCCGTCCCCGGCACGCGCGCTTGCCTGGTTGAGGACGAAAGCGTCGTTGGAGAACTGCCCGTCGATCTTCAGATTGGCGAGGCGCGTGCCCGTCGTTTCGTTGTCGTAGGTCAGGTTGTCGGCGCGCACCAGGCCGTTCAGCTGCGGTCGATCAACGCGGCCGGAGAAGTCGGCAGCGATTCCGATCGGGCCGGTGAGCTGCTGGTTCGGCAGCCCGGCAAAGGCGAAGGGCAGCGCGGACGGGCCATTATAGCGGATGCCGCCGGAAAGCGGCGCTGCCATCAGCCGCTGCGTCCAACTACCCGCGCTCGGGCCGAGCGGCCGCAGCGTCGCGACCACGCGGCCGATCGTGGCATCGCCCTTTCGGATCAGCGCCCGCGCGTCGCCGCCATCCGGCAGCAGCCGGGCCAGCAGGCTGACATGCACCGGCGTCGAAACCCGCGCGAGGCTCGATCGGGTCAGGTCGTCGATCTCAAGCCGGACATCGGCGCTCGGGAACGTATCTGCATCCGGCTGAGCGAAGTCCAGGCTGCCGGACGCGGTGCCGCCCATGCCCAGATCGGGCACGAAGGCGTTGATGATCGCCAGGTCCATCCGGTCGAGCCGCGCCTGGACGGCCATGCCGTCGCCATATCGCCCCGCGATCCGCACGCTGCCCTGGTCGAAGTCGATCCGCGTCGGCAACAGCCGATATCGCCCATCGTTCACCGCGACCTGCATCGCATTCGGTGTGCGGAAGCGGATGCCGCTCGCCTGCCCCTGCAACGTCAGCAGCCACTGCTTGGGCGTCATTCGTCCGTTCACCGCGATGTCGAACGGCACACCGGACGATCCCGTCGCAACCGCCTGCACCGATCCGTTGCCGCCACGATAGTCGATCTTGGCGCGTGCCGTCTTCAGCAGGAACTCGCCGCGCTTCAGGTTGGCGATCTGCACATCCGCTAGGATCTGCGGCTGCTCCGCCAGCACGATGCTGCCAGTGGCAATGGCGCGGCCGATGGAGAACTCCGCGACGCCCGGTATGCTCGCGTTGAAAGCTGCGGCGCGCAGGTCCGCGCGCTGAAGATCGCCTTCTGCGCCCAGCGTCGCCACGCCATCGACACCCGATCCCTGGAAGCGCAACTGTCCTGCAAAGGGCCCAGTCGGCGTGGCTTGCACCTGGCCTACGATGTTCATGCCCGCAAAGCGGGCCGCGCGCACGTCGATTGCCAGCGCGCGGCCGGTGCGCACCAGCACATCGGCGTTGAACGGCCCGTAATTGCTCTCGCCAGTGGCGGTGACGGCATAGGCGTCGCCGCGCCCGCTCACCCGCGCCTCAACCTTGGCAAGGCCCACGCCCAACCCCGGCTTTTCGGCCCGCAAGAGGAGCTGCGGCGCTGCCAGCGTGCCGGTCACGCGCGCGCTGAGCGGGCCATATCGGGTCGATACGGCCTCGGCGGTCAGCCGGATCGGTCCGGCCGGATCATAGGTGCCCGATCCGCGCAGCACCCGGAATTGAGGTGCCCGCATTCGCACCTCGCTGATACCGATCACGCCGCGCGGATCCAGGTTCAGCCGCGCCGACGCGACGGTGTTCCCGCCCAAAAAGTTGCGCACGCCTTCGTTGAACAGTGTGCGGCTGCGCCCCGCCACACGGCCGCGAATGCCCCAGCCGCCGCCGGGCGCGGTATAGAGTTCCGCATCGGTGTTAAGGTCGACCACGCCGACCCCATCAATCCGATACTGGTTGATCCGGCCCTTGATCGCACCGGCGTAGCGGCCGCGCGCCATGTCGGCGGCGACAATGGCAGTCGCGTCCACCTTGTCCGAACGAAGCCGGAGATTGTCGGACAGGATACGTCCGCCCGAGATGGCTAGGTCGCCGTTGATCGACACGTTAGTAACGAGCCCGCCGGCGGCGGCATTCAAGCCCGCAATGCGCTTCGCGCTTGCGCGCACGGGGATCAGGATCCGGTCGGAATTCACCCTGGCCTGGCCCTCCGCCACCAGCCCCTCGACCACCGTCTCGCCGAAGCCGATCGCGCCCGCGGAGAGCTTGTAATCCACCATCGGCGTGGCGAACGCTCCATCCAGTGCCAGGGCGGCGCGCACTGCTCGCCCATTCAGCTGCGGCGCGATCGAGCCGGGCTTGATCAGCAGCGCGTCGACGCGCACGTTGCGGAATTGGTTGTTGCCGAGGTCGACGAGCCCGCTCGCCTCTGCCGAAAGCGCGTCCGAGCGTAGCTTCACCACGCCGTTCGCCGTCCGGTCCGCCCATCGGAAATCGGTATCCAGCTGCAGACCCGGCGCCGTCAGCCGCTCCACTGGCCCCGCCAGATACAGGCCCGGATGCGTCATGCCGCGGATTTGGAAGCGACCATTGTCTGCGGCAATCGTTAGATTGGCGAAATTCGCACCGCCCAGCGTGGCAAGGCCGCGCCCGCGCCATTGCTTCCAGTCACCGCTGCCTTGCACCGTCGCACGCAGCGGCGCCTGCAGCTTGGCGAGACTGGCGACCAGACCTGCCGCCGGCGCGTCGAGCCGAAGATCGATGCGAAGCCGGTTCGCCGCCGGCACCGCGTCCAATGTTAGGTTCAGCCGGTCGCCGCCCGCTACGCCGCGCGCCGCGATCGTGCCGGCATCGGCGCGGATCTGTGCCCGTCCGTCCGAAAGATGGGCCGATCCACGCAGCCGCGCGATGTGCCGCTGCCCGCTCACGCCCGGGCCGATGTCGACCCGGACGACCTCCAGCCGGGCGATATCGATGTTCAGATCCGGGAGCAGCGGCGCGTTCGGATCGCCCGACGGTTTCAATTCGGGCAGCCGCGCCAGCCGCACCTCGGGACTGGTAAGGCTGCGGATGTCAATCCGGTTGTTGGCATAGGCGAACGGCCGCCAGTCCAGCCGGATCTCCTGCGCGGTAGCGAACACGCCCTTTGCATCGCGCACACGCACATCGCGCAGCACCATCGCGCCATAGATCGATCCATCGATCCGCCCGATGCGAAAACCGAGGCCGGAAGCGAGTTGCAGGCGGCTGAGCTGGTCTGCGATCAGTCGGCGCCCCGGCTGGGTATCGAGCCCCAGCAGCGCCAGCCCCACCACCGCGGCGAGCGACACCGCGCCGACGACAACCCACTGCACGACGCGCAGCCAGATGGGCTTGCCCGGTCGCACTGCGGATGCCGGTTTCTCGCCTTCAGGCAATGCGTCCACCATCAGAAGGCCTGCCCGATCGAGATATAGAGTGCGATCTTTGGTTCGTTCCGCTTGCGTGCGATCGGCGTCGCCACATCGATTCGCAGCGGGCCGAAGTTGGTGTAAAGCCGACCACCGATGCCCGCGCCGAAGCGCAGATTGCGCCCCGTCGGCATAACGCCTTCATAGACCTGTCCCGCATCGACAAACGGGACGATGCCGTAGTTGCCGAAGCGATAGCGCGCCTCGATGCCGAATTCGTTAAACGATCGGCCGCCCACCGGCCGGTCGTCTGGCGATCGCGGGCCGAGCTGCTGATAGCCGAAGCCACGCACCGATCCGCCGCCCCCGCTGTAGTAGCGCCGTGACGGCGGCAGTTCGTCGCGCAAGACGCCGTTGATCGATCCCGCACGCGCGCGCCCGGCGATTACTATGTTGCGGGTGACGGGATAATAGCCGGTCACCTCGACCATCGTCCGCACATAGGGCCGCACCGATCCGCGCACCGACGTTTCAGCGCTCGCATTGGCCTTGATGCGATAGCCGCGGGTGGGATTCAGCAGGTCGTCGGACGTGTCATAGCCAAGGAACGTAGGAATTGCCGCGATCAGCCAGGTGCCGCGGTCGCGCTTCCCCAGGTCGAAATTGTACCGGTCCTCGTTCGAACCCACCAGTTCCGCGCCGTAGTAATAGGTCCAGCGCTTTTGCCAGATCGGCGTCGAATCGCGCGAGATCCGCCCCGACAGCGTCGTGGTATAGGATTCGAATGCTTCGTAGTTCGCGTGATTGAGCGAGGCGATCAGCAACAGCGTGCGATCGCGCTTGCCGGCATTCGATCTGCGGAAGGTGGTCGTCAGCGCCTGTTCTTGAGTACCCAAGATGCTGCTCACGGTCAGCGCGCCTTCGGGCGGGAACAGGTTGCGGTGAGTCCAGCTCGCCTGCAGCTTGATGCCCTGTCCGGTGCTGTAGCCCAGTTCGCCAGCCAGCGTGCGCGGCTTTCCCGCCACTTGGGTGACGAGCAGATCTACCTTCTCAGTGCCGTCGGGGCCGGGCTCGCCTGTCCGCTTCGGCTCCACCGCGACGGTGGAGAACAGCCCAGTCGCGATCAGCGCCTGCCGCAAATCGTCCACCCGCCGGCTGTCATAGATCGCCCCCTCACGATAGCGGCGGAAGATATTGACGTGCTCGGCATCGAACACCGGCCGCGCCCCGCCCGTCTGGATCGCCCCGAAGCTGGCGCGCGGCCCAAGGGTAACCGGCAACGTATAGTCGCCGGTATGCGTCGTCTCGTCGAGCAGGATGTCACGCTGGCCGACCTCCACAAACGGATATCCCTGCTGCGGCAGCCGCAGCGAGACGTTCGCCTCGGCGCCCATCACGCGATCCGCTTGGATCGGATCGCCCGGGTTCAAATTCAGCTCGCGGTCGAGCAGGCCGAACGGAACGGTCTGGTCGCTCTCGATGCGGATCGTGCCCAACCGGTACAGCGTCCCCGGGCTTGCCGTGATCGTCGCGCGCAGATTGCCCGAATTAGGCGGCACCTGTTCGAGCAGCGACGAGGCGGCGCCGTCGTAATAGCCGAGTGACCGCATCAGCCGGAGCGCGAGCTTTTCGTCCTCGCGCGCGCGCGCAGCGACCATGGCGGCGTTGGCGGCCTTGCCCTTGCCGTTGGATAGGGCGGAGAGATTGTCGAACGAATCTTCCAGCCGCAGCTTGTCGAGCCCCGTCACTACCGTGGTGTAGCGAATAGCCGGCGCCTCTTCGGAATCGTCTTCCGCCGGGGCTGCGGAGGGATCGACCTTGAATTCGGCTAACGATGGCAGTGGCGCTTCCATCTCAGCGGGAACCGGCCCCACTGGCGCGAGCCCCTGATTCTGGCTGGGCGCGGGCGCCTGATCCCCCGCGGGCACGGGCGCCGGACTCTGCTGGGTCGGCGCTGCAGGCTGCACAGCGTTGGGCTGCACGGGCGGGGCTGCGGGTTTATCGAACCTCTGGATCGGCTCCAGCGGCGCATTGATGTCGTCGCTCAGCTTGGGCAGCGCCTTTTCGAATGCCGCGTCGGGAACGATCGGCTCTTGGGCGTCAGGGGCCGGATCGCGCGCAGCATCGCCGCCGGGCAGCGCCTGCCCCGGCGCGCCCTGGCCCGGCTTGGCATCGCTGATCTGCGCCTGGGCCAGTGCCGGAATGAAACTCGCCCCGGCGAGCGCGGCGATCCAAACCGCCCGAACCCCTATTACCACGCGCCTCCTTCGGGAGCCGTGATCGATTCCGGCCCACTTGAATCCGTAACGGTTTGTTGCCGATTTTGCTCCCAAGCTTAATCCGCAGAAGCGAAGGTTGCGATCAATTGCAAGCCTCGCGCGCCTTGGCGAGGGCGCGGAAGCGGTGCAGCAACGGCTCCGTATAGCCGTTTGGCTGTGTCGCTCCTTCAAAGATCAACGCCTTCGCCGCCTGAAACGCCAAGCTCCGCGCCGGATCGCTTGCCATCGAGCGATAGGCTGGGTCGCCGGCATTCTGCGCGTCCACCTTGGCCGCCATGCGCAGCAAAGCGGCTTCCACCTGCGCCGCGCTCGCAACGCCGTGCAGCAGCCAATTGGCGATGTGCTGCGACGAAATGCGCAGCGTCGCGCGATCCTCCATTAAACCGATATCGTGCAAGTCCGGCACCTTCGAGCAACCGACCCCCTGGTCCACCCAGCGAACGACATAGCCCAATATGCCCTGCGCATTGTTGTCCAGTTCCTGCGCGATCTCGTCTGCCGTCCAGTTCCGCCCCCCGGCGAGCGGCACGGTCAGCAGATCGGACAAAAGCGGCGGCACCGCCGTTGCAAGCGCGCGCTGGCGGGCGAAGACATCGACCTGATGATAATGCGTGGCGTGCAGCGTCGCCGCGGTGGGGCTCGGAACCCATGCAGTAGTCGCGCCGCTGTTCGGATGCGCGATCTTCTGCGCCAGCATGTCGGCCATTCGATCCGGCGCCGCCCACATGCCCTTGCCAATCTGCGCCTTGCCGGAAAGGCCGCAATCCAGCCCAATGCGCACGTTACGCGCCTCATAGGCGGCGATCCAGCGCGCGTTCTTCATCTCGGCCTTGGGCACCATTGGGCCCGTGCGCATGCTGGTGTGAATTTCATCGCCCGTGCGGTCGAGGAATCCGGTGTTGATGAAGAACAGCCGGTGCTTCAGCGCATGGATGCACGCGGCGAGATTGGCGGAAGTGCGCCGCTCCTCGTCCATCAGGCCGATCTTGATCGTGTTGGGCGCGATCCCAAGCAGTTTCTCGACGGCACCGTAGAGCCGATCGGCAAAGGCGCATTCCTCGGGCCCATGCATCTTCGGCTTCACGACATAGATCGATCCCGCCCGGCTGTTGCGCAGCGTGCCCAGACCCTTCAAGTCGTGCAGGCCAATCGCCCCAGTGACGATCGCGTCCAAAACACCCTCGGGCGCTTCTTTGCCGTCTGGCAAAAGCACCGCCGGCGTCGTCATCAAGTGGCCGACATTTCGGATCAGCAGCACCGCGCGACCGGGTAACGTGACCCCGTTCGCCAGCACGCGATCGGCGACCAGTGTACGGGTAAGGCTCTCGCCATTCTTCACGAATGTTTCCGCCAGATCGCCGCGCATTAGTCCGAGCCAATTGGCATAGCCGAGTACCTTGTCCTCGGCATCTACCGCCGCGACCGAATCCTCAAGGTCGATGATTGCGGTCAGCGCCGATTCGAGCAGCACATCGGCGATATGATCGGGATCGTCCTTGCCGATCGGATGGCGGGGATCGCGCACGATGGCGAAGTGCAGCCCGTTGCCGCCACGATAATAGGTCGCCTCCCGCGCGCCGTCCGTGGCGCTGCCGATTTCGGTAGCTGCCGGCGCAATCTGGTCGAGAAAGCCCCGCGCCCAGGCGATCACCTGCCGGCCTCGCGCCGCATCATAGCCGCCGGAATGCGGCGCACCTTGGATGGCATCGGTGCCGTACAGGGCATCATACAGGCT
The DNA here is from genome assembly GCF_000282895.1 of Sphingomonas sp. ATCC 31555. Lineage (GTDB taxonomy): Bacteria > Pseudomonadota > Alphaproteobacteria > Sphingomonadales > Sphingomonadaceae > Sphingomonas. Next base: position 120,922 of record NZ_ALBQ01000004.1, read on the forward strand.
GCCCCAGCGCGCGTTTGCCGCGTTGAGCACGAAACGAGCGTTGAGCGCCGGCACCACCAGCTGCGGCCCGGCAAGCGTCGAAATCTCGGCATCGACATTTTCGGTGGCGATGGCGAACGGCGCCGGCTCAGGCAACAGATAGCCGATCCCGCGCAGAAAGCCCTCGTCGACCGCCTCGCCGGCCATCAGCCGCGCGTCGATCGCCGCTTGCAGTGCATCCCGCTTGTCAAGGAGCGCGCGATTCACCGGCGCGAGTTCGACGAAGACCGCCGCCGCGCTCGTCCAGAAGGCAGCGCTATCGATGGAGAGCGGCGGGAGCACGGCCTCCTCGACGAAGCGGGCCAGCGTGGCTGCAACCTGCAATCCGGCGCGGTCAACATAAGTCGTCACGGAGTCCTCCTCGCGGTTCTTTGCTACACGCCTGGGGAGGGCAGACCCTGTCTACGCGAGGGCACGCCGGGCGATCAACCCCCGTCAAATGCCGTAGCCGCCGCCTCGATCCGCGCAAGCATCGCCGAAAGCTGCGCTTTCTCCGCATCCGAGAAGCTGGCGAACAGCCTTGCCTCCAGCTCCAGCGCCTTGGGCGCGATCTGCTCGTACAGCTGCCATCCTTCCGGCGTCAGCGCGACGAGATGCGACCGCTGGTCACTCGGATTGGCGGCGCGAGCGATCAGGCCGCGTTCGACCAGTCCGATTGCGGCGCGGCTCACCGTCACCTTGTCCATGCGCGTGCGGCCGCATAGCGCCTGCTGGCTCATCGCCCCGCCTTCTGCAAGCACCGCCACGAGTCGCCATTCCGGGATGCGCAGGCCAAACAATGTCCGATATGCGCTGGCCACTGCATAGGATACGGCGTTTGAGGCGATGGACATCCGATACGGCAAAAAATTGTTTAATTTCAATGTTGTCACGCAGATCCCTCATGTGCGGTTTCGTTTTTCGCAAGTGACAACGCTAACAGGTTGCAAATTTTGCAATGATACCGGTAACACTTCGCACTTGCAGCAGACCCTCGTAAGGTGCAGAAAGATCGGGCCTTTCAGGCATCCTCTCCTAAGACTTTCATAGGCTGCCCTTTGGGGCGGCCTTTTTTTTGGGCCGTTTGCCGCTGCGGTTCAATGCGCGTCAGGTACCCTCGCTAATATCATCGTACTGCCCGGCAGCGGTGATGGCGGAACAAGATGCGGCGCCAGCCACACCGTCCACGCACCGGCGGCGAGCATCACCCCGAACGGCAGGCGATCCGTCGCCCGCACCCGCCTGCCGGCGCACATCATGCCCAGCACTGCTGCCAGCCCGATCAGGCTCGCCGCCAGCAGCACCAACGGTAGGTCCTGCCATCCAAGCCAACAGCCGATTGCAGCGAACAGCTTGGGATCTCCGCCGCCTAGTCCCTGTCGCCCTCGAGCCGCCTTATATCCGCGCGCCACCAGCCATAGCACGGCGAAGCCACCTGCCCCGCCGATTACGCGATCCGCCAGTGGCGGGCCCAGCGCGAACGCGCCGGTAGCGAGCCCCGCCACGGCCAGCGCGGCATTGAGCGCGTTCGGCAGCCAGAACGCTGCCAGATCGAGGGCGGCAAGCGCCAGCAGCAGCCAGCCGAACAGTGCACCGGCGGCCCCCTGCAGCCCCGGCACGGCGAGGCCGGCAATCACGCCGATCGCCAACCCGGCGATCTCCGTCACCACATGGCTCGGCGGGATCGTCGCCTGGCAGTGGCGACATTTGCCTCGCTGCACGAGGAAACTCAGCACCGGTATCAGCTCCGCTGCTGTCAACGATCGGGCGCAGCTGTCGCAGGCCGATCGCCCCCGCGTGGCGCGGCGTCCTGCGGGCCAGCGGATTGCGACCACGGCAATGAAGCTGCCGAACACCGCTCCCAAAACGCCGAGCAGGACGGGCCACCCCCACGCCGCGATCGCGCTCATGCGCCTGCCGCTTGCATATTGGAGAGCTCCCAGTGCCGGAACCGCCCGAGCGTGCCGCGAGTCAGCCGCAAATCGCGGCGCGGTTTATCGGAAGATCGACGGGGTTCATGCACCGCGCCTTCCTGCGGGAGCGCGATCGCTTTTGCAAACCGTAGCCCGCCCGCCTAGATCGGCGCCAACCGTTGAGAGGAGCCTGTATGTCCGCCGATCCGATCGTGATCCTTTCCTATGCCCGCACGCCGATGGGCAGTTTTCAGGGATGTCTCGCCGATGCTAGCGCTACCGACCTCGGCGCCACGGCGGTGGGCGCCGCTGTCGAGCGCGCCGGGCTACACGGCGAGGCCGTCGAGCGCATCTATATGGGCTGCGTGCTTCCCGCCGGACTAGGCCAGGCTCCGGCCCGGCAGGCCGCACTGAAGGCCGGCCTGCCGCTGCACATCGAAGCGACAACGATCAACAAGATGTGCGGATCGGGCATGCAGGCGACGATCATGGCGGCCGAGGCGCTTGCCGCCGGCTCGGCCGGTCTACTGGTCGCCGGGGGCATGGAGAGCATGACCAACGCGCCCTATCTGTCGATGCGTCACCGCAATGGCGCGCGCATCGGCCACGACGTGCTGAAGGACCATATGTTCCTGGACGGGCTGGAAGATGCCTATGAGCCCGGCCGGCTGATGGGCAGCTTCGCGGAGGAAACCGCCGGCGAATATCAGTTCACCCGCGATGCGCAGGACGCCTTCGCCATCGCGAGCCTCGAGCGTGCCAAGGCGGCACAGACCAGCGGAGCGTTCGACCGGGAGATCGTCCCCGTCGATTTGCAGGGCCGTAAGGGCGTCGTGACCGTGGCGCTTGACGAGCAGCCTGGGAAAGCCGATCCGGCGAAGATCCCGACGCTCAAGCCGGCTTTCGCCAAGGACGGCACGATCACCGCCGCCAATGCCTCGTCGATCTCGGACGGGGCAGCGGCGCTGGTGCTGGCCCGCGCATCGGTCGCGGAAAAGTTGGGTCTGACGCCGATCGCGCGGATCGTCTCTCATGCCGCCCACGCACACGCGCCGGCGCGCTTCACTACCGCACCAGTCTTCGCCATGCGCAAGGCGCTGGAGAAAGCTGGCTGGCAAACGGGCGATGTAGATCTTTTCGAGGTTAACGAAGCCTTTGCCTGCGTGACGATGATCGCGATGCAGGACCTGGGCCTCAGCCATGACGTGGTAAACATTCATGGCGGTGCATGCGCGCTAGGCCATCCTATCGGCGCGAGCGGTGCGCGAGTGCTGGCGACGCTGCTATCGGCGCTGGAACGCAAGGGCCAGAAGCGCGGCCTGGCATCGCTGTGCATCGGCGGAGGCGAAGCGACAGCCGTGGCGGTGGAACTCATGGACTGACGAGTTGCGCGAGCGAGCGCTGCTCGACATGCGGGAGGAAAGAAGTCATCCCTCTCCCATGTCTTCCTACGGCTCTGCCTGGCGCGGGCTTCCGCGACCGCAGCTGGCGTCGCTCCTGCTCCTCGGCCTCGCCGTCGTCTTTGCGAACATCCGCCAGCCCTACCCGGAAATCGCGCCGCTGCAGCACCTGCCGACCGTGCTGCTGCTTTTGGCGGCCCCGCCTCTGCTGCGGCGCTGGCCCTTATCGGATGCCGCTATCGTCGGCTTGCTCCTCTTCTGGCTGCTCCACACGCTGGGTGGCCGCTACACCTATTCGAACGTCCCCTATGACGCCTGGGCGGTCGCTCTTACTGGGCACAGCATCGGCGGCACGCTCGGGCTTGTGCGCAACGGCTATGACCGGTTCGTGCATCTGGCGTTCGGCCTGCTGTGGGTGGCACCTGTTGCACAGGCGATGCACCGCCACGCCAGCATGGGGCGGCGTGCGGGCGTGTGGACCGCATTCCTGTTCGTCGGTGCAATGAGTGCCTTTTACGAGATCTTCGAATGGCTGCTGACGATCCTCATCGCCCCAGACATGGCCGATGAGTATAACGGCCAGCAGGGCGATGCTTGGGATCCGCAAAAGGATATGGCGATCGCCTTATTCGGCGCCGCCCTCGCTGCGATTTGGCTTTGGCCCCGCAGGAACGACGCCGCCTGATCGCGGCGCCCGTCTACCGCACCGCCTCCCCCGGATCGGTCCCCCAAAGACGCGCCTGCTCGACATAGCCTGCGCGGCCCGCGACGTCGAACCAGCACCAGCCGGCGTTGCACGCGCTGATCCGCCCCACCACTCCCGGGGCCGCGCGCCAGCTGATGTGCGAATCGCCCGCGGGGGTGCGTCGCAGTTCGGCCACGCCGCCGCGCACGATTCCCGTGCGTTTGTCCTCGAGCAGGTTTGCCTGCATCCAGCCTTCCGCGCCATCCGGATCGCGCACCTTCAGCCATGCGCCGTAACTGGCGACCACCTTCAGCGGCAGGCCGCGGCGCTGATAGAACCAACTGGTCGGATAGTTGCGCCCCGGCCCGCTACGCATCCGCGCCTTGCTGGCCTTCAGCGAGGCATAATAAGGCGGCTTGCGCTCCGCATGCGCAGGAGCGGCGAACGCCAGGACCGCCAGAGTCAAAAGTCCAATCGAGAAGCATCGATGCTGCATGGCCCCGTCTATCGACCAGCGGCGCAAGCGCTTCAACCGTTGACTGCATCGAACGCACTCGCCAAGCCATTGCCATGGCCGATCCAAAGCGACCGTCCCGCCCCCGGGTGATTTTAACGCGCGCGCTGCCGCACGCCAGCGAAGCGCGAATGGGCGAGCTGTTCGACTCGGTACCGAATCCCGACGATCGCGCGATGGACGCCGCGGCTCTCTCCGCCGCCATGGCCGATGCCGACGTGCTGGTGCCGACCGTCACCGACCGCATTACAACGGATCTGATAGCCGCCGCGCCCAATCGGTTGCGGCTGATCGCCAATTACGGCGCCGGCGTCGGCCATATCGACCTCAAGGCCGCTCGCGCCCGCGGCATCGTCGTTACCAACACCCCCGGCGTGCTGACCGACGATACCGCCGACATGGCGATGGCGCTGATCCTCGCCGTGCCGCGCCGACTGGTGGAAGGCGACAAGCTGGTCCGCTCGGGCGCGTGGCGCGGCTGGAGCCCCACCAGTATGCGCGGCCACCGGATCGGGGGGCGCAGGCTAGGCATCCTCGGTATGGGCCGTATCGGCCAGGCGGTGGCGCAGCGCGCGCGGGCGTTTGGGCTGCAGATCCATTATCATGGGCGGCATCGCGTGCATGAGGTGCTGGAGCACCAGCTCGGCGCAACCTATCACGACGATCTCGACGCGATGCTGGAAGCGATCGACATCCTGACGATTCACACGCCGCACACGGCCACCACCAGCGGCCTGATCGACGCTCGGCGGCTCGATCTGCTCGGGCCCAACGCTTGGCTGGTCAACACCGCGCGCGGCGAGATCGTCGATCCGAACGCGCTGGTAGCAGCGCTACAGGAACGCCGCATCGCAGGTGCCGGGCTCGACGTCTATGTCGACGAGCCGAACGTCGATCCGCGGCTAATGGGGCTCGAAAATGTCGTGCTGCTGCCGCACCTCGGCTCAGCGACTTTCGAGGCGCGCGAGGCGATGGGTATGAAGGTCATCGCCAATATCCGCAGCTGGGCGGACGGGCATCGCCCGCCGGATCAGGTGTTTGAGGGGTGGCTGTAACACCCATCTAAGCCCCTCCCCTTCAGGGTAGAGGTTGGGACGGAGCTGAGTCTCACACAGATCAACCGCTGTTCTGGAATTCCTTCGCCCTCAAACCCCTCCTCCAAGGAGAAGGGGCTTGAAAGTGCGGATTCAATCCCCGGTCAAGATCCGGTCCACCAGTTGCTTCACCGTCGGCACGAACCCGTTTGAATAGAAGGGATCGCGCTTGAAGTTGTACGCGGCATGGCCGGCAAACATCAGGTTCTGATCGGTATCGCCGCCATGGGCGATGTCCTGCAGGGTCTTCTGGATGCAGAAGCTGCGCGGATCGGCCAGTCGGCCGGTCGAGTTGGTCTCGCTATCCGCCCAGGACGAGAACTGGCACTGGCTTAGGCAGCCCATGCAGTCGGCCTGGTCCTTGCGGATGATCTGCTGGTCCTCGCTGGTCACGAATACTAGCGTGTTGTCCGGCGTCTTGAGCGCACTGGTGAAGCCCAGGGCATACCATTCGCGTGCACGCAGAAGGTCGTTTCGCGTAACCCAGAAATTCTTGCCCTTCACGCCCACGTCGAGCTGGAAGGTATGGTCGCCTGCCGCTTCGGTCGAATACGGGATCTGGCGCTCCGAACGCGCTTCGAGGTGGCGCAGGAACGGATTGCGCACCGCACTCGAGTAGAAGCCTGTGGGCGAGAAGCGGTGCAGCAGCACATCGCCTTCCTCGATCTCCATCAGCTTGGCCTTCCACCCCTCAGGGATCGGGCTTTCCTTGGTGAGCAGCGGACGGGTGCCGAACTGGAAGGCAATGGCCCCCAACTCTGGATTGTCGATCCAGTCGTTCCAATCGCGCAGATACCACACGCCCCCAGCCATCACGATCGGCACGCTGTCCGGCAGGCCGCCCTCGCGCATTACCTCACGCAGTGCTTTGACGCGCGGATAGGGGTCCTGCGGCGCGCGCGGGTCCTCGGCGTTGGACAGGCCGTTATGGCCGCCGGCGAGCCACGGGTCCTCGTAAACCACCGCCGCCAGCCATTCCTGCGCCTTCGAATAGGCCCGCTTCCACAGCGCGCGGAAGGCGCGGCCGGAGCTGACGATCGGCAGGTAGCTCACCTCATGGTGCGCCGCGATCTCGCTGAGCTTGTAGGGCATGCCCGCGCCGCAGGTGACGCCCGCCACCATGCCCTTGGTCCGCTCCAGCACGCCCTGGAGGACGCGCTGCGCGCCGCCCATTTCCCAGAGGACGTTGATGTTGATGGCCCCCTTGCCGCCGGCAATGTCGAACGCGCGCTTCACCTGCTGCACGGCGCCTTCGATGGCGTATTGGATCAGTTCTTCATGGCGCTCGCGGCGCGTGAGGGCACGGTAGATCTGCGGGATGATCTTGCCATCCGCGTCGTAGCTGTCGGCGTTGACCGCACTTACCGTGCCGATGCCGCCGGCTGCCGCCCAGGCCCCTGCACTCGCATGGTTGGTCGCGGCGACGCCCTTCCCACCTTCTACCAGCGGCCAGACCTCGCGACCGTTGTAGTTGATGGGCGAAAGACCCTTGAACACATTGCCTCCACAAAAATTGCCGCACGACGCTAGCCGGAACGGCCGCAACAAGCGAGTAACAAATAGCGCGGACCTATCTCAGCCCAGCACGCCCGGCCGGCCCATCGCCTGCCCATAGAGCCGGGCATGGGCCTCGACCATCGCTTCCGCATCGAACAACGCCGCAACGCGCAATCGGTTCGCCTCGCCGACCCGCCTGCGCTCTTCCGGGTGCTGCGCAAGGGGATCCAGGCGGTCGCGCAGCGTCACTTCGCCGCGATCCGGTAGCAAATATCGCTGGTTTGGCTCGGATACCATCGCAGGGATATCCCCTAGCCTGGGTGCCACCACCGTCAGTCCTGCGGCCATCGCCTGCAACACCGATACCGGCGCCTCTGCGGCCTTGGCCGAGAGCGCGAACAGGTCGAACAACCCCAGATAGCGGTGCGGATCGGGCAGCACGCCTGGCAAGAATACCTGGTCCTCCACCGCCATCGCCTCGGCCTGGTCAAGGATCGCCTGGCGCTCCGGCCCCTCACCCATGATCACCAGCCGGAAGCGCGATGTCATGCCGCCCACAGCACGGACGAGCAGCGGCAGATCCTCGACCGGCTGGAGCCCAGAGATACACGCGATGAATATCTCCCCCTTGCGCCGCTTACTCAGCATCGGCAGCAGCGACGGCTCTGGTGCCTGCGCATAGCGCGCTACCGGCACGCCGCGCGGAATCCGCACAATCCGCTCGGCCGGCTGCTTCCAGAACTGCAACGCCACCTGCTCGATCCGCGCCGAAGGCACGATCAGCGCATTCGCCGCCGGCAGTGCGAGGCGTCGATACATGTTGCGCATCGTGCTCTGCTTGCCGGTGTCTCCACCGTCGAGCTCATCCTCGTGATGCACGATCGGCGGCAGTCCCTTGCCGAACACCCGCGCGGCCATCACCCCGTCGATCGCGCCCCAGCCATGGGTCAGCACCAGATCGAAGCGCCGCATGAACCGCGCGATCGCCTCATAGCGCTTGACCGAAGGCTTGCCGACGAGCGGCGGCGGGTCGAGCGCGATCTCGTATTTCACATGCTTGTCGATCGCATTCCGTGCGGAGAGCTGATCGGGCAGCGCCGAGACGACGGTGTGCCGGGCACGATCGCCAAAGGCGTTCATCAGCTGCACCGATCGCGGTTCGCCGCCGTCCATCGCGAAGCTGGAATGAAGATGAAGGATATGGATCGACATGGGGGCCGGGGTTTAGCGGGCGTTTGCGGCGCCGTCATCCGTTAGGATGGGGCGCCAAGATCGTATTCGGCTCCGTCGCGCCGTTCCTTCGCAGCTAGGAATGCAGAACGCCAGCCACGCATGTGCGATAAGCCTCCCTGGCCTGCGGCGTATCTTATGCCACCTTCGCCAGCAGCCGCTCGATACCCGCCACCGCCTCCGGCTCGTCGAGCGTCGGCGCATGGCCCACCTGCTCCACCGTCACCAGTTCGGTGCCCGGCGCTCGCGCGACCATCTTGTCGGCGGTTTCGGCGCGCAGGATGTCCGATCGCGCGCCCCGCACCACCAGCAGCGGACGGCCGGCAAGCGCGTCGATCGTCGGCCACATATCCGGCCCCGCCTCGTTGCCCGGCACACGGAACGGCTCGGCGATCTTCATGTCGTAATCAAGCACGATGCGGCCTTGGCTACTCACCCGGTGCAGCCGCTTGGCCATTCCCAGCCACTCCTCGATCCCGTAGTCGGGATACACATCGGCGTTGGCCTCCGCCATAGCCCGGGCCGCGTGCATCCAGGTGGGATACCATGCGGCTTTCCCGACATAGCTCCGAATGCGCGCAAGCCCCTGCGGGTTCAGCTCCGGCCCCACGTCGTTCAGGACCGCGCCCGCCAGCTTGCCCCGATCGGTAGCCGCCAGAAGCATTGTCACGATGCCGCCGAGCGACGTGCCGATTGCGACGAACTTCTCGATCTTCAGCTCGGCCAGCAGCGCCTCGACATCCTGCAGGTAGATAAGCGGCGCATAGCTCATCGGATCCTTGGCATAGGCGCTTTCGCCGCGCCCGCGAAACTCGACGCACAGCACCCGCCAATCGCCGGAAAGCCGCGCGGCTAAATCGGCGAAGTCGCGCGCATTGCGGGTAAGCCCCGGGAAACACAGGACGGGCGGGCGATCTTTCCGGCCCGGATAGTCGCGATAATGCAGCCGCAGGCCGTCTTTCGACCACCAATATCCGTCGGAATAGTTGCGCCGGTCACCCATCGTCCCCCATATCGCCGCATGGCCTTCGCTCCGCAACAGGCGATCCTCAGCCTTGGGGATGGCTTCTTCGATCCGGTTCGCCCGGCGCGCTTCCCGCAGACGATCCTCCGCTTCCGCAACGATCGCGCCGCGGCGTCGGTCGGTCTCGATGGTTTGAGCGATGCCGAATGGATCGCCCATTTCGGCCGATTCGAACCGCTGCCGGGCAGCCTGCCGCAGCCGCTGGCGCTCCGGTATCACGGTCATCAGTTCCGCGTGTACAATCCCGAGATCGGCGACGGTCGCGGCTTTCTGTTCGCGCAGATGACCGACGATCGCGGCCGGCTGATGGACTTCGGCACTAAGGGGTCGGGGCAGACACCGTATAGCCGCTTTGGCGATGGCAGGCTGACGCTGAAGGGCGGCGTACGCGAGATCCTCGCGACCGAAATGCTGGAGGCGCTGGGGGTGGAAACCTCGCGCAGTTTCTCGTTGATCGAAACCGGGGAGGCGCTCCACCGTGGCGACGAGCCCTCGCCCACCCGCTCCTCGGTGCTGGTCCGCCTCAGCCACGGCCACATCCGCATCGGCGCGTTCCAGCGGCTTGCGGCGTTCCAGGATCTGGAGGGGCTGCGCACGCTCACCGCCTATGTGCTGCAGCGATATTTCGGCGAAGGCGACGGGCCGGATGCCCCGGCCCGGCTGCTGGCAGGAGTGGTGGCGCGCACTGCCCGCATGGCGGGCCGGTTCATGGGGGCGGGGTTCGTTCATGGCGTCCTCAACAGCGACAATATCAACGTCACCGGCGAGAGCTTCGATTATGGCCCCTGGCGCTTTACGCCGAGCTGGGCTCCGCATTTCGTCGCGGCCTATTTCGATCAGACTGGCCTCTATGCCTTCGGGCGGCAGGCGGAGGCGATCTATTGGGATGCGATGCAGCTCGCCATTTCGCTGCGGCTGATTGCGGAGGAAGCGCCGCTGATCGACGCGCTGGAGGGCTTTGCCGATGCGTTTCATCGCGAGCAGGCCCAGGCGATCCTCTGGCGGATGGGGCTGGCGCCGCGCGACGAGGCCAATGATCGCGCGCTCGCAGGCGCCGTAGAACGCGCGCTTCAGCAGAGCGGGGCACCGCTCGACAGCTTCTATTTCGACGTGTTCGGCGGGCAGCTGCCGGATCGATATGGACCCGAATTCGATCCCGTGCGGGGCCTGCTCGCCACGTATCGGGCGCGGAAGGATCGGTCAGCCAATCCTTATTGGCGGGGCGCGCCGCAATCGATGCTGATCGACGAGGTCGAGTCGATCTGGTCCGCGATTGCCGATCGCGACGATTGGGGGCCGCTGCATGCCAAGGTCGCGGCCATCCGCGCGATGGGTCAGGCACTGGCCTGACGAACCGGATTCAGGCAGAAGCCTGGCCATCTCTTGCGCCCCACAACGATATCAGAAGAGCCATGCCCGAGCAGGAACTAGTTTCGATCGAACCCGCCACCGGTGCGCTGCTGTGGCGCCGTCCCGTCGGCGATGCGGACACGGAAGTCGCGGCTGCGCGAGCGGGCTGGCCGCTCTGGGCGGCGCGGCCGCTGGGGGAGCGGGTGGCGGCGCTGCGCCGCTTCGCCGCGGTGGTCCGCGAGCGATCGGAAGCCTTTGCCGATCTAATCGCCCGCGAGACCGGGAAGCCGCTGTGGGAAGCCCGCACCGAAGTCGATACGGTGATCGGCAAGGTCGAAATCTCGATCGCCAGCCATGCGGAGCGCACCGGCCAGCGGCAGCTCGACGCCCCCGCCCACAGCCGGCTGGCGCTGCGCCACAAGCCGCATGGCGTGCTCGCGGTGCTCGGGCCGTATAATTTTCCCGCGCACCTGCCGAACGGCCACATTGTGCCCGCGCTGCTCGCCGGCAATGCTGTGGTGTTCAAACCCTCGGAAAAGACGCCAGCCTCCGGGGCGTTCCTGGTCGACTGCTATCTCGCGGCGGGGGTCCCCGAAGCCTGCGTCCGGCTGGTCGTCGGCGGCGCCGATGTGGGCAAGGCGCTAGCGGGGCATCCCGGCATCGACGGCCTGCTGTTCACCGGCTCCGCGGGGACTGGCTTGGCGCTGAACCGCCAGTTCGCCGATCACCCGGAAAAGATCCTCGCGCTAGAGATGGGAGGCAACAACCCCATCCTCCTTTGGGACTCGAAAGATCTCACTGCGGCGGCAGCGCTGGTGGTGCAGTCCGCCTTCACCTCGGCTGGCCAGCGCTGTACCGCTGCTCGCCGCCTGATCGTCGACGAGACGCAATTCGATCCGTTGATGGCCGAACTGGATGCGCTGATCGGCCGGATCATCGTCGGCGCGCCGCATGATGTGCCCCAGCCTTTCATGGGACCGGTGATCGACAATCACGCGGCCGACATGTTGGTCGAAAGTGTCGGGAAGCTGGTGGCGCTCGGCGGACGGCTGCTGCGCCCGTTGAGGCGCCCCGTCGCGGATCGGCCGTTCCTCACCCCCTGTGTGATCGACATGACGGACGCGCGCGAGACGGTGGACGCCGAACTTTTCGGCCCCGTGCTGCAAGTATTTCGAGAGGCAAGCTTCGATGCCGCGATCGAGGCGGCGAATAACACGCGCTATGGCCTATCCGCCAGCCTGATCAGCGACGATGCGGGTTTGTACGAACAATTCTGGGCACGAATCCGTGCAGGGATCGTAAACTGGAACAAGCCTACCAACGGCGCCTCCTCGGCGGCGCCGTTCGGCGGCATCGGCTGGTCCGGCAATCACCGACCGAGTGCTTTCTACGCCGCCGATTATTGCGCCTATCCCGTGGTGTCGTCGGAAGCCCCGCAAGTGCAGGCGGCGATCAGCGTAGGCCTCCGCGCTTAGGGTTTTTCCAACCCGGCTGTTTAACCCTGTTTTAGCCCTCCCCCGCCATGGTGCGCGCCGACGGACGGGGAGATATGATGGATTTGGCGCAGACGTCCGCGACGGTTTTCAGCCTGATCGCCGATCTACCAGCCCCGCGGGGCGGCGGCGCGGCAGCCGGCGCTCGCCTTGATTCAGTGCAACTCGAGCATGCCGGACAGGCATTTGCCTGCGGCTTGCATTGGATCGGACCGTGCGGCGCACGATTGCGCAGCGACACGCCGGTGCCCGCACAGCAACCGCTCAGCCTGCTACTCGACGGCATGGAACCGATATCCGGCCGCAGCCTGTGGTGCGATGGCGACGAAAACGGCATTGCCTTCGAGGCCCCTCTGGACGTCCTCGGGCTGGTCGCGCGTAACCTTGCCCGCGCTACGGTCGGCGATCGACGACTGCCCCGTATCGAGCTGCGACAAACCGTTGGCGTCCACTGCAATGGCATGATCGAACAACTCGCCATGCACAATATTTCGCAAGGCGGTATCGGCGTGGAAGCCGCTCGGCTGGAAGTCGAGGAGAAGGTGGGACTAACCTTTGACGGGCTGCGCCCACTGGATGGCACAGTGCGCTGGGTGCGCGGCGGCGCCGCCGGCATCGCCTTTGTCGAAGAACTTGGCTGGCAGACGCTGTTCCCCTGGTTGCGCGGGCTTCAACATGCGCCACAATCGGCCCGGCCGCGACCGCTTCTCGGCGGGCTGCTGCGCGACGGGCTCGCGCTGCGGCTCGACGCGCCGGGCCGGGTGCGAGAAGGCGTGCGTTGGTGGAACTGCCGGGTGCACGCCGTCACCGCGCGGCAGGTGGAGTTCGAAGCCGCGCACGGCTTCAGCCCCGGCGCCTCGCTGTGGATCGCTCTGCCCGATATCGGCGGCGGACCGGCACGCGTGGTGCGAACCAGCCACGGTCGCACCCTTGCAGACTTCCGCATGCCGCTCCGCGACCAGGACCTGCGCACCCTCGCCGCGACCATCCCCAGCGACTGAGGCCCCTTGCATCCTGCCTCCCGTGCCGCCAAGCGGTAGGCATGGCGCTGCTCCCCATTGCCGAAGCGCAGGCGCGACTGCTCGCGCTTGCCGATCGAACGCCCGTCGAAATGGTGCCGCTCGCGCAGGCGGCGGGACGGTGGGTGGCGGCACCAATCGTCGCGCGACGAACCCAACCGGACAGCGATTTGTCGGCGATGGACGGCTATGCCATTCGCTTCGAGGATCTTCCCGGCCCCTGGCAGGTCATAGGCGAGAGCGCAGCGGGCTCCGCCTTTCCGGGAAACGTTACCCCAGCCACTGCGGTGCGTATCTTCACCGGAGCCGCCCTGCCCGATGGCGCGGACACGGTTCTGGTCCAGGAAGAAGCCGCCCGCGCGGGGGATACGCTGCGCCTCGACGGCGAAGGCCCCGCGCATAAGGGCCGCAACGTGCGCCGCCGCGGCCTGGATTTCGCGGAAGCGGACATTCTGATTGCCCCGGGTGAGCGGCTGACTCCGGCGCGGCTGGCGCTCGCTGCCGTCGCAGGCCATGCGACGCTGCCCGTTTACCGCCCGGTTCGCGTGGCGATCGCGGCAACCGGGGACGAATTGGTGCCGCCGGGCGCACCAGTCGGTCCCGCGCAGCTTCCCGAATCCAACCGGGCGATGCTGGCGGCGCAGATCGCCGATCTGCCCGTGGAGCTGATCGATCTGGGCATCCTGCCGGATCGTCTCGACGCATTGCAGGCGGCGTTCGGTGCCGTCGAGGCGGATCTGCTCGTCACCAGCGGCGGCGCCTCGGTCGGCGATCATGATCTGGTGCGCCCCGCGCTTGAAGCCGCAGGCGCCACCATCGACTTCTGGCGGATCGCGCTTCGGCCCGGCAAGCCGATGATGGCAGGACGGCGCAGTTCCATGACGGTGCTGGGCCTGCCTGGCAATCCCGTGTCGGTATTCGTCACCACCATGCTCTTCGTACGGCCCGTGATCGCAGCATGGGCGGGGGCGACCGATCCGTTGCCGCGCACGCAGCGCGCCGAACTTGGGGAGCAACTCCCTGCCAATGGCCCCCGCACCGATTATCTCCGCGCGGCGCTGGTCGACGGTCGAGTGTTCGCTTCCACGGTGCAGGACAGCTCGATGCTGCGGACCCTCGCCCGAAGCACCTGCCTGATCGTTCGCGAACCCTTTGCACCGATGGCAAAAGCCGGTGACACAGTAGAAATCCTCGAGATCGCTTGACAGCCCGCCGGAACATTGCATAAACGTTCGCAGTCTGTTCTAGACCCGGAGGATTGGATGCTCACGCGCAAGCAGCACGAGCTGATCTGCTTCATTGCCGACCGCCTTGCCGAAACCGGCGTGTCGCCCTCGTTCGAGGAGATGAAGGAGGCGCTTGATCTAAAGTCGAAGTCGGGCGTGCACCGCCTGATCAGCGCGTTGGAAGAGCGCGAGTTCATCCGGCGCCTGCCCAACCGTGCCCGCGCGCTCGAGGTGCTGCGTATGCCGGAACGGGGCGAACGCAAGCCGATCACCAAGACGGCGAAGCCGACGGCCGCCCCCGCCGTGCCACCCGCCGCTGCGAACGACGTGATCGAAATCCCGCTGCATGGCCGAATCGCCGCCGGTACCCCGATCGAAGCGCTGGAAGGCTCGACGATGCTGCCCGTGCCTGCTGCGTTGCTTGGCACCGGCGAACATTATGCGCTCGAAGTAGCCGGCGACTCGATGGTCGAAGCGGGGATCCTAGACGGTGATTATGCGCTGATCCGTCGCACCGAGACCGCGAAGGATGGCGAGATCATCGTCGCCCTGATCGACGATGCCGAGGCGACCCTCAAATATTTTCGCAAGGAAGGCACGATGGTCCGGCTCGATCCCGCTAATCGGGACTATTCGCCGCAGCGCTATCGCCCCGATCAGGTGCGCGTGCAGGGGCGGCTCTCGGGATTGCTGCGACGCTACTAACGCGTTTATGTTAATAGCGAGCGGCGCCCCTTCGAGGCGCCCGCCTAGTTCTTCGATACATGCTGCCCGGCAAGCTGAGGGCAGCCTGTTGGTTTGCTCGTTTCCTTCGAACAACAACAGGCTATGATGAGCGCCGTCCGCTGACAGCGAATGGAGCGTGGAACTATGCGTGCGCCCTTGTTGGTCGTGTTATCAGGACTACTCCTGTCCAGCGTGGCCGAAGCGCAGCAAAGCCATCCTTTGGTGACGGCTGCTCCTGGCGCCCAGAGGGACCCTGTACCTCCCAACGATTCGATCATTGTTAAGGGCGCTCCTCTGCCAACAGAAAGCGAAGTTCGGTCACTCGCCCGCGCGATAACACCTAAAGTATCGTTTCTGGATCCCTTAGATCGATTTCAGGATTCTGTCTGCTTCGGAAGTGTCGGACTCGATCGACCTGTTCTTGAAGAGATCGGCGACCGTCTTGCGCAGAGCGCCGAACGGGCGGGACTGAAACTGGCCGGCCCCGGTTGCAAGCCGAACATCGTCATCCTCTTCGTCGATCGCGTTGATGCAGAGATTGCCCGATTGATACGCCGTAGGTGGTGGGTCTTCGGAAATCGCTCGCCTTCCCAGATCGATATGATCGTGAAAGAGCGAGGCCCAGTTCGCGCCTGGAGCAATATCGAAGTCAAAAACGCCGATGGAGAGTCCATCGATGCAGGCGGCATCTTGAGACGGACCACAGCTTCCAACATCATGTCCGCGACCCGGCGAGACGTGATCGCATCTATCGTGTTGGTCCAAAGATCCGCTTTGTTCGGCAAAACCGTGCGTCAAATAGGCGATTACCTTGCGATGCGGACGCTGGCTGGCGTGCGTCCGGAGCGTGCGACGGGCAAGGACACCATCCTAGCGCTGTTCAATGAGGGCGTCACCAGTTCGCCCAGCGAGATGACCGCATTCGATCGCGGTTACCTAAAGGGTCTGTACTCGGCGCAAGCCAATCAAGTCGCATCCAGTATGCGAGCCACAATTGTACAGACCATCTTCAAGGAACAACATCGGGCAGCCAAATAGGGCGTTGCAAACGGATCACTATAAGAAACCAGTCACGTATCTTAAGCAGCCCTGACCGGACCTTATCGCCAAACCCGTCGTTCCGGCAAACGCCGGGGCCCGATCGCATTTTCGGCGTCAGCATGAATGGAGACGAGTCTCCAATGCATTCGGCTTCCGCGGGCAGAGTTCCATGGTGTACCGCAGGTCGTATTACGGGACCTGGATACTACCTATTTGTCTTCCGCTGCATCTCCGCGTCGAACGCGGCCTGTGCGGCGTCGACGCGGCGACGCAGTTCGCCCGGGTCGACAAAGGCTTCGGTGTCGCCAGCAACCTGCTTCGCACGCTTGAGCGCGAGGTCGAATTGCTGGGCATGAAAGCTGAGGAACACGTCCGCCTGGGTGGCGCGCAGCTTGGCAAAAGTGGCGCGGAAGTCAGCAGGTGCCGCGTCATAGCCATGCCCCGGCGTTAGGGGCTGGTCGGCCACGCTCAGGCTGCACGCGAACAGCACGGTCAGGCTGTCGCCACCGGAAGGGATCTGCGTGCTGAAGCTGGTACAACCCTTGGTGTGCCCCGGCGTCAGGTGCGTCACCAGCGTGTTTGTGCCGAGGCGGATCTCCTCGCCATCTTTGAGCACGCCATCCACCTTCACGCCCGGTGCCGATATGCTGATGTCCGGTCGATAATCCGACCTGCCTGACTCCAGAGCAGGCACTTCGGCCGCGCTGGCAAGCAGGCGTGCGCCGGTGCGCCGCTTCAGTTCCGCAAGACCGCCCGCGTGATCCCAATGCGCATGGTTCACCAGCAGAATCTTCACGTCGGCCAGCTTGAAGCCGAGCTTCTCGATATTGGCGGCAATCAGCGGAGCGCTTTCCGCCATGCCGCCGTCGATCAGAATATGCCCCTGTGGGCTGGTAAGCAGATAGGCGGAGATTCCGGCAGTGCCGACATAGTGGACGTTGCCCAGGATTCGGAACGGCGCCATTGGCTGGTTCCATTCGGCACGGACCTTTACCCAGTCGGTTTGCTGCGCAGGCGCCGAAGGTGCGACGGTAAGTGCGGCTGCTGCCACCAGTATCCGGATCATCATGGATGCGTCTCTACCGCCTTGAACGGTGGTTGCACAGTCCGTGGATGAAGCCAGGGATGACGTGCGCCGGTTTCGACGCTGCGGATCGACCGCCCGGCAAAGGCGATGGCCACTCCGCCGCTTTCGTTCAGCGCCGTACGGTCGAGCAACAGCCAGCGCGGACGGCAAGCACGCGGCAGGCGGCGTTCGCTGACCACCAGATCGCTTGCCGCACATGTCGCAACTAATTCGCCCCAAGCGATCGCATATCCACTGCGGGTTGCCGCGATGCGCCAACGCCGCGCATCTGCCGCGATATCCGCCACGCACAGATCCGCGCTGCACCGCGCCTCGGGGCGCTGGGCGAGAAGCGTCAACGCGCCTTCTTCCACACCCCCCATCTCGCTTAACGCGGTCCGGGTGAATGCCTTCGCGCCGTCGCGCAGCAACGCAAAACTGCCATCGGGCATTCTTATGGCGAGATGGCGTCCGTCGCCGGTGACCAGCAGATCGGGGACCGGGCTAAGCGTGGCCCAGGCAAGCCCCGCCACCAATGGCACCGTGCCTGCCACTCGCATTGGCGTCCGCCAAAGAGCGATCCACAGTCCGCCAAACACGATCAGTCCGAACGCGGCGCCCGGCATCACCGGCAGCGCCGCGACCGATCCCGGCGCGTTCGCCACCACATGGGCAAGCACGAGCAGCAGTGCGAGCGCCCGGCCCACCAACCACCATGCCGGCCAGCCGAGCCCCACGCAGTCCAGAAGCAACGCAAGCGCTTCCAAAGGCATCACGACAAAGGTCGTCAACGGAATGGCGACGAGGTTGGCAAACGCGCCGTACAGCCCTGCCTTGTGGAAGTGGAACAGCCCGATCGGCATGAGCGCCAGTTCCACCACAAAGCCGGTGAGCAGCAGCGCGACCAGGCTGCGGCCCGTTCGCCGCAGACGCCCCTCCTCACGACGCTCGCACCAGCGCCGCACTCTCACATTTTCGTGCAGCGCGACAATCGCGGCGACCGCAGCGAAGCTGAGCTGAAAGCTGGCGCCCGCCAGCGCCTCGGGCCAGAGCGCCAACACCACCATGGCTCCGGCCGCGACCAGCCGCAGCGTTACGGCCTCACGGCCAAGACTTAACGCCGCAAGCACGAGCAGTGCGGCGACGCACGATCGGATCGTGGGCACCTGTGCGCCGGTCAGCCAGGTATAGCCGATCGCCGCCAAAGCGGCAGCACCCGCTGCCACCAGCGGCAACCGAACGCGCAGGGCCAGGGAGGGGCTGAGGGCAAGCACGCGGAGCACGATCAGCATCGTCGCGCCCGTCACAGCCGTCACGTGCAGCCCGCTGACCGACAGAAGATGCGCCAGCCCCGCGCGCCGCATCGCCTCCCCGTCGACTTCGTCGATTGCGCCTTCGTCTCCTGTTACTAGCGCCGTGGCGATACCGCCCGCACTCCCGGACAAGCGCGACTGGATGTGCGCGGACAGCCGGGCACGAAGGCCGGGTCCACGGGATGCTTCGCTGGACAGCATCTTCACCGAGCCCAACGCTTTTCCCGTCGCGCCAATCTGGTTGAACCATGCGACACGGCGAAAGTCATATGTACCGGGCACGGAAGGCGGCGGTGGCGGCACCAGCCGCGCCCGCAGCGCTACCCGTGCGCCGGGCGCGAGCCCTTCCGGCACGCCGGCCATATCGACATTCACCCGCAGGCGCGGCGGCAGGTCTGCCCGGCCGATCGGTTCAAGCACAAGCCGCGTCACGCCTCGCGCGGCAAAGGCGTCCGCCTGCCGAACGGTGGCGTCGAACGATACCGCCACCGGTCGCGCGAGCACCGGAGCGGAAACCGCTTCGGCGCGCAACCACACCATCCCGCAACCAAGCGCCGATGCCAGCCCGGCGACGAGCAACACGCGCCCCGCCCGGCCCGCCGCGATCATACCCGCTGCGGCGATCGCAAGCGCCGTGCACATAAACCCGATCCACTGCGCGGGGCTCTGCATTGCGAACCAGGCGGCGATCCCCGCCCCGAACGCCACCGGCAGCCACAGAATGATCTGGCCGCGTTCGGCCTCCAGCCACGCCTCCACGCCGCGCTGCCCTTTCGGGAAGCGGTTCGCCACTCCCATTTGAAGGGCGCGGAACCCCGTGCTAGGGGCCTCGGCGGCTGAACTGGCCATCAATGCAACAGTCTGGGAGCAGCCGCGCTTGAGCGCAACTACAGATACCAACGGCGCCAAGCCCGTCGTAACTCGCTTCGCACCGTCGCCCACCGGCTTCCTGCACATCGGCGGCGCGCGCACCGCGCTGTTCAACCTGCTGTTTGCCCGTCACCATGGCGGCAAGTTCCTGCTGCGTATCGAGGACACCGATCGCGCACGCTCGACCCAACCGGCCATTGAGGCGATCCTCGACGGGCTTCGCTGGCTCGGCCTGGATTGGGACGGCGATGAAGTCTATCAGTTCGCCCGCGCCGCTCGGCACGCCGAAGTCGCGGACGAGATGATCGCGCGCGGTGCCGCCTATCGATGCTACCTGACGCAGGACGAACTCGCCGCGATGCGATCGGAAGCGGAAGCCGCCAAGAAGCCGCTGCGCATCCGCTCCCCTTGGCGCGACCGCACCGATGGCGATCCGGCGATGCCGCATGTCGTCCGTCTCAAGGCGCCGACCGAAGGTGCCGTGACGATTCGCGATCACGTTCAGGGCGAAGTGACCGTGCAGAATGCGGAGATCGACGATCTCGTTCTGCTTCGGTCGGACGGCACGCCCACCTATATGCTGGCTGTGGTCGTCGACGATAACGACATGGGCGTGACGCATGTGATCCGCGGAGACGATCATCTTAACAACGCGTTTCGCCAACTTCCCATCTACCGCGCAATGGGCTGGAACGAGCCGGAATATGCGCATATCCCGCTGATCCACGGGGCGGATGGCGCCAAGCTCTCCAAGCGGCATGGTGCGCTGGGTGTGGATGCCTATCGCGACGAACTCGGCCTGCTCCCCGAGGCGGTGTCTAACTATCTGCTCCGCTTGGGCTGGGGCCATGGCGACGACGAGATCATCAGCCGCGAGCAGGCGATCGAATGGTTTGATTTAGCTGGTGTCGGAAAATCACCAAGCAGGTTCGATCTCAAGAAACTTGAGAACCTAAATGGCCATTACATTCGGCAGTCGGATGATGCGAAGCTGGCAGATTTGGTAGCCGGACGCCTGACGTTCGAAATCAGCGACGCGCAAATGGACCTTCTGCGTCGCAGCATGGCGGCACTGAAGCCGCGGGCCGCCAATCTCCTTGAACTGGCCGATGGCGCAGGCTTTCTCTTTCGCACCCGCCCACTGGAAATGGACGAGGCAGCGGCAGCTCTGCTAGAGGGCGATGCGCGTCTCCTGCTCGCTCGGTTGCATACCGCGCTTGACGGATTGGCAACGTGGGATACGGAGGCGCTCGAAGCGGCGGGACGCACCGTCGCTGACGAAGCGGGCGTGAAGCTCGGCAACCTGGCGCAGCCATTGCGTGCGGCGTTAACCGGACGCCGAACCTCGCCGGGTATCTTTGATGTCTTGGCGCTGCTGGGACGTGAGGAGAGCCTCGCCCGCATCGCAGATCAGATGCGTACGCCCGCCTGAAAACGGGTCGAAGGAAAGGACGACAAAATGAGCGATACCGCCAAGCTGCACGTTGGAGGCAAAGACGTCGAATATCCCGTCCTGAAGGGCAGCACCGGCCCCGATGTCGTCGATATCCGCAAGCTTTATGCCCAGACCGGCGCCTTTACCTATGATCCTGGCTTCACATCGACCGCCAGCTGCGAGTCGGGCCTGACCTTCATCGACGGCGACGAGGGCGTGCTGCTCCACCGCGGCTACCCGATCGGCCAGCTCGCCGAGAATTCGAGCTTCATGGAAGTCTCGTACCTGCTGCTGAACGGCGAACTACCGACGCAGGCAGAGCTCTCGAAGTTCGAGAATACGATTACCCGCCACACTATGCTGCACGAGCAGCTGGCGACCTTCTATCGAGGCTTCCGTCGCGATGCGCACCCGATGGCGGTGATGTGTGGCGTGGTCGGCGCGCTTTCGGCATTCTACCACGATTCGACCGACATCACCGATCCGCAGCAGCGCATGATCGCGTCGCACCGCCTGATCGCCAAGATGCCGACGATCGCGGCCATGGCGTACAAGTACAGCGTCGGCCAGCCGTTCCTCTATCCGAAGAACGACCTGAGCTACACCGGCAACTTCCTCCGCATGACCTTCGGCGTTCCGGCCGAGGAATATGAAGTGAACCCGGTGGTGGAGAAGGCGCTGGACCGCATCTTCATCCTCCACGCCGATCACGAGCAGAACGCCTCGACCTCGACCGTGCGCCTCGCCGGTTCGTCGGGCGCCAATCCGTTCGCGTGCATCGCGGCCGGCATCGCCTGCCTCTGGGGTCCGGCGCATGGCGGCGCCAACGAAGCGGCGCTCAACATGCTGCACGAGATCGGCCGTCCGGAGCGTATCCCCGAGTTCATCGCCCGCGCGAAGGACAAGAACGATCCGTTCCGCCTGATGGGCTTCGGCCACCGCGTGTACAAGAACTATGATCCGCGCGCGACCGTGATGCAGAAGACGGTGCGCGAAGTGTTCGCCGCGCTCAACGTGACGGACCCGGTGTTCGAAGTGGCGCTCCAGCTCGAGGAAATGGCACTGAAGGACGACTATTTCGTCGAGAAGAAGCTGTTCCCGAACGTCGACTTCTATTCGGGCGTGATCCTGTCCGCGATTGGCTTCCCGACGACGATGTTCACCGCGCTGTTCGCCCTGGCTCGCACCGTCGGCTGGGTGGCGCAGTGGAACGAGATGATCTCGGATCCCGAGCAGAAGATCGGCCGTCCGCGCCAGCTCTACACCGGCCCGACGCAGCGCGACTACGTGCCCGTCAGCCAGCGCTAAACGCAAGGCCCAAGGGCCTAGCCCAAGCGGCTCGACAAGAAGACGGCGCCCCGCACCAGCGGTGGCGCCGTTTTTCGTGTTACCGCGGGAAGCGATACGTCGGCTTGTCACCGGCACAACGGTTTACCTCACCGAGCATCTTGTCCGGCGTAATCCGGAGGGCAAATCGTCGCCCTTCGCACCAGCTTCGCCTCCGGCATTCTCGTTCAAGATCCAAGCGTGGCAACAGACACCATCATTAGGCTTGGCCTTGCGCCCGCATCTGTTACTCTGAGTAAATATGATCGAAGGAGAGTCTGGGAATGCCTGTTCACATGGGCGGCGTACATACTTCACGCCGCACCTTCCTCTCCAGCAGTGGTTTCGGCGCTATCGTGGCGGGAGCCTGGGCAAGCTTGCCTGCTGCATCGGAAGCATCGCCTCCCCAAGCCATGCCCCCAAGTGCGCAAGCGAAGCTGCAAGCTTTCGATCTCACCGATGTCGACCTTGCCGAAAGCCCGTTCCTCCATGCGCAGCGCGCGACAGAAGCCTATCTGCTGCGCCTGCAGCCGGATCGGATGTTGCACAACTTCCGCGTCAATGCGGGGCTCAAGCCTAAGGCGCCGGTATATGGGGGATGGGAATCCGAGCCGACCTGGGAGGACATCAACTGCCACGGCCATACGCTCGGCCATTATCTATCTGCCTGCGCCCTCGCGTATCGAGCGACGGCAGATGTGCGCTACAAGCAGCGGATCGACTATATCGCGGACGAACTCAGCGCGTGTCAGGACGCGGCGAAAAGCGGGCTGGTTTGCGCTTTTCCGAAGGGCGCGGCACTGTTGGCCACGCACTTGCGCGGAGAGAAGATCACCGGCGTTCCCTGGTACACGCTGCACAAAGTCTATGCAGGTCTGCGTGACGGCGCAGTATTGGCCGACAGCGCGGTGTCGCGCACTGTATTGTTGCGCCTCGCCGACTGGGGTGTCGTGGCGACGAAGCCCCTTTCCGACGCCGAGTTCGAGGCCATGCTGGAAACCGAGTATGGCGGCATGAACGAGATTTATGCCGATCTCTACGCGATAACCGGCAAACAAGAGTATCGGGTTCTAGCGGAGCGCTTCTCGCAAAAGGCTTTGCTGCAACCACTGGCTCGGGGCCTCGACCATCTCGACGGCATGCACGCCAATACCCAGATCCCCAAAGTGGTGGGGTTTCAGCGCGTCTATGAAGCGACAGGAGATGAACGCTACCACGATGCTGCGCGCTTCTTCTGGAAAACCGTAGCGCACACTCGCTCGTTCGCTACCGGCGGGCACGGCGAGAACGAGCATTTCTTCGCCATGGCCGATTTCGAGAAGCGGGTCTTCTCTGCCAAAGGCTCGGAAACTTGCGGCCAGCACAACATGCTAAAGCTCACGCGCGCGCTATTCCTGCAGGAGCCCCGCGCCGAATACGCAGACTATTACGAACGTACGTTATATAACGGCATCCTCGCCTCACAGGATCCGGACACTGGGATGTGCACCTATTTCCAGGGTGCCCGCCCCGGATACATGAAGCTGTATCATACGCCCGAGGACTCCTTCTGGTGCTGCACCGGCACCGGAATGGAAAATCATGTAAAATATCGCGATTCCATTTACTTCCGCGATGACCAGTCACTCTATGTGAACCTGTTCATCCCCTCTGCGGTGCGCTGGCGCGAAAAGGGCGCAGTACTGACGCAGGAGACCAGCTTCCCGGAGACGCCGAACACGCTCCTGGGCTGGCGCGTGAATCGACCCGTCGATCTAGCGCTTAAGCTGCGGCATCCCAGTTGGAGCCGTTCCGCAACCGTACTGGTGAACGGGAAGCAGGCGATGCGCTCCATTGCCCCCGGCAGCTATATCGACCTTCGGCGCACTTGGCGTGACGGCGACCGCGTCGAACTTCGCCTAACGATGGAAACCGGGGTCGAGCGCGCGGCGGCCGCCCCGGATATCGTCGCCTTCACCTATGGCCCGCTGGTTCTCGCGGGCGCGCTAGGCCAGGACGGGCTCGCACCTGGTGCCGACATCATCGTCAACGAACGTCGTTATGGCAGCTACAATGATACGCCCTTTGCCGTGCCGATGCTGACGGGCGAGCCGGCCGCATTGATGGCAAAGATCCGGCCGACTTCCCGCCCGCTGGAGTTCACCATTCCGGCGGCCGATGGGCGATCCGTCCGCCTGATCCCCTATCATCGAATCGCGCATGAGCGCTATGCAACCTATTGGAAACTCAGCACGCCTGCCGCTTGATGCAACGTGAAGAACGGCGCCCCGTGGCAGGGGCGCCGTAGAGATCACCCCTTCAGCAGTTCGAAACTGCCCTTCAGCCCCGTTCCTTCCGCCGAAGGCGCGATCCACAGATCGAAGCGCCCTGGCTCCGCCACCGGCACGTTGTCCCTGCCGATGAACTGGAGCTGCTCGCGCCGGATGCGGAAGGTCACGCGCTCGGACTTGCCGGCCTCGAGACGCAGCTTCCGGAACGCCTTCAATTCGCGCACCGGCCGAGTAACGCTGGCGGTGACGTCGTGGATGTACAACTGGACGACTTCCTCCGCAGTGCGGCTGCCGCGATTGGTGATCGTCGCGCTTACGAGCAGTTCGCCGTCCCATCCCATCTGCGGCGCCACCTGCAGATCGGCATAGTCGATCCGGCCATAGGTGAGCCCGTGGCCGAACGGGAACAGCGCCGAGTTCGGGATGCCGCGATAATGCGCCTTGTACGGCTCGAGCTTCTCGTCCGAAGGGTTCGGCCGGCCGGTAGGCTTGTGCGCATAATGGTAGGGCTGCTGACCGGGCGAGCGCGGGAAGCTGCACGGCAGGCGGCCCGACGGGCTGTAGGCACCGAACAGCACATCCGCGATCGCGTTGCCCGTCTCGCTGCCCAGAAACCAAGTCACTAGAATCGCAGGCGCGTCGCGAACTGCACCCTCCAACGCAAGCGCGCGGCCGTTTTTCAGCACCACGACTACAGGCTTCCCGGTCGCGGCAACCGCCTCCGCGAGCGCCTGCTGCGGTGCTGGCAGCACGATCTCTGCGCGCGATTGCGCCTCCCCGGACATGTTCTGCGACTCACCGATCGCCAACAGGACGACATCCGCCGCGCGGGCGGCCGCGACGGCGGCTTCGATGCCGCCCCCGATCGCCGTTTCTACGCCAGAGCCTTCGACGATGGTGACAAGTGACGAGTCTTGCACCGCCGCCTTCACACCGCTGGCCAGATCGACAGCGTGCGTATCGTCGCCATAGACCACCCACGGACCCACCAGGTCATGGGCGCCGGCCGCGAACGGCCCGATGATCGCTATCTTCTTGCCGGCCCTGGGTAGCGGAAGCAGATCGCCGTCATTCTTGAGCAGCACGATCGACTTGCGCCCCGACTCGCGCGCCAGATCGATTGCCGTGCGCGTGCGCGTGCGCGCCTGCTCGCGCTTGCGATCGATGCGCCGGAAGGGATTATCGAACAGGCCCAACCTCGCCTTCAATGCCAGCACCCGCCGAACCGAGGCATCGACCAGCGCTTCGTCCACTTCGCCCTTGGCAACAAGATCGGGGAGGTGATCGCGGTAGAAGCCGCTCGTCATGCTCATGTCGACACCGGCAAGGAAGGCAATCTTGGCCGCGTCGCGCGCATCGGCCGCGAAGCCATGATCGATCAGTTCCATGTCACCCGTGTAATCGGACACGACAAGGCCTTGGAAACCCCATTGCTCGCGCAGCAAGGTCCGCATCAGCCATGGGTTGCCAGTGGAAGGAATGCCTGCGATCTCGTTGAACGAAGCCATGAAGGAAAGCACACCCGCGTTCAGCGCGGCCTTGAACGGCGGCAAGTATACTTCGCGAAGCGTGCGTTCCGAGATATCGACGGTGTTATAGTCGAGGCCCGCCTCCGCAGCGCCATAGGCGGCGAAGTGCTTCGCGCAGGCGAGCACGGCTTCGGCTGAAGTGAGGTCCTTGCCCTGAAAACCGCGAACACGAGCGGCGCCAAACATCTCCCCGAGCAGCACGTCCTCGCCCGCGCCTTCCATACCGCGGCCCCAGCGCTGATCGCGGGCGATGTCGACCATTGGCGCGAAAGTCCAATCGATGCCCGAGGCGGCGGCCTCGAACGCTGCCATGCGGGCGGTGCGCTCCGCCAGATCAGGCTCGAAGCTGGCGACTTCGCCCAGTGGGATCGGGAAGATTGTGCGGTGGCCGTGGATCACGTCGGCCGCGAAGATCAGCGGGATCTTCAGCCGCGACTGCATCGCCGCGCCTTGCATGCGGCGGGCCATCTCGGCGCCATTGCCGTTGAACACGCCGGTGATCCGGCCCTGGCGCACCTCTTCCAACTGGGCTTCGAAGCTGGGCCCGTTGGTGGGCGGATTCAATGCCGTGGCAGCGCTGCCGCCCCACGCGCTGGGCATGATAGTCAGCTGCCCGGCCTTTTCGGCGATCGTCATCTTCGCGACCAGTGCATCGATGAATGCCGGCACCGGCAACGCCGCAGCCTCCATCAGCATGGCCTTTGCCGGGCTGTGCATCCATGCGGCCATCGCACCCGCGCCGAGCAGCGCCGCGCGCCGTGAAATCCTGCCGTCCAACATTCGCCTGAAACCCTCTGCCTAAACGCCGCCGTGATCGCCAATTCGGGCTTGTAGCGGCAAGCCGTAACCGGTTACATAGCTTGCGTAAGACCGGGATTGCAATCGCCGATCTAGCCTGAAACATTGCGCGCCGCGATAAATATAAGGAGAGCATTCGCATGGCCGAAGCCACGATTCGTGACGTAGCGGCGAGAGCCCAGGTCTCGGTGGCGTCGGTATCCCGCGCGCTGAACGGCCTTAATAATGTACGCGGCGACACCCGCGAACGCATCCTCGCCGCCGCCGAGGAACTCGGCTATGTGCCCCACGCGGGTGCCCGAAGCCTGAGCCTGGCGCGCGCGCATTCGATTGGCGTGGTGCTGCCCGATCTGCACGGCGAGTTCTTCTCCGAGTGCGTCCGCGGCATGGACCGTGAGGCAAGCCGACGCGGGTATCTGCTGCTGCTATCGAATATGCACGACGAAGGCGATCGTGCGATGAAGGCGCTGCGTGCGATGCGCGGTCGCGTCGACGGGCTGCTGGTGATGGCACCGCATATCGCCCCCGATCTTTTGGCCGATGCGCTGTCGCCCGGGCTACCGGCGGTTTTGATCAATTGCCTGCAAGCCAAGCAGGCCCGCGCATCGCTGCGCGTCGACAATCACGTCGGCGCGGAGGCCGTGGTGCGCCACCTCGTCGAAGCCGGTTGCCGGCAGATCGTGCACCTGGCCGGCCCCACCGGGAACATCGACGCACGCGAACGAGCCGAAGGCTATCGCCAGGCGATGCACCGCCTGCTGCCGAATGTGCCGCCGGTGGTCCTGCCTGGAGATTTCAACGAAGGCGCCGGCGAAGCGCTCGCGCGGCGCATTGCTGCGGGCGAGATAGCGTGTGACGCGGTATTCGCCGCCAACGACATGATGGCGCTCGGCTGCCTGCACGGGCTGCGCAGTGCGCAGATCGCCGTGCCGGAGCAGATCGCCGTCGCCGGGTTCGACGACGTTCCCCTCGCCCGGTATCTTGGCCTCACCACGGTGCAGGTCCGCATCGCCGAACTAGGCGCGCGCGCCGTTGCACGGCTGGTCGATCAGATCGAAGGCAAGGCGCAGGGTGCCGAACAGACATTGCTGACGCCCGAACTCATCGTTCGCGGCACGACCGCTCAAAGCCTTCACAACTGAGTCTCGATATGCCGATCTTCAAAACTGCTTCTTCTCGTGCTGCAAAATATGTAACCGGTTTCATGAGCACCGCTGCGGCGCAAAATGAACAGTTTCCCCCCGCTCGGGGCGGCGCCGATCGTGCCGCCCCGCTTTTTCGGGAGGAGCCGCAACCGCTGCAGCTGAACCGCCGTGCCCTGCTATCGGCTTCGACCCTGTTCCTCGGCAGCACGGCGCTGGCCGGTTGTGCGGGCACACTAGGCCGGGCAGGTGGAGCCGCCCCCGCCGGCCCGGCACTCCCCGACTGGTATGCCGACTTGGAGGAGCGCACCTTCCGCTTCTTCTGGGAGCGCGTGAACCGGAAAAACGGACTGGTGCCGGATCGCTGGCCCTCGGAGAGCTTCTGCTCGATCGCGTCGATTGGCTTCGCGCTAACCGCCTATCCCGTCGGAGTAGAGCGAGGCTGGTGCACCCGCGCCGAAGCAAGCGACCTGACGCTGACGACGCTTCGCTTCCTTTGGGAAGCGCCACAGGGACCGGAACCCACCGGCAATGCGGGCTATAAGGGCTTTTTCTACCACTTTCTCGACATGGAGCAGGGTCACCGCTTTCTCGACGTCGAGCTCTCCAGCGTCGACAGCACGATCCTGTTCATGGGCGTGCTGTTCGCCGGCCAGTATTTCGATGGCGGCGACAGCCGGGAGGCGGAGATACGGCGCCTCGCCGAGGCAATCTACGCCCGCGCCGACTGGACCTGGTTCCAGGACGGACGCAGAGCGATTTCAATGGGTTGGCATCCCGGCGGCGGCTTCATCGCGCGAAACTGGGAAGGGTATAATGAGGGCATGTTCGTCTATGTCCTTGGCTTGGGTGCCCCCAATCACCCGCTGGCGCCGAACAGCTGGGAAGCCTGGACAGCGCCCTACCAGCAGGTCTGGCGCGGCGAAGGCTCTACCCGCCATCTCGCCTTCGCTCCCTTGTTCGGGCATCAGTACAGCCATGTCTGGATCGACTTTCGCGGCATTCGCGATGCCGCGATGCAAGCCGCCGGCATGGATTACTTCGAGAACAGCCGCCGTGCCGCCTACGCGCAGCGCGCCTATTGCACAGCCAATCCGCTGCAGTGGGAAGGCTATGCGGCTGATCTATGGGGCATCACCGCCTGCGACGGGCCAGGCCATACCAAACTGCCGTTCAAGGGCGGGACGCGGGAGTTCTTCGCCTATTCGGCCCGCGGACCGCTGGGCATGCCAGACGAGCGCGACGATGGTACCCTTGCGCCCACGGCGGCACTGGGCTGCCTGCCCTTCGCGCCCGAAATCGTGCTCCCCTGCGCGGAGCGAATGCGACGCGACTATGGCGACATCCTCTATGGGCAATATGGCTTTCTGGATTCATTCAATCCCAGCTTCCGATACACCGATCCCGAACCGGTGAAGGGCAAGGTGGACCCGGTGCGCGGCTGGGTGGATGACGATTATCTCGGCATCGATCAGGGACCGATCCTGCTGATGGCGGCAAATTACCGCAATGATTTCGTGTGGCGCATCATGCGTTCCGTGCCCGCGATCCGCCGCGGACTGATCCAGGCAGGCTTCAGCGGAGGTTGGCTGGAGTCTTGAAGGCTCTGCTGATTGACGGCGCGCGGGAAACGTGGCTTGCAGCCAAATATGTCTGCAGAACAACCGCATCTCGGCGCCCTGGAATCTCTGGTTGGCTATCGTCTTCGTAGAGCATGGATTGCTTTCTCAGCGGATTTCACGTCGGCGATGGAAGGTACGGGCGTGCGCCAGGTCCCATTGGCTGTGCTGTCAATCATTGCAGCCAATCCCGGCATCAATCAGGGTGCCACCGGACGCGCGCTGGGGATCAAGCGCGCGAACATGGTGGCGCTGATCAACGAACTGGTCGAAAACCAGTGGATCGAACGGGCCATCGATGCGAACGATCGCCGCGCGTTGACACTGACGCTGACGCCGGCTGGCAAGGCGGTGATGGCAGACGCGTTGCAGCGGATCGCAACGCACGAAAACCGCATGCTGTCGGACATGGAGCCTGCGGAGCGTTCGCTGCTCCTCGACATGCTCATCCGGATCGAGCGGCGAAACCCTGCAGCCGAAGCCGAGGATTCCGGCAACAGCTGAGGGCCGGGCTTTAGAGCGTTTTCCGATCAATCTGGATCATATCCGCAGGAACT
>NZ_ALBQ01000005.1 GCF_000282895.1 Sphingomonas sp. ATCC 31555
GGGGGGAGCCGCAGCATGGGGGTAAACAAAAAGGGCCGGGGATCGCTCCCCGGCCCTTTTCGTGTTCGTGGTCCCGAAAGGATCAGACGGTGGCGACTTCGGCCACGTCCACCTTCACGCCCGGGCCCATCGACGAGGACAGCGCGACCTTGCGGAGGTACTTGCCCTTCGCACCGGCCGGCTTCGCCTTGACGACGGCATCGACCAGCGCATCGAAGTTGCGGCGCAGGTCTTCGTTCGAGAAGCTCACCTTGCCGATGCCCGAGTGGATGATGCCGGCCTTTTCGACGCGGTACTCCACCTGACCGCCCTTGGCGGCCTTCACGGCCTCGCCGACGTTCATGGTCACGGTGCCGAGCTTCGGGTTCGGCATCAGGCCCTTGGGGCCCAGCACCTTACCGAGACGGCCGACCAGGCCCATCATGTCCGGGGTGGCGATGCAGCGATCGAAATCGATCTTGCCGCCCTGGATGGCTTCCATCAGGTCTTCGGCGCCGACGACGTCCGCGCCAGCGGCCAGGGCTTCCTCTGCCTTGGCGCCGCGGGCGAACACGCCCACGCGCACCGTCTTGCCGGTGCCGGCGGGCAGGGTGACGACGCCGCGGACCATCTGGTCGGCGTGGCGCGGATCGACGCCGAGGTTCAGCGCGACTTCGATCGTCTCGTCGAACTTGGCGGTCGCATGCTGCTTCACGAGGGCGATCGCCTCGTCAACGGCGTGCAGCTTCTCGGCCGGAACGGTCCATGCCTTCTGCTTCTTGGTCAGCTTTGCCATGGAATCAGCCCTCCACCACTTCGAGGCCCATCGCGCGGGCCGAACCTTCGATGATCTTGGTCGCCGCTTCGATGTCGTTGGCGTTCAGATCCTTCATCTTCACCTGGGCGATTTCGGCCAGCTGCGAGCGCTTGATCTTGCCTGCGACCGTCTTGCCCGGCTCCTTCGAACCCGACTTCAGGTTGACGGCCTTCTTCAGCAGATAGGTCGCCGGCGGCGTCTTCGTGACGAACGAGAACGAACGATCGGCGTAGACGGTGATGACGGTCGGCAGGGGGGTGCCCTTTTCAACGTCGCCGGTCTGCGCGTTGAAGGTCTTGCAGAATTCCATGATGTTCACGCCGCGCTGACCCAGGGCAGGGCCGATCGGCGGCGAGGGATTTGCGGCGCCGGCGGGCACCTGCAGCTTGATATAGCCGGTAATCTTCTTTGCCATGTCACTCTCTTTCAAGTCGAGCGGTACAAGCGACGGCCACCGGCCGCCTCCCGCATGGTTCCACCACGGTTGCGTTGGAAGCGGCGGCCCTTAGCCGAAAGCGGGGCGGGAGGCAAGGGGATGGGCGACGACGCCAGCGATCGGGCCGATCGGGGAAATCCGAACGCCTGCGATATGAACTAACAAGTCTTTCAACGGTTTAGAAGATCTGCGTCTGGCCAGCAAGCATGCTGGGGCAGGCGTGCACAAGAGCATGAGAGGAACACCCATGAAACGCATCCTTCTGGTGGCCGCCGCCGCGTTCGCGATGTCTGGCGCCGCCGTCGCGCAGGATCACGCCGGTTCGCACAACCCGGCGGTGAAGGACAGCAGCGTCCAAACCGTGAAGGCGCCGGCCGAGGGCCGCAGCTCGTTCACGCAAGATCAGGCCAAGGGCCGGATCATGAAGGCCGGCTACACCAATGTCAGCGACCTGACCGGCACCGAGCAGGGCGCGTGGCGCGGCACCGCGATGAAGAACGGCAAGCGCGTTACCGTGACGCTGGACTATAAAGGCAACGTCACCGCGCGCTGATCGCCCAGCACCTCGACCAACCCCGTAGCAGGAGCAAGAGCATGAGCCGGACCATCACGCGACTTTTCGACGACTATTCGGATGCCAAGACGGCGGTGAACGCGCTGGAGCAGCGCGGCGTGCCGCACGACGACCTGAGCATCGTCGCCAACAACGCGCACGGCGAGCATGGCGACCATGACGTGACCGACGTGAACGAGCATGGCGATGTGACCCGCGGTGCCTCCACCGGCGCGGCGCTGGGCGGCGTTGGCGGCCTGCTGGCCGGGCTGGGCCTGCTGGCGATCCCGGGCCTAGGCCCGATCGTGGCGGCCGGCTGGCTGGCATCGACGGCGGCAGGCGCCGCGATCGGCGGCATCGGCGGCGCGGCCACCGGCAGCCTTGTCGGCGCGCTGAAGAATGCCGGGCATAGCGAGGACGAGGCCAACGTCTATTCCGAAGGCGTGCGCCGCGGCGGCACGCTGGTGAGCGCGCGCGTGCCCGACGACATGGTCGGCGAGGCCGAGGCGATCCTGGACGGCAATCGCGGCGTCGACGCTGCAACGCGCGGCGCGGCTTATCGCCAATCGGGCTGGAGCCGCTTCGACAGCGACGCGCCGGCCTATACCCGCGAGGACATCGAGCGGGAGCGCAGCGCCTATCGCGAGCCGACGGTAATTTGATCGACGGCGCAAAAGGCGCGCAAAACAAGAAAGCCGGGGTCGAGGCCCCGGCTTTTTTGTTGGTTTCGTGGGCTGCATGGGTGGCGGTGGCGTGGAGGGCCGGTTTGGCCAGACCGAGTGGTTCGCCGGCCGTGCGCCGGGCGGCAGCTTCTCGCAGAACGTACCGCTGGCTCAGCGCAAAACCGGTTGATAGCCCCTTGCCCCTGAGGCGATCAGTGGCCGCGATGCGTCTCACTCAGGCGGCCACGCTCCCCCGGTTCGGAGCGGCTGATGGTTCCCGCCCGCCGTCTACGGCTGCTCCGCGACAGAGCATCTTCCAACGCGCGCGTACGGACGCCGTCGCCGCCTGATCGCCCGCGCTGGATCTGTGCCTTGTGAAGATACGCGTGCGCGGCGATGAAGCTGCATGGCTGCCGAACCGACGCTCCGTCTCGACTGGGATGATCTCAAGCTGTTCGTCGAGATCGCCCATACCGGTACGCTGACCGCGGCCGCCGAGCGTCTGCGGCTCAGCCAGCCCACGGCAGGCCGTCGGCTGCGCAGCCTGGAGGAGTCGGTCGGCGCGGCGTTGTTCCAGCGCACGCCTGGCGGCTTCCGCCTGACCGACGAGGGCGAGGCGATACTTGTCCATGCCGAGCAGATGGCGGAGGAGGCGGCCGCCCTGCAGCGCAAGCTCATCGGCGGCGCACGCGGGCTGGAAGGGGTGCTGCGGCTCTCTGCCTCGGATTGGGTCTCGTCACGCGTGCTGGCGGCGCCGCTGGCCGGCTTCGCGATCGAGCATCCCGGACTGGTGGTGGAAGTACTGGCCGACTCCCGGCTCTATGATCTCCAGCGGCGCGAGGCGGATTTGGTGCTCCGCTTCGTGCCGTTCTCCGGCAGCGACATCGTCCAGCGCCGGTTCTTGCGCATTCGCTATGCGCTGTACGCCGCGCCCGCCTATCTGGAGCGCTGCGGCGACCCTCGCGCGAGCGGAGACGGCAACGGCCACCGGCTCGTGACGATGAACAGCGCGCTCGATCAACTTCCCGACGTTGCCTGGCTGCGTGGCCGCTGGCCCGCCGCCATGCCTGCCTTCCGCAGCAACAATCGCGAGGCACAGGGGGCCGCCTGCGTCGTCGGCGCCGGGCTGGCAGTGCTGCCCCGCGTGATCGGCGACCAGTTGCCGCTCGCACGGCTGGAGGGTGAGGAGCCGCCGCCGCGCGACCTGTGGCTCGGCTACCACCAGGATCTGCGGCGGTTGCGTCGGCTTCGTATGCTCATCGACGCACTGGCTGCCATATTGCCGGCCGAACTCTGAACGGCATGCGTCACCGCATGGACGCCGTGCGGAACTGGCCGTGGCAAACCGCATTCGCATGGGTGATCTGAACCGCGAACGATCATCAGGAGGTTCGACATGAAAGCCATCGGTTACCACCAGCCCGGCAGCATCGACCGCGAAGACGCATTGCTCGACCTGGATGTCCCCGCACCCACGCCGGGGCCGCACGACCTGCTCGTCCGGGTGAAAGCAGTTTCCGTTAATCCGGTGGACGTGAAGATCCGCAGCGGCAGCCCGGCGCCCGAAGGCGGGCCCAAGATCCTCGGCTGGGATGCGTCCGGCATCGTCGAAGCGGTAGGGGACGCCGTCACGCTGTTCCGCCCAGGCGACGAGGTCTTCTACGCTGGCGATATTACCCGCCCTGGCACCAATGCCGAGCTACACACGGTCGACGAGCGCATCGTCGGCCCCAAGCCGACCAGCCTCGACTGGGCCGAGGCCGCCGCGCTGCCGCTCACGGCGATCACCGCTTGGGAACTGCTCTTTGACCGGCTGAACCTGCCGCACGGCCGCAAGCGGGCACAGGGCAGCCTTCTCGTGATCAATGGGGCGGGGGGCGTCGGCTCGATCCTGATTCAGATGGCGCGCCGCCTGACCGGCCTCACGGTCATCGCCACCGCCTCGCGCCCGGAGACGATCGCCTGGGTGGAGCAGATGGGCGCGCATCATGTTATCGATCACCACAAGCCGCTGGACGAGGAGCTTGCCCGGATCGGCCATCCGGAAGTCAACTATGTCGCCGGCCTCACCGCCTCGGACCGCTACCTGCCGCTGTTTCCCAAGATCGTCGCAGCGCAGGGTCATATCGCGCTCATCGATGATCCCGCGCACTTCGACATCGTGCCGCTGAAGCGCAAGTCGATCACCGTCGCTTGGGAGCTGATGTTCACCCGTGCGATGTTGCACACGCCCGACATGATCGAGCAGCATCGGTTGCTGGAGGAAGTGTCGCACCTCGTCGACGCCGGTGTGCTGCGGACGACGTTACGGGCGCGAGTGGCCGGCATCGACGCAGCCAATCTGAAGCAGGTGCATGCGTTGCTGGAAAGCGGCCGCGCGATCGGCAAGACGGTATTGGAAGCGCTGTAATCGACCTGACCGCCGGCCTGGCAGCAGGACGAATGCAGGTCGTGCGGGCCGATGGTAACTGAGATGACCCCGCTGCATTTCGGCGAATCAGGTTCGTATCGAGCGTGACCGTTCGATAGAATCGCGCGACGGAATAGTAGGTGCCTTTTCCTGCACAGGCGGTTTTCCGGTGGGTGAGGCGAGCCTGTCGAGATCCCATGGTGCTTATGACGAAACCCGCCCTTTCGGGGGCAGGCGAACAACGACCGCTTCGTCTCACGCCCTGCTGTAAACCTCATTGGCGGGAATGAGGCCAGTGTTGTACCGGCCCTCCACGGCGGCATGCGGTTAGGTCGCCGGAGGCAGTCCGGTGGAGCGCAGCCAACAAAAAAGGCCAGGGCGTCCGCCCCGGCCTTTTCGTGTTTCGATGTCCCGGCGTCAGCGGCCGGCGCGGGATCACTTGACCCGTTCGACGTCCTCGAAGCCCAGCTCCAGCGGAGTCGCGCGGCCGAAGATCGAGATCGAGACCTTCACGCGATTCTTGTCGTAATCCAGCTCTTCCACCACGCCCGAGAAAGTGGCGAAGTTGCCGCTGATCACCTTGACCGTGTCGCCAATGTCGTAATCGACCTTGAGCTTGGCCTTGGGCGCCGCGGTGGCCGCTTCTTCCTTGGTGTTGAGGATTCGGGCGGCTTCCGCCTCGCTGATCGGTTGGGGCTTGCCCGAGCTGCCGAGGAAGCCCGTTACCTTCGGCGTGTTCTTCACCAGATGGTAGACGTCGTCGTTCATTTCGAGCTTGGCGAGGACATAGCCGGGGAAGAACTTGCGCTCCGATTGGATCTTCTTGCCGCGGCGAACCTCGGTGACGGTTTCGGTGGGCACTTCCACCGCTTCGACGAGGCGATCCAGGCCCAGGCGGGTGGCGTCCGACAGGATCTGATCGCGGACCTTGCCCTCGAAACCGGAATAGGCGTGGATGATGTACCAGCGCGACATGATTGTTGCTGTGTCCCTTACTGCGCGAGGCGGAGGAGGCTGTTGACGAGCAGGTCAAACGCCGAGTCGATGCCGAGGAAGAACAGCCCGAGCAACGACGTCATGATCATCACCATCACGCCGGTCATGATCGTTTCCCGGCGCGTGGGCCAGCTGATCTTGCGGGTCTCGGTCTGGACCTGCTTCACGAATTCGACGGGACTGGTCTTCGCCACGGGCGGCATCCTCGCTTGAAACTGTCAATCGCCGCCAGACATGGGTCCGCTGCCCGATCCATCGAGGAACCGGTGCAGACCCACCCACGCTGTTGGCTAGGGGATCGTATCTAGAGGATCGCGGCCGCTTGTGCAAGCCGCGCCCGGATGTGCGCTCAGCCGCGCTTCAGCCCGCGCGTGCGATGCCAGATATAGAAGGCGATCAGCGCCACCAGCACCACGCCGATCAGCGCATCGGCGCTGTGGAAGGCGGCCTTTACGCGCGGATCGCTGTTCCACTTGTCACCCAGTACCATGCCCACCCAGGCAAGGCCGAAGCACCACGGCCAGCTGCCGATAAAGGTGTAGAGGTGGAACGGCACCAGCTTCATCCGCGCGACGCCTGCAGGGAAGGCGATGAACGAGCGGATCACGGGAAGGAGACGGCCGATCAGCACCGCGATGCTGCCATAGCGGGCGAAGAAGCGATCCGCCGCGTCGATCTCGCCCGGGCCGATCAGCACATATTTGCCCCAGCGCAGCGCCAGCGGACGGCCGCCGCGCTTGCCGACCTCATAGGCGACGATCGAGCCGAGATTGCAGCCGATCGCGCCAGCAGTGGCGGCGAGGTAAAGATCGAACCGGCCGGTAGAGACCAAATAGCCGGCGAACGGCATGATGATTTCCGACGGCAGCGGAATGCAGGCGGATTCGATCGCCATCAGCAGCGCAATGCCGAGATAGCCGCCGCTCGAAATGACGCCGATGGTGAAGGTGGCAAGGATGCCCAGGATGCGTTCGACCATGCGCGTTCGTTGCGCGAGGATCGCCGCGTTGGGAAGAGGCTTTTTTGCGGGGCCGCGGCGCGGGCGGCGGGTCATGCCGTCTCCGAACAAAACGCCCCACAGCACGACGAACCTTGTGTGCGGTGCGGCAAACGGTAAGCAACCGTGGAACCAACCGGGTGCGATGGCCTTTTGAACGCGTATCCAGCCGGCTGGGGAGCACCTAAGTAGAAAAACTAAGTGTAAGAATTATCGGTATTTTTACTGTTACGGTTTAGCCAAAAGTGTATCACGCACACCGGCTTTAGCGGTTTCAGTAATGCCTTCAGCCGCCTCGGTTAGCTGGGAAGCGTTTTTCGTAGGATGTGCGTAATGGATTTGATGGTTTTCACTACAGGCGGTCACCGCAAGTATCTCACTAGCAAAGAGCTTAGCTGCT
This sequence comes from Sphingomonas sp. ATCC 31555, assembly GCF_000282895.1. Classification (GTDB taxonomy): domain Bacteria; phylum Pseudomonadota; class Alphaproteobacteria; order Sphingomonadales; family Sphingomonadaceae; genus Sphingomonas. The sequence goes on from NZ_ALBQ01000005.1 coordinate 7,251, forward strand.
TTGCTGAAACGGCGCGTTGCGCCCCGCTGGATGTACAAACATTCTGCCTGACCATCGCCCATACCGGGTGCCGCATCTCCGAAGCGCTTGCTCTAACGGCCGATAATATCGACTTCGAAGCGCAGACGCTGATTATCAAGTGCCTGAAGAAGCGGGGAAAGATCGTCTATCGCGCCATCCCGCTGCCTCGGGGCCTGCTCGATCAGCTACGCAGCCTGATCGAACAGATCGGCGACAGCTCGGCGCGGCTGTGGCCCTGGTCGCGGATGACTGGGTATCGCCGCATCTGCGAAGTGATGGAGGAGGCCGGCATCGCCGGCGAACATGCCAGCCCGAAGGGCCTTCGCCACGGCTTCGCCGTGCAGGCAATACAGGCAAACGTGCCGCTCACCCTGGTCCAGCGGTGGCTGGGCCACGCCAACTTGAAGACGACGGCGATCTATACTGCGGCCATGGGAGCGGAGGAGCGCAAGCTGGCCGAGCGCATGTGGGGTGAAGAAGAGGCCGCCGATTCAAACACTTCGCGCGCGCCTGCCACCGCGCGGCCGATACCGGCAGTGACAGTGCGGTGCGGATCGGTGGCGCAGGACGTTACCCTGCACGTTCGCCCGAACTATCGTTCTCAGTATTCCCGGCTCTATTGTGACGGGGGACCAGCGCGGCGGCATCGCCAAGCCGATGGAAACTGGCGCGTTGCCCAAAAAATCGCTGTTAAGCCATTTGCTCGATTGCGCGCTGTTACGCTTTTGGCTAAAGGGTAACAGGGCGGCGAGTCAAGTTCGTCCGGCGTTGGATAGGGACGATGTGCGTCGTGCAGACAGCGGGATATACATCAAATACGGACGGAGGTGGCGCCTTTCTGGCCGATCATCTGTTCCGCTATCCTGACGCCATTAACGGAAAATTTACCCTGAGCCTGGGAAATAGTGACGCAATATCATGCGCCTTCGGCCCTTCCAGCATGCAGCAGGTGGTCGCGGCGATGTGCGCGATCCTGCAGCGGCTGGGGGAAGGGCGGGCGAACGTCCTCGCAGAGGAGGGCGGTCGCCGCATTTCGGTGACCTTCCTGGAAGCGCCGGGCGAGGCGCGCGCGCAGCCGGCAGGCGCCGGGGAGGACTGGATCCGGCTGGTCTGCCGGTCGATTCCGCTGATTCCGATCTGGACCGACCAGGGCGTAGTGCATGTGCGCCTCTCCTGTCGGACCGGACGCGATGACGGTGCGGGTCCTGCCGGGGGCATGGACTTCGCCCCGGGCATCGGCGCGGTGCCGCTGCCGAACGCCGCGCGCTATCGCCGGGACATGGCGCTGGCATCGCCGCTGCTGTGCCAGCTCGCCGGCGCGGACGGGGCGGCAAGCTCGGGCGGTTCGCTGCGGACGCTGTGGCGCCCGGTGGTGTCGCGCGGTTCGGGCGAGATCCTCTATTACCAGTCGCTGTCTGAGGGGGATGCCGACGGGCCGGATCCGCACCGGGCCCGCGAGGGGCTGGCGGCGATCGAGCGGATCGGGTTCGGCGACCTGCTCGACGAAATCGCCGTGAACGCCGCGATCGCCGAACTCGATGCCGAGCCGCAGTTGGTGCTTTCCGCCGCGATCTCCTCGGTAGGCGTCGTGCGCAGCTGGTGGTGGCAGCAACTGGCTGCGCGGCTGGAACGGCGCCCCGATCTCGCCGTGCGACTGATTCTGGAAGTGAGCGAGGGCGCGGCGATGGTGAAGCAGGCCGAACTGGTCGGCTTCTGCAACGAAGTGCGGCGGCTGGGCTGCACGATCGCGATCGCCGCGTTCGGCGCCGGCTTCGCTTCGGTCCGGCAACTCGTCACCATCGCGCCGGACATCGTCAAAATCGACAGCGGCTTCATCCGCCGCTCCACCACCTCGCCGCGCGACGCCGCGATCCTGGCCCGGCTGGCGCAACTCGCCGCGGCCGTGGGCGCCACCGTGGTGGCGGACGGCATCGACACCGGCGCGCAGGCGGACCTGGCCGCGGAACTCGGCTTGGACTGGCAGCAAGGGCATTTCTGGGGCGCCGCATCGGCGTGCCGGCCGTGGCGCGGTCGCAGCGACCCGCGTGCGGGCGGTGCGACCGCGATGCGGCTGGCGCCGCTGCCCGGCTGAGATTTTCGTGGACCATGCAGGAAGGGGTACATCGTGGATTATGCAGCCGAAAAAATCGATCGCCGCCACGTGCGGATGGCCGATGCGAACGCGATGATCGAGGCAGTGGGCACCGGGGCCCAGCCGGCCGCGCAGCAACAGGCTTCGGAGCCGCTGAAGGGCGTGCTGGTCGGCCTGGTGCTGAGCGTGCCGATCTGGGCGGCGGCCGCGTTCCTGGCGGTCAAGCTGTTCTGAACTGCCGCCCGGTTGGGGGGGGGGCGATCGGCGGGGTAGGGCCGGCGTGGATGCACGCGGGACATGCCTGGGCGCTGCGGCAGCGGTTTGCCGATTGCGGACATGGAATGAGGTTATGGATTCATGATGTATTCGTCGCTGGCGGATGTCGTTCAGCAAAGCGCGGTCGCCACGATGGCGCTGCCACGGGACACTCTCCCGTCGCTGGCCCCGGCCTTTCGCGAAACGCGCGAGATCGCGCGCCGCTTGCTGGAGGAGGCCGGGCAGGAAGCCGGGAGCGCGGCGCTGCTGCGCGAGGCGGCCCATGAGCTGCTGAAGCTGGACATGCTGCTGGGGCCTGTGCCGGAATCACAGCTCTGCGCCGATTATGTGCGCACCAAGCTGGGGCTCCGCCACCGGGGCAGTGCGCTGCTGCTGCTCGAGCTGCTCGCCCGCCCCGGCGTGCCGCGCCGCGCCCGCGACCTGGCGCCGCTGGTGTGCACCAAATCGGTCAATACATCGAGCGTGAAGGTGTTCGTGCACGAGCTGCGCGGCGTGGTTGCGCGCTTCGGCATCGAAGACGCCATCGGGCTGAAGGTGCGGGAAGGCTATTACCTCGCCGAAGAGGCCGCGCCGAAGATCATGGCGCTGCTGCACTGAACCTAGTGTCGCCGCTGCTCCGCGGCCGGGGGAGAGGCGAAGCGGCCCCCGCCCCCGGATCCGGAAGGCAGCCGAAGGTCAATCCCGCTGGCGCCGCCGACCGTTGCGTGCTCCCGTACCGCTGCTATTACCGGTACCGCTACCATTTCCGCGAGCACGTGCGGCGCGGCCCCGCTGGCCAAGACCGATTTCCTGCGCCAGCACGCGGCGGCGTTCCGAATAGCTTTCGGCGACCATCGGATAATCGGCGCGCAAATTGTAGCGCTCGCGATAACTTTCCGGCGTGAGGCCATGCGCCGCCAGGTGGCGCCGCAGCGTGCGATAGGGCTTGCCGTCGATCATCGAGATGATGTGATCGCGCGAGGCGAGCGACTTGCGTACCGAAACAGCCGGCTGATGGCCGGTATGGACAACGTCCGCATCTTCTTCCGGATCTGCGAGCGCACCACCTTCATCCGACAGATCGTTCAGCGTTGCGTGCATGCTGCGCAAAAAGGCGGGAACCTCATCGGCTGCCACGCGATTATTCTCGTTGCCCAGCCACGCGATGGTGAGCTGCGCCGCCAACTCTACCGAACCCGTCTTGATTTCATTATTCATCCAACGACTCCAACCGCGCCAATATAGATTGACCGTAAAACCAGTATCACCGATGGTTGATCCGTATAGGCTCCCTTATCATAGAGCGAATTTTCAGAGAAGGGGGGTATTTTTGCCTAAACTATAGATTTGTTAGGGTGTCCGTAGCGACATCTTCGGAATGTACGGAGTTGACCACGCAGCACGGCGGCGGGGTGGCTGCAATCATGACTTTGCGGTTCCGGTTTATTTCATTTAATGCGCCAGTAGTTCTGCTGAACATCCGCGCTATTCTATGAAATAGTGCAGAGGCGTCATGTTTGTGCCCATCGCGCGAGCAGCAAGCGCAAGAAACCAGGGCATCGCACATCTATCATTTTGCCGTTGCACGCTGCTGAACGGCGATGCTGCACATGCGTTTTCCGTATTCTAGACTGGCATAGGGCCCGAAAACAGGCGACGTATCCAAGTCGAAGCAAACGTATCCAGCGCGACGATACTAGACCCGGTTTGCTGCTCAAAACGGGAGAAATCGATATGATAATCGTATAGTTACGGAGACAGCGAAGGGCGCGACGGGTGCGCGCCGCGGTGTCACAGCGGGCGAGTTTGTCCGATTTTGGGACGGTGCGAGCGTGCTACGAGACGCACGTGGTCGGAGCGCCGCACACCTTACCGGCAGACATTGGAAGGCGGCTGGGATCGTCGGTCGCTCGCCCGATCCTTGATACGGGCGCACAAGCAGCACCCCCCTTCCTGCAGGCAGAAAGGGGGGGCGACCGTGCGTTCGAGCCCTCCCCCAGCGGGACAGGGCCGATCTTCGCAGCGTTACTGGGCGTTCATGCGGAAGGTGAGGCCGATCGTGCGCGGACGCGGGCCGGCCAGCAAGGTAGGACCATTGGCTGCGGTGGGCCCGCGCTCGTCGGACAGATTGTCGCCGAACAGTCGTACTTCGTAGCGATCGAAGCGCACGCCGATGCTTGCCTGATAGAGCTGATAGGGGTTGAGCGTGTTGACCGTCGCATCGCCGTTGCGCGCGCGGCCGACCGCGGTGGCCGAAGCGGTGGCGAACAAATCAACATTGCCGACCTTGCGATCATAGTTCGCATCAAGCCGGAAATTGTGGGGCGGCGTGTTGAGCAGACGCGTGCCGTTCGCAATGCGCCGATCGCTGGCCGTGTAGGCCGGGATCACATCGGTATAGGTAGAATCGTTGATGTTCCCCACCAGCGACAGCGCCAAGCCCTTGAGCGGCGTGCGCCACGTCGTCTCGATATCGATACCCTGGCTCTTGCCGTCGCCCAGATTCGCGAAGGCGGACAGCCCTATCGAGGTGTTGAAGGCACTTTGGATGTTCGTGTATTTGATGTCGTAAAGGCTGACCGCGACGCGCAGTGCGCCGTCGAACATCGAACCCTTCATGCCGAGCTCAAGGTTGCGCAGCTTGTCTGGCGAGAGAGAGAGCGCGCTGGGCACGCCATCGGCGATCACCGCATCCGCCTGCGCCTTCGACTGGAGAATGCCGCTGCGGAAGCCGGTGCCGCTGTTGAAGAAGACCATCCAGTCCTGCGCCGGATAATAAGCGACGTTTGCGCGCCAGGTGAGCGCATCCGGCGTCGCCCGGCTGAACACCCGATCGCCGTTCGACAGCGAGTCAGACGAGCGCGTATCTTTGAAATAGCGCAGGCCGATTAGCGGCACGAGCTTGCCGCCGAACAATTCGTAGCTGGCTTCGGAGAAGAGTGCGGCGTTTTCGGTGCGGGTGATCGTATTGCCGTTGAGCGACAGGCTCGGGAAATCGAGGCTGAAGGTATAGAGGCCCTTCGCCTTCTGGTAGAAGACGCCGGCAACGCCGTGGAAGGGGCCGGTCTTGGATGTGGCAATGCGCAGTTCGTTGACGAAGTTGTTCGCGTCGCCCCCGTTGATCAGCGTGCCGATACCGAGCGGTGCTCCCAGGTTCAGGCCGACCGCAAAGCCGCCGGGCAGCGAGCGCTGGAACGAGGTGGCATTAGTGATAGTGAACTGGCCGACATCACGGGTGATGGTGTTCGAGATATAATAGGCGCGGCGCTTGTCGTAGCCGACCACATCGCCCTGATAGGAAGCGAAAGGCGGGTTCACCGAGTTGAGCACGTTCAGATAATCCTGATCAGTGCTGAAGTACCAACCGCGCAGGCGAACGGTGGTGAGCGCATCAGGCTGCCACAGCAACACGGCCTGGATATCCTTGGCGCGGACTTCGTTCGCGTTGCGCTCGCGCGGGGTGCCGGTGGGGGCGCCGCTGTAGATATCGGCGGTGCCAGCGCGGCGATCATAGCCGCCGCTCACCCGTAGGCCGAGGCTGCCCGGCACCAGCGGCACCGAAACGGCGCCGGCCGCGCGATAGTTGAGTTCGCTGGTATCGCGGGTGGTGGAGATTTCGGTCTCCGCCGCTGTGGTGACGCGTTCCAGATCGGGATTCTTGGTGTGATAGATGATCGTGCCGCCCGACGAGCCGAGACCGTAAAGCGTCCCCTGCGGCCCACGCAGCACCTCTACCCGATCAATGTCGAAATACTGCACCGGCGGTGCGGCCTGGTTGTTCGGTACGCCGAAGGGTGTCTCGTCGAGATAATAGCCGATCAAGCCGTCGCCGATCGGTCCGCCGGCGCCCGAGCCGCGAAACGAGAAGATCCTGTAGCCGGCGCCGATTTCCTGCGCCTGCGACGCGCCGGGGATGAGCTGGATCAGATCGGCACCGTCGCGGACGTTGCGGCGCTTGAGCGTGTCGCCGGTGAAGGCCTGGATCGCGAGCGGCACGCGATCGAGCCGGGCGGCGCCGGATTTGAGCGCGGTGACGACGATCTCGCCATCGTCCTGGACCGCAGGATCGGCGGCGGGGGTCGACGTGGGCGTGGGCGATTCGGCCTGCTGCGCGAGCGCGGGCATCGTCATCAGCATCGCCACGGATGCCGAGAGCACGGCCTTCCAGCTGCTGTTCGAACGGGTCATGTCCAATCCTCCCCTCATAGTGCGACCTTGTTGGTCGTGTAATCGATTGCGCATTGCGTATCATTCCATCCCCGTGCCCGCAACCGCTTTCGCAAGCGGGCGGGTGACGGCGGCGGTCAAACGGCGAAGGCGGTGCGGAGCATGTGCTGCCAGGCGGCGGTAAAGGCGATCGACGCCTGGGAGCGGGGCGCGATGAAATCGAAGCCGTGATAGGCACCGGGCACCACGCGCAGATTGGTGGGCACGCCGGCGGCGATCAGGCGCTGTGCATAGGCGATGTCTTCGTCAACGAAGAGGTCAATCGCACCAACTCCGATAAAGGTGGGCGGCAGGCCTGCTAGCGACGTCGTACGGGCGGGAACGGCACCGGCTGGCACCTGGGCGCTGCCAGCCGGCACGCCAAGAAAGGCCGACCAACCATCGGCGTTTGACGGCGCGTTCCAGCCAATCGTGCCGATGAACGGCGGCACGGCGCGGGTGCTGCCGGTGCGATCATCGAGCATCGGATAGATCAGGATCTGGCAGCAGAGCGGCACGCTGCGCCGATCGCGCGCGGCGATAGCCAGCATCGCGGCGAGGCCGCCGCCGGCGCTTTCACCCATCACCGCGATCCGTCGCGGATCGACCCCTAGCCGAAGGGCATTGGCATGGAGCCAGACCAGGGCCGCGTGACAATCCTCGAGCGGGCCAGGGAAGGATGTTTCCGGCGCGAGGCGATATTCGGCCTCGACCACGACGCAATCGAGCGCGTCAGCCATGCGTTGTGAGGCGGCGTAGGTATCCTGCGCGCGCCCGACGACGAAGCCGCCGCCATGAATATGCAGCACCGCCGGGCGCAGCGCAGTGCCGGGACGCGCCCCGATCACCGCGATGCTGGACGCCGGACGTCCGCCAGCGCCGGGCAGGGGGTGGTGGACGATTTCGGGCGCCGGCAGCGGCGCGGCCGGCGGCGGCGCGGCGGCACGCATGGCCTGCACGGCGGCAGAGGTAAGCGGCGCGGGCAAGGGGTGGGCCAGGATCTGTCGGGCACCCTCGCGCAGTTCGGGATCGACGCGAGCGAGGATCAGGTCGCTATCGACCGGGGCTGCCGCAGGGGCGACCCCCATCTCAAGAAGGATCCGCTGCATCGCACTCTCCCTGATCGCCGCGCGGGCGCTGTTGTAACGCGGATTGCGTAATCGGTTGCCACATAGTTGTCGACAGAAGAGTAATCGATTACGCTTAACAGGAGTGCGTTGGGAGAGGAACGATGCGGACGAGCAGGGCAACCATCGGAGCGGCGATGCTGCTCGCCTGGGCAGCGGGCGGCGCGGCTGTCAACGCGCAGACTGCGGCGCCAGCGGTGAAGGTCGAAGCCGACGGGACGGTGCAGGTGCCTGCCATGGCCGTACCGGTGTCGCCGATGCTGAGCCTCGAGGCGCAACGCTATGTCGCCGAGCATTTGAAGGCGATGCAGACGCCCGCACTGCTGGAACAGAAGAACGGCGTGCCAGTGTTCCTGGCACCCTATATCGCGCGGCAGAAGCAGATCTATACGACGGTGCGGACAGAGCGGAAGATCGGCGGCGTGCAGGTATACGACTATGCGCCGAGCCAGGGGATCGCGCTGGCCAATCGCAACCGGGTGCTGATCAACCTGCATGGCGGCGGGTTCATGGGCTGCTTCCCCGGCTGCGCGGAGCTGGAGTCGATGCCGATTGCGGCGCTGGGCAGGATCCGAGTCGTCTCGATCGACTATCGCCAGGGACCTGCGCACCGCTTTCCGGCGGCGAGCGAGGATGTGGCGAGCGTGTACCGCGCGCTGCTCAAACGCTACCCGGCGGCGAATATCGGCATCTATGGCTGTTCGGCCGGCGGCATGCTGACCGGGATGGCGACGGCCTGGTTTCAGCGCCACGCGTTGCCGCGTCCGGGCGCAATCGGCGTGTTCTGCGCCGGGCTGACCAGTTCAACGAACGGCTTTGGCGGCGATGCCGATTATCTGACGGCGGCGGTGGGCGAAGCGCGCGCCGCACCGGAATGGCCTCGCGGGGCGTCAAAGCCAGGATCGGCGCTACCGTATCTCGCTGGCACCGATCCTGAAGACCCGCTGGTTGCTCCGGCCGTGTCGGAGGCGGTGCTCAAGGCCTTTCCGCCGACGCTGATCCTGACCGCGACGCGCGGCTTCGAACTTAGTTCGGCGGTGAAGACCCATGCGGAACTGACCCGACTGGGCGTGCCGGCCGAGCTGCACGTGTGGGAAGGGCTGTTCCACGGCTTCTTCTACAACCCCGACGTGCCGGAATCGCGCGACGCCTATGCGGTGATCCTGCGCTTCTTCGATCGCCAGCTTAAACGCTGATCAGAGCGCGCGCAGCCAGCGATCGAACAGTTCCGGCCAGTCGGCACTTGGCTGGCCGGGCGAGCCCAGGCCAAAGCCATGGCCGCCCCGCTGGAATAGGTGCGCTTCGGCCGGCACTTTTGCGGCACGCAGGGCGGCGAGCATCCCTAAGCTGTTTTCCACGGGCACGGCGGCATCATCGAGCGCGTGCACCAGGAAGCAGGGTGGCGTTTTCGCATCCACTTGCCGATCGGGCGAGCGCCGCGCCAGCGAGGCGGCATCGGGCGCGGGCCCCAATAGTTGCGCGACCGAGCCGGCATGGGTGAAGGCCGGATCGCTGGTAATGACCGGATAGATCAGCCCGGCGGCATCGGGCCGTGCCGACAGACGATCGGCGGCGTCGCGCGGCGCATAGAGGCTTTCGGCATAGCCGGTGGTGAGACTGGCTGCGAGATGCCCGCCCGCCGAATAGCCGAGCGCGACGACCCGCTGGGACGTTTCGCGCGCCCGGATCAACCTGATGGCGCGCTGCGCATCCTGAAGCGGCACATCCTGCCGGTGCGTCCAGCCTTCGCCCGGCAGGCGATAGATCAGCACGTAACAGGTATAGCCACGCGCCGCGAGCGCTTCGGCGGTGTCAGTGCCTTCATGCGTGCCGACGATGATGCTGTAGCCGCCGCCGGGCGTGAGCAGCACGCTCGTGCCGTTGGGCTTTGCCGCCGGGAAACGGTGCAGCGTCGGCCGGGCGACATTGCGGAAAAAGCCTGGCGGCGAATCCGCCGGGACCGGCTTGGGCGCGAAGCCCTTCTCGGGGAGCAACGTGCCCCAGAGATCGATCACCTCTGCCTGATGCCAACTCGGGGGTAGCGGACCGAGCGGATCGCGGGCGGTCTGCGCCATGGCCAGCACGGGCGTGACCGCAGCGGCGCCAAGCAGGGTACGGCGCGTGAATTCGAGTGCGGCCATGATCAGGCTACCTTAGCGAAGGCGGTGCGGAGTGCGGCTTTCCACGCCTGGGTGAATGCCTTGGATACCGCAGCGTCGGGCACGACGAAATCGAAGGCATGGAAGGCACCGGGAGAGACATGCAAGGCGGTTGGCACGCCGGCCTCGATCAGGCGACGGCCGAAATCCAGGTCCTCGTCGACGAACAGATCGAGCGCGCCGACGCCAATGAAGCTGGGTGGCAGGCCGGAAAGGTTAGGGGCGCGCGCCGGCACCGCTCCGGCGGGGACCTTGGCCGAACCCGCCGGCACGCCGAGAAACGCACTCCAGCCGAACGCATTCGCCTCCGCCGACCAGCCCACCGGCGCCAGATGCGGCGCAGGCTTGCGCGTGCTGCCAGTGCGATCGTCGAGCATCGGGTAGAGCAGGATCTGCTGGCACGGCTGCACGCCGCCGCGATCGCGCGCCAGCATCGTCACCATCGCGGCGAGCCCGCCCCCGGCGCTGCCGCCGAGCACGGCAATGCGGCTGGGATCGACGCCTAGTTCGGCGGCATTTTCCACCAGCCACGCAAAGACGGCGTAATTATCCTCCACCGGACCGGGGAAACGTGTTTCCGGTGAGAGGCGATAATCGACATTGACGACGACGCAGTCGAATTCGGCGGCGATCGTCTGGCAGAAGGCTGTCATGTTGCGGGCACGACCCGAGATCATGCCGCCGCCATGGATATGGAGGATCGCCGGGCAACGCGCGGGACGCGCGCGGACGCCGATCAGTTCGACGGAAACGTCGGGCGCACCCTTGGGACCGCGAACCGAGCGGATCTCGGCCGGTGGCGCGGGCGCGGGCAGGGGCGGCGGGGCCACCCACGCCGCCCGCAGGGCCGGCAGGCCTGCGCGGGTGAGTGGCGGGAAGCTCTGTCCCAGCATCGCCTGGGCGGCGGCGCGCAGTTCCGGATCGACCAAGTGCAACGGATCGCCTTTGCCCGCAGCCCGGGCGAGCAGCCCGCTGGGGGCACCGAGGGCCGTGGCGGCGCCAAGGCCGAGCAACCACCGATGAAGATCCCGCCGATCCAACTGCATCCTCATCCTCTTCCCTCGTGTGCCGCATCGTGCAACGTTTGTTTGCTGGGCGACTTGTGGAATCGATTGTGCATTGCTGCAATCGCTTTTTTCACCGATAGACTATCCGGCATGCGCCTGCTCTGGGCGGCGGGTTCCGGTGGTTGCATCGGCACGGTATCATGCCGAAATCACGAGTGCGAGCGGCGGGGGCATGTCGAACATCAAGAATTTGAAGGAATTCGCTCAACTGGCCGGGGTATCGACGGCGACGATCTCGCGCGCGCTGTCCGGCACGGGCCGGGTGAGCGAGGAGACGCGGCAACGGATCGCCACGTTGGCCGATCGGCTCGGCTATCAGCCGAACGTCACCGCCCGCAATTTGCGGACCCAGCGCACGATGACGATCGGCGTGCTGGTGCCGCTGGGCCATGAGGCGGCGCAGCATCTTTCCGACCCATTCTTCAATACGATGACTGGCTTCCTCGCCGATGCGCTGAGCGACCACGGCTATGACTTGCTGCTATCCCGCGTGCTGCCCAAAAGCGACCGGTGGCTGGACCGCTATATCGGGTCGGGCAAGGTGGACGGGATCATCGTGATCGGCCAGTCGACCGAGTTCGCGGTGATCGAGACGGTGTCGCGGCGGTATTTGCCGATGGTCGTGTGGGGTGGGCAAGTTTATGGGCAACATCATTGTTCCGTGGGATCGGACAATCGCGCGGGCGGTGCGCTGGCGGTACGCCATCTGATCGAGCGCGGTTGCCGCCGAATCGCCTTCGCCGGGCCGACGCGCGGACCGGAATTCGGCGAGCGCCTGCAGGGCGTGAAGCAGGTGCTGAACGAAGGCGGGCTGAGCGAGACGCTGATCGAGCTGCCGTCGCATTTCGAGCCCGAGGCGGCCTATGAAGACATTCTGCAGCAGCTGCGCGGCATCGCCGAGCTGCCGGACGGCATCGTCGCCGGATCGGACGTGACCGCGATCGGCGTGCTCCGCGCGCTGCACGAGCTGGACATCGACGTGCCGGGACGGGTGAAAGTGATCGGCTATGACGGGCTGCCGGTGGGCGCGCAGGTCTCGCCGCCGCTCACCACGGTGGACCAGCAGCTGCGACGCGGCGCCGGGATGATGGTGGAGCTGCTGCTGCGGCGGCTGGCCGGCGAGGCAACCGAAAGCCGGATGATCGAGCCCCAGCTGATCCTGCGCAGCTCCACCTGAGCGCCCTCACACGATCCGCGTGCGAGATCCCTCGAGGTTGAGACGGAAGAAGGGGGCGGGATAGCCCCCGAAGCGGGCGCGGCGCGCTGCCGTTTCGGCCACCGCGTCCATCCGTTGGACCTGTGGCAGATCGACGAAGCTGGTGACCCGCAGATCGCCCAGCACCCACCAGCTATAGGCCTGGAACGGCGCTTCCACAGGATTGGCGGCGACCAGGCCGGTGCCGTTCAGCGGCACGAACGGCCCGAGCGGCCCAGCGCCGACCATGCCGTACAGGCCCGTGGGGCCGACCGGTCCATCGGGCGCGAATACCTTCGCCTGGGTGGACCAGAACAGATAATAGCGCCCGCCGATGAAGCGCATATGCGGGCGTTCGAGTTCGTTGTTATAGCCATCGGCCGAGACGACGGGCGGCAGCAGGCGCCAGGAGTCGAGCGTCTCGTCGACCGCTTCGGCGACGCCGATCACGCCGTTCCAGGGAGAGGCGGACGCGGCGAGCGAGCCGGTGAAGAACAGGAACGATCGGCCGCTGGCGGGATCGCGGAACAGCGCGGGATCGCGCAGCGCCTTGATCGTGCCGGCCGCGCCTTCGCGCTGATCGACCCGCAGATACCAGCTGCCATCGGCGACGATGCTTTCGCAATGATCGCGATGCTCGCTGGCGACAAGCGTGTCACCGGCAAGCGACAGGCGGAAGCGCAGCTGGAACAGCCGCTGTTCGAAGCTGGTGCCGGTTTCGCCGCGACGGCCGGCGGCGGTGTAGAAGAGCGTGACGACCGACGTCGCCGGATCGAACAGCGCGCAGCCGGACCATTCGCGGCTGCCGGCGGACAGGCCGTCGGGCATAGCGGGGCCGTCGACATGCCACTGGTTTCCCTGTTCGCGCACCAGCCGAATGCGAGCGACGGCGTGGCGCGCTTCCGGATCGGGGTGCCACGGCGCGGTGAGCGCGAGCCATAGCCGGGCGCCGCCGAGCACGACCTGGCTACCGTCTTCGTGCTCGATCGGCCACATGTCCCACAGATCGAGTCCGTCGATCCGCCGCGTGGGCGCCAGCGCGAAGCGCGGGATGGCCAGCCCGGCGGGAATGGAATCCCTGTCCAGGCCCTGGCCCGTCCAGCGGGTGGGAACGACGGCCGTGGCATCCGGGCCCGGCGGCGATCGAAGCATGCGGCCTCCGCTGACGACTTGAACAAACGATTACGCAGACTATGCGCAGCTAAAGCGTTTGACGTCGCCCGGCAAGCGCCCTTTGCCGGGGGCGAGCAATACAAGGAACTGCGATGGCCCTGCAGCCGGTACCCGAGCCCCTGGATATCCCCGCCTCGCGCGTGCCGATCCCGGCGGGGTGGCATGAAGGCGAAGCGATCGGACTGTGGCCGGGCGTGCCGCCGGGCGGCAGCTTCGCCCAGGCACCACGCGCGCCCGAACTGCCGGAAAGCTTCCGCACCGGCATCGCCCGGCCGGAACTGCGGCTGTTTCGCCCGGCATCGCCCAATGGTGCGGCGCTGCTGGTGCTGCCCGGCGGCGGCTATGGCTTCGTGTCGATCCGCAACGAGGGGCTGGACATCGCCGAGGCGTTCTGCGCGCGCGGCTATGCCGTGTTCGTGCTCACCTATCGCCTCCCGGGCGAGGGCTGGTCGGCGCGTGCAGACGTGCCGCTACAGGATGCGCAGCGAGCGATGCGGCTGATCCGCGCGCGGGCCACAGCCGAGCGATTCGACCCGCAGACGGTGGCGGTGCTGGGCTTTTCGGCCGGCGGGCACCTGGCCGCCTCGTTGCTGACCGGCGCGGAGGAGGCGCTGTATGCGCCGGTGGATGCGGCGGACGCACTGTCGCCGCTGCCGATGGCCGGCGGGCTGCTGTATCCCGTGGTGGCCATGGCAGGCCCGGCCGCGCATCCCGGTTCGCGCGCGGCGCTGCTGGGCCCCATGCCCGAAGCGGCGCTGATCGCCCGCCGATCGCCGGCCGACCGAATCAGCGCGGCGACCCCGCCGATGTTCGTGGCGCACGCGATGGACGACGCGCTGGTGCCCTATGGCAACGCCCTGCTGCTGGCCGAGGCGATGCAACGTGCCGGGCGGCCGGTGGAACTGCACCTGTTCCAGGAAGGCGGGCACGGCTTCGGCACGGGGCCGCGCAACGCCGGCGCTGGGCAATGGACCGCGCTGTTCGATGCATGGCTGCGGCGGATGCGCTGATACCGCACCGCACGGTTGGCGGCGCGTTTGTTATCGAATATAACTTTCTTGCCACGATGCCGCCACCAAGGCGGCCGGGACGGAGAGGGTGCCATGGAACGCGATTTCGCGACGCGAATTCTGCCTGCGCTGTACGGTTGTTGCGAGCATCCCGAGGGCTGGCGATCGGTGCTCGACGAGATTTGCAAGGGGGCGGGCGCGCGCAGCGCCGCGGTGCAAATCTATTCCCGTCGCGGCAATTGCTTGATCCATGGCTGGCAGGAGCGCGATTCCTATTCGCACGAGCATGCCGCCCTGCATGCCCGCTGGATCAACAACCCGGACAATCCCCGGCTGACCATCGACCCGAGCCGCCTGCCGAGCACCGCCATGAGCGTCCTGACAGATCGGCAGCGGTTCGCGCAGGGTTCGCCGCAACTGGCCGAAACGCGGCGGCGGCTGGCGCAGATCGGGCTGCGCGGCGGAGCGGGCCTGCTGCTGGAGTTCGCGCCGCACCGCTATCTGAGCCTGATCCTGCACCGGCGGATCGAGGACGCCGACGCGCTGGAAACCTGCGACGTGCAACTGCTGGAAGCGCTGGGACCGCATCTGCACATGATGGCGCGGCTTTCGATGACGGTGCAGGCGGCGCAGGCGGCGGAAGCGGCGCTGGCCTGCGTGCTGGATCGGCTGCGCGCCGCGATCCTGCTGTGCACCGCCGATGGCGATGTGCGCTGGCACAACCGCGCCGCAGTGCGGATGACCGGCCAAGGCGCGCCGCTGCGGATCGTCGAAGGGCGGCTGCGCGCCCTCAGCCCCGAAGGCCGGGCGGGCCTGCGGCGGCTGCTCGCGACGGCGCAGGGCGCGGAGATCGCCTCCGCGACGATCGGCTGCGACGCGGGCGGGCAGGTGCAGGCGGTGGCGCTGCCGATCGACGCACTCGCCGCGAGCACCCCCTCTGGCATGTCGGGCAGCGGCAGCGAGGTTGCGCTGCTGCTGGTCGATCCAGCGCGGCCGCCGATCTTCTCCACGACGGCGGTAATGTCGCTGTTCGGGCTGACACCGGCCGAGGCGCAGCTGGCGATCGCGCTGTCGCACGGCCTGTCGCTGACCGAATATGCGGCGCGGCGCGGCGTTTCGGTGGGCACGGTACGCATCCAGAGCAAACGCATTCTCGACAAGACGGGCAGCCGTCGCCAGTCCGATCTGGTGGGCAAGCTCTATGCCTCTGCGCTGGGCCCGTTGCAGGGGCAGATCCACTAACGATCCGACGCCCGCATATCCCATTTGGGAGCCGCGGGCGGCGGGCCGCGCCGCCATCTTCACGCCTCTGACGAGTCGGCGACCGGCCGACCACAGCGAGGGGAGAGGTTGCGCGTGCGCAAGCCAGCAGGAGTTTTCACGTCGTTCGTTCTAGGTGCGCTGTGCCTGGCAGCACCGGTCATGGCCCAGCAGCGCCTGCCACCGGAATTGCAGGGCGAACCCGCTTCCGCCGTGCCGGTGGCGGTGCAGATCGCGCGCTGGCATATGCTGGACGGCGACATCAATGCGCTGACCTTCCGCAGCCTCGATCGGCTGTTCACGACGCGCACCGTCGCCCATGCCGGCATGCCCTGGCGGCTGCCGCGCGCCGATTCGCCGCTGGATTTCACCTACAGCTTCGGCGGGAAGACCTATCGCGCCGACGATTTCCTCGAGCGGACCTACACCAACGCCCTGCTGGTGATGAAGGACGGCAAGATCGTCAGCGAGATCTATCGCAACAACAGCGACGAAAGCTCCCGCTTCATCGCCTGGTCGATGACCAAGTCGATCACCTCGCTGCTGATCGGCTGCGCACTGGGTGAGGGGCGGATCAAGTCAATCGACGATCCCGTCACCGCCTATCTGCCCGAGCTGAAGGGCGGCGGCTATGACGGGGTGACGATCCGCCAGATCCTGGAGATGCGATCGGGCGTCGACTATGAAGAGCGCTATGATTTTGCGCATCCGGGCGCCGCGGCGCGCAATCATATCGATGCGCTCGTCAAGAATGTCGTCCGCTTTGCCGATGCCGCGCGTACGATCAAGCGGGCCCACGCGCCGGGCAGCACCTTCCAGTACAAGACGCTGGATACCGCGGTGCTCGGCTGGCTGATCGAGCGGGTGAGCGGCACCACCGTCGCCGGCTATACCAGCCAGAAGCTGTGGGAGCCGATCGGCGCAGAGCACGATGCCTTCTACATCATGGACGGTCAGCCGGGCGCCGGCCGCGAGTTCAGCGGTGCCGGCTTCAACGCCACGCTGCGCGATTTCGCCAGGATCGGCCAGATGATGCTCGACGGCGGCAAGGCCGATGGCCGGCAGGTGATCCCGGCGGAATGGGTGCGGACCTCGACCGCGGCTTCCACCCCGGCCGACCCGAAGGCGCCGGGCCTTCCAACCGGCTATGCCATGCAGTGGTGGCTGCTCGACAATAGCGGTGCCTACGCCGCGCTGGGGCTGCAGGGCCAGTATATCTATGTCGACCCGCGCTCACGCACGGTGGTCGTCAAGATCAGCTATTTCCCGCCCGGACAGGAGATGGATGCGACGGCCGAGACCGGCGCCTTCCTGCAGGCGGCGGCCGCATGGAAGCCGCAACAAGCAGCAGAAATTACGAAATAACCATAATCGTGGGAGAGGGAAAATGAAGCACGTGTTGCTTGTCGGCGCGGCCGTGATCGGCTGCGCCGCGGGGATGCCTGCCGCTGCGCAGGAATCCGCCGCTCCGGCCGAGCCGGTGCTGCAGGCGGAGTCCGCGGGGCAGCTGGGCGAGATCGTCGTCACAGCCCAACGCCGCACCGAGAACCTTCAGAAGGTGCCGATTGCGGCGACGGCGCTCGATTCGGGCGAACTCAAAGCCAATGCGGTGGTCCGGCTAAACGATCTGCAGAACGCAACCCCCGCGCTGTCGATCACCGATGCCGGCATCACGTCTGCGATCAACATCCGCGGCATCGGCCTGGCCAGCAACTCGCCGAACGTGACGGCGGGCGTCGCCACCTATGTCGACGGGCTGTTCCAGCCGCCGATCGTGCAGGCCAACAGCTTTTACGATCTGGCGAGCGTGGAGGTGCTGCGCGGGCCGCAGGGCACGCTGGTGGGTAGCAACTCCACCGGTGGCGCGATCTTCATCAATTCGCGCAATCCCGACCTGAAGGACGTCAACGGCTATGTCGAGGGAAGCGGCGGCAACTGGGGCAATTACGGTGTGGAGGGCGCGCTCAACCTGCCGCTGGCGAGCAACCTGGCGGTGCGCGGCGCCGGTTTCTATCGCGGCCATGACAGCTATTTCACCGATGTCGGTCCGTTCGCCAACCAGGCCGGCAAGCTGGACGAGAAGGGCGGCCGCATCGGTGTGTTGTGGGAGCCCGGCAGCTTCCGCGCGCTGCTCAAGACGCAGATCAACGATCGCGATATCGGCGGCTATGCCTATCGCCCGATCGCCGGCACCGAATTCGGCGCCTTCCGGGAGGGGGACATCTATACGCTGAGCTTCGACACGCCGGTGGCGATCCGCGAAAAGGCGTTCATCGCCAGCCTGGAACTGCGCAAGGAATTTGCCGGCGGCGTGGTTCTGCGATCGATCAGCGGCTATCAGAACAAGAAGATCGAAGGCGTCAACGACATCGATGCCTCCCAGGCTCCGGTGAGCGCCGGCGGGGGCATTCGCGAGGATTATTATGCGCGGGAACGCCAGTACAGCCAGGAATTGAACCTGATCTCGCCAGGCGGCGGGCAGTTCGAATGGATCCTGGGCGGCTATTTCCAGCGCAACAAGATCGATGTGCGCATCCGCCAGACCCAGGCCGGCTTCCCCACAGACATCGACCCGGAGAACCGCCGCACCACGCTGGGCGTGTTCGCGCAGGCGAGCTATCGGATCGTGCCGGACGTGCAGGTCCAACTGGGCGGACGCTATTCGCACTACAGGGCAAGCGGCGAGGGCGCGGTGCGGATCGGCGCGGGCATTCCCGGATTTCCGGCGGGCGGCCTGGCCGTGGCGGACCTGGCTGGATCCCATGAGGACGGGCGCGTGACCGGCAAGGCGGCGATCAACTGGACGGTCAATCCCGACCATCTGCTCTATGCTTTTGTCGCGCGAGGCTACAAGCCGGGCGGGTTCAACACCGTGAATTCGAGGTTCCGGCCCGAAATGGTGTGGAACTACGAGGTCGGCTGGAAGGCGAGCCTGCTCGACCGGCATGTGCGTACCCAGCTATCGGCCTTCTACAACCGCTATGCGGACTTCCAGTTCGAGATCGTCGAGCCGAGCACCGGCTTCAACGGGGTGCAGAACCTGTCCAAGGGCACGATCAAGGGCGTCGAGGCGCAGCTGCAGAGCAAGTTCGGCGGGCTCAGTCTGGACGGCAACGTCGCCTATGTGCACTCGAACCTCGCGGGCTTGTCCTTCGTCAACACGCGGCGGATCCCATCGGGCACGTTGGGGCCGCAATGCCCGGCCGGCACGCCTTCCAGTCCGCCGCTGTGTTTCGACTATCGGCCGGCGATCATCACCACCGCGGGGGGCCCGAACCTCTATTCGCCCGAATGGACCTTTGGCGGCAGCATCGCCTATGCCTTCGCGCTGCCGGGCGAGCGGACGCTGACCCCGCGGATCAACTACAGCTATGTCGGGCCGCGCTTCACCTATCTGGCCTATTCGCCGGTTTCCGATCGCATCGCAGGCTATGGCCTGATGTCGGCGCTCGTCACGCTGCGCAGCGGCCGGTTTCACCTCGAAGCCTATGGCACCAATCTGACCGGAGAGCGCTATGTCAGCGGCCAGTTCGGCCTGCGCGAATTTTACGGCGCACCCCGCGAATATGGCCTCCGCGCGGGGTTCACCTTCTAGCAGTCGCGCGTACTTGGTATTGTATTGGTATTTTCATCGATCCGTCTTGGTCGTGTAGCCGGGGCGTCATGGCGGGCGCCTAGCGACCCGGCTTGAGAAGCGTCCCCACAGGACGCCCCGCCATCCAAGGGGACCATCGATGCATTTCCGCACCGGCAGCGCGCTCGTCGCGCTCCAGCTTTTCGCCATGCCTGCGGCGTTCGCACAGGCGCAGACCGACACTGCCGAGGCGGCCGCCGGCACGAGCGAGCAGATCGTGGTGACCGGCACACGCGATCGCGGGCGCACCCAGTTCGATACGCTGGCGCCCGTGGACGTGCTGTCAAACGCGATGCTGGAATCGAGCGTGTCGGGCGACCTGAACGATACGCTGGCGCAGCTGCTGCCCTCGTTCAACGTCCAGCGCCTGCCGGCCGCAGACGGGCAGGCCTTCGTCCGCCCCGCCAGCCTGCGCGGGCTTTCGGCCGACCAGACGCTCGTGCTCGTCAACGGCAAGCGATACCATCGCTCGGCGCTGCTCGGCACGCGCGGCGCACAGGCGCCCGATCTCGCCGGCATTCCAGGCCACGCGATCGGCCGCGTCGAAGTGCTGCGCGACGGCGCTTCGGCGCAATATGGATCGGATGCAATCGCCGGCGTGATCAACCTGCTGCTCGACGACAAGCCGGGCATGTCCGCTTTCGGCCAGGCATCGCGCTACTATGCCGGCGATGGCAACGAATATCAGTGGGGGTTGCGCGGCGGCCTGGCGCTGGGCGCGCGCGGCAGCATCGTCGTCACCGGGCAATATGATCATGCGGAGGCGACCTCGCGCACCCGCCAGCGCCCCGACGCGATCGCCTTCCAGGCGGCAAACCCGCAGCTGTCGGTGCCCAATCCGGTGCAGCGCTGGGGCCAACCCGACCAGGAGCGTGTCGGCGGATCGGTGAACGCGCATTATGACCTGGTGGACGACGCGACGCTCTATGCGTTCGGGACGCTGCAGAGCGGCGAGGGCGTGACCGACTTCAACTGGCGCAACCCGTCGAACACTGGTTCGGTGTACAATGCCAGCACCGCCTTTCCCGGCTTTTCGTTCGCCAAGCTGTATCCGGTGGGCTTTACCCCGCGATTCGGCACCCGTTTCGCTGATTATCAGGGCGTAACCGGGGTGCGCGGCGATGCCAGCGACCGTTTCCACTACGACCTGAGCGCATCGCAGGGGCAGAGCCGGATCGACTATACGCTGAACGAGAGTCTCAACGCGTCGCTTGGGCCGAACAGCCCGACCAGCTTCTATCTCGGCCGGCTCACGCAGCGCGAGTTCAACCTCAACGCCGACTTTGTCTATCGCCTGCCGGTGGGCATGGGCGCGCCGGTGAACGTCGCATTCGGCGGCGAGCGGCGCGTGGAAATCTATCGCGTCGGCGCCGGCGATCCGGCGTCTTATGCGGTCGGGCCCGGCGCAGCGACGGGCCTGGCGCCCAATGCCAACGGCTTTCCCGGATTCAGCCCCGCTCAGGCGGGCGAATGGAGCCAGCGCAGCTATGCCGGCTATGTCGATCTGGAATGGGCGCCGGTGCAGGCGCTGACGCTGGGCGCGGCCGGCCGCTACGAGGATTTCTCGGCATTCGGCGACACCTTTACCTACAAGCTGGCCGGCCGGTTCGAGCCAGTGCACGGGCTGGCGGCGCGGCTGACCTATTCCACCGGCTTCCGCGCGCCCACCCCGGCGCAGCTCAACACGCGGCAGGTGACGCAGGGGCTGGATACCCGCACGTTGCAGGTGTTCAACCAAGGCCGGCTTTCCCCCAGCGATCCGATCGCGGTGGCGCTGGGCGCCAAGCCGCTGACCCCGGAAAAGTCGCGCACCCTGACGGCAGGGCTGGTGGGCCAGACCGATTTCGGCCTGGGCGCGACGATCGACCTCTATCAGATCGACCTGGACGATCGGTTCGGCCAATCGGCCACCTTCGCGGTACCGGCGAGCTTCGCCAATCCCGATCGATTCACCTCGGTGAGCTATTTCACCAACGACTTCGATACGCGCACGCGCGGCATCGATGCGGTGCTGAGCTATGCCCGCCCGGTGGGGCCGGGCCGGGCGAATGTGAGCCTGGCCTATAACTACAACCAGACGCGGGTGCGCAGCGGCACGACCGCGGCGATCGCCAATGCCACCCAGCGCCGCATCTTCCAGGAGCGGCTGCCCCAGCACAATGCGACGGGCACGCTATCCTATGATGTCGGGCCCGTCGGCGTGATGCTGCGCGGCCGCTATTATGGCGCCTGGACCGACGTGACCGGCAACGCCACCGGCGAGCTGTTCCAGCGCTTCGGCAGCATCGCGCTGTTCGACGCATCGGTGAGCGTGCGCGTCGCCAAGGCGCTGACGCTGCGGGCGGGCGCGGAGAATCTGTTCGATACCTATCCGGCGGAGGCGACGAACCAGGCCAATCGCGGCCTGATCTACTCGCGCAACGCTCCCTATGATACCGATGGCGGCCAATATTATGGCCGGTTGGAGCTGCGCTTCTGATGACGGAACTGGATCGTCGTTCGCTGCTGGCGGGCGGGCTGGCGCTGCCGGCGCTTGGGCTTGGCACCGCGGCTGAGGCGGCGGACGACGATCGCTACTGGCGCGAGATCGCCGGCCAGTTCACGCCGCCCGCTGATGTGGTGCAGCTGGAGAACGGCAATTGGGGCATGATGCCGCGCCCGGTGTTCGAAGCCTATCAGGCGCAGCTGGCGCGCGTGAACCGCGACACCAGCTTCTATGCCCGGCGCGGCATGAACCGCGACCTGATCGCGGCGCGCGACGCGGCGGCGGCGGCGATGGGCGTCGGCGCGGACGAACTGGTGCTCACCCGCAACGCCACCGAGGCGCTGGAGACGCTGATTCTGGGTTATAACCGGCTGCAGCCCGGCGATGCGGTGCTCTATGCCGACCTGGATTACGACAGCGCGCAGGCGTGCATGGCGAGCCTCGCCCACCGACGGGGCGTGCAGGTGGTGAAGATCGACCTGCCCGAGCCTGCCACGCGCGCGGCGGTGATCGACGCCTATGCGGCGGCGCTGGCCGCCAACCCGCGGCTCAAGCTGATCCTGCTCACCCATCTCACCCATCGCACCGGACTGGTGCTGCCCGTGCGGGAGATCGCCGCGCTGGCGCGGGCACGTGGAGCCGACGTGATCGTCGATGCGGCGCACAGCTGGTGCCAGATCGATGTCGCCATCCCCGATCTCGACTGCGACTTCGTGGCGATCAACGGGCATAAATGGCTGGGTGCCCCGCTGGGCGTCGGCTTTCTGCACGTCCGCCGGGCCGCGCTGGGCAGAATCGACCGCCATCCCGCCAACGCGGCGGGCGGGCCGGATACGCTGTTCGCGCGGGTGCATCTCGGCACCTATGACTTCGCTGCGAGCCTGACCGTGCCGGCGGCGCTCGCCTTTCAGCAGGCGATCGGCAGCGCCCGGCGTGCCGCACGGCTGCGCGCGCTGCGTGACCGCTGGGTGGCGCGGGCGCGGCAGGTGCAGGGAATCGAGGTGCTGACGCCCGACGATCCGGCGGCACATGGCGCGATCACCGCGTTTCGGGTGCAGGGCGTTACCGCCAGTGGCGCCAATGCGGCGCTCGCCGGCCGGCTGCTCGAGCGGCATCGCATCTTCACTGTGCACCGCGACGGCATCGCGCGTGGTGCCTGTGTGCGGGTGACGCCTGCGCTGTTCAACACGCCCGCGGACATGGACCGGCTGGCCGCGGCGCTGCCCGATCTGGTGCAGTTCGCCCGCGACCGGGCGTCGCCAAACTGACATGTCGACGGCATAGGAGCGGCCATCCCGCCCCGCTCCCCAAACGCCGAGAAAGATGCCGCAAATCGCGACGCCCGCAACAGAAGGCCGATTGCTGGCCTATGCTACCGGCAATTTCGGCAAGGCGCTGGTGTTCGGCGGCGCGGATCTGACGATCCTGTTCCTGTTGACCGATGTGCTCGGCCTGGGTGGCGGCGAAGCGGCGGCGCTGATGCTGTTCGCCATCGCCGGCGACCTGATCTTCGACCTGCTCGCGGCGCGGCTGGTGATCCGCTGGCGGGCGGCCGGCAGAGGTTATTCCTGGGTCGTCGGCATCGCCGCGATGCCGTGCGGCGGCGCCTTCGCGCTGATCTATGCGATGCCGGCGCTGGGCATGCACCGCGCGGCGATGCTGGCGGTTGCGATCCTGGTGTTTCGCGGCGCCTATGCGCTGGTCGACGTGCCGCACAACGCGCTGATGGCGCAGGTGACCAGCGACAGCCGGGCGCGTGGGCGCGTATCGGGGTATCGGCTGTTGTTCAGCACCGCGGCCGCGCTTGCCATCGCGACGCTGCTGACGCCGCTGGTGCAGCAGGCGGGCCATAGCCGGCATTTTGGCGGGCTGGCGCTGACCGGACTAGCCGCCGGCCTGGCCTTTGCCCTGACCATGCTGCTGTGCGCCTGGGCATCGGGCGGGCAGGGACGTGGCGATCGCGGCCCGGCCGCGCTGCGCGGAGACGGCATCGCCGTGCCGCTGCGCGACCCGATGGTGCTCGCGATGGGCGCGCTGGCGCTGCTGACCGGCTTTGCCGCGCCGGCATTCGGGCGGATGCTGCTGTATCTGGGCACCTATGTCGTCGATCGTCCCGGCGCGGTGACGCTGCTGCTGGGGGCGCTGACGATCGGGCAGTTCGGCGGGGTGCTCGGCTGGACGGCGCTGACTCATCGGTTCAGCAAGAGCGGCCTGCTCGGCGCCGGCCATGCGGTGAGCGTGGTCGGCCTGGCGGGCTTCGGGCTGTGCCTGGGCTGGCCCGCCGGGCAGATGGCCGCCGCGGCCGTGATCGGCTTCGGCTTTGCCAGCGTGTTCATGCTGCCCTGGGGACTGCTGGCCGACGCGGTGGACGTGGTCGAATGGCGGCACGGGCGGCGGTTCGAGACCGGGCTGTTCGCCTTCTACCTGGTGCTGGTGAAGGCGAGCGGGGCGGCATCGACGGCGGCGATCGGCGGGGTGCTGAACGCCATAGGCTACACGCCCGGCGCGGCGCAGCCGATCGCGGTGCAGATCGGGATGCTGGGCCTGGGCCTGGGCCTGCCGCTGGTAGGCGGCGTGCTTGCGGTGCTGCTGCTCCGCCGGTTCACGCTCGATCACGGACGGCACGCGCGGCTGGTGCGGGCGTTGCGCCGGCGTCAGGCGGGTGCGGACCCGGTTTCCGGATTGAAGCGGGGATTGGAGAAATCGAGCGGGGAGGGCGTGACCTTGGCGGGCGCTACCGCGCTTTCCGCCCAGGCGCGGCAGAGCATGTCGCGCAGCATCGCAGCGCCTGCCGCCGTGCGTTCGTAGATCAGGCCGCGCACGTCGCGATCGGCGGGGTTGCCGAAGCCGTCGCGCTTTTCGAGTTGATAGACGGTCTCCAGCTTGTCGCCGGCGCGATCGAGAAAGGCGAGCACGGCATCGAACATGTCCCCCTCCCGGTGCGCCAGAGCGCCGATACGCGGCGCGACATCGGCGACGCTGAGGCCGATGGCATCGACAAAGCGGCTTTCGAACCGGCCATGGATGCTGCGGTCGCGGGTATAGCCATGGGGATTGGGCCCGATCCAGCCATCCGAATGGATCGAATCGTGCAGCGGTTGCGAACCGTCGCCGATATAATGGCCCAGCCGGATCACCTGGAAGGCGCAATGCTGTTCGGGCACCGCGGCATCCTCGCCCTTGGCCTGCGCGGCGCGCACCGCCCGCATGCAGACGATCAGCCGATCATAAGCTTCCATCGCCGCGTAGGGCAGCGTGCCGGTCCAGCGGACGTTGGTGCGCGCGGCGGCGGCCGGATCGCTGGCCTTGATCGTTTCGCGATGCTTGTAGAGCGCCAGGATGAACTCGAAGCGCGAGCGGGGGATCGGCTTCAGGAAGGCGAATTGCTCGCGGAACCAGCCATGGTTCGGATCCTCATCGATCTTCGAGAAGGATTCCGCATCGCCGCGCCAGGTATCCGGCAGCGAGGCCGAGGCGGCGATATAGTCGGCATAACGCTGCAGAAAGACCGGGCCGTCCTCGGGGATCGCCTGGAGCGCCGCGCGATCGATCACTGCATGGGCGGTGTTGCCCCAGGCATGGGCGATTGCGGGGCACAGCAGCAGGGCGGCGGCCAAAGCGAAGCGGCGCACGGCGGTTCCTTTCCGGCGATCAGGGATCGAGGGGATCGCGCGGATCGACGCGCTCCGAGGTGCGCGAGGGCACAAACACGAGTTCGGTGGGCGAGACCCGGCGGACGACGCGGCCGGGCTGGTAGCCGAGTTCGTCGGCGTTGCGATCGGTGAAGCGCTTGCTTTCGATATAGGCGCTTTGCAGCGGGTTGCAGACGATCACCGTCTCCATCGCCATCGGCGCGCCCATCCGCGCGAGCAGGCGGCTGGCGTTGCGCAGGTTGGTGGTGGTGTGGCGCGCATAGGGTTCGCTGACGATCGCCTCGGCCGGCACACCATAGCGTTCGATCAGCGCCTTGCGCATCTCGTCCGCCTCGGTGAACGGCGTCGCGCGCGGATGCGCGCGGCCGCCGGTGACGAGGATGAAGGCGATGTCGCCCTGGGCGAAGCGCTGCGCGGCGAGGCGCAGATGGTAGCGGCCGAACGGGCTGAGCGGTTCGCCTTCGATCTCCGGGCCGACGCCGGTGACGATCATTGCGCTGTAGCGATAGCGTCGCCAGTCGATCTTCTTCGCCCGCGCCAGCGCCGCGGTATTGGCGCCGGCCGCCAGCGGCTCATGGCCGATGGCATCGGTGCGCCCGCTGATGTCGAGCAGGGCGAGCGCATAGTCGATGCTGGGGTCGAGGCGCTGGGCCGAGCCGGTGCGCGGCGTATCGGTCAGCCAGTCGGCCGCCTGCAGCCGGGCGTTCTGATCCTGGGGACCGATCGGACCCGGCCCGTCGATCGCCGTGGTCGGGCGCCCGCCCAGCGCATAGGTGCGCACGATTTCGTTGATGCCGGCGATCTCGCGATTCGCCTGGCCGCCGATTCCGTCATCGGCCGCGGGGAGCGTGGCCACCGACGCAGCAGCCAGCCGCAGCGCCTGTGCCTCCTGCTCGTTCCACAGCAGTGCCTGGGCGCGGCAGGCCAGATCCCTGCCGCAGGCGGCGCGGCGTTCGCGCCGGGCGCGCAGCACCGCCTCTATGCCCGGGCCGCGCGCGATCCGCTCCAGCACCGCCGGGTCGTGCCCGGCGGCGTGGAACAGCGGAAAGAGCCGGGCGGACAGTGCCGCCAGCACCCGATCCCCCACCGGGGCGGCCGCAGCCGGGCCGGTGGCGAACAGGGCGACGGCAACCGCCACGACGGAAAGCAGCGCGCGCGCCGAGCGGGGTACCATCACCAGCTCCGGCTGACGATCAGGCGGAAGTTGCGGCCGAACAGCGGGCGGCCGTAGATCGCCTCGCGCGATCCCTGGCCGTCGAACTGATCGGTGCGCGTATTGCCTTCGGTGAGGCCATGGGCGTTGAACAGATTGTCGCCCACCACCTGGACGCGCCACGCGCCCCAATCGAGCGACGCGCCCGCGCCGGTCGTTTGATAGCCCGGCATGGCGGTGCGGTTGAACAGATCGACATAGCGGCGGCCGACCCATTCGAAGCGGCCGAACAGCGACACGCGCTTGTCGCCCAGATCGAAGTCGAAGCTCGGCCGCAGATTGCCGAAGAACTTGGCCTCGCGGATGATCTGGTTGCCGTTCACCGCGCTGGGATCTGCCCCGGAGGTGTTCTGCAGATTGGCATATTCCGGGTTCTGCCAGGTGACCGAGCCGTTCAGCGAGAACCAGCGAACCGGCACGACGCGGCCATCGACCTCGACGCCCTTGACCGAGGCTTCGCCGATGAACGGCAGCACCTGATCGTTCCGGCCAGTGACCGGGTTGAACGCCGCGAACGAGGCGTTGAACGGGTTGAACTTGGTGTAGAAGCCGGTCGCGTAGAGATAGTGCGGGCCGAAGCTGGCCTTCACCCCCGCTTCGAACTGGCGTGCCTTGGTCTTGACGATCGTGGGGTTGATGCCGCTGACCACGCCCATCTGCGGCGGCACTTCCAGCGTGGAGATGCGGCCATAGGCGCCGAGATTGCCGTTGAAATCGTAGTTCGCGCCGACGGTCCAGTTCGTCGCCTTGGGGCTGAGGCGCTGATCGAGCACCGCGCCGGTGAAGGCGCGCGTGGTATCGTCGGCGAGCGTGGTCGTGTCGCCCAGATTGACCTGGGTGGTCGGCATGGCGATGCCGCGATAGCGATAGCGCTCGGTGCGGATGCCGGCGTCGATCCGCAGGCCGGGTGCGACGTCCCAGGTGTCGTTGGCGTAGAAGGCGATCATCCGCGCATCGGCTTTGCCCTGGTTGAGCGTGGTGGTGTAGCGCAGGACGCCGTTCTGCGTGACCGAGCCGAGCACCGCACCGCTGGCCGAATAGGCGACCAGATCGAGCGTGCGTGGCTGGCCGCGGACTTCGATCAGCATGTCCTGATAGGCCTGTAGCAGCGTGTTGCCGTAGAAGGAGCCGTAGACGCCCACCCGCACGTCGTGCGTGCCGATACCGGTTTCGAACTTGCGGGTGACGCTGAGATCGCCCTGCACCGAATAGAAATCGGATTCGGACGCGCGATACTGACCCGACATGATAAGGCCGGACGCGCTGGACGGATCATATGGCGTCGCGCCGTTGGTGCCGGCAAAGGCATAGCCGAGCCGGGCGACGTTCGGGCCGAAGGCGGTGCGCGCCGCGGTGAGATAGCCGGCGGCGAAGCTGGTCGCATCGGCAGGGTTGGTGGTGGAGTAGAAGGCGTCGAAGCTCGACTTGCCCTTGGTGCCGCCCGCCTTGGCGGAGACCTGCCAGCCGTTGAAATCGGCCTCGTAATCGATCGCGGCGTTGAAGAAGCGCATGTGGCGACCGTCGGAAAGGTCGCGGTTCATGCCCTGCAGTACGCCGGCACCGTCGCGATACTTGATGTTGACGTTGCGCAGCGACGGCGAGTTCATCGTGCCGGTGAAGTAATCGATATAGCGATCGAGCGACACGGCGGGGTTGCGCGGATCGGCGATCGGAATCGGCAGATAGAAGACGTTGTGGTCGTTGACATATTCGGCCGAGACTTTGACGAAACCATTGTCCAGATCACGCTTCAGATTGGCGCGGATCTGGCCGCCCTTGTCGCTGGGGAAACCATTGTCGCGATAGCCGTCGTGCTGACGGACGAAGCCGCCGATCGCGAAATAGGTGCGATCGCCGAGCGGACCGGATTGCATCGCATCGAGCCGGAACAGGCCCGTGTCACCAAGCGTGACCTGCGCCTTGCCGCGCGCCTGCGGGCCACCGGACACGGTGATGTTGTTGGCGATCGCCGCGGCGCTGCTGGCGTAGATCGGCGCCGGGCCGCCGCGCACGATTTCGACTCGCTCCGTCATCAGATCGTAGCGATTCATGCCTTCGCCGGAATTGAAGAAGACGCCGTCGATCTCGTGATAGAGCGGCAGGCCATCCTGCTGGAAGATGAGATAGCCGCGATCGGTTGGGATGCCGCGAACGCGGGTGATGTTCTGCACCTCGCCGCCCGTCGCTTCGACCTGGATGCCGGGCACCGTGCCGAGCAGATCGGCGAAGCTCTTCGGCGCGATCTTCTGCACGTCTTCCTGGCTGAGCGAATTGATCGCGTAGGAAACGTCGAAGCGGCGCTGCGCACGGGCGGAGCCGGTGACGATAATGTCCGCGCCAGCTTCTTCCGCCGCCGGGGCGGGATCGCTGGCCGCGCTGCCACCGTCTTGGGCGAAGGAAGGTGCCGCAAGGATGCTGAGCGCGACGACCGCGCAGCCGAACGCGAGATGCTGCTTGTTCATGGAATTGCTCCCCCTGATTCTGTGAACCTGCGCCGCCGATGCGAGCCATGAATGACAGATTTATTTATTCCTGAGAAAATAAATCGCTGCGTTCGAGCCGCGCTGGTATAGGGCCACCGATGCGAACCCCCCCCTTCGTGCTGCTCGACGAGGAAAAGCGGCTGCTGTGGCAGTTGCGCACCGCCGGCCCGGAATCCCGCTCGGCGCTGGCGGACACGCTGCAGATCAGCAACAGTGCCATTTCGAAGCTGACCAAGACATTGGTGGGGCAGGGGCTGATCGAGGAACTACCGGCCGAGGCGGCGCCCGGGCGCGGGCGACCGACCGTGCCGCTGCGGATCTCGCCGGCGGGCGGCTATGCCGTCGGCCTGGCGATCCATGCCGGCATCCTGGAGATCGCGCTGGTCGATTATGCCGGCGGCGTGGTTTCACTGACCACCGAGAAGATCGAGCCGATCGACCCCGAACGCTTTGCCGGGCATGTCGATCGCCGGATCCACGAATTGGCAATCGAGCACCGGCTGCTCGGCAGCCGCATCTACGGCGTGGGCTTCAGCGTCCCCGGGCCAGCGCTTTCGCGTGACGGCAATCGCTGGCACATCGTGCGCAATCTGCCGGGCTGGAAGAACGCGCCGCTGCGCGACATCCTGGAAGACACGCTGCGGCTACCGGTGTGGATCGAAAATGACGCGACGGCGGCAGCGCTCGCCGAATATTATCTCGGTGGCCTGATCCGGCGCTGCACCACGGCGGTGGTGATCCTGCTGGGCCATGGCGTCGGGGCGGGGATCGTGCATGAGGGGCGGCTGATGCGCGGCGAATCGGGATGCGCCGGCGAGATCGGCATGTTCTATCCCGCGGCGGCCCCGCGGCCGACGACCCTGGACCTGATCGCCACGCTGCAGGCCGACGGATGCGACGTGCACTCGCTCGCCGATTTCGCCGAGGCGGCCGCCGGATATGAAGCGACGATCGCGCATTGGCAGGATCGGGCCGCCGATCAGCTGCTCCACACCATCAATTCGGCATTGGCGTGGCTTGATCCGGGGGCGATCCGCCTGATGAGCCCGCTGCCCGGGCCTATCCTGGACGGGCTGGCGGATCGGCTGAACTGCCGCGCGATCACCTGGGGCGACCATATCGCAGAGAGCGAGAAGGGGCGTTTCCGAATCGAGATATCGGCGCTGGGTGGAGCGGGATCGGCGCTGGGCGCGGCGCTGCTGCCCATCCATGCGTCGATCGCGCGGTGGTGAGGCGCTCGGTCCCGCCAGGCGGCGGCGCCGGTCACGGGGATCCGGCGCCGCATCGCGGGCTTGGAAGAGCGCTTAGCCGAACGTCAGCTGCGTGTTCCGGCGCCGATAGCGCATCGTGCCCCCGGCGAGCAGCACGCCGCCGATCAGCAGCGCCCAGCTTTCCGGCTCCGGCGCCGGGCTGGCGGTGGTGAAGCGGAAGCTGGCATCGCACCGGGCGGGCGTCGCGCGGCAGGTCGCGTCATTGACGTTGCGCTGGAGCAGATAGCCCGAGGCGTAGCCTTCGCCATTGCCGAAGGCGAGCGTGACATTGCTGCTGCCGCTGAGCACTACCGTGTAGGGATTGTTGGCGCTGACCGCGAGCGCGCCGGTGAACAGATCGGTGAAGCTGCCGACGCCGCGAAACACCAGGCCGGACAGCGCATATTGCTGGGTGAACAGCGCCGTCGCCGGCAGCGTCGCGCCCGCCGTCAGGACGCCCGCGTAGAGCGAAAGCGTTACGTTGCCGGTCGTGGCGCGAGTCGAGGAGCCGAAGCGGAAGCCGAGGCTGGTGAGATAGGATTGGGTGGGGGTGAAGACCTGGCCGATCGTGTCCGGCTGAAGGACCGAGGACAACGTGACCGTGCTGCTCGCCGTCGGGTTTACGGTGGTGGTGACCGGGTTGATGGTGACGACCGTAGCCGCCTGCGCGCCCGAGGCGCAGAGCGAGGCAAACAGAAGCGGCAGAGCCAGGTAACGATTCATCGGCAGTTTCCCCTTGTTCGAATGTCGCGTTCGAGTGACACGCCTATGTTGCACTACTGCGACGATTGGCGTGCAATTCTCGTTGCTTGCGCCGGCCGCGTGCGCGTGCGCCGAAGCCCCGAGCCTGCCACCGCATCGTTTTCATCGCGGTTTCATCCACTTGTCACAACGGCGTGGTTAGCCGAATGTTAACGATAGTCGAGGGGGAGGCCGTTCGCCATCTCCGCTCGCAACATCGGAATTGCAGGCACAGGGGGAAATTCGGTGAGCGCGACATATTGGAATCTGGCAGGCGGCGACCTGGTGCAGGATTGGTCGAGCACCAATCTGCTGAACACCAATGATAGCTGGGACAATGTGCCGAGCATCGTCGGCTTCCGCGGCGATGGGCTGACCAGCCGGACCGGTACCGATCCCCGCACGATCACCGCAAGCAGCGGCGTCGTCGACGTGAACACCAACCAGACCAATCCGCTAACCTTCAATACCGGCGGTGTGACCGAATTCCAGATTTCCAACCCGGTGGTTGCGCTGACCGGATCAGGCACCGCGACGGCACCCTATCTGGCGTTCTACCTCGACGCGACCGGACGCAGCGACGTTACGCTCTCGTTCCTGCTGCGCGACCTGGAAAGCGGGCCTGACAATTCGGTGCAGCAGGTTGCCGTGCAGTATCGCCTGGACGACAGTAGCCCCTGGCAGAATGTTCCCGGCGGCTATGTCGCCGACGCGACCGGCGGACCGAGCAGCGCCAACCCGCTGCTGGAGACGCCGGTGAGCGTGACGCTTCCGTCGGATGCGAACAACGCCGCGACGCTGCAGGTGCGGATCATCACCACCAATGCGGCCGGCAATGACGAATGGGTGGGTATCGACGACATCCGCGTGAGCAGCGCCGGATCGGTGGCTGCACCGGGAACGCTGAGCATCGCCGACGCCGCCGTCACCGAAGGCGATGGCGGGTCGCAGAGCATCGACTTCACGGTGTCGCGAATCGGCGGCGCCGCCGGTGCGGTGGAGGCGACCTATACCATCACGCTGCCCGGCGGCTCCGGCGGTGCAAGCGGAAGCGATTTCGGCCCGATCACTCTGACCGGAACCGTGCAGTTCGCCAGCGGCCAGACGACCGCCACGATCTCGCTGCCCGTGCTCGGCGACCTCGCACCCGAGCCCAACGAAACGTTCAGCATCACGCTGTCCAACCCCACCGGCGGCGCGGCGATCGACCGCGCCACGGCGATCGGCACGATCCTGAACGACGATGTGCTGCCGCTGCTGATCGGCGAAATCCAGGGCGAGGGGCACCGTTCGGCCTATGAGGGCCAGAAGATCATCACCAGCGGGATCGTGACCGCGGTGGACAGCAATGGCTTCTACCTGCAGGACCTGGGTGACGACAATGCGCGTACCAGCGACGCCGTATTCGTGTTCACCAGCACCGCACCCGACGTGTTCGTCGGCGATTCGGTGGCCGTGCAGGCAACGGTAAGCGAGTATCGCGCCGGCACCGGCGGCCTGACCATCACCGAACTGACCGCGCCCACCATCGAACTGCTCGGCTATGGCTATGACCTGCCCGAAGCGGTGCTGATCGGCCAGGGCGGCCTGACCCCGCCCAGCCAAGTGATCGATAACGATGGGCTGACAACCTACGATCCCACCACCGACGGAATCGATTTCTGGGAATCGGTGGAAGGGATGCGGGTTACGATCGACAATCCGCTGGTCGTTTCCAACACCACCACCGACAGCTTTGCCGAGACGGACGTGGTCGCCTCGCTCGGCCAGGGTGCTACCGGCGTGAACGATCGCGGCAGCATCACCATTTCCAAGGGCGACTTCAACCCCGAGAAGATCCAGCTGCAGGGCGACAGCACGATCTTCGACGGCTTCACGGCTGGCTATTCGATCGGCGACCAACTGAGCAGCGTGACCGGCGTCGTGAACTATGCCGCCGCGCGCTACGAAGTAATCGTCACCGAAGCGGTGACGGTGACCAAGGACGTGACGCTCGCCAAGGAAGTGTCGGCGCTAGCCGGCGGCGCGAACCAGCTGACGCTGGCGACGTACAATGTCGAGAATCTCGATCCTTCGGATACCAAGTTCGACGTGCTGGCGAGCAACATCGTGTACAATCTGCGCGCGCCGGACATTCTGGCGCTGCAGGAGATTCAGGACGCCGACGGCGCAGGCCGGGGATCCAACCTGTCGGGCGTCGCCACGGCGCAAGAGCTGATCGACGCGATCTACGCGATCAGCGGCGCGCGCTACGGCTATGTGGAGGTCGCACCGGATACCGCGAATTCGACGGGCGGCGAGCCCAACGGCAATATCCGCAACGGCTATCTCTACAATCTCGATCGCGTCTCCTATGTCGAGGGCAGCGCCGAGCTGATCACCGGTTCGGCCTATGCCAACAGCCGCAAGCCGCTGGTCGCGCAATTCGAATTCAACGGCGAAACGATCACGACGATCAACGTCCACTTCACCTCGCGCGGGGGCAGCGATCCGCTGTGGGGCGCAACCCAGCCGCCGGCCGATGCGGGCGATGCCTCGCGCACAGCCCAGGCGGCGGGCGTGAAAGCCTATATCAACGAGCATCTCGCCGACAATCCGGACCTGAACATCGCGGTGCTGGGCGACTGGAACGGCTTTGCCTGGGAGGACGCGCAGACCCAGCTGACCGATCCCGCCAAGGGCGGCGTGCTGACCGACCTGGCTACCGCGCTGCTGCCCAGCGAGGAGCGCTACAGCTATATGTTCGAAGGCAACGCCCAGCAGCTCGACCATATCCTGGTCACGGGCGGGCTGGCGAGCAAGGCAAGCTACGACGCGGTGCACATCAACGCGCAGTTTGACGGTGATCGCCCGACCGATCACGATCCGCAACTGGCACTGTTCGACTTCGGCGTCGCGACGCCGCAGGTGACGCAGACGATGCTGGCCGACAGCGACGGTTCGGTTGCGGCGTGGAGCGCATCGCAGCCGGGCATCGATGCCGATGGCGGGCAGTGGATGCACGCGATGATGTTGGCTGATCACGCGGTGTTCGCCTAAATCCCCGTCGCCGTCCGGAACCGTTCCGGGCGGCGGCCCGGGCAGAAGGGAAGTGGCGGCGATGGCGAAGCAGCTGGCGGAGGAGCCGCAACGGGCAGTGGCGCCGATGCGCGCGGCGCTGGCCGCGTGCCGCCGGCACTGGATCGCCGCGGCCGGCTTCAGCGCTCTCGTCAATCTGCTCTACATCGCGCCTACCTTGTACATGCTCCAGGTTTATGACCGGGTGGTGCCGACCCAGGGCGTGCAGACGCTGGCGTTTCTGACGCTGGTGCTGCTGTTCGCGCTGGCCTGCCTGTCGCTGCTCGATCGCGTCCGCAGCCGGTTGCTGACCCGTGCCGGGGTGGTGCTGAACGCCGCGCTGGCCCCGATGGTGCTTGATGCGACGATCGGCCGACCGGAGCTGCCGGCCGCGCGTTCCGCGGTGCGCGATCTGGATACGATGCGCGCGACGCTCACCGGCCCCGCCATGCTGGCGCTGTTCGATGCCCCGTGGACGCCGATCTATGTCGGCGTGTGCTTCCTCGTCCACCCGCTGATCGGTGCGCTGGCGCTGGCCGGCGGGCTCATCCTGACGCTGATCGCGTGGCGCAACGAAAAGGCAACCCGCGCCGGGCTCGATCGGGCGCAGGACGTCGCCAGCCAGACCTATGCCGCGCAGGACGTGATGCTAAGCGCGGCCGACAGCGTGCGGGCGCTGGGGATGCGGCGTGCCATGGTGGCGCGGCAGCAGCGCAAGCGCGAGGCGATGCTGGCGCTGCAGACCGAGAGCGGCCTGCACGCGGGGGGCTATTTCACCGCCACCAAGTTCGTGCGGCTGGCGCTGCAATCGCTTGCGCTGGGGCTGGGCGCGTGGCTTGCCGTGGACAATCTGATCTCGGGCGGCGCGATCTTTGCCGCTTCCTTCCTGATCGCCCGCGCGCTGGCGCCGATCGAATTGGTGATCGGCAGCTGGAAGACGCTGGCCCAAGCCCGCACCGGCTATCAGGAGCTAGACCGGCTGCTCGCCTCCGCCGTGGCACGGCCCGAACCTACGCGGCTGCCGGCGCCGCAGGGTGCGTTGACGCTGGAGGGGCTGACCATCTTCAACGCGGCGCGCGATGCGGCGGTGCTGAACGGCATTTCCTTCGCCGTGGCGCCTGGCGAGGTGGTGGCGATTGTCGGCCCCTCCGGCGCGGGCAAGTCCACGCTGCTGCGCGCGATCGTCGGCGCGTTGCCGGTCGATCGCGGTGCGGTGCGGATCGACGCGGCCGAGATCGGCGACTGGGATCCCGAGCGCCTGGCCCGCCATATCGGCTATCTGCCACAGGACTCGGTGCTGTTCGAAGGAACGGTGAAGGAAAATATCGCCCGGTTCGAGGGCGAGCTGGGGGCCGCGCCGGAGGCGGTGGACGCGGCGGTGGTTGCGGCGGCCGACCTGGTGGCCGCACGCGCGCTGATCCTGCGGCTGCCCGGCGGCTTCGATCATCGGCTGGGGCTGAACGGGCGCGGCGTATCGGCGGGCCAGGCACAGCGGATCGCGCTGGCGCGAGCGGTGTATGGCGACCCGGCGCTCTATGTGCTCGACGAGCCGAACGCGCATCTCGATTCGGAAGGCGATGTCGCGCTGAACGCTGCGATTACGCAGCTGAAGGCGGCAGGGAAGACGATCCTGGTCG
Source organism: Sphingomonas sp. ATCC 31555 (assembly GCF_000282895.1). GTDB lineage: Bacteria > Pseudomonadota > Alphaproteobacteria > Sphingomonadales > Sphingomonadaceae > Sphingomonas. The sequence continues at coordinate 42,969 of NZ_ALBQ01000005.1, forward strand.
TATCGCACAAACTGGGCGTGCTGCCCGTGGTGGACAAGATGCTGGTGCTGCGCGACGGGCGGGTGGAGTTGTTCGGCCCGCGGGACGAGGTGCTGGCGAAGATCGCGCCGCCCAATGTCCGCCGGATGGTGCCGGCGGCACAGGGGGGATCGGCAGCATGAACGGCGCCGTCATCCTGCCCGCCGAGCCTCATCCACCGCTGGCGCAGCGCATGGGCGATCCCCGGCGGGACATTCGCCTGGGGCTGATCGTCGCAGGCCTGTTCTTCGGGCTGTTCCTGGGCTGGGCGGCGTTCGTGCGGCTCGATGCGGCAGCCTATGCGCCCGGCGTGCTCGCCGTTTCCGGCCAGCGCCAGAGTGTGCAGCATCGCGACGGCGGGGTGGTGGGCGAGATCCGGGTTCGCGAAGGCGACCGCGTGGTGCGCGGCCAGCTGCTGATGCGCCTGGCCGCGGCCGAGGTGCTGGCGCAGGAGCGCGCGCTGTCGGGCCAGGCGATCCGCCTGCTTGCGCAGCGTGCGAGGCTGGAGGCCGAGCAGCTGGGGCAGGTGCGGGTGGAAGCGCCGCCCGAATTCGCCACGCTGCGCGCCGAGGATCGCGATGCGGCTGCGCTGGCGCTGCGCTTGCAGCAGCAGGAACTCGAAGCGCGTCGGGGGACGTTGTTGGCGCAGCGCGGTGCTTTGGGGCAGCGCGCGGTGCAGTCCCAGGCTCAGGGGCAGGGCTATGATACGCAGGTCGTCTCCACCCAGGAACAACTGAAACTCGTCGACGAGCAGCTGTCGGCGCTTCGTCCGCTGGCCGAGCGAGGCTTCGTCTCGCGGACGCGGGTGCGCGAACTGGAACGGGTGCGGGCGGAACTGGTCGGTCGGCGCGGCCAATATGCTGCCAGCGTTGCCCAGACGCGCGGCGCAACGCGAGAGAGCGAACTGACCGCGCTGGAAGCCGAACGCACCTTTCGCGAGCGCATCGCCGCCGACCTGCGCGACGTGGACAGCCGGCTTGGCGATGTGCTGCCCAAATGGGCGGCGGCGCGCGACCAGCTGTCGCGCACCGAGATCCGCGCACCCGCGACCGGCGCGGTGATCGGCCTGAGCGTGTTCACCCCCGGGGGGGTGATCGCACCCGGCCAGAAGCTGATGGACATCGTGCCGGAGCGCGCGCCGCTGCGCATCGAGGCGCAGATAGCGGTGGATGACGCCGATGATCTGCGGGTCGGGCAGCAGACGCTGGTGCGTTTCCCCGGCCTGCACGAGCGCGACCTGCCCAATCTGAAGGGGCGGCTGACTCGCCTTTCCGCCGATGCGCTGGCGGACGAGAAGACCGGCGCGCGCTATTTCACCGGTGAAGTCGTGGTCGGACCGGATCAGATCGACCTGCTGCGCAAGGTGCGCGGCCAAGGGTTCGAACTTCGGGCAGGCATGCCGGCGCAGGTGCTGGTGCCGCTGCGCAAACGGACCGCGCTGGAATATGCGCTGGAGCCACTGGTCGGCAGCTTCTGGACGGCGCTGCACGAGCATTGAGGCGCGGCCCTAGCTGCGAAAGCGCCATTGCCGCGATGCCGATCCCGCTGCAAGGAGGCGCCTGCACCGACCCCATCCCCCATCAGCAGAAGGATCTTTCGTGCGCCGTTTCTTCGCCAAGCCGCTCCGTGCCGCCGCCCTGCTGCTTGCCGGCACCGCCACCCTGCCGGCGACGGCGCAGCAATCGGCACGAAGCGAGGCGCTGGTCGATCTGGTGAATCCGCTGATGGGCACCGATTCCACCTATGCGCTGTCCTATGGTAACACCTATCCCGCGGTGGCCGTGCCCTGGGGCATGAACTCCTGGACGCCGGTCACCGGCAAGCCCGGCAGCGGCTGGGGCTATATGTACCACGACAACAAGATCAACGGCATCAAGCAGACCCACCAGCCCAGCCCGTGGATGAACGATTATGCCGCCTTTGCGCTGATGGCGGAGACCGGCCCGGTACGGATCCGCGAGGCCGAGCGCGCCTCCTGGTACAGCCACAAGGCCGAGGAGAGCCACCCGTACAGCTACCGAGTCTACCTCGCCGATTATGACGTGACCGCCGAGGTGGCGCCCACCGCGCGCGCCGCGCAGTTCCGCTTCACCTTCCCCAAGGCCGATGACGCGCACATCGTGCTCGATGCCTTCGCCGGTGGATCGAGCGTCAAGATCGATCGCGCGCGCCGCCGGATCAGCGGCTGGGTGCGCAACAACCATGGCGGCGTGCCGGGCAATTTCCGCAACTATTTCGTCGCCGAGTTCGACCACGACTTCACCGTCACCCGCAGCTGGGACGACAATTGGCAGCTGACCGCCGATGCGCAGCGCGAAGGCAACCATGTCGGCGCGGTGGTGAGCTTCGCCACCCGCGCGGGCGAACAGGTGCACGTCAAGGTCGCCTCGTCCTTCATCAGCCCCGAACAGGCCGAGCGGAACCTCGCCAGCGAGATCGGGGGCGACGGCTTCGAGCAGACCAAGGCCAAGGCCAAGGCGGCGTGGGAAAAGGAGCTCGGTCGCGTCCGCGTGACCGACCCCAATCTCGACAACCGCCGCACCTTTTATTCGGCGCTGTACCGCATGCTGCAGTTCCCGCGCATGTTCTACGAGATCGATGCCCAGGGCCGCCAGGTGCACTACAGCCCCTATGACGGGCAGGTGCATCCCGGCCCGATGTACACCGACAACGGCTTCTGGGACACGTGGCGCGCGGTCTTCCCCTGGTTCGCGCTGATGGTCCCGGAGCGCGATGCCGAGATTCTGCAAGGGCTGGTCAACACGTACAAGGAAGGCGGCTGGCTGCCCGAATGGGCGAGCCCGGGCTATCGCGACGTGATGATCGGCTCCAACTCGGCGAACCTGATTGCCGATGCGTACCTCAACGGCGTGCGCGGCTTCGATATCGAACCGCTCTACGAGGCGATGGTCAAGAACGCGACGACCAGCCAGGGGCGCCCCAAGGACAAGAACGGCAATGTCGTCGGCGCGGTCGGGCGCGAGGGCGTCGAATATTATAACCAGCTCGGCTATGTGCCCTATGACGTCGGCATCAACGAGAATGCCGCGCGCACGCTCGAATATGCCACCGCCGACTTCTCGCTGTCGCGCCTCGCCGCGGCGCTGGGCAAGAAGGACGATGCCCGCCTCTATGCCGAGCGTGCGCAGAACTTCCGCAAGCTCTACGATCCCGGGAGCGGCTGGATGCGAGGGCGCAACAAGGACGGGTCGTGGGCGACGCCGTTCAATCCGTACAAATGGGGCGACGCCTTCACCGAGGGCAATGCGCTCCACTATAGCTGGTCGGTGATGCAGGACGTGCAGGGCCTGATCGATCTGATGGGCGGCGACGCCAAGTTCGTCGACCGGCTGGACTCGGTGTTCGCCACGGCGCCGATCTTCGACGACAGCTATTACGGCCAGGTGATCCACGAGATCCGCGAGATGCAGATCGTCGACATGGGGCAGTACGCCCATGGCAACCAGCCGATCCAGCACATGATCTATCTCTACGACTGGGCCGGCGCGCCGTGGAAGACGCAGTTTCATGCGCGTGACGTGATGCGCAAGCTCTATGCCGCGACGCCGGATGGCTATCCGGGCGACGAGGATAACGGCCAGACCTCGGCCTGGTACGTATTCTCCGCGCTCGGCTTCTATCCGGTGACGCCGACGGTGGGGCAATATGCGATCGGCAGCCCGCTGTTCCGAAACGTCCGGCTCACCATGCCGGGCGGCAAGGTGCTGACGATCGAGGCGACCAACAACAGCGCCGAGAATGTCTACATCCAGTCCGCCACGCTGAACGGCCGCGCCTACACCAAGCCCTGGCTGTCGCGCGAGTCGCTGCAGGCGGGCGGCACGCTCCGCTTCGTGATGGGGCCGACGCCGAACAAGGCCTGGGGTGCGCGCAAGGCCGATGCGCCCTTCTCGATGAGCGCGGCGCAATAGCAGCGCGCCAGGGACGCGCGGTTCCCCCGGGGCAGAAGAGATCCACATGTTCCGCGGACGCCATGTGCAGCGCGGGGCGCCGCGCAACGCTGCTGCGTGAACCGGATTGGTTATACGATATGCCGAACACTGGTCTTTGTGTGGGCTCTGGACCGTTGTGCCGAAGCGCAGGAGGAGCCGGCAGTTCGGCACCTCCCGCTATGTACCCGAGATGAAAACGTTTCTTCCGCGCGTCCCAGCAGCGGGATTCGTGGAGCATTGTGACCTATCGGTTACGCTTTGAGAAATATCGCAATCAAATTGCGAAAAAGGGCGGTGCAGTGTTGCCGACATGAAACCAGTATGACACCTTCTGGTAACCAACCCTGGAAAGGTTTGGCGGGTGCCTGAAATGGCCGTTCGAGCCAGCCGCGCGTCCCTATGCGGGCGCGGCAGTCCCCCGACGAACCGGATTGGCCAGGTTTAGGGTTATCAAAGGGGACTGATATGTTGTTGAGGGGAGTTTGGGTCACCAGCTGTTGCGTGGCCGCGTTGATGGCAGCGCCCGCCGCTGCGCAGGATAGCGGGCAGTCTACGTCCGCTTCTGCGGCAACGACGGTGCCGGAGGAAGCGAATCAGGATAGCTCGGGCGGCAATATCGTCGTCACCGGCACGCGAATCGTTCGCCCGAACAACCGTTCGGCCGCGCCGATCCTGACGACCACGTCCGCCGAGATCGCCGCGCAGGGCGCGACCACGATCGAGGAAGTGCTGAACCGCCTGCCGCAGGTGCAGGTGAATTCCGAACAGAATTTCAGCGACTCCGAAGGCCGCCAGCGCATCAAGTTGCGCAGCCTGGGCTATGAGCGCACGCTGATGTTGATCGACGGCCTGCGCATCGGCCTGCCGAACACCGTCGACGTCGGCATCATCCCGAATGCGCTGGTCGAGCGGATCGACGTGCTGACCGGCGGTGCTTCGTCGGTCTATGGTTCGGACGCGGTTTCGGGCGTCGTCAACTTCATCCTGAAGAAGAACTTCACCGGCATCCGCATCGACGGCAACTACAGCTTCTTCAATCACAACAACCGCCGCAGCGCGGTTACCGATGCGGCGGCGCGGGCTGGTTTCAATTCCCCGCTGGGCTTGAAGAACGATGGCGGCCGTGCCGACATCAGCGTTGCGGCCGGCGTCGATCTGTTCGGTGGCCGCGTCAACATCTCGGGCTTCGCCGATTACCGTCAGTCCAGCCTGGTTCGCATGCGCGACCGTGCGAACTCGGTCTGCGAAGTGGTGACGACGAGCAACACCTCGCCGCTCGCCTGCTCCCGTGCCACCTTCACGCCGGCCGGCACCATCATCCCGCAGTCGGGCGCGTTCGCCGGCCAGGTGCTGGTCAACAACCCGAACGGCAACGGCACCTTCATCCCGATCAACAGCGGTCCGGCCGGTACTTCGGCAAACCCGTATGACGATCATGCCTGGCAGCGTCCGTTCGAGCGTTGGAACGCCGGCGGCTTCCTGACCGCGCAGCTGGACGATCATGTCGAACTGTACAGCAACGTGCTGTGGTACCAGGACAAGTCGTACAACACGCTGCTGAACCGTACCTATAACTTCGGCGCCTATGGCACCACGCCGTATCGCACCAACTGCGACAACCCGTTCCTTTCGGCCTCGCAGGCGCAGACGCTGTGCGGCACCAACGCAGGCGTGGCAGGCCAGTACGGCACGCTCGATCTGCGCTACCGCTTCGACGGCATGCCGCTGGTGCAACAGAAGTTCACCAATGCGGGCTATCGCATCGTCGCCGGCCTGCGTGGCCGCGTGTTCGACGACGTCTGGTCCTATGACGTCGCCGGCATGATTTCGCGTGCACAGCTCGACACGATCGACGTGCCCCGCGCCGATTTCGCACGAGTCAATCGCGCTCTCGACGTGGTGAACGTCAATGGTCGCCCGACCTGCCGTTCGGTGACCAACGGCACCGACCCGAACTGCGTGCCGTTCAATGCCTTCCGGCCGTTCAACACCGATGCGGCGCTCAACAACTACATCTATGGTGATGCGTCCGGCGGCGTCAGCACCCGCATTCCTCGCCTGCTGCAGTTCCTGGGCACCGTCAGCGGCGACCTGGGCAAGTACGGCGTCACCTCGCCGTTCGCCGAGCAGGGTGTCGCGATCGCCTTGGGCGGCGAATATCGCGAGGAAATGGAACGCACCGTCGTCAACGCGATCTATCAGCAGCTCAACGGCGGCACCAACCAGCGCGTTACCCAGGCCATTCTGGAAGCAAACGCCGAAATCCAGGCGCCGCTGGTCGAGAATCAGTCCTGGACCAATCTGCTCCAGCTCAACGCCGGCTATCGCCTGTCGAAGTACAACCGTCTGGACAACAACTTCGGCACCTGGAAGGTCGAGGGCATCTGGTCGCCGGTCGAGGACATCACCTTCCGCGCCTCGTACAACAAGGCGCAAGCAGCACCGGGCGTAGGCGCGGCTGCAAACGCGGCCAACATCTTCTGGAACCAGGGCTTCTATGCCGACCCCTGCGCGCCGCAGCCGAGTTCGTCCGGCGGCCCGCGCACCGCGCCGTCCTGGACCCCCCAGCAGTGCGCGAACACCGGCCTGCCGACAAACCTGTGGAACAGCCCGACGCTGATCTGCCCGGACGATCGCTGCACCGTGCGCGAAGGCGGCTTCAACCTGGCGCCGGAAACGGCCTACACCAAGACGTTCGGTGTGGTGTTGCGTCCGCGGTTCGTGCCGGGTCTGACGGTTTCGGTCGATCGCTGGCTGATCGACCTCGAAGATCAGCTCTCGTTCTTCAACCCGCTCGACTGGATCAACGGCTGCCTTACCACCGGCAATGAATTCTATTGCCGCGGTATCGTACGCGCGCCGAACGGCACGCTTTCGAGCTCGCCGACGACCAGCCCGTCCAGCGGCTGGGTCTCGCGCGGTTCGGTCAACGGCTATAAGTCGCAGTCGCATGGCTGGGACTTCCAGGGGCAGTATAATCTGGGCCTGGGAAGCGTCGGGGCGCTTGACCTGAACTTCAACGGCACGTTGATGACCCGTGTCGGCAGCCAGGATGCTCCCACCCTCGATCCGCGTAACTGCGTCGGCTACTTCGGCAGCGGCTGCGGTGAGAGCATGCCCAAGTGGGCGCACCAGTTCCGGACCACCTGGACCGCACCGGGGCAGGTGGCCAGCGTGTCGCTCAACTGGCGTCACCGTGGTGCGATGCCGATGACCGTCTATGCGCCGGCCAGCACCGGCATCCCGGCGCTGCCGGTTGCGGACCGTCGCGACCAGTGGCCGGGCATCAAGGCCTATAACTGGTTCGATCTGGCAGTGACGTTCGACATCAACAAGCAGATGACGTTCCGGCTTGCCGCGAACAACATCTTCGATCGCGACCCGCCGATCGTGCCGGACAGCCGCAGCCGCATCGGCCTGCTGCGCGGCAACACGATCATGGGCTATGATGCCCTGGGTCGTCAGCTCGTCGCAGGTATTTCGCTGCGCATCTGACGGGAGCAACGCCTTCCTCCGGGATTGGTCCTGGGGAAGGCGTTTCCTCTGCATTGGCCGGTCACATCCGGCACGGCGAAGCCGGGCGGCGCAGGGGCGTCGCCCGGCTTCGTTCGTTATGGCTTCTTCACCGGCACCTGCGCCAGATCGGCATCGATCGCCTGCAGCTTGTCGTCGCTCAACTGGCCGGGGAAATAAGCCTGGATGCCGGCGAGCGTCTGCCCGCGCGCCATGTCGATCCGGGCGTTGCCGGCAACGTCCGGCACATGGCGCATCAGCACCGCGCGGGCCGCGGGATCGTCCAGCATCGTGCCGATCGGCGTGGTGAGGCTGTTGTAATGGCCCGAAGCAAGCGCCGCGCGGGTGCGGGCCTGGATCGCGTCGATCTCGGCGCCCCATGGATCCCGGCCGGCAACCGCCGTGCCATCTGCCGCGAAGTCGAGCAGTTCATCGCCCTTGGCCGTGTAGCGGGGCCATGTCGTGAGGCCGGCACCGTTAGGATCGCCGGTCTTCGCGAAGCGGACGAGATAGGCGCTGATCGTCTTGCCGACGCGTTCGTCCCGCGCGGTAGTCGCAGCACCATATTTGATGCGGGCATTGTCGAAGAAATACGGGATGTCCGTCGCGTGCCCGGCGCCCGGCCGGCCCAGCGAGTCGGCGACGTACGAGAACCGATATTCCCACACCGGCACCTGCTGCGCTGCGAGCATCGCGCTGGCTTCGCGTGCGCCGGCGATCATGTACCCGGTCTTGCCGCCAATGTCGGCGCTGGTGGCGCCGATCAGCATCGGCACGTGCGCGAAGTCGCCGCTGGCATAGGCCTTTTCCTGATCGACCAGCAGCGTGCCATCGACCATGGGACCGCCATAGGTGCGCGGCCCCGGTTTGGGTGCGGAGAGCTCGGTGAGGTTAAGGCCGTCGGTCACCTGTTCGGGGCCGAGCGCGCGCAGTTTCGTGAGCACATCGGGCGCGGCGGGATCGATGCCATGGGCACGGGCGAAGTTCTCGCCGATCGCTTCGGCATCCTTGAGCGTACCGTTGCGCGCCGTCTGCGCATTGCCGCCAGACATGACGACGGCCTTGTGAAACAGCCCGCGCGAGAGCGGCGAGGTGACCAGCGCATGGACGGACATGCCGCCCGCACTTTCGCCGATGATGGTAACATTGGCCGGATCGCCCCCGAAGGCGGCGATGTTCTTGCGCACCCATTTCAACGCAGCGATCTGGTCCATAAAGCCATAGTTGCCGAGCAGCCCGCCATCGGGGTTCTCGCGGGAAAGCTGGGGCAGGGCGAAGCTGCCGAAGCGGCCGACGCGATAGTTGAAGCTGACGAAGACGATCCCCTGCTTCGCCATGTTGGTGCCGGCATAGGTGGGTGGAGACGCGCCGCCGTTGACAAAGCCGCCACCATAGATCCACACCATCACCGGCAGCTTGCCCCTGGCGCCGGCAGGCTTCCAGACATTGAGGTACAGGCAATCCTCGGCGGGGGTGGTGCCGAGCGGCGCGGCGTCGCTGGGGAAAGGCTTCTGCATGCAGTCGCTGCTGTACCGGGTGGCGGCGCGCACGCCCTGCCACGCGGTCGCAGGTTGCGGCGCGCGCCAGCGCAAGGCGCCGACCGGCGGCGCGGCGAAGGGAATACCCTTCCAGCTTGCGATGCCTTCCTCGACACTGCCGCGCACCTTGCCCGTTGCGACGGCGACCACCGGACCCGCGGCTTGCGCCAGCACGGCGGAAGGAAAGGCGCAGGTCGCCACGCCCCCTGCCAGCATCACCATCCATGCCTTCATGCTTGCTTCTCCCATTCTACCGTTCTGGTTCAGGTGTTCTTGCTAGCCCGGAAATCGGACGGGCGCGTGAAATTTTCGCGTTGTCAGCGCCATGGCGGCGGAAGCTCGCCCTTTTGCGATCGTCCATAGCCGCTTCCCATAGCCGCGAGGTGACATTATCACCCGACACGTCGCAAATTCCGGGGACTCCCTTCATGCAGCTTCGTTCCGTCTTTCTCGCCGCAAGTGCGGCCGCCGCGCTGTTCGCCCTGCCTGCCGCGCAGGCGCAGCAATCGCCGTCCGCGTTCAACGATATCCCTGCCAAGTTCGTGCTGCCGGAGGGCGCGAAGGACTATATTCGCCGCGAAGTGATGGTCCCGATGCGCGACGGAACCAAGCTGTTCACCACGATCGTGATCCCCAAGGGCGCGAAGAATGCCCCGATCCTGCTCACCCGAACGCCGTACGACGCCTATAATCGCGTGCGTCGCACCGACAGCAACAAGATGCTCTCCGTGCTCGCTCAGGGCGACGAGGTGTTCACCCAGGCCGGGTATATCCGCGTGTTCCAGGACATCCGCGGCAAGTACCGCTCGGAGGGCGATTTCGTCGTCACCCGGCCGCCGGTGGGGCCGCTGAACCCGACCAAGATCGACGACACCACCGATGCGTGGGATACTATCGACTGGTTGGTGAAGAACCTGCCGGAGTCGAACGGCAAGGTCGGCATGCTTGGCTCGTCCTATGAAGGCTGGACAGTGGTGATGGCGCTGCTGAACCCGCATCCCGCGCTGAAGGTAGCCGCGCCGGAAAGCCCGATGATCGACGGCTGGATGGGCGACGACTGGTTCCACCACGGCGCGTTCCGCCTGCCGAACATCGGCTGGATCTCCGGCATCACCGGCTACAAGGCCGGCGGGCCAACTCCACCGGGTGGCGGATGGGACGATTACGACACGTTCCGCAAGGTCGGCTCGGCCGGCGACTGGGCGAAGCAATATGGCTATGACCAGCTGCCCTTCTGGCAGAAGCTGACCCAGCATGTTGCCTATGACGCGTTCTGGCAGGGCCAGGCGCTCGACAAGATCCTGGCCGCCAATCCGTCCAACGTGCCGACGCTCTGGGAACAGGGTCTGTGGGATCACGAGGACATGTATGGCGCCATCCACGCCTGGGAGGAGCTGCAGAAGACCCCACAGGCGACCAACAACTTCCTGCTGATGGGTCCGTGGCGGCACTCCGGCTTCAACTATAACGGTTCCAAGCTGGGCGAGCTGAACTTCGAGGGCGACACCGCGCTGCAGGCCCGCCGCGACATCTTGCTGCCCTTCTTCAACGCGCATCTGAAGGACGGAGCGCCAGCCTACACGCCGCCGCTGGCCAGCATCTACAATACCGGCGAGAACCGCTGGGATTTCCTGAACAAATGGCCGCTCTCCGGGGCGCTGACGCCGCTTTATCTCGCGTCCGGGGAAGCCGCGGGCTTCGCGAAGCCTGGGGCGGGGGAGGACAGCTATGTCTCCGATCCGGCCAAGCCGGTGCCGTACCTGCCACGCCCAATCAATTTCAGCGACGGCCGCTGGAGCACCTACCTCGTCACCGACCAGCGCTTCGTCGATGGCCGTCAGGACGTGCTGACCTATGCTACCCCGGTGCTGAACGAGCCGGTGCGCCTGTCGGGCGCGCCGCTGGCGAACATCTTCGCGAAGACCACCGGCACCGACGGCGACTTCGTGGTTAAGGTGATCGACGTCTATCCGGAGGAAATCGCCTCCGCCAAGGAAATGGGCGGTTTCCAGCTGCCGATCGCGATGGACATCTTCCGCGGCCGCTATCGCCATTCGTTCGAGCGGCCGACGCCGATCCCCGCCGGCAAGGTGCAGGAATACAAGTTCCGGCTGCCGACGGTGAACCATACCTTCCTGCCCGGGCACCGCATCATGGTGCAGATCCAGTCCACGCTGTTCCCGGTGTATGACCGCAATCCGCAGACCTATGTGGACAACATCTTCTTCGCCAAGCCGAACGATTATCGCAAGGCAACGGTGACGATCCTGTACGGCGGGGCGCAATCGAGCGCCGTGCTGCTCCCCGTCGTACCGGTAGACCAGAGCGCCGCCAAGGCGCGCTGAAGGCGGTTCAGCGCGTGCTAGCCGGGGCCACGGCGCCGTGTAGCACGCGCACCAGCTGCTCGACCCCGGCACGGGCGCGCAACACCGTTGCTGCCCGGGCTTCCTCCGGCACCGGCGCGGCGCGGGCAGCATCCGCCAGCGCCGCCAGCGCCATGGAAGGCGTGGTCGCAAGGTCGGCGATCTGGTGCTCCAGCGACACCGCTGCGAGGAAGGAATCAAGCTTCGGGTCCCAGCGCAGCCCCACCACCGGCACGCCATAGGCATAGCCGGCGATGATCGCGTGCAAGCGATGCGCGATCAGAAGATCGAAACCGGCGATGGTAGCGCACAGGCCCGCCGGATCGACAGGCTGTTCGAAGGCGATGTCGGCAGCATTGTGCAAATCCGCCAGCGGGCGCTTCAGAGTTTCGAGGTAGCGGCGATCTTCCGGCGCACCGTTGGTGAACAGGGTCACGCGATAGCCACGATCGAGCATCGCTTCGACCAGCGCAACATAGCGTTCGTCAAACCCCGCGGCGATTTCGGCGGTGGCGTGATAGCGTACCGAAAGCGGGCTGGTGATGCCGATGCCCACGAGCGGTGCTCCCGTGCGGGGCAGTAGAGATTGCGGCAGCGCCACGCTGGCGAGCAGGCCGGGATCGGCGGCAAGGCTGGCATCGAGCCCCACAGCGTTCCGGAACAGCGCCCGCCATAATTGCTGCGAGCGCAGGTCGCGCACCGAAACCGATCGCAACGCCGGGCGCGCCAACGCGCGTGTCATCCGTGCCAGACCGGCGCGGGTCCAATCACCCGACACGCCGACGGCGTGAAGCGCCACCGGCAGGCCAAGCCACTCGGCTTCCCGCATCACCAAGCCGATCTTGGTGGGAAAATTCAGATCGATATCGGCGAGCAGATTGCCGCCGCCGATCACGACGCAATTCGCGCCTTCCATCTCGCGCGTATAGTGGGGTCGCCACTTGAGGGCGCTGGCAAGTGCGAGCGGCGCGCGGATCACCAATTGGCGCGCGGAGGCGGGGAGGGCATCCAGCGTGTTGAGCAGTGCCCCGCGCGCGGGAATATCGTCACCCAGCGCCTTGCGCGCGGCAAGATCGACCGAGCGCACCTCCGACGACGGTGACGCTTGCTCGATCGCGGATTCCAGACAGGCGGCGATCAGCCCATCGCCCAGATTGGGGCTGTACTTCACGTTGAACAGACGCGCGCGGAGCGCCGGCTCGCCTGGATCGGTCGGACCCTGGGCGGGGAGCCGTTCCTCGTACAGGCGAAGATGCGCATCGAGCCAGGACTCGGTCGTGTTGCCGATCGACTGGGTATCATGGAACGCCGCGTGGCTCATCTGCGCAGCCAACGCATCATCCTGGGCGATCCTGCGCATCGCCTCTGCAAAGGCTTCCACCGAATTGGGCACGGCAAGCCCGGCGCCGGCGGCGGCGATCGCGGGCGCCAGAAAGGCATTGTCAGAGAGCACGACAGGGATCCCGCTCCACAAGGCTTCCCCCGCAACCAGCCCGTAGGGCTCCGCCCACCGGCTCGGCATTACCAGCATGCGCGCGTTACGGGCGATCGCGGCGATGTCCCCCGGTGCCTTCCAGCCGTGGAAGACGGCTTCCGGATAGGCCGCGTCCAGCGCGGGAAGCATCGGCCCTTCACCGACGAAGACGATCTTGAGCCCGGCGCGCCGCGCCGCTTCGGCAACGATGTCCGGCCCCTTTTCATGCGCGAGACGGCCGACGAACAGCACCTCTTGGTTCTTCTCTGCCGTCACCCGCTCGCGCAGAAAGGGGCGGATCGGGTTGGGGATCGGTACCATTTTCTCGATCGGCATTCCGCCCTGGGCGAGCAGCGGCATCATGCTGCGATGAATCACCGAAAAGCGAACCGGCGCGTCGTGCAGGCTGAACAGCGTCTGACGCAAGGCGTGGCGGCTGACCCGCCACAGCTTGTCCGCATAGCTTCGCCGATCGCAGTTATGCGCGACGCAGGCGGGGCTGTTGGCCCGGCGCGGGCAGGTCCGCGACTCCCGGAAGGAATATTGCGCGCCGTTCGGGCAGGTCAGGAAAAAATCATGGGTGGTGATAACCAGCCGCTCTTGCACCGGCCGCAGCGCCGAGAAGATCGCAGGCGACAGAAAATGCGCCCAATTGTGCAGATGATAGACGGTGCGAGGTGTATCGTGCCGCGCGATCCAGTTGGAGACGACCTCTGCCGCCTTGCTGCGATACAGGCCCTTGGCCACCCCGGACAGCCGATGCTCGGCAGCGATCGCATGCCCGCCAATCTGGAGAAGATCGGCACCGCTTTGCGCCAGTTCACTGGCGACCGGCCCCTCACCGGCGACATAAGTGACCGGCATACCACGCGATCGAAGGCCGATGGCGCAGGCAAGCGCGAGCGCCGTCGCGCCGCCACGTGCCATGGCGCTGTCGTTGAGCAGCACGACGCGATCGATCGTGCTCATGCCGCGAACTCGCCTGCTGCAACAGTAGCTTGACCACGAAATACGGAAATGGCGGCAGCGCGCACGGAGTAGAATTCACCGTCGAGTGTCAGTGTACGTCGCATTGTCCCCCCGGATCCAGAACAGGTTAGCGGTTGCTAACCTATATTCCACGAATTCAAAGCGCATGACTAGGGATCGCTCCGAGTTCGGAACGTTCCTTTCACATAGCGCCTCTCCCCGGTGCCGCGTATAGCGAAGCTGTACTTCGTTGTCTTCATCATTATGCTTGCTAAGGGGCAGATACGAATTGAACGCGATTCGTTCTACGGCGCAGCCATGTGCGCCATACTGAGGGGTTGGGAAGCATGAACATCGCGGTTGTCATCGCAAGTACGCGGCGGCCCACGGAACTGGCGCGCTGGGCCGATCATATCCGCAACCAGACGCTGGCACCGAGCCGGGTGATCTTCGCCATCGCCCGGCCGGAAGACCTGCCGCCGGGATTCGAAGCGTCGGGGATCGACGTGGTGCAGGCGCCGCTGGGGCTGCCCGCGCAACGCAATGTCGGACTGGACATGCTGGATGAGACGACCACCGACCTGGTGGTGTTCTACGACGACGACTTCGTCCCGGCTTCGTTCAGCCTGGAGGCGATGGCGCGGTTCTTCGCGGAGCATAGCGACGTCGTGGCTGCCAGCGGCAGCGTGGTGCTGGACGGCATAGGATCGGCCGGCATCTCGTACGAAGTCGCTTCCGCCATCGTTTCTTCACTCAAGCCGGTGGCCCCGGAGGCCGTGGAACTGGCGCCGATCGACGGCACCTATGGGTGCAACATGGCGTTTCGGTTCAGCGCGATCGGCAAGGAGCGGTTTGACGAGCGGCTGCCGCTTTATGGCTGGCTGGAAGACGTGGACTTTTCCAATCGCGTCGGGCGCCAGGGCCGGGTCGTGCGGACCAATGCTTTCATGGGCGTGCACCAGGGCGTGAAGCTAGGGCGGGGACCGGGGCGGCAGTTCGGCTATTCGCAGATCGCCAATCCTTTGCACCTGCGCGCCAAGCGATCGATCCGTGCGGATCACGCCTATTGGCTCATGACGCGGAACATCCTCATGAACCACGCGCGACTGCTGTGGCCGGAACCGTGGATCGATCGCAAAGGACGGGCCTATGGCAACTGGCTGGCGCTGTGGCATGGTCTGCGCGGCCGCCTCGCGCCGGAACGGGTGCTGGACCTCTGATCCTGCCGGGCGCGGCTGCGCTACATAGAATGGTTTGAACGGGGACTGCATGGACATCCAAGGCTCGATGGGCGCGCGCATGGCGTCGGGAACGATCATGCTCATCGTTTCTCGCCTGTCCGCGCGCTGCTTCGACCTGGCGATGCTGATTCTCTTCGCCCGGCTGCTGCTGCCGCGCGATTTCGGCACCGTGGCGATCGCACTGACGATCGTGCAGATCGTGGAGGCCGTGCTCGATCTGCCGGTCGCGCAGGTTATCGTCCGCAGCAGCGATCCGAGCCGCGACCTGATCGACACGGCGTTCACGATTAGCCTTTTGCGCGGTCTTGCGCTGATGTTCGTGTTGGCCGCGCTCGCCTGGCCGATCGCGCTGCTCTATGGCGAACCCTCGCTGGTGCCGATCGTGTGCGCGCTGGGCCTTGCACCGGCGATGCGGGGGATGATGAGCCCGGGGCTGGCGCTCTACGCCCGGTCCATCGATTTCCGGCGCGACATGCTGGTGGAAATGGTGGGCAAAGTCGCCAGCCTCATCGCCGGATCGATTGCGGCGTTTCTGCTGCGCGACTATCGGGCGATCGTGGTCAGCACCGTGATGACTCCGCTCGCGATGATGGTGACGTCCTTTCTCGTCGCGCCGCATCGGGTGCGGTTGACGCTGCGGCACGGCAAGCAATTCTACGGCTTTCTCGGCTGGTTCACTGCCTCGCAAGTGGTATCGGCGCTGAACTGGCGATCAAGCCGTCTGGTGCTCGGCATGTTCGTGCCGAGCAACGTGCTGGGATCGTTCACGCTGGCCGGCGATCTGGCGGCGGTGCCCGAGCAGGCCCTGATCCAGACGATGGTTCGGCCGCTGGTAGCGGCGTTTTCGCGCGTGCAGGACGACGCCAAGCGCCTCCGCGCGCTGTATTGCAACAGCGTGGCGACGACGCTGGCCGTCAGCCTGCCGGTAATGTTGGCCGTCGCCGTTTTCGCCGATCCGCTCGTCCTGCTGCTGCTGGGCTCGAAATGGCATGCCACGCCGCCGATCGTCAGTTGGCTGGCACTGGCCGCGTGCCTCGCCGCGACGACCGCGACCTATATTCCGCTTTGCGTGGCCTTGGGACGCGCGAATCAGCTTTTCCGGCTGAACCTGATCCAGATGCTGGTGCTGCTGCCAGCCTTGCTGCTGGCGACGCCGCCCTGGGGCGTCGCTGGCGCGATCGCTGCCCAGTTCCTTACCTTCGGCGTGGGAGCGGTGGTGGTCGTGTTTCGGGTGCGCGCGGTGATCGGTGCCAGCATCGTTCAACAGGCGCGCGGAACCGTGCGCGTGGTGGCCGGCGCAATCGTCTATGCGCTGTTCCTGCTGCTGGCCAAGCGCGCTCTGCACGGCGTGTCGCCCGCGATGCTGCTGGCAGTCCTGCCGGCCGTGGGAGCGGCAGCGCTCGGCCTGTTCTGGGCAACGACCTTCGCGGTGTGGGCCGTAATGGGCCGGCCGGATGGGCTGGAACGCTTCGTGCTGCGCCAGACGACGCTGATTCTGGAGCGCCTGCGCGGCCGATGGGTCCGCGCGCGCGCCTGAAGCGTATCAAGGTCAGCTGGCCGGAAGGCGGCCGCGCCGCTCGCTGCCGCCCGCGGGCGCAACTCGCGGCCGCTGGGGTACTGCCGCCGCCGCGCCGCGCCGGGCCCAGAGCTGTAGCGGCAGCGCGGTAAGCATCGCGAAGGTCAGGGCAAGTGCCGGGCCGAAATCGGGCGTGGTGCCTGCGAGGATGATCGGCACGGCGAGCGTGATCATCGCCCGCTTGGCCCCGCGGGCCATCAGCCATTCGGGCGAGCCGTCCACGGGGAACGTCGCCAGCAGCCGCGAAAGAATGAAGCCGAGCAGCAGCAATCCGCCAATGATGCCGGTGCTGGAGACGACCGATACCGCCCAGTTGGACGCGCGCGTTCCGCCGAGGCCGACGCCGAAGCCGTAGCTATGGGCGAGCGCTTCGAGGCTGGTCGCGCTCCAGCTGGAGCGCTCTTCGAAGGAGCCGCTCTGCGTCTTCTTGAGTACCATCTCGTCAAAGATCGCGAACACCTCGTCGGTCAGCGGCGCGCCGGCGATGAACACCAGCGCGAGGAGGGAGGCTGCGCCGGCGGCGATCCAGGCTTCGAACAGCAATCCCCCCCGCCGCCTTGCAAAGCCCGTGCTGGTGAGACGGCCGACATAATCCGCCGCGGCAATGCCCAGGGCGGCGATTAGCCCGACGATCGCCGAGGAGGAGGTGGAGAGGCACGCGAAGACGAACAGACCCGCGAGGATGCCGGTCTGCACGGGGGCGGTCCAGGCCGGCAGCAGGGTTGCAGGACGGACGAAATAGATCAGGCCGAGAAAGCTGACCGTCGTAGCGCCGAACACCGACGCTTCGGCACCGAAGCCGACAACGCGGCGGGTGCCCGCGGCCACGGAGTCGGCCAGATAGGTATAGTCTGCCGTCCGCACCACCTCGAGCGCTGAAGTATTCGCCAGCGCCATGTCGATCATGCCGGAAAATACCGCCATCGCCCCGCCGATCAGCAGCCCTTCCGCCACATGGCGCCGCCCGGCCTCGGTGAGCAGGATGCAGTGGAAAGCAAGCACGAGCATGAAGGATGCGAGCAGATAGATGGATTGCGACAGGTGCGCCGATTCATAGGCAAGCGGCACGACGACGGGCTGGTTCATGCCCAGCACCGGAATGCCCGGGAAAAGGCTGGGCGCCAGCGCGGTGACCACCAGGGCGACAACCATGAACGTCGTCAGCAGCGCCATCTGATTGGGGTTGAACAGCGCATCCCACAACATGCTCGATCGCGGCACGGCCAAAATCGCTTTCACAACGATCAGCGGGATGATCATCGACGTGCAGAGAAGCGACAGCGAGGCCGTCAGCTCTGCCGGGACGACGGCGAAGGAGGAAAAGGACAGGGAAATGAAGAAGAACCAGATGCAGTAGCGCATCGGGAGGAAGGCGATGACGGCGTAAATTGCCCAGAAAACCGCAATGGCGATCATGTAAAACCGTTCCCCCGACGCGATGTCGGCCCGTTCCCGCCCAGGGCCCACACCATCCCGATACGTTAAACGCAAGTAACGACACGCGCCCATAAGGTGCCTGTCTTGCGTACGAAGATCAGCTGCCGGCGGCAAGGGCCGGCAGCGATCCTTCGGCAATCGTCAGGGTCCGGCCGCCGATCCACGCCTGGCCGGTATCCGCCTCGAATTCGACCCGAACGCGCCCGTCGCGGCCGATCGCCGTCCCCTGAGCAGCGACATAGCCGTGGGTGACGCGGCCGGTTTCGAACAGCCATTGCGCCACCGCGGCGTTGAAGCTGCCGGTAATGGGGTCTTCCACGATCCCGCCGAACGCATCGCTGAACAGCGTACGGATTTCCCAATCCACGGCGCCGCCCTGCGGATGCGGGCCGACCAGCCCGATCTCGATGCGCTCGGCATGGTATCGCACCGGGTCCACCGCGAGCACAGCTTCGGCAGAATCGAGCAGCACCGCGATCCAGCCCGGGCCGTTATCCGCCCAGACGCAATCGACGATCGCCGCTGGATCCAGCCGCAACAGCGCCGCGACCTCGGCCCGCGTCTCGGCCGCCACGGGCCCGGTGCGCAGCCGCGGCGGCGCCGCGAAGGCAAGCAACTCGCCCGTGCGACGGATCGGCACTTCGCCTAGGCCGCATTGCTGGACGATGGTGTCGCCACCGGCAGGAACGCCGCCCGCCGCCAACCAGGCGTGGCAGGCGCCAAGCGTGGGGTGGCCGGCAAAGGGCAGTTCGCGATCCAGCGTGAAGATGCGCACGCGATAATCGGCGCCCGGCACGGTCGGTGGCAACAGGAACGCCGTTTCGCTGAGGTTGAACCAGCGGGTGATCGCCTGCATCGCCATTGTATCGAGCGCCTCGCCCCCAAACACGACGGCCAAGGGATTGCCGGTGAACGGCCCATTGTGAAAGACGTCGACCATCGCAAACCCGTGATCCATGCGGAATCTCCCCTGCCGCCAATGCGGCCGCGGAGCGGTCTTAGCGATTCTGTCGCGCGCTGAAAACGACGGGCACCATTGTCGAAATAAGCGCCGACGACATATTTTGATTAACCTGTATCATGTTAATTTCCAACGTATTTTACAGGTTATCCGTGGAACGCGCTGCTTGGTGCGTGGGTTGTCTAAGGCGGCATTAACAGGGAAGCTGTCCTTGACCACTCATGCATCCGTCCACCATCGCAGCAGTTTTTCACTGATCTGCTTTTCGCACCTCCGCTGGAACTTCGTTTTTCAGCGCCCCCAGCATCTGATGACGCGTCTCGCACGCAACATGGACGTGTTGTTCTGGGAAGAGCCCGTTGAGGACGAGGGGCCTACGCCGTGGCTGGAACTGCGCGATGACGCGTCCGGCGTGACGGTGGCGGTACCGCATCTTCCAATGACGATGCATGCCGAGGATCGGGTCGCTGCGCTGCGGGTACTGCTCGACGATCACGTCGCCGGCCAGGAAGGCCGGTTGCTGCGCTGGTACTATACGCCGATGATGCTGCCCTTTTCGCGGCATCTGGATAAGGCCTGCACCGTCTATGACTGCATGGACGAGTTGAAGAACTTCCGCTTCGCCCCGCCCGAACTGATGCCGCTGGAGCAGGAGCTGTTCGGGCTGGCTGACCTTGTCTTCACCGGCGGGTACAGCCTCTACGAAGCGAAGCGGGAAAGCCACGCATCGGTGCACGCGTTCCCGTCGAGCGTAGACACGGCGCATTTCGCGCAGGGTCGGGCGTTGATGCAGGATGCGCCCGATCAGGCCGGGCTGCCACGCCCCCGGCTGGGCTTCTATGGCGTGATCGACGAGCGGATGGATCTGGAGTTGATCGCCGCGATCGCCGATGCGCGGCCGGACTGGACGATCGTCATGGTCGGCCCGGTGGTGAAGATCGACTTGGCCGAACTGCCGCAGCGGGCAAACGTCGCCTGGCTGGGATCGAAGAGCTATGCCGAGTTGCCGGCCTATGCGGGTGGCTGGGACATTGCGCTGATGCCGTTCGCGATCAATGAGGCGACGCGCTTCATCAGCCCGACCAAAACGCCGGAATATCTGGCGGCCGGCTTGCCCGTGGTCTCCACGCCGATCGTCGACGTCATCCGCCATTACGGCGACGTCGCCGGCGTATATGTTGCGGACGGCGCGGCGGCTTTCCTCGATGCCTGCGAGCAGGCGCTCGCCCTTCGCGGTAGCGGGGATGTCTGGCGCGTCGAGGCGGATGCGCTGCTGGCAGAGCAGAGCTGGGACCAAGTTGCGGCGCGGATGCTGAGGCTGATCCTGCAGGTCGCCGAGCCCGACCAGCCGCTCCTCAAGCCCGTTCGCAGCGAGCATTACGACTATCTGGTGGTAGGCGCCGGTTTCGCTGGATCGGTGATGGCCGAGCGGCTCGCCGCCGATGCTGGCAAGCGCGTGCTGGTGATCGACAAGCGGCCGCACATCGCTGGCAACGCCTTTGATCATCAGGATCAGGCCGGCATCCTGATCCACCAATATGGTCCGCATATCTTCCATACCAACAGCGCCGACATCTTCGACTATCTCTCGCGGTTCACCGCGTGGCGGCCTTATGAGCATCGCGTGCTGGCGGAAGTGCGCGGGCAGCTGGTGCCGATCCCGATCAACCGGACGACGTTGAACAAGCTGTTTGGCCTGTCACTCGAAACCGAGGAGGAAGCGGCGGAGTTCCTTGCCGCGCGCGCCGAGCCGGTGACCGTGATCCGCAGTTCGGAGGACGTGGTGATCTCGGCTGTTGGCCGCGAGCTCTACGAGACCTTTTTCCGCGGCTATACGCGCAAGCAATGGGGGATCGACCCGTCCGAACTCGACAAGAGCGTCACGGCGCGGGTGCCCACCCGAACGAATACCGACGATCGCTACTTCACGGATCGCTTCCAGGCGATGCCGCGCGACGGCTTCACGGCGATGTTCGCGAAGATGCTCGATCATCCGAATATCGATCTCGAACTCGGCGTGACGTTCGAGGAAGCCAAGCGTCGGTTCAACTTCGACCAGATCGTCTATACCGGGCCAATCGACGAATATTTCGACTTCCGCTTCGGCAAGCTGCCCTATCGGTCGCTGCGCTTCGAGCATGTCCATGAGGACCGCGAATGGGCGCAGCCGGTAGCGGTGGTGAATTATCCCGACGAGGCGGTGCCCTATACCCGGGTGACCGAGTATAAACACCTGACCGGACAGCAGGCGCCGAACACCAGCCTGACCTACGAATATCCGAGCGCGGAAGGGGACCCCTATTACCCCATTCCCCGCCCGGAAAATCAGGCGCTGTTCAAGCAATATGAGGCGCTGGCCGAGGCGACCAAGGGCGTGTTGTTCGTCGGCCGGCTCGCGACCTATCGCTACTACAACATGGACCAGGTCGTCGGGCAGGCGCTCGCCACTTATCGCCGCCACATTGCGGAGGAGCGTGAGGTGGAGACGGTGAACGCAGCCGCGCTGGCGGAGTAGGTGGCCCGCCACCCCCTCCCGCAACCGGGAGGGGGCGCAGGCTAGGCAGCTTTCGCTTCGCCTTCCGGCGCAGCGGGAACATCCTTGCCGGCCTCGACTTCGATCAGCGGCCAGTGCGGCGTCTTGTCGTCGAGCGCGCGGAGCAAGCGGAGGAATTCGACCTCGGTATCGTCATACGGGACGCCGCCGACGTCAAAGATGTCATGGAACCACTTGTCCTTGAGCCCTGCGAGATTCGGGTTTTCCCACGCCGCCCAAGGCAGGTGCGTCTGCGTCTTGCCGCGTACCAAGCCCCAGCAGAAGGCGCCGACATGCTTTTCGCGCGCGACCGGCAGGATCGCCTCGAATGTGCTACCCGCCGGGCGCGCCATGAATTCGGTGCACCAGATCGGCCGGTTGAACACGCTGAGCCACTCAATGCGCTGGGCGAAATCCTCGGCCGTGCCGTAATTGTGGAACGAGATCACGTCCGACAGGCCGGTCTGGGCCTGCTGCAGCGGCGTGAGCAGATCGGGCGACGACCAGTCGCCGAGCCAGATTCCGCTGGTGAGCGGCTGCACGGGACGCATGCTGCGTGCCCAGCCGAAGGCGTCGACCAGCACCGGCAGGACCAGATCCGCCTTCGCGTTCAACTCGCCCGCGTCGCAAAGCGACACTTCCGGGCCGTTGTCCGGCTCGTTCCAGATGTCCCAGGCGAGAACTCGGCGATCGGTGCGGAACCGGCCGACGACACCCTTGATGTAGGATTCGAGCCGCGGATGCTGGCTGGGATCGCGCAGCGCGGGGATGCCGGGCGACTGCACCCAGCCCGAGTTGTGCACGCCGGGCTTCGGTGCAGGCTGTGGCCCCAGCACGGGATCGGGATGCCAGCACGAGTCGAACAGCACCAGCATCACCCGAATGCCAAACGAATCCGCAACTGCCAGCATGGTATCGATGCGATCCAGAAAGCCTTCGGGATCCTCGGCCCAGAGCAGATCGTGGAGATAGACGCGCACCGCATTCATGCCGACGTCCGCCGCCAGGGCCATCTCCGTGCGAATGGCTTCGATATCGAACGTATCGGCTTGCCACATTTCGAGTTGGTTGATCGCATTCGAAGGCGTGAAGTTGCAGCCCATCACCCAGGGCTGGCGTACGAACCATGCCTTGGCTTCGATTTCCGTCCAGCGCGCCACCATCGTTCCAAACTCCGCAACCGGCTTTGCCGGGATCTGCCTGTAACCTTCGCTAACCATGTTGTTTTTATAGGCGCAGAAGTGAATTGCGGATGTACCCGCTACGCGCTTCGCCGGAGGTTTTTTGCGTCCTTTTGCGACGAGCGGAGCGGCCTTGCTGATCCAGGTTTATCTTTCGGCCGGGTTCGGGCCGGACCTCAACGTTCGTGCAGCCATTGAGGACGTCCATGCCACCACTCGAATTATGGGGCGGTGCCGAGTGCACCGTGAATCGCGTCGGCGATCGATATCGCGATCAGTCGATTGAAACCGGGCATCATGATAGGCCCGGCGATATCGATCGCATCGCGGCGCTTGGTGTGCGCGCCCTGCGCTTTCCGGTGCTGTGGGAGCGGGTGTGCCCGGAAGATCCCGCCCAATGCGACTGGACGTGGAGCGACGAGCGGCTTGCGCGGCTGCGCGAACTGGATGTGCGGCCGATCGCCGGGTTGGTGCATCACGGTAGCGGGCCGCGGCGCACGAACCTGCTCGATCCCGATTTCGGCAGGAAGCTGGGCGACTATGCCGCGCGCGTGGCCGAACGCTATCCCTGGATCGCGGACTGGACGCCCGTGAACGAGCCGCTGACCACGGCGCGGTTCGCCGCGCTATATGGCCATTGGTATCCGCATGCGCGTGATGAAGGCAGCTTTTGGCGAGCATTGGTGCATCAGGTCGAAGGCGTGCTGCACGCGATGGCCGCCGTGCGGGCGGTGCGCCCCGATGCCCGGCTGATACAGACCGACGATCTCGGCAAGACCTATGGCACGCCGAGGACTCAGGGGCAGGTCGCCTTTGACAATCACCGCCGCTGGATGGGCTGGGATCTGCTCTGCGGTCGCGTGGTGCCGGGCCACGCGATGTGGGACCGGCTTGCCGAATTCGGGCTGCAGGGGAAGCTGGAAGCGATCGCGGCGGCGCCGTGTCCGCCCGATCTGATCGGGATCAACCATTATCTGACCAGCGACCGCTTCCTGGACGAGCATGTCGCCGCCTATCCGCCTGAAATGCGCGGGGGCAATGGCAGCGTCGTCTATGTCGACACCGAGGCGGTGCGAGTGCTTAATCCCGCACCTGACGGACTAGCCACGGCACTGGCCGAAGCATGGGAACGCTTTCGCATCCCGATCGCGATCACCGAAGTGCATAATGGCTGCACGCGCGAGGAGCAGATGCGCTGGATGCGCGATGCCTGGGACGATGCCGAGGCGGCGCGGGCGGTGGGCATCGACGTGTGCGCGGTGACGGCCTGGTCGCTGTTCGGCGCTTCGGGCTGGAACACGCTGCTCACCGGTCCCGGCGTGTATGAGCCGGGCGTGTTTGACCTGCGCGGCGGCGATGGCCCTCGGCCCACCGCGATGGTGCCGCTGTTACAGGCGCTGGCAACGGGTGAGCGCGCGACGGCGCCGGCGCTGACGGGCGAGGGCTGGTGGCGGCGCGACCTGCGCGTCACCCATCGCAGCCATCCGCACCCGGTACCGGCGGAGCGGGCACGGCGCATGACGGAGGAAGCCCGCCCGCTGCTGATCGCCGGCGCCACCGGCACGCTGGGCCAGGCGCTGGCGCGGGTTTGCGCCTTGCGAGGCCTTGCCCACATCCTCACCGATCGCGCGATGCTGGACCTGCACGATGGCGAGTCCATCGCGCGGGCGCTCCAGCGCCATCGGCCCTGGGCGGTGATCAACGCCGCCGGCTGGGTGCGCGTGGATGAGGCGGAGGACGCGGAAGCTGCCTGCTTCGCCGCGAACTGCGTCGGCGCGGCCGAACTCGCCATTGCCTGCGCCGAGCGCGGCATCGCGACGGTGAGCTTCTCCAGCGACCTTGTGTTCGACGGCATGCTGGAACGCCCCTATACGGAGCGCGATCCCTGCACGCCGCTGGGCGCCTATGGCCGCAGCAAGGCGGCGATGGAGGCGGCGATCGGCGCGCTGACAGGGCAGCATCTGATCGTGCGGACGGCCGCGTTCTTCTCGCCGTGGGACCAGCACAACTTCGCCGTCCATGCGGTGGAGGCGCTGGCGGCGGGGCGGCGCTTTGCGGCGGCGTCGGATCAGATCGTCTCGCCGACATATGTGCCGCAGCTGTGCCACGCCGTGCTCGACGAACTGATCGACGGAACGGGCGGAGTGCTCCACCTGGCCAACCAGAGCGCGGTCAGCTGGGCGGATTTTGCCGCTGCGGTAGCGGAGGTCTGCGGACTACCGACCGGTCTGATCGACGCCGTACCTGGCCGCGCGCTGGGCTGGAAAGCAGCGCGACCGCGTTACGTCCCGCTCGCCAGCCCTCGCATGCCAACCTTCGCAGCCGCGCTACAAGCTTTTGCAAACGCACCCGAAGTGCGGGAACGGATCGCGCGGGCAGACCGGCAGGCGGCGGCGCTGCAATCGGCCTGAGTGTCCACCTCCGGTACAGTCCCTCTTGCGCTGGGCTGTCGGAGCGCCGATGTTGTGGCGGGCAATAAACAACCACGAGATCATCCCACATGCATCCGCTTTCCGGTCAGATGACCATCGATCCCGTTACCGGCGCACTCGTTCCCATCGTTATCGAACAGTCGAGCCGCGGCGAGCGCAGCTTCGACATTTATTCGCGCCTGCTGCGGGAGCGGATCGTGTTCGTGACCGGCCAGGTTGAAGACCATATGGCCTCGCTGATCACCGCCCAGCTGCTGTTCCTCGAATCGGAAAATCCGAAGAAGGACATCTGGATGTACATCAACTCGCCGGGCGGCGTCGTCACGGCGGGTATGGCGATCCACGACACGATGCAGTATATCCGTCCGCGCGTCGGCACGGTGTGCATCGGCCAGGCGGCGTCGATGGGGTCGTTCCTGCTGGCGTCGGGCGAGCCGGGCCTGCGCGTGGCGCTGACCAACGCCCGCATCATGCTGCACCAGCCTTCGGGGGGTGCGCAGGGCATGGCGTCGGACATCGAGATCCAGGCGAAGGAAATTCTCCGGATCCGCGCGCGTATGAACGCGCTGTATTCGAAGTATACCGGCCAGCCGATCGAGAAGATCGAAACGACGATGGATCGCGACTCGTTCTTCGAAGCCGAGGAGGCCAAGGCCTTCGGGATCGTGGACGAGGTGTACGAGAAGCGGCCGGTGCCGACCGAGGATGCGGCAGCGGGTAATTAAGACTATTAGACTATCCTCGGCCGCCTGACGGTTCCCGGTGCATGGAACGTCGGGCGGGCGGGGCGATTATGGATTGCCGGAACTTCGCCTGCGTGTAGGATGGCAGGCGAGCGTAGCGCGCCCGAGGCGCGAAGGATGGATTGAATGACCAAGCTCAGCGGCGGTGACTCGAAGAGCACGCTCTATTGCTCCTTCTGCGGCAAGAGCCAGCACGAGGTGCGCAAGCTCATCGCCGGCCCGACCGTGTTCATCTGCGATGAGTGCGTCGAGCTGTGCAACGACATCATCCGCGAGGAAACCAAGTCCTCGCTGGTGTCGAAGAAGGACGGGGGCGTCCCCACGCCGCAGGAAATCTGCGACGTGCTCGACGATTACGTCATCGGCCAGAAGAAGGCGAAGCGCGTCCTCTCGGTCGCGGTGCACAACCACTACAAGCGGCTGAACCACGGCGCCAAGGGTGCCGATGTCGAGCTCGCCAAGTCGAACATTCTGCTCGTCGGCCCCACCGGCTGCGGCAAGACGCTGCTGGCGCAGACGCTGGCGCGCATCCTCGACGTACCGTTCACCATGGCCGATGCCACCACGCTCACCGAGGCCGGCTATGTCGGCGAGGACGTGGAGAACATCATCCTCAAGCTGTTGCAGGCTTCCGACTACAATGTTGAGCGGGCGCAGCGCGGCATCGTGTACATCGACGAGATCGACAAGATCAGCCGCAAGGCCGAGAACCCGTCGATCACCCGCGACGTGTCGGGTGAAGGCGTGCAGCAGGCGCTGCTCAAGCTGATGGAAGGCACGACCGCGAGCGTTCCGCCGCAGGGCGGCCGCAAGCACCCGCAGCAGGAATTCCTGCAGGTGGACACGACCAACATCCTGTTCATCTGCGGCGGTGCCTTCTCGGGCCTCGAGAAAATCATCGGTGATCGCCTGCAGGGCAAGTCCATCGGCTTCGGCGCGCATGTCGCAGCCCCCGACGAGCGCCGCACCGGCGAACTGCTTCGCCAGACCGAGCCGGAGGATCTGCTCAAGTTCGGCCTGATCCCCGAGTTCGTCGGCCGTCTGCCGGTGATCGCGACGCTGGAAGACCTCGACGTCGAGGCGCTGATCAAGATCCTGACCGAGCCGAAGAACGCCCTGGTCAAGCAGTATCAGAAGCTGTTCGACATGGAGGCGGTCAAGCTCGGCTTCACCGACGACGCGCTCACCGCCGTCTCGAAGAAGGCGATCGAGCGCAAGACCGGCGCACGCGGCCTCCGCTCGATCCTCGAAGGCATCCTGCTCGACACGATGTTCGACCTGCCCAGCATGGACGGCGTCGACGAAGTTGTGGTCGACAAGGACGTGATCGAGGGTCGCAAGGAACCGGTGCGGATCTATGCCAAGAAGGAGAAGGCCGGCAGCGCCGCCTGAACCTGTCCGATCGACGGTAAAATCGGAGACGCGGTAGCAATTGCTGCCGCGTCTCTTTTTTGTCGATTGATCGGCGATGGCCGCCGGCAGTTCAGTTTGCGGGGGTGGCGGCGGGCGTTTCTGCCGGGGCAGGCGCATCAAGCGGTTCCGGCCATCGCAGCCCGTGCAGCAGATCGGCGAAGGCCCGGCTGAAATCGCTATCGCGCGCCCAGCTGGCGCGGGCGGCAACAAGCCAGGCATTGCCCGCCGGGCAGAACAGGTAGCTTTCCGACGTCAGCGGCTGTTCTTTACCATCGAGCTGGCCGGTAAGCGCAAAGCGTGCATGATAACCGACGTCGGCGGTGCGGCCGGAGGGTGAGGGCCAGCGGCCGCTCTGCGTGATCTGCACGTCGCCATAAGACTGGACCACGCTTTTTTCCATTTCCTGGAAACTGGCGGCGCAGCTCCGCTCGGGCGTGGCTGGGTATAGGTACAGCGTCACGAACGCTATCTGGCCGCCCTGGCGTACCGCATATCCGGCGCTGACATCGTTTCCGGCATCGTCATATTCGTGGATGCGCGTCCGCATTGCGGTACCCAAACGATCGGGGAATACCAGCCCGGTCGGGCCGTGCGTCCAGGGACCCTCGATTTGCAAATCGCGCTGGGCCGATGCAGGGCAGGCGATGCAGGCCAGTCCGGCGCCCGCTGCTGCCAACCAGAGTTGCTTCATGCCTCTGCCTCGTTCGCTTCGCCGTGCATCCTTGTGCGCAGGGTCGCAGAGCCGTGGTGCGAATGCAATGTCGAGCAGGCCCGCCGCGGTCAAAACAGCTTGGGAATGAAGCGCTTCACCCGCGCAGCATAGCGTTCATAGCCATGACCAAAGCGCTCTCGCAGCAGCCGCTCCTCGGCGCTGACGCGCAGCCAGGTGCCGTAGCAGAAGAAGGGAAAGCCGACCAGAAACCCGCGCCAATGGCCGAAAGCGATGGCAAAAGCGAGTAAGGCTGCGAATAGGCCGGCATAGATGGGATGCCGGATCGTGGCGAACGGCCCCCAGGTGACCAGATCATGGTCCCCCCGGGTGCGGGCAGCGAAGCTCCAGTTGTTCTGCAACGCGAACGCGGCGGTCGCGAACAGGCCGATGCAGAAGCCCATCAGGATCGCCACCGCTACCGCCTGGCCCAGCGACGCCGCCGAACCGGCCTGGAGCGTCGGCTTGACCGGACCCAGAGCGACCAGCACGAAACCGATGGCTTGCAACAGCATTCCGCGCCTGGATGGCACATGCGCCGAGGCAGCGGCGCGCGATCCGCCGGCCCGATGCACCCGCCATTGGACGAAGGCGACGGCACCCACAAACAGCAGGAGACCGACCAACAGCGCCGCCAGCCCTGGCGTCCCCACCGGTACCGGGCCGACGATGCCGGTTAACGCTGACTCGCCCATTGTTGATATGCCTCCACGGAATCCGAGCGCCGAAGCACATGTGCGTTGGGGTCGAGAATGATATGCGCGCCGGCCGGAACGGTGAGCGTTTCCGCACCGCCCGCCATCGTCGCGCGGCGGGGTTGGCCGTCTACCGTGAAGTCGACGGGCATCGGGAAGAGCCGGTCCTGCGGCGTCTTCCAGCGCAGCCGCAGCTGATCGCCGCTGCGTTCTACCTGCAGGTCCGGCAGGGCCGCCTGATAGAGGTATGCATCAAAGAACCAGCCCAGATCGCGTCCAGTCACCTGCTGGACGATGGTGATGAACTCCGCTGTCGTCGCGAAGCGCGGCTTGAAGTTTCCGGGTCGTGGATCGGGTCTGCCATAGACGAGCCGACGCGTGGCTTCGAAAAACTGTGCATCACCGATCAGGTAGCGCAGCGTATGCAGTACCCAAGCACCCTTGTAGTAGATATCTTGCCCTGGGCCGCCCTTGGCTTCTTCGTAGACGTCTTCCTCGGTGCGGATCTTGCCGGACACGATCGGCGCCTTATTGCGAATGGCGAGACGGAACTGGTCCATCATTACGGCATAGCGAGCATCGCCTTCGCGCCACTGGGCGTATAGGGGCTGCATGTATTGGGTAAAGCCTTCGTGAAGCCAAAAGTCATCCCAGTTGGCAACCGTCATCTGGTTGCCGAACCATTCATGGCCCAGTTCGTGCTGGAAAATCTCGTCGAAACCCGAGGGTGTCTTGCGATAGTTGTTGCCATAGGCGTTGATCGTCTGGTGTTCCATGCCGAGGTGCGGCGTCTCGACCACGCCCAGCTTTTCGTCGGTCCAGGGATAGGGGCCGATCATCTGTTCGTAGAAATCCACCGTCGGCGCGAACTCGGCGAACAGCGCCTTGGCCTTCGCTTCCCGGCTTGGCAGGTACCAGTAGATGAGCGGGAAGCTGTTGCCGAAGCGGCTGCGATAGTCCGTCCGCAGCTCCTGATAGGGCCCGATGTTGAGGGCGATGTCGTACGGGTTGGGGCTGCGGGCGCGCCAGTGCCAGGTGGTGCGGCCGTCCGCCAGCGTGTCTACACGGAGGAGCTTGCCGTTCGACGGCGCCTTCAGGCCCGCTGGCACGGTTATGTGCAGATCGACCAGATCCGGTTCGCCGCGGGGGAAATCGAGGCACGGCCAGAAAAGATCGCAGCCATAGCCCTGCGCCGTCGTCGCCACCCAGGGCTGTTTGTCGCCCGGCGTGGTCGACCAGACCAGCCCGTCGTCCCACGGCGCGCGCACGGCGACATGCGGGGTACCGCCATAAGCGATCGCGGCGGTGACGATATCCCCTGCTTTGACCGGGCGGGGAAGGGCGATGCGCAGACGACCGTCTGGGTTGCTCCAGCGATCCCGCTTCAGCACGGTGCCGTCGATGCGGATCGAACTGACCGGCAGATTGCGGTCCAGATCGATCAGCAGTTGGGTGAGCGGCGCGCTGGTCCGCAACTTGAGCGTCGCAGTGCCGAGAATGCTGTGGCTGGCCGGCTGCACCTCGATCGCAAGATCGACATGGTCGAGATGCAGCGCGGCGCGATCGGCTGCGATCGGGCCGCCCGATTCTTGCGTTATCGCGGTGATCGGCGGGTTGCCACGGGTCTGTCCCTGCGCAGGCAGCAGCGGGGCGGCAAGGCCGGCGGCCAAAAGGCTCCAGATCAACGCGTTCCGCACCTCAGGCTCCGTTCCTTGGCAAATTTTTGGAAGAATGCGACCAGGCGATGCTTACGATGACAAGATGTTGCGGCGCAACGCGAATGTTTCGCTGCCGTGCCGGGGAAGGGCGTTCGGAAGCGTGTTGCGCCCGGTTTCCGTCGCGCACGATTGATGCGGCGGCGCTTCGTCCCATATAAAGAGGAACAAGGAGCCCCGATGGGGCGGACCCGGAGTTTTCATGAAGCAGTCTTACCCCGTCCTGCCGCTTCGCGACATCGTCGTTTTCCCGCACATGATCGTGCCGCTGTTCGTCGGCCGCGATAAGTCGGTGGCGGCGCTGGAAGCGGCGATGGCCGACGACAAGGAGATCTTCCTCGTCGCGCAGCTCGATCCCGCTGAGGATGATCCCGGCCGCGAGGATCTCTATGACACCGGCGTTTCGGCCGAAGTGCTGCAACTGCTGAAACTGCCCGACGGCACGGTGCGCGTGCTGGTCGCCGGCAAGCAGCGCGGCAGCCTGTCCTCGATCGAGGAAGCCAACGGCTATCTCACCGCGCATGTCGCGCCGGTGGCCGAGGATGACACGACGTTGGAGGCGGCGAGCGCCGAGCTGAAGGCGCTGATGCGCTCGGTCGTCGAGCAGTTCGAGAATTATGCCAAGCTCAACCGCAAGCTGCCGGCCGAAACCGCAGTGCAGTTGGGCGAGCTGGACGATCCCTCGCGTCTGGCCGATGCCGTAGCCGCCAACATCGCCGTGAAGGTCGCCGACAAGCAGTCGCTGCTGGTGGAGAACGATCCCCAGAAGCGCCTGGAAATGGTGTTCGCCTTTATGGAGGGCGAGCTGGGTGTGCTGCAGGTGGAGAAGAAGATCCGCAGCCGCGTGAAGCGGCAGATGGAGAAGACCCAGCGCGAATATTACCTCAACGAACAGCTCAAGGCGATCCAGCGCGAGCTGGGTAACGAGGGCGAGGACGGCGAGGGCGATGAAGTCGCCGAGCTGACGCAGAAGATCGCCACGCTCAAGCTTTCGAAGGAGGCCCGCGCCAAGGCGCAGGGCGAACTGAAGAAGCTCAAGACGATGGCGCCGATGTCAGCTGAGGCGACCGTGGTGCGCAACTATCTCGACGTGCTGCTGGGCCTTCCCTGGGGCAAGAAGTCCAAGCTGAAAAAGGACATCGCCGAGGCGCAGGGCGTGCTCGACCAGGATCACTATGCCCTGGAGAAGGTGAAGGACCGGATTGTCGAATATCTCGCGGTCCAGGCACGCACCAACAAGCTGAAGGGGCCGATCCTGTGCCTCGTCGGCCCGCCGGGCGTGGGCAAGACCAGCCTGGGCAAGTCGATTGCCAAGGCGACCGGCCGCGAGTTCATCCGCCAGTCGCTGGGCGGCGTTCGCGACGAGGCCGAGATCCGCGGCCACCGTCGTACGTACATCGGCTCGCTGCCGGGCAAGGTTGTGTCGAACCTGAAAAAGGCCGGCACCTCGAACCCGCTGTTCCTGCTCGACGAAATCGACAAGCTGGGCCAGGATTTCCGCGGCGATCCCGCCTCGGCGCTCCTTGAGGTGCTGGATCCGGAGCAGAACAGCAAGTTCAACGACCATTATCTGGAGATCGACATCGATCTTTCGGACGTGATGTTCGTGTGCACGGCCAACTCGCTCAACCTGCCCCAGCCGCTGCTCGACCGCATGGAGATCATCCGGCTCGAGGGCTACACCGAGGACGAGAAGGTCGAGATCGCCGAGCGGCACCTGATCGCCAAGCAGATCGACGCGCACGGCCTGAAGGACGGGGAGTTCGTCCTTACCAACGCGGGCCTGCGCGACCTGATCCGCTACTACACCCGCGAGGCCGGCGTGCGCACGCTGGAGCGCGAGATCGCCAAGCTCGCCCGCAAGAGCCTGCGCAAGATCCTCGAGGGCAAGGAGACCCAGGTCACCATCACGCCCGAAAATCTCGCGGACTATGCCGGCGTTCGGAAATACCGCTTCGGCGTGGGCGAGGAGGAGCACCAGATCGGTGCGGTCACCGGCCTTGCCTGGACCGAAGTGGGCGGCGAGCTGCTGACCATCGAGAGCGTCACCGTGCCTGGCAAGGGCGCGATCAAGACGACCGGCAAGCTGGGCGACGTGATGAAGGAATCGGTGGAAGCCGCGTTCAGCTTTGTCCGCGCGCGCAGCCCGAGCTACGGCATCAAGCCGAGCCTGTTCGCGCGGAAGGACATCCACGTCCACCTGCCCGAAGGCGCGGTGCCGAAGGACGGTCCGTCGGCGGGCATCGGCCTGGTCACTTCGATCGTCTCGACGCTCACCGGTGTATCGGTGCGCAAGGACGTGGCGATGACCGGCGAAGTGACTCTGCGTGGCCGTGTGCTGCCGATCGGTGGCCTGAAGGAAAAGCTGCTCGCGGCGCTGCGCGGCGGCATCAAGATGGTGCTGATCCCGACCGAGAACGAGAAGGACCTGGCGGAGATTCCCGCGAACATTCGTGAGGGTCTGGAGATCGTGCCGGTTGCGCATGTCGACGAAGTGCTACGGTTGGCGCTGACCGAACCGCTCACCGCAATCGACTGGTCGGACGCGGACGAACTCGCTACGCAGCCGCCCGCAGGCGTACCCGCGATCGGAGACGCACTGCATCATTGACAAAACGCAACATTTCTGACGCAATTCCGTCCGAAAGGTTTTGACTCCGGCGGCTGCGCTGTGCTGACTCGCAAGCTGGCGCAGCCGCCGCGACTCATTGCATCATTCATCGTTTTCAACGCGATATTACGCACAGAATCAGGGGGTTTGCACCAGCATGAACAAGCAAGAGCTGATCGGTCAGGTCGCCGATGTTTCGGGACTGGCCAAGGGCGATGCCGTTAAAGCTGTCGAAGCGGTTTTCGATGTGATCGCCGGCGCGCTCAAGAAGGGTGACGAAGTCCGCCTTGTTGGGTTCGGCACGTTTTCGGTCAGCAAGCGCAAGGCTTCCACGGGTCGCAACCCGCGCACGGGCGAGGAAATGACGATCAAGGCGTCCAACCAGCCGAAGTTCAAGCCTGGCAAGGTTCTGAAGGATTCGGTGAACTGAACAGCCGGCGGCAAAATTCATCCTCGCCATCCGACGGGGCTGGACAGCGCCGCATCTGGGCTCTAAAGGCCCGCTTCCCGTTTCGGCCATCGGGTTTCTACCCCGGCCAATGGGCGCGTAGCTCAGTGGTAGAGCACTGTGTTCACACCGCAGGGGTCGCTGGTTCAATCCCAGCCGCGCCCACCATATAGAGAGCCCGCCGGCAGCGATGCCGGCGGGCTTTTTCCTATTGGACCGCCGTCCGCGCGCGAAGCGCGACGAGCGGAAACGATGTCATAAATCTGTTATTGGCACGTCACTCAAACGTCTTTCGAACCGCATATCAGCGTCATCCGAGCCCGCTAGGGGCTCGCTCGGGCGCAAAAGGGGCATTGAACATCACCGCCGCGCGCCCGCTCTGAAACGATTCCACGGGAGATATTGCGCGATGGCGAGCTTCAAGCGCTACGGCCTCATGTTCATGACGACAGCCGCCACTGCGGCCCTCTCCGCCTGCAACGGCGCGGACAACGTAGCGTCGCCGGGCGCGGGCAGTGTCGTCATCGTCACCCCGACCCCCACGCCGACGCCGACGCCCACCCCGACGCCGACTGCCAACATCACGGCAGCCCAGTTCGCGGCGCAGACCACCGTCAACGGCATCACCATCACGTCGGATGAGCAGCTCACGCTGGTGAACGGCGGCAGCAACAATAATGTCAATGGCACCAGCGCCAACATCAGCGGCCTGTTCCCGGCGACGGCGACTTCGCTGACCACGGCGACCGATCCCTCGTCGCTGGGCAGCTTCTTCACCAGCACCAACTATGTCGGTGCGCTGAATGGCCCGACCGACACCGCGTTCCAGCAGTGGACCTGCAACTCGACCAGCGGGAACTTCGGTGGCACCGGCGCAGCCTGCACCGCCGTTCCCGCCATCGGCACCGGCGGTTCGACCGCAGCCTGCCCGGCCGGCACGACCGATGACGGCCTGGTCGCCACGTTCCGCGCGTGCCGCCTGCCGACCACGATCACGACCGATCTGTCGCTGCCGAAGATTGCCGGCGTCTTCTATCGCCTGCGCGGCCAGACGGAAGTCGGCACGGATCTGGGTGCAACGGGCGCGGCGGGCGTGACGCTCACCATCGCCGCCGGCGTGGTGATCGCCGCGGATTCGAGCGAGGCGACCAACGACCTGCTGCTCGTCAACCGCGGTTCGAAGATCCAGGCAGTGGGTACGCGCGACGCGCCGATCGTCTTCACCTCGCAGCAGAACCTGACCAGCAACGGCGTGAGCGATGCCACCCAGGGCCAGTGGGGCGGCATCATCCTGCTCGGCCGTGCGCGCACCGCAGTTTGCGCCACCGGCACCGGCGGCAGCAACCCCACGCCGTGCCAGCAGGCGATCGAAGGCGTGACCGGGCGCTTCTATGGCGGCACGAACGATGCCGACAATAGTGGCCAGATGTCCTATGTGCAGATCCGCTTTTCCGGCATCGCCATCTCCGACGGCAACGAACTGCAGGGCCTGACGCTGGGCGGCGTGGGTTCGGCCACCGTGCTCGATCATATCCAGAGCCACAACTCGGCCGACGATGGCATCGAGATCTTCGGCGGCGCATCGAACATCAAGTATATCGCGGTGACCGGCGCGGACGATGACGGCTTCGACGTCGACAATGGCTGGCGCGGGTTCATGCAGTTCATGATCGCTTCGCAGAAGGTTTCGGGCGCGACGGCGGACTCGTTCTCGACCGAGATCGACTCCAACAACGCCGAAGATCTGCTGCCGCGCACCTGGGGCCGCTACGCCAACTTCACCTTCCTCCAGACGGCGAATGCGCCGGCGGCGATCCGCCTGCGCGGTGGTGCGGACATGACCTTCATCAACGGCATCGTGAAGACGGTGTCGGGCGTCGCCTGCGTCAACCATGTCGCCGGCGAGACGAGCGCGACCGATCGTTCGACCATCCGTGCGAAGAACGACGCGCTGCAGGATCAGGGTCCGCCGGTGTTCACCTCGGTCTTCTTCGCCTGCAACGGCCGCTAAGGCCGCAGATCGAAGCGAACCCTTGCCGGGGTGGTGGCAGCCACCACCCCGGCATGCACTTACTTCTGACTGGATGACACGGCCATGCAGCGACGCCACGCCTATGCCACGCTTCTTCTTCTGACGTCCCAGCTCGTGCCCGCGGCCGCGCTTGCCCAGAGCACCGGCACGCCGGCGCCCGCACCGAGCACCGTCAGCCCTGCAACCACGGATGCGCCCCAGGCGCAGGACGCGCAGCAGGAGGTGGAGGTTTCCGCACCTGGGTTCGACTCCTCGGTCCCGCAGGATATCGTCGTTACCGGCCGTTTCATCCCCAACGTTGTCCGCTCGACGCCGCAGATCGTGTCGGTGCTGTCGACCGAAGATATCGCGCGTACCGGCGAAGGCGATATCGCCGGCGCGCTGAGCCGCGTGACCGGCCTCAGCGTCGTGGGCGGCGGCTTCGTCTATGTCCGCGGCCTGGGCGATCGTTATTCCTCGTCGCTGCTGAACGGTTCGCCGCTGCCCAGCCCGGAGCCGCTGCGCCGTTCGGTGCCGCTCGACATCTTCCCCACCACGATCGTCGGTTCGGCGCTGGTCCAGAAGACCTATTCGGTCAATTATCCGGGCGAGTTCGGCGGCGGTGTCATCAATCTCACCACCACGGCGATCCCGAAAAAGGATTTCCTGCATTTCGGCGGATCGCTTGCGGCCGACGACATGACCACCAGCGAACTGGGCTACACCTATTTCGGCGGCAAGACCGACTGGCTGGGCTTCGACGACGGTACCCGCCGGGTCCCCGACTTCATCCGCAACGCGACCACCGGATCGGGTATCATCCCTGCCGAACAGGTGCTGCAGCTTTCGAATGCTTCGACCACGCTGCTGCAGAGCAATGCCCAGCTCCCGGCCAACTGGTCGGCGGAGATCAGCGGCGGTGGTGCGCTCGACATCGGTTCCGATCAGATCGGCTTGGTTGCCTCGGTGGGGTACAGCAACACCTGGCGCACGCGCCTCATCACCCAGCAGGACAGCGTCAACACCAACGGCGACCTGCGCAACGATTTCCGCACGCTGCTGACCGATAACCGGATCGTCGGCAACGCGCTGCTCGGCCTTGGCTATTCGTTCGGCGAGAACACCGTGCGGCTCACCAACGTCTATATCCGCGACGTGCTGAAGCAGGCCCGCGGTTCGGCGGCCGAAGTGTACAACAACGCCAGCGGCCTGCGCTTCCAGCAGAACACCAACTGGTTCCAGCGCGAGCTGTTCGAAACGCAGCTGGTCGGCGAGTTCCGCCCGTTCACCGGCGTGAAGCTCGACGTTCGCGGCGCCTATGCCAACTCCAAGCGCAACGCGCCCTATGAGCGCCAGTTCGACTATCTCTGCTCGAACCGCACCACCACCGGCCAGCCGATCACCTATGACGGCGGCAACGGTGCGACCGGCTTCCAGTGCGACGGCGCCTATCAGGTGACGCAGCGCTTCACGCCGTTCGCGTCGATCATCTTCTCCGACCTGAACGAAAACCTGTGGACCGGCCAGGCGGACCTTTCCTATGCGTTGCCCGACGCGATCCCGCTCACGCTTTCCAGCGGCTATTATTTCTCGGACACGCAGCGCTTTTCGCAGCGGCTTCAGTTCAACTATCAGACGAGCGTCGGCGGCGGCACCGCGCCGGGCTATCCGTACAACCTGCTGCGGCCGGACTATCTGCTGAGCCCGGATGTGGTGAACAACGCCTGCCCGCAGGTCGGCACGGGTGCGTGCACCATCCAGTTGCAGTTCAGCACGCCGCTGGGCGCCTATGCCTATGATGCGGGTCTGCGCATCCATGCCGGCTATCTGCAGGCCGAAACCGATGCGATCGAAGGCGTGCGTGCGGTTGCCGGCGTTCGCTACGAAACGGCGAAGGAGTTCGTCACGCCCGTCAACACGACGACCACGCGACTCGACAACGACTATTGGCTGCCGGCGCTGACGCTGACCTGGAACTTCGCCCCGGACATGCAGCTGCGCGGCAGCTACTCCAAAACCATCTCGCGCCCGCAGTTCCGCGAGCTGGCGCCGCAGCAGTTCCGCGATCCGGAATCGGATCGCCTGTTCTTCGGCAATCCGTTGCTGCAGGATTCGAAGCTCGACAATTTCGAGGCGCGTTACGAATGGTTCTTCGCGCGCGAACAGCGGTTCACGGCGGCCGGCTTCTACAAGCGGATCCTGAACCCGATCGAGCAGGTGGGCTTCTACACCGGTTCGGACGATCGCCTGCAGACCGGCTTCACCAATCTGCCCAAGGCGACGCTGTATGGCGGCGAAGTCGAAGTGCAGAAGTATATCCCGCTGCGCGGGCTGAACAGCGCCTTCTTCGCAACGCGCCGCATCACCGCGATCGCGAACTACACCTACACCCATTCGGAGATCACGGCCGACGACGGCTGCGTGCCGAACGTGCTCAATCAGACGATCGGCACGTGCGCCGCCGGGTTCGGCCCGGCTTCGCTGCAGTTCCGCGATGGCGCGCCGCTGACCGGCCAGTCCGACCACCTGGTCAATCTGCAGCTCAGCCTGGAGGACACGACGCGGCTTTCGCAGCTGACCTTCCTGTTCAACTATGCCAGCGACCGCGTGACCAACCGTGGTCCGTCGAACCTGTCGGGTACGGGCTTCCAGCCCGACGTGGTGGAGCGACCCGGCATCCAGTTCGACATCGTCGCCCGTCAGGGGTTCGAGATCGGCGGCGCGGCGTTCGAACTGAAGCTGGAGGGCCGGAACCTTACGCGGACGCGGTTCAACGAGCGTCAGACGTTCGAGAACGGCAACGTCGTCTACACCAACCGCTATATCCGCGGACGGGTGGTCAGCGTGGGCCTTAGCACCACCTTCTGATCGCGGCGCGATGCACCACGCAAAACACCCCGGAAGTGGAGACTTCCGGGGTGTTTTCGTATCTGCCGCCGATCAGCCCCAGGGGCGTTGGCGGAACCACTGGGTGATGACGTATTTGGTGCCGGCACGCACCTTCATCGCGTGGTGGATGGTCGCCGGATTCACCGTGCCGTCGGGCCGCAGATTGTTCCAGGCGAGCAGCTTGCCGGTTTCGGGCTGGACGGTCTTGTCGATCGCCTTGAACCGCGTAGCGCCGCCGGCCTCCACTTCGTTCAGATACAGCATTACCGTCCAGGTGCGCTGGCCCGCGATGCTGCAATATTGATCAAAGTCTGCGGTGTTCGGCTCGAAATAATCGGTGTGCGCCTTGAACTCCTGCCCGATTTCGTAGCGCTGACCCTGCATCGGCTCGCCATGATCCGGGTGCAGTCCGGTGAGAGCGACGATGCGCTGCTTCAGCGTGGAGACCAGCGGATCCTCCGCCGGCAGATCGCAGGTTTCGCTGGTACGGAAAGCATAGTCGCTGCCGGCATTGGCCAGCGTCGAGGGGCGACGATCGCGGTCGATCCGATCGATCAGCTGTCGGCAATGGTCAGCTTCCAGAAAGTTGCGCAGCACAAACAACGTCAATTTTGGGCTGGGAACGCGCTGAATGCCAGGGTGGCGCTGCAGGCGCTCGACGATGGGCTCGGAAGGGTGGCCGCTGCCCAGAGTAGCGGGGAGGGGGACGTCTGACTGCATGCCGCGCTTCTGCCAAATCCGACCCGGCGGTGCCAGCGTGCCGCGGAACTGTCACAAAAAAGACGCGCCACGGAAATGGCGCTTTCCTAGCGCGGTCCGGCGGCGGGGCAGGGGACGGTGCAGGTGACGATCGAGATGGACAAGGCACGCGCGGGCGGCGCGGGGCGGCCGCATACCGAGGATCAGGCTGTCGCGCGGCTGCTGGAGCAACTGCTCGACGAGGCGATGCGGCTCGATGCCTCGCATCTGCATTGCGACCCCGGCGAGGAACACGCGGAACTGGCGTTTCGTACCGGCGGGCTGCTGCATCCCTATCGCCAGCTTTCCACCGAACAGGCCCGCCTGCTGGTCGAGCGGGTGACGCAGGAGGCGGACATGGGCGCTCCAGGACAGTCGCCGACCCAGGGGGGTCTGCCCTGGCGAGGGCAGGCCTTGGAAGTGTCGCTGCTGCCGGTGCTGCATGGCCATCGCATGGTGCTGCGGCGGCCGCCGATGCAATCCGGCCATCGCGGGCTGGAGGCGCTGGGGATCGGCAGCGCGCTGGCGCAGGAGGTGCGGACCGCACTTGCCGATTCTGGCCTGATCCTGGTCGCTTCGCCTGCGAACAACGGCCGCGGTGCCACGCTCCATATGCTGGCCAGCATCGCCGCTAGCCGGACCCGGCCGCTGCTTGCCATCGCTCCCAATCCCGTGCCGCCGTCCGCCGGCGTAACCGTGATCGATTCGCGATGCGCCGCCGTCGCCGACTCGATCATCGCGGCGATTGTCCAGGACATCGATGTGCTGATGATCGATTCGATCGAGGATCGCGCCGTGGCAGCGGCGGCGATGGCGGCCGCGCAGGCGGGGCGTCTGGTGATCGCCGGCATCGAAGCGCCGAGCGCGGTGGCCGCCATCCAGCAGATGCGCAACTGGCGGATCGACGCGTTCCAGCTCGCCTCAACGATGAGCATGGTGCTGGCGCAGCGACTCGTGCAGCGGCTGTGCGGCACGTGCCGCGAGCCGGTCCAGGCCAGCGGTTCGGTATCGGCGCTGCTGGGGTTCGATCCCGGCGCGATCGTCTATGCCCCCGCGGGCTGCGGCGCTTGTAGCGGCACCGGGTTTTCGGGGCAGACGGCGGTATTCGAGGGAATTCGCGGCGACGCGACGATTCGGCGGCTGGTGAACGATGGTGGAGACGCGGCTATCCTGGCGCGCCATGCCTTCATCCAGATGCCCAATCTAGGGTCGGCTGCCCGCACCCTGGCAAGAACGGGCGTGACGACGCCGGAGGAAGCGGTTAGGATTTCGCGCGGATAAGGCGTGTAATGATCTTGCGCTCGGGCGCGGACCCGGCTAAGCGCGCACTCCTTCACGGCGACCATAGCTCAATCGGTTAGAGCGCTGGTTTGTGGTACCAGAGGTTGCGGGTTCAATTCCCGTTGGTCGCCCCATTTTCTCACAGCGCGGATCCATCCATGATCACCGACTGGGGCTTTCCCGATTTCGACGACCACGAGGGCGTTCACCTCTTCTCGGATCGGGCGTCGGGCCTTAGCGCCATCGTCGCGGTGCACTCGACGGCGCTGGGCGCGGCAGCCGGCGGCGTGCGTTTCTGGCATTATGCCGATCACCGCGCCGCGATTACCGACGCGCTGCGCCTCTCGCGCGGCATGAGCTACAAGAACGCGATGGCCGATCTGCCGATGGGTGGCGGCAAAGGCGTGATCCTTGCCGACAAGCCGGGTGCCGAAGTCACCCAGGCGCAGCTCGAGGCATTTGGCCGCGCGGTCGAATCGCTGAACGGCCGTTATGTGACCGCCGAGGATGTCGGCATGTCCGAAGCTCGCATGAAGGTCGTCGCGACGCAGACGCGCCATGTCTCGGGCCTGCCGGTGGCGGCGGGCAGCGCCGGTGGCGATCCGGGCCCAGTGACGGCGCGCGGCGTGTATCTCGGCGTCAAGGCGGCGGCGAAGCGCGGGCTGGGCGTCGATTCGATGGCTGGCGTTCGGGTTGCGATCCAGGGCGTCGGTTCGGTCGGCGGCGGGCTTGCGCGGCTGCTGGCAGCGGATGGGGCCAAGCTGACGCTGGCGGACGTGCATGCCGATCGTGCCAAGGCGCTGGCCGCCGAACTGGGCGCGGACGCGATCGACGCCGATGCGATCCTGACTCAGGATGCCGATATCCTCAGCCCCTGCGCTTTGGGTGCGATCCTGACCGAACAGTCGATCGAGGCGCTGAAGGTGCGTGTTGTCGCGGGCGGCGCGAACAATCAGCTCGCCACGCGCGAGGATGGCCACCGCCTGCACGCGCGCGGGATCGTGTATGCGCCGGATTATGTGATCAACGCCGGCGGCATCATCAACGTCGCGCTCGAATATCTGGGGCAGGGCGACCGCTCCGAGGTCGACGCGCGGGTTGAAAAGATCCCCGTGCGCCTGGACCAGGTTTGGGACGAAAGCGCCGCGACCGGTGACCCCGCCAGCGAAGTGGCCGACCGCATCGCCCAGCGCCTGATCGGGCGCTGATCCAAGGACCCTCCCCTGGCTGGGGAGGGTCTTTTGCCATTACAGCCAGCCCGCCGTCTGCGCCGCGAGCCACAGGCCGATCACGACGAATAGTGCGGCGGCAATCCGGTGCACGGTTGTCAGCGGTACGCGCTCGATTACCGCCTTGCCGAGGAACACCGCCGGCACGTTGGCAAGCATCATTCCCAGAGTCGTACCCGCCGTTACCGGCAGCACCGCGTGGAAGCGGGCGCCCAGCGCCACCGTGGCGATCTGGGTCTTGTCGCCCATTTCTACCAGGAAGAAGGCGATGGCGGTGGTAACGAACGCGCCGAAACGGGCGGGCTTCGGCGCATCGTCCTCGTCCAGTTTGTCCGGGACCAGCGTCCACAGACCCATCGCCACGAACGACGCGGCAATGGCGTAGCGGAACCAGATGCTGTCGAGCAGCCCGGCGACCTCCGCTCCGACCAGCGCCGCGAGGAAATGATTGGCGATGGTCGCCGCGAAGATGCCGCAGATGATCGGCACTGGCCGCTTGAACCGAGTCGCCAGCAGGATGGCGAGCAGCTGGGTCTTGTCGCCGATTTCCGCGAGCGCCACCACAACGGTAGAGGTGAGCAGGGCTTCCAAGAACGTCTCCAGGGCCGGGCGGAACGCGAATCCAACGACATCGAATCTCCCCGCCCGGCATGAGCGGAGATACGACGCCATTGGTCTCGCCTGAGCCGCGATCGGCTCCGCCTGCGCCATGGCCTCTCGACCAAGTATGTTGACGCGGGCGCACGGCGCTATGCGCCGGTGGCTACTCCCCAGATGACGGGGGCCGGGTAGCGAAGCCTGCGCGAGTTTGCAACCCTATGCGCGCGGTGCGTACACTGCGTGTAATCCCTGCTTGGAATCGGGTGAGAAATCCGGCTAATCCACGCGCGTGCCGATGCTTCACGCCCTCGCCAATCCGGCGCGCTTCCTCAAGATCGCCCGGCCGCTGACGCCGGCTCTGTTCTGGATCGGGCTGGCGCTGACGCTGTTCGGCGCATGGGCCGGGCTGACGCAGACACCGGCCGACTATCTGCAGAAGGACAGCGTCCGCATCCTCTACATCCATGTGCCCACCGCGTGGCTGGGCATGGGCGGTTGGAGCGGCCTGGCCCTGGCGTGCCTCAGCTATCTGATCTGGCGGCATCCGCTGGCGATCGTGGCGGCACGGGCAATGGCCCCGGTGGGCGCCGTTTTTGCCGCCTTGTGCCTGGCGACCGGATCGATCTGGGGTCGACCCACCTGGGGAACCTGGTGGGAATGGGACGGGCGGCTGACCAGCATGCTGCTGCTGTTCTTCATCTATATCGCCTGGATCGCGCTGGCACGTGCCGATGCCGAGCGGAGCGGCGACGGCCGCATTCCGGCGCTTTTCGGCGTGGCAGGTACGGTGCTGCTGCCGATCATTCGCTATTCGGTGATCTGGTGGAACACGTTGC
Source organism: Sphingomonas sp. ATCC 31555 (assembly GCF_000282895.1). Classification (GTDB taxonomy): domain Bacteria; phylum Pseudomonadota; class Alphaproteobacteria; order Sphingomonadales; family Sphingomonadaceae; genus Sphingomonas. Next base: position 86,076 of record NZ_ALBQ01000005.1, read on the forward strand.
ACCAGGGGGAAAGCATCGGCCTGACCCGCAGCACCATCGATTCCTCGATGCTGTGGCCGCTCTGGTTCACGCTTTCGGGCTTCTCGCTGCTGTTCGGCGCGATGGTGCTGATGCGCATGCGGGCGCTGCTGGCGCGGCAGAAGCTGGAAGCGCGGTTGCGGAGGATGACGGCGCAATGAATCACTGGTGGTTCGTGACGGCGGCCTATGCGCTTGTCGGTTTAGGTACGGGCGGCCTCGCGCTGGCGAGTTGGCTGGCGATGCGCCGCGCCGAGGCGATGGCCGATGCAGTGGGGCGCCGCCGGTGAGGGCCAAGCATCAGCGACTGACACTGGGCCTGCTCGCCGTCGCGGCGATCGTCGGGGCGGCGCTGCTCGCGCTTTCGGCGCTCAAGGATCAAGCCGCGTTCTTCTATGCGCCCGGCGACGTGGCGGGCAAGCCGCTGCCGCTGGGCAAGGCGGTGCGGCTGGGCGGCATGGTCCAGACAGGATCGCTCGTGCGGGCGGCGGACGGCATCTCGATCCGCTTCGCCGTGACCGACGGCAAGGCGGTGGTGCCGGTGCGCTTCCGCGGCGTGACGCCGGACCTGTTCCGCGAAGGGTCGGGCGTCGTCGCCGAAGGGCGATTCCAGCCCGACGGCAGCTTTGCCGCAGACAATCTGCTCGCCAAGCACGACGAACGCTACATGCCGCCGCAGATGGCGGGAAAGATGCACAAGAGCGAGTCGCTGGAACCATGATCGCCGAAGCCGGACTCGGCGCGTTGTGGCTCGCCACCGCCTTTGCCGTTGCGCAGCTGATGCTGGGCACGGGCGCGGCGCGGGCGCGCGATGACGGGGCGATGCTTGCCGGCGTGCGCGCAATGGCGCTTGCTCAGGCGCTGTTCGCCTCCGCCGCATTTCTGATCCTGATCTGGCTGTTCGTGCGGTCCGACATGTCGGTGCTGCTGGTCGCGCAGAACAGCCATTCGCAGAAGCCGATGCTGTACAAGGTCGCCGGCGCCTGGGGGAACCACGAAGGTTCGATGCTGCTGTGGGTGACCGTGCTTGCAGTGGCCGGCGCGGGCGTGGCGCTGGCCGAGCGGCGGCTGGCGGCAGGCACGCTGGCGGCGACCTTGGCGGCGCAGGCGGGGATCGCGATCGGCTTCTATGCCTTTCTGGCCTTCGCCTCGAACCCCTTTGCGCGGCTGAGCCCGGCGCCCACGGACGGGCAGGGGCTCAACCCGCTGCTCCAGGATCCCGGCCTCGCCTTTCATCCCCCCACGCTGTACCTCGGCTATGTCGGTCTGTCGGTCGCGTTCAGCTTTGCCGTGGCAGCGCTGGTGATGCGCGACGTGGGGCCCGCGTTCGCGAAGGCGATGCGGCCCTGGGTGCTCGGCGCCTGGATCTTCCTGACGATCGGCATCACCGCAGGCAGCTACTGGGCCTATTACGAGCTCGGCTGGGGTGGCTGGTGGTTCTGGGATCCGGTGGAGAATGCCTCGCTGATGCCTTGGCTGGCGGCGACGGCGCTGCTCCATTCGGTCAACGTGCTGGCAACGCGTGACGGGTTGCGGGCCTGGACGCTGATGCTGGCGGTGGTTGCTTTCTCGATGTCCATGGTCGGCACCTTCCTGGTGCGATCGGGCATTCTGGTCAGCGTCCATGCCTTCGCCGTCGATCCCACGCGCGGGAGTTTCCTTCTGGCGCTGCTCGGCATTTACATCGGGGGTGCGCTGGCGCTGTTCGGCCTGCGGGTGGGTACCGTGACGCAAGGGGCCACCTTCCAACTGGTCAGCCGCGAGGCGGCGCTGGTGTTCAACAACCTGTTGCTCAGCGTCATCCTGGGCGTCGTGCTGATCGGTACGCTCTATCCGCTCGCCGCGCAGGCGATGGGCGTGCAGCTTTCGATCGGCGCGCCCTTCTTCGAGAAGGCGGCGGTGCCGATCGCGCTGTTGCTGATCGTCGGCACCGCGGCGGGGCCGCTGCTGCGCTGGCGACGCGATACGGCGCAGGCGCTGCTGTCACGGCTGACCGTGCCCGTGGCGGTGGCGGGCGTCGCGTTCGCCCTGTTTTTCGCGCTTGCCGGCGGCGGATCGCTGATCGCCGTGCTGGCGCTGGCGCTGGCCTTCGGGCTCGCAGCGGCCAGCATCGCGCCATTGTGGAAGCGCAAGCTACGCCGCACGCCGCTGCCGATCTGGGGCATGGTGATCGCGCATCTCGGCATTGCGATGAGCGTGGCAGGCATGGCGGCGGACACGCTGTTCAAGCAGGAGCGACTCGCCGCCGTGGCAGTGGGCGACAACCTGACCGTCGGCCCGTTTCGGGTGACGCTGGTCGAGGTGCGGCCTGCGATCGGCACCAACTGGTCGGCGATGGAGGCGCGGCTGCAGCTGCAGCGCGGCGCCGGCAAGCCGTTCGAGCTTGTGCCGCAGCAGCGTTTCTTCGCCAGCCCGCCCACCAATACGAGCGAGGCGGCGATCGCTACCTTGTGGGATGGGCAGATCTATACTGTATTGGGCGCGGCCGATGGTACCGGACGATGGCAGTTGCGGCTGTGGTGGAAGCCGTTCGTCACCTGGATCTGGGGTGGCGGCGGGCTGATTGCGTTGGGCGGGCTGATTGCTCTGATCGGACGGCTCCGCGGCAGGATGCGCGCCGCGCGCGAGGAAGCATGGGCATGAAGAAGCTGCTGATCTGGTTGCCGCTGGCGCTGTTCGCGATCGTGTTCGCGCTGGTCGTGAACGGGCTGATCGAGCCGAGCGACCATCTGGTACGATCGGCGATGGTGGGCAAGCCGGTGCCGGCGCTCCGCCTGCCGCCGATTTTGCCGAACAAGGACGGCATCGACACCGCTCGTCAGGCGGGCGGCAAGCCGCGCCTGCTCAATGTGTTCGCCAGCTGGTGCATCCCATGCGTGGCCGAGGCGCCGCAGCTGATGAAGTTGAAGCAGGCGGGCGTGCCGATCGACGCGATCGCCGTGCGCGATACGACTGCCGACGTGCAGGCCTTCCTGGCGCGCAACGGCGATCCCTATGCCCGGATCGGCGACGATCGGGCGATGCGCGCGCAGCTGTCGCTCGGCTCCTCGGGCGTACCCGAGACCTTCGTTATCGACTCGCGCGGCGTGATCGTCGATCAGCATATCGGCGACGTGCGCGCCGAGGACGTGGCAAAGCTGCTGGCGGCGCTGGAGAAGGCGAAGTGAAGCGCGCGGCGCTCGCCCTGCTGCTGATCGCAGGTGCGGCGCATGCCGATTCCAGCCTGCCGCCGTCGCAACTGGCCTACACGCAGCTGGCCGATCCGGCCCAGGAGGCAAAGGCCAAGGCGCTGATGGAGACGCTGCGCTGCCTGGTCTGTCAGGGGCAGTCGATCGCCGACAGCGATGCGGAGATGGCGGGCGAGATGCGGGCGCTGGTCCGCCAGCGCATCGCCGCGGGGGAACGGCCGACGCAGGTCCGCGCCTGGCTGATCGATCGCTACGGCGACTATGTGAGCTACGATCCGCCGCTCAGCTGGGTGACGGCGCCGCTCTGGATCGCACCGCTGGCGCTCCTCGGGATCGGCCTGTTGATCGCGCGCCGCCTGTTCCGGCGGACTGCCGCATGACCGGGTGGCTGGTTTTCGGCGGATTCGCGCTGCTCGGCGGGGCGCTATTGCTATTCATTCGCTTCCCACGGAGACTTTGGACGCTGCCGGCGATGGCGGTGATGCTGGCCGCCGCCGGATATGCGTGGCAGGGACGGCCGGGCCTTGCCGGGCAGCCGGCCCAGGGCGCGACGAACGCACGGCCGCTCGACCAAGACGTGATCGCCGTGCGCGAGGCGATGTTCGGTCGGTTCAATTTCGATTTTAGCTACTTCATGGCGGCCGACGGCATGATCCGCGCCGGTGCACCGCGTCATGCGGCAGCGGTGATGCTCGGCGCCGTGCGCAAGGCGCCGAACGATGTCGGCCTCTGGTCTTGGCTAGGGGTGGCGCTGGCCGAACAGGATGGCGATCAGCTTTCGCCGGCGGCACGCTTCGCATTCGACAAGGCGGCGAAACTCGGCCCGAGCCACCCCGGTCCGCCCTTTTTCCTGGGCATTGCCCTGGCACGAAGCGGTGACATCAGCGCCGCCCGCAACGCCTGGGGCGAAGCGCTGCAGCGCGTGCCCAAAGACGCCAGCTACCGCGACGACATGGTGAAGGCGATGCTCACGCTCGATCCCAGCCTTGCCGAGGCTGCAGCGACCGCCGCATCGGCGGAGAATGCAGGGCGCGCCCGCTAACCAACTAGTATCCGTCTATATTAAGATCGGTGCCGCCTGCGTGCGTGCGCCGCTCGTCTCCGCGGATACAGGGTCCCGACAATGCACATCGCCACTGGCAAGGCCGCCGATTTCCTAAAGAACGGCCTTAATGAAGCCGACCACGCCGCCTATGCCAAGGCTGAGGACATGTTGTGGATCATGCTGGAGGACCTTCTGAAGCCGGATGACCGGCCGGAAATCTGGTCGGCGTTCCCGCAGTTCCTGGCAGCGTTGCCGATGTTTTCCCGCGTCGTGCGCAACAGCCATGCCAAAGCGGCGAGCGGAACCGTACAAATCGCCATGCCCGTGGCGATCGCGTTGGAGACTGTGTTGGCGATGTGCGATGCGCATGAGGGCCAGCTTGATCAGGCGCTGGCCCGACTGACTCACCTGGCCACCGTGCAGAATAACTCAGTACTGGCCCAGGGCGCGCTGTTCCACGTTCACGGCATGGCCGATCCGGAGAACCCAAAGTATCAGCTGGAAGGCCGGTTCTGCACCAAGCCCTTCCTAGAACTGCACGTGCTCGAACGGAGTACCCATCAGTGCTGTGCAAGCTGGCTCGACAAGTCCGCCGGCGACCTGAGCGGCGCCGAGTGGCAAGACGTGTGGAATTCGCAGGCAGCGCAGGCGGTTCGCGCCAGCATCCATGACGGCAGCTACCGCCACTGTAACAAGATGGCTTGTCCCGCGATTCAAGCCGGCACGCTGCCGACCAAGGAAGAGGTAGCGAGCCGTTGGCCGGGCCTCGCCAGCCTGATCGCTGAGCAGGAAACCGTGATGGCGGCGGGGCCGGAAGACGTGAACCTCGCCTATGACCTGACGTGCAACCTATCGTGCCCCAGCTGCCGCACGAGCAAGATCGCCGCCGACGAGGCGACTCGGCAGCGCTATGACGCGATGCAGGAGCGGGCGATCCTGCCGATGCTGCGCGATGCCAAGACCGTGTTCATCACGGGATCTGGCGACCCCTTCGCCAGCAAGAATTTCCGCCGGCTGATGGAGCGGCTGACGCCAGACGAATATCCGGACCTGCGGTTTCGGATCATGACGAATGCCATGCTGTTCACCCCCCGCGAATGGGAGCGGTTCCCCGCGCTGCATCGCCGGGTTTTCGCGCTTCAGATCAGCATCGACGGCGCTTCGAAGGAAACGCACGAACTGCTTCGCCGCGGGGCGCGCTGGGAAGTGATGCAGCAGAACCTCCGCTTTGCCGGCGATCTCTTGGCGCAGGGCCTGATCGAACGGCTTTCGCTCAGCTTCACGGTGCAAACGGAGAACTTCCACGAAATGGGCGAGGGCGTGGCGCTCGCCGACTCGCTGAACGCCACCAGCATCTATTTCGGCAAGGTCACCAACTGGGGCACCTTCTCGCCGCAGCAATATGCGGCCAAGGCGGTGTTCCTGCCCGATCATCCCCAGCACCAGGCGTTCCTTGCCGCCATGGCCGATCCGCGGCTGCGTTCGCCGCGCGTGCAGTTGGGCAATCTTGTGGAGTATCTTCCAGACAGCCAGGCCAAGGCGGCCTGAAGCCGGAACGCCTCGCCCGCGTGAACCGGGCGAGGCGCGGAACGTCGTTAGGCCACCCAGGCTTCGAACGGCAGGTCGAGCGCTTCCGCCACGGCTTGGTGGCGGATCTTGCCCGCCGAAACATTCAGGCCGTTGGCGAGGTGTCGGTCCGCTCGCATCGCAGCTTCGGCGCCGCGATTGGCCAGCTTCAGCACGAACGGCAGCGTTGCGTTGTTGAGTGCGAAGGCCGAGGTACGCGCGACCGCGCCCGGCATGTTCGCCACGCAATAATGGATCACGCCGTCGACTTCGAAGACGGGGTCGTCATGCGTCGTCGGGCGGCTCGTCTCGAAACATCCGCCCTGATCGATCGCGATGTCCACCAGCACCGATCCGCGCATCATCGTCTTCAGCATGTCGCGGGTGACAAGCTTCGGTGCCGCCGCGCCCGGCACGAGCACCGCGCCGATCACCACCTGCGCTGTCTTCACCGCCTCGGCGATCGCCGCCTTGCTGGCATAGGCGGTCTTGATCTGGCTGCCGAAATGCATGTCCAGCTCGGCAAGGCGCTCGTTGCTGATGTCGTAGATCGTCACGTCGGCACGCTGGCCCGTCGCCATCTGCGCGGCGTTGATGCCCGAGACGCCGCCGCCAAGGATCGCGACCTTGCAGGGCGCCACGCCCGGCACGCCGCCGAGCAGTTCGCCGCGACCGCCCTGTTCCTTCTCGAGATAGTGCGAGGCGACCTGGACCGACATGCGTCCGGCGACTTCGCTCATGGGCTTCAGCAGGGGGAGGGCGCCCGAGTTCGACGTCACCGTCTCGTAGGCGATGCAGGTCGCGCCGGACTTGATGAGCCCTTCCGCCTGTGGCTTGTCGGCAGCAAGGTGGAGATAGGTGAAGAGCAGGTGGCGCGGCTCGAGCAGGGCGATTTCCTGCTGCTGCGGCTCCTTCACCTTCACGATCATGTCGGATTGCGCGAAAACGGTCGCTGCGTCGGGGGCTATTTGCGCGCCGACGGCGGTGTAGGCCGAGTCGTCGAAATCGATGCCCATACCGGCGCGGGTCTCCACCAGCACCTGATGGCCGGCGTGCACTAACTCTGCGACCGAGGCTGGCGTCAGGCCGACGCGATATTCGTGGTTCTTGATTTCCTTGGGAACGCCGATGCGCATGGGAACTCTCCTAAGTCCTGATGCCTCCATGCTAGCGCGGAAGGCCGGCACGAATCCCTGCAAAGATCGGCCTGTGATATGGGCTTTGGTGCATGGATCTTGTGTGGAGGCGGAGAAAACACGAGGTTCATGCGTGATGGACCGAATCGACACAGCAATTCTCAAGTCGCTTGCCGCCGATGCGCGTGCACCCGTCAGCCAGGTGGCAGCCGCAGTGGGGCTGTCGCAGTCTGCCTGTACTCGCAGGATCCAGGCGCTGGAGGCGAATGGCCTGATCCGAGGTTATGGCGCACGCCTCGGCCATCGCACGCTCGGCTTCCGAGTGACGGCGCTGGTGGATATCACGCTGGGAACCCAGGTGGAGGAGGATCTCGCCCAGTTCGAAGCGGCGGTGGGGCGAATCGACGGTGTGGTTGAATGCGCGCTCGTCTCCGGCGGACAGGATTACCGGCTAAAGATCCTGTGCCGGGATCTGGACGATTATGAGCGGCTGCACCGCGAAAAGCTGGGCCGCCTGCCCGGAGTCGTGACGATCAACAGCAGTTTCGTGCTCCGCGAGGTGCCGACGCGGGGCGAAGCCGATGCTTTGTTCGCCGATTCATGACGAAGTTGTGCCCGTTTTGGAACGCACATGCCGGTCGCGCGTCTCGTGGCCCTTACACCGTTGTTGATAGGGCATGTTGCACATGCTAACGGCCCGCATCCTGATGATGACGAGAACACAGGTCTCTATGGCCAGCTCGGTTCGCCTCCTTCAGCGTTTGCCACGGCGGTGACCCCCGCCGTGACTGGAGACGCTGCCGCGCTCCCCCCCGATTCGGAACCGCACGAAGGGCATGGCCACGGCCAGGACCCGACGTGGAAGCTCGCCATCGGTGCCATCGGCATCGTCTTCGGCGATATCGGTACCAGCCCGCTCTACGCGTTCCGCGAGACTTTCGCGAACGAGCATCACGAACTGCCGCTTGATACGCCCCACGTGCTGGGCGCGATCAGCCTGATGTTCTGGTCGATGATGGCGGTGGTGACGCTGAAATACGTCACCATCATCATGCGGGCCGACAACAAGGGCGAAGGCGGCAGCCTGGCGCTGCTGGCGCTGATTTCCGGGCGTGGTGGGCAACGGCGCTGGACGCAAGGCATCGTGTTGCTAGGCGTGTTCGCCACGGCGTTGTTCTACGGCGACTCCATGATCACGCCGGCGGTGTCCGTGCTGTCCGCAGTCGAAGGGCTGGCCGTGGCCGCGCCCGCCTTCCATCGGTTGGTGGTGCCGATCGCAGTCGTGATCCTGGTGCTGCTGTTCTCCATCCAGCGGACCGGAACCGCGCGGGTCGGCACGTTCTTCGGCCCGGTGATGATGCTCTATTTCCTCGTCATCGCCACGCTGGGCGTGATCAGCATGGTGCAGACGCCGTACATCCTGCAGGCATTCTCGCCGCACCATGCGGTGCAGTTCTTCACGCTCGATCCGCTGCGCGGATTCCTCGCGCTGGGTTCGATCGTGCTGGCGGTGACGGGCGCCGAGGCGCTCTACGCCGATATGGGCCATTTCGGCCGCAAGCCGATTCGCGTTTCGTGGCTGTGGTTCGTGCTGCCAGCGCTGATGATGAACTATATGGGGCAGGGGGCATTGCTGATCCGCGATGCGGAGGCGTTGCGTAGCCCCTTCTACCTGCTCGCACCCGAAGCCCTGCGGCTGCCGCTGGTGGGGCTGGCCACCGCCGCGGCGATCATCGCGTCGCAGGCGGTGATCTCCGGCGCCTTCTCGGTCACGCAGCAGGCGATCCAGCTTGGCTTCGTGCCGCGTTTGCGGATCGATCATACCAGCGCGGCCACGGCGGGGCAGATCTATATCCCGATCATCAATTGGGCGCTGATGGTGATGGTGATCCTGCTGGTTCTCACCTTCCAGACCTCGTCCAACCTGACGGCGGCCTATGGCATTGCGGTCACCGGGGCGATGCTGATCGACAACTGCCTGCTGGCGGTGGTGCTGTTCAACCTGTGGCACTGGAAGAAGCGCTACGCGGTCCCGCTGCTGCTGCTGTTCTTCACCGTCGACCTCGCCTATTTCGCGGCGAACCTCACCAAGGTGCCCGATGGCGGGTGGTTCCCGCTGATGGTGGGCTTCCTCATCTTCACGCTGCTCACCACTTGGGCGAAGGGGCGCAAGCTGATGATCGCACGGCTGCGCGAGAGCGCGATGCCGATCCAGATCTTTATCGAATCGGCTGCCAATGCCGCCACGCGCGTGCGCGGCACCGCGGTGTTCATGACCTCGACGCCCGACGGCGTGCCGCATGCGCTGCTCCACAACCTGAAGCACAACAAGGTGCTGCACGACCGCGTAATCCTGCTGACCGTGAAGATCAGCGACGTCCCCTATGTGCCGGAAGAGAAGCGCATGGTGGTGGAGGATCTCGGCAAGGGCTTCCACCGCATGATCCTCTATTACGGGTTCATGCAGGAAGCGGACGTGCCGACGGCGCTGAAATCCGCCAGCGCGTGCGGGGCCGAGTTCAAGATGATGGAAACGAGCTTCTTCCTAGCCCGTCAGACGCTGCTGCCTTCCTCGCGGCCGGGCATGATGATCTGGCGCGAAAAGCTGTTCGCCTGGATGCTGCGCAACGCCGAAAGCGCGATGGAGTTTTTCCGCCTGCCCACCAACCGCGTGGTCGAGCTGGGAAGCCAGGTCGAAATTTGAGCGGGGCGCCGGCCCCGCTGATCGTCACCGCGCTGTTCGGCAAGGCGGACCAGGCGTGGTTCGATTCGCTTCGCCGCACCCATTTCCCGCCCGAGCGGAACCAGCTCGACGCGCACCTGACGCTGTTTCATAATCTTCCGCCGTCAGTGGCGGAAGAGTTGAAGCATCGGCTGGCGCAGGAGACACGCGGGGTGCGGGCACCCCGCGCGACGGTCGGCGGGCTGATGTCGCTGGGCCGCGGCGTGGCCTACCGAATCGATTCGCCCGACCTAGTGGTGATTCGGGAAGGGCTTGTGCAGGCCTTTGCGGGCCTGTTGACGCTGCAGGATGCCGGGCGATGGCGCCCCCATGTGACCGTGCAGAACAAGGTCACGCCGGTACTCGCCAAGGCTCTGATGGCCGCGCTGTCGCGCGATTTCCAGCCGCGAAGCGTGGAAATCACGGGCCTAGCGAGCTGGTGGTATCGTGGCGGCCCGTGGGAATTGCATTCGCGTAACATGTACGCTTGACCGCTCGAAAAGCTGGACCTATGTGGCCCCCTCGCCCGAACGGGTCGCCTTGGTAGGGCGGAGTAGCTCAGTTGGTTAGAGCACGGGAATCATAATCCTGGGGTCGGGGGTTCAAGTCCCTCCTCCGCTACCATCCACACTAAAATACAAAAGCGTACCGAGGGGCATCTATGCAGGCCCGTATCGGCGCGTTAAGCATATTCCCGGAAGAGTCACCGGTTCCGAACACGTTATAAGAAGAACCGGAGAGAGGTCGTCTGAAACGGAGCGCCGTGAATGCGTGCATTGTATGAGTTGCCGCCCGAGCAGGTTGAGGGGCGTGGTGTTGATCCTGCGGCGTCGGGAAGCTTGCTGATCATGGCGGTAGGCACAATCGTGTTCTGGTCGGGTGTGGTGCTGCTGGTCCTTCGCTGACCCGCGAAGTTTCCCTTGATGGTGTAGCAGCTTTCTTGTTCCGGCACGGCGTTGCGCGACATTCCCGCGACGCCATGTTGCTTCCGACGGTACCCTTTCCCTAGAAGCGGCACCGAAAGATTCGACGGAAAGCATTCATGACCGCTACCCATTCCACTCGCATGTTGATCCTCGGCTCCGGCCCTGCCGGCCTTTCGGCGGCTATTTACGGCGCTCGCGCGGGCCTGGCCCCGATCGTGGTGCAGGGCATCCAGCCCGGCGGCCAACTGACCACGACCACCGATGTCGAGAATTATCCCGGCTTTCGCGAAGTGATCCAGGGCCCCTGGCTGATGCAGGAGATGCAGGCGCAAGCGGAGCATGTCGGCGCGCAGATGATGTGGGACACGATCGTCGAGGTCGATGTGAGCCAGCGGCCGTTCCGAATGGTGGGCGACAGCGGCACGGTCTATCTGGGCGACACGCTGGTGATCGCCACCGGCGCGCAGGCCCGGTGGCTGGGCCTAGACTCGGAAGAACTCTTGAAGGGCAAGGGCGTCAGCGCCTGCGCGACATGCGACGGCTTTTTCTTCCGCGGCAAGAAGGTGGCGGTGATCGGCGGCGGCAATACCGCGGTCGAGGAAGCGCTGTATCTGACCAACCACAGCCATGACGTGACGCTGATCCACCGCCGCGACAGCCTCCGCGCCGAAAAGATCCTGCAGGAGCGCCTGCACGCGAACGAGCGCATCAACGTGCTGTGGAACAAGCAGGTCGTGCGGTTCATCGGCGGTGGGCAGCCGGAAGGTCTCGTCGCGATCGAACTGAAGGACACGGTGACGGGCGCGCTGTCGACCATCGACGTGGACGGCGGCTTCGTTGCGATCGGGCACCATCCGGCCACCGAACTGTTCCGCGGCCACATCACGCTCGACGCTGATGGCTATATCGAAGTCGAAAAGGGGACGACCCGCACCAACGTGCCGGGCGTATTCGCCTGCGGCGACGTGATGGATAAGCATTATCGTCAGGCGATCACCGCGGCCGGCACAGGCTGCATGGCGGCGCTGGATGCCGAACGATTCCTGGCCGAAGCGGATTTCGAGACGATCGCCCAAGCCGCCGAATAGGACTATTCGGCGAGCGCTTCGAGGATACGCTCGTACAGCCAGGCTTTGTCGGCACTGCCGGCAAAGCTGTGGCTATCGGTATTAAACTGTTTGCGTCGGACGCGCGTGCTCAACGCGGCGAAGGCGGGGCGGTGCAGCAGATCGGCGAAGAGCGCGCCGACCGGATCGCGTGTCGCCAGCAGTAGAGTGATCGGTATCTTCGCGTCGGTTAGCGCTTCTGCGAGCCGAGCGACCAGCGTGGACTCGCTATCGGCCCGCCGCCCGCTGATCCTGCCGATCACTTGCCGCATCCAGCCGCGAGAATCCCCCTGATCCGCCGTCTCCGGCGCCGCTGCGTCGATCCCGCTTTTCGTGACCGGATTCGCCAGCAGCAACGAATCGATCCGGGCCTGAGCGTGGAATAGCGCCAGCGCGGTCGCTCCATCGCCGTTGCCGAAGGCGACGACGCGGGCGAGCGATGCTTCCTGCCGAAAAATCTTGGTAGCCGCGGCGATATCTTCGCCGCTGTTTTCAAAGCCCTGGTTGATGCCGCTCGAATCGCCCACGCCGCGCCGATCGAATCGAAATACCGGGAAGCCGGCCGCGGCGATGCGGTGGGCGAGCAGCGCCATGCTGCGATGTGGCCCCGCGCGCACCTCGTTCCCGCCTGAAACGATGAGCAGCCCCGCCTGACCGGAGGCAGCATCCAGCGCTCCCACCAGCATCTCTCCCAAGCAGGGAAACGCGACTAGGCTTCGCACGCTTGCACCCAGGCCGCGATATCGGCCGCCAGCAACTCCGCGAGGGTCAAATCGTTTGTTGGCTCCGGCAGCCGCCATAGCGGCCTGCCCGGCACGCTGTGATCGGACGGCCGCATGTCCGTATCCAGCCGGACCGTGCGAGCGGGCTCGAGATGGCATTCCGGCAGCTCCTCCAGGAAGCTTTCCGGCAGGCGATGGCCGCCATAGCCCGGCATACCGTCGATGCGGTGCATCCGGTGCAGTGCGCGAAGGAGTTCCGGCCCGGTCTGGGGCGCGAAATGCCAGCGGCGACGGATCATCACGGTCCCGTCGAGCAAGGCGCCGCTGCGCACCGCCAGCGAGTAAGCGCGCTTGCCGGCCGTGCGCGCCGCGGCGGCAAAACCAGCACGCAGATCGGAGATCGCGATGCGATCGGTGGGGATCAGGCTGTCGCCCGTGCCCGGCAGTTCGGGAAGGACGCCGGCGATGCCCCGATCGGCAAGTGCCCGCAAAATGGCAACCACGAACGCGCGGGTGCGGTTCGCTTCTTCAAATAGCGGCAGCGCCGCCACGACGACCGGACCGCTGCCGGGCCCGAAGCGCAGCATCGCTTCGCGGCCACCAGCCCAGTCATAGGGTTCGATCACCCCAACGCCTTTTGGGAGGCGAAGTGGGTGAGGGCGCCAAAACTTTCGAGAATTTCACCGTCAACTTCGTCGTCCTCGATCAGGATGCCCAGGCGATCCTCCATCTCGGTGAGCACTCCGGCGACGGCAAGCGAATCGAGTTCGGGCAGCGCGCCGAACAGCGGCGTCTCCGCATCGAACGCGGCGACGCGATCCTCGCTCAGACCCAACACGTCGCGCAGCACGCCGCGCACGGTATTTTCGACTTCGGGCATGCCTTCAGGCCGCAATGGGGATCCCCTGCAAGATTTTTGCGCTTCCGTAAGGCTTGGCGGCGGCGCTGCCAAGACTATGGGTGGCGGCATGATCGCGCTGGACCCTGCCCCCCATCTTATAGACGCACTGCCACTGCGCGGCGCGCCGGACGCCATTGCGCTGGCAGACAAGGCCGGCACGATGCGCTTCGACGCGCTGGAAACGGCAGTGGGAACAATCGCTCACGGCATCGCCGCGCGGGGCTGGGCGACGGGCGAGCGGGTGGCCAGCTGGCTGCCCAAAAGCCGAGCGGCCTGCCTGTTGCCGCTCGCCGTGCCGCGCGCCGGGCTGGTGCATGTGCCGATCAACCCGATGCTGAAGCGCGCGCAGGTGGCACATATCCTGGCGGACAGCGGCGCCCGGCTGCTCGTCACCCAAGCCGCGCGGCTGGCGGCGCTGGAGCCCGGAGACGTGCCCACCGGCTGCACGGTGATAACCGAGGAGGAACTGGCGGGAAGCGACGCCATGCCGCCTTCCTCCGGCGATCCGGATGCGCTGGCGGCCATCCTCTACACCTCCGGATCGACGGGCCGGCCCAAGGGCGTGATGCTGTCGCACGCCAATCTGTGGCTCGGCGCGATCAGCGTCGCGCACTATCTGAAGATCGCGCCGGACGACCGGGTGCTGGGCGTCCTGCCGCTCAGCTTCGATTACGGCCAGAACCAGCTGTTCTCCAGCTGGGCGGCTGGCGCATCGGTGGTGCCGCTCGACTATCTGACCGCGCGCGATGTCGTGAAGGCCGTGGAGCGGTTCGCCATCACCACGCTCGCCGGGGTGCCCCCGCTATGGGTGCAGCTGCTGGAAGCCGAGTGGCCCGCGGACACCGCGGCGCGGCTGCGGCGGCTGACCAATTCCGGCGGGGCGCTGACACCCGCGCTGGTGCGGGCGCTGCGGAGCAGGTTCCCGGCCGCCGAGCTGTTCGCGATGTATGGGCTGACCGAGGCGTTTCGATCGACCTATCTCGACCCCGCCCTGATCGATGCGCACCCGGATTCGATCGGTCGCGCCATTCCGTTCGCCGAAATCCTGGTCGTGGATGCCGAGGGGCGCAAGGCGCGGCAAGGCGAACTGGTCCATGCCGGACCGCTGGTGGCGAAGGGCTATTGGCAGGATCCGGAGCGCACCGAGCGCCGGTTCCGGCTGGCCCCCGAGCATTCGACCTATGGCGGCATGGCCGTCTGGTCCGGCGACACCGTGGCCGAGGATGCGGACGGGCTGCTGCGCTTCGTCGGGCGTGACGACGAGATGATCAAATCCTCGGGCAATCGCATCAGCCCCACCGAGATCGAGGAAGCCGTGCTCGCCGGCGGCGAGACGCAGGAGGCCGTTGCCTTCGGCGTCCCCGATCCGCGCCTGGGGCAGGCGATCCTGGTCGTCGCGCGGGGCGACGGCAGCACCGAGGCGGCGCTACGCCAACGTCTGCGACGCGAATTGCCGAGCTTTCAGCAACCGGCACACTATGTTTGGCGCGAGAGCCTGCCGCGCAACGCCAATGGCAAGCTGGATCGCGCGGGATTGAAGGCGGAGGTGCTATGAACGCGAAGCCGATCGGCCCGATCCCCGCGGCCTATGCGCGCCAGTCGACCCTGACGATCGCGGGTCGCGACGCCGCCGCATGGGCGGCGCCCGATACGCCGCTGTATCTGTACGACGGCGCCGCCATCGCGGCGCGGATCGCCCGTTTCCGCGCGGCGATGCCGCCGCAGCTGGCGCTCCATTATGCGATCAAGGCCAACCCCTTCCCCCCGCTGATCGCCGCGATGGCGCCGCTGGTGGACGGCATCGACGTCGCCTCGGCCGGCGAAATGGCGCGTGCACTGGCGGCAAAGCCGGCGGACACGATCAGCTTTGCCGGGCCGGGCAAGCGCGACGCCGAACTGGCGGAGGCGATCGTGGCGGGCGTGACGCTGAACCTGGAATCGGAAAGCGAAGGCGAACGCGCGCTGGCGATCGGCGACGGGCTGGGCATCGCACCCCGCCTGGCGGTGCGGGTGAACCCCGATTTCGAGCTGCGCGGATCGGGGATGAAGATGGGCGGCAGGGCCTCGCCGTTCGGCGTGGACGCGGCGCGCGTGCCGTCGCTGGTGCGGCGGATTCGCGCGGCGGGCGCGGACTGGCGGGGTTTCCACATCTATGCCGGCTCGCAGGCGCTTTCCGCCGATGCGGTGATCGAGATGCAGGCGGCAACGGTCGCGCTCGCCGCGCGGCTGGCGGACGAAGCCGGCGCGGTGCCGCCCCTGGTCAATCTCGGCGGCGGGTTCGGCATCCCCTATTTCCCGGGCGACGTTCCACTCGACGTGGAGGCAGTGGGTGCCGCGTTGGCGCCGGTATTGCAGGGGTTGGATACGCAATTCGCCATTGAACTGGGGCGCTGGCTGGTGGGCGAGGCCGGCATCTATCTGGCGCGGGTGATCGATCGCAAACAGAGCCAGGGCGAGACCTTCCTGGTCGTCGACGGTGGATTGCACCATCACCTCGCGGCCACGGGCAATTTCGGAACGGTCGTCCGCCGCAACTATCCGGTGGCAGTTGCGCATCGAATGCAGGACGCCGCGGAAGAAGTGGTCAGCATCGTCGGCCCGCTATGCACTCCGCTTGATCGGCTCGCGGATCGCGTGGCCCTGCCGCGTGCCGAGGTCGGCGATCTGATCGCGATCTTCGCGTCGGGAGCGTATGGCGCGACGGCAAGCCCGCAGGCTTTTCTGGGCCACCCGCCCGTTCGCGAAGTGCTGGCGGGCATCTGAGCGGAGGCGGGCGCGATGCAGGACGACTATTACGGGTTGCGCGCACGCCCCTTTCAGCCCGCACCCGATCCGCGCTTCTGGTTCGAGACGGTAGCCCATGGCACGGCGATGACCTGTCTGCGCCATGCGCTTGGCCGGGGGCAGGGGGACGTTGTCGTCACCGGCGCGGCCGGCGTCGGCAAGACGATCCTGCTGCGTCGCCTGGCGGGCGACATCGATGGACAAGATCATCGCCTGCTCCAGATCACCTCCAAGGATTTGCGGGCGGAGGACCTGATACGGCTGGTGGGGCAGGTGGTGGGGCAGGCGCTCGGCGTGGATCTTCAGGGCATCTCGCAGGCCGCTGCGCTGTCCGCGATCGATCATCATGCGCGAGCCGCGATGGCCGGCGGCGGCCGCATCCTGCTGCTGGTGGATGACGCCCAATTGCTGTCCGAGGATTGCTGGCATGTGCTGCGGCACCTTTCCACGCTGGAAGCCGGTGCGCTTTTCCGGCTGTTCCTGTTCGGCGAGCCGCACCTGCTACGCTTGGTGGAGGATGCGGAAAGCGCGCGGCGGCGCGATGGCGTGATTGCCACGGCACATCTCGGCGCGATCGAGATCGAGGAGGTCGCCCCCTATCTGCGCCATCGCCTGCACTGTGCCGGCGGACACGGCCGTCCGCGCTTCACCAGCGAGGCGTGCGCAGCCTTGCACCGCTGGTCCGGCGGCGTTGCGCGACGGCTGAACCTGGTGGCGGATCGGCTGCTGCTGCACGGGGCGAGCGTGCGTATCGATACCTTTGGCGCGCCCGACGTGGCGGCCGCGATCGCGGACATCGAAGTCGACGGCGCGGGCGAGGCGCTTGATTTCGTTCCCGAGGCACTGCCGCCCGCCGATACGAGCCCGACCGGCGGCGGCATGGACATGGCGCTGCTGGCGGAACGGGTGGCCGAACTGGAAGCAAGGCTTCGCGGCCAGCAGGATGCGCTGCGGCAGGTGCTGGCGGTGCTGGTGGAATGGGTGGAGCAGGACGAGGAGCGCCGCAGCATCAGCCTGCAGGCGTTGCGCGACGCCCTGCGCTGACGGCAGATTTCCGCGTCTCTCGCCGCGCCCCGGTGCCGTCGGGGCGCAGTGGCGGCGCTGTGGGGTGGCGCATCGCGGA
Organism: Sphingomonas sp. ATCC 31555; assembly: GCF_000282895.1. GTDB lineage: Bacteria > Pseudomonadota > Alphaproteobacteria > Sphingomonadales > Sphingomonadaceae > Sphingomonas. Next base: position 103,312 of record NZ_ALBQ01000005.1, read on the forward strand.
AACGCTTGGTAGCGGCCGTCGCAATGTCGATGGGGAAGATTCAGGGTTTGCTGCGCCGGGCGTGCGTGCATCTTCGTGCGACGGGCGCGATCCTCTGATGTCCGGCATCGTGGGGATGTTCTATCCGGGCATGGCCAAACCGATCGATCCGGCGCGGATCGTGGCGATGCGCGAGGCGATCGCCCATCGTGGCCGAGACGGATCGGGCGTTTGGTGTGTCGCCGGCGTCGGGCTGGGCCACCGGCGGCTGGCGACCATCGATGTGGCCGGTGGTGTGCAGCCCATGGCGCTGCCCGATCAACGGCTGGCGGTGGTGCTGGACGGCGCGATCTACAACTTCCGGGCGGTGCGCGCCGAACTGGAAGCGCGGGGCGCATGCTTCACCAGCGAAAGCGATGTCGAGGTGCTGCTCCACGGCTGGCGCGTTTGGGGACCGGAGATGCTGCCGCGGCTGAACGGTGCGTTCGCGTTCGCGCTGTACGACGCCGATCGGCAAAGCCTGTTCCTGGCGCGCGATCGCCTGGGGGAAAAGCCGCTCCACATCGCCGAACTCGCCGATGGCGCGATCGCCTTCGCTTCCGAACTGAAGGGCCTGCTTGCCCACCCGATGCTGCGTCGCGCTGCCGATATCGGAGCGGTGGAGGCCTATATCGGGCTCGGATATGTGCCGGACGCGCACTGCCTGGTCGCAGGGGTCGAGAAGCTGGCGGCCGGGCACTTCCTGCTGGTGCAGCGCGGCCGCCCGGTGCCGCCGCCGGTGCGCTGGTGGGACATCGACTTTTCCCGCCGCGCCCCCGGCCGCACGCGCGACCTGAAGGCCGAGCTGCTCGAGCGGCTGCGCGGCGCGGTGCGGCTTCGCATGGCATCGGAGGTGCCGAGCGGTGCGCTGCTGACCGGCAGCATCGAGAGCGCCGGCCTGGTCGCGCTGATGGCCGATGCCAGCAAGGCGGCGGTGCAGAGCTGCACGATCGAGGAAGGCGTGGACGGGGAATCGCGGGCGCAAGCGATTGCGAGACGGTTCGCCACCCGTCATCGCAGCAACTCGGCCGAACTCGACCCCGCGCAGATGCTCGAGGTGCTGGCGAGCGCCTTTGACGAGCCGCTCGCGGATGCTTCGGCGCCGGCTGCCTATGCGCTGTCCGCGCTGGCCCGCGAGAGCATGACGGTTGCGCTGTCGGGCGAAGGCGCGGCGGCCGTGCTGGCGGGGCAGTGTCGCGCCCGCGACTTTGCCCGGCAGGATCGCGTGCGCGGCCTGTTGCCGGCCGATTTGCGGGCGCGGCTGTTCGGCGCCGTCGCGCAGATCTATCCCGATGGCGACGCGCCCCCCCAGCCGCTCCGGCTTCGGCCTATGCTGGAGGCATTGGCGATGGATGGCGCGGACGCCTATGCCCGGATGACGATGGTGACGCGAGCCGACCTGCGTACGCGCCTGTTCAGCGATGCGGCGCGCCAGGCGCTGGAGGGGGAGCGTGCCGAAGCGCTCTACGCTAGGGCGCTGCGGGCGGCGCCGGCGCGCAGCGCGCTCGATCGCGCGCGATATGCCGACATCAAGCTTTGGCTGCCGGGCAGCCGGCTGGCCCAGCTCGATCGCACGAGCATGGCCGCGGGCCTGGAGGCGCGGGCTCCGCTTCTCGACCACACGCTGGTGGAATTCGTCGCCACCCTGCCGGAAGCGCTGCGCAGCCGCGGCCAGGGGCGCTGGCTGCTGCGCAGGGCGCTAGACCCCTGGCTGCCGCGCGCCGTGCTACGCCGGCCGAGCAGCGCGGGGGTTGCGCCGCTCGACGCGTGGCTTCGCACGGCATTGGCGGGGGCGGCGGGAGATATCGCGCGCTCGTCCCTTCTTATGCAGACGGGCTGGTTCGACCTGCGCATGATGTCACAACTCGCCGACGATCATCGCGCGGGACGAGCGAACCACGGCGCCCTGCTGTGGCAGCTGCTGTTGCTGGAGCGCGCGATGACGCGACTGTTCGCCTGAGCTCGGCGCCAAATCCGCCACACAGATCGCCGTATTCGATCAGGGGCGAAACAAAAAATGTTGCGGCGCTGGCCCCTCCCATGCGTTAGGCGGGCGCACGACAATCCTTCCCAACCCCCAAACAGGAGGAAGACATGGCCTTCGAACTCCCCGAACTTCCCTATGCCAAGGATGCTCTCGCGCCGCACATGTCGGCCGAGACCTTCGATTTCCACCACGGCAAGCACCACAAGGCGTATGTCGACAATTGCAACAAGCTGGTTGCCGACATTCCCGAGCTGGCCGGCGCGAAGCTGACGGACGTGATCGCCTATGCCAAGGACAAGGGCAACAAGGGCCTGTTCAACAACAGCTCGCAGATCTGGAACCACAGCTTCTTCTGGCAGTGCCTGACGCCGAACTATGCGGCGCCGACCGGCAAGCTCGCGGAGATGATCACCCGCGACTTCGGCAGCCACGAGGCCCTGCTCGAGAAGCTGAAGGCGGAATCGGTCGGCCACTTCGCCAGCGGCTGGGGCTGGCTGGTGCTCGACGGCGACACGCTGAAGGTCACCTCGTTCCATGACGGCGACTCGCCCGTGGCGCACGGCGTGAAGCCGCTGTTCACGATCGACGTGTGGGAACACGCCTATTATATCGACTATCGCAACGCGCGTCCGTCGTTCGTCGACACCATCCTGACCAAGCTGGTGAACTGGGACTTCGTCGCCCAGAATCTCGACGGCGAAGGTGCGAGCCGCGCCGACCAGCAGGGCTGAGGCCTTCGCGCCAGAAAGAAGGGGCGTCGGACGGGCTGTCCGGCGCCCCTTTTTCGTGTCAGCCCTCCGGCGGGAGCGGGGCGTCCTCGGGCTTTTCGAGCTGCAGGCCGTGGCGGAGCAGCATAGGGATGTTGGCGATCGCGAAGACGAGCGTGAGCGGGATCACGACCCAGGTCTTGAACGTCACCCATTTGTCCCAGTCGAGCGTGTGGCGCATGCCTTCGTTGAGGACCGCCATCGCTACGAAGAAGATCGTCCAGTTGATCGTCAACAGGCGCCAGCCCTTGGCGCTGAGGCCGGGATAGGCGGCCTCCAGCATCGTCTGGAGCAGCGGCTTGTTGGTGACGAGGCCATAGCCCAGAATCACCGCGAACATGGCATACACGATCGTCGGCTTGATCTGGATGAAGGTCCGGTCGTGATAATAGAGCGTCAGCCCGCCGAACACGAGCACCAGCACGCCGGTGATCCACAGCATCGGCGAGACATGCCGGGTCTTCAGCCAGGAAACGGCGATTGCCACCGCCATCGCGACCATGAACGCCATCGTCGCCGTGAGAATGCGTTCGATCTGCATGCCCGGTGCGAGGCTGTTGACGAGGAAGAAGACGATCAGCGGACCATAGTCCAGCGTCATCCGCAGGCCGGCGGAGGCCTGGGGGCGGGGGGCGGATTCAACCATGGGCCAATGCCTCCACGCCGGCGATGATGCGCGCGACTTCCTGTGCGTCGAACGGGCGGAGATCGTCCACCTTCTCGCCAACGCCGATCGCGTGGATGGGCAGGCCGTATTTCTCGGCCGCGGCCACCAGCACGCCGCCGCGCGCGGTGCCGTCCAGCTTGGTCATGACCAGGCCGGTGACGCCCGCCACTTCCTTGAACACCTCGATCTGGTTGAGCGCGTTCTGGCCGGTGGTCGCGTCGAGCACCAGCACCACGTCGTGCGGGGCGGCGGGATTGAGGCGGCCGAGCACACGGCGGACCTTGGCCAGCTCGTCCATTAGTTCGCGCTTGTTCTGCAGGCGGCCGGCGGTGTCGACGATCAGCACGTCGGTGCCGATCTCGGTCGCCCGCTTCACCGCTTCGAAGACGATGCCGGCGGCATCGCCGCCCTCGGCGCCCGAGACGATCGGCACGCCGATCCGCTCGGCCCAAGTGCGCAGCTGGCCGATCGCGGCGGCGCGGAAGGTATCGCCGGCCGCCAGCATCACGCTGTAATCCTGCTCGAGCAGCTGGTTGGCGAGCTTGGCGATCGTCGTCGTCTTGCCCGACCCGTTTACCCCGATCACAAGAATCACCTGCGGGCGCGGGAACGCCTCGATCTCGAGCGGCTTGGCCACCGGCTCCAGCACCTTCGCCACCTCCTCGGCGACGATCAGCCGAATGCCGAGTTCTTCCATGTTGCGTTCGAACTGCCCTTCGGCGAGCCGCGCGCGCACCTTGGCTGCGGTGGCGGGGCCGAGGTCCGAGGCGATCAGTGCCTCCTCGATCTCGTCCAGCGTGGCCTCGTCCAGCCGGGCGAGCGACAGGCCGGCGAGGTTGCCGAGCAGCCGATCCGACGTCTTGCGAAAGCCGCCGAGCAGCTTTTCATGCCAGCTGGGCCCGCTCATGCGGCCAGCTTTCCGTCTTCGACGCGTGCAATCGTCACGTTCACCGTTTCTCCAGTCTGCCGAGGGGCGGCAAGCCGCACCTCGGCGAAATTCTCTGCATGGCCGCGGTCGCCCGGGCGCTCGACCAGCACCTGCTGGCGGCTGCCGACCAGCCCCTGCAGCCAGTGTGCCCGCTGCTCGGCCGCCGCTGCGCGCAGCCGGGCGGCACGATCGCGGATCGCGGCGGGCGCCACCTGCGGCATGCGCGCGGCCGGCGTGCCAGCGCGCGGGCTATAGGGGAAGATATGGGCATGCACCACGCCGCAATCGGCGATCAGGGCCAGCGTGTTGGCGAACATCGTCTCATCTTCGGTCGGAAAGCCGGCGATCAGATCGGCACCGATCGCAATTTCGGGGCGGGCAGCGCGCAGGCGATCCGCCAGATCCACCGATTGCGCGCGGCTGTGGCGGCGCTTCATCCGCTTGAGGATCATGTCGTCGCCGGCCTGGAGCGACAGATGGACGTGCGGCATCACGCGCGGCTCCTGGGTGAGCAGCGCGAACAGCCGGTCGTCGACTTCGATCCCGTCGAGCGAGGAGAGCCGCAGCCGCTGGAGCCCGGGCACATGGCGCAGGATGCGCTCCACCAGCGAGCCGAGCGCCGGACTGCCCGGCAGATCATGGCCATAGCTGGTGAGATCGACGCCGGTCAGCACCACCTCGCGATGCGCCTCGGCAAGCATCGCGATCCGATCGATCACCGCCCCGGCGGGCACCGAGCGGCTGTTGCCGCGCCCAAAGGGGATGGCGCAGAAGGTGCAGCGATGGTCGCAGCCATTCTGCACTTCCACAAAGGCACGGGCATGGGTGGAGAAGCTGGCGGCCAGATGCGGCGCGGTTTCGCGGACGGCCAGGATATCCTGCACCTGCACCTTCGCCTCCGAGGCCCAGGCCTCCGGCAGCAGCTTCTCGGCATTGCCGATCACCCGGTCCACCTCGGGCATCGCGGCAAAGGCGGCAGGGTCGATCTGCGCCGCGCAGCCGGTGACGACCAGCTCTGCCTCCGGCCGTTCGCGCCGCGCCCGGCGGATCGCCTGGCGCGTCTGTTTCACCGCTTCGTTGGTCACGGCGCAGCTGTTCACCACGATCGCGTCACGCCCCGTCAGCAGCGCACGGATCGACTCACCTTCGGCTAGGTTCAACCGGCAACCCATGTTAAGGATGAGAGGCGAGGAGACGGACATTGGCCAGCGATCTAAGAGCGCCGACCCGAGAAGTCCACGAGAAGGCCCGCGAGGTGCTTGCCTTCTGGTTCGATGCGCTGATGCCCGAACAATGGTTTTCCGCCTCGGCGAGCGTAGATCAGGAGATTGCCGACCTGTTCGGTGCCGATCGCGACGCCGTGCTTGCCACCGATGCCGAAGGCTGGGACGAGGCGCCCGATACGCTGCTCGCCGCAATCATCCTGCTCGACCAGTTTTCGCGGAATATCCACCGCGGCAAGGCGGAAGCATTTGCCGGCGATGCGCTTGCCAGACGGCTGGCCTGTCACGCGCTGGAACGCGGCTGGGATACCGGAATGACGGACGAGCAGCGCCAGTTCCTGTATCTGCCGTTCGAACATGCGGAGGACGCCGAGTTCCAGGCGCTGAGCCTGCGCTGTTTCGAGGCACTCGGGCTGGAGGAACCGCTGGCCTATGCGCGCGATCACGCCGACGTGTTTCGGCGCTTCGGCCGCTTCCCCGGCCGAAATGCGGCGCTCTGCCGCATTTCGACGCCCGAGGAACTCGAGTATCTCAGCCAGCCCGGCGCTGGCTGGTAGGCGGCTCGCCCGGCAGCGGCGGACCGGGCTGCTGGATCAGCCGCCGCTCCGCGAGCATCCGGCGCGCGCCAGCGATCGAAAGCGGACGGCCGAAATGCCAGCCCTGCGCCTTGGCGCAGCCCAGTGCCAGCAGCCGCGCCGCGATCGCCGGATCTTCGACACCTTCGGCAGTGATCGGCAGGTTCAGGCTTTCGCCCATGCGCACGATGGCGTTGACGATCACCGCCGAGTCGGCATCGCGATTGAGCAGCTGGACGAAGCTGCGATCGATCTTGATCCGATCGAAGGGCAGGGCACGCAGATGCGCGAGTGAGGAATAGCCCGTGCCGAAATCGTCGAGGGCGATCCGGATTCCCTGGTTCTTCAGGCTACCCAGAATGGATTGGGTGAGCGGCAGATTATCGAACAGCGCGCCTTCGGTGATCTCCACTTCCAGACGGCTGGCCGGGAAGCCGGTCTCGGTCAGCACCTTGATGATCTTCTGCGCCAGCCATGCGTCGCGCAGCTGAACGGGGGAGATGTTCACCGACAGCGACAGGCCGGGATCCCAGTCGCGTGCCGCGCGAAAAGCCTGGGCCATGATCGAGAGCGACAGATCGGCGATCAGGCCTCTTTCTTCGGCGATCCCGATGAAGACATCCGGGCCGATCATGCCCTGCACCGGGTGTTGCCAGCGGGCGAGCACTTCGAATCCCTCGAGCCGTCCGCTCGACAGATCCACCTGCTGCTCGAAATAGGGAACGACCTCTTCGCGCGCGATCGCCATCGGCAAGGCGCTCTCCAGCTGCTGGCGGAGCCAGAGCGCCTCCTGGGTCGCCCGGTCGAACCAGGCGAGCCGGTTGCCGTTCGTCTTGCTGGCGACGGCCATGGCCGCTTCCGCCGATTGCAGCAGCACTTCCATTGTCGCGCATTCGAGGTTCGAGCGGGCGCCGCCGAGCGTACAGCGAATCTGCACCTCGTGCCCATCGATCTCGAACGGCTGGGCCAGGCTGAGCATCAGCCGTTCCGCGACCCGATCGACGGCCGTGCGCGCATCGGGATCGAACAGGAAGCCACAGGCGAATCGATCGCCGGCGATCTGCGCGGTGAGCGCGAGGGGCGGCATGGTCGCGGCGATTTCCCCTGCCACGGCCCGCAGCAGCGCGTCGCCGGCGCCACGATCCCGCTCGATGGCGAGCACGAGCACCGCCATCGATTTCTCCAGCCGCTGCGCACGCAGCAGCATCGTCGCACCCTGATCGAGGAAGCTCTGCCGATCAAGGATGGCGGCCGGGCGGCGGAGGCGGGGCGCCGCACGCGCCAGCCCCTTCGCCGAGCGCCCGTCGAGGCCGAGCGACGCATCCCGCCGCCGCCGCCATCCGATCACCAGCAGCGCGATGTTCAGCAACAATGCGACGATCAACCCCGGCTCCGGAGCGGCGGCGTCATCGGCGAGATAGCGCATGACGCTGGTAGCGATCAGGCCGCCAAGCGTCAGGAACAGCAGGCTGGTGACCATGCCGATCACCGGGAAGGCGAACGTCGCCCCTTGCCGCCATCTGTGCAGCCGGTCCTTCCTCCCGCGCCTCATTTTTCGGATACCCCTTACCGGACGAACGGGCAGCTTCGCATGGCGAGCGTGTAGATCGGGTTAAACCCGTAGAGGTTGCGTTTTACCTGCGTCGCCGCTAAGGGCATCAGACCGTTCCTCCGGGAACGCAAGACATTGCCACCCCGAGGGGTGACGCCGGCCGACGAGGTTTCGTCCGCCGGCGTGTTTTGCGTTTGGTGGGACAGAGGCTGAATTTGGAGTGATCTGGGCATCATGTTCGAAAGTTTGAGCGATCGGCTGGGCGGCGTCTTCGAACGTCTGCGCGGGCGTGGCGCGCTCAGCGAGGCCGATGTCCGGACCGCGATGCGCGAAGTGCGCGTGGCGCTCCTGGAAGCGGACGTCGCGCTGCCGGTAGCCCGCGAATTCGTCGACAAGGTAACCGAAGAGGCCGTGGGCCAGCAGGTGCTGCGCTCGGTTACGCCGGGTCAGCAGGTCGTCAAGATCGTCCACGACGCCCTGGTCGACATGCTGGGCGCCGATACCGCCGAACTGGCGATCGACGTTACCCCGCCCGCCGTCATCATGCTCGTCGGTCTGCAGGGTTCGGGCAAGACCACCACCACCGCCAAATTGTCCAAGCTGCTGAAGAAGCAGGGCAAGAAGGTGATGATGGCGTCGCTGGACGTGAACCGTCCGGCCGCGCAGGAACAGTTGGCCGTGCTCGGCACGCAGACCGAGGTGGCGACGCTGCCGATCGTCGCGGGGCAGCAGCCGGTCGATATTGCCCGCCGTGCGCTCCAGTCGGCGAAGCTCCAGGGCTTCGACGTGCTGATGCTCGACACCGCTGGCCGTCTTCACGTCGACCAGGCGCTGATGGATGAGATGAAGGCGGTGGCCGACATCTCGCGCCCCCAGGAAATCCTGCTCGTCGTCGACTCGCTGACCGGTCAGGACGCGGTGAACGTCGCCAGCAACTTCTCGGCGCAGGTGCCGCTGACCGGCGTGATCCTGACCCGCATGGACGGCGATGCGCGCGGCGGTGCCGCACTGTCGATGCGCGCCGTCACCGGCCAGCCGATCAAGTTCGCCGGCATGGGCGAGAAGCTCGACGCGATCGAGCCCTTCCATCCGAAGCGCGTCGCCGGCCGCATCCTGGGCATGGGCGACGTCGTCAGCCTGGTCGAAAAGGCCGCCGCGGCGATCGATCAGGAAGATGCCGAGCGCATGGCGAACCGGCTCGCCAAGGGCCAGTTCGACATGAACGACCTGCGCGCGCAGCTGGCGCAGATGCGCAAGATGGGCGGCATCGGCGCGCTGGCGGGGATGATCCCTGGCATGAAGAAGGCGCAGGCCGCGGTCGACCAGGTCGGCGGCGATAAGGTGCTGCTGCGCATGGACGCGATCATCAGTTCGATGACGCCGAAGGAGCGCGCCAAGCCCGAACTGCTCAACGCCAAGCGCAAGATCCGCATCGCCAAGGGCAGCGGCCTGACCGTGCAGGACGTGAACAAGCTCATCAAGATGCATCAGGAAATGCAGACCGCGATGAAGCGCCTGAAGAAAATGGGCGGCATCAAGGGCATGATGGGCATGCTCGCCAAGGGCGGTCCCGGTGGCGGCATGGGCGGCATCGGCAACGCCCTTGGCGGCGCCGACATGGGCGAGATGATGGACAAGGTGGGCGCTGGCCTGCCTGGTCTCCCGGGCGGCGCCAAGTTGCCGCCGGGCTTCGAGAATTTGCTGAAGAAGAAGTAATTTAGTTCAACCGGTTTCAATCGTATCTCAAGAAGGAAGTGAAGTAGAATGGCTCTCTCCATGCGTCTGTCGCGCGGCGGCTCCAAGAAGCGCCCGTACTACCGGATCGTCGTTGCTGACGCCCGCGCGCCCCGCGACGGCAAGTTCATCGAGAAGATCGGCACCTACAACCCGCTGCTCGCCAAGGATTCGCCCGAGCGCGTGAAGCTGGACGGCGATCGCGCCAAGTACTGGCTGGGCGTCGGCGCGCAGCCGACCGATCGCGTGCTGCGCTTCCTCGATGTCGCCGGCATCAAGGAGCGTCCGGCTCGCAACAACCCGAAGAAGGCCGAGCCGGGCGAGAAGGCCAAGGAGCGCGCCGAGGAGCGTGCGGAGAAGGCCAAGGCCGCTGCGGAAGCCGCTGCCGCACCGGCCGAAGAGGCTGCCGAGGCTTGAGGCTGAACCTCCCTCCCGTCACGCACGGGAGGGATGCCTTGTGCGTCGCTGTTCCCGATCATGGCAGAATCTTCCGCTCCCTCGAACCGCGGCGATCGCCCGGTGACGCTTGCCGCCGTGATCGGCGCGCACGGCATCGCCGGCGAGGTGCGCCTGAAGGTGTTCGCCGAGGATCTGGCGGCGCATAAAAGCTTCAACGGCGGCACGCTGACGCTCAAGTCGGTGCGCGGCGGGCCGAACGGCACGATCGCCCGCTTCGCCGAAGTGGCCGACCGCAACGCCGCCGAGGCACTGCGCGGCACCGAACTGACGGTGCCGCGCGCCGCCCTCCCGCCGCTGGGCGAGGGGGAATATTATCATGTCGACCTGCTCGACCTGCCCGTGATGGACGAGGAAGGTGGCGCGATCGGCCGTGTCGTGGCGATCGACGATTATGGCGCGGGCGACGTGATCGAAATCGAGCGCCCCGACGGCAAGCGCTTCATGGTGCCGATGCGGCCCGAGGCGGTGCCGCACTGGGATGCCGACAAGCTCGTCGTGGCGAGCGCGTTCGTCGAGCAGTAAGCCGAATTTCCTGCTATAGGCGCGCCATGGTGATCGTCGCCTGGTGGTTTGTGCTATCTGTGGCTGCGGTCCTGGCCTGGATCGCAGCGGCTGGCTTGCGGTTCGCGCATACCGGCAGGCTGGTCGCTACTATCGTTTTTCCGGCGATGCTGGCGGGGGCGGGTGCCTGGCGCACCTTTTTCCCATCCGGAGCCGCTATCCATGCGCCCGGCTGGAATGTTGTGTTCGTCCTGCTGAGCTTGTCGGCGGGGCTCGCAGGCGGCGTTTCCGTACTGCCGATCTGGTTCCTGGCCGAGGAAAAGTTCGGCTGGCGCGCTCGGTAGGGCTGCAGCTACCTCCGGAACCGGCCGGGGCGCGCACAATCCGTCGCTGCAGCCTTTAGCGCCAAAGCGGCGCCTCGGCGTTGAGCATGTTGCGGATTGTCGTTGCGGCGACGCCGGCTTCGCCCATGGCGTGGCTGATCTGGTCCAGTCCCTTGGCGACGTCGCCCGCTGCGAACAGGCCAGCGAGCGAGGTGCGCTGGTGATCGTCGACTTCTAGGCAGCCGCTCGGATCGGCACGGGCGCCGGCCTGTACCGCCAGTTCCGAACGGATGTGCGAGCCTAGCGCCGGGTAGAGGCTGTCGAACGCGAAACGCCCGCCGGCGGCGGAGAGGGTCAGTTCCTCCCCCTCGATCGCCCAATCGCGTGCGGGGCCATCGATACGCTCGATCCCGGCGGCGTCGAGTTCTGCCTGCTGGGCCGGCGGCAGATCATGAGCATCGGGGGCGATCAGCGTCACGTCTCTGGTGAAGCTGCGCACGAACAGCGCCTCGCGCGCGGCGTGCTCGCCGGTACCGTAGACCGCCACGCGCTTGTCCGTGACTTCGTAGCCGTCGCAGACCGGGCAGTAGCGGATCCGCCCCTGCGCCAGGGCCGCGTCGTGCAGCCCATCGGGCATCGGCGGGCGATGATTGACGACGCCGGTGGCCAGCAGCACCGATCGCGCGCGCACCTCGCGTTCGCCGATCTGTGCCGCGAAGCCGCCGTCCACCGTGCGCAACGCGGTGACTTTCGCTGCCTCGCGCACCGTGCCGTATTTCTCCGCCTGTGCGCGCATCGCAGCGAGCAGGTCCAGGCCCGAAACACCCTCCGGATAGCCGGCATGGTTATGCGTGCAGGGGATCAGCGCGGCACGGCTCGATCCGCAGTCGAACAGGCGGATCTTCAGATGGTAGCGGCTGAGATAGATGGCGGCGGTGAGCCCCGCCGGGCCGCCGCCGATGATGATGCAATCGTCCATCGCGCGCCAGCGCGTGGGGAGGGGACAGGTTCCCGATTCGGGTGCTATCGCCGCACCAATGGCCGTTCCGACATACCTGCTCGACACCTGTGTCTGCATCCGCTTGCTGCGTGGGGGCGGCGCGCCGGTCGCCCGGCGGCTCGCCGCGGCAGCGCCGGGGGCGATCGCGATGTCGGCCATCAGCCATGCCGAACTGGTCGATGGCGCTGCGCGCGGCAGGGTGGGGGCGCTGGCTGCGCTGGACGTCCTGCTGGACCAGGTGCCGGTGATCGCCTTCGACGAGGCGGCCGCGCGCGCCTTTCCAACGGCGCGCGCGGCGCGGGGGCGGCTGGATCGGCTGATCGCCGCTCATGCACTGGCGCTCGATGCGACGCTGGTCACCCATAACGGCCGCGATTTCCGCGCGGTGCCTGGGCTGCGGATCGAAGACTGGTTCTGAGCGGATTGTGTTTCGCGGGGCGTGTATATACAGCACGTATATACGGAGGCGACGCGTGGGCGAGGAATATCGCGCCAAGATTTTCAAGTCGGGCAATTCGCTGGCGCTGCGCCTGCCCAAGGCGCTGGGCCTGAAGGAAGGCGCCGAGGTGGTGCTGCGCGAGGAACGCCGTGGCTTCTCGGTGGAACCGGTGGACGGCGAGGAGAAGATCGGCGCCGACTGGATTGGCGCGCTTCCCTGGTTGAAGCCGATACCGGATGAAGACCGGGAAATTGAGGATCGGGAACTAGACTGGGGCTTGCGCAAGCTGCGCCGCGATGGCTGATGCGCATTTTCTGCTCGACAGCAACATCTGCATCTACCTGCTCCAGGGCTCGGTGGCGCCGTTAAATGCGCGTGTCCGAACCCAGGGGCGGGGCAGTCTTGCGGTTTCGGCGATCAGCTATGCCGAAATCCGGCTCGGCATCCGCGCGCCCGAGGCGGAGCGGGCGCTCCAGGGCTTCTTGCGCGATGTGTTGCTACTGCCTTTCGACGCCGCCGCTGCCGAAGCCTATGCCGGGCTGCCGTTCCGCCGCGCACGGCTGGATCGGCTGATCGCGGCGCAGGCGCTGGCAGGCGGGCTGACGCTGATTACCAACAACGAACGGGATTTCGCCGACATCCCCGACCTCAGAATCGAGAACTGGACGCTGTGACCTTCGCTGCTACCGTCGTGACGCTATACCCGGAGATGTTCCCCGGGCCGCTGGGCATCTCGCTTGCCGGACGCGGCCTGCGCAAGGGGCTTTGGTCGCTGGAGATGGTCCAGATTCGCGACTTCGCCACCGACAAGCATCGCTCGGTCGACGATACGCCGGCCGGAGGCGGGGCGGGGATGGTGCTGCGCGCGGATGTCGTGGCTTCTGCGATCGACAGCGTCGCGCGCGAAGGCCGGCCGCTGCTCGCAATGACGCCGCGTGGGCGCCCGTTGACCCAGGATCGCGTGCGGGCGCTTGCGGCAGGCCCCGGCGCCATCGTGCTGTGCGGTCGATTCGAGGGCTTTGACGAGCGCATCTTCGACGCCCGCGACGTCGAACAGGTTTCGATCGGCGACTACATTCTCTCCGGCGGCGAGATGGCGGCGCTGACGCTGCTCGATGCTTGCATTCGGCTCGTTCCCGGCGTAATGGGCGCGACTTCCAGCGGCATGGACGAGAGCTTCGAAACGGGGCTGCTCGAATATCCGCAATATACCCGACCTGTCGAATGGGAAGGGCGCACGATCCCCGAAGTGCTGCGATCGGGGGATCATGCGAGGATCGAAGCCTGGCGTCGCGCCATGGCGGAGACCGATACACGGCTAAGGAGGCCGGACCTTTGGGAGCGTCATGAGGGCGCTCGGGTTCAGTCTCCCTCTGGCGCGCGGCGAAAACATGGGACTGACTGAGATGAACCTCATCCAGACGCTCGAAGCCGAGCAGATTGCCAAGTTCAACGAAGCCAAGAAGATTCCGGAATTCCGCCCGGGCGACACCGTCCGCATCGGTGTGAAGGTCGTCGAAGGCGATCGTACCCGCGTGCAGAATTTCGAAGGCGTGTGCATCGCGCGCGCCAACAAGGGCATGGGTTCGAACTTCACCGTCCGCAAGATCTCGTTCGGTGAAGGCGTGGAGCGCGTATTCCCGCTTTATTCGCCGAACATCGATTCGATCGAGGTCGTGCGTCGCGGTGTCGTGCGTCGTGCGAAGCTCTACTATCTGCGTGGTCGCACCGGTAAGTCGGCGCGTATCGCCGAGCGCCGCGATCCGCGCGCAGGTGCGCAGGCTGCCGAATAACGGCGGCTTGCCAGACGCTTACGAAAGGGCGTGCGGAGCGATCCGCGCGCCCTTTTTCATATGTGGAGAAGGGCAGGCAATGGGAGCGGCGCGGGCCGGCCAAAGGCAACCCGGCGTCATCAATGGTCGTTCGACTGCCAGCCCGATCAGGCGGCGACGCGGTCCGATGTCTGGAGGAGCGCGCGCCCACGCGCCGTGAGGGCAGCGTCACGCAACTCGGGCCCACGAATCCCGATCACGAGCGCTTCATAGGCAAGCAAGCCGCGATCGCAGAGCGTCTGCACCGCGCTGATGAACATATTCTGCTGATCGACAGAGGTGCCAAGGCCAAGATCGCTCGGGTGCAGCGTCGCGCTGCCGGGCCATACGTTGAGCAGGGTACGCCCGATGGCAGCCACGCACACCGAATCGACCGTTTTCAGCGCTTCGATTCCGTCCCGGCTTTTTGCCATCATGCTCTCTCCCCACCCCCAACCGCACGTAGATGCAATGATCCATGCCGAACGGGGCAGTGTTTTGCCCCATCCACCCGTCGACCACTGCTGCAGGGGACGGAGCCGTGCTTCGCAAAGCAGCAAGCGTCTCGATACTCCTGCGTCCCGCTGTCTGAGCCGGCATGTGCGACTCTTTACAACTGAACCTCGGAGCTACTTACCGGACTAGGCAAATTCTGCCTAGTCCGGTTCATATCCGTAATGAATTTATCGGTTGATAACTTAGACGACGCGTCTCGGAATGGAACAGGCTGCATCCGCACAGTCCGATGCGTCCTTCGGCCCCTGAATCCGCTGAGGCATCGCCGCTGGTGACCCTTCGTGCTGCTCCGATGGGTACAAATCCGTACTCGCCGGACCTCTCTGGTTTCGCCAGAAGTGCTTCATTGCTTCCAGGGATTAGCGTGATGTCAGGTCCGTTCGCGAATTACATGTCTGCACAGCCACGGGGCGGCGATCACCGGGATCCCCGTGCCGTTTCGGTCGGGCGTATCGCGAAGACCGCAGTTGCGTTGCTGCGCGGCGATGTGGGCATCGTCCAGTTCGGCTCGGTCGCAGCGCTGGCGGCGTCAGACGCGATCGATACGGGAGTGGCCGCACACCAGCTGGCGAACCCCGTGGTTGCGCTGGAGCAGGGTTATCTCGGGCAGGTTTCGGTGCCGCTGTGGCAGCACGGCCGCCGGATCGGCACGCTGGCCGTTCTGAGCCGCCGGCCGCGGACCTTCTCGAATGCGGAAATTGCGCTGCTGCGCGAGCTTTCCGAGGCAATTCAGGTGTCGGGCGGGCGCGCGGCCATCCTGGTGCACTGAGCGGCGGCCGAAGCCGCGACCTTAATGGGTGGCGGTCACGCGCGCGGCAAGCGCGGCACGACCGCGCGCGGTGAGCGCCGCATCGACGACGACCGGGCCGTCGGCATTGATGACGAGCGCTTCGTACGACAGGAAGCCCGCGTCGCTCAGCGACTGGACGATCGCCAGAAACTCCAGGGTTGCCCCTTGATCACCCGGTAGCCCGATGCTTTCGGGTGTCAGCACCACGAGCGCCGGCCACTTGTCTTGCAGCAGCCGAGTTGCGGACTCGACAGGCGCATCCTTGCGCGTACCCAACAGGCCGTCCGAAGACATGCGGCCAAACTCCCTATCGACCAGGTGCGCCCCGTTACGCCGATCAGGCTTTTGCCAAACCTAAATAAGGTTTGTTAACGAATGGTTAACGCGGCTATTCCTGCTTGTCTATGAGCAATAGATAGTAGCCGCGAACAAAGTTCAACGGTTTACGACTTGTAACCGTCGGCGGAATTCAAATATGAAAAACGATTGTTGTCCATGCGCATTATCCAGGATGCACGTGCAACTGTACGTAAGTGTCGAAACATGCAAATGGCTAAATTAACAGGCATTTATCCCGCCATTTAACCATGATTCGCCGCCGGCCTGCGCTCGGCCCCTTTACCTGCCCGCTGCTGGCGATAAACCCTTGCCCTTTCGGCAGTGTGGCCGGACGACGGAGTGGTGGATGATCAGGTGGGTGGTGGTAGGGTTGATGTTGGGGATGAACGTGACGGAGGGGAAGGCGCAGGAGGCGGCGTCGATTCCGCTCGCGCGAGTGTTCGCCAGCCCGGCGATCGACGGCCCGGCGCCGCGTGCCGTGAAGCTGTCCCCCGACGGCAAATACCTAACCCTGCTGCGTAACCGCGACACCGATCGCGAGCGCTTCGACCTGTGGGCGATGGACACCGCCACCGGCCAGTGGCGGATGCTCGTCGATTCCAAGTCGCTCGGCTCGGGTGCCGAATTGTCCGAGGCCGAGAAGATGCAGCGCGAGCGCGCGCGGATCGGCGGCACCAAAGGCATTATCAGCTATGACTGGTCGCCCGACGGCAAGACAATCCTCGTCCCCCTCGACGGCGAACTGTTCCGCGCCCGGCTGACCGGCGACGTGGAGAAGCTGCCTGCCGCCGCCGGCCCGAAGCTGAACCCGGGCCTCAGCCCGGCCGGCAAATACGCCAGCTACCTGCAGGATCAGAATCTGGTGGTGATGGACCTGGCCACCGGCAAGGCCGTCCGCATCACCCCGGACGGCGCCGGTACGGTCCATTGGGGCGAAGCCGAGTTCGTGGCGCAGGAGGAAATGGCGCGCAGCGACGGCTATTGGTGGTCCCCCGACGACGCCTATCTGGCCGTCGAGCGCTTCGACGAAGCGCCGGTGGGCATCGTCACTCGGGCCGCGATCGGCGCCGAAGGCACCAGCATCGTCCAGCAGCGTTATCCCAAGGCGGGCACGGCCAACGCGCTAGTCGAACTCTATGTGCTCGATCCGGCCG
Source organism: Sphingomonas sp. ATCC 31555 (assembly GCF_000282895.1). GTDB lineage: Bacteria > Pseudomonadota > Alphaproteobacteria > Sphingomonadales > Sphingomonadaceae > Sphingomonas. The sequence goes on from NZ_ALBQ01000005.1 coordinate 120,095, forward strand.
GCCAGAAGCGCGTGAAGGTGGACCTGGGCAGCGATCCCGACATCTATCTCGCCCGCGTCGACTGGGCACCGGACGGCAAGACGCTGTTCGTCCAGCGGGAGAATCGCGCGCAGACGCAGCTCGATCTGCTCGCCATCGACCCCAAGACCGGTGCATCGCGCGTGCTGTTCAGCGAGAAGGCAGCGCCGAAGAGCTGGGTCAACCTGTCCTATGCTTTCAAGCCGCTCGACGACGGTAGCCTGATCTGGTGGTCCGAGCGCGACGGCCATGGGCATCTGTATCGCTGGCAGGAAGGCCGCTTCACCCAGCTCACCAAGGGCCCGTGGGAAGTTGCCGCCGACGGCATCAGCGTCGATCAGAAGCGCGGCCGGATCTATTTCCAGGGCAACAAGGACGATCCGCTGGAGCGGCACCTCTATCGGGTCGACTATCGCAAGCCCGGCACCATCACGCGGCTTACCGAGCGCGGCTGGTGGAACACCGCCAGCATGGACGCGAGCGGCACCCGCGCGATCGTCAGCCGGTCCAATCCGAACCAGCCGCGCCAAGTGTACCTCGCCGACGCGGAGGGCAAGCGGATCGCCTGGGTGCAGGAAAATGCGGTGAGCGATCCCAAGCACCCCTATCATCCCTATCTGGCCGCGCATCGCACACGCAGCTTCGGAACCATCAAGGGCCCGGACGGAACCGACCTGCATTGGGAGATGATCACGCCCAAGCTGGAGCCGGGCAAACGCTATCCGGTGTTCTTCCAGCATTATGGCGGCCCGCATGCGCAGACGGTGAGCCGCGCCTGGGGCGGGACGCTGCAGCAATATCTGGTGCAGCACGGCTATATCTGGTTCCAGATCGACAATCGTGGGTCGGCCAATCGCGGCGTCGCGTTTGAAAGCGCGATCTGGCAGGCGATGGGATCGGTGGAGGTGCAGGACCAGCTGGCCGGCGCCGCCTATCTCAAGACGCTGGCATTCGTCGATCCGAAGCGGATCGCCACTTATGGCTGGTCCTATGGCGGCTATATGACGCTGAAGATGCTGCAGGCGGCGCCCGGCACCTTCGCGGCCGGTATTTCCGGCGCGCCGGTGACCAAATGGGAATTGTACGACACCCATTATACCGAGCGCTATATGGGCGATCCGCGAAAGGTGCCCCAGGCCTATGCGATGTCGGGCACGATCGCCGATGCCGCGAAGATCGCCGATCCGCTGTTGATGATCCACGGCATGTCCGACGACAATGTCGTGCTGGAAAACGGCACCGCCATGTATGCTGCGCTGCAGGCCAAGGACGTGCCGTTCGAAATGATGCTCTATCCCGGCCAGACCCATAAGGTTGGCGGACCCGGGATCAGCGAGCATCTGTGGCACACGATCCTGGGCTTTCTGGATCGGAAGATGGGTCAGCAATAACCCGCCTGCTGGCAGTCAAGCGGGCCGCATCGGTATCAGAGATGCGGCCCGTCGCTTGTTGTTCCAAGAACAATTGGTCTCGGTTACGTAATATTGCTAGGGCCAGTTCGCCGACGGTGTTTCAACCCCTCTCTATAATGCTTGGGATTGCGTGCCTTGACGTGCGCGCGTTGCAATCGGGAGTGGTTGGGCCATGCGGGTTTTCGTAGACTTGAAAATCCAGTTCAAAATCATGTTGATGCTGTCCGTTCTTGCAATCGCCACGATCGGCATGGGCTGGTACGGGTCGCGCGTTTCGAACACGATCGACACGCAGTATTCGCAACTGGTCGACGTGACGATGCCGGATACGGCGAAGCTGGTGCGGGTGAACCGCCTGGTCAACACCATGATGTATGCCTCCTACCGCACGCTGGCCTATGACGGGCGATCCGCCAAAGCAAAGCAGGCTGCGAAAGAGGAGGCTGACGCCTATAAGCAGGCGATCGACTATCTCGGCGAAGTCATGGCGACGGAAAAGGCGAGCATCTCGGAACTGACGCCGATCAAGGCCATGTTGGAAGGCATCCACGACCGCCTCCTGCCGGGGATCGAAGCGGGCCTTCAGAACGACAACGAGCGGGCCAAGGTGATACTGGCTGAAGCCGACGCGATGGGCCTCGAGTTCACGAAGAAGCTGCGCGACTATAACGATCGTCGCACCGCCGGCGCCACCAAGCTTTCGAACAGCCTGAGCGCTACGGCGGCTTCTTCCGGGTGGACGCAGATCATTATTGCGCTGATCGCGGTGGCAGTGAGCATGGGCGGCGCGATCTTCGTCGCTCGCACCCAGATCAGCGGTCCGCTGGAGCGACTGCAATCGGCGATGCGCGCGCTGGCCAGCGGCAACAACGGCGTCGACGTGCCCGGCACCGAGCGCGGCGACGAAGTGGGGGGCATGGCCAAGTCCGTCCTGGTGTTCAAGGACGCGGCGATCGCCCAGGCTGCCGCCAACGAAGCGAAGCTCGCCGGCGAGGCCGCGCAGAAGCTCGTCGTCGAAACGCTGGAAAGCCATCTCGCCAAGCTGGCCGACGGCGACCTGACCGCGACGATCGATTCGCGCTTCAGCGCGGAATATGAAGGGCTGAAGCTGAACTTCAACGCCGCCATCAACGGCCTGCGCGATCTGATCGCGGCGGTGATGGACAGCGCCGAGACGATCTCGACCGGATCGGCTGAAATCGCCCAGGCGAGCGAAGACTTGGCCCGGCGCACCGAAGGCGCCGCGGCGAGCCTGGAAGAAACCTCCGCCGCTGTCAGCCAGATGGATCAGCGGATCAAGGCGACCGCCGCCGCCTCCACCAAGACGGTGGAACGCGCGACCGGTGCGATCGGCGTGGTCGATTCGGGCCGCAGCGTCGCCGACGAGGCGATGCAGGCGATGACTCGCGTTTCCGAAAGCGCCAAAGGCATCGACAATGTGATCGAGGGCCTCGACAAGATCGCGTTCCAGACGCGGGTTCTGGCGATGAACGCCGCCGTCGAGGCGGGCCGTGCCGGCGAAGCTGGCCGCGGCTTCGCAGTGGTCGCCGATCTCGTCTCCGCCCTGGCGATGCGCGCCGAGGAAGAGGCCGGCCGCGCCCGCGACCAGCTGACCGCAACGCAGACCGACATCAACGCCGCCGTCGACATGGTGCGCCGGGTGGATAGCGCACTGGGCGCGATCGTCGGCGACGTGAACGAAGTGCATTCGCTGCTGGAAACGATGGCGACGGACAACCAAGTCCAGGCATCGGCGGTGACGCAGGTGGCGACGGCGGTGAACAGCATCGATCAGACGACGCAGCAGAATGCGGCGATGGTGGAGCAGACCTCGGCCGCCGCCCGCAACCTGAGCAGCGAAGTCGCGGCCTTGAGCGAGCAGGCGCTGAAGTTCAACACCGGCGATCGTGGCGGCCGCAAGCCCGCAAGGTCGCGCGTGCATGCCATGCCGGTCCGTTCGACACCGGCGCATTCGGCCAGCGTTTCCACCGTGCGCCAGACCGGTGCCGAAGTGGAGGAATGGGCAAGCTTCTGATCGGCGGGCGTACGCCAGGCACGCTGGAGTAACAGGGAGGGGAGGGCAGTCGTCTCGGGCGATTGCGCTCCCCTTTTCGTTTCCATCGGTTCAGTACGGCAAGGGCCGGGGCAGCGAGCCTCGGCCCTTGCCATATCGGCCCGCTTCGAGCCACGCGCTGACCTGTATCAAATTTCATAAAAGGGGCTCGCGGAGCAGCATTGTTTCTGCTACCGGCCGTCCGATGCTTCGAAAACGCGCCTTTCTTACGCGAATTACACCGCGCCCGTAACGGGCGCGATAGCTGCGCTTGGGCAGCGAAGCAGCGGAATGCGCGTGCATTCCACCTTTCTCTCACACTAATGGCACCCTGCGCCGCGTTCGTCGGCGGTTGGAAGGAAGAGGTATATTCATGGGCTACCGTGTCGTCGTCGCAGGCGCCACCGGCAATGTCGGTCGCGAAATGCTGAACATCCTGGCCGAGCGGGAATTCCCGATCGACGAACTCGCCGTGCTGGCGTCGTCGCGCTCGACCGGCGACATGGTCGATTTCGGCGAGACCGGGAAACAGTACAAGGTCCAGAATATCGAGCATTTCGATCCGACCGGCTGGGACATGGCGCTGTTCGCCATCGGATCGGAAGGTAGCGCCGTCTACGCGCCGAAGTTCGCCGCCGCGGGCTGCACGGTGATCGACAATGCCTCGTTGTACCGTATGGACCCGGACGTGCCGCTGATCGTGCCGGAAGTGAACCCGGAGGCCATCGACGGCTACAAGGCGCGCAACATCATCGCCAATCCGAACTGCTCGACCGCACAGATGGTGGTCGCGCTGAAGCCGCTGCACGACAAGGCGACGATCAAGCGCGTGGTGGTCGCGACTTATCAGTCGGTTTCCGGCGCGGGCAAGGCGGGCATGGACGAGCTGTTCAACCAGAGCCGCGCGATCTTCGTCGGCGACCAGGTGGAAGCCGCCAAGTTCACCAAGCAGATCGCGTTCAACGTGATCCCGCATATCGACAGCTTCCTGGACGACGGTTCGACCAAGGAAGAGTGGAAGATGGTCGCCGAGACCAAGAAGATCCTGGATCCGAAGATCAAGGTGACGGCCACCTGCGTGCGCGTGCCCGTGTTCGTCGGCCATTCCGAGGCGATCAACCTGGAATTCGAAGACGAGATCTCGGCCGAGGAAGCGCAGAACATCCTGCGCGAGGCGCCGGGCATCATGCTGGTCGATAAGCGTGAAAATGGCGGCTACGTCACCCCGATCGAGTGCGTGGGCGAATATGCCACCTATGTAAGCCGGGTGCGCGAGGATCCCACCGTGGACAGCGGCCTTTCGCTGTGGTGCGTCTCCGACAATCTGCGCAAGGGCGCGGCGCTGAACGCGGTGCAGATCGCCGAGCTGCTCGGCCGGCGCCATTTGAAAAAGGCCTGAATGCACAAACGGGGCGCCGCGCGGATCCGCGACGCCCCGTTGCCTGTTGCGCCGGCGGGCGCGTTCAGAAGCTGGCCCAGTCGTCCGCGCTGGCCAGCGCTTCCGCCGGGAGCGCCCGGGTACGGGCCACCGGAGCGCCCGTGGTGCGTGCGGCCGGCAGGGCCGGGCGCTTGATCGGCCCGGCGCCGGCGCCGGTGCGGAAGGTGCCGGCATGGGCATCGAGCCGGGCGACCTGATCGGTGAGCTGGCGGGCGGCGGCGGAGGTTTCTTCCACCATCGCCGCATTCTGCTGCGTCGCGCGGTCCATGTCGCCGATCGCCGAGCTGATCTCGCGGATCGCGGCGGATTGCGCCTGGTTGTCGGCCGCCATGCCGCCGAGCAGCACATGCACTTCGTCCACCGTGTCGACGATATTGGCGAGCGCCTGATCGACGCGCTCCACCGCGCCGCGGGCAACCTCCACTTCCGATTGGGTGACGGTGAGCTGATCGCGGGCCCGCTTGGCTTCCTCCTCGGCGCGCATCGCCAGGGCGGAGACGAGATCGGCGACCACGGCGAAACCGCGGCCCGCTTCGCCGGCGCGACCAGCCTCGACTGCGGCGTTCATGGCCAGGACGCGCGTCTGGAAGGCGATCTTGTCGAGGCCTTCGATCACGCTGTCGATGCCCTTGGCGCTGTCGGACACGCGGCTCATCGCCTGCACCGCCTCGTCGGCGACCGAACGGCCGGAGCCGACGACGCCGATCGCCTGGTCGGCGCGCTCGACGGTGCGGCTGGCGGCGGCCGCGGTGGCGTCGATCCGCTGGTTCATCTGGGTGATTGCGGCGGCGGTCTGCTCCAGGCTCGCGGCATTGGCCTCGGTGCGGCGGGCGAGATCCTCGGACGCGCTGGCGATTTCGTGCGAGCCGGTGCGGATCGATCCGGTGCTTTCGACGACCGATCCGATCAGCTCGCGCAGGCTTTCGACGGCCGAGCGGAAATGGGTGGCGAGCTTGGCATAATCGGTGGGGAAGTCGGAGCCGACGTCTGCGGTGAGGTCGCCGCCGGCGATGCGGGACAGCGCATCGCCCAACGCCGTCATCGCCTTGTCGCGCGCGGCTTCGGCGTCGCGGTCGCGGCCTTCGCTTTCGCGACGGGCCATTTCGATGGTGCGGAAATGCTGAAGCGCCTGACCGATGGCACCGATCTCGTCAGTGGCGGCGTGGGCCGGGATCTGCGCGTCGACCTTGCCCGAGGCGAGCGCGCGCATCGCACTCGTCATCTGCGCAAGCGGCGCGAACATGCGGCGGCCGGCCAGCCAGGCGCCGCCCGCGACCAGCAGGGTGATCAGGGCGGCCGAAAGCGCCATCGTCCAGCGCGCGCTGCCGATCTGGCCCATCACGTCGCTTTCGGGAATGCCGACATACAGGATGCCGATCGTCTTGCCCGAAGCGTCCTTGATGGGATCATAGCCGGTGAAGAAGGCCTTGCCGAGGATATTGGCCGAGCCGCGATAGGGCTGACCCTTTTCCAGCACGGTTTCGTAGGCAGCGTTGCGGTCCAGCCGGGTGCCGACGGCGCGGCTGCCATCGGGCTTGGTGACGTTGGTGGCGACGCGGACATCGCCGCGGAAGATAGTGGCGGTGCCGCCGACCAGGCGCTTCACTTCGTCGACCGGCGCGTCGGCGTCGTTGAGCTTGTGGCTGCCCACATAGAGGTCGTCGCCTTCCAGCCGGAATTCGGTGCCGTAGCGATGGAGCACGCTCCAGGCGACGCGCATGTTCACTTCCTGCCGCTCGGCCGCGGTGCGCGCGGCCTGGCCGGTCAGCGCATGATCCGCCACGAAGAAGGACGCTATCGCGAGAAAGAGCATGCCCCCGACGGCGAGAAATGTGGTCTTAGAGGCGAGTGGAAGGTTGTTGAGGCGCTGCAGCATGTTGATCCCGTCACAATGACCGCGCGGCGACTCCTGCGCCTTCAATGCGGTGATCTCCGACTTCATTATAGTGGGTCAGCCAGGGGCGGCGTGCGTTGGGACGAGGATTTCGAGAGGAGGCGGAAGGATGCGCGAGGAAGTTGCCGGCGGATGCCAATGCGGACGGGTCCGCTATCGGGTGTGGATCGACGATGACGACGCCTATCTTTGCCATTGCCGCATGTGCCAGCGCGCAACCGGCGGCGTTTCGATCGCGTTCAAGGGCGTCGCCAAGGCCGATGTCACCTGGGAAAACGAGCCCGATCGCTATCGCTCGTCGCCGATCGCCGAGCGGGGCTTCTGCCGGACATGCGGGACGCCGCTGACTTTCGAATTCCTCGGCGGCGAGACTATGGACCTGACGATCGGCAGCTTCGACGCGCCGGGACGTTTCCAGCCGCGCCACAACTACGCGGTGGAGAGCATGCACGAACAGTGGCTCGACACGACCGCGCTGCCCCGATACCGCACCGAAGACAACCCGAACGTCGTCAAACGATGGATGGACAGCATTGGCCGATTACCCGACTGAAACGCACCGCTTCACCAGCTTCGACGGCGTCGAGCTCGCCTGGACCGAGATGGGGGAGGGGCGGCCGGTGGTGCTGATCCACGGCTATTTCTCCAATGCGGAGATCAACTGGATCAAATACGGCCACGCCGCCAAGCTCGCCGCGCGCGGCCGGCGCGTCATCATGCCGGACCTGCGCGCGCATGGCGCCAGCGCCAAGCCGCACGACCCCGCTGCCTATCCGCCCGACGTGCTGATGCGCGACGGCTTTGCGCTGATCGCGCATCTGGGCCTGACCGCCTATGATCTGGGCGGCTATTCGCTTGGCGCGCGCACGGTGGTGCGGATGCTGGCCAACGGCGCGACGCCAGACAAGGTGGCGCTTTCCGGCATGGGGCTGGACGGGCTGGTCGCCACCCGCGGGCGGGGAGCGTATTTCCACCGGGTGCTTACCAATCTGGGCAGCTTCACCCGCGGCAGTTCCGAATGGCTGACCGAGGCGTTCCTGAAGACCACCAAGGGCGATCCGGTGGCGCTGCTGCGCATCCTCGACACCTTTGTCGATACGCCGCGTGACGAGATCGCCGCGATCGCGCAGCCTACCGTGGTGATCGCGGGTGCCGAGGATTACGATAACGGTTCCGCGCAGGAAGTGGCGGAACTGTTGCTGTATGGCCACTTTGTTGAGATTCCGGGCAATCACATGAGCGCGGTCACCCGACCGGAGCTGGGCGACGCGCTGGTCGAGTTCCTCGCTGGTTGACGGGAGAGGGGAAGGCGCGGCAGGGTCGCGCCTTTCTTAGACCCGGGGACTTAGCACCATGATCCGTACCGGCCTTTCGCTTGCGGCGCTCGCCGTGATGCTCGCCGCGCCCGCCCAGTCGCAGACCAGCACGACGCCCGCCGCGCCGACCTCTGCCGATGCGGCCGCGTTCCTCGAGCGTGCGCAGCAGGAATATACCGCGTTCAATCTTACGGCCTCGCGCGTCGCCTGGATCAACGCCACCTACATCACCGACGACACCGACGCGCTCGCCGCGGATTACGGCGCCAGGGGCACCGAAATGGCGGTGCGCTTTGCGCTCGACGCAGCGCGGCTGCAGAAGGCGCAGGGGCTCTCGCCCGAGCAGCAGCGCCAGCTGACCATGCTCCGCGCCGCGCTGGTGCTGCCGGCGCCGACCACGCCGGGCGCCGCGCAAGCGCTGAGCGATCTCTCCACCAAGCTCGGTTCTTTCTATGCCAAGGGCAAGGGCACGCGTGGCGGCAAGCCGATCAACGGCAGCGACATCGAAGCCGCGATGGGCGACAGCCGCGATCCCAATGAGCTCAAGGAGATGTGGGTCAGCTGGCACGACAATGTCGGCGCGCCGATGCGCGGCGACTATGCCAAGCTGATCGGCATCGCGAACCAGGGCTCGAAGGAATTGGGCTTTGCCGACACCGGCGCGCTGTGGCGCTCGGGCTATGACATGCCGCCGGCCGAATTCGCCGCGATGACCGACAAGCTGTGGAACGAAGTGAAGCCACTCTATGTCGCGCTCCACACCTATGTCCGCCGCAAGCTCAACGAAAAGTACGGGGACGCGGTGCAGGCCAAGACCGGCCCGATCCGCGCCGATCTGCTCGGCAACATGTGGGCGCAGGAGTGGGGCAACATCTACGACGTGGTCGCGCCGAAGGGCGCCGGCGACCTCGGCTATGACGTGGGCGACCTGCTCAAGGCCAAGAATTACGACTGGAAGAAGATGGTCCAGACCGGCGAGGGCTTCTATTCCTCGCTCGGCTTCGCGGCGCTGCCGGGCACCTTCTGGGAGCGCTCGCTGTTCCTCAAGCCCGCCGATCGCGAAGTGCTGTGCCACGCCTCGGCCTGGGACATCGACGAGAAGGACGATATCCGCATCAAGATGTGCATCAAGGTGAATGCGGACGATTTCGTCACGATTCACCATGAGCTGGGCCACAATTACTATCAGCGCGCTTACCAGGCGCAGCCCGCGCTCTACCGCAACGGCGCCAATGACGGCTTCCATGAGGCGATCGGCGATTTCGTCGCGCTCTCGATCACGCCCGAATATCTGGTCCAGATCGGCCTGCTCGATCGCGCCCAGGTGCCGAGCGCCGACAAGGATATCGGTCTGCTGCTCCGCCAGGCGATGGACAAGGTGGCGTTTCTGCCGTTCGGCCTGCTGGTCGACAAGTATCGCTGGCAGGTGTTCGACGGCACCATCCCCGCCAACCAGTATGAGGCAGGCTGGAACAAACTGCGCCTCCAATATCAGGGCATCGTGCCGCCGGTGGCGCGCGACGAGAGCAAGTTCGACGCGGGCGCCAAATATCACGTGGCGGGCAGCGTGCCGTACACGCGCTACTTCCTGGCGCGGCTGCTCCAGTTCCAGTTCTACAAGGCGGCGTGCGACCAGTCGGGCTGGAAGGGCCCGCTGCATCGCTGCAGCTTCTACGGCAACAAGGAAGTGGGCGCGCGGCTGAACAAGATGCTCGAGATGGGCGCCTCCAAGCCCTGGCCGGATGCGCTGCAGACCTTCACCGGCAGCCGCGAGATCTCGGGCAAGGCGATGGTCGAGTATTTCGCGCCACTCAAGAAGTGGCTGGACGAACAGAACAAGGGCCAGCCGCAGGGATGGTGATGGCGTGGGACTTTCTTCTCCGGTTCGTGCACATGTGCAGCGAAGCGGAGGAGAAGTTCATGCCCACCAGGCGATTTCTACTGGCGTTGGCGCTCGTGTCGGCGGCACCGGCTTTCGCCCGTTCCGACAGCTCTGGCCGCGCGGCAGTTCCGGGAATTGCCGGTACTGCTGGCATCGATGTGAAGCTCGGCCGTGTAACCATGACACTGCGATATCTAGGGGAAGGCAAGACCGAGGCGGAAGCGAAGAAGGCGCTCGCAACCAAGCTGGAGAAGTTGCTGCAGGTACTGAAAGAAGAGGGCATTGATCCCGCGGCGATCAGAGATCTGACGCCCCAAGAATCCGAAAGCTTGTTCGCCAATGTCATCGAGACGATCGAGGCTGAAGATGTTGAAAGCAGTGCGGCCGAGGCAAGCGAGCCGAACTTTGTGTTTTCAAGCATCAAGAAGCTTAGTGTCGCGACCGTCGATCAGGCTAACGCGGTACAGGCGAAGCTAGCGGAGCTGGACGTGAAGACTGACGAGATCACTACCGAGCCGGATGCAGCGTAGACCGACACTTTTTGAAGGCGCTCCCAGCGTCGTCTCTCCTGGAGCCAATAGGATCCGCAGTCTCGCGTGCTGATTATAGCTCCGCGTCCTCATCCGGGATCATGTTCTCGTCGGCGATCTCGGCATTCCATTCGGCCGAGCTGTCGGTGCCGTCGGGCTGATGGGCATGGCCCTGCTCGCGGTCCGGTGCTTCGCGTGTGGGTTCGGGGTTGGGCATGACACTCTCCTGTCGCGAGAGAACGCACCGCCCAGCCCCGATATCCCAGCCGATCAGCGGAACGGCGGTTCGTTGAACGCCCGCAGCTTGCGGCTATGCAGCTTGGCGCCTTCGCGGCGCAGTTCCTCGCAGGCTTCGATTCCGATCTTCAGATGCTCGGCGATGGCGCGCTCGTAGAAGCGGTTCGCCTGGCCCGGCAGCTTGAGTTCGCCGTGCAGCGGCTTGTCCGACACGCAGAGCAGCGTGCCATAGGGCACGCGGAAGCGGTAGCCCTGGGCCGCGAGCGTCGCCGATTCCATGTCGACGCCCACCGCGCGGCTGAGCGAGAAGCGTAGCGCGGTGGTGGAATAGCGCAGTTCCCAGTTGCGATCGTCGGTGGTGACGATCGTGCCCGTGCGCAGCCGCTGCTTGAGTTCGTCTTCCGACTGGCCCGACACGGTCTCCGCCGCGCGGGCGAGCGCCTGCTGCACTTCGGCGATCGCGGGAATCGGGATTTCCGGCGGCAGCACATCGTCCATGATGTGATCGTCGCGCAGATAGGCGTGGGCGAGCACATAGTCGCCGATCCGCTGGCTGGGGCGCAGGCCGCCGCAATGGCCGATCATCAGCCACGCTTCGGGCCGGATCACGGCGAGGTGATCGGTGATCGTCTTCGCGTTGGACGGGCCGACGCCGATATTGACCAGCGTGATGCCGGTACGCCCCGGGGCCATCAGGTGATAGGCGGGCATCTGATGCCGCCGCCATGCGCCGTCGCTGACCAGCCGGTCGGCGTCCGCAGCATCCTCGATCACGATCCCGCCCGCGCCCGACACGCCGGTGAATCGGCTGTCCGGTCCCAGCTGCGCGCAGGCCCAGCGGACGAATTCGTCAACATAGCGGTGATAGTTGGTGAACAGAATGTACTGCTGGAAATGCTCGACCGGCGTGCCGGTATAGTGCTTCAGCCGGGCAAGCGAGAAGTCGGTGCGCAGCGCATCGAACAGCGCGAGCGGCCGCGTTTCGTCCTGGCTGATCCACAGGCCGTCAGCGATCTCGTCGCCGATGTGCGACAGCTCGGTCGCCGGAAAATGGCGGCCGAGCTCGGTTGCCGAGACGTCGTCCAGGCTCAGGATGGTGTTCGGATCGAGCACATAGGGAAAGGGGATTTCCTGGCGCCCGGTGACGGCGTGCACCTCGACGTCATAGTCCTCGATCAGGAAGGTAAGCTGTTCGGTGAGGTAATCGGCGAACATCGCCGGCCGGGTGACGGTGATGCGATAGTCGCCCGCCTCGACCAGACGGCCGAACGAGCGGCGCGGGATCGGCCGGTTCAGGCCACCGCGATAGGTGACGCGCAGCTCGGGATAGGCGAAGCTGCCGTCGGTCCGCGTCTCGGGATCCGGCGTGGTGCCATCGGTGATGTAGCGATTGAGCGCCTGCTGCAGCCGTTCGACCGAGGCGCGATAGAGCCGATCGAGGTCGGCGACGATATCGGAGGCTTGAGTCATCTTCCATCGCTAAGCGCGGAAGATGACTCTGGCAAGTCGGGGCGGGAAACGGCACGGGATTGGCGGCATTATCCTCCATCCGGCGTCACTTGCCACCCCGCCGTCACGGGGATGACGATGGAGGGGAAGCGGCGCCCTCGCTCGCCCGGGATCAGAGCTTGCTCAGCACATACTCCGCCGAGCTGACCTCGAACGCCCCCGGCGCCTCGACGAACAGCTGCTCGACGACACCGTCATTGACGATCATCGCGAAGCGCTGACCGCGCGTGCCGAGGCCGAAGGCCGAGCCGTCCATGGTGAGGTCTAGCGCCTTGGCAAAGGCGCCGTTGCCATCGGCGAGCATCGTCACCTTGTCGGCGACGCCGTTCGCCTCGCCCCACGCCTTCATCACGAAAAAGTCATTGACCGCGGTGCAGGCGATCTCGTCGACGCCCTTGGCCTTGATCTCGTCCGCCTTGTTCACGAATCCCGGCAGGTGCTTGGCCGAGCAGGTGGGCGTGAACGCACCGGGCACCGAGAACAGCGCGACCTTGCGGCCGGCGAAATAGGCAGGGGCTTCGACCTGGTCCGGCCCTTCGGCGGTGACCTTGACGAGCGTGGCGTTCGGAATGCGATCGCCGGTCTGAATCGTCATGCTGTTCTCTCCTTGCGCGAATCTCGCGGCCGGCACCGGATGTGCGGCCGCAGCCTCCTTCGCATGGCGCGAAACAAATTCAAGCTTGGCCCGTAGAACGGGCGAACACTATGTTGGGGATCATGGATTCGGCGCCTTCACTCACCGGGCAGTTCCTGCTCGCCATGCCTGGAATCGGCGATCCGCGCTTCGAACGCGCGGTGATCGCAATGTGCGCGCATGACGGCGAAGGGGCGTTGGGCATCGGCATCGGTGCGACGATTGAGGGGCTGAGCCTGCACGATTTGCTCGAGCAGTTCGAGATCGATCCGGGTGACGCGCCCGATGTGCCCGTGCATTTCGGCGGCCCGGTGGAGCCGCGGCGTGGCTTCGTGCTCCATTCGTCCGACTGGAGTGGTCAGGATACGATCGATGTAGCCGGGCGCTGGCAGCTTTCGGGCACGATCGACGTGTTGCGCGCGATCGCCGAGGGGCGGGGACCAAGCCGCTGGCTGGTCGCGCTCGGCTATGCCGGCTGGGGCGAAGGGCAGCTCGAAGCGGAACTCACCCGGCATGGCTGGTTCAACACGCCGGCTGACACGGCGCTGCTCTACGACACCGACGTGTACGAGCGCTGGGCAGAGGGTTTCGTCGGCGCGGGAATCGATCCGCGGCTGCTCACCGGAAGCTCGGGCACCGCCTGATCGGCATATAAAGATATCTTTATATTAACGTTGCGCGGCTATCCGGAAGCGAGTAGGGCGCACCCATGCGACCGGATGGATTCCCGGTGCGCCTAGACTTTGCTTGAAGTGGAGAAGCAGCCCGTGGCTACCAACGACTATGTCATCAAGGACATCGCGCTCGCCGATTTCGGTCGCGCCGAAATCAATATCGCCGAGACGGAGATGCCCGGCCTGATGGCGCTGCGTGAGGAATTCGGCGCTGCGCAGCCGCTGAAGGGCGCGCGCATCACCGGTTCGCTGCACATGACGATCCAGACCGCGGTGCTGATCGAGACGCTGACCGCGCTCGGCGCGCAGGTCCGCTGGGCGACCTGCAACATCTTCTCGACGCAGGACCACGCCGCCGCCGCCATCGCCGCCACCGGCGTGCCGGTGTTCGCGGTGAAGGGCGAGAGCCTGGCCGAATATTGGGACTATGTCGGCGACATCTTCAACTGGGGCGCCGATGGTGACGGCACCACCGCCAACATCATCCTCGACGATGGCGGCGACGCGACGATGTTCGCGCTGTGGGGCGCCAAGATCGAGGCCGGCGCGACGCTGCCCGAGCCGGAAAACGACGAGGAAGTCGAATTCCAGCGCGCGCTCAAGGCGTTCGTCGCCAAATATCCGGGCTATCTCACCAAGACCGTCCAGAACCTGAAGGGCGTTTCGGAAGAGACCACTACCGGCGTGCACCGCCTGTACGAGATCGCCAAGAAGGGCGAACTGCCGTTCCCGGCGATCAACGTCAACGACAGCGTCACCAAGTCGAAGTTCGACAACCTCTATGGCTGCAAGGAATCGCTGGTCGACGCGATCCGTCGCGCCACCGACGTGATGCTGGCCGGCAAGGTCGCGTGCGTCGCGGGCTTCGGCGATGTGGGCAAGGGCTCGGCCCAGTCGCTCCGCAACGGCGGCGCCCGCGTGATGGTCACCGAAATCGATCCGATCTGCGCGCTGCAGGCGGCGATGGAGGGCTTTGAAGTCGTGACGATGGAAGAGGCGGTGAAGCGCGCCGACATCTTCGTTACCGCGACCGGCAACGCCGACGTGATCACCGCCGATCACATGAAGGCGATGAAGCCGATGTCGATCGTCTGCAACATCGGCCACTTCGACAGCGAGATCCAGATCGCCGCGCTGTCGAACTACAAGTGGACCGAAGTGAAGCCGGGCACCGACCTGGTGGAATTCCCGGACGGCAAGCAGATCATCGTGCTCGCCAAGGGACGCCTGGTGAACCTGGGCTGCGCCACCGGCCACCCCAGCTTCGTGATGTCGGCCAGCTTCACCAACCAGACGCTGGCGCAGATCGAGCTGTGGACCCGCGGCGACCAGTACAAGAACGAAGTCTATGTGCTGCCGAAGCACCTGGACGAGAAGGTTGCGGCGCTGCACCTGGAGAAGCTGGGCGTGCAGCTGTCCAAGCTGAGCGAGAAGCAGGCTTCGTACATCGGCGTGCCGGTCGAAGGCCCGTTCAAGCCCGAGCATTATCGCTACTGATCGATCGCTTCACAGCGGCGCAGAGAGAAGGCCGTCCCGCCCGGGGCGGCCTTTTTCTTTGTATACGAACGAGATGACAGGTGTAGCGCAACTGCAACACTCGGTGAGAAACGGGTGCAGTGTGTCCACGCGCCACCAAAACCGCGGATCCGGTGCAACGCCGGAAACATGTTAGCAACGCCGGCAATAGTCCAGACGTGCCCATAGGGTGCAGCACGGCCAGACGAAATTTACCGTACACAAAGGGGTCTTCGTATGCGTTCCCACGCTCCTGGTCGTTTCCGCGCCTTGCGCTTCACCGCTTCCGCCGCCGTTCTGGCCTTCGCCTATGTTGCCGCGCCGGCGATGGCGCAGACGACCGACGCCCAGCCGGACAGCGCTGCCGCAGCGCAGGAGCCCAGCGAGATCGTTGTAACCGGTTCGCGCATCGCGCGCCCGGAGTTTGACACGGTCCAGCCTACCCAGGTGGTGGGCGCGGCGCAGATCGAATCGCGCGGCTACACCAATGTCGGCCAGGCGCTGCGCGAACTTCCGGCGTTCGGTCCGCCGGGCAACAGTTCGGTCGGCGCGCAGTCTTCGTTCGGCCCCTCGCAAACTTTCGTCGACTTTTTCGGTCTCGGCACCCAGCGCACGCTGGTACTGGTGAACGGTCGGCGCTTCGTTTCGTCCAACACCGCCAGCATCTTTGGTCCGGTCAATCCCGGCACGCAGGTCGATCTGAACAACATCCCGACGACGCTGGTGCAGCGCATCGAGACCGTCGCGGTGGGCGGCGCGCCGATCTATGGATCGGACGCCATCGCGGGTACCGTCAACGTGATCCTGAAGAAGGATTATGAGGGCCTCGAAATCGGCGGCCAGTATGGCATCTCCGCCCGCGGCGACGCGCCCGAGGCGCGGCTGAACGTCCTCGCCGGCAAGAATTTCGCCGAAGGCCGAGGCAACATCGTGCTGTCCGGCGAATATAACCACACCAATGGCCTTGTCGCGAGCGACCGCGAGATCACGGCACGCGGCAACTTCTTCGGAACGCCGCCGGCGTCGGCGAATTCGCAGTTCGCGCGCGTGCTTTATCCGCAGCAGCGCTATTCCGCGTTCACCATCGGTGGCGTGCCCTTCTCCGACGACGATTTTTCGGTGCAGCGCGCCGGCATCCGGAATGCGGCGGGCCAGTATCTCCAGTTCGGTCAGAATGGTACGCTGGTGCCGCTCGACCTGGGCAACGCGCTGCGCCAGGGCTATATCAGCAGCGGCGGCAACGGTTTCGACCTGCCCGCGCAGAGCAACCTGCTGACCAGCTCGGAGCGCTATATCGCCTCCGCGCAGCTCAACTATGCGTTCAGCGACAGCATCCGCTTCTTCGGCGAGGGCTGGTACACGCACACCAAGGGCGTGAATCTGATCGACCAGCCGAACTACAATACCGGTCTGTTCGACGCCGCCGGCACCCCCGACGGCAACCTGATCATCTCGCTGGACAACCCGTATCTGAACGCGGCCGATCGTGCGACGATCGCCGCAAACCTGCCGGCCGGCCAGAACGAATTCTATGTCGGCCGCGCGCTGAGCGATCTCACCACCGGGCGGGCGGAGGCTCGCATCGAGACCTACCGCTTCGTCGGTGGCCTTGCGGGCGACCTGGGCTTCGGCTCGCGTACGTTCAACTGGGAAGCATCGGTCAACTATGGCCGGTCGCAGACCCGCGGCCGCAATTTCGAGCTGGACAACCAGAACTTCGCCAACGCGCTCGACGCGGTGCGCGATGCGAGCGGCAACATCACCTGCCGGCCGGGCGTGGTGAACTCCACCGCAGACACGATCAGCAAGACCTGCGCGCCGCTCAACGTGCTCGGCATCGGCCAAGCCAGCCAGGCAGCACGCGACTATATCTTCGCGATCGCCCGCCCGGTTTCGACCAACAAACAGCTGGTGTTCAACGCCAACATCACCGGCGCCGTGGCCACCCTGTTCGGCAATGACGTGAGCATTTCGGCCGGTTACGAGCATCGCCGGGAAAAGACGGCCTTCGATCCCGGCAGCTTCTATTACGGCCAGGACAATGGCGACGGCACGCGCACGCAATATGGCCGGAGCATCCCGATCGATCCGGTCAGCGGCCGCTTCCACACCAATGAAGGCTTTGGCGAGCTCGTCATTCCGTTCGTCACGTCCCGGAACGGCATCGGCTGGCTGAACACCGTCGAGTTCGACGGTGCCGCCCGCTATGTCGACAACTCGCTGTCGGGCGGCGACTGGGCGTGGACGGCCGGCGGCCGGCTCGGCTTCATCCCGGACTTCACCTTCCGCGGCAACTATACCCGTTCGATCCGTTCGCCCGCGATCACCGAGGCGTTCAACCCGACGTCGCGCGCGTTCGACAGCGGGCGCGATCCATGCGACCTCAACAACTACACCAGCGGCCCGAACCCGGCCGTGCGGGAGGCGAATTGCCGCGCAGCAGGCATCAACCCGACCACCTTTGTCTCCAACTACAGCAACTTCACCGTGCCGGTTACCATTTCGGGCAATCCGGGCCTGCGCAACGAAGTCGCGAACAGCTGGACCGTGGGTGCGATCGTGCAGCCGCGCTTCGCCAAGAGCCTGACGATCGCGGTCGACTGGATCGACATCAAGCTGCGGAACGCGATCGTTTCGCTCGGCGGCGACGATATCCTGAACGCCTGCTATGATTCGTCGAGCTATCCGAACAGCTTCTGCGGCCTCGTCACGCGGGACGCCGGCGGGCAGATCACCGCGATCGAGGAAGGCTATTACAACGCCTCTGCCTATGAGACTGCTGGTCTGACGGTAACCGCTGCCTATCGCCTGCCGCTGTCGCGGATCGGCGTTTCCAGCAGCGGCGTCGCCGGCCTGTCGGTGAATTACTTCTATCGTGACAAGCTGGAACAGCGCGTCGGTCTTGGCGACGTCAACGGACTGGCGGGCGAGATCGGCTATCCGCGCCATTCGGGCACGGCGAACCTGACGTACGAGAGCGACCGGTTCAACGCGCTGGTGCAGGCCCAGTATACCGGCAAGGGCGCGTACGACGTCGACGAGGCGCCGAATGCCCGCAACATCATGGGTGTCGGCGACTGGTGGATGATCAATGCGACGCTGGGCGTCCGCGTGAACCAGCAGTTCGGACTGAAGCTGATCGTCGACAATGTGTTCGACGTGCAGCCGCCCTATCCGGCGCCTGCCGGCAGCGCGACCGCGACGACCAGCTACTTCTCCGGCATTCTGGGCCGCTATGCCCGGATCGCGGCGAACGTTCGGTTCTGAGCGTCGTTCTTCCTCCTATCCTGCAAGGGGGCCCGGCATTGCTGTCGGGCCCCTTTTCGTTCGCCCCTTGGTTCGCCTAAAGAAAGGCGGATGGCTATCGTGCGCGACCCCCGGTGATCGTCCTTTCGCAGAACAGCGCCACCGTCGTGGGGGCGGTGCTGGCGTTGGTGCTGATCGTGGCGCTTTGGGCGCTGTATGCCGGGCTCGCGGCGCGCGCGGCGGCACGGGCCGTATATGAGCAGAACCGGCGGTTGCTGCGGTTCGCCCGCACCTCGCCGGCGGCGCCGATGGTGGTGCGGGCGGATGGGCGCATCGATTTCACCTCGCGACTGAGCGGCTGGCTGGGACTGGAAACCGCGCCGGATTCGCTGGCTCAGCTTTCTCAGGGCGATGCGGGGCTCGCGCCGGAGGACGCGACCGCGCTGGCCGAACATGTCGAGGCCGCCCAGCGTGCCGGCCAGCCGTTTCGCATCTGGCTCCCCGTGCGCGGATCGGAACGGACGCTGCTGGTGCTCGGCGAGCGCGCATCCGAGGAAGTGGAACCGGCCGGCAGCGTGCAGCTGTGGTTCGTCGACGCCACCGACAGCCAGGCCGAGGTCGCCCGCCTGGAACGCGAGGCGGATCGGCTGCGCGCGGCGTTCGACGCGCTGACCGCGCTGATCGAAGCGGCGCCGATGCCGATGTGGTATCGCGGGCCCGATCTTCGGCTGCTGATGGTCAATTCGGCCTATGTGCAGGCAGTGGAGGGGCGCGATGCCGAGGATGTCGTGTCGCGCGGGGTGGAACTGGTGGATGGTGCCGGCCTGGGTGGTCCGCTGGCCAACGCTGCCATCGCCCGCGATTCGCAGCAGCCGCAGACGGCGGCGATGCCGGCGACCATCGGCGGCGCGCGGCGCATGCTGCGGCTGCACGACGTGCCGCTGCCGACCGGCGGGATCGCCGGCTTCGCCGTGGACATCGAGGATCTGGAGCGCGCCCGCGGTGGGCTGAAGCGCTTCGCCGAGGCGCAGCGGGCGATGCTCGACCGGATGTCCGCCGGGGTGGCCCAGTTCGGATCGGACCGCAGCCTGGTCTTCTGCAACCAGCCTTTCCGGCGCATGTTCGCGATGAAGAACGAATGGTTGGCCGATCGGCCCGAATTCGATCGCGTGCTGGAACGGATGCGCGAGGCGCGCAAACTGCCCGACGTGCGGGATTTCCCCGCCTGGAAGAACGAGCGGCGCGAATGGTTCACCACGCCCGAGGCGGTGGAGGAAAGCTGGAGCGTGGGTACCACCCATCTGCGCGTGGTGGCCCAGCCGCTGCCGGAGGGCGGGCTGCTGCTGCTGTTCGAGGACCAGACCCAGCAGCTGGAGCTGCAGCGTGAGCATGGCGAGATGCAGCAGGTGCGCGCCGCGACGCTGGACAGCCTGGCCGAGGCCGTGGCGGTGTTCGGCAAGGGGCGGCTGCAACTGTGGAACCGCAAGTTCCGGCAGATCTGGAATTTCGAGGAAGGCTTCCTCGACGGGCATCCGCAGATTGCGACGCTGGTGAAGGTGGCGGGCACGAAGCTGTCCAACCCGGCACGCGGCGATATCCTGGGCGATCTGATCCGGCTTGCCGCCAAGGACCGGCAGCAGCGCGGATCGAACATCACCTTCGCCAATGGCCGTCATTACGATATCGCCGCGGTGCCGCTGCCCGACGGCAATGCGATGGTGACGATGCTCGACACCACCGATCGCCAGCGGGTGGAGCGCGCGCTGCGCGATCGCAACGAAGCGCTGGAGGCGGCGGACCGTGTGCGCACCGCCTTCGTGGCCAATATGAGCTATGAGCTGCGCACCCCGCTCACGTCGATCAAGGGCTTTGCGGAGATGCTGCACGGGGGCTTTGCCGGGAAGCTGACCGCCGGGGGGCAGGAATATGTGGAAGCGATCCTGATGTCGGTCGATCGGCTGGGCGGGCTGATCGACGACGTGCTGGACCTGACCCAGAATGAGGGCCAGCCGATCGAGCGCGAGATCGTCGACATCGAACTGGCGGCAAGCAGCGCCGCGGAGGGGATCGCCCCGCTCGCCAAGGTGAAGGGGATCGAGCTGGTGGTGGAGGATGCCGGCAGCTGCGGCATCGTCCACGGCGATGCGCGGCGCATTCGCCAGACGGTGGAGCATCTGCTGCGCCATGCCGTGGCCGGGGCGGGCGAGAATGGCCGGGTGCTGCTGCACCTGGACGGCAACCAGCGGGTCGCGCGGATCATCGTGAGCGACGATGGGCCAGGCATGGCGCCCGAAGTGGTGGCGCGCGCATTCGACCGGTTCGCGCAGGTGGGATCGGCGCGGGGCGACGACCGCGCGCTGGGGCTGGGCCTGCCGCTCGCCAAGCAGTTCGTCGAGGCGCATGGCGGCCGCATCGAACTGCTCTCCGAGCCGGGGCAGGGCACGCTGGTGACCGTGGAGTTGCCGCGCGGATGAGCGGCGAGGACACCATCCTGCTCGCGTCGTTGGACGAAGCGCTGGCGCTGGGCGCAGCGCTGGCGGCGCGTGTCGGCCCGGGCGATGTCGTGGCGCTTTCCGGTCCCCTGGGCGCCGGCAAGACGAGCATCGCCCGCGGGCTGCTCGCCGCACTGGGGCTGGAGGGCGAAGCGCCGTCGCCCAGCTTTGCGATCGTGCAGCCCTATGACCCGCCCGAAGTGCGGATGCCGGTGCTGCATGTCGACCTGTACCGCATCGAATACCCCGACGAGGCCGAGGAACTCGGCCTGGAGGATGCGCGGAGCGATTCGCTGCTGCTCGTCGAATGGCCCGAACGGCTGGGGGAGGCGGCGTGGCACGACGCGCTGTGGCTTACCCTGTCCGTGGCGCCGGACGGCGTCCGCGCCTTGACAGCGCGCGTGCCGGCGGCATGGAAGGGTCGATGGCCCCTGACATGAATCCGCCGATCGCGGCGCCCGCGTTCCTTACCGCCGCCGGATGGGACGGGGCGGAGATCCTGCCGCTTGCCGGCGATGCGTCGTTCCGCCGCTATTTCCGCGTGATCGACCATGATCGCAGCGCGATCCTGATGGACGCCCCCCCCCCGCACGAGGATCCGCGGCCGTTCATCGCGGTGGCGCGGTGGCTGGGCGCGCACGGCTTCGCTGCGCCGGCGATCCTGCACGAGGATCTCGGCCAGGGCCTGGTGCTGCTGCAGGATTTCGGAGACTCGCGCCTGCGCGAGACCGTGGATGCCGCGCCGGAGAGCGAGCTACGCCTGTACGGCGCGGCCGTCGATCTGCTGGTGCGGCTGCACGGTGAAGGGCCCGGCGTCGAGCGCCCCTATAGCCTCGCCGAATATCAGCGCGAGGCCGGGCTGTTCGTCGAATGGTATTGCCCGGCGGTGGGGCTGGAGGTCGACGTGCCCGGCTATCGCGACGCCTGGGATCGCGCGCTGGCGCCGGTGCTCGATGGTCATCGCCCCGTCACGGTGCTGCGCGATTACCATGCCGAGAACCTGATGTTGATCGAAGGCGGCGAGAGCTTGGGACTGCTGGACTTCCAGGATGCGCTTGCGGGCCATCCTGCCTACGACCTGGTGTCGCTGCTACAGGATGCGCGGCGCGACGTGGCGCCGGCGCTGGAGGCGGCGATGCTCGATCGCTATCGGCGGATCACCGGCGCGGGCGACGCGTTCGACACCGCCTATCACGTCCTGGGCGCGCAGCGGAACGCGAAGATTGTCGGCATCTTCACGCGCCTGTGGAAGCGTGACGGCAAGCCGCGCTATCCGGCGCTGTGCCCGCGCGTCTGGACTTATCTGGAGCGCGATCTCGCGCACCCGGCGCTGCAGCCGGTGGCGGACTGGTTCGCGGCGAACGTCCCGGCCGAAAAGCGCGGCGATCCGATGGTGGTGGCCGGCGCATGACCACCGCGGCCACCTATTCGCTGCGTCCGCAGCCGGCCGCCGCCGTGCCGAAGACGGCGATGGTGATGGCCGCGGGCCTGGGCAAGCGGATGCGCCCGCTCACCGTCACGCGGCCCAAGCCGCTGATCGACGTCGCCGGCAAGCCGCTGATCGACCATGTGTTCGATCGCCTGCGCAGCGCAGGCGTGGAACGCGCGGTGGTGAACGTGCACTATCTGGCCGATCAGCTGGAGGCGCATCTGCGCGCGCGGGTGACGGGGATGGAGCTGCTGATTTCCGACGAGCGGCGGCAGCTGATGGAGACCGGCGGCGGGTTGGTGCAGGCGCGTGCGATGCTGGGCGACGCGCCGTTCCTGTGCGTCAACAGCGACAATCTATGGATCGACGGCCCGAGCGACGCGATTCGCCTGCTCGCCGCGCAGTGGGACGACGCAGGGATGGACGCGCTGTTGCTGCTGGTGCCGCTGGCGCGGGCGACCTGCCATCGCGGGCAAGGCGATTTCCGCCTCGACGCGTTCGGGCGGATTACCGAGCGGCGCAAGCCGGGCCGGCTCGCGCCCTTTGTCTTCACCGGCGTGCAAATCCTCTCGCCCCGGCTGATCCGCGACTGGCCGGAAGGGCCGTTTTCCACCAACCTGTTCTGGAACCGCGCGCTCGCGGCCGGGCGGCTGTGGGGCGCGGTGCATCAGGGGCTCTGGTTCGATGTCGGCTCTCCCGGCGCGATCCGCGCGACGGAGATGGCGCTGGCCGAACTGTGAGCGTCGCTCGTCGCTTGCGCGCGGGGGCGAAGGACCGCTAGGGTTCGCGCTCCGTTCCCATTTTGCCGAGCCGGATGCCGCACCGCCTGCACCTCTACACGATCCCGCCGCATCGCGCCTTTGCCGATGCGCTGGCGATCGGCCTGATCCGCCGCTTCGGCGCGGACCCGTTGCGGCTGGCGCGCGGCGTGGTGCTGCTGCCTAACAATCGCGCCAAGCGGGCGATGCAGGACGCGTTCGTGCGCGAAAGCGGCGGCGGGCTGCTGCTGCCCCGCCTGGTGGCCATCGGCGATCCGGAACTGGACGAGGCGGTGTTCGAAGGGGTGGAGGATGCCGACCCGGTGCCGCCCGCCGTCGACGCGCTGCAGCGAAGGATGATCCTGGCCCGGTTGATCCAGGGGCAGGACGCCCGGCTCGACGCAGCTGAGGCGGTGCGGCTGGCGGGCGACCTTGCGACTACGCTGGACCAGTTGCTGGTGGAGGAAGTGGCCCCGCACCGGCTGCGCGAACTCGATCTGGGCCCTGAGCTTTCGGCGCATTGGGAGCGCTCGTTGGCGCTGTTCGAGATCGTGCTGTCGCGCTGGCCCGAGGAATTGGCACGGCTTGGCCGCGTCGATCTGGCCGAACGGCGCCGGCAGCTGCTGGATAGGGTACGCCGGCGCTGGATGGCGACGCCGCCGCTCGGTTTCGTCTGCGCCGCGGGCATCACCACCAGCGCGCCGGCGATCGCGCGGCTGCTGCGGGTGGTTGCTGAACTGCCGGGCGGCATGGTCGTACTGCCCGGGCTGGCGACCACGATGGCCGATGCCGAATGGATGTCGCTGGGGCCGCACGCGCCCGATCCCGTCACCGGTCGGCGAAAGCGCAGCCTGGAAACGCATCCGCAGTTCCACCTCAAGCTGTTGCTCGATCGCATGGGCGTGCACCGCGACGAATTCGACCCTTGGCGGGTCGCCAGCGATCTCGACGCACCGCCGGCGCGCAGCAAGGCGATTGCCTCTGCCATGCAGCCGCCCGAGCTGACGCATCATTGGAGCGCGCTTCCGGCCGGCGAGCGGCGCATGGACGGCGTGCGCGTGCTGGAACTGGCGACGCCTGCGGAGGAGGCGCAGGCGATCGCGCTGGCGCTGCGCGAGGCGCTCGAGACGCCGGCACGGACCGCCGCGCTGGTGACGCCTGATCGCGCGCTCGCCCGCCGCGTGGCCGCGCACTGCGCGCGCTGGGGCATCCATGTCGACGATTCGGCGGGCCAGCCGCTGTCGCTTACTCCGCCGGGCACCTTGCTGCTCGCGCTGGCCGATGCGGCGGCGCAGGCCTTCGCCCCGATGCCGCTGCTGACGCTGCTGAAGCATCCGCTGGTCCGGCCCGACGATCGCGCCGCGTGGCTGGACGGCGCGCGCGCGCTCGATCGGGCTCTGCGGGGGCCGCGGCCGGCGCCTGGGCTGGCGGGAGTCGCCGGGCAGCTGGCCGAGCAGGATGGCCGTGAAGGTGCGATCCGCGCGCTGGCGGCGGCCTGGTGGGCGCAGGCCGCGTCCCTGCTGGCGCCGCTGGAAACGGTGTTCGCGGGCGGCGCGCAACCGCTGCCCCGGCTGGTGGCGATGCTGCGCGAGACGGCGCAGGCACTGGGCGGCGATATGCTTTGGAGCCGCGAGGATGGCCGCGCCGCCGCCGCCCTGCTCGACGATCTGGAGCGCGAGGCGGCGCATGGCCCTGCGCTGGCCGATCCGCAAAGCCTTGCGCCACTGCTGCGCACGCTGATGGACGAAGTGGCGGTGCGGCCGCCCCAGGGCGGGCATCCGCGTCTGGCGATCCTTGGGCTGATCGAGGCGCGGCTGCACAGCGCCGACCTGATGATTCTGAGCGGGCTGAACGAAGGCGTTTGGCCGGGCCTGCCGGCGCCAGATCCATGGCTGGCGCCGCGCATCCGGGCCGAACTGGGGCTCCCCGGGCTGGAGCGGCGGATCGGCGTGTCGGCGCATGATCTGGCGATCGGGCTGGGCGCGCGGCAGGTGCTGCTCACCCGCGCCCGACGCGATGCGAGCGCGCCGACGATCGCTTCGCGCTTCTGGCTGCGGCTGGAGGCGCTGTCGGGCGGCATGGAGCGCGCGCACGATCTGGCGGCGTGGGTGGCGGCGATCGACGCGCCTGGCGCCCACCAGCCGGCTGCCCGACCGGAACCGGCGCCACCCGCAGCGGCGCGGCCCAAGGCGATTTCCGTGACCGAGGTCGATCGCCTGAAGGCGGATCCTTATGCCTTCTATGCGCGGCGCATGCTGCGGCTGATGCCGCTGGACCCGGTGGATGCCGATCCCAGCGCAGCGTGGCGCGGCACGGCGGTGCACGACGTGCTGCAGAAATGGTTCGAGGAGGATGATTGCCATCCCGAGCGGCTGCGCGCGCGGGCCGAGGCGATGCTGGCGGACAGCCGAACCCACCCGCTGATCCGGGCGCTGTGGCAACCCCGGCTGATCGAGGCGATCGACTGGATTGCGGGCCAGCTTGCCGAAAACGCCGCGAAGAAGCGGCAGGTACTGGCGGTGGAGCAGGATGGCGCGATCGAGGTCGCGGGCGTGACGTTGCGCGGCAAGTTCGATCGGGTGGACCGGCTGAGCGACGGCAGCCTGGCCATCGTCGATTACAAGACGGGCCAGCCGCCGAGCACGCGCGCGGTGAAGGCCGGGTTCAGCCTGCAGCTGGGCTTGCTGGGCCTGATCGCCGAACGGGGTGGGTTCAAGGGCATCGCGGGCGAGGCGCGGTGCTTCGAATATTGGTCGCTTGCCCGCAACCCGCGCAGCGGCGGCTTTGGGTATGTCGATTCGCCGGTGGATCCGAAGAAGCGCGATCCGATTGCGGTGGAGGACTTCGTCACCATTGCCGCGCGAGAGTTCGGCGAGGCTGCGGGCGAATGGCTGACCGGCGATCGGCCGTTCACCGCGAAGCTGGTGCCCGAATATGCCCCCTATGCCGAATATGACCAGCTGATGCGCAGAGACGAGTGGTATGGCCGGGAGTAAGCGGCCTTGTTCATTCCTCCTCGCAGCGGGCAGCGGGACCGCGTGGCACCGCCGCGTGGTGAAGGGGCCGTGCTGCCGGCTGCGGGGCGGGCTGGGTTTCAGGAACCACCGCTGCGTGCGCGGCCGCCCCTCCGCCATGTGCTGCGCAAATGGTCCTTCTTTCCATGCCGGGAAGCAACCGGGGATGCGCAGATGAGCCGCAGTCCTGCCAAGCTCCATCCGCTGAAGGGCAATCAGAAGCGCGCCAGCGATCCGCGGCGGCACGTCTGGCTGTCTGCCTCTGCCGGCACCGGCAAGACGCAGGTGCTCGCCGCGCGGGTGTGGCGGCTGTTGCTGGCCGGCACCGATCCTTCGGCGATCCTGTGCCTCACCTTCACCAAGGCCGGCGCGGCCGAGATGTCCGAACGGATCACCGGGCGGCTGGCTCATTGGGTGCGGGCGAGCGATGCCGAGTTGGTCGCCGATCTGGAGGCACTGGGCGAGAGCATCACGCCGGAGGGGCGTGCGCGCGCCCGCACGCTGTTCGCCAAGGTGCTGGATGCGCCGGGCGGCGGCATCCGCATCCAGACGATCCACAGCTTCTGCCAGTCGTTGCTTTCCGCCTTCCCGTTGGAAGCCGGCCTAGTGCCAGGTTTCCGGCCGCTGGAGGCGCGCGAGGAAGCGGTGCTGGCGCGCGAGACGCTGGCGGAGATGCTGGTCGAGGCCCGGCGCGAGGGCCGCGAAGGTGTGATCGACGCGATCGGCGCGCTCAGTCTGCGGCTGGGCGAAGGCGGGGCCGAGGGGTTCCTGCAGGAATGCGCGCGCGCCGGCGAGGCGCTGGAGGCGCTGCCCAGCGGCATCCTGCCATGGCTGCGCCGCGCGTTCGATCTACCCGAAGGCGATGTTCGAGAATGGATCGCAACTAGCTGCTGCGATAGTGAATTTGATTTGCGAACGCTACGCAATATCGCATCTAGCAATGCTCAGTGGGGCACGGCGCGCGGGCTCGAACGCGCTGATATCGTCGCGGCCTGGCTGGGGCGGGAGCCGGCCGAGCGCGCGGCGACATTGGACCAGTTGCACCTTGTCTGGGCCACTGCCAAGGGCGAGCCGCGCAGCTTCGCCAAGGGGCAGGCGCCGCAGGATCCGGATTATGCGGAGGCAGCGATGCGGCTGCACGGGCGCTGCTCCGAACTGCTCGTGATGGCGGTGCGCGCGGGCTATGTCGACCTGTTGGCGCGCGGGTTGGAGGCGGGGCGGGAATATGCCCGCGCCTATGCGGCGGCAAAGCGGCGGTTGGGCGCCGTGGATTTCGACGATCTGATCGGGCGGACGATCGCGCTGCTGCGCCAGCCGGGAATGGGCGAATGGGTGCGCTATAAACTCGACCAGACCACCGAGCATGTGCTGATCGACGAGGCGCAGGATACCAATCCGCGCCAATGGGCGATCGTTTCCGCCGTAGCCGACGAATTCTTCGCGGGCGAGGGAGCGCGCGGCGATCTGGTCCGCACGCTGTTCACGGTTGGCGATTACAAGCAGGCGATCTTCGGTTTCCAGGGGACCGATCCGATCTTCTTCCAGGCGGCGTTCGAGCGGTTCAAGCGGCTGGCCCAGGTCCACAGCGATTATGAGGTGGAGGCGCGGGAACTGGAGGCGCTGTCGTTGACCCATAGCTTCCGGTCGACCCGGCCGGTGCTCGAATTCGTCGATGCGGCGATCGCGGCGTTGCCGGTGCCAGGCATGGGGGAACTGAGCGATGTCGAGCCGCACGCCAGCGAGGTGCCCGGACCCGGCACCGTGATCTTGTGGCCGCCGGTGATCGAGGGCGGCGGCGAGGCGGACGAAGAGGAATGGATCGGCGATGCCACGCGTGCGCTGGCCGCCCGCATCGCACGCGCGATCAAGGGTTGGATCGGTACGCTGCCGCTGGAGAGCAAGGGGAGGATGCTGGCCCCCGGCGACGTAATGGTGCTGGTAAAGCGGCGCGGCGAGCTGGCGTCGTTGATCGTTGCGCGGCTCTATGCCGAAGGCGTGCCGGTGGCGGGCGTCGACCGGCTGCGGCTGAACGCGCCGCTGGCGGTGCAGGATCTGCTGGCCGCGATCCGTTTCGCGCTGCAGCCGGAGGATGATTTGTCGCTGGCGGCGCTGCTGGTCTCGCCGCTCATCGGCTGGAGCCAGGACGAACTGATGGCGGCGGCGGTGCGCGACCGCGGCGGGCTGTGGCGGCACCTGCGCGAAACGCAGCCGGCGGAGCGGCTGGCGCCGCTGTACGAGCTGTTGCGGCGGGCGGATATCGCCACGCCGTATCGTTTCCTGGAGGAGATCGTGTCCGGGCCGATGCAGGGTCGGCGCAAGCTGCTCCTGCGGCTGGGCGAGGAGGCGCGCGATCCGATCGAGGAACTGCTCAACGCCGCGCTGACGTTCGAAACGCGGGCGACGCCGTCGCTGCAGCGCTTTCTCGACTGGTTCGATCGCGGCGACGTGGAGATCGTGCGCGATGCGGCGCAGCCTCAGCCTGCCGTGCGGGTCATGACGGCGCATGGATCGAAGGGGCTGCAGGCGCCGCTGGTGATCCTGGCCGATGCGACCGTGGATCCGACGCGAAGCCCGCGCAGCTTCCTGAAATGGGCGCCGGAAGGCGTGGATGCGGCGTTTCCGATCTTTCGGCCGCGCAGCGCCGAACGCGACGGCCTGCTCGCCGAGGCGCTCGACAAGACCGACGCGCGCGAGCTGCAGGAACATTGGCGGCTGTTCTACGTCGCCGCGACGCGGGCGGAGGAGCAGCTGGTGATCGCCGGTGCACTGGGGCCGCAGGCCAAGGGCGAGCCGCCCAAGGCGAGCTGGTATGCCGCCAGCGCGTCCGCGTTCGATGCGCTGGGCGTCGCGGTGGACGCGGACGGGGTACGGACATTTCGTGGCGTGGTGCCGCAGGCGCCGGTGCGGACGGCTTCGGTGGCCGCACGGGTCGAGGCGGCACCCGCGCCGGCGCTTCCGGCCTGGCTGCACGCGCCGGCGCCCCAGGAATCGCGCCCGCCGCGCCCGCTGGCGCCGTCGTCGCTGGGCGATGACCAGGTTGCCGATCCCCCACCGGGGCCGGCGCTCCGGGCCGCCGCCGAGCGCGGCCGGCTGCTCCACGCGCTGTTCGAGCGGCTGCCCGGCGTGGCGCCGGAAGCGCGGCGGCAGGCTGCCGATCGCTGGCTGGCCGGCGCGGGCGGGCTGGCGGATCCCGACGAAAGAGGCGCGCTGATCGATGCCGCGCTGGCGGTCACCGAAGATCCGCGCTTTGCCGAACTGTTCGGGCCGGAGGCACTGGGAGAGGCGCCGATCGCGGCGGTGGTGGCGGACGGCGTGGTCGTATCCGGCACGGTCGACCGCTTGGTGGTGCTGCCGGATCGGGTGCGCGTGGTCGACTTCAAGACCGGGCGCCGGGCGCCGGCAAGCCTGGAGGCGATTCCGCCCTATCATCTCCGGCAGATGGCCGCCTATGTCGCGGCGCTGCGGGTGATCTTCCCCGGGCGCACCGTGGAGGCGGCGCTGCTCTATTCGGCCGGCCCGCTGCTCTATGCATTGCCCGACGCCCTTCTCTCCGCGCACAAGCCCGGCTACGCGGGGTAGGAGCAAAGCTTGCGGCCAAGCGCTTGAGCAGACGCCCCGGCATCCATAGATTGCCGGTCAACCCGAAATCAGGAGAACGAGATCATGGCAACCCTGGCGACCACCGACGCCAAGTTCGAAACCGACGTGCTGCAGGCCGACAAGCCCGTGCTCGTCGATTTCTGGGCCGAATGGTGCGGGCCGTGCCGCATGATCGCGCCGGCGCTCGAAGAACTTGCCGAAGAGCTTGCCGACAAGGTGCAGATCGTGAAGATCGACATCGACGAGAATCCGGATGCGCCGACCAAATATGGCGTGCGGGGCATCCCGACGATGATCCTGTTCAAGAACGGCCAGCAGGCCGCCACCCAGGTCGGCGCGCTGCCCAAGAGCGCGATCAAGCAGTGGATCGAACGCGAGATCTGATCGCTCCTCCGCCTAGCTCCCCTCGCGCTTGCGGGAGGGGAGCGCCGGCTTCACGCGAACAGCAATTCCGTCGCGCGCTTGCCTAATTCGGGCGACGATGCCGCGACGATCCCCACGCCATCGTCGCCGATCCGGTAGGGGCTGCCGTCCCAACGGCCGACATAGCCGCCCGCTTCTGTGAGAAACAGCACGCCGGGCGCATGATCCCACACCAGCGTACGGCGGAATACCGCAATGTCGTTCTGGCCCAGCACCAGCCGCGGGTAGTTCTCCGCCGCACAGCGGGGCAGGGGGACGAGATCGAACGACGCCGCGAACCGCGCCGTCCGTGACGCATGGTCTTCCTCGGACTGGCCGACCTTCGAGATTGCGGC
This sequence comes from Sphingomonas sp. ATCC 31555, assembly GCF_000282895.1. GTDB lineage: Bacteria > Pseudomonadota > Alphaproteobacteria > Sphingomonadales > Sphingomonadaceae > Sphingomonas. The sequence continues at coordinate 150,504 of NZ_ALBQ01000005.1, forward strand.
AAAGGGCCGCGCGGCGCCGCTGGCACGGGCCCGCACCGGCGCTCCGTTCACGAATGCGCCGCCGCCCAGCACTGCATGACACATCCGCTCGGCCACCGGATCATAGAGCCAGCCCGCCTGCGTCATGCCATGTTCGACCAGCGCGATCATGATGCCGAAGGGCGGCTGACCGGCGGCGAAATTGGCGGTGCCGTCGATCGGATCGATGATCCAGGCGCGCGCGGCGGTCGCCTGCTCCATCAGCGCCGGATCGGCCGCGCAGGCTTCCTCGCCGACGATCACGGCGTCGGGGTCGATCGCCGCCAGGCCCTCGGTGAGCCGTGCCTCCGCCTCGCGATCGGCGATGGTTACCAGCTCGCCCGGCGTCTTCTCCAGCACCTCATGCGCCGCGAGATTGCGAAAGCGGGGCATCACCACCGCTTCGGCGACGGTGCGCATCAGCGCGGAGACGGCTTGGTGATGCGGATGCACCGGCTCAGCTCCGATAGTCGGCGTTGATCGAGATATAGCCGTGCGTGAGGTCGCAGGTCCAAACCGTCGCGCGTCCCTCGCCCAGGCCGAGATCGACGCCGATCTCGATCTCCTGGCCCTTGAGATGCGCCGCGACCGGCGCCTCGTCATAGCCTTCGACGGCAAGGCCGTCGCGCGCCACCTGCGTTGTGCCAAACCGGATGGCCAGCTTGTCGCGCTCGGCGGGTTCGCCGGCCTTCCCGACGGCCATGACGACGCGGCCCCAGTTCGCGTCCTCGCCGGCGATCGCGGTCTTCACCAGCGGCGAGTTGGCGATCGACATCGCGACGCGGTGCGCGCTGCGGTCGCTCTCGGCGCCGTCGACGGTGATTTCGATCAGCTTCTGCGCGCCTTCGCCGTCGCGCACGACGAGCAGGGCGAGCTGGCGACACAGATCGGCGAGCGCCGCGCGAAAGGCATCGGCGCCGTCATCCTCGTCGCTGGTGAGGGGCGCGTTGCCGGCCTTGCCCGTGGCGAAGGCGAGGACGGTGTCGCTGGTCGAGGTGTCGCCGTCCACCGTGATGCAGGAGAATGTCGCGCCATTGGCGTCGCTCAGCGCGCGCTGAAGGAACACCGGGTCCACAGCGGCGTCGGTGAAGACATAGCCGAGCATCGTCGCCATGTCCGGCGCGATCATGCCCGATCCCTTGATGATTCCGGCCAGCGTCACCGTACGGCCATCGACAATGGCGGTGGTCACCGCGCCCTTCGCGAAGGTGTCTGTGGTCATGATCGTCGCGGCGGCGTCTTCCCAGCTGCACGGCTCGGCGGCATAGGCGGCGTCAAGCCCGGCCTCGGCCTTGTCGATCGGCAGCGGCACGCCGATCACGCCGGTGGAGGAAACGAACACGTCGGAGGGGTCGCAGCCGAGATGCTGGGCGGTCCGGGCGGCGATCGCCTCCACGGCGGCGCGGCCGCGATTACCGGTGAAGGCGTTGGAATTGCCGGCATTCACCACCAGCGCGCGCGCCTTGCCGAGCACCAGCGCCTTGCGGCACCACTCCACTTCGGGCGAGGGGCATTTGCTGCTGGTCAGCACGCCCGCGACGCTGGTGCCTTCGTCGAAGGTTACGAAGGTGAGGTCGCAGCGATCCCAGTTCTTGTAGCGCGCCCGGGCGACGCGCGGCGTGACGCCGGGAATCGCGGGTACAGCGGGGAAGGGGAGCGCGAGCGGGGAGGTGCTGATGGACATGGAGTGGCCTCCGGTTAATGTGCGGCGCGTGCTTCGTGCATGGGGGGGCAAAGATCAATGCTTTTGGTGGTCGCGGTGCTGGCGGTGCAGGCGGTTGGCGACACGAAGGTCGTAACACCATTGCGCCCGCTGACGCCGCCGCCCACGTGGATAACGGAAGACGATTATCCTCCTGCTGCGGCGCGAGCGGGCGAGCATGGGAAAGTGGTTTTCCGGCTCGAGATCGATTCGAACGGTCGGGCGGCAGGTTGCGGCATCGTGCAGTCCTCGGGATCGGCGACGCTTGATCAACAGACCTGCACTTTGCTGCTCCAGCGGGCTCGATTCTCGCCCGCACTGGATGCGAAAGGGAAGCCCGTCGTGGCACCGTATATCGGTCGCATGACCTGGAAGTTGGATGCGCCGGAGATTGTGCTGAAGTCGGGTTCAGCGCGGATTGATGTGGAACTTTCGGCGAACAACATCATCGCTGGCTGCAAGACGGTCAACGCGGAACTGTTCGGCAGTGATCAGCCGTGCGATCGAGCGAAGGTCGGCACTTCTTCACCGGTTCTATCCCAATTGGGAGCGGGCAAGCATCGCGTGATCGTAACCGAACTCCGGATTTCTCTAGCCGGAACGCCTGCAAGCCTTGTGTACGACGCGGAAGACCAGACGAAGATAGCGCGTTCGACGATTCAATTCGAAGCTGATGAGAATGGTCAGCGGGTAAAGTGCAATGTATTCCACGAGCGGCCCAGCACGTTTTCTACGCCGCCATCGCCGGATATTTGTGCCGCCATCTTTCCGATGACCGGTGCGCGGCTCGGGCCCGATGGCAAGGACGGCCCGGTCTCCGGGGAGATAGTGTTCGCGCTTTCGTGGAAGGAAATTCCCTGATCCGTTCGTTGGCAAATGCGGGAAGGAGGAACGGTACACCGTCTCATTCCGCGCCGACACGCCCGCGACACCCTAGCTTTTGATTAGACGAAGCGTGCATCGATCCCTATGTGTCGTGCGTTGCGGCCCGTCGGTTGCGACAGGATCATCGTGTAATTCAGGGTTTCGCTTGGAACTGCTGCTGCTCCTTACTGCGCTCTTCGCGAGCCTGACCGGCGTGTCAGGCGAGCGTGGGCTGCGCCCGATGCCGGGCGTGGCCGTGGTGCGCGTGGCGGAAGCAGCGCAGGCGGTGGCGGCGCCCTCGCGGCAGTTCGTCGCTGTTGCGGCAGCGCTGCCGGCGCCTGCGCGCGTTGCAGAAATCCCGCTTTTCCATCGCGCCGCTGCCCCGCAGCCTGCGCTTCGCCTCGCCTTCGAGCAGCGGCGCGAATAGCCTTCCGGTCCGCGCGTTCGGGCCCTTCTTCTCTTTCGTCGCCGCGTGTGTGCGCGGTGCACCCGTGATGGCTCCGCCTTGTCCGGCGCCGTCGCGCATCCCATCCAAACAGGTCAGGAATTCGCATGTTCGGCGGTATTGCCAAGTCGCTTTTCGGTTCGTCCAACGATCGCTACGTCAAGTCGCTCAACCCGATCGTCCAGAAGATCGCCAGCTTCGAGCCCGCGTTACAAGCGATGGACGACGACACGCTGGCGGCGCAGACGATTAAGTTCCGCGAGCAGCTCGCCAACGGCGCCAAGCTCGACGATCTGCTGCCGGAAGCCTTCGCCACCGTGCGCGAGGCGGCCCGCCGCGTGATCGGCCAGCGCCATTACGACGTGCAGATGGTTGGCGGTATCGTGCTCCACCGCGGCGAGATTGCCGAGATGCGCACCGGCGAAGGCAAGACCCTCGTCGCGACGCTCGCCACCTATCTCAACGCGCTGCCCGGCGATGGCGTCCATGTCATCACCGTCAACGACTATCTCGCCCGTCGCGATGCCGAGTGGATGGCGCAGGTCTATGGCTTCCTCGGCCTCACCACCGGCGTCATCGTGCCGAACCTGTCCGACCAGCAGCGCCGCGACGCCTATGCGTCGGACATCACCTACGGCACGAACAACGAGTTCGGCTTCGACTATCTGCGCGACAACATGAAATATGATCGCGCGAGCATGGTCCAGCGCCCCTTCAATTTCGCGATCGTGGACGAGGTTGATTCGATCCTGATCGACGAGGCGCGTACCCCGCTGATCATTTCCGGCCCCACCGACGACAAGTCGGAACTGTACATGGGCGTCGACGCAGTGGTGAAGCAACTCGATCCGGGCGATTACGAGAAGGACGAGAAGCAGCGCACCGTCGTGCTGACCGAGGATGGCACCGAAAAGATCGAGCGGATGCTGGAAAATGCCGGCTTGCTGGTGGGCGCCAACCTGTACGACTTCGAAAATACCCAGGTGGTCCACCACCTGAACCAGGCGCTGCGCGCGAACGTGATGTTCAAGCGCGACACCGATTACATCGTCAAGGACGGCAAGGTCGTCATCATCGACGAGTTCACCGGCCGCATGATGGACGGCCGCCGCTGGTCCGACGGCCTGCACCAGGCGGTGGAAGCCAAGGAAGGCGTGAACATCGAGCCGGAGAACCAGACGCTCGCCTCGATCACCTTCCAGAACTATTTCCGCATGTATCCCAAGCTGAGCGGGATGACCGGCACCGCCTCCACCGAAGCGCCCGAATTCTACGACATCTATAAGATGAACGTCGTCACCATCCCGACCAACCTGCCCGTGCAGCGGATCGACGAGGAAGACACCTTCTACAAGACCACCGAGGACAAGTTCGCCGGCATCGCCAAGACGATCAAGGCGCATGCCGAGCGTGGCCAGCCGGTACTGGTGGGCACCGTCTCCATCGAAAAGTCCGAACTGCTCTCCGAATTCCTCCACCGCGAAGGCGTGAAGCACGAGGTGCTCAACGCCCGCTTCCACGAAAGCGAAGCGCATATCGTGGCGCAGGCCGGTCGCCTGGGCATGGTGACCGTGTCGACCAACATGGCTGGCCGCGGCACCGACATTCAGCTGGGCGGCAATGTCGAGTTCCGCGTCGCCGACGAACTGCGCGACATGCCAGAGGGGCCGGAGCGCGATGCCGCGATCGAGCGGATCAAGGCCGAGGTCGCCGAAGAGAAGGAAAAGGTGAAGGCTGCCGGCGGTCTGTTCGTGCTCGGCACCGAGCGCCACGAAAGCCGCCGCATCGACAACCAGCTGCGTGGCCGTTCGGGCCGCCAGGGCGATCCGGGCCTCAGCCGCTTCTATCTCAGCCTGGACGACGATCTGCTGCGTATCTTCGGTTCGAACACGCTGTTCGCCCGGATGATGCGCTCCAGCCTGGAGGATGGCGAGGCGATGCCGCCCTCGCGCTGGCTGAGCAAGGCGATCGAAACCGCGCAGAAGAAGGTCGAGGCGCGCAACTACGACGTGCGCAAGCAGGTCGTCGAGTATGACGACGTGATGAACGACCAGCGCAAGGTGGTCTATGAGCAGCGCGCCGACATCATGGACGCCGATACGGTGGGCCAGGTGGTGGAGGATATGCGCCACGAGACGGTGAACGCGATCGTCGGCGAGGCGTGCCCGCCGAACAGCTATCCCGAGCAGTGGAACATCGAAGGGCTGAAGACGCGCCTGGTCGATTCGCTCAACCTCGATCTGCCGGTCGATCAGTGGGTGAAGGACGAGGAGGCGATTGATCCGGAGATCCTGGAAGAGCGCATCCGCGAAGCCGCCGATGCCGCGATCGCAGAGAAGGCGGCGGACCTCGAGCCGGCGACCTGGACCTCGATCGAAAAGTCGATCCTGCTCCAGAACCTCGATCATCACTGGAAGGAGCATCTCGCGATGCTCGACGCGCTGCGCCAGGTCGTCCACCTTCGCGCCTATGCGCAGAAGACGCCGATCAATGAGTACAAGCACGAGGCGTTTTCGATGTTCCAGCGGATGCTGGAGACGATCCGCGAGGACGTGACCCGTACCATGGCCTTCGCCCAGTTCCGCATGGCGCCGCCGCCGGATCTGCCGGAGCTGCCCGCGTTCCTGACGACGCACATCGATCCGCTGACCGGCGAGGACAACAGCGCCGATTGGGACGGCGGATCGGCCGGTCTGGTGACGACGCGGCTGCCGCAGCTGGGCATTCCCCAGCCGTCGGGCGACGATTTCGGTTCCGATCCCTCGCAGTGGGAAGGCGTCGTCAGCCGCAATTCGCCTTGCCCGTGCGGATCGGGGCGCAAGTACAAGCACTGCCACGGCCAGGTGGCGTAACGCGCTGTCTCCAGCCCCTCTCCTGTGCGGGAGGGGTCAGGGGTGATACGAAAAAGGGCGACGCCGGGGATACCGGCGCCGCCCTTTTTCTGTTCCGTGCCCGTGGCGATCAGCGGGTCTGCGGCATCTGGATCCGCGGGCCCAGCCGTTCCTTCACCGCGCGCGCATCGAACGCGCGAACATTGTCGGTAGGCTTCGGGCCCTTGCCCATCACGATATCGGCGATCGCTTCGTACCGATCCACGGTGCGGACATCGAAGCCCGGGCCGAAGAACGGATCGCCCCAGAACGGATCATAGCCGCGCCAGCCCCAGCGGGGATTGTGGAAGCGCCAATAGGGGCTCCAATATCCTCCCCATCCGCCGCCATAGCCGAATCCGCCCCAGCCCGCGCCGCCGACGCCCGGCGTGGTGTAGGTCTGCGTCTTCTTCTCGGTATCGCGTTCCGCGAGGATGAAATAGTCAAAGCCATTCTGCAGCGTCAGTTCGGCGGAGCGATAGAGCAGATAGCGCTCCACCGTTTCGCGCGAGGTGAGGCTGTTGCCGGAAAAGCTGACGCGGAAGCGATTTTCCTCGATCTGCTCGTCCGAATAGCCATTGCGGATCGACCCGCTCGCCGAGGCGGGCTGGTACGGCGTCGCCGTCATACAGGATGCGAGCGAGAGGCTGCCCGCGACCATCAGGCCGATCGCTGCCAGCCGCCGGCCCTTATTTGATGAAATTGGCATTGTTCCTCCGACACTTAAAAGCGAAACACTCGCCTAAGCCCCTCGAACGCACGGGCCGGCGAAACTCTCCCGCGCGCGATGCGTCGAGACGTGGCACAGATGCGATTGACGGCTGCTGAACGGCGCCTGTCAACCCAGCCTTTCCGGCACCTCCCGCGCATCCTTGTCGATCGAGGCGGCCGAGGCCATCGCTTCCCAGGGGAAGACGAACCAGTCCTTCTGCACGGCGCGGTCGATCGTTTGCGCGCGATACTCGACGCGCTGCGACGAGCGGCAATTGTCGAGCAGCACGGCGAAGCGGACCTGCCCGGCGACCGCGCCTGCCGCCGACAGCGCCGTGCGCAGTTCGGCGATCGTCTTGCCGCTGTCGTTTATATCCTCGACGAACAGCAGCCGTTCGCCATCGCGGGTGCGCCGCGCCAGCACCGCCACCAATTCCTCGCCGAACGGAGCGATCCGAGTCGAATGGTCGACCGAGACGAGCGGCAGGCCGATGCGATGCGAAAGATATACCGCCGGGGTAAGTCCGCCGCGCCCGACGCCGACCAGCAGGGTGGGGGACCAGCCGGCCACCGCCTCGGCGATGGCATGGACGCCGGCGACGAGCTGATCGTGGGTGAAGTGCGTGAAGACGATCTCGCCCATCAGCGCGCCTCCGCTAGCCAGGCGTCGATCGCTGCGCAGTGCGCCGCCACCGCCGCGTCGGGCAGGAACGAGCCGAGAAAACTGTTGCGGGCGAGCGTAGCGAGCTGGCGCCGGTCCAGCCCGCGGCCGCGGGCGACGGCGCGGTAATTTTCGCCGATATAGCCGCCGAAATAGGCGGGATCGTCCGAGTTGACCGTGGCGCGCAGTCCGAGGTCGAGCATCCGGTCGATCGGATGCGCGTCGATGGCGGCGACGTTGCACAGCTTGACGTTGGAAAGTGGGCACACGGTGAGCGTCATGCCGCTGCGCGCCAGCCGGGCGACCAGCGCCGGATCGTCGAGGCTGCGATTGCCATGGTCGAGCCGGTCGACCTGGAGCAGGTCCAGTGCTTCGCGGACATAATCGGCCGGGCCCTCCTCGCCGGCATGGGCGACGCGCTTCAGCCCCTTGTCGGCCGCCGCCGCGAAGACGCGCGCGAACTTGGACGGGGGATGGCCCATTTCCGACGAATCGAGTCCGACGCCCGCGATGCGATGCAGCCAGGGCTCGGCCTGTGCCAGCGTCTTGAACGCATCTTCCTCGTCGAGATGGCGCAGGAAGCAAAGGATCAGCTGCGAGGTGACGCCCAGCCGCGCCTCGGCCTCTGCCATGCCCGCCAGCAGCCCTTCGACTACGGTTCCGAAAGGGATGCCGCGTTGGGTGTGCGTCTGGGGATCGAAGAAGATCTCGGCATGGCGCACGCCGTCGGCGGCGGCGCGCTGGAAATAGGCAAGGGCGAGGTCGTGGAAATCGGCCTCGGTGCGCAGCACGTCGGCACCGGCATAATAGATGTCGAGGAAGTCCTGCAGATTGGAGAATTCATAGGCCGCCCGCACCGCCTCGACGCTGTCGAACGGGATGGCCACGCCGTTGCGGCGCGCGAATTCGAACATCTGCTCGGGCTCCAGGCTGCCTTCGATGTGGAGATGGAGCTCGGCCTTGGGCAGGCCGGCGATGAATGCGTCGAGATCGTCCATCATCCCAGCATCGCAGCCGGCCAGGCGAGTCGCAAGCGCAACGCCGGAACGCTACGATGCGTTGACTGCACCTTACAGAGCAGAGAGCGCGAGATGATCACCGACGCGGAGGCCATTGCCGCCGCGCTTCGCTTCGCTGGCGAGCGGCTGGACATGCAGGGCGAGGTCGACATCGAGACGCGACGGGAACGTGTTGCCGCCGCGGATGTCGTAACCGTGCGCGTACGAGAGCGGCAAACAGGGCCGGACGCGTGGATGGAGATTGACTGGGCGCCGGTGTCGTATTTCGTCGATGCGAACTGCGGAGCCGTTATCGGCGTCGCGACCGAGCGTTCAACCCCGATGCTGCGGCGAAGCGATTGAAACGTGGCGGTATGGACGGGGGGCTGTGTGAGGGACCGGTCGCAACCGGTCCCGACAACAGCAGATGGCTCCCCGAGTAGGATTCGAACCTACGACCATTCGATTAACAGTCGAATGCTCTACCGCTGAGCTATCGGGGACCACTCTGGTCAACCCCTTGGCGGTGCGTCACCGCGTCGGGAGGCGCGCCTATAGCAGCGGGTTTTCGGACTTTGCAAGCGCCTTATGCAATGAATTGCTCCATCGTTATGCGATCGTCCAGCGCGTGTTCCGGATCGAACAGCAGCGTCAGGTCGCGCACCCGATCGATTTCGACGTGGACATGCGCCACTTCGCGGATTTCGCGCTGATCGGCGACGGCGCTCACCGGCCGCTTTTCGGCCTCGAGCACGCGGATATCGATGCGGCTCTTCTCCGGGAGGATCGCACCACGCCAGCGGCGCGGGCGAAACGGGCTGATCGGCGTGAGCGCGACGAGCGCCGATCCGAGCGGCAGGATCGGGCCCTGGGCCGAGAAATTATAGGCAGTGGAGCCGGCCGGGGTCGCGACGAGCAGGCCGTCGCACACCAGCTCGGGAATCACGATTCGGCCGTTGATCGTAACTTCCAGCTTGGCGGTCTGGCGGGTTTCGCGAAGCAGCGATGCTTCGTTGATCGCGGGCAGCACGCAGGTTTCGCCTTCGACCGTGGTCGCCGTCATCGCCAGCGGCGCGACGCGGAAGGGGCGGGCGCGTTCCAGCCGCTGGGTAAGCCCGTCGAGCCGCCAGTCGTTCATCAGAAAGCCGACGGTCCCCAAATTCATGCCGAACACCGGCAGCAGCTGGCGGCGTTCGAGCATTGCGTGCAGCGTCTGCAGCATGAAGCCGTCGCCGCCGAGCGCAACGACTTCCTCGGCCGCGTCGATCGGCACCCAGTCATAGGCTTGGCGCAGCTCTTCCGCCGCCGTCTGCGCGGGCGCGGTGGGCGATGCCAGCAATGCGCGCGGCTTGGCCACGCTCATCCGCCGGTCACGCTCATGTGGCGCCCCACGGCGGGCGCGGCGCCTGCCTCGATGCGGAAATCATGACGCTCGGGCTTGGCGGCAAGCGCCCGATCGATCGCTTCGTCCACTGCCTCTATTCCCCCCTCGCGAATCGCGGCTTTCAGGTCCACCGAGTCCTCATGCCCCAGGCACATGTGCAGCCGTCCATCGGTCGATAGCCGCACGCGGTTGCAGCTTGCACAAAAATTGTTGGTCAGCGGCGAAATCAGGCCGAGCCGGCTGTCGCTGCCGCCCACCCGCCAATAGCGGGCGGGCCCGCCGCTATCGTGCGCGTCGGCGGTGAGCGCGAACTGGGTCTTGAGCCGGGCGAGCACGTCCGGAAGCGGCAGGAAGCGATCGGCGCGATCTTCGTCGATCATGCCAAGCGGCATGGTTTCGATCAGCGACAAATCCATGCCGTTCTCGGCCGCCCAGGCGAGCATGGGCGCGATCTCGTCCTCGTTCAGGCCGCGCAGCGCTACCATGTTGATCTTCACCCGCAGGCCGGCGTCGCGCGCCGCGTCGATTCCCGCGAGCACCTGCGCCACATCGCCATGGCGGGTGATATAGCGGAATACTTCGGGGTTGCGGCTGTCCAGGCTGACGTTCACGCGGCGCACGCCGGCGGCGAACAGCGCTTCGGCATGCTCCTCCAGGCGAGTCGCGTTGGTGGTCAGGGTGAGTTCGCGCAGGCCGTTGCCGATGCGCTGGCCGAGTTGTTCGACCAGCGTCACCATGTTCCGCCGGACCAGCGGCTCGCCTCCGGTAAGCCGGATCTTGGTGACGCCGCGCTCGATGAAGCGCGCAGCGATCTGGCCCAGCTCCTCGAGGCTCAGTACCGCATGACGGGGCAGGAAGTGCATATGCTCCGCCATGCAATAGCGGCAGCGGAGATCGCAGCGATCCGTGACCGAGATGCGCAAATAGCGAATCGTGCGGCCATGGCGATCGACCAGCGAAGGCGGCGTCGCAGGGGCGGGGGCGCTGGCCATTGTCTCGAGGTAAGGCGTTGTACCGCCTCGCACAAGGCTTGGATGGCGGACCGCGTCGCGAGCCGCTATCGGAACAAGCATGGAAGAAGGCTTCACGATCGTCCAGACCCCCGCCGCTGCGGCTGAAACCCCGGTGTTCGTTCTTTCCTTCCGCCAGCGGGACGAGGTGGCGGCGGCTGCCGCCGGCGGTGGCTGGCGGGTGGTGGCGGCGCGGCGCAGCGAAGGACTGGAGACGCGCTTCCTCGCCAGCGGCGCTTCCGTGGTGGTGATCGACGCCCGCGGCGCGATGAGCGAGGGCTTGGAGGCTGCGCGCCTGCTCGGCGCCACCGTCAAAGCCTATGGCGCGGCCATGCTGATCTTGGTCTCGCAAAGCGACACGGTGCACATGGGTCGCTTCTTCGAGGCGGGCGCCACGCATTTCCTGGGCAGCCCGATGTCTTCCGCGGCGATCGCGCACGCCATTCGCTTTGCCGAACGCTATGTCGAGCGTCTGTCCGGATGGGCGGGCCAGGGCGGCAGCGTAGCCGATCCGCTCGGCTGGCATTTCGATCGCGAGCTGGGATCGGTGGAGCTGACGCCGGCGCTGGCGCAGTTGCTCGATCTGCCCGAGGCGCCCGGCATGCGCGCGCTGCTGCGGCGGCTGGACGTGTCCGATCGCCGTCTTGCGCGAGCGGCGCTGCGCCGGCTGCGCGATTCGGGCTCTACGGCCTTCGCGCATGATCTGCCCGGCAAGGGCCGCGTGGTGCAGCATCTGCAATATGATGCGGAAACGGGGCGGGTCGATGCGCTGGTCGAGCCGCTGGGCATGGCGCCGGACGCTGGCGCGGTGGTGCGCGACGTGCTGACCGGCGCCCGCGACGCGCCCAGCGCGCGGCGGTGGATCGATCGTACGCTGGGCAAGGGCGAACGCGTCGGCCTCGTGCTGGTGGGCCTCGCCCGGTTCGATACGATCAACACGGCCTATGGGCGCGGCGCCGGCGACGAATTGCTGCGTGGCGTGTCCCGCCGCGTGGCGGAGGCTGCGCGCGAGACGCTGGGCGCCGATGCGGTGGTTTCGCGGATCGGGGGATCGGACTTCCTCGCCGCTGCCGTCGATCCCGGCACAGCGGCGTTGCGCACCGCCGCGCGGCGCATCGAAGAGGCGCTCGCCCGGCCGTTCGTTGCGGCGGGGGAACTGGTCCATCTCGGCGCGCGAGTGGTGTTGACCGAGAGCGTGGCAGGCGACGGCGCCGCCGCGCTGCTCCGGCGCGCGAGCGAAACGCTGTTGGGCGAGGGCGTCGCGCGCACGGGCAGCGGCCCTTCGATCGAATCGCTGATCGGCGATCTGCGCCGCGCGATGGAGCGCGGCGAGATCGGGGTGCTGTTCCAGCCGCAGCTCGAAGTGGCGACGGGGCAGATCGTCGGGGTGGAGGCGCTGGCGCGCTGGCAGCACCCGCAGCATGGCGAAATCGGCGCGGAAACGCTGTTTGCCGCCGCTGAACGCGCCGGGCTTTCCGGCGTGCTGAGCGAGCATGTGCAGCGTCGCGCGCTCAGCATCGCCGCCAAATGGCCGCGTTCGCTGGAGCATATCCGTCTTTCGATCAACGTCACGGCGGGAGATGTCGGGCGGGTCGGCTTTGGCGAAAGCCTGCTCGGCTGGATCGATTCGGCGGGGTTCCCCCGCGGGCGGCTGACGATCGAGATCACCGAAAGCGGGATCATGGCCGATCTTAGCGACGCCGCGCGTCTGCTATCCAACCTGCGTACGGCGGGATGCCGCGTGGCGATCGACGATTTCGGCACCGGCTATTCCAGCCTGGCCTATCTGAAGGCGCTGCCGCTCGACTATCTGAAGATCGACAAGAAGCTGTCGAGCGAGATTACCGGTTCGGCGCGCGACCGGATCGTGGTGCGCGGGGTGATCGACATGGCGCGATCGCTGGGTCTTTCCGTTGTCGCCGAAGGCGTGGAGACGGAGGCGCAGCTCGACATGCTGGCGAAGGAAGGCTGCCAGTATTTCCAGGGGTTCCTGTGCTCGGGTCCGATCGACGTACCAGCGCTCGCGGCGCTGGTACGCGATTGGTAGGGCGATGGATTACAAGTCCGGCCGGGTCAGCGCGGCGACCGCGGCCGCCGGAAGCTGACGGAAGTCGCCGCCGCGGGCGCCGACATTGGTGCGGAACTGTGCGGCGAGCGTCGCCAGTTCGCCGACTTCGCTGCTCAGATTTTGGGCGGCGGCGGACGTTTCCTCCACCATCGCGGCGTTCTGCTGGGTGGCGCGATCCATGGCGCCGACGGCGTTGGAGATTTCGCTGATCGCGGTGGACTGGGCGGCATTGTCGGTGGCCATGCTGCCCAACAGATCATGGACCTGGCTGACATCGCCCGAAATGTTGGCGAGCGCACCGTCCACCTTCTGCACCGCGTCCACGGCCGTCACGATTTCCGCCTGGGTCATCGTCAGCTGTTCGCGGGCGCGCCCGGCCTCTTCCTCGGCGCGCATCGCCAGGGCCGAGACGAGGTCGGCGACGACGGCGAAGCCACGACCGGCTTCCCCGGCGCGGCCCGCTTCCACTGCGGCGTTCATGGCCAGAACCCGCGTCTGGAACGCGATCTTGTCGAGGCCCTCGATCACGCTGTCCGTGCCCTTGGCTGCTTCCGAAACGCGCCCCATCGCCTGCACGGCCTCGTCGACGATCCCGCGCCCTTCCTTGACGGTGGAGATCGCCTGATCGGCGCGGCCCACCGTGTGCTTCGCCGCTTCGGCGGTGGAGCGGAAGCGCGTTTCCATCTGTGTCACCGCAGCCGTGGTTTCCTCCAGCGAGGCGGCATTGCCCTGGGTGCGGCGGGACAGGTCCTCCGACGCCTGCGAGATTTCGCTGATGCCGGAGCGGATGCGTTGGGTGCCCTCGCTGACCGAGCCGATGATGTCGCGGATGCGCGTCAGCGTGCGATTATAGCTGCTCTCGAGCGCGGCGAAGCTCTTGGGAAGTCCGCTCAACTCGTTGGTCAGATCGCCTTCTGCAAGCGCGTTGAGCGCGTTCTCGAACGAGGCGATCGCCGCATCGCGCTCCGCCTGGGCTTCCTCGAAATAGATCGACAGCGACACTTCCATGTCGAGCAGCGCGGCCTTCACCAGCGCGATCGTCGCCTGTTCGGAGCTGGGGCCGCGGAACAGTCGCATCAGGCGCTTGAGCGGGCTGTTGAGCCGGTGAACGCCGGTGATGAGGTGGTGGAGAACGATGGCATAGCTGCCGACATACCAGCGCGGCTCCAGGCCGATTTGCGCATGGGTAGAGCCGATACGGCGGGCACTGGCATAATATTCGTGGTTGAATTCGGCGGCGGCGATGCGGGCCCAGTGCTTCTGCTGGGCGCTCTTCGCCTTGTCCATATGGGCGCGATCGCGGAAGAACTTCGCGGTTTCCGGTGTGCGGCCGGCGCGCGCATAGAAGTGGTCGAGCGCGCTGCCCAAGGTGGCTTCCACCCAGGGCTGCGTCGCGCGAAGCGTTTCGCACTGCTTCTCGTCCAGTTCCATGAAGCTGAGCCGCGACATCATCTGTTCAGCCACTGGTCTAATCCCCTTAGTACGACTGCTGCGCCCCCGGTTGCCGAGGCTCGGCTGACCGGTTTTCTACATCATAGTATGTCCGGAGGGACACGTGAGGGGCTTAAGTATAATTCCGGTGTTTCGCGTATGTGAGTCAGATACATCTTCGCATATATGAATATTATCCGATGAGGCTGCTATCATCGAAAGTATGGAGCCCGCTGCGCGATCAGGAAGTTGTTTTTAGTCGTTGGTATTGTCTGTCTCAGACGTACAGGGAATTAAGAAATATGTTGGTTTTAATCGCTCTCTTGAAGATCTTGTCAGCAGCGGATCTGCCTGCGATCGATGCGGCGATGGCCGAGAGCGTGGCGGGCTGGAATGCCGGCGATGTCCAGCGTTTCATGCAGATCTATTCCGACGATGCCGACACCAGCTTCGTCCAGGGCGAAGGGCTGGTCCGCGGCAAGGCGGCGATGACCGCCCGCTATCGCGCCAAATACGACTTTGCCGATCCCGCCAAGCGCGGCTCGCTGACGATCGAGCGGCTGGACTATCGTCCGCTCGGGCCCGGCTATGCCCTTTATATCGGGCGCTACACGCTGCGCTACCCGGACGGGCACAGCGCTTCCGGACCCACCAGCCTGGTGCTGCACCAGGAGGCCGGCGGGTGGAAAATCATCGCCGATCACAGCAGCTGAGGCGGGTCAGCCGGCCGCCCTCGCCAGCCCGCGCGAAAGCTGCAGCGCACCGTGCAGCCGCGCGGCCGGATTGGCCCAGGCGCGGTTGATCACCAGCTTCATGTCCGGCCGCAGCCGCGCCGTCTCGCCCAGCTTTTCGACATAGGCGATCAGCCCCGCCGGATTGGGGAAGCGGTCATTGTGGAAGGTGACCAGCGCGCCCTTCGGCCCCAGGTCCAGCTTGGCGATGCACGCCTGTTTGGCGTTGAGCTTGGTCTCGATCAGGCGCAGCAGGTTTTCGGTCGGCTCGGGCAGCTTGCCGAAACGGTCGATCAGCTCGGCGGCGAAGCTTTCGATGCCGTTGCTGTCCTCCACGTCGTTCAGGCGGCGATACAGCCCCATGCGCAGGTCGAGATCGGGGACATAGTCCTCCGGGATGAGGATCGGCGCGTCGACGGTGATCTGCGGCGAGAGATCCTTGGGCCGGCTCTCGTCGCGCAGGCCCCCGGCCTTGGCGTCGAGGATCGCCTCTTCCAGCATCGACTGATAGAGTTCGTAGCCCACTTCCTTGATGTGGCCCGACTGCTCGTCGCCGAGCAGGTTGCCGGCGCCGCGAATGTCGAGGTC
Source organism: Sphingomonas sp. ATCC 31555 (assembly GCF_000282895.1). Lineage (GTDB taxonomy): Bacteria > Pseudomonadota > Alphaproteobacteria > Sphingomonadales > Sphingomonadaceae > Sphingomonas. The sequence continues at coordinate 165,985 of NZ_ALBQ01000005.1, forward strand.
GTGGCTGGCGAGCTGGAAGCCCGCGCCCAGGCTTTCCAGGTCGGAAAGCACCTTCAGCCGCTTCTCCGCCGCTTCGGTCATCTGCCGTTCCGGCGGGGTGGTCATATAGGCATAGGCGCGGGTCTTGGCGCGCCCGACGCGGCCGCGCAGCTGGTAGAGCTGCGCCAGGCCGAATTTGTCCGCGCGATTGATGATCAGCGTGTTCGCGCTCGGAATATCCAGCCCGCTTTCGACGATCGTGGTCGAGACCAGCACTTCGAACTTCTTGTCGTAGAAGGCGGACATCCGCTCCTCGACTTCGGTGGGCGACATCTGGCCGTGAGCCACGACATAGCGGACCTCGGGCACGTCGTTGCGCAGGAACTCCTCGATCTCCGGCAGGTCGGCGATGCGGGGGGTAACGAAATAGCTCTGGCCGCCGCGATAATGTTCGCGGAGCAGCGCCTCGCGCAGCACCACCGGATCCCAGGGCATCACATAGGTGCGCACCGCCAGGCGATCGACCGGCGGCGTCTGGATCACCGACAGTTCGCGCAGTCCGCTCATCGCCATCTGCAGCGTGCGCGGGATCGGCGTGGCCGTGAGGGTGAGGACGTGGACGTCGGTCTTCAGCGCCTTCAGCCGTTCCTTGTGGGTGACGCCGAAGCGCTGTTCCTCGTCGACGATGACGAGGCCGAGACGCTTGAAGTCGATGGTCTTGGCCAGCACGGCATGGGTACCGACCACCACGTCGATCGTGCCGGCCGCAAGGCCTTCCTTCACCTTCTTCGTCTCGGCGGCGGTGACAAGGCGGGAAAGGCGGCCGATCTCGATCGGGAATCCTTCGAATCGCGCCTTGAAATTGTTGTAATGCTGCCGGGCAAGCAGCGTCGTCGGGCACACCACCGCCACCTGCATGCCCGCCATCGCCGCGACGAAGGCGGCGCGCAGCGCGACCTCGGTCTTGCCGAAGCCGACATCGCCGACGACGAGCCGGTCCATCGGCCGTCCGGCGGCGAGGTCCGCCAGCACGTCGCCGATCGCGCGATCCTGGTCGTCGGTTTCCTCATAGGGGAAGCGATCGACGAACGCCGGATAGCCGCCATGATCGGGCTCGGCGACATCGGCGCCGCGGGTGGCGCGCAGCGCGGCGGTGGCGATCAGCTCGCCCGCTATCTCGCGAATCCGCTCCTTCATCCGCGCCTTGCGGCGCTGCCAGGCTTCGCCGCCCAGCTTGTCGAGGCTCGCACCTTCCTCGCCCGAGCCGTAGCGGCTCAGCACTTCGAGATTCTCGACCGGAACGTACAGCTTGTCGCCGCCGGCATATTCCAGCGCGACGCAGTCGTGCGGTGCCTTTTGCACCGGGATCTGGGTCAGCCCCTCGTAGCGGCCGATCCCGTGATCGAGGTGAACGACCAGGTCTCCGGGCGAGAGCGTCGCCAGTTCCTGCAGGAAGGCGTCGGTGTTTTTGCGCCGCTTCGATCGGCGGACCAGCCGGTCGCCGAGCATGTCCTGTTCGGTAAGTACCGCGACGTCGGGCGCGGTGAAGCCGTGGTCGAGCGGCAGGACGATCAGCGCCACCTGCAGCCCGCTGCCGTTCGGGTTGGCGACGCCAAGCGCCGGTTGCCAGCCATCCACCGGCACGGCGCCGGTAAGGCCGTGATCCTCCAGCAGCCCCTTCAGGCGCTCGCGCGCGCCGTTCGAATAGCTGGCGAGCACCGGCTTGCGGCCCTGCTTGCGCAGCCCCTTGAGGTGCGCGACCACCGCTTCATACACGTTGCTTCCAGCGGCGCGTTCCGGCGCGAAATCGCGGGGGCCGTCGACGCCGAATTCCACGACCCGGTCGGATTCGGGTTCGTGGAAGGGCGTCGCGAGGTGGATCGGGCACGCGTCGACCTGGGCCTGCCACTCCTTTGCAAGCAGATACAGATCGCCGGCCTTCAGCGGGCGATAGCTGCCCGGGTCGGCAGACTGCGCCCGGATGCGGTTTTCCTGGTAATCCTTGATGGCTTCGAAACGCTGCTCGGCGGCGGCCGGCGCTCCGCTGTCGCGGACGATAACGGCATTGTCGGGCAGGTGATCGAACAGCGTTTCCAGCCGTTCCTCGAACAGCGGCAGCCAATGCTCCATCCCTGCCAGCCGCCGGCCCTCGCTGATCGCCTGGTACAGCGGATCGCCGGTGGCGGTGGCTCCGAAGCGATCGCGATATCCGGAACGGAAGCGCTTCACGCTTTCTTCGTCCAGCAACGCTTCGCTGGCGGGAAGCAGGGTGAACCCTTCGACACGTCCGGTGGTGCGCTGGTCCTGCGAATCGAAGGTGCGAACGCTTTCGATCTCGTCGCCGAAGAAATCGAGTCGCAGCGCTTGCTCGGCGCCGCTGGGGAACAGATCGACCAGGCCGCCGCGCACCGCGAACTCGCCATGATCGTTGACCGTCTCCACCCGGACATAGCCGTTCGCCTGCAGCAGCGCGGTAAGGCGGTCGAGTCCGATCCGCTCACCCGGCGCCAGCCGCGCGACCAGCTGGCGGATCCGGAACGGCGTCAGCGTCCGCTGGGTGGCGGCGTTGACCGTGGTGACGAGCAGGCGAGGGGCCTCGCTCTTGCCCTGCAGCGCGTAGAGCGTCGCCAGCCGCTCCGCCATCACCCGCAGGGTGGGGCTGGCGCGATCATAGGGCAAACAATCCCATGCCGGGTAGGTCAGCACCTCCAGCTCCGGCGCGAAATACCCCGCCGTGCCGGCCACCGCCCGCATCGCCGCTTCGTCGGCGGCAATGAACACGGCGATCCGGCCGGCGCGGGCAAGATCGGCCAGCATCCAGGGCAGGAACCCGCCCGGCACGCCGGCGAGCGTGAGCGGATGCTTGGCGGAAAGGATCGTCTTCAGATCAGGCATGGGGTCTCGTGTCGGTGTGCGGTGCGGCCATCCTCACCCTTTCCACCGCCTTAGGAGCGGGCCCTATACTCCCTCTCTCCTTGGCAGCGGGGAGGGAGGCGCGCAGCGCCGGAAGGGCGAGGGTGAATGGCCAGATCAGTGCTTACTCGGAAATAGGCACGTAGTTCAGCGTCTTGAGTGCGCTCAGGATCGTGCCGCGGTAGCGCTCGGGTGCCTCGGCGGTTCCCATCGCCCACGCCATGATGTCGACATCCTGTTCCTCGAGCAGCGTTTCGAACAGGGCGATCTCATCGTCGTTCCAGCGCTCGCCGTGCTGGTCGAAAAAACCGCCGATCAGCAGATCGGCTTCCTTCGTGCCGCGATGCCAGCTGCGAAAGCGCAGGCGCTTGAGGCGGGTCTCTCGGTCCATGGGCGCTCCAACGGCAAGGGGCCGACATCGCCGGGAGAGCGGTCGGCCAGGGGTTCCGTCGCATCAGATAGGTGCGGCGGTGGCGATTGGCCAGCGCGGATATGGCCGTCCCATTGGGCAGGTTGTTAACGTTGATGTGGTCTAACCCCCAACATCACGCCTGTATGGGGACGAGTCGAATCATGAGTGAATTTCTGAACAACCGCCCGCGTTTCGTGATGCTGAAGTCGATTAACGGCGAGCCCATGCTAGTCAACGTTTCCTCCGTCCGCACCGTCTCCACGATCAACATGGCGGGTGCTGATTTCGGTGTCATTTCGTTCGGCAAGGAACATGAAGTCGTCATCGGCTCGTCTGTGCCGGAAGTGGTGCAGGCGATCGAAGCGGCGCTTGCGAACAATAGCTCCATCTTCACCGCCGCCTGAGCGGGTTTGTCAGTCGCATCGCCCCGCGATAGGGCGGGGGGATGCGACCCGAGCTTCTCAATCCCCTGTTCGCCGAGGTCACGGCGCTGAAAGGCATCGGCCCGGCGCTTGCCAAGCCGATGGAGCGGCTTGGGCTGGCGCGGGGGGTGGATGTCGCATTCCATCTGCCGACCGGGTTCGTCGATCGCCTGCCGCGCGCCGAACTGGACATGGCCGATTCGGGCAAGGTGATCGCCATCACGCTCACGCCCGTACAGTATCGCTTCGGCGGCGGCGCCCGTTCGCCGGCCAGGGTGCAGGCGGTGGACGCCAGCGGAAACCATGTCTCCCTTGTCTATTTCGGCGGCAGTTCCGGCTGGGCGAAGAAGCAGCTGCCGCTGAACGAACCCCGCTGGGTTTCGGGCAAGCTGGAGCATTATGGGCAGGAACTGCAGATGGTCCATCCGGACCATGTGCTGCCGCTCGACCAGGTGGACGGCGTCGGCGGGCGCGAGGCGATCTATCCGTGTTCGGAAGGCATCACCTCGAAGCGAATCGCCGCGCTCGCGGCCCAGGCGATCGAGCGGGCACCGGACCTGCCCGAATGGATCGAACCCAGCCTGAAGGCGCAGAAGGGCTGGCCGGACTGGCGAGACGCTCTGGCGCGGATCCATGCCGATCCCGCAGACGCCAAGGCGCGCGAGCGGCTGGCTTATGACGAAGTGTTCGCCAATCAGTTGGCGCTGCTGCTGGTGCGTGGCGAGGCGCGAGCGAAGCGGGGGCGGGCGCTGACCGGCGACGGGCGGCTGCGCGATGCGCTGAAGCTGCCCTATGCCCCCACCGGCGCGCAGGCGCGCACGATCCGCGAGATCGAAGGCGATATGGCGCAGTCGCAGCCGATGTTGCGGCTGCTGCAAGGCGATGTCGGGTCCGGCAAGACGCTCGTGGCGACGATGGCGCTGCTGATCGCGGCCGAGGCCGGGGCACAGGGCGCGCTGTTGGCGCCGACCGAAATTCTCGCACGACAGCATTTCGAGACGCTCAGCCGCACGTTGGGCGGGCTGGGAATCAACGTCGCGATCCTCACCGGCCGCGATAAGGGCCGCGTGCGGGAGGCGACGCTGATGGGGCTGGCGGCCGGCGAGATCGACATCCTGATCGGCACCCATGCGATCTTTCAGGAAGGCGTCACCTATCGCGACCTGGGGCTGGTGGTGGTGGACGAACAGCACCGCTTCGGCGTGGCGCAACGCATGATGCTGCAGGCCAAGGCCGGGCGGCCGCCGCATCTGCTGGTGATGACCGCCACGCCGATCCCCCGCACGCTCACGCTGGCGCAATATGGCGAGATGGATGTGAGCCGGCTCGACGAGATGCCGCCCGGCCGCCAGCCGATCGAGACCAGCGTGATCTCGGAGGAGCGACTGGGCGAGGTCGTCGGTGGGCTCGGTCGGCATCTGGCGGGTGGCGGGCAGGCCTATTGGGTCTGCCCGCTGGTGGAGGAGAGCGAGAAGAGCGATCTTGCCGCCGCCGAAGCGCGCGCGACCGAGCTGCAGGCCCATTTCGGCGACAAGGTCGGGCTGATCCACGGACGCATGAAGGGGCCTGAGAAGGACGCGGTGATGGCGCGCTTCGCCGCGGGCGAACTGGGCGTGCTGGTCGCGACGACGGTGATCGAAGTGGGCGTCGACGTGCCCAATGCGACGCTGATCGTGATCGAGCATGCCGATCGCTTCGGCCTCGCCCAGCTCCACCAGCTGCGCGGGCGGGTCGGGCGGGGCGGGGGGCGTTCGGTCTGCGTCCTGCTGCGCGGGAATCATCTCAGCGAGACCGCGCGGGCGCGGCTGGCGCTGATGCGCGAGAGCAATGACGGGTTCCGCATCGCCGAGGAGGATCTGCGGCTGCGCGGGGCGGGCGAACTGCTCGGCACGCGCCAGTCGGGCGACATGCAGTTCCGGCTGGCCGAACCGGACATGCTGGGCGCGCTGCTGCCTGCGGCCAATGGCGATGCGCGGCTGCTCGTCGACCGGGACGGCGGGTTACATGGCGAGCGGGGGCAGGCGGCGCGGCTGGCGCTGTACCTGTTCGAGCGCGACGCTGCGGTGGGTCTGCTCCGCGCCGGCTAGAGCGTTTTCCGATCAATCTGGATCATATCCGCAGGAAC
>NZ_ALBQ01000006.1 GCF_000282895.1 Sphingomonas sp. ATCC 31555
CTTGGGAATCCCTCACCGATTCAGTGCGGTCAAAATCCGCTCTATTCTTCGTCTTGAGTCAGGTATAGACTGGCGGATTTTACTTAGTGCGCGACACGTAAATCTCGCTTTCTATTGAAATTACTATAAGATGATGCGTAGATGAAGCGGTGATTGCTTGCGGATTGCAGTGATTGTCACAGTATCGACTATAAAGCTACATAGAGCGGCGCCCGTCCGGGAATGATCCCGGCAAGGGGAACCTATCATGTCGAACATCAACCGCATTCGCGCCGCCCTGCTGCTGGGCGCTGCTTTTGCGAGCCCGGCGCTGGCGCATGGCCAGACGGTCGCGGCGACGGTCACCGGGGGCAGCAGCGATGCTGCCGCAGACGACAAGGGCCTTACCGATATCGTGGTCACTGCGACCAAGCGTGAGACGAACCTGCAGCGGACGCCGATCGCCATTTCCGTCGTCGACACGACGATGCTGAAGGACCGGCATATCCAGAGCCTCATCGATCTGGCGGATGGGGGAGTGCCGTCGCTGCGCGTGGCGACATTCGAGGCGCGCCAGTCGGCGCTGACCGTCGGCATTCGCGGCATCGTGCCGTTCGATGCGAACCAGACCGCGCGCGACCAGGGCGTGGGCGTGTATGTCGACGGCGTGTATCTGGGCCGGCAGCAGGGGCTGAACGCCGCGCTGCTCGACGTCGACCGCATCGAAGTGCTGCGCGGGCCGCAGGGCACGCTGTTCGGTCGCAACACCGAAGGCGGCGCGCTGAGCGTCGTCACCAAGGCGCCGACCGGCGTGTTCGACGGTCGCGCTCAGGCCGGCTTCGGCAATTACGGCAGCTATAATGGCGAGATCCACCTGGACCTGCCGGCGGTGGCGAACGTCGCCGTCAAGCTGGACGGGCTGATCCAGCACCAGGATCCGACGGTGAAGAACCCGCTGGACGGCCAGGCCGGCTGGAACCAGTTCCACCGCGTGGGCGGGCGGGCCACTGCGCAGTGGAAGCCGGTGGACGGTTTCACCGCGACCTTTTCGTACGACAAGGCGCGCGACGAGAACACGCCCAACTACAGCCAACTCGTCAACTACAACCCGCTCAAGCTGCCGATCGGCAGCTATAGCGGCAGCACATTGGTGTGCCCGAGCGGCGCCGCCAAGTGCATCGCGCCGCTATCGCCGCTGGTGAAGGTGAGTGGAGGCGATCGGATGAAGGTGGCCGATATCGGCGTGCCGCAGCAGCCGAGCGTCGACGATACCCATGGCTTCACCGCCAATCTGCACTACGATGTCGCGCCGAACATCGAGCTGCGTTCGATCACCGCGTGGCGCGGTGTGGAAACTGCGCAGTGGGACAATTCCGGCGGCGCGCACCGCACCGTGTTCGTACCCAACGGCAAGTTCAGCCGCTACAGCCTGTCCAACCTTCGCCAGCGCCAGTTCAGCCAGGAGCTCCAGCTGGTCGGACACAGCGACCAGATCGATTATGTCGCCGGGCTCTATTACTTCAACGAGCATGCCACCGAATTTGCGGCAACGCCCTCGAGCAATCTGTGGAACGCGGACGGCACCGGCTATACCATCCTCAGCGCAAGCGTGCCGGGGGCGATCACTTCGGCCAATCAGGGTTGGGATAGCGAGAGCTGGTTCGTTCAGCGCGCCAGCCGCGCCAAGGCCTTTAGCTATGCCGCCTATGCCCAGGCGACCTACACGCCGGAAGCGCTGGCGCTGCTGCACCTGACCATCGGCGGGCGGGTGACCAAGGACAAGCGCAGCGGCCTGCTCTACACGGTGCAGGGCAAGTCGACGGCGTTCACCTTCGACTATGACAAGACCCGCTTCGACCCCATGGTGACGCTGGCGGTGGATGTGGCGCCCTCCGCACAGCTCTACGCCAGATATGCCACGGGCTTCCGCGCGGGGGGGGCCAACAGCCGGTCGCAGACATTCAGCGCGTTCGGGCCGGAAGCGGTGAAATCCTACGAAGTCGGCGCGAAGATGGACCTGCTCGATCGCCATGTCCGGTTGAACCTGGCGGGCTATATGATGGATCGCACCGGCACCCAGACCGATTTCGACAATGTCGATACCAACCCCGCCAGCCCGACCTTCAACCTGCATACCGAGGAAACCCGCAATGCGCCGGGCACGTCCAGGATCCGCGGGCTGGAGGCCGATCTGACGGTGCGGCCGGTGGAGCATCTGACCTTCGGGGCGGCCTATGCCTATACCTATACCAAGGTACCGCCGACGGCGAACCCGTTCCTGAACAACGCGCTCTTCCAGGTCTATACGGTGTTCACGCCGCGCAACGCCGCGTCCGCCTATGGCGATTACGAAGTGCCGGTGAGCGGCAACGGCATGGCGCTGCGGATGCACCTGGATGCCAGTTATGCCTCCAGCCAGTACGGTTTCCAGGCGGAGCCGGTGAAGACGGATGCCAGCTTCGTGGTGAACGGCCGTATCGCCCTGGCCGACGTGCCGCTGAACGATCGCGGGCAGAAGGTCGCCTTCTCGGTCTGGGCGCGGAACCTGCTCGACACGACGTACATCTATCGCCGCTCGGCCGCGAATGCGGCGGTCCTGGGCGACTATGCCAACTACAACCCGCCGCGCACTTTTGGCGGAGATGTAAGCATGAAGTTCTGACCGGGCGGCGATGCCGTCCGCCCCTTCTTCATCCGGGAGCGGCGGGCAGGCGAACGTGCACCGCCAGCCCCGGCGCCGCATCGCCCAGCACCAGGCTGCCGCCATGGAGCTGGGCGATGGCGGCGGCGAGCGGCAGGCCGAGGCCATGGCCGGGGGTGGTGCGACTCCCCTCCAGCCGGCCGAAGCGGCGAAGGGCGCGCGCCCGCGCCTCGGCGGGGATACCCGGCCCGTCGTCGCACACGCTGAGCTGCACCGCGCCCGCTGCCATGGCCAGCGTCACGCGGATCGTGGTGCCGGGCGGCGTGTGCGTCACGGCGTTTTCGATCAGGTTGACGAAGAGCTGTGCCAGAAGGCGAGCGTCGCCTTCAACCGCGACCGCCACTGGCGCCGGCGGGGCGACCAGGATGCGGCCGCCATCCTCGACGAGCAGCGACAGCCCCTCGGCCGTGTCCGCGACCAATGCGGCGAGATCGAGCCTGGCAAAGCCTGCGCGTCGGGCGCCGCCTTCGATCTCGGCGATACGCAGCATGGCGGCGAACAGCGCCAGGATCTCCTCGCTCTCGGCGACGGCGGCGATGATTTCGGGCTGCACCGGCGCAGCCTGGGGTGCGTGGGCGAGCGCGGCCAGCCGACCGTGCAAGCGCGCCAGCGGCGTGCGCAGATCATGCGCGATGTCGTTCGAAACGCTGCGCATCTCCGACATAAGCTCCGCGATCCGATCGAGCATGCGGTTATAGGTAGCCGCCAGCCCGCCAAAGGCGCTGTCGGCGCGGTCCACCGGCATGCGCGCGCGCAGATTGCCGTCGATAATTGCTTCCGCGGTGCCGCGCAGCGCGGCGATGTTGGTGCGGATTGATACGGACAGCGCGAAGATGCCGGCGAGGACGATCAGCACGACGCTGCCGAAGCCGGCCGCGAGAATCAGCAGGCGCTTGCGATCGTGCCGGTCGATCGGCTCGCTTTCGGCGACCAGCGTGAGCGTGCCGCCGTCCGCCAGCGCGGTCCGCAGCGCCCGGCCGCGGGTGAGGCCGGCAATCGCCGCCTCGCTCCCGACGGTCGACAGCCCGGGGGGCAGCGGCTGGGCGGGGGCGATGTTGCCGGCGATCGGCGTGCCGCGCGCATCGCGGAGCAGGAAGCCGATGTCGCCGCTGTCGCGATCGCGCTGCGCGCGGGCGATCCGCCGCGCGATCTCCGCCGGTGCGGGCTGCCCGGCGAGCAGTTCGCGCGCCTCGGTTTCGATGCGAAGGTCCACTTGGCGGTCGACCGCATCGACCAGGGCAAGATAGACGGCGACGCCGGTCGCCGCCGTGCTCCCCGAGAGCAGCACGGCGAAGGCGGCGGCGATCCCGCGCAGCGAGCGAAGCCGCCGCACCGGTCAGGCGCGAAACATATAGCCGACGCCGCGCACCGTGACGATCGGATCCGGCAATCCGGGCATGTCGAGCCGCTGGCGCAGCTTGAGGATATGCACGTCCACCACATTTGCCGTCGGCACGAAATCATAGCCCCAGACTCGTTCGAGCAGCATCGGCCGGGTGAGCACATTGCCCGCTTCGCGCACCAGTTCGGCAAGCAGCCGCAGCTCCGTCTTTTGCAGCGGGATCACCTTGCCGGCGCGGGTGACGCGGTGGCGGAGTACGCTGACGGTGACGTCCCCGGCAGCGATCGTGGCATTGTCCGTCGCGGGAGCGGCGCGGCGGCGAAGCACAGCGCGGATGCGGGCGTGGAGTTCGTCAATCTCGAACGGCTTCACGATGTAATCGTCGGCCCCGGCCTCCAGCCCCTCAACGCGTTCGGCGGTCATGCCCAGCGCAGTGAGGAGGATCACCGGCGTCTCGACGCCTTTGCCGCGCATCCGCTGCAGCACGTCGATGCCGTCGATCACCGGCAGCATGCGATCGAGCAGGACGACGTCGAAGCGCGCATCGGCGAGTGCCGCGATAGCGGCGCGACCGTCGCCGACCGCATCGACGTGGTAGCCGAGCGCGGCAAGCTGATGGACCAGCAGTGCCGAAAGCTGGGCATCGTCCTCCACGACCAGGGCGCGCAGCGTGGTGGACGCCGACTCGGCGGCGGGTGAAACATCGGCAGGGGTACGCATGGCGAAAACATCCTTACGGCGGATGGCTTCCCCTTTACGCAGGTCTCGCCCAGCCGTCGACGGCCCCGTCGCGCTGCTGCGGGACAGGGCCGGGACGGCGTGCGCGACGCTCAGAAGCTGAGCGTCGCGCCGAAGAAAACCGTACGACCCATCGGATCGTACACGCCCGGATAGGTATTGCCGTTGCCGAAGCTGGCGAGCACGCCGGAGGCGATCGCTGGCGGTGCCTTGTCCGTCAGGTTGTTGATGCCGGCGCGGAACTGCAGCTGCCTGGCCACCGACACCGTGGTAGCGAGATCGAAATAGTCATAGGTCGGGATGGTGGCGTTGATCACGCTGGGCGTGCCGGCGAGGAATGGATTGCTGGAGAGGCTGGAGAGGCGCGTGCTGGCGAAATGGCGCCAGGCGAGCGACAGCGTCGCCTTTTCGCCCGGCACGATCCAGGTCAGGCGAGCGAAGTGCCGCCATTCTGGGTTGGGCTGCCCGCAGCTATAGCCATAATAGCCCTTGCAATCATAGGTGCCGAGATTGGGCAGCGGTTCCACCGTCTGCTGTTCCTGCCAGGTGCCGACGATGCTGGCGTCCAGCTTGCCCAGCGCGCCGATCCGCGTGGCATAGCTGGCTGCGATGTCGATGCCCGAGGTGAGCAGATAGCCGGTGTTGAGCGTGCTGCCGACGACATAGCCGTTGGAGCCGAACAGTGCGCCGGTGCGCGGATCGCGCCGGAACAGTCCGCAATAATAGGGATCGCCGGTGGTGGTGCACTGGCTGACCACCAGCGACGGTCCGATCGAGCCGATATAGCCGTTCACCTTGATGTGGTAATAATCCAGCGACAGCGACAGGCCCGGCACCTGCTTCGGCGTCAATACCACGCCGAAGGTATAGGTGTCGCCCACTTCGGGCTTCAGCGCCGGATTGCCGCCATAGGATTGCGAGCAGGTATCGGCCGGGCACTGGATGATGTTGCCATATTGCGCATCGGTGACGCCGGTAAGCTTGCAGGTGGCCAGCGACGCGGTGGGCGCGGCGCCGGCGCAGGGATCGTTCAGCGCTACGTTGCCGATGCCGCGCGCGCCGAACAGTTCGCTGATATTGGGTGCGCGGATCGCGCGGTTGTAGCTGGCGCGGAAGCGGGCCCCCGCGACCGGCGACCAGGCGAGTTCCGCCTTGTACGTCCACGCCTTGTACGACGATTTGGTGGACGTCGACGGCTGCTGGTTGGTGTAGGACGAATAGCGCAGGCCGCCATTGACGGTGAGTTCGTGGAGGAACGGCACGTCGGCGACGAGCGGCAACTCGAGTTCGCCATAGGCTTCGTTGACGCTGATCACGCCATCGGCATTGGCGGCACCGCCCTGTGCGGCGACCGCATCGACCGTGTAGTTCAGCGTTTCGCGGCGATGCTCGACACCGAGCGCGATGCCGGCGCCGCGCGTCGCCCATGGGCTGTGGATGCCGAACGCGGTGCCGAGATCGCCGCTGACCGTGCCGGAGACGACTTCGAGCGTGTTGCGCGACGCGGTGTTGGACGGGCTGAACAGATATTCCGCCTGGGCGGCGGTGATGCCGTTGGCCTTGAAGATGTCGATCGGCACGCAGGCAGGATCGGTACCGTCGACCTTCGAGCGGCAGGTGGGGGTGCCGCCCACCGACACCACGTCCAGGGCGCGCTGCGCTTTCACATTGTCGACATTGTTGAGATAGGTTTCGTCGAAGCGCGACAGCGCGTAGAGATAGCTCACGTCATAGTTGAAGCCGCGACCGATATCGCCCTTCACACCGGCATTGTAGCGATAATCCTGGTGCCGCAGATCGTCGCGGCGGGAATAGGTGCCGTCCAGCCGATAGCCGATCAGCGTATCCGCGGTGGCGCTGGTACCGGCGGCGGTGCCGCACAATGCGGTCGCCTGCGCGCTGCTCATCAGCGGGTTGTTGCACGGAATGGTGAAGGTGGTGCCGAGGAACAGCGCCGACGGTGCGACCTGCGAGAAGGTGTGATCCTTCATCCACATGAAGCTTCCATAGACGGTTGCGACCGGCGCGATCTCGAACGAGCCGATGCCGCCGCCAGTATAGCGCTCGTCGGAGCGCTGGATGTAGTTGGTCGGGGAATAGTTATAGGCGTAGCTCGCGTCGTAGGGCACCCAGCTCTTCGATCCGTCGCGCGCATTGGTGAGATAGCCCAGGCCGGCGCTGGGGCCGGTCAGCGGCGCGAAGGTGCCGAACGTGGTGTTGCTCGATCCGCCGCAGACCAGGTCCGTCTCGCTCGCGGCATTGAGCGCGCAAGAGGAATAGTCGCGGCTCGATTGCTGCACCGGATCGGTGTGGCGATAGCCGCCATAGACCATGATCTTCGCTCGGCCATCGGCAAAGGTCTTGCCGAACGCGCCGTTCACATCCTGCTTCGCGCCATCGATCACATTGCGCGGGGCGAGTTGATAGCCCTTGGCCGATACCAGCCCGCGGACATAAGCATTGTCGTTGTTATGCTGGGCGAAGCTGGTTTGCGCGTCGAGCCGAAAACCGTCGAGATGATCGCGCAGCACGAAGTTGACCACGCCGGACATCGCGTCCGAACCGTAAACCGCGGAAGCGCCGCCGGTAACCACGTCTACCCGCTCTAGCAGCGCGACCGGCACGAAGTTGATGTCGGTGGCCTGGGACGAGAGAATGCGGTGGCCGTTGATCAGCGTGAGCACGCGATTGGAGCCAAGGTTGCGCAGGTTGATCTGCGCCGATCCGTCCGATCCGTTCGAAACATTCTCGTTGGCGTCGGGCGTGAATTGCGGAAGCCGGGCGAGCAGAGTTTCGGCGTTCACCACGCCCTGGTAGCGGATCTCGGCATCGCTGACGCTGGTGAGCGGGCTGTTGCTGGCGAGATCCGGCCGAGCGATGCGGGTGCCCGTCACCAGGATTTCTCCGGCCCCTTCTCCGCTGTCGGTCTGTGTGGTGCCAGGATCTGAAACCTGCTGCGCCTGCGCATTGCTCGCCAGCATCGCGACCGCGAGGGCACCTGCCGCTACTGATGCCCGAATTGAAATATAATTACGCACGGCTCCCACTCCCCATAGCCTGAGTCGCGCAAATGCAACATGATTTGCAGCAATCAGTCAAATATTTTATACGATATTCATAATTTCCATTTCATACGGGCGAATTGCTCGCGCCGGCAGAGCGCTGGAAAGACGGGAGGAAATAGCGGTATGAGAGTGATGACACCGCTTGCGCTGCGGGTGGATACCGTATACGAAAACGTCAACCCAATGGAGGATGAAGTTTCGATGCATGCACGCAAGCCGCTCTGGGCCGGTGTCTACCCCGCAGCGACGACGCAGTTCGCCGAAGACCTTTCGGTCGACCTCGCTGCCACCCAGAAGACCCAGACCGCGCTGGTCGACGACGGCGTCGACGGGCTGATCCTGCTGGGCACCTGCGGCGAGAACAACTCGCTGGAAGCCGATGAGAAGAGGCTGGTGCTGCAGGCCGGTGTCGAGGCGGTAGGCGGGCGCGTGCCGCTGGTGGCGGGCGTTTCCGAGTTCACCACCGCCCGGGCGATCCAATATGTCCGCGATGCCGAAAAGATCGGCGTCGATGCGCTGATGCTGCTTCCAGCCATGGTCTATGTGCCGACCGCCGAGGAACTGGAGGCGCATTTCCGCGCCGTCGCGGCGGCAACCTCGCTGCCGATCATGCTCTACAACAATCCGCCGGCCTATCGCGTATCGATCGGCACCGAGACGCTGGACCGCCTGATCGACGTCAAGAACATCGTGGCGGTGAAGGAAAGCGCGCCCGATCCGCGGCGCTTCACCGATCTCTTCAACCGCTATGGCGATCGCTACACGCTGATGGCGGGCCTGGACGATGTGGCGCTGGAAGGGCTGTTCCTGGGCGCATCGGGCTGGGTTTCGGGCCTGACCAGCGCGTTCCCGGAAGAATCGGTGCGGCTGGTCGCGGCGTTTAACGAAGGCCGGTTCGACGAGGCGCGCGCCATCTATCGCTGGTTCATGCCGCTGCTCCACCTGGATGCCGAGCATGACCTGGTGCAATCGATCAAGCTCGCCGAGCAGATCATGGGCCGGGGCAGCGAGCGCGTCCGCATGCCGCGCCTGCCGCTGTCGGGCGAGCGTCGTGCGCAGGTGATCGCCTGGGTAGAGGAAGCGGCGGCGACTCGGCCGAGCCGGCGCGCGGCCAAAGCGGCCTGATAGCACGCATGCGCCACACTTTCTTCTGCATCGACGGCCACACTGCGGGCAACCCGGTGCGGCTGGTCGCGGGCGGTGCACCGCTGCTGCGCGGCGGCGACATGCTGGCGCGGCGCGCGGACTTTCTCGAGCGGTTCGACTGGATCCGCACCGGCCTCTGCTTCGAGCCGCGCGGGCATGACATGATGTCGGGCGGGTTCCTCTACCCGCCCACCCGCGAGGATGCGGATTGCGGCATCCTGTTCATCGAGACCTCGGGCTGCCTGCCGATGTGCGGGCACGGCACGATCGGGATGGTGACCTTCGGGCTCGAACACGGCCTGATCACCCCGCGCACGCCGGGGCAGCTCCGCATCGAAGTACCGGCGGGGGGGATCGACATCGCTTATGGTGCGGAGGGTGATCGGGTGCGCTGGGTGCGCATCCGCAACGTCCCCGCCTATGTCGCCGCGCGCGGCATCGAGGTGGAGGTGCCGGGCTTCGGCCCGCTCCGCATCGACGTCTCCTATGGCGGCAATTATTACGCGATCATCGAGCCGCAGGGGCCCTATACCGGCCTCGACGATCTCGGCGCCTCGCGCATCGTCGAGCTCAGCCGCACGATCCGCGAGCTCGTCCGCGACAAGGTGGAGCCGGTGCACCCGCTCGACGACCGCATCCGCGGCGTGAGCCATGTCCTGTGGGCCGACAAGCCCAAGGGGGAGGGGGCCGATGGCCGCAACGCCGTGTTCTATGGCGAACGCGCGATCGACCGAAGCCCGTGCGGCACCGGCACCTCGGCGCGACTGGCGCATCTGGTGCACCAGGGCCGGCTCAAGGTCGGCGATCGCTTCGTCCACGAAAGCTATATCGGCAGCCGGTTCGTCGGCCGGGTCGAGGACGCGGTGATGGTGGGCGACAGGCCCGGCATCGTGCCTTCGATCGAGGGATCAGCGATCGCGACCGGCTTCAACACCATCTGGATCGATCGCGAAGACCCGTTCTGGGCCGGCTTCTCAGTCGTCTGATCCAATCGAATCTTTGGGGGAGCGTGCATGGGGTTTTGGGGACCGATCAAGCCGATCGAACGCAGCACGGGCCATAGCGAGCATCGGCTGCGCCCCACGCTTTCCTGGCCGCATCTGATTGCGCTGGGAGTCGGCGCGATCGTCGGCACCGGCATCTATACGTTGACCGGCGTGGGTGCCGAGCGGGCAGGGCCCGCGGTGATCCTCGCCTTCGTGATCGCCGGCGCGGTGTGCGCCTGCGCCGCGCTCGCCTATGCCGAGCTTGCGACGATGATTCCGGCGGCGGGCAGCGCCTATACCTATAGCTATTCGGTGCTGGGCGAGACGATCGCCTGGGTGGTCGGCTGGAGCCTGATCCTCGAATATTCGCTGGCATGCTCTGCCGTGGCGGTGGGCTGGTCCGGCTATCTGGTCGGCTGGCTGCAATCGGCGGGCATCCACCTGCCGGCGATGCTGCTGCAAGGGCCGCATGGCGGAGGCATCGTCAACCTGCCGGCGGTGCTCGTCTCCTTCGCGATCGCCGGCATGCTGATGGCGGGCACGCGCGAGAGCGCGACGCTCAACATCGTGCTGGTCGTCATCAAGCTGGTGGCGCTTGCGGTGTTCGTGGCGCTGGCGCTGCCCGGCTTCGACGCCGCCAATTTCCACCCCTTCATGCCTTATGGTTTCGCGTCCCATGCGGAGGGGAGCGCGACGCGCGGCGTGATGGCGGCCGCGGCGATCGTGTTCTTCGCCTTTTACGGCTTCGACGCGGTTGCGACCTCGGCCGAGGAAGCCAAGAGACCGGGCCGCGACCTGACGATCGGCATCGTCGGATCGATGGCCTTGTGCACCACCATCTACATCCTCGTTGCCGTCGCCGCGGTTGGCGCGATGTCGTACACCGCGCTCGGCAACTCGCCCGAGCCGCTGGCGCTGGTGCTGCGCACGCTGGGCCACCCCTTCGCCGCCTGGGCGATCGCCGCCGCGGCGCTGGTCGCGCTGCCGTCGGTAATCTTGGTGATGATGTACGGCCAGAGCCGCATCTTCTTCGTGATGGCGCGCGACGGGCTGCTGCCGCGCCGCCTTGCCAAGGTCTCGCCGCGCACCGGTGCGCCGGTGCTGGTGACCGGCATCACCGGCCTGTTCGTCGCCGCCGTCGCCGGGTTCCTCCGCCTCGACGAGATCGCCGAGCTGGCCAATGCCGGCACGCTGATCGCCTTCATCGCGGTGGGGGTGTGCATGATGCTGCTGCGCCGGCGCGCGCCGGATGCGCCGCGCATCTTCCGCTGCCCGCAACCCTATCTGGTCGGCACGCTCGCGGTGCTGGGCTGCCTGTACCTGCTGTTTTCGCTGCCGGAGACGACGCTGGTGCGCTTCCTGCTGTGGAATGTCGCGGGCCTTGCGGTCTACCTCGCTTATGGTCGCGCCCGCAGCGTGCTGGCGCGCGGCTGAAGATCAGCCGAGCAGCTGGCGGCGCAGATCGGTGAGGGTGCCTTCGATATGCGCGCGTGCCAGCGCACTGGCGCGATCGGCATCGCCGCGTTCCCAGGCGTCGATCAGATCGGCATGTTCCAGATGCGCTCGATCCTCACGCCCCGCCGGTTCGAGATGCTTGTGGACATAACGTTCGGCCAGGATCTGCAGCCGCTCGACCAGCTGGGTGGTCAGCAGCCGCCCGCCGGGGCGGACCAGCGCCATGTGGAATTCGCGGTTGCGCGCGGCGACTTCGTCCAGATGCTCGGCTGCGGCGAGATCGAGCGCAGCGAGCGCCTCGCGCGCGGCAGCGCGATCGGTATCATTCGCCGCCCGGGCTCCTGCGGCAACGGCATCGGGTTCGATCGCCAGGCGGAGCGCGTAAATCTCCTCCGCTTCCGAAGACGACATGGCGCGGACGAAATAGCCGCGGTTGGCCTGGCCGACGAGCAGCCCTTCCTGCTCGAGCCTGGCCAAGGCCTCGCGCAGCGGGATCTTGCTGACCCCCAGCGAATTGGCCAGCGCATCCTGGCGGATCGCCTGCTCGACCGGCAATTTGCCCGAAACGATCTGTTCGCGGACGATCGCGAAAATCTGCTCCGACAGGGTTCGGACGACGATACTCATGGCGTAAAGATTCTCCGAGAGGGCCATCGCTTGTGCCAACCGCGTCCCCTTTCGGCAACCGTTAGCGGTACCATCCTTGTCTAGCAGGCGAAGGGTGCAAATACGGTATACTTCGGACGGGGGATCGGCAAGATGCAGCCGATGCAAGGCAAGATGATCGTGATCGGCGGCGGTGTGGTCGGGCTCGCCAGCGGGCTGGCACTCGCGCGCGCCGGATACCGGGTTACCGTGATTGACGACGATCCCGCGCGGGAGGCGGCATCCTGGGGCAATGCCGGTCATATCGCCATCGAACAGGTGGCACCACTCGCATCCTGGGCGACCATTTGCAGCCTCCCGCGGCGACGTTTTGCAGCGGGCGGTGCGGTGGGGCTGCCGCCGGCGGCATGGCGGCGTTGGCTGCCCTTCGGGCTGCGGCTGCTTGGCGCGGCGCGGCCGGCGCGGTTTGCCGTCGGCAAGATGGCGCTGGGCGGCCTGCTGGCCGAGGCGATGCCGGCCTGGCAGAGGCTGATCCAGGCGCTGCGCGAGCCTGACCTGCTGCGCATCGACGGGCATCTCGTCGCCTGGTCAGGCGCGGACACTGCGGAGGCGGGCTGGAACGCCTGGATGGCGGCCGATATCGGCACTGCGGCGTTCCGCGATACCAGCGCAGCGGAGC
This sequence comes from Sphingomonas sp. ATCC 31555, assembly GCF_000282895.1. Taxonomy (GTDB): domain Bacteria; phylum Pseudomonadota; class Alphaproteobacteria; order Sphingomonadales; family Sphingomonadaceae; genus Sphingomonas. The sequence goes on from NZ_ALBQ01000006.1 coordinate 12,698, forward strand.
GGGCGTGCCTGCCCGGCGGCCCGATCGCCGATGCGATCCGCTTTACCAATACGGCGCAGATCGCCGATCTCGGCGCGCTCGACCGGGCGTTGCGCGCCGCGCTGATGGCGTCGGGGGGCAGCTTCCGTGCCGGGCGGGCGACACTCGAGACGATCGACGGCGCAGCGCGCGTGCGGCTGGACGGCGCGCTGCTGGCGGAAGGCCCGGTGCTCGTGGCAGCAGGCGCGCGCTCCGGAGCTCTGCTCACGCCGATCGGCCACCGCGTGCCGATCATCGCCGAGCGCGGCTATCACTTGCGGTGCCGGGACCATGACTGGCCCGCCGACCTTCCGCCGATCGTGTATGAAGACCGATCGATCATCGTCACGCGCTATGCAGACTGCGTGCAGGTGGCGAGCTTTGTCGAATTCGCCGATGCCGATACGCCCGCCGATCCGGCGAAATGGGAGCGGCTGGAGGCGCATGTCGCTGCGCTGGGCCTGCCGCTGCGCGGACCCTTCACCCGATGGATGGGCGCACGCCCGACGCTGCCCGATTATCTACCGGCGATCGGGCGGAGTGCGCGAACGCCTAACCTACTCTATGCATTCGGCCATCAACATCTCGGGCTGACCTTGTCGGCAGTGACCGGTGAGATCGTTGCCGCGCTGGCGGCCGATGCCGCTACACCGGTCGCGATGGCCCCCTTTTCTCTCGAACGCTTCGGATCAAGGAAGACGATATGACGATCGGCGGTTCCAACGCCGCGGCCGAGCTGGCCGCACTTGTACCCTGGGGGGATCGCGCCCCGGCAATCACCGAAGCGGAACGGCTGGACCGGATTGCCCGCGTGCGAGCGCGGCTGGAAACGATGGGTGCGCAGGCGCTGCTGGTCAACGCCGGCATGTCGCTGCGCTACTTCGCCGGCGTACCCTGGGGGGCGACCGAGCGGCTCGTGGCGATGCTGCTGCCGCTGCATGGCGAACCCATCATGATTTGCCCGCGCTTCGAGCTGGGCTCGCTCAGCGCCGACATGGGTATCGTGGCGGACATGCGGCTGTGGGAGGAAGATGAGGATCCGTTTGCGCTCGTCGCCGACGCGCTGGGCGGGGTGACCACGCTGGCGGTGGATCCGGCGCTGCCCTTCCAGATGGCGGAGCGGCTGCGCCGTTCCGCGCCGGGGGTCTCGCTGGTCGACGGTGCCCCCGCGATCGACGGGTGCCGGATGCGCAAGTCGCCTGCCGAGATCGCGCTGATGCAGCAGGCGAAGGCCATGACGCTGGCGGTGCACCATGCTGCCGCGCGCATCCTGGAACCGGGCATCACCACCGGCGCGGTGAAGCGCTTCATCGACCAGGCGCATCGGGCGCTGGGCGCGGCGGGATCAAGCTTCTGCATCGTCCAGTTCGGCCGCGCGACGGCCTTTCCGCACGGCCTGCCCGGCGAACAGGCGCTGGAGGAGGGCCAGCTGGTGCTGATCGACACCGGCTGCACCGTGGAAGGATATCATTCGGACATCACCCGCACCTACGCCTTCGGCCGGGTGTCCGACCAGGAACAGGCGATCTGGGCGCTGGAAAAGGAGGCGCAGGCCGCCGCCTTTGAGGCTGCCGAGCTGGGTGCGCCGTGTGAGCGGGTGGACATGGCGGCGCGGGCGGTGCTCGAAAAGGCGGGGCTGGGGCCGGACTATCGGCTGCCAGGCCTGCCGCACCGCACCGGCCATGGCATCGGTCTGTCGATCCACGAACCGGCCTATCTGGTACGCGGCGACCGCACGCCGCTCGACGTCGGCATGTGCTTTTCGAACGAACCGATGATCGTGGTGCCCGATCGCTTCGGCGTGCGCCTGGAGGATCATTTTCACATGACCGACACCGGTCCGCGCTGGTTCACCGAGCCGCAGGCGGCGATCGATCGCCTGGCATGAACGAAACGGCCGCCGCTCGCACGGCGGCCGTTCGCGGGATCAGAAGGTGATGCCGACGCCGGCGGTTACCGTCTGGCCATTGTCCTTGCCGGTGAAAGAACCGGCGCGGTTGTTGGTGTTCCAGTGGATCAGGTTCAGCTGGACGCGGATGATGCTGTCCAGGAACCAGTTGGTGCCGATCGTCGCCGCGGTGCCCTTGCCGCCGGTCGGCAGACCCGAATAATCGACGCTTTCGTAGCGGGCGAGCAGTTCGATCGCGCCGGGGCCGCCTTCGAACACCGGCCGCAGCACGCGCGGCTGGGCGAAGGTACCGAGACGCGGATTGTACGGCGGCAGATCGCCGGTGACGAAGAAGCCGGTGGAGAGGCTCCACGCCTTGCTTTCGAAGTCCGGACGGCCGCCGTTCAGGTGCGCGTTGCGCTTGCCGGCTTCGCCCATCACCCAGAACGGACCAGTATAGCCGCCGACTTCGACGCCATAGCCAGTAGTGCCGGTGCCGCCGACCAGCGTGCCGGTCTGCACGCGCAGATTGCCGTTGAAGCGGCCGCCGATCACGGTGTTGCGGGTCAGCGTGCCCGGGCTGCGCGAGGCCAGCGACTCGTCGAAGCCCCAGAGGCCGAGATGGACGACCGAGCGATCGGTCTTGAACGGGTTCCAGTGCACGCGGCTCATCACCGTGCGGCCGTCGTTCATGCCCTGGCTGGCATCGACGCTATCGCCGCTGAGCGTGATCGAGGCGTGACCGGTGTTCCAGAACAGCCGCGACATGAGCGCGATGCCGTAGAAGCCGCGCTGCGGGATGATCGAGGTGGCGACGACGTTGCGTTCCAGGAACGGCGGCGCGTCCGACCCGCCCGAACCTTCGAAGCTGCGATCGTTGAACATGTTGCCGAAGCGGACGTCGTACGAAACCTTGCCGATATCGTCGCGCCAGCCAACGAACATGGTGCCGACGTCGGACGTGTTGTCGGCGAAGTCGTTTTCGAACTGGTAGAAGAAGTGCGGGCCGACCGCGCCTTCGATGCCGATACGCAGCGCGCGGGCACCGGTGGTGGTTTCGTTGCGCGCGTCATATTTCGAACCGAAGGTCGAACTGACGTGGTTGATCATACGACCGCGCATCTTGAACAGGAACTTGCCGTCGGCCGAGCGGAAGATCGGCAGGCCACCACGCCATTCGGTGGTGACGTTGGACAGGTTCTGCGCCGAGCGGGCCTGCTCGACGGTCTGGTCGGCCAGATCGGCGGAGGCGAGCTGCGGGGCGAAGGAATCGGGCACACCATCGTCGTTCGCGACTTGCGTGCGCTGGCCCTGTTGGGCCTTCTGCACGGGTGCAGTTGCGGGCGCTGCGGCCTGGGCTGCCGGTGCGGCATGCTGACGGCCCTCGATCCGGTCGAGCCGAGCGCGAAGGGCGGCGATCTCTTCGGTCTGCGCGCGGAGAAGTTTGATCAACTCGGCCTGATCGGCCTGATCGGCCTGATCGGCCTGTGCGATCTGGGCGAGCGCTGGCGTAGCGAAAACGAGCACGGACGCAGCCGCACCCGCGAGCAGCGAGATTTTCATGATATGCCCCGACTTGATTGTGATGGGATCGCCGTTTGCAGCGATCTGTCCCAGTATAGGCGGGGAAAGCGGCAGGCTGGGCGCTGCCGAGGAAAAAGCTATTGAAGCTGTAGTGAAATGCAATGTCTGCGCGACGGTGCATGTTCCCAAGCTATGGGTGGCAAGTCGTGGTTTTCTGCGGCGAACGCCATTCGATCGATAGTGGACCGATACGAATCGCGCGCGGCGTTGCTAAGTAGATTTCCTGAAATCTTCACGCGGGGCGAACCCCTTGTCCGCTGGCGGGCGCGAGACGGATTTCCTGCGGCGTCGACGTAAGCGGCACCGCCGTTCCGCCACGTTCCGGGGTGCCCCCCTGGACGAAGTAGCTAGGCTCGCCGACCGTCCTGTCCACCCGGACCAGCGCGCGCGGCGTCGTTGCGGTTTGCGGGTCTAGCGTGAGCGTCACGATGCCGGTGGACGGCTGAAAGCGCGCGGAGGCGATCTTGCCGGCTTCCAGCGTGATCCACAGGCCCGCCGGAGCGACGAACAGCCGGCTGCGCGCGCCATCTCGCGGCTGGATCGTCACAGCATCGGAGGCGACGCGGATATTGCCGCCATAGCCTAGCCAGCCGAACTCCGGATCGCGGACCAGATAGGTGGCGGCGGCATAGGCATGGGCGAAGTAACCCGAGCCATAATCGCCGCTATACGGATCCCATGCCATCCGATCGGGCCAGGCATGGAACGCCGCCGATCCGAAGCCATCGCGATCGATATTGGTGATGCCGCCCATCAGCCCGCCATACGCCACGCGCAGCAGGTGCAGGTCTTTCGGGTCGGCGCGGAACGCCTCGAAGAGCGGCAGCGCGTTGTTGGTCGACCCATAATGGTGGATCTGCCGCTCGATGCGCGGATATTTGCCGCCGTACAGGAAATCCCAATAGCGCCGGGCATTGCCGTTATAGCCCCAGTGCGGGATCAGCGGATCATAGCCGAGGATCACCTCCACCGTCTCTGCTGCCTGCTTCGGATGGCCGAAATAGCGCATCCAGGCATAGACTTCGGGCTGCCCGGTCGAATCCCACGCCATTTCGCTGCCAAAGGGATAGGCAAGGCCCTTCCAGTGATCGGCGCGACCCTTCATCAAGCTTTCGACTTGAGCGGCATCCCGGGTCAGCCCTTCGCGCTTCAGATCGTCGAGGATGTTGACGAAAACATTACCTTCCATCTGCCCGAACTGAGTGTAATAGGGCGCATCGCGCATCATCGCGACGATCGTCCTGCGGGCATGATCGAGATACCAGCGCCAGTCGTGATGCGTCACCAGGCCCGGATGGTTGCGCGCCAGGCGGTACAGCACCCAATAGCCGAGCGCGACATGCGGATAGTTGAACGAGCGGCCGAGATCGTCCGCCTCCTTCTTCGGCCAGCTGGTCCAGCTCGACCAATCGGACGCCGCATCGTAGGCCCCGGGGAAGCCGGCCGGATCATAGTAGAACAGGCTCTTCTTCACTGCGCCAGCGTGTTCGCCATCGGCGACCTGGAGCTTGCCGAGGATCGTCTTGTCGATCACCGTTTCCAACTTGGCGATCTCGCCCGCATCGGGATTGTCGAGCTGCTTCATTACCGCGGCAATCCAGCCGCCAGCACCTCCTTCGTCGCTCATGCCCGCGATCCAGACGCGCGGCTCCTGGGTGACGATCCGGTCAGTTTCGCGGTCGTAGCTGAGGATTGCGGGCGCGCGGCGGAACGGGTCCTGCGCATCGTCGAACCATTGTTTCGTCGTTGTGAAGTGGCCCAGATCGGCCATGATCTGTTCGAGCGGCTTGGTGACGAAATAGCTGACGGTCTGCGCGGTGCCGTCGGTATAGGTGATGGTAACCCGCGCACGGCCCCAGCCGCGCCCGCGCACCGCATAGCGTCGCCAGCCATTCAAGTTGCCTGCCGCCGCTACCGTCATCGCGCCGACGGGCGCCACGTCGACTCGGGCGACCGGCTGCCGGTAGCGGAGAAAAAGCGAAGCTTCGACGTCGTTCGGCACGACATAGCCGGGTACGCCGAGCGCGACCGGGCGGCCCTGCGCAACGAGCGTCGGCTGGATGCCACGGATCGACGGTGCTTGCACCAGACGCACGCCGATGGCGCACGTTTCGCCTGGAGCCAGCGTGAAGCTGGACGGCACGTTCCACTGTTCGCCGGCGCTGCGCCATTCCTGTTCGGCGAAGCCCTTGGAGGCGATGGTCCAGTCGTAAAAGCCTTCGGAAACCTGGCTGCGCGGGCTCTTGTCGGTCATGATCGCATTTGCGCCGGCCTCTTTCGGCGTCTTGAGTGGCGCATAGGCTTCCAGCGGGGTGCGGCCATCGGGGAGCACCAGCAGCGCCGGGCCCTTGCCGTTCAGGCGGGTGACTTGAAGATAGCCGGCATCGCGGCCGATATAGGGATCGACAAAGCTCGCCTGGGCGTGGGCGGTTTCCAACGTGCGATCGCGCAGGATGTTGTCGAACACCATCGGCAGACCGAGCCCGCCGATTTCGACGGGCTTGTCGCTGGCGTTGATCAGCCGGAAGCGAAGCACCGGCACGCCGCCGACATTCAGCCAACGCCGTTCGATGCGTAGCGGAAAGCCTGGCCCCATGCTTGCACTGATATCCGCTGCCGCGAATACCGGCCCGCCGGAGGCGAGCAGGCGGATCGGGCGGCGCGCATGCCAGGACGCGTAATCCTGCCAGCGCCCGCCCGCGGTGCGCAGCCGCACATCGATATCGCCAACATGCGCATAGCCATCGCCCTGTCGCTCCGCTTCCCGATTGCCCGGTACGAAATCGAAGGCGGGCTCGGCGAGCGGCGAGAGCCGCGCCAGCGTTTGAGTGTCGCTGCGCAGTGCCAGCGCGAAGCTCCCGATCCGGAACTGCGTCGTATGCACCGGCGGTAGCGTGGCCGCCGCCTTCTGTACCGCCGATACGCCGGACGCAGACAGGGTGGCACCCGTCAGGGCTGCCGCTGCTAAGAAGCTTGCACGAAAGGAAGACATACAGATTTAGATCATGCGATCGATCCAGGGTCAAGGATATTATACGGTATATAAATGGCGGAAAATCCGTTGACCCACCGGGCAGGCGTTCGTAATCGTATACGATAGCATGGGGATGTGTGATGCGCGGTACGAGACGGGAATTACTAGCCACCGCCGGTGGCGCGCTGTTGGCCGCAAGCCCGCGGGTCGGGCTCGCCCAAGCCGCCCGAACGGCTCGATTGCCGACCAAGCTGGCGCCGCTGCCGCTGCCGGCGTTGCGCTTGCGCCCATCGGACTATGCCAATGCGGTCGCGGCCAATCATCGTTACCTGTTGTTGCTGAGCCCGGATCGGCTGCTCCACAACTTTCACAAATATGCCGGGATGACGCCCAAGGCGCCGATTTATGGCGGGTGGGAAAGCGATAAGATCGCCGGCCATACGCTGGGCCATTATCTTACTGCGTTGGTGCTCACCTGGCAGCAGACCGGCGATCCCGAGATGCGGCGCCGAGCAGACTATATCGTCGCGGAACTCGCCGCGGCGCAGGCGAAGCGCGGCACCGGCTATGTCGGTGCGCTGGGCCGGAGGGGCGCCGACGGCAAGATCGTGGACGGCGAGACGATCTTCCGCGAGATTATGCGTGGCGAGATCAAGTCCACCGGGTTCGATCTCAACGGTTCGTGGTCGCCGCTCTATACGGTGCACAAGCTGTTCGCCGGGCTGCTCGACGTCCATGCCGGTTGGGATAGCCCTCAGGCGCTGCAGGTGACGCTGGGCCTTGCCGGCTATTTCGAGCGCGTGTTCGCGGCGCTCGACGACGAACGGATGCAGCAGGTGCTGGGCTGCGAATATGGCGGGCTGAACGAAAGCTTTGCCGAGCTCTATGCCCGCACCCGCGATCCGCGCTGGATGGCGATTGCCAAGCGGCTCTACGACAACCGGGTGCTCGATCCGCTGAAGGCCGGCGAGGATAAGCTCGCCAACGTCCACGCCAACACCCAGGTGCCCAAGCTAATCGGCCTTGCGCGCATCCATGAACTGACTGGTGATGTGGGAGATGCGGCGGCGGCACGCTTCTTTTGGGAGCGGGTGACGCAGCATCACAGCTATGTGATCGGCGGCAATGCCGATCGCGAATATTTCGCCGCGCCGGACAGCATCGCGCTGCACATTACCGACCAGACGTGCGAGCATTGCAACACCTATAACATGCTCAAGCTGACCAGCCATCTGTTCGCCTGGGCGCCGGATGCCGCGTTGTTCGACTTCTACGAGCGCGCGCACCTCAACCATGTGATGGCAGCACAACACCCGAAGACCGGCGCCTTCACCTACATGACGCCGCTGATGACCGGCGTGCCCCGGAAGTTCGCGCAGCCTGACGAGGAGGAGTTCTGGTGCTGTATCGGCTCCGGCATGGAAATCCACGCCAAGCACGGCGAAGCGGCGTTCTGGGAAGGCGAGGGGATGTTCCTTGTCAACCTCTACGTTCCGGCCGAGGTGACGTGGAAGGCGCGCGGCGCGCGGCTGGTGCTGGATACCAGCTACCCGATCGGCGGCACTGCGACGGTGACGATGGCAGCGCTCGCGCGGCCGGGGCGCTTCGCCCTCGCGCTGCGGGTGCCGGGCTGGGCGAGGGGCCGGGCGGTGGTGACGGTGAACGGCAAACCCGCGGGCGCAGCGTTCGACAAGGGCTATGCGATCGTCGAGCGGGCATGGAAGGCAGGCGATGCGCTGGCGATCACGCTGCCGATGGAGCCGCGCCTGGAAGCGACGCCGGGCGACGCTTCGGTCGTGGCGGTGCTGCGCGGGCCGTTGGTGATGGCGGGCGATCTGGGGGCAGCTTCGGATCCGTGGGAAGGCGCCGATCCGGCGATGGTGGGGCAGGACCTGCTCGCCGGATTCCGCGTCGATGCCGAACCCGCAACCTATCGCACGGCGGGCGTGGTGCGCCCCGGCGATCTACGGTTCGTGCCGTTCTATCGCCAATATGACCGGCGCAGCGCAGTGTATTTCAAGCGCTTCGGCGAAGGCGAATGGCGGGCCGAACAGGCCGCCTATTTCGCCGAACAGGCGCGGCTGAGAGAGGTGCAGGCGCGCGCGGTGGACGTGATGCATCTTGGCGAAATGCAGCCGGAACGCGATCATGATCTGCGCACAGGGGGCGCTTCCTTCCCCGTCGCCTATCGGGGGCGGCAAGGCCGCGATGCGCGATCGGGCGGCTGGTTCGACTTCACGATGAAGACGCGCGAGGGGCCGCTGGTGCTGCAGGCGACCTATTGGGGCGGCGAGCGCGACCGCGATTTCGACATTCTGGTAGACGATGTGAAGATCGCCACCCAGCATCTGGGCGAAAAGGATCGGCCGGGAAAGTTCTTCGATGTCGAATATCCGCTGCCGGAGGTGCTGACCAAGGGCAAGAAAGCGATGCGCGTGCGCTTTGTGCCGCACGATCGCAACACTGCCGGCCCGGTGTTCGGCGTGGTGCTGTTCACCCCGCGGACCTCCGCGTAGCCTTATCGCCCTGTCCTCAATCTCTCCTCCCGCGAGCGAGCCCGTATCGATGAACGCCAAGCCCCTGCTGCCCTTGATCCTGTTGGCGCTCGCCGCTCCTGCCGCTGCGAACACGCCGCCCGCGCGAAGGCCGGTCTCCGCCGATGCGCGACTGAAGGCGATCACGACTGCCGAATATGCCTGGCGCCGCCAGCAGCAGGGGCCGGGAGAAGACACGCCCAATGGCCCCGCCGGCGGCCTGCCCGATGTTGGACCTGCCGCCCAGGCGGCGCGGCTCGCCCGCTGGACGCAGACGGCGCGCCAACTCGCCGCGATCGACCCGGCGAAGCTGTCGCCCAAAGCGCGGATCGACTACCTCGTCTATAAGGGCCAGATCGATGCGCTGCTCGCCGAACAGCGTTTCCGCGACTATGAAAAGCCGCTCACGTCGGACACCAGCTTCTGGAGCGACGTGGCCGAAGCGGCCCGCGGGCGGTTCGTGCGCGAGGCCGATTACCGCGCCTATCTGAAAACGTTGCGCGAGGTGCCGCGCTTCTTCGACCAGAACATCGCCAATATGCGCGCCGGGCTGCGACGCGGCTTCACTCCGCCGCAGATCACGCTGGCAGGGCGCGACGTAGGCGTGGCGCAGGGGGTGGAGGCGCCGGCGGAGGAGAATCTGTTCGTCGCGCCGTTCCGTCAGTTTCCGTCGGCGATCCCGGCGGCCTTGCAGGAATCGCTGCGCCGGGAAGGTTTGGCGGCAGTGCGCGAAGCGGTGATCCCGGCGCACGCCAAGCTCCTGCAATTCCTGCGCACCGAATATATGCCTGGTGCGCGCAAAGCGCTGGCGGCGACCGAACTGCCCGACGGCCAGGCCTATTACCGCTCCAAAATCCGCGAATATGTGACGCGCGACATGACCGCCGAGCAGGTCCATGCGATCGGCGTGCGCGAGGTGGCGAAGATCCGCGCCGAGATGCTGGAGGTGATGCGGGAGGTGAAGTTCGACGGCGACCTGCCCGCCTTTCTCACTTTCCTGCGCACCGATCCGCGCTTCTATCCGAAGACGCCGCAGGAACTGCTAGAACGCGCCGCCTGGATCGCCAAGGGCTTCGATGCCAAGGCCAGCCAGTATTTCGGCCGGCTGCCGCGCAGTCGCTTTGCGATCAAGCCGGTGCCGGCCGATCTCGCGCCCTTCTACACCAGCGGCCGGGGCGGGCCGGGCATCTATCTGGTCAACACTTATGATCTGAAATCGCGGGCCAATTACCAGCTGACCGCACTGACCTTGCACGAGAGCGCGCCGGGCCACGCCTTCCAGATGCCGCTGGCCAATGAGAACAAGGATCTGCCTGCGTTCCGGCGGGAAACCTATCTCTCCGCCTATGGCGAGGGTTGGGCGCTCTATTCGGAGAAACTGGGCGTCGAGATGGGGATGTACGAAACGCCCTATGACCGTTTCGGAATGCTGAGCTACCAGATGTGGCGGGCATCTCGCCTGGTAGTGGATACCGGCATCCACGCGCTGGGCTGGAGCCGCGAGCGCGCGCAGCAATTCCTGCGCGACAACACCGCGCTCAGCAACCACGAGATCGAGACAGAGGTGGATCGCTACATCGCCTGGCCGGGGCAGGCGCTGAGCTACTATATGGGCGAGCTGGCGTTCCTGGAGGCGCGGGCGCGGGCTGAAAAGGCGCTGGGTGCACGCTTCAACATCCGCGCGTGGCACGATGCCATGTTGCAGCTGGGATCGGTGCCGCTGACGGTGATCGACCAGCGGACCGATCAATTCATTCGCGAGGGCGGTAAGGGTCCCTATCCGGACGAGGAATGAGGCAGGGTCCGTATTAGCCCCAATTCAGCCGTCCCACCGCTAGGCGCAAGACATGCCGGAACCCTTCCCCTGCCGCCCAAGTACGGCACGAGCATGGAGCCCGGCATGTCTTTCGCGACCATCAATCCCTATACCGGCGAAACGCTGAAGACCTTCCCCACGGCGACCGATGACGAGGTCCGCGGCGCGATCGATCGCGCGCATCGGGCGTTCCTCGACTGGCGAAGCACCGGCTTTGTCGAGCGGGCGCAGGTGATGCGGGCGGCGGCGGCCATCCTGCGGCGCGACGTGGACCACTATGCCCCGTTGCTCACGCTGGAAATGGGCAAGCTGATCGGCGAAGCGCGCGCGGAAGTCGAACTCTCTGCCGCGATCTTCGACTATTATGCCGAGCATGCCGAGCGGCTGCTCGCCCCGGAGCCGCTGCCGGTGGCCGATCCGGCCGAGGGACAGGCGGTGCTGGTGTGCGATCCGCTGGGTGTGCTGCTCGCCATCGAGCCGTGGAATTTCCCCTATTATCAGATCGCCCGGATCATCGCGCCGCAGCTCTCCGCCGGCAACACGATCCTGCTGAAGCACGCGGCGAACGTGCCGCAATGCGCGGCGGCGTTCGAGGCGCTGATGTGCGCGGCGGGGCTGCCCGAGGGCGCCTTCATCAACCTCTATGCCGCGCATGCGCAGGTGGAACTGATCCTTGCCGATCCGCGCGTGCACGGCGTGGCGCTTACCGGATCGGAAGCAGCCGGGGCGCAGGTGGCGGCGATTGCGGGCAAAGCGCTCAAGAAATCGACGATGGAACTGGGCGGGGCGGATGCCTTCGTCGTTCTGAAGGACGCCGATATCGAGAAGACCGTACGCTGGGCGGTGTTCGGCCGGCACTGGAACGCCGGCCAGGTGTGCGTCTCCTCCAAGCGGATGATCGTCGCCGACGAGATCTACGACAGCTTCCTGCTGCGCTACCGCGCGGGCGTGGCGGCGCTGCGCATGGGCGATCCGCTTGATCCGGAGACGACACTGGCGCCATTATCCTCGCAAAAGGCGGCGGACGATGTGCGGGCAATGGTCGACAAGGCAGTGGCGCATGGGGCCACCGCCACGCCGGTGGGCCCGGACGTGCCCAACCAGGGCGCCTTCGTGCAGCCGGTGATCTTAACCGACGTGAGCGACGACAATCCCGCCCGCCACTGGGAGTTTTTTGGTCCGGTCTCGATGCTGTTTCGCGCCCGCGACGAAGAGGATGCGATCCGCATCGCCAATGATTCGCCTTTCGGCCTGGGAGGATCGGTGTTCACCAGCGATATCGAACGGGGCAAGGCAGTCGCCCGGCGTATCGAGACGGGCATGGTGTTCGTGAACCATCCGGCGATGGTGAAGGCCGACCTGCCGTTCGGCGGCATTCGCCGCTCGGGCTATGGGCGCGAACTGCTCGGCCTGGGAGTTCGGGAATTCGTGAACCACAAGCTGATCGACGTAGTGGATATCGACGCGCCGTTCTGAGGGCATTGAAGCGGGCGGGCGGTACGTGCCCGCGCCAACCTATCCCGTCTTCGGCCCAACGAGTTCAGCGTCGCTGGCACGCGCAAAGGTTGGGAGTGCGGCGGGGGCTCAACGGTCGTGACGACCTTCCGGCAGGGGGCGGCTGGAAGATCACGCGTCGTCGCCGATCGGCGCAAGGCGAACCCAGAAGAGCATGGCTACCGCCGCTATCGTCAGGAGGCCGCATAGCAGCCAAGCGGTGTTGACCGCCGGCACCAACGCGGCCCTCTCCACCAATGGCCGCACCATCTCGGTCGCGAAATCATCGAGCGGTTGACCGCGTTGTTCGAGAAAGGCGTCGCGCGGGATGCCGATCCGCACCGCCGTCGCCACGTCGCCCGCGCGCAGCCTGTTTGCAATCTCTGTACCCGCAGTCGTCGCGCGGCTGAAGATCGTGGTGTCGATCAGCGCCAGCCCAACTGCGCCGCCCAGATTGCGCATGAGGTTGAACAGTCCGCTACCGTCGGCAACCAGCCGATCGGGCAAGCGGCCCAGTGCCATGCGGGTTGGCGGCAACAGGCAGAACATGATCGCTGCGCCGCGCACGATCTGCGGCACGATCATTGCCGCGAAATCGGTCTGCCCGGTCTGCCGGGTGCTGAGCAGCAGGCCGATCGCAAACAACACGAAGCCAAAGCCGGTCAACAGACGAGGATCCATCCGGCGCTCGGCATAGACCGCGATCGGCGCAGTCAGCAGCTGGGTGCAGCCCGTCACCAGCATGATCTCGCCGATACGCAGAGGCCCATGCTCGCGCACCAGGCCCAGGAAGAAGGGCATCAGATAGGTGGAGCCGAACAGTCCAAAGCCGAGCACGAAGCTCAGCAGGCAACCGATCGTGAAGTTGCGGTCGACGAAGCAGCGCAGTTCCACCAGCGGCGCGCGCGATACCAGCGTGCGCCAAGTGAATCCAATCGCGCCGGCAGCGGCGAGGGCAAGCAGCCCCAGCACGCGCGGCGCCGTCCAGCCCAGCGTCGGCGCATCCTTGAGGCCGATCTGAAGCGCAACCAGCGCAGTGGCGAGCAGGCCGAGCGCGACAAGGTCGATCGGGCGGCTTTCCCGGCGTCCGAGAGCGGCGCCGCGCAGGCAGACAACTGCACCTACCCCCGCAATGATGCCGGGGAGGATGTTCACCCGGAACAGCCAGTGCCAAGAGAAGGATTGAGTAATCCAGCCGCCGACGATCGGCCCGATCGTCGGCGCCAGCACCGCCGCGACACCTGCGATCGTCGTGGCGAGCGCCTGACTGCGCGGTGGAAACAGCAGGAATACCGCGGCGAACACCGCCGGAATCAGCGTTCCGCCAGCAGATCCTTGAACGATGCGCCAAGCGATGAGCGCGGCAAAGCTGTCGCTCGCTGCGCAGCCGACCGACGCAAGCGTGAACAGGCTGATTGCGGCGACGAACAGCCAACGCATGCCCATGCGCGCGGTGAGAAAGCCCGTCAGCGGAATCGCTACGATCTCGGCGGTGAGATAGGCGGTCTGCACCCACACCATTCGATCGGTTGCGATGCCAAGGGCCGCTTGAATGGTGGGCAGCGACGTCGCAACGATCTGGATGTCGAGGATCGCCATGAACATGCCCAGGCACATCAGGATGAAACCGGCCCATTGGCGATAGCCTGTGCGGCTGCTTTGGCTTAGCATGGGGAAGGCCGCATCAACCGAACGTTTCCTCACCGAGTCCCCCTGCGGAGCCGCAGTCATAGCGCAGACAAGGAACTCGCTGTTGGCAAATTCGTTGCGCGACTGAACCTTTTCCACCGGTCCGCCGGTAAGTCAGGCGGTAGCCTTCATGCAGCCGGTGTCCATCCTCTCTCTTACCACTGAAACCCCCAACCACATCCTGACGCAGAGCGAGGCGCTGGCCACCGCCCGCGACCTGATCGGCGACCAGTTCAGCGATTTCGAGCGGCTCGCCGCAGTCTATGCCAATGCCGGGATCCAGACGCGCCAGCTGGCCAAGCCGGTCGACTGGTATCGCAGCCCGCGCAGCTTCCTCGAACGAACCGACGCCTATCTGGAGGTCGCGCTGGACCTCTGGGTGGCGGTGGCGGTGAGGGCGATCGACGAAGCCGGCATCATGGCGGGGCAGATCGATACGATCGTCACCATCTCCTCGACCGGCATCGCCACGCCCAGCCTCGAAGCACGGGCGATGACGCGGATAGCGTTCCGGAACGACGTTGCGCGAGTGCCCGTATTCGGGCTCGGATGTGCCGGCGGCGCTACCGGACTGGGCCTTGCGAGCAAGCTGGCGCGCGCCACGCCCGGCTCGACGGTGCTGTTCGTCACGGTGGAGCTCTGCAGCTTGGCGCTGCGCACAGATCGGGCGGACAAGGCCGACCTCGTCTCCACCGCCCTGTTCGGCGATGGCGCTGCGGCGTGCGTGCTCCGTAGTGGCGTGGACGGCTTCGTCCAGATCACCGGCAGCGCCGAAAAGACCTGGAGCGATACGCTTGACATCATGGGATGGCGAGCGGAGCCAACGGGCCTTGGTGTCGTGCTGAACCGAGCCATTCCCGCCTTCGCCAGGCGGGAGATGCGTAAGGCGATGCAGGAAATGCTCGCGCCACAGGGGATCGCAATGGAGGATGTCGACCAGTTCATCTGCCATCCAGGCGGCGCAAAGGTGGTGGACGCCATCGAAAGCGCCCTTGCGCTCAACCAGGGCGCGCTGCTGACCGAGCGAGAGGTTCTACGGGACCATGGCAACATGTCCGCGCCCACCGTGCTGTTCGTGCTGGACCGGTATCGGCGCGCGGGCTTGCCCAAGCTCTCGGTGATCAGCGCGCTGGGGCCGGGCTTCACCGCCTCCTCGCTAACACTGCGCTGCGCGGCATGAGCGCGGCTTATGCCATTATGGCCTTCGTCACGCTGCAGCGATTGAGCGAGCTGGTAATCGCACGGCGCAACACTGCGCGGCTCCTCGCCGACGGCGCGCATGAGGTGGGCGGCGAACATTATCCCGTGATGGTTGCACTGCACACTGCCTGGCTAGCGGTACTGTGGTTCACCGTCGGCGATCGTCCCATCTCTCTACCGTTCCTTGCCGTCTTCGCGGTGCTGCAATTGATGCGCGTATGGGTATTAGCCACGCTGGGGCCGCGCTGGACCACGCGCATCATCGTTACCCGCGATGCGCCGCTGGTGCGGCGCGGGCCTTTCCGCTTCGTGCGCCATCCCAATTACATGGTGGTCACCGCGGAGATTGCCGTGCTGCCGCTGACCTTCGGCCTCATTTGGGTCGCGCTGCTGTTTACGGTACTGAATGCGGCGATGCTGACGGTGCGTATCCGCGCAGAGAACCGGGCGCTCTACGGCAGCGGCGGCGTCAGCGCTTAGGCGAAGCCTCGCGCTGCGCCTTGATGCGAAGCATTGCGGCGTGACATATGGTCGAGGTCTGATCGATTTTCGCGATCATGCAAGCTTCCACTTTCTTGCGGCTCAGCGATTTCATCTCGGCGGGACACAATCGCCGTGCCTCCTGCACGCACGCCTTTTTGCCCGCATCGGTTTGCCGCTGCGAGACTGCGTGCGCGGTACCCGCCAGCATGGCACTCGCAACCAAAAGGACGCTGATGGTACGCAAGATCATATACGCATCCTAGGACTGTGGCGCGCCACGCGGCGGCGGCGACGGAGCCGGCCTATCCCGTTTGAGACGCGCGAACAACGCTTGTTACCGGGTGGATGCGGCAAGGCCATCAATGGCGAAGCCAAGCGCCGTCGATCAGGCGAAAACGATATGTTTGAGAAGAAGTGGTGCCCGGGGACGGAGTCGAACCGCCGACACTGCGATTTTCAGTCGCATGCTCTACCAACTGAGCTACCCGGGCACACCGGCGGAACCGCCGGGGAGCGCGCCTCTTAGTCGCGCGAATCGGGGCTGTCTAGCCCTGAATGCGCATTTGGATTGGCGGGCTCGCCGGGTACGCGATAGCCCTCGCCCAGCCATTGCAGCAGGTCGCGATCCTTGCAGCCGCGGCTGCAGAAGGGCTTGAAGTCGGCGGTGCCGGGCTTGCCGCAGATCGGGCAGGCGTCGCGGGGCATGCGGGTCACTCCTTGGGGGTCACGAACTGGACCGTGCCGCCCATGCGGCGGGCGAGGCTGTCGGTCCAGTCGGGCTCGCGCGCCAGGCGGCGGGCGATTCGGCTATCCACCATATGGGTAGCGGGCACAGGCGGGGGAAGGCGTTCCAGCCGGCGCAGCTCGGCGCGCGTCGCCGCGCCCACCGGATCGGCGTGGAGCAGCTCGGGCAGCGAGGGGCGGGTGCGGCGGCGGACGATCTGGAGGAAGCCGAAGCCGTTCACCGCGGTGCGCTCGAAGGGCTGGGGGAGCGCGGCGTCGATCGCCTCCGCCACGGCGTTGCGCGCGCCCTTGCTGCTCAGTGTGGGGAAGTCGATACCGATCGAGCCGCCGATGCCGAATCGCTCGATCGCGCGGGCGACGGCGTGGGCGGCGGCGATCGAGAGCGCTTCGAGCGGGCCCGAGCCGTCGACATCGAACAGAGTCATGGCGGGGGTGGGCGACATGCGCAGCGCGCCACCGGGGAAGGCAATCTCGCCTGTATAGGCTTCGTCGAGCACTTCCGACCAGCCGGCCTCTTCCAGCACATCGGCTTCGTGAGCGCGGAGCATGCGCACCGGATGGGCGCTGGCGGCGATGCGGGCGAGCAGGTCCGGGCCGTCGGCCAGCGGTGCCTCAGCGGGCGCGGGAACGGCCTTGGGGAGCTTGGCGCGGCCGGGTTCGGGGATCGCCTCGCGGACGATCTTCACGCACAGCGGCGCGCCTTGCGTAGCGCCCTTGGGCAGCGGGTCGCACAGCGCCTCGCCGCCTTGGTCGAGCGTCACCTTGCCGGTCGATTTGTCGGCAAGTCGCGCTGCGCAGATCGCGCCGACCCGAACGGCGGTGTCGGCCAGTTCGATCCGCGCCTTCCAAATCACCCCGCGCGAAACGAGGGCGGCGCGGTTCTCGCCGATCCCCGCCTCGTACAGCCACTCAGCCAAGGTGATAGCCGGCGGCGGCCAGCAGCGCGCGGGCCTCGAATACCGGAAGGCCGACCACGCCCGAATGGCTGCCGGAGAGGAAGCGCACGAACGCTTCGGCCTTGCCCTGGATGGCATAGCCGCCCGCCTTGCCCATGCCTTCGCCGCTGGCGACGTACCAATCGATATCGGCGTCGCTGAGGCGCTTGAAGGCGACGACGGTGTCGGAGACGCGGGTGCGCGCCTTTCCGTCCGTGCCGATCACGCAAATGGCGGAGAGGCAGTGGTGGCGGCGGCCCGAGAGCAGCGCCAGCATGCGGCGCAGATCGGCCTCATCGGTGGGCTTGCCGAGGATGCGGCGACCGACGGCGATGGTGGTGTCGCCGGCGAGGACGATCTCGTCCGGAGCACGGTCGACCGCATGCGCCTTGGCGGTCGCGACGCGCAGCACATAGGGTCGCGGCAGCTCGCCGGGGCGGACATCCTCGTCCACATCGGGCGCAGCGATGCGATCGGGCGCGGCGCCGATCCGGGTGAGCAGATCGAGCCGTCGCGGCGAGGTGGAAGCGAGCACGAGCCGCATCGGCGGCACCTGCTTACTTGAAGCGATAGGTGATGCGGCCCTTGGTCAGGTCGTAGGGCGTCAGCTCGACGAGCACCTCGTCGCCCACCAGCACGCGGATGCGGTTCTTGCGCATCTTGCCGGCGGTGTGGCCGAGAATCTCATGGTCGTTCTCGAGCCGGACGCGGAACATGGCGTTGGGGAGAAGCTCCACAACCTGTCCACGCATTTCAAGCAGTTCTTCTTTGGCCAAAAAATGCCTCTCAGGGATTAGCGCGCGTAAAAGTGCGTCGCCCTTACAGCGCTGGAAGGAAAAAGGGAAGGCGGCGCGGGATGGGCGTGCGTCTTCGTGTGGGATGTGGGGAGATGGGCGCGGGAAGGCAAGGTAGGCACAAATCTCCCCGCCTGCGGGAGGGGAAGGGGATGGTGCGACGTGGAGGTTCTTGTCGCGACGGTGTCGCCCGCGAACCTTACACATCCTCCCCTAGCCCCTCCCGCAAGCGGGAGGGGGATTTCAGGTCAGTGCGTGCCGCCGCCGGCCAGCGCTGCGAGCAGCAAAAGCGCGACGATGTTGGTGATCTTGATCATCGGGTTCACCGCCGGGCCGGCGGTGTCCTTGTAGGGGTCGCCCACCGTGTCACCGGTCACCGCGGCCTTATGGGCATCGCTGCCCTTGCCGCCATAGTTGCCGTCTTCAATGTACTTTTTCGCATTGTCCCAGGCACCGCCGCCGCTGGTCATCGAGATGGCGACGAAAAGCCCGGAGACGATCACGCCGAGCAGCATCGCGCCCACCGTGGCGAAGCCCTGTTCCTTGCCCGCCACCGCGGCGATCAGGAAATAGACGAGGATCGGGCTCAGCACCGGCAGCAGCGAGGGCACGATCATCTCTCGGATCGCAGCCTTGGTGACGATGTCGACCGTGCGGGCGTAATTGGGCCGGCTGGTGCCCGCCATGATGCCCGGATTGTCGCGGAACTGCGCGCGGACATCCTCCACCACCGATCCGGCGGCGCGGCCGACCGCGGTCATGCCGAACGCGCCGAACAGATAGGGGAGCAGCGCGCCGAGCAGCAGCCCGACAATAATGTAGGGGTTGGAGAGCGAGAAGTTGACCGGCCCGGTCAGCCCCAGCGCGTCGCGATAATGGTCGAGGTCGGTGGTGTAGGCGCCGAACAGCACCAGCGCGGCGAGGGCCGCCGAGCCGATCGCATAGCCCTTGGTTACCGCCTTGGTGGTGTTGCCCACCGCGTCGAGCGCGTCGGTCTTGTGGCGGACCTCGTCTTCCAGCCCGGCCATCTCGGCGATGCCGCCGGCATTGTCGGTCACCGGGCCATAGGCGTCGAGCGCGACCACCATGCCGGCCAGCGCCAGCAGCGAGGTTGCCGCGAAGGCTACGCCGAGGATACCCGCGATCTGATAGGTCGCGATCACCGCGACGACGATCACCAGCGTCGGCAACGCGGTCGATTCGAGGCTGATCGCGAGGCCCTGGATCACGTTGGTACCGTGCCCGGTCACCGAGGCCTTGGCGATCGACCTGACGGGACGGAAATTGGTGCCGGTGTAATATTCGGTGATCCACACCAGCAGGCCGGTGACCGCCAGCCCGATCATCATGCACCAGAACAGCCCCATGCCGGTGACCGTCGGCATCGCCGCGGCGGCGGCCACCGCGTCGGCCGAAAGCGCGCCGTTGTCGAGCAGCGCGGCGGGCTCGCCCAGTGTGCTGATCGCGGCCTGCATGTCGCCGCCGAGCACATAATAGGTGGCGCCGTAGATCGCCGGCACCGACAGGATCACAGTGGTCCAGAAACCCTTGTAGAGAGCGCCCATAATCGACTGGTTGGAGCCCAGGCGCACCATATAGGTGCCGAGGATCGAGGTGATGATGCACACGCCGCCCACCAGCAGCGGCAGCGCCATCAGCCGGGTGAGCAGCACCGTATCGACGCCGCGCATCAACAGCGCGATCGTCACCATGGTGAGGCCGAGCGTAACGACATAGGTTTCGAACAAATCGGCGGCCATGCCCGCGCAGTCCCCGACATTGTCGCCGACATTGTCTGCAATCACGGCGGGGTTGCGAGGGTCATCCTCCGGAATCCCGGCTTCCACCTTGCCGACCAGATCGGCGCCGACATCGGCCGCCTTGGTAAAGATGCCGCCGCCCAGCCGGGCGAAGATCGAGATCAGCGAGGCGCCGAAGGCGAGCGTGGAAAGGGTAAGCACGACGAGACGATCGTTTGGAGCGTGCTGCGCAACATCCACCAAATACCAGAACAGCGCAGCGATCGAGAGCAGGCCGAGACCCGCCACAAGCATGCCGGTGATCGCGCCAGAGCGGAAGGCAAGGGTGAGTCCACCCTGCAGGCTGCCCCGCGCCGCCTCCGCCGTGCGGACGTTGGCGCGCACCGAGATGTTCATCCCGACGAAGCCGGCCACGCCGGACAGGATCGCGCCGATCAGAAAGCCGACGGTAGGGATTGGGCCGAGCGTGAAGAACAGCACGATGGCAACGACCACGCCGACCACGGCGATGGTTTGATATTGCCGGCCGAGATAGGCTTTGGCGCCTTCCTGGATCGCGGCAGCGATATCCTGCATCTTGGCATTGCCGGCGGGCGCGCGCAGCACCTGCTGGCTGGTGATGAAACCATAAGCTACGGCAACCAGGCCGCACACGATAGCGAAATAGACGATCGTCATGGAGTGTTATCCTCCCCTGCTATTGCGGGTCGCGGCGCGCGCCGGATCTGCCCGGTCTCGTCCGCAACCGCCGAGGGTATAGCAAGTGGGGGTTCGTGCAAGGCGATTAGGGTGGAACGAGCGGGGAGAATGTTTTCCCATTTCATCGTCTTCCCTGCCGAGGCGGGCATTCCTGTGCCTGCGCGTTTGCGGCGAGTGCCGATCTGGCAACCCTGATGGCTCCCGCCTCCGCGGAAATTTCTCTCGGAAGGCGGGGGAGGTAGGTTTAGCGGGTGCCGGCGATGATCCGGCGCACGCCTTCCAGCACCCAGCCATAGACGAGGTGGGATGCGGCACCATAGGCATGGATCGAAGCGGGAGTCTCGGTGGGGCCGCTGCCAAGGCCGAGCGCCGGCACGGCGCCTTCGTCGAGCAGCGCGGAGGTGACGACGCCATAAGCGCTGCCGAAACCCGAACTCGCCTGCGGGCGATATTCGGTGATCAGCCCATAAATGCCGCCCAGCACGCCGCCGACGAGATAATGCACCGCCTGACCGGACGCCTGCCGATAGGATTCCGGCACCTTTTCGCCGGTGGTCGCCTCGACGACAGCGTCAGCCGCCTTCACCGTCGCGGGATCCTCGTCGCTCTGGTCTTCTTTGGGCAGCAGCTTGCCGGCCTGGGCCTGGAAGGCCGCCATCGCGGCAGAGGCGACCAGGCCTGCGGTGACGCCCGCGAGAAGGCCGATCAGGGGACGGGGATTGGATGCCATGCGGTCTGCTCCGTGTGAAGATGCGGCGGGGCGCCGCATCGTTGTTGCAAAACGCGCCCCACCGGGATCGTCAGTAGCGGATACGCTCCGCTCTCACTTTATCCTTCGCCAGGAACGCCTGAACACTGTCGGCACCAGCAAGATGGCCGGCGCCCACCGCCAAGAACACCGTTCCGGGCTTTTGGAGCCGTGCCGTGATCCATTTCGCCCAGCGGGCATTGCGCTCGGTGAGCAGGATCCTTGCCAGTTCGGGGATGTCGCGCATGCCTTCGTTGATGGTCACGCCCAGCGCATCCGGGTCGCCGGAACCCCATTGATCGACCATCTTGCCCAGCTCTTCGCCGAGCTTCGGATAATCATCGACGACCGAGGCAAGGAAGGCGATCTGCAGGTCGTTCGGCATGGCGGCGAAATAGCCGAGTTGCTGCTCGGCGGTTTCCAGACCGGTGACCGGCTTGTTTGCGACCTTGGCGGCATTGGCGAGGATCTTCTCCGCACCGCTGGCAGGATCATAGCCTAGCCTCGGGAGACCTGTGACACTGAGCGTGATGCCCGCCAGCCAGGGCTGCAGCACGTCGAACGCGTTCGGCGGGATGCCGAGATCGGCCATGGCATTCACATAGCCCGCACGCTTGCCTTCCGGCAGTTGTTCGGCGATCGGCTTGGCACCGGCCGGCGCCATGGCAAGCTTGGCCACCAGCCCCTGCATGGTGGCGGGATCGGGTTCCACCAGTTCCAGCACCACGTCGTCGCTCTTGTCGAAGGCGGTCTTCACCGCCGAATCGAACCAGCTGAGGCCGGGCTTCAGCACATGAATCGTGCCGAAGAGATAGATGGTCGTATCGGCATCCTGGACCACCCACAGGGCCGGATCGGCCGGGCGGCTCTGAACTGCCGGAGCCGGAGCCGCGGGCGCCGCCTGCCCCCAGGCAAGCGGGCTGAACAGCAGCGCCAGCGGAGCGGCGGCGACGGCGAACATCGATCTGAATTTCACGCCCGAAAACTCCCCCCGAGTGGTGACGGCGCGGCCGGAAGCCGCGCCTCTCTTCTATCCGTCTATCACGCCCTGAGCCGCGCGGCATGCCAGGCGACATGCTCGGCAAGGAAGGTCGAGACGAAATAATAGCTATGGTCATAGCCCGGCTGCCGCCTCAGCGTCAGCGGAATGCCGGCGGCGGCGCAGGCGTCGGCCAGCAGCTCCGGGCGGAGCTGTTCGGCAAGGAAATTGTCTGCCTCGCCCTGGTCGACCAGCAGTTCGGGCAGGCGTGCGCCGTCTTCGATGAGCGCCACGGCATCGTGTGCGCGCCAAGCCGCGGCATCGTCACCGAGATAGCCGCCCAGCGCCTTGTGGCCCCACGGCACTTGCCCCGGCGCTACGATCGGCGCGAAGGCGGAGACGCTGCGGAAGCGCTCCGGGTTGCGCAGGGCAATAGTGAGTGCGCCGTGCCCGCCCATCGAATGGCCCGTGATGCCTTGGCGGCTCAGGTCGGCCATCGGGAACTGGGCGGCGATCAGCGCGGGCAGTTCCTGTTCGATATAGCTGCGCATCCGGAAGTGCGGCGCCCAGGGCGCCTGGGTCGCATCGACATAGAAACCGGCGCCCTGGCCGAAATCATAGTCCGGCACATCCGGCACACCATCGCCGCGGGGAGACGTATCCGGCGCTACGAAGATCACCCCCGCCTCGGCGCAGGCGCGACGATATTCGCCCTTTTCGGTGACGTTTGCATGGGTGCAGGTAAGGCCCGAAAGATACAGGAGCACGGGCAATGCCGCGCCCTCGGCATGCGGCGGCACATAGACGGAGAAGGTCATCGGGGTTCCGGTGGCGCCGGAATCGTGGCGATACACGCCCTGCACGCCACCACAGGCCCGATTGGTCGACAGCGTTTCCATCACGCCGCCGGACGATGCAGCGCGCAAATCTTGTTGCCGGCTGGATCGCGCAGATAAGCGAGGTAGAGCTTGCCGAACGTGCCCTCGCGCCAGCCCGGCGGGCTCTCGACCGGCGTGCCGCCATGCGCCGCGCCGGCCTTGTGCCAGGCGTCTGCCGCTTCGGTGGTCGCCGCCTTGAAGCCTAGCGTGCCTCCATTGGCGCAGCAGGCGGGCTCGCCGTTCAGCGGCTTGGTGAGCATGAACAGCCCGCCTTCGTGCATATAGAGCACGCGGCCCTTCGGATCCATCCGCCCGGGGGCAATCCCGAGCGCGCCGAGCGCCGCGTCGTAGAAAGCTTTGGACGCTTCGATATCGTTGGCGCCGAGCATCACGTGACTGAACATCGCTTCCTCTCCTTTTTCGCTCAGTAGACGACGACGCTGCGGATGCTCTCGCCCGCATGCATCAGGTCGAACCCCTTGTTGATCTCTTCCAGCGTCAACACATGGGTGATCATCGGGTCGATGGCGATCTTGCCGTTCATGTACCAGTCGACGATCTTCGGCACATCGGTCCGGCCCTTGGCGCCGCCGAACGCGGTGCCCTTCCAGACGCGGCCGGTGACCAGCTGGAACGGGCGGGTGCTGATCTCCTTGCCCGCCTCGGCCACGCCGATGATGATCGATTCGCCCCAGCCGCGATGGCAGCATTCGAGCGCGGTGCGCATCACCTCGGTATTGCCGGTCGCATCGAAGCTATAGTCGGCGCCGCCGTCGGTCAGCTCGACCACCTTGGCGACGATCGCCTCGCGCGACATGCCCTTGGTGTTGAGAAAGTGAGTCATGCCGAACTTGCGGCCCCATGCCTCACGGTCCGGATTGACGTCGATGCCGATGATCTGGCCCGCGCCCGCGAGGCGCGCACCCTGGATGACGTTGAGGCCGATGCCGCCCAGGCCGAACACCACGACGGTCTCGCCCACCTGCACCTTGGCGGTGTTGACCACCGCGCCGACGCCGGTGGTGACGCCGCAGCCGATATAGCAGCTGGTCTGGAACGGCGCGTCCTCGCGGATCTTCGCCACCGCGATCTCGGGCAGCACGGTGAAGTTCGAGAAGGTCGAGCAGCCCATGTAATGGAAGATCGGCTGCCCCTTGTAGCTGAACCGCGTGGTGCCGTCCGGCATCAGGCCCTTGCCCTGGGTGGCGCGGATCGCGGTGCACAGATTGGTCTTGCCCGACAGGCAAGACTTACACTGGCGGCATTCGGGCGTGTAGAGCGGGATGACATGGTCGCCGGGCTGCACGCTGGTGACGCCGGCGCCCACCTCGCGGACGATGCCGGCGCCTTCATGGCCGAGCACCGAGGGGAACAGGCCTTCCGAATCGAGGCCGTCCAGCGTGTAGGCATCGGTATGACACAGGCCGGTGGCCATGATCTCGACCAGCACTTCGCCCGCTTTCGGCCCTTCCAGGTCGAGTTCGACGATTTCCAGCGGCTTTTTCGCTTCAAAGGCGACGGCGGCGCGCGTCTTCATGAGGCCGGTTCTCCTATGGGCTCGGTTGGGGCAGCCTGATCATCCAATCGGTGGCGCGTTGCAACCCGTAGCGGTTCGTTTCGTTGGCGGCAGACACACCGTATTGTATCCATGTTCAGTCGGGCGGATGCTGGAAGGCGTTCGCTCCCGCGCGCAGATGGGAGACCTGCCGATGCCGCCCCTGATCCTCGCGCTATTGTTCGGCGGTGTCGCCGGGCTGCGCACGATGACCGCGCCGACCGCCATTGCTTTCGCTGCCGCCGCGGGCTGGTTGCCGCTGCAGGGCAGCTGGCTCGCCTGGCTCGGCTGGTGGGGAACGCCGTGGATCTTCCTGGTCCTGGCGATCGGCGAGTTCATCGCCGACAAGCGCCCGAGCACGCCCAGCCGCAAGTCGCCGCCAGGCTTTATCGCGCGGCTGGTTTCGGGTGCGCTGTGCGGCGCGGCGATCGGGCTGGCGGCGGGATCGCTGCCGCTGTGCCTGGCGGTGGGCGTGGTGGGTGCCGGCATTGGGACGATCGGGGGCTATGCGGCGCGCATGGGTCTGTGCCGAGCCTTCGGTGCCGATCTGCCCGCCGCACTGATCGAGGATCTGGCGGCGATCGCCGTCGCCGCGTTTCTGGCGGCATCGTTGTGACCCGGCGGTTCGACGCCATCATCCTGGGCGCGGGTCAAGCAGGGACGCCGCTTGCGGGGCGGCTGAGCGAAGCGGGCATGACGGTAGCGCTGGTGGAGCGGCGACTGCTGGGCGGCACGTGCGTGAACACGGGGTGCAAGCCCACCAAGACTTGGGTCGCGAGCGCCTATGCCGCGCATATGGCCCGCCGCGCGGCGGACTTCGGCGTGACGATCAACGGCGAGATCGGCATCGACTTTGCCAAGGTGCGGGCGCGGGCAGACCAGATCGCTGCGGATTCGCGCGCCTCGCTGCGACGCTGGATCGACACCATGGCGAACTGCACGTTGTTCTTCGGTCACGCGCGCTTTGAATCGCCGCAGCGGGTGCGCGTGGGCGACGATCTGCTGGAAGCCGAACGCATCTTCCTGAACGTGGGCGGGCGTGCGTTGGTGCCGGACATGCCCGGCGTGGCGGACGTCCCGTTCCTCACCAACAGCACGATCCTGAAGCTGGATGCGGTGCCGCGCCATCTGGTCGTGGTGGGCGGCAGCTATATCGGGTTGGAGTTCGGCCAGATGTTTCGCCGCTTCGGCGCCGAGGTGACGATCGTCGAGAAGGGGCCGAAGCTGATTGGCCGGGAAGACCCCGAGATCTCCGATGCAGTGCGCGACATCCTGGAGCGCGAGGGGATCGTGGTGCGCACCGAAGCCGAATGCATCCGCTTCGAGCGCGCAGGCGAGGAGGTGCGGATAGGCGTCGATTGTCAGGAGGGCAGCCCCGACGTGTTGGGCAGTCATGTGTTGCTGGCCGTCGGTCGGCAACCGAATACCGACGATCTTGGGCTGGCGGCGGCGGGCGTGGAGACCGACGAGCGAGGATATGTGAAGGTCGACGACCGGCTGTCCACCAGCGTGCCTGGCGTCTGGGCGCTTGGCGATTGCAATGGGCGCGGCGCGTTCACCCATACCGCCTATAACGATTTCGAGATTGTCGCCGACAACCTGCTGGACGGCGCCGATCGCAAGGTAACCGATCGCATCCCTGCCTATGCGCTCTACATTGATCCCCCGCTCGGCCGCGTCGGCATGGGCGAGGTGGAAGCGAAGAAGGCAGGACATGCGATCCAGGTTGGCCATCGGCCGATGACGCGCGTCGGCCGCGCGGTGGAGAAGGACGAGACGCTGGGCTTCATGAAACTGGTGACCGATGCCGATACCGGCCGCATCCTGGGTGGTGCAATCCTCGGCACCAGCGGCGACGAGGCGATCCACGGGGTGCTCGACCTGATGGTTAAGGACGGCACGGCCAGCGACCTTGCCCATGCAGTCCATATTCATCCGACCGTATCCGAATTGTTGCCCACCATCGCCGGTGAACGGAAACCGGCCTGACGCGAGAAGGCCCATGGACGAGGACGATGACAGCAAGCTTACCCGGTCCAAGCGCGCCTGGGCCGAACAGGGCAAGTTCCTCACCGGCCGTACCGCGCGGCCGGAGGCGGAACGGCTGCCGCCGGGACAGCATCTGGTGAAGAACTGGCCGGTACTCGATCTCGGCCGCCAGCCCGATGTGCGGCCGGAGCGCTGGCGGCTGGTGATCGACGGGATGGTCGCCCGTCCGCTGACGCTCGACTGGCCAGCGTTCGAGGCACTGGCCACCGACGAGCGGGTGAGCGACATTCACTGCGTGACCAGCTGGTCGCGCTACGACAATCGCTGGACGGGCGTGGCGACGGGGCGTCTGCTAGCAATGGTCGAGCCGCGGGAGGAAGCGGCGGCGGTGATGCTGCACGGCTATGACGGCTATACCACGAACCTGCTGCTCGACGATTTCGCCGCGCCCGACGCGCTGATCGCGCATCGTTGGGAGGGCAAGCCGCTCCACCGCGACCATGGCGGCCCGGCCCGGTTGGTGGTGCCGCATCTCTATTTCTGGAAAAGCGCGAAGTGGATCTCGCGCATCGAGGTTGTCGGGCGCGACCGACCGGGCTTCTGGGAAGTGAATGGCTATCACCTACGTGGGGACCCCTGGGCCGAGGAGCGCTATGCGCGCTGAACCTTCCTAAATACGTACCAATCCGCATGCCGCCCGGAGCCGCCGATCCATATTTTGGCTCCATGCGTTTCCGTGTCCTTCCTCCCCCTTTTTCCGCGTCGCCTGCCGCGCGCGTCTGTGCGTGGCCGTGAAGGAGGGCGCACCCATGCCGAGTCGTGCCCCCCGCGAACGTGTGTTGCTGGTCGATTCGCAGGATGAGTCGCGCCGCGCGCTGCAGTTGCAGCTGCAGGGCTGCGGCATGGATGTCCGCGCCTTTTCTTCGGCTGCAGCGGCGATGGCGGAGGCGACGCTCGAGCAGATTCGCACACTGCTGATAGCCCGCCAATTGTCAGACGGCGACGCCATCGATCTGCTGCGGCGCCTGATCGAGCGCGGCTGGAAAGGGCGGGCGATCCTGATCGCCGGGCAGAGCCATGCCGAGCTGGACGAAGCGGCGCGTGCCGCCGGCTTTGCCGGGGTGGTGAAAAAGCCGGTCGGGCGGCTCGAACTGCTCGGCGCGTTGGCGCGATGAACTTCCCGCTGCCGCAGTTCGACGCAACGGTGGGCCCGACGCTGGTGGACCGGCTGAAGCTGCGCCTGCCCGAAGCGCTGGCGATGCTGTTGCTGCTCGTCTCCGGCCTGGCGCTGACGCCGCTCGTCTCGAAGGGCGAGCGCCATGTACTGGTAGGCGTACTGCTCGCCTGGGCAGCGGCGATCCTGTTGCTGGCATCGTACAGCCGGGCGCTGCGTCGCCGCCTCCGCGCAGAAGAAGCCGACGCCCGCCGCCGGGCCGATCGCGCCGACGAACTGGCGGCCGAGTTGAACCTGCTGATCGATGGGGCAGTGGGCTATGCCATCTACACCGTCGATGGCCTCGGACGGGTATCGTTCTGGAACGAAGGCGCGCTGCGGATGACCGGCTGGCGCGAGGAAGAGGTGCTGGGGCGCGACATGGCGCAGTTCTATCCGGCCTCCGCCATAGCCGCCGGCAAGCCGCGCGCCGATCTGGATGCGGCGATGCGCGACGGAAAGTTCGAGGACGAGGACTGGCGGCTGCGCCGGGACGGCAGCGAATTTCTGGCGCAGGTGCTGATCACGCCGCTGCGAGGGCTGGACGGGCGGCTGCGTGGCTTCGGCACGGTAGTGCGCGACATCACCGAACAGCGCGCCAGCGAGCGCCAGGCGACGGCGTCGGCAAACCATCTCCGTTCGATACTGGCGACGGTGCTCGACGCGATGGTGATCATTGACGAGCGCGGCAACATTCTATCCTTCAGCGCTGCCGCCGAGCGAATGTTCGGTTACAGCGAAGCGGAGGTGGTCGGCGCCAATATCAGCCTGTTAATGCCCCACGGCGATGGCGCACGACATGACGGCTATATCCGCCGCTACATGGAAACAGGCGAGCGGCGGATCATCGGTACCGGCCGCACCGTTACCGCCCGCCGCAGCAACGGATCGACCTTTCCCATCGAGCTGTCAGTGGGCGAGGCGATCACCGAGGGTGAGCGCGTCTTCACCGGATTCATCCGCGACCTGACCGACAAGCAGCGCGCCGAGGCGCGGATCGAGGAACTGCGATCGGGCCTGATCCATGCAGCGCGGGTGAGCGCTATGGGTACCATGGCTTCCACCCTCGCGCACGAGCTGAACCAGCCGATCACGGCGGTTGTGCATTATGTACGTGGCGTATCCAACCTGATCGACGGCGGCGATCCGGAAGATCTGCCGATGATCCGCGAGGCCCTGGAAGATACCACTCAGGAAGCCCTGAGGGCCGGCACGATCGTGCGGCGGCTGCGCGAGTTCGTCGCGCGCGGCGAGGTGGAAAAAAGCGTAGAGGCGGTGCCGGACCTGGTGGACGAGGCGTGCAAGCTGGCGCTGATCGGCGCGCGCGAACGCGGCGTGATCGCCGAGTTCCTGTTCGATCCGGGGGCAGGGCGCGTATTGGTGGATCGCATCCAGATACAGCAAGTGCTGATCAACCTGATGCGCAACGCGATCGAAGCCATGGCCGACTCGGCCGAGCGGCGACTGACCATTTCCAGCCGCGTGGAGTCGCCCGGCTTCGTGCGGGTGACGGTGGCGGATACCGGACCCGGCGTGGCGCCTGCCGTGGCCGACGATCTGTTCCGGGCCTTTCACAGTACCAAGGCCGACGGCATGGGGCTGGGCCTCTCGATCTGCCGAACGATCGTGGAGGCCAATGGCGGCCGCATCTGGCTGGAGCCGCGCACCGGGGGCGGCAGCTGCTTCCACTTCACCCTGGTCCAAGTAGAAGAAGAAGGGTACGCGCCGTGACCGAGAAACGACTGGTCCATATCGTCGACGATGAGGACGGCGTGCGCCGTTCCGCCAGCTTCATGCTCAAGACCTCCGGCTTTGCAGTTCAGACCTGGCCTTCGGGCGTGGCCTTCCTGAAGGAAGCGCGACAGGTGGAGCCCGGCTGCATCCTGCTCGACGTGCGAATGCCCGAAATGGACGGGCTGGAGGTGCAGCAGGAACTGCATGCGCGGGGAATCGCGCTGCCGGTCATCGTGCTGACCGGGCACGGCGACGTATCGCTCGCGGTGAAGGCGATGAAGGCGGGGGCGGTCGACTTTCTGGAAAAGCCGATCGACAGCAAATCGCTGATCGACGCGATCAACCGTGGCTTCGAACGGCTGGAGGCGGCGGAGGATGTGAAGGCGCGCGCCGCCGATGCCGAAACGCTGCTCGGCGCGCTGACCGTGCGCGAGCGCGAAGTGCTGGAGGGGCTGGCCCAGGGCTATCCCAACAAGACGATCGCCTATGACCTCGGCATTTCGGCGCGCACGGTGGAGGTGCACCGCGCGAATGTGATGGCCAAGCTGGGCGCGAAGAGCCTGTCCGAGGCGCTGCGCATCGCGTTCGCCGCCGGCATGGGTACGGGCTGAACCATAGGTAAGGCGATGCGGGCACGGCGCTTTTCTGCTATGCTCGAGAGACTCGGGAAACGGGCGCATCAACACGACAGGGAGCGGTGACGATGACGATTCCATACGGACCGATGAATCCTTCCGATGCCGGCGCGATCCGGGCGACCGAAGACGTGGTGAGCGCTTGGTCCTCGGGCTTCTTCACTGCCTGGTGCGAGGCCGTGATGACGCCGTGGAATCTGGTGCCGCCGCCGCATGGGCGTGAAGCCGGTTGCGGCGCGCTGCTGCCGATCCCCGATGTGCTGGAGGAAGAGGAGCGCGCGCTCTTCGCCTGAGCGGGCCCTTTCGTGCCGGTGCCGAACATGCTCTAACGGTGCAGTTTCCTCGCGGGAGAAGCGCATGTTGCTGGTGGCGCTGGTACTGACGATCCTATTGCCACAGGAGGGCGCGCCCACTGCGGCTGCGACCGTCAACAGCCCGCAACGGGCGGCGGATGGCACGCAGCGCTGGTCGGTGCTGGCCGATCCCTGCGCGTCTGCCCAGGACGGCACCAGCAGCAATAGCATCGTGGTGTGCGGCAAGGGGGTGAACGCGCCCCGGCTGCCGTTGCCGGACGAGCGCGGCCCGCCGGACCGGCCGATGCCGAGCAACCCGGAGAGAACCGGCATCGCTGCGCTCAACGCCACCGTCGAGCCCTGCGCCGCCCGCATGGAGGGCTGTACCGTCGGCGTCGACCTGTTCGGCGGCACGACAGCGGCCGTGCGACTGGTCGGCAAGCTGTTCGATCCCGACAGCTGCTGCGAAGAGCCGGGCGAATCGCGAAATTTCTTCAAGCTGGTCGGCGATGCCGGCAAGGGGATCGGCCGGGCCTTCCGCAAGAAGCCGGACAAGTCGAACCGCGTGCCGATCGACCTCAGCGATCCGGCGTCAGACCGCCCATCTCCAGCAGCACTGCCCACTCCTCCGGGCGAACCGGAGTCACCGACAGGCGCGACTGGCGGACCATCTCGAGGGCTGTAAGCCGCGGCTCGGCCTTGATGTCGGGCAGCGGCACGGGCGTGGCGAGCGGGCGCACGGCCTTGACCGCTACGCTGGCCCATTTGCCGTCGTCGCCGTCCGGCTGCCAGGCGCGGGTGATCTCCATGATCCCCACCGCGGCCTTCTGAATGTTGGAGTGGTAGAACAGCGCCTGGTCGCCGGGCACCATCGTCTTCAGGAAGTTGCGGGCGGTATAGTTGCGCACGCCGTTCCATTCGGTGGTGCCGTCGCGCACCAGGTCGTCCCACGAATAGGCATCGGGTTCGGAGCGGAGGATCCAGTAGGCCATGCCGCTCGTTAGCCAGCTAAACCGCGGCTGAACAGCCGGTTCCAAACCGATTAAGCTGCGGTGGAGCATCTACGATCCGTCGGCGCCGAACGACTCACGGCGCCTGGAGGTGAGGAGAAGATTCGATGAGCCCTCTGGCGAAGAAGCTGGTTCTCGGCGTTGCCACCGGTGCCAGCCTGCTGGTTTCGATCGCGCCGGCCCAGGCGCAGGATTGGCGCTGGCGGCGCCATTATCGTGATCGCGGCGGCGATGTCGCCGGTGCCGCGCTGGTGGCCGGAATTGCAGGCCTGGCGATCGGCGCCGCGATCTCCAACGACCGCCGCTACGATTATGATCGGCGCTTCTACCGCGAACGCGGTTATTATCCGGTCGACGGCTATTGGTATCGCGACAATTATCCGCGGTACCGCTATTACGAATATTGCAGCGTACGGCGGGTATGGGACCCTTACATCGGCCGTCCCGTCAGAATCCGCTATTGCGACTGAGGCACCGGACGCGCACGATCCCCCGAATAGGTGGTTCGTGCGCGCCTATGGCGCGGTAGGATTGCGCCATGGCAGCTCATGATTCGCTCGACCCGACCGATCCCTACGCGCGATCCGCCCAGACCTTCCCGATTCTGAGCGCGGAGATGATGGCGCGGATCGCTGCATTCGGCCGCGCCGAGACACTGGACGACGGCGCGATGCTGTTCCGTCGCGGCGACCGCAGCGTCGACTTCTTCCTGTGCCTCGCCGG
The DNA here is from genome assembly GCF_000282895.1 of Sphingomonas sp. ATCC 31555. GTDB lineage: Bacteria > Pseudomonadota > Alphaproteobacteria > Sphingomonadales > Sphingomonadaceae > Sphingomonas. Next base: position 45,067 of record NZ_ALBQ01000006.1, read on the forward strand.
TGGAATTGCGATCGTCGACACCGATGCCGAGGGCCGCGAGCACCCCGTACACACGCATGGCGCTGGCCAGTTCACCGGCGAGCTGGACTTGTTCAACGATCGCAAGGTGCTGGTGAGCGGCCGCGCACTGGCGAACACACAGGTGGTGCGGGTGGACCGCGCCGCTTTTCGCCGGATGATGGCAGCCGAACCGGACATCGGCGAGATCGTGATGCGCGCCTTCATACTGCGCCGCGTGGGAATGCTACGTCACGGCGAGGCGGGCGTGGCGCTGGCCGGGCCGGGGCACGGGGCGGACATGGGGCGGATAGAGACCTTTCTCACTCGCAACGCCATCCCGCACCGGCGCATCGACACCGATCGCGACCCCGACGCAGCAGGTTTCCTCGAATGCTTCGCGCTCGTACAGGATGATCTGCCGGTAGTCGTGCTGCAGGGCCAGGTGCTGCGCAATCCGGCCAACGCCGCGCTGGCTGACGCCTTGGGGCTCGCGACCGCGCTCGATCCCGCACATGTGCACGACGTGGCAGTGGTAGGCGCGGGCCCCGCCGGACTGGCGGCGGCGGTCTATGCCGCTTCCGAGGGACTCGAGACGATCGTCATCGAAGCGATCGCGCCCGGCGGACAAGCGGGCACCAGTTCGAAGATAGAGAATTATCTGGGCTTTCCCACAGGTATTTCCGGCCAAGCGCTGGCCGGGCGCGCCCAGGTGCAGGCGCAGAAGTTCGGGGCGCGGCTACTCGTCTCGCGATCGGTGGTGCGGATCGAATGCGAGGAGCGGCCGCTGCGCCTCCACCTTGACGATGGCGCGACGGTGCAGGCGCGCGCGGTGGTGGTGGCGACGGGCGCCCGCTATCGCAAGCTGAACCTGCCGCGCTACGCCGCACTGGAAGGCAATGGCATCTATTATGCTGCCACCGCGATGGAAGCCGGCCTGTGCGCCGGATCGGAAGTGGTGGTGGTCGGCGGCGGCAATTCGGCCGGCCAGGCCGCGGTGTTCCTGGCGAGCCATGTCGAGCATGTCCATATTCTGGTGCGCGGCCCCGGCCTTGCCGCGACCATGTCGCGCTACCTGATCGATCGCATTGAGGCGTCAGATCGCATCACGCTGCACCCCTTCACCGAAGTCACCGCGCTGGAGGGCGAGCGATCTCTGAGGGGCCTGGAATGGACAGACCGCCGCACGGGCGAGGCCGAGCGGCGCGCTGTGGGAGCGCTGTTCGTGATGATCGGCGCGGAGCCCAATACCGGCTGGCTGGAAGGCTGTGTCGATCTCGACCCCGGCGGCTTCGTGCGCACAGGGAGCGGGGAGACCTTCTTCTGTTCGTCGAGCCCTGGCGTGTTCGCTGTGGGCGATGTACGCGCCGGATCGGTGAAGCGCGTCGCCTCAGGCGTGGGCGAGGGATCGGTGGTCGTCTCCGCCATCCACCGCTATCTTGAACCCGCGGCGGAATGACGGCATGAGCGCAGCCCATGAGTGATACGCCCCCCGATCGCCTGTCGGTCAATCCGAACAGCCCCCATTTCGCCCGCGAGCTGCTGGAGCGCGGCGTCGGCATCAAGTTCAAGGGCGTCGAGCGCCGCGACGTCGAGGAATATTGCATTTCCGAAGGCTGGGTGCGCGTGGCGCTCGGCAAGAAGATGGATCGGAAGGGCAATCCGCTCACCGTCAAGCTGAGCGGGCCAGTGGAAGCTTGGTTCCAGAGCGGTGGCGATGCGGCTGCCGCCACCGACGCGGATAGCTCCGAGGGCTAAGGACCGGGCGGTGCGTTGATGGGCGCATCGCCTCGCTGTCCGGCGGGGAACCTAAATCTTCCCCGTTCGAGCCTTACGACCGATGCGTGTCCTTCGCCGCGCGGGACAGCTTGACCATCGCCTCGCCGACAGTCGCGCGGATCGCAATGGGGGTCAGGCTCACTGTCTGCCTTTCCTTGATGCAGGCGGCGAACGCGGGTTTCAGCCGTTCGATCGCAGCGTTTTCCTCGGCACTGGCAGGCCGGGAAAGCAAGAGGGCATGCGCTTCGGCGCTGCCGTTGCGGGCGACACAATCGCCGAACAGGCGGCCGGCGACGAACGCGGACGGCAGTTCGGCTACCTCGCCATCAAACTCGCCGGAAAGGCGGAGCGGCGGCAGCGCCTTGAGACCTGCGACCGGTCCTGCCTTGCCGAATTCGCGGCGATAGAGCGACGGGAACAGTGCGTCGCGAAAGCTGTCAGGCCTGAGCCGCATCTCGAACGAGCTGTGCGTTCGCATGGCAGCGCGGTTGAGGCACGCGAGGTCCGCCGCCTTCATGCTAGAGCGGATTTCGACCGCACTGAATCGGTGAGGGATTCCCA
>NZ_ALBQ01000007.1 GCF_000282895.1 Sphingomonas sp. ATCC 31555
CGGCGCCTTTTCCCTCTACCGGCTACCGATCGACGCGGTGCCGGACATCACCAACAATCAGGTCCAGATCAACGTCCGCGCGCCTGCCCTCTCGCCCGAGCTGGTCGAGAAGCAGGTGTCGTTTCCAATCGAAACCGCGCTCGCCGGCACCCCCGGCCTAGAATATACGCGCTCGTTGAGCCGCAACGGCTTCGCGCAGATCACGGCGGTCTTTTCGGACGCGACGGACATCTATTTCGCCCGCCAGCAGGTGGGCGAGCGTCTGCGGGGCGTGCAAGAGAATCTGCCCGACGGCGTGAACCCTGAAATGGGTCCGATCGCGACAGGCCTGGGCGAGGTGTACATGTACACCGTTCGTCTCGATCATCGCGAGGACGACAAGCACAAGCCCGGTGAACCGGGCCAACAGCCCGATGGCAGCTACATCACGCCAGAGGGCGAGCGACTGACGACCGAAGAGGACAAGGCGACCTACCTGCGCACCGCGCAGGACTGGATCGTCACGCCGCTTCTCAAGAACACTCCGGGCCTCGCCGGCGTCGACTCGATTGGCGGTTACGCCAAGCAGTTCCTCGTCGTGCCCGATGTGCAGAAGCTGGCTTCACTCGGCATCACCTTGACCGACCTGGGCAACGCGCTGGAGCGCAACAACACCAGCGTCGGCGGTGGCTTCGTCAATCGCAATGGCGAAGGTCTGGCTGTTCGCTCGGATGCGCTCGTTCGCAATGCCAGCGAGTTGGCCAGGACCGTGATCGCGACACGTAACGGCGTGCCGATCACGGTCGAACAAGTCGCGACTGTGAAGACGGGTCAGGCGATCCGCATGGGTTCGGCATCGGAGAACGGTACCGAAGTCGTCGTCGGCACGGCGATCATGCGGATCGGCGAGAACAGCCGCATCGTGTCGACCGCGGTCGCTGAGAAACTGAAGACGATCAACGCTTCGCTGCCTCCTGACGTCGTAATTCAGCCGGTGCTGAACCGCACCGAGCTGGTCAATTCGACGATCAAGACGGTCGCGAAAAACCTGTCCGAAGGCGCGGTGCTGGTCATCGTCGTGCTCTTCCTGCTGCTCGGCAACTTCCGTGCGGCCCTGATCGCGGCGTTGGTCATCCCGATCACCATGATGCTGACAGGCTTCGGGATGCTGCGCGCTGGGGTCTCGGCCAATCTGATGAGCCTTGGGGCTTTGGACTTCGGTCTGATCGTCGACGGCGCCGTCATCATCGTTGAAAACGCGCTGAGGCGGCTTGCCGAACAACAGCATCATGAAGGTCGCTTGCTGACCGTCAAGGAACGGCTTGCGACCGTGGCAGCCGCCGCTCGCGAGATGATCCGCCCCTCGGTTTACGGGCAGGCAATCATCATCCTCGTCTACGTACCGCTGCTCACGCTGACCGGCGTGGAGGGTAAAACGTTCGGACCGATGGCGCTGACCGTCATCATCGCGCTCGCCTTCGCCTTCATCCTCTCTCTCACCTTCGTGCCGGCGATGATTGCGATCTGGCTGTCGAAGAAGGTCGAGGAGAAGGACGGCCGCATCATCACGTGGCTGAAGAAGCGCTACGAACCCGGTCTCGACCGGGCCATGAAGCGCCCGACGCTGACGATCGGTGCGGGTGTGGGAAGCCTTGTGGTGGCGGCGCTTGCTTTCACTACGCTCGGCTCGGTGTTCCTGCCGCAGCTCGACGAAGGCGATTTGCTGATCCAGTCGCTCCGCATTCCGGCAACGTCGGTCCAGCAGAGCCAGGCGATGCAGGTGCCGATCGAGCGGATGATGTCGAAGCAGCCGGAGGTGCAATTCGTCTATTCCAAGACGGGCACCGCCGAGCTGGCGGCCGACCCGATGCCGCCGAACGCGACCGACATGTTCGTCATCCTGAAGCCGCGCAAGGATTGGCCGGATCCTGAGCTTCCCAAGGAGGAGCTGGTCAGCCGGATCGAGGGTAATCTCGCGAAGATTCCGGGAAATGCCTACGAGATCACCCAGCCCATCCAGATGCGCTTCAACGAGCTGATCGCCGGCGTGCGCGGCGACATCGCGGTGAAGGTGTTCGGGGACGACTTCAACCAGATGAACCGGACGGCCGAGCAAATCGCGGCGGTGCTGCGCAGAACGCAAGGCGCAGCGGACGTGAAGGTGGAGCAGACGACCGGTCTTCCCATGCTCGACATTCGCGTCAACCGCGACGCGATGGCGCGGTTGGGCGTTACGGCTCAGGATGTGCAGGACACCGTGACTGCGACGATCGGCGGGCGAACATCGGGCCAGATCTTCGAGGGCGACCGTCGCTTCCCCGTGGTGATCCGCCTGTCGGAGGCGCAGCGTGCCGACATCGGCCTGCTCCAACAGGTGCAGGTGCCGGTGGCAGGCGGCGGCTATGTACCGCTGTCCAGCGTCGCCGAGATCAAGGTGGTCGATGGTCCGAACCAGATCAGCCGCGAGAACGGCAAGCGGCGCGTGGTGGTGCAAGCCAACGTGCGTGGCCGCGACGTCGGATCCGTCGTGGCGGATGCGCAGGCGGCGATCGGCAGCCAACTCCGGCTGCCTGCCGGCACCTATCTCGAATGGGGCGGCCAGTTCGAAAACCTGCAATCGGCGAGCGAGCGGCTGAAGCTGGTCATTCCGGCTTGCTTCATCTTGATCCTGCTGCTCCTCTACGGGGCGTTGGGATCGGTCCGCGATGCTGCGATCGTCTTCACCGGCGTGCCATTCGCGCTGGTGGGCGGCGTCCTGCTGCTCTTCTTGCGAGGCATGGACTTTTCGATCTCGGCGGCGGTGGGCTTCATCGCCCTGTCGGGCATCGCGGTCCTCAACGGCCTCGTGATGGTCAGCTCGATCCAGGATCTGATCCGGTCGGGGCTATCGCGCGAAGAGGCGGCCCATGTCGGCGCAATGCAGCGCCTGCGGCCCGTCGTCATGACCGCGCTCGTCGCAAGCCTCGGCTTCGTGCCGATGGCGCTTGGCGAGGGGGCGGGCGCGGAGGTGCAGAAGCCATTGGCGACCGTCGTCATCGGCGGCCTGATCTCGGCGACGCTGCTGACGCTGTTCGTGCTGCCGACGCTCTACGCCCGGTTCGGGCAGAAAGTGATCGAGAAGCCCGAGCACTACAATGAGGAGCATGAAGGGGACGACCACGGTCAGACCTTCGTGAACAACTTGGCCTGATGGGTGAGCGGGGCGATCCGCGATCGCCCCGCTCATCTCTGGGAGATGGGGATATGCCTCGCACCATAACCAGCTCGATGCTTCACGGCTGGCCACTGCGCATCTGGTCGGCGATCACCGATCCGGATCATCGTCGGGCTTGGAGTCCGCTCGTATTCCTCGACAACCCGTGCCAGCTTGGCGAGACGGAATGTACCTTCGCGATCCAGGGCATCACCCGGCCAATTCGGACGCCGGCCCGGGTCGATCAGTTCGACAAGCCGCGCGCCTTCGCTTGGTCGTGCGGCATCCCTTATCTGTTCACGCTCGAAGAGCGGTACGAGCTGGCAGGGGACGATGGTGGCACCAGGCTAACACATAGCTGCACGCTGCGCGGGGCGCTGTCTCTGCCGTTCGCGGCGATGATGTTGCGTCGTCTGCGGTCCCTGATGATCGAGGCTGACGATCGCCTTGCAACCTATCTGCGCTGGCGGGTGGGTCAGCCTGCCCGTGGGATCAATCGTCAGCGCGTCCCCTCCCGCTACAGGAGGAAGGCGCGATGATGCCGTTGAAGCGGGTACTGCCCGCCCTCATCCTCGTTGTCGGGCTGGCGGCTTGCACGGAAAGCAAGCCGCCAGCCCCGCCAACGGAGCAGCAAATCCATTCGTCCGACAGCGCCGTGGCGACCGGGGAAATGGGGCGCCATCCCTATCGCTGTTCCGACGGGGAACCGCTGTTCGTCGACTACAAGGACAACGGCCTGCAGATCGATTTGCGGCGCTCCAGCAGCGCCGTGCCCATGACGCTGACCGCGCCAGCGCAGGGCCTCCAATATGTCGGCGAGACAGCCACCGCGACCTTCAAGGGGTCGCAGCTCACCGTCGTGGAAGGCGAGGGCCGCACCCGAATCTGCGAACGGGAGGGCACCCGATGAACCGTCCTGTCTTCCGACACGTCGCACTGGAACGGGAGAGAAACGATGTCTGACACGTCGATCTCGAATGTGATGGCCATTCGGGCCGAAGTGATCGCGCGAAGCCGCGCCTTGCGCGAGGCGCAGCCGACGGCACCGCCCGGCGTGACGCCGACCGCTCCGGCGTCGAACTTCGCCGATACCCTCAATGCCGTGGTCGCGAAGGTCAACGAGACCCAGGAGCAGGAGGATGTCGTCACCGAAGCATATGAGCGTGGCGAAACCACCGACATTGCAACCGTCGCGCTCATCCAGAGTCGCGCATCCATTACTTTCGAGGCGACCCTGCAAGTCCGGAACAAGCTGCTGTCCGCTTATCGGGACATCATGAACATGCCGATCGGATGACGATCGCTAAGAGATTTAGGGCGTAATTGATATGATTGTCGGCGCGAGGCCACGTTTTAGGCAGATCATTATCGAGGTTTGGAAGCCTCTCACGATCCTGTTCGTGTGGGACGTGGCGGTGACGGCATTCCACATGATGACCCCGATCAAGGAACCGCCTTTGCCGACGGCGCTGTTCGGCACTGCCATCGCGCTCTTCATGGGGTTTCGGACCAACGCAGCTTATGCGCGCTGGTGGGAAGCGCGAACCCTTTGGGGCGCGCTCATCAATGCGTCGCGCAGCCTGGCCAGGATCACACGCAGCCTGACCAAGGGGGAACCCGAGGGCAGTGAGACGCGGCACAACATCATCCTGCGGCAGATCGCCTTCGCGCACTCGATGCGCTGCCAGCTTCGCCGACAGTCGCCCTATGAAGACATTGCCCGGATCGCCGGAACGGACGTCGCCGATATGGCGGTCGCTCGCCTGAACCCTGCCAACGCGCTCTTGGAGGACATATCGGGCAATTACGCCGACGCGCTCGCGGAAGGTCGGATCACCGAGATCCAGCAGGCAACTGTAGAGCGCGTCCTGATCGACATCGCCAATGCGCAGGGTGGCATGGAGCGGATCAAGAACACGCCGCTGCCCAATGGCTTTCGGTTCTTCCCGAACCTCTTCACGCGCGTGTTCTGCGTGCTGCTTCCGATCGCGCTGGTCGAATCCCTGGGCCTTGCCACGCCGATCGGATCGACGCTGATCGGACTCGTCTTCCTCGCGGTGCTGAGCATCGGCGAGGATCTGACCGATCCGTTCGCCAATAGCGTCCACGATGTCCCGCTCACGGCCATGTGCCGCACGATCGAGATCGACCTTCTTCAGACGGCGGGACTACCGGCCCCTGAGCCGCTGACGCCCGATCACGGCGTGCTGTGGTGAGGGCGGTGCGCGCCTTGCGGCACCTGCCTGGCCTGACAGCCGCGCGCATCGGCGCCGTTCTGTTCGCGGGTATGGTCGTAGGGGCGTGCACCCCCGCTCCAAGCCAACCGGCCGAGCCGGCGCATGAAAAGCATCTGACGCCTCGATTGATCGCGCAGCGCATCATGTATTGCGACGATGGATCGCGCGCCGATGTCGACTTCATCGACGACGGCCTGAAGATGGCTGTCACCTGGCTGCCCAAGGGCAGAACCGAGATCCTGCACGCGCAACGGACCGGCGAAGAATTTCGCGGCGACCAGTCGCGGGCAGTCGTGGCGGGCGGGTCGATCGCCTTCACGCAGCGCGGGAAGATCCGCGTCTGTCATCGAACACCGGAGGAATCATAGGATATGCAGGCATTGCTCTACACGCTTGCGCCTGTGTTGGCGGTCGTGCTCGGCGCGATCATCGCGAGCCGCACCAAGTTAAATCCTGGCCTCGTGGCGGGGCTACAGCATCTTGCTGCCGGCGTCGTGTTCGCGGCGGCAGCGACTGAAATCCTGCCGCAGGTCAAGCATGAGGCTTCGCCCAGCGCGACGTTGATCGGCGGGGCGGCGGGCGTCGTAACGATGCTGGGTCTCAAGGCTTTCGAGGCCCGCTTCAAGGGGCCGATGGCGCTGCTCGCCGCGATCGGCATCGACATCCTGGTCGATGGCCTGGTGCTCGGCCTTGCGTTCGTCGCGGGCGAGAAGGCGGGATTTCTGCTGACGATCGCGCTGACACTCGAAGTGCTCTTCCTGGGTCTGACACTGACCAACGAGCTGGCGGAAACCTATCGCTCGCGCCTGCGCATCATCGTGATCGTCTCGGCCTTGGCGCTGCTGCTGCCGATCGGCGCGCTCGCTGCCGTTCCTGTCGCCACGCTCTCGCCGGTAATGGTCGCTGGCTTCCTGAGCTTTGGGCTGATGGCGCTGCTCTACCTCGTCACGGAAGAGCTGCTGGTTGAGGCGCACGAGAAGCCTGACACCCCGCTCATCAGCTCGATGTTCTTCGTAGGGTTCCTTGCCCTGCTAACGCTCGAGGAGATCATGGGATGATCCCGAGCAACGACAACAATGGCGGCGAAGAGCGTCGCACCCTCTGGATCGTCCTGCTGCTGAACGCGGCAATCGCGGCGGGCTTCTTCGTCTCAGGATTTTTCGCGGATTCGAGCGCCCTGATCGCCAACGGTGTCGACAATCTGTCCGATACGGCTGTGTATGCGCTGAGCCTTGTGGCGCTAACCCGGGGCCAGACGTGGAAGACACGCGCTGCGGTCGCTTCGGGCGTCATGCTGCTGATCTTCGCGGGCGGTATCCTGATCGACGTTGGCCGGCGCTACCTTCAGGGCAGCGAGCCGATCGGACCGACCATGATGGTCATGTCGGCGATCGCCGGCGTCGTAAACTACCTCTGCCTGCGGCTGCTCCAGCGGCTCAAGGATCCGGACGTTAACCTACGGGCCGCCACCACCTTCAGCTTCAATGACTTCATTTCCAATGGCGGCATCCTGATCGCGGGCGTGCTGGTGCTGTGGCTGGGCACCAACTGGCCGGACCTTCTGGTCGGCTTCGCTACCGCCATCATCGCCATCAAGGGCGGTGTCGAAATCCTGCGCGACGCGCGCGCCGAAACCAAGAAAAGCGAAAGGAGGTCGTCATGAACGACAAGCTCGAACTCGATATTCCAGTATTGTTGCCGGACCTTCCTGACGCGGCCGACGCTTGCCTGGACCGTCTCGTATCAACCCTGTCAAAGCGCGAAGGCGTCGAGCGGGCGCATGTGATCTGCCTCGATGGCGACACGCCGGCGGCCCTGTGCATCCATTTCGACGCCGCCAAGCTACCGCTGCCGCGATTGCGTGAAATGGTGCGGGCCGCAGGTGCCGAAATCACTGAACGCTACGGTCATGCGATCTGGCAGGTGACAGGGATCAGTCACGAACGGCGGGCGCGCACGGTCAGCGATGCGCTATGCGCGTTGCCCGGGGTGGTACAGGCAAGCGCCAGCACCAGCGGGTCGGTCCGGGTCGAATATGATCGCCGAGAGACCACAGAAGAGGAAGTGCGCGCTGCTCTTCGCAAGCTGAAGGTGAGGGTTGGCAAGCGGGTCGCCGCCGATGACCATGCCGGCCACGACCACGGCCCCGGGGGCCACGACGCGGGCGAAGAGAAGCACGGCCCCGGCGATGGTCACGACCATAGCCACGCCGAATTTCTCGGCCCCAATACCGAGCTGATCTTCGCGCTTGCCTGCGGCGCGCTGCTGGGGATCGGCTATGCGATCGAAAGGCTGGTTGCCGGCGCACCGGAGTGGCTGCCCACGGCCTGCTATGTCGCAGCCTATTTCTTCGGCGGGTTCTTCACGCTGCGCGAGGCGATCGACAACCTTCGGATGAAGAAGTTCGAGATCGACACGCTGATGTTGGTTGCTGCCGCCGGCGCCGCTGCGCTGGGCGCATGGGCCGAAGGCGCGCTGCTGCTGTTCCTGTTCAGCCTTGGCCATGCGCTTGAGCATTACGCGATGGGACGCGCCAAGAAGGCGATCGAGGCACTGGCGAAGCTCGCCCCGGAAACCGCGACCGTGCGCCGCAACGGGGAGACCAGCGAAATCCCGGTCGAACAGATGGTCGTCGGCGATATCGCCATCGTGCGCCCGAATGAGCGCCTGCCTGCCGACGGCTTCATCATCAAGGGCGCAAGCGCGATCAATCAGGCCCCGGTGACGGGTGAAAGCATTCCGGTCGACAAGGTGCCGGTCGCGGACGCTGCGGCGGCACGCGCCAAGCCCGACGCGGTGGACGCGGAAAGCCGGGTCTTTGCCGGTACGATCAACGGCGGCGGTGCGATCGAGATCGAGGTGACGCGCCGTTCCAATGAAAGCGCGCTTGCCAAGGTCGTCAAGATGGTGAGCGAAGCGGAGACGCAAAAGTCGCCGACGCAGCGCTTCACCGACCGGTTCGAGCGGATCTTCGTGCCCGCCGTCCTGATCCTGTCGGTGCTTCTCCTGTTCGCTTGGGTCGTCGTCGACGAGCCGTTCCGCGACAGCTTCTACCGCGCGATGGCGGTGCTGGTGGCGGCAAGCCCCTGCGCGCTTGCGATCGCCACGCCGAGCGCGGTGCTATCGGGCGTCGCCCGCGCAGCGCGCGGCGGCGTGCTGGTGAAGGGCGGTGCGCCGCTCGAAAATCTAGGGTCGCTGAAGGCGATCGCCTTCGACAAGACGGGCACGCTGACCGAAGGTCGGCCGCGCATCACTGATGTCGTGCCGGTCGATGGCGCCGATGAAGGCGAGCTGCTGGCGCTGGCCGTGGCTGTCGAGGCGCTGAGCGATCATCCGCTGGCCCAAGCGATCGTCAAGGACGGTCGCGAACGTCTGGATGGGCGCGCCTTGCCCACTGCCGGCGATCTCAAGAGCCTGACCGGTCGCGGCGTCACCGCAAGCGTCGATGGCGAGACGGTGTGGATCGGCAAGGCCGAGATGTTCGGAAGTGAGGGCATTCCGGCGCTGGGGCAGGGAGCGCAGGACGCGATAGCGAAACTGCGCGAGAACGGGCGCACGACGATGGTGGTCCGCAAGGGGGATCGCGACCTGGGCGCGATCGGCCTGATGGATACGCCTCGCGAAGCGGCAAAAACCGCGCTGCGCCGGCTGCACGAGATGGGCGTATCGCGGATGATTATGATCTCCGGCGACCACCAGAAAGTCGCCGAAGCGATCGCCAACGATGTCGGGATCGACGAGGCGTGGGGCGACCTCATGCCCGAAGACAAGGTTGCGGCGATCAAGAAACTCGCCGGCGAAGACAAGGTCGCAATGGTGGGTGACGGCGTGAACGATGCCCCGGCGATGGCAAGCGCCACGGTCGGCATCGCGATGGGCGCGGCGGGGTCGGACGTTGCGCTGGAGACAGCCGACGTCGCCCTGATGGCTGACGATCTGGCGCACTTGCCATTCGCGGTGGGCCTAAGCCGGCATACGCGTGGAATTATCCGGCAGAACGTCTTCGTCAGCCTGGGTGTCGTCGCCTTCCTCGTTCCTGCCACCATCCTTGGCCTCGGTATTGGGCCAGCGGTGGCGGTTCATGAAGGATCAACGCTGCTTGTTGTCATCAATGCGCTCAGGCTGCTCGCCTACCGCGATCCGGCGGGGAAGGCGGCATGAAGTGGATGATCGCCTTCGACCTCGACGGCACGCTTGCCGAGAGCAAGCGGCCGCTATCGGAAGATATGGCCGCAACCCTCGCCCGATTGCTCGCCGTCACGGATGTGGCGGTGATCTCGGGCGGGGACTGGCCGCAGTTCGAAAAGCAGGTCGCCTCGCGTCTTCCTGCCGGCGCCGCGCTTGACCGTCTCTGGTTGATGCCGACCACAGGCACAAAACTCTATCGGTTCATCAATGGCGCTTGGCGCGCAGTCTATGCCGAGCTGTTCGACGATGCAGAGAAGGCGACGATCCGCGCGGCCTTCGATCAGGCCCTGACCGATGCCGGCCTCGCCGACGAACGTATCTGGGGCGAACGGATTGAGGACCGGGGCAGCCAGATTACCTTTTCGGGGCTGGGGCAGGCAGCGCCGCTAAAGGAAAAGGAAGCGTGGGATCCTGACCGAAAGAAGAGGACCGCGTTGCAGGCCACGTTGCGCGCGACGCTGCCGGACCTCTCGATCAATCTAGGTGGCACGACATCGATCGACGTGACCAGGGCAGGGGTGGACAAGGGCTATGGCCTGAAGCGCTTGAGTGCTGAAAGCGGCGTCCCGCTCGACGGGATGCTGTTCATCGGCGATGCGATCTTCCCCGGTGGGAATGACTATCCCGCCGCTGAAATTGGCCTCGATACGGTGAGAGTGCGCGACGTTGCGGAAACCACCGCCGTCGTGACTGCCATCATCGCATGTCTGCACCGGTAGGGATCGCCGATGTTCGCGATCCCCGCCTTGGGCCTGAACGTCTGTGGGACTCTCGGCCCGACCTTACCCCTTTACCTCCGATCTGGAGCAATCGCGTAGAACAGGCAGGCCGGCATGTTTCAAAGCTCGTGGTGGGAGATAACCACCCATATCATCAGTCTCGCCATCGCCTACGCGCTCGCCCTTCCTGTTGGCTGGGATCGCGAGAACGACGCCCGCAGCGCAGGCATCCGTACATTCCCGTTGGTTGCCATCGCCAGTTGCGGCTTCGTGCTGGTGGGCATTGCGATCCTCGGCCGCACGTCTCCAGCGCAAGCCAGGTTGCTCGAAGGTCTGATTACGGGTGTCGGCTTCATCGGGGGCGGCGCGATTCTGAAGAAGGGCGACAAGGCGTCAGGCACAGCGACGGCGGCCAGTCTGTGGGCGACTGGCGCGCTCGGCGCGGCCGTGGGCTACGGCCTATACGACATCGCCTTCATCCTGAGCGCTACCACCTTCCTCACCCTGCGCTGCTCTCGTCCGCTCAAGCGCGCCACCAATGGCGACGTCGGCAGCTCGGCGAGCCGATGACGAGCCCTTGGGCGAGCCGATGGATGCGGCCTGTGCGATCCCTTACCCGGCGCTGGGCACCGGCGAGGACCATCGCGGCGCGTGACCGCCAACATCGCTTGCTGCGCTGGGCGACGCTGCTGGAGCGCAATCCCCACCAGATCATCGGCCTGCTGTCCCCTTCGTGGGCGGGCGGCGACGCGCGCGGCACGATGGTCGATCGGCCGAGCGCGATCGATGTCGCATGGAGCGACGTGGTGCTGCGGGTGATGGGGTTGGCGGGACGATCGCGCGGTGAAGCAAAATCGTTCTTCGGGTTGTCGGATGCCGAGCTGGATCGGATTGCCGCAGGTTCGTGGCGGTGTCCGGTTCGACCCGCTTGGCAGGTCGCCGTGCGGATCAGGAACGTCGAATGTCCGCGCCTGGAAAATCGGATCGTTGGGTCCGTCGTCGCCCTCCTGCTCGTGATTTGCGCGATCTCCTATTGGATCTTCTGACGAGGCTGGTTTGTGTTCGACATCATAACATCGATCCTCGCGTCACTCGGCGGCTTTGGCGTCTTCCTGCTGATGCTGGCCGAAAATGTCTTTCCGCCAATTCCGTCGGAAGTGATTTTGCCACTTGCCGGCTACACCGCTGCGCAGGGGCGCGGCTCGCTGTGGGTGGTGGCAATCGCCGGCACCCTCGGATCGGCTGCAGGGGCGGTGCTGTGGTACTATGTCGGCCGCTGGATCGGCATCGAACGATTGAAGCGCTTTGCTTCCCGCCACGGCCGATGGCTGACGTTGACGCCCGGTGAGGTCGATCATGTCGACCGCTGGTTCGACCGCTACGGTCGTTGGGCGGTTCTGTTCGGGCGCATGGTCCCGGGAGTCCGGACCCTGATTTCGGTGCCCGCAGGGGTCAGCGGGATGCCCCTTGGTCCATTCTTGGTCTCGACGCTCACCGGCTCGGCCATATGGACCGTTATCCTCGTGCTGGCGGGCTATGAGCTGGGCGAACGCTATAGCCAGGTGGCGAGCGTCATCGAACCGGTCAGCAACGCCGTGCTCGCGCTGGCCGTCATCTGGTATCTTTGGCGGGTCGCGACTTTCGGGCGATCAAGGGGTGGCCATTGATGGCTGACCTGCTGCCCGCGTTTCCTGCCGGCCTTTGGCTCATGGCAGCTTCGATGCTTGTCCGCATCACACGCTTTGCACGTGCCTTTAGCCTGATCTCACCAGCCAGCGCGATCATCCTCATCAGATTGGTTGGAAGGCTTCACCGCAGCGGATTTCACGCATGGCGTCGCAACGGAGGGAAGTGGCGTTGGGCCGGAATATGGAGAGGATCGACATAATGGGGAACAGCAAGCAGCAGGCGATCATCGCCGTTGCCGCAACAATCGTTCTGTCCGGATGCGGGCTGATTAAACCACGCGACGCCGGCTATTTCCGCTTCCACGCGGAAGAGGCGAGACTGGTCGTCACACGCTGCGAGCGGGGCCAAGAGACCGGCAGCGACTGCGAGGCCGCGGCGCAAGCCGTGGCCGAGCTCGACGCGGCGGCGGGGCGGCAGTCTGGACGCTGAAGCGAGCCACCTTCGCCCGCCCCATGAACCAAATCACTATCACTGGAGAAGAATCGTAATGATCGGAAGCAACAGGCCGTTCGCGCTGATGCTGGCAATGACCGCCGTCTTAACCCCCTTTCCGCGAAGGCACAGCATACCCAGCATGGGTCAACTGGTGCCGTGTCAGGCTCGCTAAACGAGCCGCCCGCTACGCGGGCCTACCGGGCCGCAAATGCCAAGATGCATGGCGATATGGACGTAGCCTTCACGGGTGATGCCGACGCCGATTTTATGCGCGCGATGATTCCCCATCATGAAGGCGCTATCGCGATGGCTGAAATCGAATTGAAGTATGGCCGAGATCCCGCCGTGCGCCGCCTCGCGGCCGCAGTGGTGGCAACCCAAAGGCGCGAGATCGCCGAAATGCGCACCTGGCTTGCACGTCGGCAACCCCGAAAGTAGCGGCTGATTGAAAAGGTGGCGCTCACCGCCGTCAATGATGGCGACGGTCGTGATTTTGGGATCATAGGCCAGTCGCGCCGCCACGTCCCGGCCCTCGTCGGGGCCGGGACGTGGGGGCGCTCATGCCGGCTCGTCCAGTTCAGGGGCCGTCTCAACGGCCATGCGGCTCAAGAGCCAGTCGGACGCGTCCTGGGCTAGGCGGGCGGCGGTGAAGATGCACCGCTTGTCGTTGCGCAGGGCCTGTAGCCAACTCGCCAGATAGGCGGCGTGGTCTTCACGGTCGTGAAGCTTGATGCCGATGGTCGCGCTGACGAACGCCGCCCCTAGCTCGGCAACCAATTCCTCTCGGGCGTAGTCCTCGCGCTTCGTGGAAATGAGAGAGGGACGGGCAAGTCGGTCAACATGTCCCGTCGCGTGGCAAAGTTCGTGCGCTAGGGTCGAATAATAGTCATCGCTGGTGTGGAAATCGGCAAACTCGGGCATGACCACATGATCGCCGCTCGGCTGATAATAGGGCTGCGATCCGAAGTGTTTAAGGGTGACGGAGATGCGAGCGAAAAGCGCGTCCAGCTCGGCATCCCGCTCATCGGGATTGGTTGCGGTGATGATCGGCGCGGGGGTTGGATATTTCGCCTCGATGCCATCGATCTGCTCGGCATTGAAAACGGTATAGCGCTTAAGAAACGCCACCTGACGCTTGCCGTCCTCGCTGCTCTCTCCACCCTTGTCGGCGTCAACCTCGATCTTGTTGGCATAGACGACGGTCGAACCCTTCTCGCCCTTGCGGACGCATCCACCAAGCGCAAGCGCTTGCTTGAAGGTCAGCCAATGCGGAGAGGCATAGCCCTTGGTCATGGCGGCAACCCAAAGGGTCAGGACGTTGATGCCCCGATAGGGAACGCCGGTCGAGCGGAGCGGGATATTCGGTGCGGTGCTGCCATTCCACGATTTCGACCACGGCCGGGTGCCGGCCTCGATCATCGCGATCATCTGATCGGTGATTTCCTGATAGATGTCGGCTCGATTGTCGGTGATCCGTCCCATGATGTCTTCCTTTCCTTTGAGGCTGAAAGCCGGTCGCAACAGCAACCGGCTCTGCCTTTCCGGCGAGGAACGGGATGGGGAGGGAGGGCGAGAATCTGGCCTCTGGCGCGGGCGAGCCGCCTAGCGCGGCCGACGCTCCGCAGGGCGTCGGGTGCCGCGTTTGGCGGATTACACGGGGGGCCTGATTGTCGTTCGGGAACGAAAGGGCAGCCGCCCTTGGTGTTCCCCGGCACCGGTCTGGCCTCCGGGGGAGGGCAGCGTGCCCAACAAGCTGTGCCACGCTCCAGGCGTGTCATGGGGGGTGTGCCACGTGGCACACCTGCCTTGCGGCAGCGCGAATAGGAAAACACGGGGAGAGGGGGAGGCCGTGGGGGCTCCCGCTGGGTTTATCCTCGGTTGATACGCCAGGAGTGTACCCTGAGCGGTTCCTATATGGGGATGTCCTATGCTTTGTAGGCCCCGTGCGGCTCCCGGGTGGGCGGTCCAAAGGGCCGGGGAGGGGGCGGCCTGCGCGCCCTGTGGGGCGCCCCTAGTGCCGCCCCCTCAAACTTGAATCCCCTTCGCGCGAGGGGCATATTTGCAGCCAGAAAGGATAATCACATGGCTGCGAAAAAGCAAAAGGACAGCAGCGCCGATCTGCGAACGAATGAGAAGAAGTGGACCAAGCCGCTGATGGATGCGGGCTGGACTGCATTGCCGAGCGTCATCATCGAAAATCAGCGCCAGCTCATGCTGTCGCCGCTCGATCTCAACATCATCGTGTATCTGGCGAGCAAATGGTGGACGGCGGAGGGCAAGCCCTTTCCGTCCAAGACCACGATGGCGAAGGCGATGGACGTTCATCCGCGCACGATCCAGAAGCACATCGCTGCGCTGGAGGGGGCAGGGTATATCCGTCGCGAGGAGCGGCGGACCGAAACCGGCAGCCGCACCAACATCTACCATCTCGATGGGCTGATTAAGGCAGTAGCGCCGTTCGCGGTCGAGAAGCTGGCTGAGATCAAGGACAAGGCCGAGTTGGCGAAGCGCCGTCAGAACCGGGCCGGGGCGCCTAAGCTGCGTCTGGTACAGGATGACGACGAGTGAACGCGCATATCCAAGATCCACCCCCGAAAGTGGAACCGAGGGTTACGGCCGCGCCAAGCATCCGTCAGCTCTACTGGTGTGACTTTCCGCAAGACGCCCAGCTCCCGGAGTTCTGGAAGCGGCGCCCCGTCATCATCGTGTCGTTCAAGAACACGCTGCATGGCGCGGTCACGGTGGTGCCCTGCTCGACGGCAGCGCAGCCAGGAAACAAGTGGGCCTTTCCGCTGCAGACCACGATTGACGGTCGGGCGGCGTTCGCGATCTGCGACAAGCTGACGACCGTGGCGGTGAGCCGGCTAATCCCTGACAAAGGCGGCATCATGCGAATGCCGGTCGGGGAGTTCGACGACATGCTGCGCCTTGTGTTGGCCTGGCTGCCGGTGCCCTCGACGCCCCCGTCGCCGCCTCAGGGGGTGCCGCCTACGCCCACCGGTTCCGGCGCGTAAGGCCGGTTGATGTCCTTTCAGATTTTAGTTGAATCGTAAGGGATGGGTTTCTACATGGGGAGCACGCGCGGCCTCCCCCTGGGGAGTGTCCGTTTCCCGCGAGGGAACTAAATGGTCGGGGCCGCCTCAAAAGGGCGGCCCTTGGCTTATCTGCGGCACTGGCACGCAGCCCGCAAGCTTCAGACATAATGACCTGCTCGCCGGTAGATTGGCATCGAGTCGTCCAGTCGCATGGCAGGGAAGGGCGGAACGTCGTCGGCCGCCGCTTAGGCAGAGCAATAAATTCGCTGTGAGCGGATTTTATTCGTTGACTAGCGAAGTGCGCTAGGGCATCACACTCTCGTTCAGTTTGAAAGGGGATGTGTCGCCATCAACCGAGGGGGAAACCCCTCCTGGAGAAGAAACCTTCTCTGCTTTGTGGCTCCGTGCGTGCGAGCGAGCGGCGCCGCGGGCGGCCACCGGACGGCCCGGTGTCCGCCTTGGTGTTCAGGGTTAACGTGCTTCTACCCCACCCTCCAAAGCCTCGGCGGCGCCCCTGCATGGTGTGGGGGTTGGCAGAGGAGGACGCCATGCGAAAGCTTGGTCTGAACGAGAAGCGTGCGCGAACGAAGACGGTGCGACGGCAGCATTGGGCAAAGCGCCTGATCCGTCCGTCCACTTTGAAGACGGTGGTGGCCTTGGGGCGAGTGGTGGTGCAACTGCTCCACATCGCCCTCTCCATCATCAAGGTTTTCCGCCAGTAATTCGCACCCTGAATAGCCTCCTGAAAGGAGATGCAATGTTGGGTGAAGCTCTTCGCTTGATCCGAGTCTATCACGACCTCAAGCAGAAGCAGGCGGCTGAGCGGTTGGAGGTTTCGACGTCGTATCTGTCGGAAATCGAACGCGGCCTGAAGACGCCCACGCTGGACATCATCCAGCGCTATGCCACTGTCTTCGACATGCCTGTCTCGTCGATCATGTTCTTTTCGGAGAACCTCGATCAGAAGAGCACGCTCGACCAGGCACGGACCTTTGTCGCTGGCAAGGTGGTGAGCCTGCTTCAATTCCTCGAGGCTCGGTCCGGTCGGACCCATGCCGAATAAGACGGTCATCCCGCTCAATCAGTCGCAGCTCTATAAGCTCACGAGTCCGCGCCGCCTCGCTGACGTGCTCGGCCTTGCAGAAGCTGAGCTGCGGGCAATGGCGACCGGGCCGGATCGGTATCGGCAGTTTGAGATTGAGAAGAAGAGTGGCGGAAAACGTCCGGTTGAAGATCCGGTCGCGCCGCTCAAGCGTGTACAGGGCCGTATCGCCAAGATGCTGGCGCGGATCGAGCCGCCATCTTTTCTGTTCTGCCCGGTGAAGGGACGATGCTACGTCAGCAATGCCGCGCGCCATCGCGGCAACCGCGTCGTTCACTGCCTCGACATCAAGAAGTTCTTCCCCAACACGCCCCGTGTGCGGGTGATCGCGTTCTTCCAAAGCATCATGGGATGCCGCGCCGACGTTGCCGGCATTCTTGGTGATCTTTGCACGTTCGAGGGTCATTTGCCGACGGGCAGTCCCCTCAGCCCGATCCTGGCATATTATAGCTATCACGATATGTGGGCCGAGATCGCGGCGTTCTGCACGGCCAAGGGCTACACGCTGACGGTCTATGTCGATGACGTGACAATTTCCGGCGCGAAAGTGCCCGTAGCAGATGTTTGGCATGTGCGGCGCATGATCCACCGGACAGGGCTGCGCTATCACAAGCTCAAGCACTATGTGGATCGGCCAGCGGAGATCACGGGTGTCGTCGTTCGCGACGGGAAGGTCGTCGTGCCCAATCGCCAGCGCCTGAAGCACCGTAAGACGAGGTTGGCCCTCCAGCAGCCCGGCAGCGGCGATCAACGCCTGAAGGGCCGTCTGAGCGGCTTGGCGGGTCAAATGCGCCAGATAGATAGCATGAACGAACCAGGTTGATTGATGCCGGTTGCTGTGACCTTAGCAGGGTTTGCGGCTGACGATCGATCCCGCCTCAACACGCGCATACCCATATTCACGCTGATATTCGCGCGCGGCGGTCTCTACGTCGGTGCGCGAGGGGCCACCGGGAACGAAGCAGTTGATGTGGCGCTTGCCGCCATCTTGAGCATCGACGACCGGCTTTGACCACGGGTTGTCGTCCACCATCGGCCCCTCGACCGAAAAGACGCGCCTGTCGTGATCGGCAACAATAAGAACGAAAGGCTCTATCGGCATCACACCCTCGCAAAAGTCATCGCGACGCCATGTAGGTCTCGCGATAGGGGTGTGCCACGTGGCACACCTCGTGTTCATAGCCATTGCCCGTCGAGAGCGGCAGCATATTCGGCAGCAAGGGTAGCGGTCCCGGCGATCGTCGCGACGAGTGCAAACAGCACGAGCCGCGCAGGGATGCCAAGGCGCGGTCCGTCTTCCTTGGTGAAGACCACGGCGCTGCCGACCGCAGCAACCAAGATCAGCGCCGGACCCAGCTCGTATAGGACAAGGCCAGGAAGCCGATTGGGCAGGAGATAGGGGAAATTACGGATCAGGCGGCCGATCAGGACCGCGCCGGTAACAAGTGTGAGGGCCATCCCCCAGCGGCCGATCAATGCCGCTCTTGGCGATCCGCGTTCAAGCATTGTGCAGCCTATTTCTTGATCGTCCCTGTGCTACATCCCTGCGGCACCTGCGCCCTGCGAACAGCAAGCTGACGCATTCCCTCATAGTCCACGCCCCATAATCCTGCCCGCTGCGCTGCCGCCTTCTGCATCAGCTCGACATAGGCTCCACCGGAGAAAATGCGGTAGTCGACGGCATAGCCTTGGGCGACCATCGTTGCCCCCACGCTCGCCTTATTGGCGGGAAAACGACACGCCAGATTCAACCGCCCGTAGCTTTTCGGATCGGTGCGGCACTGCTTCTCCCGCCGCAGCGCATAGTCAAACATAGACACCGAGCAGTCCATTCCGCCGTCCCGGAGCGCCAGCCCGCGCAACGCCTCGCTGGAGATGGCCTTTAGCTGTGGCAGATCATCATCGGGCGCATCGATGCCGACGACGCGAACCCGTCCATTGGGAAAATCAATCGTATCCCCATCGATGATCCCGGGACTTGGCGAAGACAATCTTGTTTTCGAGACTTCGACGAGCGACTGCTTGTTCTGCGAGATTGCATAGGTTGCCACGATCAGGAACGTCGCCCCCATCGTCCATCGTTGGAACCGCGTCGCTCCAGGAAACAATTTCATAGCGAACGGATCTCGCGCAGCAGATCGTTCCAGTCGCCAGCATGGGGCGGTGGCTTGACGACGAGCTGGCGGCCGTTGGCCGCCAGATGCGGAGTGGCGCGCTCGATCGCGCGCGCTGCCTCGGCCCCATGCTGGCTATAGATGACGACGGTGTGCACGCTCTCCGGGATCGCAACAGCCTGATACCGTTCGATCCCGAGAACGGGCCATACAAAGCGGCCTGGCTCCAGCAGGTTCATCACGCTGGCGGCGTCCTCGACGCCTTCGGCGAGCCGCAAGATGCCGTCGAGCGGTACGCCACCCCAACGCACCGCGCCGACGCCGGGATTACCAAGCATTCGCTTGGGTTCGTCCATATCGGCTTTCCAGCGGCCATCAGGGCGCAGGAATGTGCGATGGATCGCGACGACGCCGGCGTCCTCCTCGATAGGGACAATAAGGGCAGGCGCAAAAGCCTTGGCGGCACCAGCACCGCATTGGCAGCGAGGGTCGAAACGAGCGTTGATCCCATCAGGAACGATCGACCGCCCCTCGCGCAGGTAGCGATCGGCCAGTGTGCCAGCGAAGGGTTCGGCGTGACGCCAGACCGCGAGCGCGAGCTTGTTGAGGTCCGTCTTGCTGTCCTGACGCTGCCCTGGGTCGTGATTGGCGGGCGCGAGGATCTTGCCTGTCCGTAACGCCGACATGATCGCGTCGGCCGTGCAACCGGCAAAACAATGGAAGAGAACGGCACGCTCGCCAACACGTATCGACAGGCTGGCCTTCCCATCTGCGTGCGCCGGGCACCGGCACATGGCGAAATCACCTTGCCACTTTCCGCCGAGTTGACGGACGATGCGGTCCGCCTGCTCCTCGATCGAAGCTGACTCACGTCGCGCCATCTATGGACACCTCCGTTACAGGACGCATAGTTGGTAGAGCGCGGGGGCAATGCGCGCCAGCGAAAACCAGTCAAATCGCTTTAGCAGGGTGGCAATGGAATTAGAACTCATACTGGAACGCGAGCTGACGACGCAACGCCCTCCAGGCGGGACGATGACTGACGTTCACGTCTGTCAGCACGAGTCTGGCAAGTGGCATATCAATGTCCGCGTGAGCTGGCGCGGCACCGCACTCTATCACGTCGGCCTCTATGATAAGAAACGTATCCGATTGTATAAAAAGGCTTCTTCGGCCATCCGACATATAGTGTTGGGGTATGGCTATGAAGGCGTGATTCACGTCCACCCGTTCGCGGGATTACAGGACGCAACTACATTCTGAGCCAAATCGGACCAATCTGCGAACCGTTCTCAAAGAGGGATGAAGCGAGCAACCGGGGCATTTTCGGACTAGCCCCCGCTCCAATAGCGATTTAGCCTTGTTCACCAGTGGAGTGAAAACATGGCTTATCGCTTGTTTACATCGCTCGCGGCTGCCGCCTCATGACGGCTTCGTTCGCCTCCGGTCCGGTTCGCGTCACCAGCACGCCGAACTGCAGGAACCTCCCGCGCGGCAGCCAACCGGGTCGGCTCAACTTCGCTCTTCATGCCGCCTATGGGGGGCGGGGAGCGGCACCCAAATCCCATTTGGAAAGTACGGCGCAGCCGGGCAGTCCCCTTGGGTCAAAGACATTGGAGCGGTAATGACGCTCCCCGCCGCGGTCATCATGGGTCTGGCAGCGCAATGCGCGCCGAGTGTGGCTCCAGCAACGATCGCGGCGATCGTTCAAACGGAAAGCCAAGGCTTCGAATGGGCGATCAACGTCAACGGTCTCGGTCGCAAGATCGTCCCGACAAGCCGTGAGCAGGCGGTGGCGCTCGCTCGTCACTATATCGGCAAGGGTCACTCGGTTGATCTCGGCCTTGGCCAGATCAACTCCCGCAACATGAAGGCCCTGGGTCTGACCTGGGACAATGTGTTCGATCCTTGCACGAACATCGCCGCTGCCGGAGCGGTTCTCTCGGGCAACTATCACAGCGTGCGCGCCGGACTTCACCCGCAGCGCGCGCTCCGCATCGCTTTATCGATGTACAATACGGGATCGCAGTCGCGTGGCTTTTCGAACGGCTATGTCGGGCGGGTAGTCGGCAATGCCGGCGTCTCGGACGGCATCCAGCCCGCCGCCGTTCGCATCGGTGAACCGATGCCCGCCACCGATACTAGCGCAGGGTCGAGCGCGGCTGCGCAGCTCGCCGCGCTGGTCGAGGAAAACACGTCCCCAGCAGGGCCGCCAAAGGCAATGCC
Source organism: Sphingomonas sp. ATCC 31555 (assembly GCF_000282895.1). Taxonomy (GTDB): domain Bacteria; phylum Pseudomonadota; class Alphaproteobacteria; order Sphingomonadales; family Sphingomonadaceae; genus Sphingomonas. Next base: position 20,918 of record NZ_ALBQ01000007.1, read on the forward strand.
CGCACCACCGCCGCCATCGTGGGACGTGTTCGCGAGGGCGGAATATGAGCGAGCACGGCTCGCCGAAGAAGGAGAAAACCGATGAATCTCGCATCTTTCGGTGGGCCGGCGCTTGCCCTTCGAACCCACGTCACCAAGCGGGTTGAGGCGATGACCCCGCGCCAGCGAAAAGCGTCGCGGGCGCTCTCAATGGCAAGCCTGGTGGCGCTGACATCGCTCGTCACAGCCGAACCAGCGTTCGCACAGACCAATTTGGAGAGCTTCGGCAATGCGGTCCTCGGTCTGCTGAGCAACGGGCTCCTGCGCATCGTTGCGATCCTTGCGCTGATTGCGGCGGGCTTCGGGTGGCTGACAGGTCGCGTCAACACAGGCGCGCTCGTCACGGTCATCATCGGTATCGCGATCATCTTCTCGGCGCCGTGGATCGTCGATCAGCTTCAGGGCTGATCCGTATGTGGGCGGGGTGCGAACAGCGCCTCGTCCACACCCGTTTCGTGTGGAGTGCGTAGCGTGGAGGAAGAACGGGAAGTAATGGCGCGCAACACGCTGTTCCTGGCGGTGACGCGCCCTGCGTTGTTTGCGGGCATCCCGATCGAGGCGGCCGTGGTGATCCTGCTGACCTCGGTCATTACGCTGATCGGGACGACAAACCCCGTTTACGGCCTTGTCGTCGCAGCGGTGATGTTCGGCATTTCGCGCCTCGTGGTGCGCCACGACGTCAACGCCTTCCGCCTCATCTTTCTCTGGGGCCGCACCAAAGCGGCCAATCGTAACCGCGTCTTCTGGGGCGGGTCGAGTTACACGCCGCTTCCCCTGAAAGGCATCAAGCGAAAGGGGTTTGGCCGCAATGGCTAGGGCCAATCGTCTGTCGGAACAGGTGCCGATGAAGGTCGCGCTCAAGGAAGTGATGCCGACCAAGTTCCTGCCCTATGCGCGGCACGTCACCGATGAGGTGGTGGTGCTCGATTCCGGGGCGATCATGCTGACGTTCGAGCTCCAGGGCCGAGCGTTCGAGACGGCTGACGTGCGCGATCTGAATGACTGGCACGCGAAGCTCAATGGGATGCTGCGCAACCTGCATGACGATCGCTTGTCGATCTGGACGCACCTCGTCCGCGCTCGGGTTGAGCAATATCCCGGCGGCAATTTCCGGTCCCGCTTCGCGCGGGATCTCGATGCCGCTTACTTCGCGCGGATGAACAAGGAGCGGTTGTTCATCAACCGCTTCTTCGTAACGCTGGCGTTGCGCCCATCGGTCCACGGTGCCGACAAGCTGGTGCAGCTCTTCAAGAACAAGGCGAGGGCCGAAGCCGAAACCGATGCGATCGACGCCGACCTACTGGAGGCGCTGGAGGACAAGGCGCGCGATTTCGAGAAGCTGATGGATCGCTGCTCGCCGCGCCGGCTCTCGATCTACGGACATAATGGCCTCAAGTTTTCTGAGACGATGGAAGTCGCGGAAATGGTGATGACGGGACGGCATCGCCGGGTTCCGATCATCCGGGGGCACCTCGGCAGCGCGCTCTATCGTCAACGCGTCGTCTTCGGCGGCGAGACGGTGGAGGTGCGCGATGCCGATCGCAGCGCTTTTGGCGGCATCTTCGGCATCAGGGAATACCCGGCGTCCACCACCCCCACGCAATTTCAATCTCTGCTGGCGGTCGATTTCGCGTTCGTGCTGACGCAATCCTTCACATTCCTCGGCCGTGCAGCGGCATCAGAGCGTTTTCGGCTGCGGCAAAAGCAGATGGAGAACGCCGATGATCGGGCCGTCAGCCAGATGCTCGATCTTGTCGACGCGGCGGACGATCTCATGTCCAACCGCTTTGTCCTGGGCGATCACCACTTCACGCTCGCGGTCTATTCCGACAGCCTCAAGAGCCTGCGCGACAACATGTCGATCGCCCGTGCAGCGCTGGCCGATACCGGCATGGTCGCGGCACGGGAAGGGGCGGCGCTGGAAGCCGCTTACTGGAGCCAGCTCGTCGGAAATTTCGCATGGCGCGCGAGGCCGGCGCCGATCACGTCGCTGAACTTCGCGGCGTTCTCGCCCTTCCATACCTATCCCGCTGGCCTCGCCACGGGGAACCATTGGGGGGACGCGATCGCGCTGATGAAGACGAGCGCACGCAGCCCCTACTTCTTCAGCTTTCACAAGCGCGACATTGGCCACACGCTGATCGTTGGCCCGACCGGGGGCGGCAAGACGGTCATCGTCAATTTCCTGATGGCGCAGGCCGAGAAAACGGGCGCGCGTCAGATTTTCGTCGACAAGGACCGCGGTGCGCAGATTTTCGTGCTGGCTTCGGGTGGCACCTATCTGACGCTCGAGAACGGCAAGCCCACCGGCTTCGCGCCGCTCAAGGCGCTCGAGAACAAGCCGGAGGATCGCGCCTGGCTGTCGCTGTGGGTGCGCCAGCTCGTTCGCGCCGAAAGTCGCCCGATCACTGTTCAGGAAGAGCGGATGATCGATGAAGGGATCGCCGCAGTGATGCGGCTTCCGCGAGAGGATCGTTCGCTCGATGCGCTGCGCACGATGCTCGGCATGGCGGACGCAGGCGGTATTGGCGCTCGGCTCGAGAAGTGGACCTCGCGCGGGTCGATGGGGTGGGTGTTCGATAACGCGGCGGACGAAATGACGCTCGATGCCCGATTCATCGGGTTCGACATGACGGACTTCCTCGACAACGCCGACGTCCGCACGCCGCTGATGCTCTACCTGTTCCACCGCATCGACAAGCTGCTGACCGGCGAGCGCACGATCATCGCCGTCGACGAGTTCTGGAAGGCACTTGGCGACGATGCGTTCCGGAGCTTCGCGCAGGATGGCTTGAAGACATACCGGAAGCGCAACGCGATGATGGTGTTTGCCACGCAGTCGCCGGCGGACGCGCTCAAGAGCGATATTGCCCACTCGATCCTCGAACAGGTCGCGACCCAGGTGATGCTTCCCAATCCAAAGGGTGCGCGTCGCGACTATGTTGACGGGTTCTCCCTCACCGACGCGGAATATCAGCTCATCCGCGAGGAGTTGTCGCCGGAATCGCGCAAATTCCTCGTGAAGCAGGGTCATGACAGCGTTGTGGTCGAGCTGGATCTGACGGGCCTCGATGACGAGCTGTCGGTGCTGTCGGGACGCGCCGAAACAACACCGATCGCCGTGCAGGCCGCAGCCGAATTTGGCCCCGATCCCGCCAATTGGCTCCCCGTATTCCACCAACGTCGTCGTCCAAGCTGAAGGAGAAGGGACATGCGTAGATTGAAGTTCGTCACCCTCGCACTGTCGGGATCAGCGCTCCTGTCTGCTGGTGCGGCACATGCGCAATTCGGTGGCATTGTTCATGACCCAACGGCCTTCGCCAGGCAGCTTCAGGAGTTGAACGAGGCCCGGAAAGTCGTCCAGCAAAGCGCGCAACAGCTCGATGAAGCACGGGCGCTGTACCGCGACCTCAATAAAATGACGGACATCGGCAACGTCGCGAACCAGCTCAAGAACGACGTGCTGCGCACCAGTAACGTGTCATCCAGCAGCCTTGATGGCTACACCAGTGGCGATCTGAACGTCGTCGGCGGCCTGCGGGGCAAGGCGAACGACGTTTATCAGGATCTTCTCGGGCGCGGATCGCCCACGATGACGCCCGAGCAGCGCGCCGCCTATGAACAAGGCTCGCGGGAAGCTGCGGTGACAACTGGCCTTGCGGGTAATGTCGGCGATGCCGTGACAAGCCGGCGTCAGGGCCTCGAAGAGCTGCGGGGTCGGCTCAACAGCTCAACCTCGGCGGCCGAACGCGCCGACATGTCGGCGCGGCTCCAATTGGAGCAGGCGCAGATGATGAACGATCAGATGGGCCTTCAGGCGATCGAGTTGCAGCGCCGGGCAAAAGCAGAGGCAAATTACCAGCGCAGCCTGGCATCAAACAGAGCGGAGATCGACAAGCTTCGGACTGAGGCTGGGGTCAATCCGTGACCAAGGGCCTCTGCCTGGCCGGGCTGCTGCTGACGCTGGCGGCATGTGGAACGAAGGAATCCAAGTCGGATGAAAGCAACCTTCGGTCCGACATGCCGCTGCGCAGTGCCAAGTACTTCATGCAGAACAAAGACGAGCTAACCGAAGTAGATACCATATGCACTGCGTGGAAGGCTTCACAACGTCCACCGCTGTCATGGCCCGCCGTTGTCGTTAACAACTGCAACAACGTCGATACTGCCAAGACACTACTTCTTAACAAGAATGAGACTGACAAGCTTCGTCGAGAGGCTGGCATCTAATTGACGTAACAATTTCCGGGGTCGTGTAATGGGCTTCAATATCTATACCGAGATGTTCGATCAGCTCAGCGCTGCTCTGGCAGGCGTCATTGCCACCTATGCCGGCGTTATAGGTTGGATCTCCGGCCCGTTACGGGTGGGAGTTACGATCTACATCATCCTTTTGGGCTTCGCTATCCTACGGGGCGCTGTGGAATACCCCTTCCGCGAGTTCGTCTATCGCGGAATGAAACTAGCTGCGCTCGTTTTTGCCGTAACGACGCTTTATGGCGCTTCGGTTGGCTTGCTCGCAATGAACGGGCTACCAAGAGAAGTCGCGAATGCTGTCGGCGCCCAAGACGTAAACGGTCTAGGCGGCTTTTTTGATGGCATTTTGAAGGGCGCAGTCCGCGCTATAGCCAACATCAAAGAGATCGTTGCAGCGCATACAGCCGAGGAAGGCGAGAACCTTGTAGGCATCCCGAATAATTGGGATGAGATCATCGTTAGCGAAATTATCAATGTCGTCATTATGTTGGCGGCTTTGCTGGCGTCTGCACTTGGGTTTGCCATCTGCGCCTTTGCGCTCTTCGCGCTATCTTTGCTTGCTGCCGTTGGGCCTCTTTTTGTAGCCGCCCTTCTTTTCGATTCGACCCGACCATTCTTCTTCCAGTGGCTCGGGAGCATTGTGAATTATGTCATTCTCGTAGCGTTCGCGCTGCTCGTAACGGTATTCATAGCGAACGCAGCAGACGCGTTTATCGACGCTATCACGCAGGATGACTCGCTGATCCTCGCGGCGGTTAAAGCCCTTGGGTTCTACGCGCTGGGCTTCTTCTTCTTCCTCCAAATACCAGGAATGGCTGCAGGTTTGGGCGGCGGCGGCGCATCACTCGCTTCACAGTTTGCCAACGCCGCAACCGGGGGAATAGCGCCGATGATTGGCCGTGCCTGGTCCAACGCTCCGCAGCGAGCGGTGAACCGCTGGCAAGCCAATCGTGCCCGTCGCGCTGAGGCGCGAGCCGCAGGCGGCACCCTCTACAACAACAGCTAATCGGAGATCCGACATGAAGCTCGGTGCAGCACTAGCCATCCTTGCCCTCGCGGCTCTCACTCCCTCGGCTCCGGCGAGCGCTGCGAAAGACGAGAAGCTACCTCGGTGCAGCGGTCGGCAAAAGCGACCTGCCAACCTCTATGGGACCGTTCTCCCGTCGATCCCGCCGCGAAACGCTACCTCGGCTGCTCCCGCTGATGGTGTGCCACGTGGCACACCCCCATCGCAATCGGCTCCGGCTACCAACCTCTTCCCGGCCGACGGCGCGGCGTCCGCTCCAGAGGGAGCGGACGCTTCGCGAACAGGCAAGGTGCCGGCAATCGGCGCTCTCACACCAAATGGTAGTCCGACCGCCGCGCTCTCAATCTCATATGCGAGCTGCTGACATGGCTATTGGCGTCAAAGACAAAGACGAGGATCTGAAGGCATATTTCGCGGAAGCGGAAAGCTGGGACCGCGACAGGTTCGTGGCAGCGGTTCGCTCGCGCCGTGTCGCGTGGATCGTCGCCATCGTCGCCATCGTGTTCGCCGCGATCTGCGCGGCTGCCGTGCTGGCGCTCTCGCCGCTCAAAACGGTGGTGCCCTATGTTGTCACCGTCGATCGCTCGACGGGTGCAACCGAAGTCACGCAGGAGCTGCGCGGCGACAAGACGATCACTTATGACGAGGCGATCCGGAAGTATTTCCTCGCCGATTATGTTCGCGCTCGCGAAGGGTGGATTCCGCAGGCCAGGGAAGAGTTCTTCCGCAAGGTGCTGGCGCTGTCGACACGGGAGGAACAAACCCGCTGGACCGCCTTCTACAAGAAAGACAATCCGGACTCCCCGCAAAACCAGTTTACCGCCAGTGACGCGGTTTTCGTGGCGATCCGCTCGGTTGCGTTCATCTCGCCCAACGTCGCGCAAGTCCGCTTCATCAAGCGCCTCCAGCGCGACCAGCAGGTGATTGAGACGCCTGCCATCGCAACCATCACTTTTGACGTGCTGTCGAAGCCGGAAACAGAATCCGGTCGATACGCCAATCCGCTCGGGTTTCAGGTCAAGACATACCGGGCCGACGTGGAGGTTCCGACACGATGAAGACCATCCTGCTTCTGGCCGCGGCGATCGGCGCCATGTCGGCAGCGCCGGCGATGGCGCAGACGCCTACGCAGCGCGGTCCTGATGCTCGTATCCGCGAGGTCAATTACACCGATGGAAACGTGATCCAGATCCGGAGCGCGTTCCGCACAGCGACACAGATTGAGTTCGCACCCGGCGAGGTCATCAAGTTCGTGGCGATGGGTGACACCGTGTCGTGGGAGGTCGCCCCGGCTGACAATTCGCTGTTCGTGAAGCCTCGCGAGCGCGCTGGTGCTACCAACCTCATCGTTGTGACGGACTTCCAAGGCACCAAGCGCAACTACACCTTTGAGCTGTCGACCGTCGCTGCGGCGCGCTCTCCAGGCACATTCTTCAAGGTGCGGCTCCGTTACCCTGAATATGAGGCGGCGCAGGCCCGTTTGGCACAACAGCGCGCGCAACTCGCGACGGTCTTGGATGCGCAGAATAAGGCCACGAGGATCGCGCTCGATATGGGTGTTCTCGAAGGGACACGGAACCTCAATTACAAGGTGCAGGGCGCATCAGCGCTGCAACCATCGGAAGTCAGCGACAACGGGCAATTCACCGTGATGCGCTTCCCCAACCAGCGCGAAATTCCTGCCATCTTCACCGTCAATCCCGACGGCAGTGAAGCCACAGCCTCCTTCGACGTGCGCGACGAGTTCGTCGTCATTCATGGCGTCTACAAGGAGCTGCGCCTGCGCCGGGGGAAGGTGGTGCTGTGCATCTACAACGAAAGCCCGAGCTTCTACGGTCGCGATCCCAAGACGGATACGGCGTCGGAAGCTGTCGAGCGCACGACGGAGAACTGACGTGTCCGATAAGAGATTCGACGTCGATGCGACGCCTGACGTGAACGAGATTGACCGCACCCCTGCCGCCGATCGCCCGAACCGCATCCCTTCGCTCAACACCGTCCAGTGGGACAACAAGAAGATGGTCGTCGGCGCGGCCCTAGCCGGCGCGATCGTGTTTGGCGTGCTGTCGCTCGTTTCCGGGTCTGGCAGCGACAACAAGGCGCTTGAAGCGAGGAAGGCCCCTCCCCCGGCAGCGGAGGCGCCCTACGACCCAAATTCTGTCATTGCGCCGACACTCGCCACTGCGCCTCGCGATCCGAATGCGCCCGTCCAGCTCACAGGCGAGCAGGTGCCGGCGATCGGGCCCGATGGTCAGCCAATCACACCCTACGGATCGGCGGGAGGGCAGCAGGGCCGTGGTGTCAGCGAGGCGGAGCGGCGTGCGAACGAAGCGCGTGAGCTGCGCGACAATGCCCGGCGATCGACGCTGATCGCGTACAACGGGGACCAGGGGGTCAGACGCGCGATCGGCGACGTCGCCAGCGCTGGTGCCGGGAACGCGCAAGGTGACGCTGGGACCGCTCCTTCGCGGACCAACCTGGACAATCTCAAGCAAACCTCGGCTATCGGCACCGCTACAGCGCGCATGATCGGCGACCGCAACTATCTGGTCACTGCGGGAGCCATCCTCCCTTGCACGCTGCAAACGGCTATGGACAGCACCGTACCGGGCTATGCGACCTGCATCATCCCTCGCGATGTCTACTCCGATAATGGCCGCGTCGTGCTGCTTGAGAAGGGCACCCGCGTTTTCGGCGAGTATCAGGGCGGCCTTCAGCGCGGCCAAAATCGCCTGTTCGCGATGTGGACGCGCGCCGTCACGCCACGCGGCGTAGCGATCGACATAGGCTCGCCGGCCTCTGACCCGCTGGGTCGTGCCGGCGTCACTGGCAAGATTGATCGGTTCTTCTGGCAGCGGTTTGGTGCCGCGATGCTGTTCAGCGTCCTCGACGCGGGCGGCCAGATCGCAGGCCAGGCCGTCAGCCCACAGGGCTCGACGGTTTTCCGCACTCCCGGTGATTCAACGTCGCAAATCCTTCAGGACACGCAGAACATCCGCCCGATCGTGCGCGTCAACCAAGGGACCGAGCTGGCAATCACCGTCGCCAAGGATTTCGATTTCTCGCAAGTTTATGGACTGGGGCTCAAATGAACGCGCCGTTCCGCAATACGGCGATCCTCGATCATGCTGTTCGGCCGCTGCGGCAATATCTCGATGACGATGGCGTGACCGAAGTCGTCATCAATGAGCCGACTATCGTCGGTGTCGAGCGGCATGGTGGCTGGACCTGGGAGCGGGAAGCGGGATTGACCCTCGACGCCCTCAACGAACTAGCCCGGGCAGCCGCGGCTTTCACTTCACAGGATGTGACGCGCGAAAATCCTATCTGCTCGACGATCTTTCCAACCGGCGAGCGGGTCCAGCTCGTCCTTCCACCCGTCGTGCCCGATGGCACCGTGTCGATCACCGTGCGCAAGCCGTCGACCAAGACAATGACGATGGCCGATTTCGAGGCCAGCGGCCTGTTCTCGGAAACGAAGGTCGCCACAAAGCGGGTCAGCCCCGTCGAGGAAAAATTGCTCGGCCTGCTTCATGCGGGACGGCACATCGAATTTTTCGAGTTGGCGGTGCAAAGCCGGCTCAACATCCTGATCTCCGGTGCCACAGGCTCGGGCAAGACGACGTTCTCCAAGGGGCTCATCAAGCTAATCCCGGAGAATGAAAGACTGCTGACGATCGAGGATACGCGCGAGCTGGTGGTGCCTCACCAGAACGTCGTCCACATGATCTACAGCAAGGACGGCACCGGCACCGCCAAGGTCTCGGCCAAGGAGCTGCTGGAAAGCGCCCTACGGATGCGACCCGACCGCATTCTTCTTCAAGAGCTGCGCGATGGGACCGCATTTTTCTACCTGCGCAACGTCAATAGCGGTCATCCCGGCTCGATTACGACGATCCACGCGGATTCGGCCGAACTGGCCTTCGAGCAACTGACGCTGTTGGTGAAGGAAAGCGAAGGCGGCGCAGACCTGGCGCGTGAGGACATACGCTCGCTGCTCAAGATCCTCGTCGACGTCGTGGTGCAGATGAAGAAGGTCGATGGGAAGTTCCGGATGACCGAGATCTACTACGATCCGGCAGGGCGTCATGCAGCCTAAAAGGGGCGCCATTCTCGCCCTCGGCATTCCGGTCGGGATCGTCGTGGCCTTCCTCATCACGTCGGTCATCGCCTGGATCTACCTGGGCCTCCCCAGCGCCAAGTTCGACATTTTCAAGATGCCGGGGTTCTTCTGGTATTATCGGCACGATCCCGTGGTGCTGAAAGCGCTCGCCGGAGGTGCATTGGTCGGCTTCATCATCGCCGGCCTCATGCTGTGGTGGGTCGCAAAGCGGAAGCCACCTCTCCACGGGGCTGCCCGCTTCGCCAAAGATAGCGAGATCCGTCGCGCCGGTTTCCGCGCAAATGACGGGATTGTCCTGGGAAAGAAGGGCGGGAAGTTCCTGACCTTCGGCGGCAATGAGCACTGTATCGTTGAGGCCCCTACCCGCTCGGGCAAAGGGGTCGGCATCGTCATCCCGAACCTGTTGTCATGGCAGGAGTCGGTCGTCGTCCTCGATGTGAAGCGTGAGAATTGGGAAGCCACGGCGGGTTTTCGCCAGAAATACGGCCAGGCCGTTTACCTGTTCAATCCGACCGATCCGGAAGGCCGAACCGCCCGTTATAATCCGCTCGGCTACATCGACCGCACCGATCCTGACCAAGTGGTGATCGAGCTGCAGAAGATCGCCACGATGCTGTTCGTGCCCCCCGAGCGCGGAGAGCCATTCTGGACGGATTCGGCGCGAACCGCCTTTGTCGGCGTCGGGGCCTATCTTGCGGTCGCCGATCAGCCTTTCACCATCGGCGCCATCTACCGGTTGATGACGACGGGCGACACGCGCGGGTTTTTCCGCCGCGTTCTCGAAGATCGCTCGCTCGATCTATCGCAAGGGTGCCGGAATGCGCTCGCTGACTTCACATCGGGGGCAGACAACACCTTTGCCGGCATCGTCCAGACCGTCACGTCCAAGCTCAGTCTGTGGCTCAATCCCCGCGTTGATGCGGCGACGGAAGAATGCGACTTCGATTTGCGCGAGCTGCGCACCAAGCGCATGTCGATCTATCTGGGCGTCTCCCCTGACGAACTGGATCGGGTGGCGCCGCTCTACAACCTCCTGTTTCAGCAACTCGTCGACCTGAACGTGCGTGACCTCCCTGACGAGAAGACGCCGCTAAAGATCCTCGTCATCCTGGACGAATTTGCGCGGATAGGGCGGGCGCAGGTGATTGCGAGCGCCTTTTCCTATGTGGCGGGCTACGGCATTCGGCTCTTGCCCGTCATCCAGTCCCGCTCTCAACTTCGCGCTGTCTATGGTGAGCACGTGGCGAATGAGATCGTCGCCAACTGCGGCGTCGAGGTCGCCTTCACGCCGAAAGAGCTGCGCGTGGCGAACGAGCTTTCCGAACGGATCGGCTATATCGGGCAGGAATCGATCACCAAGTCGCTCACGATCCACGGCGTTCTGGCGAACCGCTCCAAATCCATGTCGGATCAGCGCCGCGCCCTCCTGCTTCCGCAGGAGTTGATGCAATTCCCCGACACCGAATTACTCCTTTTGCGGGGCGGCATACCACCCATCCACGGGGACAAAATTCGCTACTACGCGGATGGCCTCTTTCGCGCGCGCGTGGAGGCAGCGCCGCAAGTGGCTCCGATCCCGCGCGTAGTGCGTGATGACGAGGATCTTCCCGACTGTGTGCTGCCGACATTCGATCAGCTCACGGACCCCGATCCATTCACCTTCGCGATGGATTGCGTCGTCACCCAGGATCATCCCGACATGCTCATCGACGTGTCGGCCGAGCAAAGTGGCAATGAGGTCATTGGTGTAATCGAACAGGAGCGCTGACATGGTTGAGAATGTCGAAGCTGCCGGCACAGGCAAGGAAGGCGAGGCACGCCGCAGGCGTCCGATGGAAGTGCCCGCCGAGCTGGACTCTCGGTTCCTCCGGGTTGGCGACAAGCTCTATCGAAGCGCGCACGACAAACAGCCGGTCGCGACCATCACGCCTGATCGCATCAAGGCGAAAGACCCAAACTCCCTTCCCGATCTGATCCGGCTCGCGAAGGAAAACGGGTGGACTGCGATCAAGGTCAGCGGCGATGCCGAGTTCCAGCGGGCTGCCTATCTCGCCGCCTCGGCGCAGGGCATAAAGGTTGACGGCTACAAACCTGACGAGAAGACGAAGGCCGCGGCCGAGCGTGAGGCGTTGCGGCAAGGCGGCGTGCCCGACAATCAAGCGCGATCGACGCGGACCGCCAACCAGGCCCGCGACACGAGAGAACAGGCCGAACCGCGTGCCGATCTGGCCGAACGATTCCGCCGGCAGTCAGATGTCCAGAACGCGAAAGACCCCGAGTTGCGCAAGGCTCAAAGCCATGTCGCACTTGCAATGGCGGTCGCGGCCGAACGCTTCCCCAGCGATTACGATAAACGGCGCGAGTTCGTGGCGGAGCGCAAGGAGGAAGTGGCAGCTCGGATCGGCCGTGGCGAGACGATTGCCGGCATTGAGGTCAAAGCGCGCCAGGAACAGCGGGTGCGTGAGATGGCGCAGGATCAGATCCTTCAGAAATCCCGGAGCCGATGAAGCGCACCATCGAGCCTGAACATTTTCGCATCGCATTCCCTCGGCGCGGAGCTACCATCGCGGTATGGGGCTGACCTTCAATTCACTGCTGGACGACTACGGCATCGATCCGCGTGACGTGCGCCTGCTGCGTCACCAAACAATCAAATATGCAGGTCGGACGCCATACACTTTGTGGCGAGACGACCATGACGGGTTCCTGCTCTATCAGTCCATCCAAAGCGTTCAGAATGGACCGAAGCTGACAGGGAGATATTGGGCCAGCTTCGTCGTCACCCCAGCAGCCTCGACGCTGTTCGTAGGACTCTACGAGATCGAGAAGATAGGACCGTGCGATCCCACCATCATTGATCCCCTGCGGGGCGTGCCGGTGACACAGGGAGGCGCCCGCGAACTCGATCTATACCGACAGGCCGGCACTGCCGTCGAACTGGCTCGCCGCGCTCAGGGCCGCGCGCGGGATCTACCTTCTGACCTGCCCCCGCACCAAAGAGCAATATGTAGGCTCCGCCTATGGTGAGGATGGCTTTCTCGGCCGCTGGACAGGCTACGCGCGCGATGGCCACGGTGGCAACATCGGGCTGAAAAGTCGCGAGCTCTCGGACTACCAAGTATCCATTCTGGAGGTCTGCGGGTCGGGCTTAACGGTTGACGAGATCATCCGCGTGGAGGCCCTTTGGAAAGCAAAGCTTCAGAGCAGGGAAATGGGCCTCAATAAGAACTAGCGGGTTCGCTCAGTGCGTCTGGTGATCCAAGCCGATCCCACGCCTCGCGATATTCTTCAAGCGCGTAGGACTTGGGCTGGAGCCAGTATGAGGCAGTGCCGGCCTGGTTGACGCCACGATGGGCTGCGGCCTTCACTTCATCCAACGTCAGCACGAAGCATGTAGGCGAGGCAGTGTTTGCATTGATGGTGACGACCCACCAGTGCGAGCAAAGTCGGTCGAGCGATCCGCCAAGGGGCACCGGCGCCCGCTTCGACAGCGCTTTCGACTGGATCGGCAGTACGCGCGCCTCGTCATCGCTTGCGGCGTAGAGATCGGCTCCACGCGCATTTCTGACCGTCGGCATCACATGCCAACCCCGCCGGGATAGCTCGCGCGCGACATGGTAGAGGCCGACATTTCCTGTGAGTTGATGGCGCATTGTCAGCGACGTCTTGCCGGAGGTGGAGGTGTGCCACGTGGCACACCCGGTTCAAGCGAAGGATCGGTCCGCGCTGGCTGTCGCGCCGCTATGACCCGCGCTTCGGCATCCCGTAGCATCCGATCGGGGACCGTCTCGATGTTGGCCCGCTCTTGGAGGAATGTTCGGACATCGCCGGCGAGCTTGCGATCCTCGTGATCGGCGCTGCGGTCGAGCCGATCGGCCGCAGCCTCATAGCGGCGCCTCGTGTCCTGCCAGCGCGCGCGGGTCTTCGACACGAATGCGGGCTGCTCGGCATTGCCAAGTGCGATCTGCATCGCCTCACGGGCCTGACGAAGATCTGTTTCGGTCGGCTGACGGGATGCGCCGCTGCGTATGCGGGAGCGAAGCTGTGTCAGCGCCATGCTGGTCCCCGCCCTCCCCTGGCCTCGGCTGTAACGAGGCGTTGCCTCGGCCTCGACGCCCCGGCTGCGCAGCGCCTCGGCAAACGCCTCGCGAAATCGAAACAGATCCTCGCGGCGTGGGTCGAACCGCTTGCGGTTCAATCCCTCGGCCTGGACGGTCAAATGCACGTGAGGTCGCGGCGTGTCCGTATGGAGCGCCATGAGATAATCGTGATTATCGCCGATCATGCGCTCGGCGGTTTCGCGCACGGCCTGCTTCACAGTTTCAGGGTCCGTGCCTGCCGGCATCGAAAACACCATCGCGACGGCTGAAACGGACGTCCCTTGCCGCCAGTAGAGGGAATCGGACCACTCATCCGCGATCCGCTGCGCATCCTCCTTCGTCGCGAGCTGTTCCCCGTCGCGCGTCTCAAGAGGAATGTCGCCATGACGGCCGATATAATCGAGATGCGCGGCAAGGTGCTTCGCGCCCTTCTTCCGCCCCGTAACCTTGACCAGCACCTCCGGGGCTCGGCGCACGACGCGCGCAAGCGTCGCCCGAACATCAGTGCGGCCAAGTGACGTTAGCGCCCCTCTTGTAGCGAAAGGCCCGGTCTGATTGACCAGATGCTTGGCGTATTTGATGTTCGGATCGCTGACGAGGCGTGGCTTGAAGCTGGGCTTCATTGCCTCCCACAGCTCGTCCTCGCGATCCCCGAACGACATTAGTCAGCCACCTCCCAAAAGGCGGTTTCGCCGCGCAGCGCAGCCGCCAGCGCCTCGATCTGCTCGTTGATCTCTTCGCGCATGTCGGCGATCCTGCGCAGCTCACGATCGATTTGCAGGCCGCTATCGGCCATCATCGCAGCGTTCCCGGCCTTCATGGCCTGATTTAGATTTCGCCCGATCCGCGTGAGCTGCATCCGGATCGGCGCCACCGCGTCGCGCAGCCCGTCGTCGACACCTGCCTTGAGCGCAAGATGGCGACGGACAAGCGCCTTGATCCACCCTGCCCGATCGACACCGCGTTGCGCCGCCCGATGATCGAGGACTGCGGTTTCGACGTCGGTGAAACGAAGGTTGACCCGATTGCTGGGGCTGTCCGCCCTGGGTGCGATCCGGGGCGCGTCAGCGACATGCTTCAATGACTGCTGGAGGACGGTGCGGAGGAGAGCGCTCCGCCCTCCCCTCCCCTCGGCGACTGCATCGAACGCCGCCAGCAACTCGCGATCGACGCGCGCCGTCAGCATCGCTGTGTCCTTTGTGGGGGATGCAGGCTGCGGCGCAATCGACATAGCCCGAAGGCTAATGTAATACACAAGACGCCGCAACACCTATCCTGCCATCAAACATCCCCCACTAAAATCTGCCTTCACGTGTGCCACGTGGCACAGCAATCCATCTTGCAAGTGAGAAATCGCGGAAAGAAGGATTGAGCCTGGAAGCGAGGGGCGGCAACTGCCGGCGCTCTCCGTTCACTCGGCGAGATTAGCGCCAGCTAACGATCCGGGGCTCTGCTTCACCGTCGAAATGTAGCAGCGCCTCGACCACCATTGCGCGCTTGCCTTCAAGCTCGATCGTAGGGCGCTCGATGCGCGGCTTGCCACCCTTCGGTTTCGACGTTGCTCGGGGGGGTGGCGTTTGAGACGGCGCGGAAAGAACAGGAACCGGTGTCTCATCCAGCGCGCGTTCGGCTTCGTCGTCCCTGATCTCGTCCGTCGTCGGTGCCAGAGAAGTTGCATCCGGCTCGCTATCAGTCGACGGTTCCGGCGTGGGGGCAGGGGTAGGGGGCGCGACACCCTCCACTGGAGCCGCCTCGGGCTTTGATGTGGACTTCTTCCCGCCAATCTCGCGCGCGAACCGCTCACACGCCAGCACGGTCATGTCCTCAGCGGCGGTATTCGCAACAAACGCACGTGTCGCCGCATCATCGGCCTTCGCAGCCTGGGTCAAAGCGACAGCACTTCGCATCGAGATGTCCGCAAATAGCGCCGCGACATAATCGGGAGCCTTTGCCAGCCCCTGATAGCGGGTCAGCAACGTGCGGTTGCGGCCTGTCGCGCGTGCCAGCTCGGCGAGCGAACGTCCCTTCGCTACCTGGCCGGTGACGAAACGGATCATGTCGGCGGTCGACAAGTCCTCGCGCTGATCGTTCTCGATGAATTGATCGATGCGCACCTGTTCGATGTCGTCGGCCTTGCTGACGATCGCGCGGACCTGCATTCCCAGCTTCCGGCACGCACGCCAGCGCCGCTCGCCGAACATGATCCGATAGCGCCCATCTTCATCCTTGGGCGCGACGGTGATCGGTTGAAGCTGGCCCCGCTCCTTGATCGTCTCGGCCATCTCATCGATCGTCGCTTCGTCGATCGCACTCCGCACGTTCTCGGGATCGGGGTAGAGCAGCTCGGGATCGAGGAGCTGGACGCGATCGGCGTCAGCAACAGCCGCTTTCTCGCTGAAAACATCAAAGCCGGAGAAATCTGTCATTTGTGGCTCCCGATCCGGGTCATGGCTTCCTCAAGGAAGGCGCGCATGGGCGGCAAAGAGGTCCGAACGTCTTTGTCGAACCGCCAGACCGGGACATGCTCCTGCATCGCCTGGCTGTAGTGCGCACGCTCGGGAAGAAAGTTCGTGAACAGATTGCGCCCGATCTTCTCCTTGATCGCAGCAAGCATCTTCATTTGATGGGTGTCGTTTGCACGCACTCGGTTCGGAACTAGCCCCACGACGTGGATTGGCGTCTTCCGGCGCTGGTTCACCGTCGCAATCGAGTCCGAAACCTGCTTCGTCGCTGCCGGCCCGAACGGTCCTAGCTCGACGGGAACAATCAAGTGATTGCATACCAGCAGCGCCGCATAGTTGATCCACGACCAAGAGGGCGGCGTATCAATGACGCAAAAGTCGAAATGAGAATCGAGCGCGGGAAAATTGGCATTAATGTTAGTCAGCGCGCGAGGATAGTCGGCATCGTATTCGCCGCCCATGCGGTTCGAATAGATAGAGAGGCGGGGAAGGCTGGTCGGCGGAACATAGTTCGGCTCGAACAGCGGCTTACACGTGCCAAGGCTCTCGAAGTCGGCGAGGGCATCGGTTGCATTGCACTGCCGGTCAAGGTCGAGGAACAGCACACGATGCCCGGCATCAGCCAGCACCCACGCCAAGTGACAAGCGATCATCGTCTTGCCGGCGCCGCCCTTCTCCACATTAATGGCAATGGTCTTCACGCCCTACCAACCCCGATCCGAATTGTTGTTCCAATGGTCATAGCCGCGATAGTTGGAATCGGTTCGCGTGTTGCGACGCGCCTCCTCATCAGGCGTGTCGCCGCTCCAAATGCGCGGATTACGGCCGCCACCGCCCCGAAGGACGGCCCAACCAATCAGGACGAATAGTCCGATCGTCAGCAGATTATCCCACATGGCAGTGCCTCCGTCGCCTTGATGAAAGGCGCATCCTGTAATAAGTGGTATCTGAAATCACGTCAATAGGTGGTATCAACAATATGCGTACTTCGGGATGACCACTAGCAAATCAGGAACGGCAGGTCGCCCGCGGATTAACGCGGAAAAGACGATGGCGCGATTTCCGGAAGGGACGCTCGGCCGGATCAAGGCCGTGCTGCGGGATGGTGAGAACCAGTCCGACTTCATGCGCGAAGCGGTCGAGCTGGAACTTCGCCGGCGAGAAGGGCCGCCAGTAGGCGGCCCCGACCGCTCTTAGTCGCGATCCTCCGATCCCTTGGCGAGTACCGCAAAGCCGTCGGCGATCAGCTCCACCGTGTAGCGCCGGCCCTCAGCCGTGTCGTAGGAGTTTTGGCGCACGCGGCCCGTGATATGCACCAGGTCGCCCTTCTGGGCTTTGCCGCCGCGCTCGATCAGCTTGCCGAACAGCGTCACCTCGTTCCAATGGGTGTCCGTCACCCACTCGCCATTCTCCTGGCGGTTGTAGTTGGCGGCGACGTTCACCTTCGTCACCTTGTCGTGCTCAGAGATCTTGCCCACCCGGCCGATGATCCGAAACTCCGCGATATTCTGCATGGTCCTGTCCTTTCCATCGATCAGGCTCATTCCTGATGGGAATTGAAGGGGAGTGCAGACGCCGCGATCCAGCTAAAAAACGGAGGGTCCGCGTGGCGGAAACCGTAGGCGCAGCCGGTTTTTTGCTTGATCGTGCAAGGCGGCCAGCGCCCATTTTCCCATCAATACAGGAATAGCCAATCGAAGGACGGCAATCACAATCGCGCGGCATCGATTTCGCGCCCAACAGGAATGCCGACGCGACAAGAGGAAGGTCGTTCAAGCCGCAACCACCGAGCCGAATTGAGATGGCAGGCAGCTTTGGAAATGAGATGACGGTGCCGATCACGCCTCTGCGGCCCTTTGGGCTGGACGCTACGGCCGCGTTCGTCGATGAAAATCGCTATCAGCAAGCACGAACGTGGCCATTTGAGCGCGACGGAAACCGCTTGCTCCTCTCGGGAGCATCGCGACGCGTAGCGCCGCGTCCGACGGAGCGGCTAAGTGCCTCGGGGTGGGATTTTGTCCTGTGGGTTCGTCTAGGCCGTTCTGCGCCGTCAGGCGTTAGAGCGTTGGCCGACTAGGCCAACTCCATCTGCCCTTAGATTATATGAATCTAGGAGCGGTTGACCATTTTTTTGAGACTCTTGCTTCTCGAGCGCAATGGCAAGGCTGTCCAACACCCGGCGCAGACCGTCGTCCTCGATCTCCTCAGCCACCACCTGTCGCGGCGTCCGCCAAAGGCGCATCGTCTCGATTTCTTCGATGCGGTCGATCTCGCGTTGCACAACATCGTCGGGGAGCGGAACGGGACGCAGGAAGCGCGGAAGAAATCGAGCAAGCCGATTGGGAAAGCTCATGCGATAGACGTTCGACGTCTGCGCATTGCGGGCCTTGGGACGATCAGCGGGCGGATCGATCGGCACGCAGCGGCGCTGCTTCTCGATCAAGCCCATCGTGGCGAGGATCGAAAGGCCCCGCCCGACGCTCGCACGAGACAGGCCGCTTGCAGCCTCGATCCACTCCCAGGTCGGAAACACCTTGCCAGCGCACGTCCGGGCCAAGGTGGTAAGCTGCTCGAACACGCGCACGGCTGCCGGCGTTATCAGCGTCACAAGCCGCTCGTCTTCGGTGAGTTGTCGCCCCTCGGCGCGCGCCAGCCTGCGCACGGCATTCTTGCGCTTCAGCAGCTCGACGGCCTTCTTGTAGAGCCGGTCGGTCTCGCCTTTGGCATAGCTATAGAAGAAGTCGTCCTCGAACGTGCCCGCCTTGCGGCTGTTCGGGTGGACATGCGCCCGTGTCGGATTTGCAGACCCCGATCGCGATCGTGGGCGCGCCCGCTCGATGCGGTCGAGCGCCATGAAGCTCGCCTTCGCGAGTGAAACAGCTCCCATCTTCCGTCCCCTTCGTGGGGCCGGGACCAGGCAAAACTAGAGCGTGGCGCGAAGCGCGCTCCCTTGAACCAAGGCTCGGGAACGAGTATGAGGGGGGTGTCTTACGTCCCGATCGATGCTTGCAGGCATCGCTCATCACGTTCCAGGGTGCCCGGCCTTCGTGCCGGGCATTCGTTTATGTGGTCACGGCCGCTCCCTGATGGCCGATCGCAGAATGCTCCCGGCACTCCGATATTTTTGGCGAATTACGCGGAGGGGCGAAACAGTTGAAGTTCGTGCTTTCGACGACCGACTCCAACAAAAGTTCGTGCTTTCGCTGACCGTTGCCGATCGCGTTCGTGCTATTGGCGACCGCGCTTCGTGCTTTGGCCGACCCTACTTCGTGCTATCGCTGACCGAAGGGCGGCAACGCCGCTTAGTTGATTCGCGAAGTCGAACTGATGAAGAGGTCAGGCACTTGCCAAGAGGGGGCGGGGAGTAATCTTGACCCGTCCAGCTCCGGCGTTGCGTCGCGATCGCCCTTTTTCAGATGTCGCGGCATGTTCGAGCAAATCGAAGGTGAAGCCGGGAATGCTGTTTTCGTCGGCTATTCGTTTAAGCTCGTAGCGGAAATGCTTGAGCGAGCTTTGATAGCCGAGTTGTAAGCGCAGCTCGTCAAGATCGACATCGACAGCACCATGCACACAGGCAGAGCGCGCAACCTCGTAAAGCCGCCGCTCGATGGGACCGAGCTGGAAATAGCTGGGAGCATAGTCGAGCACACGCCGGTCTCGCAAAATGGCACGGTATAGCCAATCGCACAGCCGTACCTTGACGGCTTTCAGCCGCTTATCGCCAGTTTTGGTCTTGGTGTAATGAAGCTGGGCCTCGGACAGCCACGAGAAAAAGCCGGCCTGGCCCTCGCCACCAGCCTCGATGTTGGTCTTGATCTGCGTGCCCTGCAGCCGCTCCAATGCGTCCGACAGGCGAGCGTAGGATCGCGCCGATCCATTGACGCCAGTGACGCGGAATAGATCATGAGCCGTGAAGTAGAAGTCTTGCGACACGCCGACACCGGCTTCCAGTTTCGCCACCATCAGGCTGGCGATATAGAGCAGCACTTCCTTGTCATAGATCGTCGCGACGCCTTTGGAAGTGGCAACGATTTCGATTGAAACCGTATCGGTCTTATAGGCGAGCGGTTTTGTCCATTTCCCTTTGCTCAGTGCGAAGAACGGGAAAGCCATCAGCGAACGCTCGCCGCGCACCTCGGTCAGCAACGGACTGTCGAGCGCGAAAAGATCGCCCTGGATCGAACCGGCGTCATTCATGGTAGGGCGGCCCCCGTCCGAAGGCGATCGGTCGGTGAAAGCACGAAGATGGGGTGCGGAATCGTCCGCATCCCTCCAATCGCCTCGCCACAGGCCGCAAAGTTCATGCTTTCGATGACCGTTTGCAGCGCGCGCCGTGTGCCTTCGTGCTTTTGGCGACCGAAGCTGCCGGCGTGTCTCTTAAACGATCGTTTTTGAAGCGACTTCATGTGAGACACCGATAGCAGCAATCGGCCTTGTCTCAAAACGCTTTCGCAAAATGCTCGCGGCATGATAGGGGTCGCGGATGAGTTTTGAGACTGATCAATGCTAATCGGGTATGCGCGCGTATCGACAGCGGAGCAGGATCTGACGCCCCAGCTGGTGGCGCTGAAGGAAGCTGGCTGCGATCGCACTTTCTCGGACAAGGCATCTGGCGCCAAGGCGAACCGCACTGGCCTGGCCGAAGCATTGTCGCACGCTCGCGAGGGGGACGTGCTGGTCGTATGGAAGCTCGATCGCCTTGGCAGGACGATGAAGGGACTGGTCGATCTTGCGGTCGAGCTGGCAGATCGCGGCATCGGCCTCCGATCCATCACCGATGGCATCGACACAGCAGGGACGGCGGGGAAGCTCGTCTTTCACATCATGGCTGCGATGGCCGAGATGGAACGCGACCTCGTGCGCGAGCGAACGACGGCCGCGCTCATCGTCGCGCGTAGCGAGGGCCGGGTAGGCGGGCGCAAGAAGGTCATGACGCCCAAGCGGATCGAGGCCGCGCGAAAGCTCTTGGCATCGGGCATGTCCGCCCGTGAGATCGCACCAACGATCGGTGTGTCGGTGGCGACGTTGTACCGCCATCTGCCTGCCCCCGAACAAGAGGCGATAAGCGCGGAAGAAATGGAACGGGATGGCGCGGCAGGCGCGTCGCCCAGCAAGCCTATGAAGTGAACGATGAGACTGGCCTCGCTAGTCGAAGCATTGTCGCGATCACGAAGGATCATCCGGAAGCGGAGATCGTCATGAGCGATGGGGAAGCCGGCACGTCGATCGATGCGGCCACGGACTTGGCGAGCATCGCCGCCGCGCCGCAATCCTGATCGCGCCCCTTTCCCGCTTTCGATCAAGATTTGGGAAGGTTTGACGCGTCTCAGAAAGCGCAACCTCCCCATTTATGGGACAACGAAGGTTAACCGACGCTTAGGATCGATCGAAGGTCGTCAGGATCGGACACGGGCCGTCGAAGCCATTACCGCATTCGTCGGCTAAATGTTGAAGAGACGCGCGCGCGCGATTGAGTTCCTTGATTTTTATGTCCAAGGCAGCAATCTGCTCGCGGGCAAGCTGGCGCGCCTGCGCACGATCATCGGTCGCGTTCAGCACGAGCAGGTCACCTATCTGTTCAAGTCTGAATCCCGCGGCCTGAGCCGAGCGGATGAAGCGAAGCCGGCGCACATCTTCGGGCCCATAGCGCCTGACCCCGCCGCTCGATCCGGCTCCCTGAGGACGTTGGGGCGTGTCGAGGAGTCCGCGTCGCTGATAATAGCGAACCGTCTCGACGCCGACGCCACCCTCACGCGCTAAACCGGCAATCGTGAGGGATACCATGCTTGACTCCGTACTATACTACAGACCCCATATAGGGGTCGCGAGAACACGGAGAAGACGATGGCGACCGCGGCCCCCAAAAGCGCGATAATCTACCGGATGGTGATGCCGGAGCACACCTGCCCCTATGGTCTGAAGGCGAAGGATCTGCTTCGGCGACAGGGTTATGAGGTCGAGGACCACTGGCTGCGCACGCGGGAGGAAACTGACGCCTTCAAGGCGAAGCACGGGGTCAAGACGACGCCGCAAACCTTCATCGGGGGCGAGCGGGTAGGAGGCTATGACGACCTGCGCCGTTTCTTCGGCAAGGCAGTGCGCGATCCCAAGGCCGTCACCTACCGCCCGGTGATCGCGGTGTTCGCTATGACGGCACTGATGGCGCTGGCCGCTAGCTACGCCGCGTTCGGTACGCCCGTCACGGTGCGCGCGGGAGAGTGGTTCATCGCCTTCTCGATGTGCGTGCTCGCGATGCTCAAGCTCCAGAACGTCGAGAGCTTTTCGAGCATGTTCCTCAACTACGACCTACTTGCCAAGCGATGGGTGCCCTATTCCTATATCTACCCCTACGCGGAGGGTCTGGCGGGCGTTCTGATGGCGGCGGGTGCATTGACCTGGCTCTCGGTGCCGGTCGCGCTCGTCATCGGCACGATCGGTGCGGTGTCGGTCATCAAGGCCGTCTATATCGACAAGCGCGAGCTGAAGTGCGCCTGTGTCGGCGGAGACAGCAACGTGCCGCTCGGCTTCCTGTCGCTCACCGAGAACGTGATGATGGTCGCGATGGCGATCTGGATGATTGCCGCGCCAGCAGCGCTCTCGATGGCGCATTGACATCGAACGGTGATCGGGATCGATAAGCCTGTGGAGCGTCGATTGAACCGCCTTGCCCGCCCGCTTCGCCTGGCGGTGCTGACCATGCTGGCGGTGATGCTTGTCCTGCACCTCGGCCCGATCTGCGAGGCCGTGGCGAACGCCGCGCCGGTCGCATCCGAGATGGCCGATTGCGAGGGAAGTCACAAACCCACGAAGGCCCCGCAACAAGCAGCCTGCTCGACGCCCTGCATGGCAGTTCAGAGTGAAGCGTTGGCGCAGACCGGACCTAACGCTCCGATCCGCATCGCGCTCAAACCACTACCTGTTGCGGGATTGATGGGAATGCCCGTTCCGCCTGCAACACCCCCTCCGCGAGCTGTGTGACGATCCGAACTACCCACACATTCAATCGACGGAGTTACCAATGACCAAGTTCAAGTTGATCGGCGCTGCCCTGGCGCTGGCGATCCCCGGCGTTGCATTCGCGGCCGATGCCGGCTGCTGCGGCGCGGACAAGACCTGCTGCAAGGACGGCAGCGACTGCTGCAAGAAGGATTGCTGCGCGGACATGAAGAAGGGCGGCGATCACGCTGGCCACGACATGTCGGGCATGAAGCACTGATCTGACGGCGGGCGGGAGCGGTTCATCGCTCCCGCCAGCTACCTAACCATGCCGGGCATAGACGCGGCGACCGCCCGGGCCGAACGCGATGACGGAGAAGGGCTGGGCCTTCATGCCCGCTACCTCCATGCCGGGCGACCCGAGCGGCATCCCGCCGACTGCCAGCCCACTGACGCCTTTGGGACGCTGCGCCAGAACGCGCTTCATGTCAGCGATCGGAACATGGCCCTCGAAGGCCATGCCGTCGACGATGGCGGTATGACAGGATAGCTGATCCGCCGGGACGCCGACGCGACGCTGCAAAGCGCCGCGATTGGCATCGTCGATGATCCGCACCTTGCGGCCGAACTGCTGGCGGACCTGCTCAGCCCACTTCTCGCAGCAACCACACCCCGGATCGCGGTGCATGGCAATGTCGGCTGCGGCCATCGCGGTCGCGGGAAGCCCCATCAACAAGGCGGCTATCGCAGCACGAAAAGGTCGGCTCATCATCGGCTCTCCAATAGCTGACTTGTGTCGCCCAAAGGCGAGGGCGGGTCGGTTACTGCGGGTTCTTGCCCATTTTGCGAAGCATGGCGTTCAACGTCGCGATCTCACGGTTCTGGCTGTCGATCGTCTTCTGCGCCTCACGACGGATTTCCGCATTCCGGGTACTGCGAAGTGCCGTCTGCGACATCGTGATCGCGCCGCGGTGATGCTCGATCATCTGACGAATCCACGTCTCGCCGGCGTCGGCACCCTTTGCCGCCATCATCCGCTCGTGCATCTTCATCATGTCGGGGCCGTAGGGATTGGCCGCGCTCGGCTGCATCATGCCTGCATGGTTCATTCCCTGATGATCCATCCCCTGATGCCCGGTCTGCTGCGCCAATGCCGGGGCGGCGGCGAACAGGGCGGCGGTCATGATCGCGATTGTCTTCATGTCTGATTTCTCCACGTTACCCCCGCCCATGCGAAAAGGTACGTGCACCAGCACGCCACCCCTCAACCAACGGTAAATCTATCGGACCGGCTGCAAGGTGTTGATGCCGGTGCTCTGATCCGTCTCGGGGGGCGGGGGCGGCACCTGCCGGTCGCGATAGGAAGGCAGGTCCGGCGCGTTCGGGGGCGTGGGGTTCGCTTCCAGTCGGGCGATCATCCGCTTCATCTGCGTAATTTCGCGAACCTGGGCGTCGATGATGCCGTCAGCGAGCTTACGCACTTCCGGGTCTTTGATGTGTGCCCGTTCGCTCGTCATGATCGCGATCGAGTGGTGCGGGATCATCGCCTTCATGTAGGCAACGTCACCGACTGTGTCCTGGCTGCGGACAAGCCACAGCGCGCCGGTGAACACGATGACGGCGCCTGCCACGATGCCGAGATTGGCGCGGCGGTTCGGGTACATGCCCCACATGAAACCGAGCATGATGATCGCCATCACGGCACCCATGACGATCGCCATCCACGTCCGGGTCTGACTGTACTCGACGTGGCTCAGGGCATAGGTGTTCAGGTACATCAACCCGAACATCACGACGGTCGATGTCGCTATCATGGCGGCGAACCGCCCGTAGCTCATGCCCATCCCGCCACCCTGGCCGGATCGGTGCTGGTCGTGGTCCATCGCTCGTTCTCCTTTGGCACCCCCCAAAGAAACTACGCGGCGGTTCGGGCTGTCCCTTGCACTTTTCTCCGCCTGCGTCGCGGCCAGCGCATGAACAGGAGGATCGCACCCGCGACGCCGAACACGAGGCCCCCCGCCGCAAAGGCCATCAGCCACGGCGTGTTGAAGCGTTCGTGCTCGGTCCAGTCCATGATATGGAGGCCCCAGAAGAAGTCGTAGAGCCGCCACGTTCCGGTACGCACCGAGGTCAGCCGGCCGGTTTCCGCCGACACGTAGATGCGCGTCGCATCTTTGTCAGGGAACGATGCGCGCCATGCGGGAAGGCTGCCGCGATATTCGGTGCTCGGGCGCTCCACCCGCTCCATCGTCGGAACTGCGGGTCCGCCTCGATAGGCCCTGCCGGCGATGGCCGCCGCGGCCCTCATGTCGATCGGTGGGAGCGGCGCAGCCGTCCGGGCGTCGAGCAACCGGATTTTGCCATCGGCAAGCTGCGCCTCAACGACGGGTCGGCCGAGCAGCATCCGGTGTTGAAGCTGACGGACAGGCACGCCGGCATTCGCGAGCAGGGCAGGAACGGGTGCAAAGGTTTGGTCGATCGACAGCGCCGGCTCGGCATTGCGATCGATCCGGTGATCGCCGTGAACCGTGTCGATCGGCAGCAGGCTCATAATGA
This sequence comes from Sphingomonas sp. ATCC 31555, assembly GCF_000282895.1. Taxonomy (GTDB): domain Bacteria; phylum Pseudomonadota; class Alphaproteobacteria; order Sphingomonadales; family Sphingomonadaceae; genus Sphingomonas. The sequence continues at coordinate 46,418 of NZ_ALBQ01000007.1, forward strand.
GTCCGCTGGTGAACCATACGATCACCTGCGCCCCGATCAGGAGAGCAAGCCAGCGATGGACCTTGCTCGCCCCGATGTGGAGGCGCAACCGCGGGCTCAGAACCAGGTCCTCACGCCAGCGACGAAGCTGAACCCGCCGGTGTCACCGCCGCGTGCCCGCGTGAAGCGCGCGGTGTCGCCGAACTGCCGTTCCCACGACACGCCGATATACGGCGCCAGCTCGCGCCGGCCTTCATACCGAAGCCTCAGGCCTGCCTCCAGATCGGTAAGCCCCGACCCGGTGCCTGTCTCCGGCACGTCCTGCGCAGAGAAGTTGGCTTCGACCCTTGGCTGAAGCGTGAAATAATTGGTGATGCGCTGATCGTAATAGCCCTCAGCACGACCCAGCACCTCGCCCTTGTTCGACAGGAACAGCGCACCTTCTACCTCGAACCAGTAAGGTGCCAGCCCCTCGATACCCACGGTCGCATAGGTCCGGGAAGGGTTGGGTTTGATGTCGTAGCGGACGCCCGCCTGGAGGTTCCAATAGGGGTCGAGTGCATGGCTGTAGAGCGCCTGAACCTCGGCGCTGTCGAGCGACTTGCCGAAACTGCCTTCGCCCTCCGACTTCAGCCACAGGCGATCAATGTCGCCTCCGACCCACGCCTCGCCATCCCAACGATACCCGTCGCTACCCTTGCGAGCCTGGTACTCGGCCAGATTGAAGAGCACCTGATAGTAGGTCATCCCGCCATGCTCGCGACGCAGATCGTCCTCGCGGGAGGTCGCCATCGCCTTCGCACCCCAGAAACGATCGGCAAGATGATCGCCGGAGGGAGCGGGTGCGGGCTTATTGCCGGGGGGCAGGTCGGTCCCGACTTTAGCGCCGCCCTGATCGCCGTTCATCGCCATGCCCGGCATCGCGTTCATGTCGTGGCCGGCGTGTTGGTCCTGCGCCGTTCCTGCCGGGGCACCCATGCCGGGCATGGCCGACATATCGTGGCCCGCGTGCGGGTTCGAGGCGGGGGCCGACTGCTGGCCGCCCATGTCCATCCCCTGCATCCCGCTCATATCGTGACCGGCGTGCGGGTCAGTCGCCGGAGCTTGGGCCTGCGCACGTCGGGACGCCGTCTTTCTGGCAGGTGCCTTGCGCTTGGATGCCGGCTTCGCGGCGGCTTTCCGCGCGGGTTTCGGGGCGGCCTTGGCGGCAGGCTTGGCCGGCATGGTCATGCCCGGCATGTCGTGCATGGAATGGTCCATGCTCTGTGCGAAGGCAGGAACAGCGATGATCGCTGATGCCAAACCGGCAAGGAGGATCGACCGGCTCATGCTGCGGCCTCCCCGGCCTTGCGGACCTGGACGACACGCATCATGCCCGCGTGCATGTGGTAGAGCATGTGGCAGTGGAACGCCCAGTCGCCTTCCTCTCCCGTCACGTCCCAACTGACAGTTCCGCCCGGTTGGACCAGCACAGTATGCTTTCGGGGCGCATAGGCGCCTTTCCCCGTCACCAGCTCGAAGAAGTGACCGTGAATGTGGATCGGGTGGCCCATCATCGTGTCGTTGATGAGGGTGACGCGCACCCGCTCGCCATGCAGCAGCGTGATCGGATCGGGGTTCTCTGACAGCTTTTCGCCGTCGAAGCCCCACATGTAGCGTTCCATGTTGCCGGTGAGGTGAAGCTTGATCTCGCGCTCTGGTGCCCGCGTATCGGGGTTGCGGTCGAGCGCCATCAGATCGCGATAGGTCAGCACGCGGTGGCCGACATTCTCCAGCCCCTGACCCGGATCGCCGGTGCGGTCCACCGGCATAGCCGAGATGGTCTGAACGCCCGGCCCCTTCTTCACCTCCGGTGCCTTCGAGAAGTCGCGCATGTTCATGTTGCCCATGTCCATGCCACCCATGTCCATGCCGGCCATCGACTGATCGCCTGCCATGCCGGGCATTGCGCCCGAGCCATGATCCATCCCGGCCATCGTGCCGCTTTGACCCTGCGGCATCGCCATTCCGGCCATCCCTCCGGCAGCGGCAGCGGCCGTGCCGTGGTTCATCTGGGAATGATTCATCCCCTGCATCGAGCCGGCACCGGCACCATGGTTCATCGCGCTATGGTCCATGCCCGCCATCGAACCGGCCTGCGCGCCCGCCGCACCGTTCCCCATGCCTTGCATGGCGCCGTGATCCATGGTGCCCATGTCGTGGCCGCCCATGCCCATGTCCTTCATGGTCGCGAGCGGACGCTTGCGGAGGGGAGGAACCTCGGCAGCCATGCCCTCACGCGGCGCGAGCGTGGCCCGGGCTTGGCCAGAGCGGTCAACACTTTCGCCGACGAGCGTGTACGCGCGCATGTCGGGAGGCGTAACGATCGCATCATAGGTTTCGGCGGGACCGAACTGGAACTCATCGATCTGGACCGGCCGCACGTTCAGGCCGTCCGCTGCGACGATCGTCATCGGCAGGCCCGGAATGCGGACGTTGAAGGTCGTCATGGACGATGCGTTGATGAAGCGGAGCCGGACCCGCTCGCCGGGCTTGAACAGCGCGGTCCAGTTGTCGCGCGGCCCATGACCGTTGACCAGATAGGTGTAGGTCGATCCGGTCACGTCGGCGACGTCAGCTGGGTCCATCCGCATCTTGCCCCACATCAACCGCTCTTTGAGCGGCTGATCCTTGCCCGCGAGCAAGCCGGCCAAGGTCTGGCGCTGGCGGTTGAAATAGCCCGACTCCTTCTTGAGCCGGTCGAACAGGTAATGCGAATGCTGGAAGCTGTGATCGGATAGCACGATGACGTGCTCGCGATCGAACTGCACCGGGTCCGGGTCCTTGGGATCGATCAGGATCGGCCCGTAGTGACCGTCCTGTTCCTGAAGCCCCGAATGGCTGTGATACCAGTAAGTGCCGCTCTGGATGATCGGAAATTCGTAGGTGAAGGTCGAGCGCGCTGGAATGCCGGGAAAGCTGATGCCAGGAACACCGTCCATCTGAAACGGCACCAGCAGGCCGTGCCAGTGGATCGAGGTTTCTTCGTCCAGGTCGTTGACGACATGAAGGCGCACATTCTGGCCTTCGCGCAGGCGGATCAGCGGTGCCGGCACGGTGCCGTTGATGCCAATCGCGTGGCTTTCCCGCCCGTCGATCATCATCTTCTGATGCGCGACCCTCAGCGTAATGTCCTCGCCCGAGACGGTCGGCAACGGTTTGGCGATACCAGCGGAAACGGATTGCGCCCACGCCGGCATATAGGCCGACAGGGCAAGGCCGCCTCCCGCCATGGTGGCACCGCGCAGCACTTGGCGGCGATCGAGAACGCGCGACATCGAAGCTCCTCAAGGGTCGGGCCGCGATCGGCCCTCACCCCTTCTACGCGTCTCGCCCGATCATCCCTTAGCCGCGTTCAACTTTTCCATGAGCTGCGCCCGCGCGCGATAAAGGCGGGTTTCGACCGCCTTCTGGCTGATACCCAACACCTCGGCCGTCTCCGCCTGGCTCAAGCCCTCGATCGTCCGCAGCACCAGCGGCTCCTTCAGATTGACCGGCAACGTCGAGATAGCGCGCGTCACCCGATCAAGCTCCTGGCGATCGGCTGCACTGTCATCGATCGGCACGGCGTTGTCGGGAAGGGTGTCAGCCTGATCCTCCGCCGCGAAGCCGAAGGACAGAAAACGGCGAACGGCGCGCTTCCTCGCCCAATCCCGGCATTTGTTGATCGCGATCGTCGACAGCCATGCCTTCATCGCGCGCTGCGTGTCGTAGCGCGGCAACGCCTGATGCGCGGCAACAAAGGTTTCCTGAACCAGATCAAGCGCTTCATCGGTTTCGCCTACAGAGGCACGCGCGAGCCGAAAAACCGGCTGACGGTAACGGCGCATGATTTCCGCAAAGGCCGCCTGACGGCCGGCGATACTGAGCGTCGCCAGTTCGCCGTCAGACAATGCGGTCCAGTCGATGCTCACCCCTGACCGTCGGTGAGTGCCTTCACCACCGCGGCATCAAATTGGGAGGTCTGATCGGGTCGCAGCAACTGCCGCATGGCGAAGATATGCGCGAGCGTCGCCTTTTGCAGCTCGCCCATCGCCGCATGGCTCTGGTCCACCGCGGCTGCGACCTTGAGGCCATTGCCATGTTCGGTTTGGATCGCCTCGGCGAGCCGGGTGTTGGCAGCGCGCATTTCGAGCTCGAGCGCACGCCGCTGCATCGCGAAGCGATCTTCCAGCACCTTCAACCGTGCCTGCTGGCCGTCGTCGAGCGTCAGCTTGTGGTGCAATACGTCATGCAGCGCGGCACCTGGCTGCTTGGGCTGCGGCAACAGCGCCCGCCCGACGAACACGCCTCCGATCGCGGCCAGAAAGGCGAGCACGACACCGAGAACGATGCGCGTCGTCGAGGTCATTGCTCACCCAGGAGCAAGGAGGAAGGCGCAAGCGGCGACGCTCCGCCAAGCGGGGCCAGGGAAACGGTCGGGCGGGCAGCGACGGGCAGCTCGGCTCCGACGATGCCGATCGCAAGCGCCGCTGCCGTCACTACGCCAAGACCGATGCCGGCCTGCCGCACGACGGGCCGCGAGCCGATCCGTGCAAGTACCCGCGTCTCGATGCCGTCCAGCGCGGCAGGGGCGGGTGCGCCCGCCAGCCTCGCCAATGCTCTGTCCAGTTCGTCCATGCTTTCCACTCCACCCCACTAGCATTTCATACGCAGGATTGCCCGACATCCCTCATCGGGCGGCTAAGGGGTGCGCGACCGGGGCGCGTAGATAGGGCACGAACCCACGGAGTAATCTCATGCGTAGCATCTTCCTCCCTACCGCCCTCGCCCTTCTCGGCATCGCCAGCGCAGCGCAGGCTCATCCGAAACTCGTGACAGCCTCGCCGACCGCGAATGCGACCGTCGACAAGCCTGCCCGTATCGAGCTGCGTTTCAGCGAAAAGCTGATGCCGAAGTTCTCCGGCGCCGATCTCATGATGACCGGACATGGCGGGGCAACGCACGCGCCGATGAAGATCACGACGACGGCAGCCGTCGCCGGTGACGGCAGCACGCTTGTCCTTACGCCCAAGGCGCCGCTCGCTCCGGGCCGCTACACCGTTGCATGGCATGTCGTGTCGAGCGACACCCACCGCGTCGCCGGCAACTACACCTTCGCGGTCAAGTGACGTGGAAACCGACTGGCCGCTGATCGCTGTACGCTTCGCGCTCTTTCTGGCGCTGGGCGGGCTGTTCGGCCTGTCGGCATTCGGCCTCTACGGCCTCAAGGGACGCGAGCGCGCCAGCGCGCTCGCGTTGCGCCTCTGGCTCGTCGGTCTCGGTTTGCTGGGCCTTCTGCTCTCCGCCATCGCACTCGCGCTACTCGCTGCGGCGATGGCGGGCACACCGCCCTGGCCAATCGATCGCGAGGCGATCGGAATGCTGCTTTCCGGGTCGACCATAGGCACGGCATGGGAAGCACGCATGACCGCGCTGGTCGTGGCGTCGGTCGCCGCCTTGGCGGCGGCCGGACGTGCGCCTCTCCTCGGCGTCGTGGTGATCGCCAGCGCTGTGGCGCTGGCGACACTCGCCTGGACCGGGCACGGTGCGATGGATGAGGGCGCAAAAGGCTGGGCTCACCTCCTTGCCGATATTCTCCACCTGCTCGCAGCCGGTGCTTGGGTCGGGGCGCTGTTTGGCCTTGTCCTGCTTGTGGCTCGCCCTACCCGCCGGGCCGACGCGGCTCATCTGACGCTTACGCATCGTGTACTGCACGGGTTCGGCCTGGTCGGTACGATCGTGGTCGGCACCATTATCGTTACCGGCCTCGTCAATACATGGCTGCTAGTCGGTGTAGGCAACCTTCCAAAGCTCGCCACATCCCTTTACGGCCAGCTCCTGCTCGCCAAGCTCGTCTTGTTCGGCGCGATGCTGGTGCTGGCATCGCTCAATCGCTTCCGGCTGACGCCCGCATTGGAGCAAGCGCTGCCGGGTAGCGATCAACGCGGCGCACTCAGCGCTTTACGGCGCAGCCTCGGGATCGAGGCGGTCAGTGCCATTACGATCCTCGCGCTCGTCGCATGGCTGGGAACGCTCGAACCACCCATGTCGGCGATGTGAAGAGTAGGGCGACCGATCAAGGTCGCCCGACGCCACTTACGCGACCATCTTCTCGCATTCTTCCGCGCAACCTTTCAGCCGAAGGGCCGGCAAGGTCATGCAGCCCTTCCCAACTGGGATCGAGTTTTGGGACGCCCTTAGTCCTCCCGAAACCCGTTGCGGGTGAGTGGCGAGACACGTGATCTACCAACAGGCGCGAGACAATAGCGTTAACCGATATATCTGCTATGCTGGATATATGGAAATCGATTCGGCAATCGCTGCTCTTGGTGCGCTCGCACAGGGAACACGGCTCGATGTGTTTCGCTTGCTGGTTCGCCATGAACCGACCGGACTGGCGGCCGGTGAAATCGCCCGTCAGCTTGACGTGCCGCAAAACACTATGTCGGCGCACCTCGGTATCCTCGCCCGCGCCGGCTTGGTCCGATCCGAACGGCATAGCCGGTCGATCATCTACCGCGCCGATCTGGGCGGCCTGCGCGCGCTGACCCTGTTTCTCGTCAAGGACTGCTGCGCCGGCTCGCCCGAACTATGTGTGCCGCTCCTCGCCGAACTCGCCCCTTGCTGCTGAAAGGACGCCCCTTGGCCATTGATATCGTCATCTATCACAACCCTGCGTGCGGCACGTCACGCAACGCCCTCGCCATGATCCGCAATGCCGGCATCGAACCGCATGTGGTCGAGTATCTGAAAACCCCGCCCGCACGCGCGCTGCTGGTCGAGCTGATCGACCGCGCCGGCATGACGCCTCGCGAGCTGCTGCGCGAGAAGGGAACCCCCTATGCGGAGCTGGGCCTAGGCGACACGTTCCTGTCCGACGACGCGCTGGTGGACGCGATGATGGCGCATCCGATCCTCATCAACCGGCCGCTGGTCGTCTCGCCGCTCGGCGTGAAGCTGTGCCGCCCTTCCGAAGCCGTCCTCGATCTGTTGCCGAGTGGCCAGCTTGCCGCGTTTGCCAAGGAAGACGGCGAACAGGTGGTTGATGCTTCGGGCCAGCGCGTCGCCTGATGCTTCTTGCCGTCCTGATCTTCGTCGCGACGATCGCGCTCGTCATCTGGCAACCCAAAGGCCTCGGCATCGGGTGGAGCGCGATAGGCGGGGCCGTCGTGGCGCTGCTCGCAGGCGTCGTCACCTTGTCCGACGTGCCGGTAGTATGGGGCATCGTCTGGAACGCGACGGCCGCGTTCGTTGCGATCATCGTCATCAGCCTGTTGCTGGATGAAGCCGGGTTCTTTGAATGGGCGGCGCTGTACGTCGCCCGCTGGGGCGGGGGGCATGGTCGTCGGCTGTTCGTCCTGACCGTGCTGCTCGGCGCGGCGGTGTCCGCGCTATTCGCCAATGATGGTGCGGCGCTGATCCTGACACCGATCGTCATCGCCATGCTGCGGGCGCTGGGGTTCAAGGACAAGGCGACGCTGGCTTTCGTCATGGCGGCCGGGTTCATCGCCGACACCGCAAGCCTGCCGCTGGTCGTGTCGAACCTCGTTAACATCGTGTCGGCTGACTTCTTCAAGATCGGGTTCGGTGACTATGCAGCCGTGATGGTGCCGGTCGATCTGGTGTCGATTGCCGCCACACTGGGCGCGCTGCTGATCTTCTTTCGACGTGATATACCGCGAAATTACGACGTGGCCGCGCTGCGTGCGCCCGGTGCCGCAATCCGCGACACCACGACCTTCCGCGCCGGATGGATCGTCCTTGCCCTGCTGCTCGCCGGCTTCTTTCTGCTGGAACCGCTCGGCGTCCCGGTCAGCGCCGTAGCCGTTGCCGGCGCGATCTTGCTGCTGGTGACTGCGGGGCGAGGCCATGTCATCCAGACCGGCAAGGTGCTGCGCGGCGCGCCGTGGCAGGTCGTCATATTCTCGCTCGGCATGTACCTGGTCGTCTATGGCCTGCGGAACGCGGGCCTGACCGATCATCTGGCGGCGCTGCTCGACCGCCCCGCCCAAGGCGGGGTGTGGGGCGCGGCGCTGGGAACGGGCGTGATCGCGGCCGTCTTGTCGTCGATGATGAACAACATGCCGACCGTGCTGTTAGGCGCGCTCTCGATCGACGCGACCCACGCGACGGGCGCGATCAGGGAAGCAATGATCTACGCCAACGTGATCGGCTGCGATCTCGGCCCCAAGCTGACGCCGATCGGCTCACTCGCCACGCTGCTGTGGCTGCACGTCTTGGGGCAGAAGGGCGTGCGGATCGGATGGGGCTATTATTTCCGGGTCGGGGTCACGCTCACCGTGCCCGTCCTGCTCATCACCCTTGCCGCGCTCGCGCTGCGGATCGGACTTACCTGATGCCCCTTCGCGACCTTGCCGACCCCGAATATCTGCCGGCACTCGATACCGCCTATGCCATCCAGCGGCCGGCGCTGGGGCTGGGCGCGATCGATCCGGCGCCGCGTATTCTCCTGCTCTATGGCTCGCTGCGCGAACGATCCTATTCCCGGCTGTGCGTCGAGGAAGCGGCGCGTCTGCTCCGCTTTTTCGGCTGCGAAACGCGCCTCTTCGATCCGTCCACCCTCCCGCTACCTGATCAGCACGCTGGCGACGATCACCCGGCCGTCCATGAGTTGCGCGAGCTATCGATGTGGTCGGAAGGGCAGGTATGGTGCAGCCCCGAACGGCACGGACAGATCACCGGCATCATGAAGTTGCAGATCGACCACTTGCCGCTCTCGATGGGTGGGATGCGTCCGACGCAGGGCCGCACGCTCGCCGTGATGCAGGTGTCGGCCGGGTCGCAGTCGTTCAACAGCGTCAACACGCTGCGCGTGTTGGGCCGATGGATGCGGATGGTGACGATCCCCAACCAATCGAGCATCGCTAAGGCGTTCAACGAGTTTGACGACGCCGGTCGCATGAAGCCGTCTAGCTATTACGATCGGATCGTGGACTTGATGGAGGAACTGGTGCGCTTTACCGTCCTGCTGCGCCCCCACACCGTCCAGCTTATCGATCGCTACTCGGAGCGCAGGGAGGCCGGGATGCCGATCAATCCGGCCACGGACCTGTCGAACATCGCGACCGCGCCACAGTCCTGACGCCTTTCTCGATTGGGAACCCGTAGCGAGACAGCCGGGGAGTTTGCGCTGATCGCGCGCGTCGCGACTGCACGGTTTTCCCAAGTCTGTTCCCCAATGGGTTTTCCCAACATGGCCAGTTGAAGATGGAGAAACGGGACGATCCGCAAACGTGCGTATGTGTGACGGAGCGCCTGTCCGGCTCGATCGGCATCGAGCGGTGTCACCTAACCCGTCACGCAATCTATGCACCTCAATCGGTTCCGGCTCGGGGCGGAATGACACGCTAAGGACCGATCCTTAGACCCCGTGCCGGCTGCGCCCCCTCCAGTCAGGTCGGCGTCGCGTCGGGAGGGGGGCCTTGCGCGATCGACCATTCTCTACCGGTCCTGGCCTGAAGCCGCTCGACGATCTTTTGACCTCGCTCGGCGAATATCTCGTCGAGCGCATCGACGAGCTTCGTCCAGTCGTTCGACCCTCCGATATAGAACCCGAAGCGGAAGCCTAGATTGACGATGAAGCGCCCTTCATCCTCCTGGATCTCCATTTCATCGTTGACGGAATCGTGTTCTGCAACATGGGCATATCGCTTGTTCCGCATATCGATGATTTCGTCATGGGCGCTGCGCAACGCCTCGGGCAGCGCGTCGCGAGCGAAGCCGCTGCCGCTCCCTCCGGTGTGAAGCCGGACATAGGTGGCGACGAAGGCGGTCGTTAGCATGTCCAATTCGAGGAACGCGGCCATATCCGCCTTGAAACGATAGACGGCCAGCTTGTCCCTGATGTGCTTCAGGACCGTCACGTGGTAGAAGGACAGCGATAGTCGCGAGAGCTGTTTCAGCTCCTTGTCGGCGGCTTCCAAGACTTTGCGACCGTCCTCGGCACGCGCGTAGATCGCTTCTTGCCATTCTCGCGGCAGATACTGGATCGCCTCTTCGGGTACGACATAATAGGCGCCATCGTCGTCGTCATCTGCGTCCGTGTCACTCATGCTCGTCTCTCAATTCGCGTCGCCCACGGTAAGGGCCGCGCTGCTGCCGTCGACCTTTCCGGCAAGTCCGGGCACTTCCTCCAGTTGGCGCAAATCGCTGAAGCCGCCGCGCTCCTCGCGGTAGCGCACGATCTCCGGGCCATGCCCATTGAGACCCGGAACAGCGTCGAGTTCTGCGGCGCTGGCGGTATTGACGTTGGTGGCGGGCATCGTGATCTCCTTGAACGCGCATCGTGCCATCTGTCGCGACGGTCGCAAGAGGAACCGTCCCCCGCGTTGCGGCGAATGGTTCAACTCTCCTGTTCCCCTTTCGTTCGCGCGAGTGTTACAATGGAGGGTGAAGGGAATCTCTGATGCTGCCTCTGATGCAGCCGGTCCCGCTTGCCGACGTGCCGCAGGGGACCATTCTCCGGATCGTTGGTGCAGCAGGAGCCGGCTTTCCAAGCCCTGCCCAAGACTGGCAGGACGACGCCATAAGCCTGATCGAGTTGCTGCGGCTCGATCGGGCGGCAAGTTTCGTCTTCCGCATCAGCGGATCGAGCATGATCGACGCTGGCATCCACGACAACGACGTCGTGGTGGTCGATCGCGACACGCGCCCCGTCGAGGGGCATATCGTTATTGCGATCGTGGATGGCGGCTTCGTGTGCCGTCAGCTCTGCCGGAGACGCGGCGACCTCCTCCTGGAAGCGCGGAACGCGCAGCAAATCTACGAGCCGACACCCGTGGAAGGGGTGGAGATATGGGGTGTCGTGCGGACCGGCGTCCGCGACTATCGACGCTAGCGCCGTGTCATGGGCAATCGTCGACATAGCCAATTTCTACGTCAGCGCGGAGCGATTGTTCGATCCGGCCCTGCGCGATGTGCCCGTCATCGTCTTGTCCAACAACGATGGCTGCGCGATCGCGCGCAGTGAAGAGGCGAAGGCGCTGCACGTCCGTATGGGCGACCCGGTCTTCAAGATGCGCGATCGGATCAAACGCCACGGAATCCAGCTCCGATCGAGCAATTATGAACTGTATGCCGACCTCAATCGACGCTTCAACGCGGTCATCGCCGATCACTCCGATATGGTGGAGATCTACTCGATCGACGAAAGCTTTTTCCGGCTGCCGGTGCTGCCGGACGGCCTCGGCAACGTCGTGGCCGCGCACGCGGTCCGCGAGGATATAGCGCGATCGGTCGGCCTGCCGACCCGGATCGGCTTGGGTCCGACCCGCACGTTATCCAAGGTGGCAAACGCCTTGGCGAAGGCGACCGAGAAGGTGTGGGGAGGGGTGGTCGATCTCCACGACGTCGAGCTGCGCCGGCGTCTGTTCGACCAATGGCCGGTAGGAGAAGTGTGGGGCATCGGGCACGCGCTGGCAGCGCGGCTCCGCCCGCTCGGTGTGAAGACGACGGCGGACTTGGCCGCGCTACCTCCGGCGGTCGCACGCGATGTGGGAACGGTGGTGCTGGAACGGCTCGTGCGCGAGCTGGGTGGGATCGAGTGCGACGACTTCAAGGTGGCGCCCGAACCGCTCAAGGCGACCGCAGTGACGCGGCAATTTGGCGCGCCCGTCTCCGATCTCGCCGAGCTGCGCGAAGCGATGGCGCGCCGCGCAGCGCGTGCGGCCGAGAAGATACGCGCGCAAGGACTGGCGGCGAGCCGGTTGATCGCCTTCGCACATGGCTCGCGTTATCGCCCGAACCCGCCTTCGGCATCCCGATCGGCGCGGCTGTCCCCGCCGACCAACGATCCGCGCATCATCGTGGGGATCGCGGGGAAGATGATGGAAGCGATGTTTCAACCGGGAGGCGTCTATACCAAATGCGGCGTCTTGCTGGAGGATCTGACAGCGGAAGGGGCGGGGCAGGCGGACCTCTTTGCGACAGCCGATCCCAAGGCACCCGCGCTGTTGGCGGCAATGGATGGTCTCAATAGCCGGTTTGGGAGAAACACGGTCATCTTGGCGGCGCAGGGGTGCGGTGCGCGGTCGTTCGATACGAAGCGATCACAGAAGAGCCCGGCATGGACGACCCGGATCGGGGAGATACCCGTTGCGCGATGAAGCCGTTAGCGGCTCCGGTCCTTATCGCGCGGTGCAGGTGCCTGCACCTGCGCCGCGCGGCCGATCTCGCCGTCCAGTGAACCGCCAGCCTTGATCCGATCGGCGACGAGCTGGCGCGTCGACTCCCTGATCGTTGCGACCATGCGGGCGCTTTCACCCCGATTGGCCGCCGTCTTCATGGCGGCATCGACAATCGCTTGCGCGGGCGAAAGGCGTGGATCGGCATGGTTCTTTTCGGGCGTGTTCTTGATGAAAAGCTCGGCAAGCCGCTCTTGCCCGGGTGAATGGCCGGGGGGGAGGATCGGCCGCTCCAGCGCCCGCACGGCGCGTTGAAGCTGCGCCGATTGCTGACCGTTGATCTGCACGCCCAGGGCGGCCCCGATCTCACGCACACGCTCAAGGGGCGTTTGTTGGGCGGTAACGACGGCATCGACCTGCCGCACGCCGAGATAGGTCAAAAGGTGGGACTGGTAGATCGGACCCTTGGCGTGCCGGACATAGGCAAGCTCGGTTCGTGCATTCGCGATGGCAGTAGATGGCGCGCTTTCTCCGATCAATTCGCGCAATCGTTCGGCCGCCTGCTGTCGGGCGGCGGGCAGGTAGCGTTCCAGTTCTTCGCGCGCCTTAGCGAGGGTGACGCGATAGCGTTGCCCCTCGGGTGGCGCGCGGTTCGGAAGCATGGCAATCCCGGCGGGACCGATGCGCGCCTCGGGCGCGAGGTCGCGCTTGACTGCCGCTGCGGAAAGAACCGCGGCCATGCCGCGATGATCCCCCGTTAGAAAGCCGTGCCGGGATGCCTCCATCCACTTGTCTTTGTCGATCGCGGCGATGCGGATCGGGTGTCCGGCCTCGCGCGCGAGCTGCGCCGCGTGGTGGCGCATGGTGCGCCCATTACCTTCGCGGAAAGGATGGATGGCGTTGATCTCGTTGATGTGGTCGCCGAGCCGGTCGAAAAACTCGTCTCGAGGAAGTCCGCGAAAGCCGCTTTGCGCGCCCATGTCGGCAAACCGCTTGTCGAGTTCACGCGCGACATAGGGCACGGCTGCGAAGCTCGAGCCGCCCTTGGCGATGTTGACGGTCCGGTCCTGCCCCGCCCAATCATAGAGGTCTTGAAACAGATGCTTGTGAAGCGCGCGATAGCCGTCGGTCGTCGCTGGAAAAGTCAGGCGCGCGGCCTCTGCGCCGCGCGCCTGCGTTAGGCGCCGCTCAGCTTCGATGAGCGTCTTTTCATCGGTGAGCCCGAGCCGGTTTCGAAGCGTCTCGGTGCCGGGATACGTGTAAGGATCGCTTGCCAATGTCAGGCAGCGATCTGGCGGGTTCCGGGCGGATAGAGACTAAGGATGATCGAGGGCATGAGTGCGGGAGGCACACCCTCGTCGAGCATCATCGCGAACATCGCGTCTTCATCGATGGTCGGCGTCATGTCTTCAATCACGAGATTGGCGCGGGACTCCGCGACATCCTCGCGCCAGAGCGCGATCTGTTCGGGAGTGCCGCGTTCGAAATCCATCTGGCGGATGCGCTCGCGCAGCGCTTCAATATCGATCTGGGCCATCGCGTCATCCTTTCTATCTTAACCTTACTCTCCCCGGCGCGATTCCTCAACAAATCACTCGACGCGGCAGTCACTCGGTTCACCATGTCCCGCGCCCGTTCGGGCGCGGGATGATCGCCGCAACTATCAGTATTCGTTGGCTAACATGATGGTCAGCACACGCTTGGTCTGGTGCTCATCCCACGGCACTTCGCTGCCATAGGTGAGCGTATTATCGTAGTAATCCACTTTCCAGAACACTGTCTCGGCAATCGTCTTCTCGTCTTTGGGCCGCTCCTGCGTCCACCCTCCCGTCGCGAGGCGATAGACCGCGCCGAAATCATGTTCCCCATAGGGGTCATTGTCTCCGTCGAACCGGGAAAATCCCACGATCGCCGCCAGTGCCGCAAAGCGGTCGGCATCGGGAAGGGACTGAAACCCTAGCGTGACGTTGGCAATGGAAGCCGTGCCGGGATTGCTCCGGGCCGCATCGTTCAGGCGACGGATGGTGTCGAGTTGTTCGGGGCTGCGCATAACTGATCCTCCTGCTGCATGGGCCGCAAGGCCGCTCGGCCTCACGGCCCTGCCTGTCCGGCGAGGACGGGATGGGGAGGGGGAGCGAGAATCTACTGCTGGCGCGGGCGAGCCGCCCTAGTGCGGTCGGCGCTTTGCGCCGGGTGCCGTGCTTGGCGGATTACACGGGCGGTCGATTGTCGTTCGGGAACGAAAGGGCGGCGCCCTTGGTGTTCCCTCGCGCCGATCGCGCGATGCGCGGGCGGCGAGGACGGCGCGGTGCGGATCTCCGCACGGCATTCTTGCGCGCAAGCGCGCCGTCATGACGGCGCGGTGCGTGCGTCGCGAGCGGCGATCACCAGCTCGACGATGCGGGGCTGATGGAAAAGCTCGCCGCGCTCGACGACGGCAAGGCCAGGACCATCCAACACGTCGCGGATGCGATCTTGCACCACGTCTTCCAGTTCACCGGCCAGAACCCAGAAATGGATCGGGTCGCGCTCGCGGCCTACGGCGCGGAATTGGTCGCACTCGGCAACGGCCTGAGCCAGCGCATTGAGCGCGGCCATCCCAAGCGCACGCTCGAAGGCGAGCTGCGCAAACAGGCGATGATGGGACATGGAAAACCTCCGTGTTGCCGTGATTGGCGACGACAGCGGGAGGTGCGCGGAACGCCGGGTCACAGGACCGCGAAGCGGCCGGCTTGCCGGACAGCGGGGGAGCCGATTTACGCAGTGAATTGGGGGGACCGCTGATCCTTGAGGCGGCGGGCCGCGTCCCTCACGATGGGAGGAGACTGACGGACAGCCCTACCAAACAACGCCCGCCCACCAGGGCGGTCGATCAGGTGATTTTCTGCTTTCGTTCTCGTTCCCGCTGACTCATAGAATTGTCATGCCGATCATGGCCGAACATCGCTGGCTTTACCCGATCGACTGGCCCGAGCTGTCGAGAGCCATTCGCTTCGGCCGCGCCAATGGGCGGTGCGAGCATTGCCATCGCCCGCATGGTCAGCGCGTATTCCACTTGGGCGACGGACGGTGGTGGGACATGGATCGTCGGCAATGGCGAGACGGGCGCGGAAGGCGGATCAGGGTCGGGGCGATAGACCTCGTGGCGATCGTCCGTATCACGCGGGTCTATATCGCCTGCGCCCACCTCAACCATGATCCGACCGACAACGCCCCGCGCAACCTGGCTGCGCTCTGCCAGCGGTGCCACATGATCCACGATGCTGACGAGCATCGGCGTCGTCGATGGCTCAATGCCTATCGCCGGCGCGCTGTGGCGGACCTGTTCGCGTGGTTCGAAGCGCGCTCGATCATGGCGAACGAGGGTGTGCCACGTGGCACACCTATGCGAACATTGAACATGCGAACCCACGAACCTACTTAGGAGCTGGCCTTCGTGGCTTCGGGGTGCTGGGGGGTTCAATTCCCGCAGGCTGGCTGATTATCGGTGTCCTCTTTTTGGCCCTGGCGCTTCGCTATGCGAGCGTCATCTTCATGGAGGGATTGCCTATGATTACACGTTCAAAATCTCGCGCTCGCAAGGCGCACAAGGTCAAGAACACCAACCTGAACCCAGTGACTAACGTGATGAAGCTCTGTTCTGTTTCTTTCGAAACCGTCTGGGCACTGATCGTTGGCTGGTCTGCTGGTGTGGCCGGCCCCGCACCATCGGCGCAGTTGCGCCAGCGTCACCAGTAGGGGGCGGGAGAGCGGTCTTCCGCCCTTTGCTTTTGCGGCTCCCGGCAGCGCTAAACGCGGACTTATATGCTCGTGGCTGTTTCAAGCGACGAATGACGGCGCGCAGCATTAGGTAGGAGCGCAGCGAGATCGGCTCGCGCGAAATAGCAGAACGGGGAAATGGAATGGATACCTTCAACGCTGGCGTCCAATATAACGATTTCAAGGGGACTGTTGCGGCGGACATTTCCGACAACGTGGCGCTTGCCGATTATCTGGTGTCCTTGGGGAAGGCCGAAAGTGACGAGCGTGTCGTAGGATTCAGGATCGCTTCCGGAGAGAACCGGGGCACCCCTGTGACTGACGTGTCGCTGGTGGCATACCTCCTTCGATCTGCTGAATTTGAGCCTGCTCCGGCAGCGGTGCGCGCCGTCGAGGTGCGCGTTACGCCAGGAGAAGCC
Organism: Sphingomonas sp. ATCC 31555; assembly: GCF_000282895.1. Taxonomy (GTDB): domain Bacteria; phylum Pseudomonadota; class Alphaproteobacteria; order Sphingomonadales; family Sphingomonadaceae; genus Sphingomonas. The sequence continues at coordinate 62,739 of NZ_ALBQ01000007.1, forward strand.
CTCGCCTTCTTCAAGCGCTTCGACCTCGTGGCGACGCGGCGCGGCGTGGATTTCAGCGGCACGCACGTGGATGGCCCACACTACGACTGAGGCTATAACTTAGCCGCAATCGCGCCGCCCGTCCCTTGTGGGCGGGCGGCGCGCGCTGGCCTGCAAGGGCAGCGGGCGCGACAGCCATGCGGGGCATGGCTGTCGCGCTGGCGGCGAGGGCGCTGCTGAGACAGAGGGAAGGGGGCCGATTATCACCGGCCCCCCGATCAGATCAGGCCATTTCATCGTCGGCAAATTCGCCGCGCTCCATGTCGTCGTCCTCGATCCCGTCACCGTCCATGTCGGTGTCGAAATCCTCCGGGTCGGCCTCGGGCTGATCGAACGCGCCAATCTTCATGGGGGCAGGTAGCCACCCTCCCGGAAGCCGTCCCGACACATTGACGGCAAGATCACCCTTCTTCTTGATGGTCGCGCAATTCTCGGCGCTGGAAGCACCGCATTCCTCGCGCAACAGGTCGATCATCGCGGCTCGTCGCATCTTGTCGAACAGTGCGATGGGGGCGGTCCAACGGGCTGCGATGTCCACGCCGGTCGCGCGCGCGATCTGCTCGAAATGGTGATGCCGACTGCCGGGGGAGCCACCCGCGAACACAGTGCCGTCAACGGTCATGGCGACAAGGCCCGCCAGCAATGCCATCTTGTCGTCGCTGGTCATGGCGCGGATTGCGTCGAACCGGCCTTCGGTGGGGATCGATGCGAAGCGGGTCGCCATCACTTCCTCGACGGGGCGAACGTCGCTCGTTGCCATAAGCTCGTCGGCCACATCGGTCGCGACCGTCTTGGCCTGAACCTCAAGGGCCATTTGGTAGCTGTGCGCGCCGTGGAGCAACTGGCCTGCAAGGCTGTCCAGCATGATGTCGAGCGCCAGCGCCGGGTCGGCCGCGACGGCTTCCTGCACGATCTGCGTCTTGATGCGGGTCAGGTCCGCGAACAGGCTGTTGCTATAGAGGGGTTGGGGTTCACCGCTGCTCGCTTTGGGCTTCGCCTCGGCCTTGGCGCGATAGAAGCTCTTGCCGAGCGAACCGTCATGCGAAACCCATAGCGCCACGCCCCCGACTGCGACCTGCTCCGCATTGAACGCCCGCATTCCTTCGGTGATGGTGTCGCGCTCGTCGGACAGCGGCTCGATGCCGTCGCTATCTTCGCCCTCGGCCTCGGCAATCGCCTCGATTTCGGCATCGATGGCGGCAAGCCGCGCCACCTCGTCCTCGGTCGGCTCGCGGGTGGCCGGATAGATGCTGCCCTTCATGTAGAGATCATAGGGCCGTTCCAGCGTGGCGCGGACCTCGTGCCAACCGATCGCTCGATATTCATCCGCAATGCCGTCCAGCTTTTCTTCGGCCAGTTCCTGCACAAGCTCGGGCTGGTCGGCAAAGCCCTCCGCTCCTTGGCTGAACAGGTCCACCGTGATCGTCCCGCCCTTCGCCTCATAGGCATCGCGTCCGACGAAAAGAAACGCACCGCTGGTGGTGTCCACCTTCTCCGTGGTGAGCATCCGCCGGATGGTGTGGGCGTGACCATTCGCCGCCTTGCAGACCTTGATCTGCTGGTCGTGATCCTCGGTGAGGGTGAGCGCGCGCGCCGCCTCAAGCGACAACTGGTCCTTGGCGATCAGGTCGATCAGCGTGGGTGCGAGCGCGGAAAGGCGAAGCATCTTGTAGACGAAGCTGACTGCCTGACCGAACCGGGCTGCGATTTCCTCGGCGTCCATGCCAGTGTCGCGCAGTGCCGCAAAGGCGCGGATGCTGTCGGCGGGGTGCATGTCCTCGCGCTGGAAGTTCTCCGCGAGCGACAGTTCGATGGCCTCTTCCTTGGTGCGGACCTCGACGGGGAAGGTGTCGCTGTTCTTGATCCGCTTGCGCTTCGCCAGTTCCTTGAGGCCCCGATAGCGCCGCCCTCCGGCGAACACATAGAACAGGCCCTCGTCCTCGTAGGCGACAAGGTTCTGCAACAGGCCGTGCGCGGCAATGTCGTCGGCCATCGCTTCCACGGCGGAAGGCTTCACGCGCCGCTGATTGAGCGGGGAAAGGCGAAGCTGCGACAGCTTGATGGTGGTGATACCCATGATGAAACTCCTGTGATCTGTGGTGTCGATTGGGGGGAAAGGGTCAGCCTTCGAGGCTTGCCAGCTCGTCGAACTCGGCTGATGCGCGGGACGCGGCGTCGCCTGCATAGGTCGCGCCGGATCGTGGATAGAAGAACACGCGGTCGCCTTTGGCGTAGGGGGTGCCGTCTGCACTGGTCCCGCCCACCTTGGCCCGTTTCCAGTAGGGATCGCCCTTGTATCGGGTGTAAGCCATTGTCCTTTCTCCTTCTTCCTGCGGCTGAAAGCCGGTTGCCGCAGCAACCGGGTCTGCCTCTCCGGCGAGGAGCGGGATGGGGAGGGAGGAGGAAAATCGATGGCCTTGGCGCGGGCAGGCCGCCCTAGCGCGGCCGACGCCCATCTGGGCGTCGGGTGCCGCGCTTGGCGGACAACACGGGGGCGTCTATTTTCCTTCGGGAACGAAAGGGCAGCAGCCCTTGTTGTTCCCCGCGCTGGCGGGCCTCCGGGGGAGGGCCGCGGCGCTAGGCGAGTGAAGTCGCGCCCATCGGGCAGCGGCGACAGGTGTGCCATGTGGCACACCTCACGCGAGGATCGTTACCCTTTGGGCCGAGACGCCGGCACGGTGGCTCGGTCGGCGTACGCCAGGGCGCCGATAGAGCCGTGCCCGGCAGGGTCGCGCCCGACTTGGTTTGGTTCAATGCGACAGGGCGTCGATAACCTTGCATTCGGCAACGATGCTGGCGTTGCAGGTGTCACCCCACTGCGCGATTTCCGACCTCAGCGCTGTAAGGTCGGCCAGCTTGCGATCGATTTCCGCGATGTGGACCGCAGCTATCTGGTCGGCCTCGGCACAGGAACCGCGCGGATCATCTGAAAGCCGCAGGAGCGCACGAACCTGATCCAGGGTGAAACCCAGATCACGCGAGCGTTTGATGAACGACAGGCGATCAAGGTGCGAGCGATCATAGAGTCGATAGTTGCCACCGCTACGGATGGGAGCGGGAACCAGCCCTTCTGCCTCGTAGAAACGGACCGTCTCTATCTTCAACCCAGTGCGCTTTGCGATCTCACCGATTTTCATCGCCGAACCTCTTGACCCTCTAGTAGGATGAGGGTTCATATAGGGCGTCTGATCCACGAATCGAGCTTCGATAATGGCAGACGCATGTTGCTCATCAAAACGCGACACGATCGCGGAACTTGGTCGCAAGGCCGAGCAGCGCCGCGTGCTCATCATCGTGATGCTCATCAATCTCGCGATGTTCGTGGTCGAGTTTGGCGGCGGCGTCGTCGCGCGTTCCTCTGCCTTGATGGCGGATTCGGTCGACATGTTCGGCGACGCGGTGGTCTATGCGCTCAGTCTCTATGCATTGCATCGGGGTGCGCGCTGGGGGGCGGGGGCAGCACTGGCGAAGGGTGGCATCATCCTGGCTTTCGGCGTCGCGGTCATTTTCGAGATCGCTGACAAGATTGCGAACGGCGTTCCTCCGGCATCGGGCTTGATGCTCGGGGTTGGCAGCGCCGCGCTGGTTGCGAACCTAATCTGCCTCGCGCTGCTCTGGCGCTTCCGTCGTGAGAATGTGAACATGTCGAGCACGTTCGAGTGCTCGCGCAATGATGTCGCGTCAAACGTCGGGGTTCTCGCGGCTGCCGGATTGGTCGGCCTGACCGGCTCGGCTTGGCCGGACATCATCGTCGGCGGGTTGATCGCCGTGATCTTCCTGCGCTCGGCATGGCGCGTGCTTGGGGAAGCCTGGCCGGCATGGCGTGCCGCGAAGGCACCGGCTCGCGAGTTATTGCAATGACATGGAAACCTCTCCGTGGTAAGGGCGGGTTCGTGCGAGCCTTTTTGCCTCTCCTGACATGCCTGATGCTGGTCCTCACCAGCTTCTCCGGCATGGCTCATGCCGCCGATCTGGCGGGGGGAAGCATCGCGGGCGTCGAGTTCACAATCCATACCGATGGCGACATCGATCAAGTGCCATCGGATTCGGACAAGAATGTCCCGCATCATCACAATTATTGTCACGGACACGACGTCGGCGCGCCTGCGCGCACGACGATGGAATATACCCCCGTCCTCACAGTGCCCAAGCCGACAATCTCCGCCTCTGCGTCGCTCGACGGCCGCACCGGCATGGTCCATTTGAGGCCCCCCCAAGCCTGACGTCCGATTTGGGCGTGCGTTGGCGCGCCCCTGTCGATCATCGTCAGGAGTCCTATTTTCATGCATCGTATCCTCTCGGCCATGCTGGCCGCAGCGTCGTGCGCCACTATGGCGCAGGCGCAGGTCGGACCGTCCGCGCCTTTTGCGCAGGACGCGCCGGTCTACACGCTTGACCAAGCGGTCAGTGCAGCGGGCGGTTCGGCCCCTGCTGCCGAAGCGGCGACAGCCGCGGTCGATGCGGCCCGTGCGGGCCGCACGGTCGCCGGACTGCGGCCCAACCCGGTTGTCCAAGGCCAGGTTGAGAATGTCATCGGCTCGGGGCCGTATCGTGGGGTCCGCAGCGCGGAATCCACGGTCGGCTTTGCGATCCCGATCGAGCTAGGCGGCAAGCGCGGCGCCCGCGTCGCGGTCGCCAATGCGCAATTGTCCCGGGCCGAGATCCAGGCCGCGATCATCGCGGCAGATGTCCGGCTTCAGGTGACGCAGCTTTATGTCGAGGCGGTCGCGGCCGATCGCCGGGTTACAACAGCCCGCGACCAGGCCCGGATCGCCAGCGACGCGCTGCGGGCCGCGAGCGTTCGCGTGCAGGCGGGGCGGGCCTCCCCGCTCGAGCAACAGCGCGCAGATGTCGCGCGCATCAATGCCGACGCCAATGTGGAGCGGCAGCTTCGCTTGGCGGAGGCGGCGCGGGCCAATCTGGCGCGCCGGATCGGTCGACCGATTGACGGTGCGCTCGATGACACGCTGCTCGATCGCCTGCCGGGGGCGAACATTTATGGGCCGGTGGCACCGGTCGAGGCGACCGGCACGCTCGCGCTGGCGGCGGCGAACGCGGATTTCTCGATCGCGGAAGCGGGCGTGCGGCTTGCGCGCGCCAATCGCGTCCCTGACCTCAATGTCGGGCCTGCGATCCGCCGACTGGAAGCGACCAATGACATGGCGGCGGTGTTCACCGTGTCGATCCCGATCCCGGTGTTCAACAATGGTCGCGCGGCGATCGCGCAGGCGACCGCGCAGCGGACGCAGGCGGATGCACAACGTCGCGTGACCGCGCTCGACATCGAACAGGCGATCACGGACGCGCAGGCGCAGGCGGCCAATGCCGCAACGACGGCTCGTGCGGCGTCGGGGCCGGCGCTGGCGGCTGCACAGGAGGCGGCCCGCATCGCGCGGATCGGTTATCGCGAGGGCAAGTTCGGCCAGCTCGAATTGCTCGATGCGGAACGCACACTCGCCGAGACGCGGGTCGCCGCGATCGATGCGCTTGCCAAGTACCAGAATGCCCGCGCGCAAGTGGAGCGACTGACCGCTCGTGCGCCCAATGGGGGGAATCAGTGATGAAGAGCTTTTATCTCGCGGGCGCGGCGTCGCTCGCCCTGCTCTTGGCTGCCTGCGGCGGCAAGGATGGCGGAAACGAGGCAACTGCCGAAGGCGCAGCTGCCAATGAGACGGCAGCGGGCACGGAAAAGGGCGGTGCTGAAGGCGGTCATGCCGGTGAAGGCGTCGTCACATTGGGTGCCGACCAGATCGCCACAGCGGGCGTCCAGGTCGGACGGCCGATCATCGGCGGGGCCGGGACGATCGAGCTGCCCGCGATCATCGAGGGCGACCCACAGGGAACGCAGGTCGTCTCGGCCGCAATTGCGGGACGCGTGGTCGCGCTCACCCGTAACCTCGGCCAATCGGTCGGACGCGGCCAGACCATTGCGGTCATCGAAAGCCGCGAGGCGGCGCAGATCAAGGGCGAGGTCGAGGCGGCGCGGGCGCGGCTTCAGCTCGCTAATTCGAACCTCGCGCGCGAACAGCGGCTGTTCGCGCAGAGAGTCTCCCCTGAACAGGATCTGATCGCCGCCCGCACAGCGGCGACGGAGGCGCGGATCGCCCTGACGCAGGCGCAGAGCATGGTTTCGGCGGCGGGTGTCGGCGGCGGCGGGCTCAACCGGCTCGGCATTGCCGCGCCGATCTCGGGCCAGATCATTGCGCGCCCCGTGACGCTGGGACAAACGGTCGCGGCGGATGCCGAACTCTATCGCATCGCCAACCTGAGCCAGGTGTCGATCGCGCTTAATCTCAAGCCCGAGGATGCGGGCCGGGTGCGTCCCGGCAATACGGTGCTGGTGAAGGCGGCAGGCCGTCAGGCGACCGCCCGCGTGACCTTCGTGTCGCCGGCGCTTGATCCGCAGACGCGGCTCGTGCCTGCGCTCGCCACCCTCGACAATCGCGGTGGCGAATGGCGGGTCGGCGAGCCTGTGACGGCAGCCGTGCAGCTCACGGGCAGCGGCGGCAGCGGGGCGGTCCGCGTGCCGACGACGGCGGTCCAGAGTTTCGAGGGCAAGTCGGTCGTGTTCGTGCGCACGCCCACCGGCTTCAAGGCGACCCCGGTCCAGCTCGGCGATGCGTCGGGCGACACGGTGATCGTCCGGTCGGGCCTGACCGGCAACGAACAGATCGCCACCACCGGAAGTTTCACGCTCAAGGCCGAGATCGGCAAGGGCGAAGCGAGCCACGAGGATTAAGCCATGATCGCCCGTATCGTAACCTGGGCGGTCGAGAAGCGCTGGCTAGTCCTGCTCCTCACCGTCATCGTCGCCGCCATCGGCGCCTTTTCCCTCTACCGGCTACCGATCGACGCGGTGCCGG
>NZ_ALBQ01000008.1 GCF_000282895.1 Sphingomonas sp. ATCC 31555
GCCGGTGGCCCAGCACGAATATCAAACCGGTGGACTCTCGTTATAACTGCGGGGACCAGCGGGGGGCAGGTCAGAGTGCTCGTATGACTGGTCGTAGAGCCCGAGACTTCCTGCACCACCAACGCCCTCGTCAAATGCGGCAAGCATCCCGGCTATCGACGATGCAACAAGGCGGCCTGCTGAACAGCCTTACAAACAGCCCGCGATCAGACGACGACCCATCGAATCGATACTACCGCTGCCGGCGACCCTCTCGAATGCCATGGAGAAGATAGTGCTCAAGCGGATTTGAGCCGCTCGCTGCCACGTCAGGATGAATTGCGAGGTAAGAGCACTCGTCAAACAGCTCTTGCCTTGAAAGCGATTGCTCTATTTTGTGCATCTTCAATCGGTGCGGCAACAGATACCACCATGCTGGAGCTGCGAGTATAGACGCGTTAACTTTGAGGAGCCAATCGACTCTGCCCAGGCGCGCTTCAGATTCCGCTAAGGCGCCATCGCGTTCTCGGGCCAATTGATCGCAGAGCCGCTGCGATTCGTAGGCGGCATTATGAAGTGCTAAAATCTGTTCCGATAATTTATTAATCTCATTAATCGCGGCAGCCTCACGAATTTCCAACACTAATAGCTCTTCACGGAGAAGTTCCATTCCACGATGGACATCGTCGTACTTAACTAATAGTATATCCAGCTTCTCTTGAAGAAATTTGGCTGAACCTCGCGCAATATCAAGGGCGTCTGCAAGGTTTTTCTGCTCGTGTTCAGCAGCCTCCCTCCGACCACGCTCCGCTTCCGCCTCGGCACGCGCTCGAGTAAATAATTGACTTCGCTCCCACTGCACCAGTTGCAACTCAGCTGATTGACTTTGACTCCGAAGAGCGACATCCGCCTGAGCTACCACCGCCCTTTGGCTGGTCTCTAATTCGGCCTCAAGCTGTCGAATTCTCGCCAGACCAGCACCTGATTGCCCAGGAACCGGCCCTCCCACAATGCCGATCTGAGCAAATGCAGCCGACGCTGCATCAAACTTATTTCTGATTTGGTCTAGTCGCCTTCGCCCTTCAGAGGTCTCACCTTCGACGCTCCACCGACAAAGAATCGAAAACACTTCGCTCGCCCAAGCATGGACTTCGTCTTTAATTGGCTTTTGTTCAAACTTCGTCGAGAAATGACGGTGCCGAACCGTCAGAAAGCCGGTGATCTCCGCTTCCACTGCAGGACATCGATTGGGGAATCTGATGCCCAAGCGGTCTTCCATTCTTTTCACGACCGCTTCCCAATCTTCCAAAAGGTCATCATATCTGCAAAACGCCCGAATAATCCCACGACTACCATGTTCAGCGTCGAGCGTGTACCTGAGCCAGAGCAGGTGAGCGTAACCGCTCACGATCAAATCGCGCTGCTGAAGCGAGCTGGCGACCTCTTCAGGGGATCTAATTGGTAGTAGGGCGCGAGTTTCGATATCCTCTGATTGCATAGCAAGGAACCAAAATCGCGATAGTCTGCAGATTCTTGGATCCTTTAGTACAATGAGGGGGTAGGACTCGTACTCCTGGCGCAGAAGAGTGCGTGCGCGACCTAGGAATTCCGCGCTTTCCGAGGAATCCACCGATGCCAAAGAGAGTGGCCGCCAATCATCCCAACGAGAGCCCGCCGACGCAAGCAGTTCCTCGTTGAAGGAGACGACCGCGCTGGGCTCCCAGTGCCCCGTTTCATTCGAATCGGCCGGTCCAATTAGATCGTTCGGGAGATGAGCACCAAGCAGATTGAGGGCCCTCGTCAATGCGCTTGTGCCAGACCGATGCATGCCAAGTATGATAATGCCCAGCCGGCTACTAGACCGCGCGCCCGCTCTATCGCTGCTCACAGCGCGCTCAACTCCTTACTCCAAGTAAATGTATGTTCACACTTTTGTACCAAACGTCCTAGACGTTCAACGAACGCAATATGATAAACCTTAGGTTCCATGCCAGCTTGCCAAAGCCTCCTCGGCGTTCGAGATCACTTTTGATCTTTGCGTTAGAGTGGATTGCATCGGCGATAGATTACCTCTCAGTCTGATCCTGGTTCGGCATTCCTGTCGGAGGAGGAGACCGGCATGGATGTATCATTCTTTATAGATCGATTCGCGTGTTCGGTTTATGGCTGCGCGTCACGGCGGACTCAGCTGTCGAACCGCGGCAAGATGTTTGTGGCACGCAATCCGAAAAGGGTCACACGCTGAAACGCTCGGACAGAGCGAGCAGGTCACCGTGGCAACCGACGCAAACAACAAACAATTTGAGTAGCGTGCTGCTTGCCTCATGAGAGCCGTGCAGTCACCTGCCGCGCCTGTTGGAGCGGAGCCGCACCAGCATCGGTCGTGAGCCGATCGATCGCGTCATCGCGAACAATGATAGCGAGTAAGATAGTACGCGCAGCTGCAAAATCTCCATCTCGCTTCCACTTCGACATTGACAAACTCTTCCCGGACTCGCCCCGCGGTTTAATCAGGCCCCAGGCAGGATATCACCTGAGAGTGCCTACTGGGAGGCCTAAAGCCTCTTCGGAGGCCGTTAGCACCTCTTCGACCGTAATACTCGTCAGGCACAACGCTTCCTTGCCGCAGAGTACGACATCGTTGAGGGCGCAGCCCGCGCAGGGAACGCGCTTGCTCACGATCACACCAGACCCATCCTGCCCCCATTCGTTCCAGTTGAGGCGCCCCACGTGCAGGCTCACCGTGGGAACACCGCGAACGGCGGCAAGATGCTTCGGACCGGAGTCGTTCGCGATAACCAGTCCCGCACTGGACAGGATTGCATCGAAGCTGGCCGGTGGCATCTTATCGCACAAGTGCAGGCCGTCCTGCACGATTTGGCTGGCCACCTTGCTCTTCGAATCTGCGTCGTCAAAAAACATGACGACCTGCAATATGGTCTTTTCGAGCAGCCGCCGCGCTAGTTCCACATATTGCTGAAGGGGCCAGCGATTGATTGGATGCCGCGAGCCCGTATGAAGAACGACGTACTTGCCGTGCTCAAGGCCGTACCCCGACAGGATGGCCGCACCCAATTCCACGCTGGGAACATTCTGCATCGCCGGTTGCGCCGCAATCGCCATCGCCTCGATCAGCATGGAAACTGTCTTGGCGTGCGAAACCTTTTCCAGAAGGTTTACCTTGTCACGCGAGCGAACGGAGATGCCAAAGTCAAGATAGGTGAACCGATCGGGATTGAAGCCGACCAAGACCTCCGCGGTGCAAAGTAGCAGGAGGGGCCGCGTTTCATCACCGGGCGAAAGATCGATAGCAAGATCGAAGCGGCCGCCGCTCAACATCTCGGCAAGACGCGCTTGTTCTGCCTCGCGCAGGCATCGCCTTTCCGTCGACGGATCATAGTCCAGGGCAACCGTCAGCACCCTGTCAGCGACGCCGCTAGCCTCGACGATGTCGCGCAGGCCAGGCTGGACCAGCGCAGTGATCGACGCCTCCGGAAACAGGGCGCGAAGCCGCGCAAAGGCGGGCAGCGATGCGGACACGTCGCCGAGTTGATCGGCCCGCACTGCCAGAATCGACTGGACTGGGCGGGAGAAGAGACTTCGACGTGCCGGACGGATCAGCGCAGGCAATCCCCGGACATAGGTATCGCAATCCTCGTCCGGGCGAGTCGAGGAAGGAACATACGCGTTCGACTGCGCAAGCTTTTCATCGTCTTTGAAGACGCCGACGTTCACGTACAGGCCGGCCGGCTCGATGCGCGTCCCTGCCTTGATGCTGAGCCAATGACGGCCAGGCGGCAACCGAGCACTGTCGAACCAGAGATTGAAGACCTGTAGCTTCAATGCGCGGTTGAGCTGGGCGGGCCGAGTGGCGACACGCATGAGCAGTTGCTCACCCACGCCCGAGCCGGACCACAGCTCGACATGATCCACGGGCATGACCGACAGGACCCGTCCCCTCAGCGCAACGACCCCGCAGAGCAGCGGTTCAGGAACGCCGTCGCGTTCCATGGTCATTGCTCCGACTTGGTCGAGCTTCACCGCCGCAATGGCGCCACCGGCAAGCCGACGGGGTACGCCGGAGGTATTGCCAAGCGTGCCCAGCATCGCCCTGGCATCTCCAGAATACCGCTTCACTCTTCGCGGCAATGCCGACGCCTGGACAGTGAGAGGCTGCACATCGATCGGTACGGGCAGCTCGCCCGCCTCCGCGGTCACGTGGAACGCGTGCCGGCGGAACCCCTCCAGCTTGTGCGCCTCAGCCGCTTCCGCCAGCGCGGCGGCACGATCCGCGACGCTACCCACCGAATGATAGGCGGACAGGGCGCCCTCAATATCACCAAACGCCCGCAAGCAATTACCGATCTGGATCTTCAGATCCTCGCGCCATGGCAACCAATCAATCGCTCGGCGATATTGATAGACCGCCTCAAGCCACTCGTTGCGCAGACGCGCCGCATCCCCCCGACGAGCGTAAGGGAGACCAAAGCGCAATCGGATAAGCTTCGCCATCCGCAGTGGCATCTTTGAAGCGGGCGGGCGGGCCGCGTTCCCGGCCGGCACGTTCCTGCTCACACGCCACGCCAGGCGATGAAGCCGAAGCAGGTTGCAGGAAAGCCGTCGACGGCCACCTTCAGATGCTGTGGCGCACCGAGCCAGTCCGTGATCGCACCGGGGAGGTCGTGATGGAAGGGCGGCAGATCGATGAAGCGATCGAAAGGCTTGTCCCCAAGCGAAAAATCGAGCGGCGCCACGCGGTGGCCCTCCGCAACCAACCGGCCGGCCAACTGCTCGAAATGGTGGCGCTGGAAAAGAACGGTTCCCCAATTGTCGATCGTCGGACCGTCGGGATTGATATTAAACTCCGTCGTATGTACGCTGACCCCGCCGACCTTCAATACTTTGAGCGAATTCCTGATGAAGTCGAGCCCCTTTTGAATGGAACCGAGATGCTCTAGCGCACACACCGACCAGCAAAAGTCATAATCCTGTAGGTCGGCGGGAATAGAATTCATATCGACATAGCGGAGACTTACCTTCTCGTCGAAGGTCGCTCGATCAACAAGATGTGCATGGTAAGCCAGCTCTAAGTTAGCAGTGTGCTGACTAGTTGTCGCCCAGCCTGCAGCTTGGGCACGGTCCGGCTCCATGTCGGTCATTGTCACATCAATGCCACGAGAGGCGAAATAGCTCGGCAGCGGCTCGACCCCGCACCCGAAACCAAGTCCCCGAGCGCCCGCGCGACGATGACCGTGCTCATGCAGCACTTGCAGTACGTACACCAACTCCCACACTTTGCGATGATAGGTCACCGGGATTTGGAGTTCGCGGCACCAGTAGGCGGACCAAGCGCTTTCGATGTCCGCCTGAATCGATGTCTTGCACGGCAGGCCAAGATAGCCGGGCTCTTGGTCCCCCGACGGAAGCGGCGTTACCTCCGACAGCCTACGCGCAAGATCGTAGCCTAAGGTCTTGATATTCAGATAGGCGAGCGGCAAGTTCTTCACGAGCTCTGAAAGCGCATTGATGTTCGGCCGAGACTGCTCGTCGACAAGACTGAGCAGCAGCTTCATCTTCTCGCGGTCGGTCGACGTCAGCTTAGCAGTCATAGATCAAATCTTTCGACACAGTACGTGAGTTGCAACGGTTACGGACGTGCGCTGACATTATAGCCAGCGGGAAGTTCGACGCGCGATAAAACCGGCCGCGCCGGGCTCGCAGTCAAACTCTGGTCGGTGAGGCGCCAACCGTAATCGAGCGACATCGTGGCCCTTTGACAACATGTTGAGGGAAAGCCGCTCCAGAGCGGCGCGACTAAAGCCTGGACCATAGGCCCCGGTGCCGACGACATGCACTGCCAGACCCGATGGCCGCAAGCAACCGAAGGAGGACTCGATCATGCGCTGCACTGCGTCCGGATCCAGCCCGGGTTCGAGCCAGGCCGAACATACGAAATCGAAGTCGAGCAGGTCACCTTGATGAAGTGCCTGTTGCAGATCCGCCCCCTCCGAAGGCGACGCTCCGCCACTGCGAACGGTCAGGGCGCAGCCCTGTGCTGCCAGCAGCGCAGCGAGGTGGTCGCTGTTGCTGCCAACCAGCAGACCGCGCGCACCTGCCTGAGCCATCTCGAAGACAGCGAGCGCCTGCCACTGATACACGGCGGACCAGGCCGCAAGTTCGTCCGCACCGCCCAGGCCAAGCGCGCGTCGCTGCTGTTCGAAGATGGGTTCGTCTAGTTGCGCGCGGGTCGCGATTTGCGACGTCGGCGCGCCCAGTGTCGGCGCCTCGACTGCGATAATGTGCGCCGCCTTCTTGAAACCGGTGAAGTTGCCGAACCGCGTCGGTGCGCCGTCGCCACGATCCTCCAGATCGATCGCCGTCTCGTCGTACAATCGCTCAACCGTGACGCGCAGATCGCTGGCGGACGCATCGGTCTGTCCGGCGACCAGCCCCATCAAGGCATAGCGCGCGGAGCGAAACGCCTCGAACGTTACTTGGACGTGCCCGCCATTTTGTGCGAGCCGATTGAGCTGGATGCGCTCACTCGTCACCATCGAAGCTACCGACCCCGGCTCGTCCGGCAACAGATGCACGCGCAGCACGAGCGTCCCCTGCTTGGCCTCGAGATCGGGAAGATGAATGGCGAAATTTGCCCTGCCCCGGGCTAGCCGCACATACTCGGTGTGGAACGCGTAGGTCGGATCGGCGTTCGGCGTAGCGCCGCCGATGCCTTTGATAACGCTGGCTGTGTGGCCATGAAACGAGAACGGATCGAGGACCGCCGGCGCTGAACCTCCACTGGACATAAGCTTGTTCATCAACTCCGTTCGGCCCTCGGCGGGACGCGTGGGCAGCGACCCGCCGTACGGCCAACTACCGCAAGGTCCCACCAGCGCCAGTGCCGATCAGAAGCTCGTCGTTCCGACCGGCTAGACCAGCGCCCAACTCAGGAAGCGTGCTCACGCACACCCGCAGCGATCAACCAGCTGATCGAGTATACCAGCAGCGTTGCAATAAGCACCGTCAGCGTGACTCGCCACCGTTCGGGGTACAGGCTCTTTACCGGCGTATTTGGCTCCACGACGTGAACTACATAGAGCTGCTGCCGCTGTGCCTGTTCGCGTGCCAAGGCAAGGGCCGCTGCCGCCGCCTCATACCGCTTTGCGAGAAACTCCTGCTGCAACTTGAGCTGCTCATATCCGCCGATATCCGTCGCGATTGCGTCGCTAGGCCCCGTGAGCTTGGCTGACGCCGCGCTGACCTGCCCTTCAAGTGCAGCCACCGTCGCCACCATGGCACGATACTGGGGGCTGGATGGACTGATGCTTCCGCGCATCACATTGAGCTGGGCACGCGCCGCCGCAAGGCGCTCGTTCAGGCCGCTGACCAGCGCAATTTGCGCCCGCCCCGTAATGAGCGGATCGATATCGGACCGCGATTGGCGGAACTGCGTCATTCGGCCCTGAACATCCGCCAGGTTCTTCTCAGCCGCCGCAAACTGCTGCTTCGCCAGCGCGATAGAGTCGTTGTAGCTGCGCTGGTTCAGCTCGTTCACGCGCGCCTCGCCCAAGCGCAACAGCTTGCGGACGAGGTCGTAGGAATCCTGCGGACGAAAGCTGCGCACGCTCAGCGTCGTGATCCCGGTCTCGGTGCTGTACGAAACGGTCACCATGCGCTGATAATAACGCAGCAGGCTTTCCGGGGTCAGGCTCCTGGTGTCCAGCCGACTGAAGAAGTCGACGCCCGGTAGGCTGTAGCGTTCCACCAGACGATCATGCGTCTTCAGCGCGGCAACAGCGTCATGCGAAGAGAGGTAGTCGGCAACACTCATTGCCTCGCTCTGCGAGGACGTGGCGCCACCTGCCAGACTGATGATCTGACCCAGCCCACCGTTGAGCGCCGGTGCCGCAGGCGACTCCGTGCTTCGCACGAGGAAATGCGCCTCGGAGGAATATTGGTCGGACGCAAAGCCAAACAGATAGACTGCCGTCACAGTTACCGGCGCAACCACTACGACAAAGAAAAGATAATGCGCCTTTATCCATTCAATTGAACGTCGAAGTGCCGAAGCACGATGCTTCTCACCAATTGTAGCGGGCTGTATGATACCATGCATATTCATGCAAGATTGCCTTGTTCAAGCGTTCAAATTTTTAGCGGAGATGAAGCCGCTTGCGGCATCTTGAAATAAACACAAGCCCGAGCCAGGTCTGGATTGCGCATACCGCGATCAAATACCCACCATCGAAATAATCGAGCTTGGCACTGTTGAACTGTCCATAGCGAGCGAGTTCAAAAATATGCGGGAGCGGGAAATAAAGAACGACCGTACGGTATGGTTCAGGAATCCAGGACACTTGGATGAAAGCACAAGAGATCGGTATCATGAAGTATGCATAGGGGTGAACAAGCCGTTCCAACGTGCGATTGTCGTGCGTTGTGCTCGCGATGATCATGGATTGACTCCATGAGCACCAGAACATCGCGACAATAGCCAGGAAGAGGTAAAGCGGCCGGGCCGGAAGCGCCATGAGACCTACGCCCCACAACAGCGCAGACAACAGTATATAGGTCGTAAAGGTGCCGGCCGCTTCGAGAATGGAGCGGGCAAGAACCACATCGAAGATCGTCACCATGCGATGGTAGAGCAGCACGGCACTGCTTTCGACGATGCCCTCCGAGCGGTTCACGATCTGTCGAAACATGATGAATGTCGTGTAACCGAGCACCGTGAAGGCAAGCGGCTTGATGTCGCTGCCATATTCGGTGTGTCCGCTACGATGGAGTAGCGCCATCACGCTGGCGAGGATCATCGGTTCCGCGAAGAGCCACAGATATCCGATATTGTCGCGGCCGTAGCGCGTGTGCAGTTCGCGCATGATGATAGCGCCGATCACGCGCCCCTGCACGGACAAACCTCGCAGGAGCGAACCCCCGCCTCGGCCGCTGGCGATCACAGGTCCCATTGGGGCAACTCAATCCTACGCATTTTGATACCTATCGGGACATGCTGCCGGCCACCATGCCGCCACGCCCGCTGCGAATCCCGATAGCGCCCTACCAGTGCCGTGTCGATGGCTGCACCGCGCGGGTCCGTCAGGCCGATATTTTTACATCGCGTATATTACGGACCGGCGCCACGCCCACCTTCGACCCTTGTGCCAAAACCCCGTTAAACAACGGGCAGACGAAGAGCAAACCATTGTGAGAAAGCGCCTCGCGATTGTCGAGGCTGTGGGCAACTGAGCGCAGGAAGGTCGCCGCGTCGCGGAAGAAATAGACGCCGGCCGATGCGTGCGATGAAATGACCTTCTTCTCTGCTGTTCGCAGCACCGCTCCGTCGGGATCCAGCTCCGCATAGCTGTAAACAGGGTTCGACGACGGGAAGGTGAGCAACAACCCACCAGAATCCGGCGCACGGAAATAGTCAAGTGGATCCACGTCGTCGTCGAAGAGGATGTCCGCCAGATCGATGCAAAGCGGGCCGCCCCCATCGGCCAGGGCGACGCCGCACAGCGCGGTCAGCGCGGCGCCACCGGTGAAGGCACCCAGGAAAACGTGGCGGGATCCGGGATACCATTCGGCAAGGCGTTCGGCGGCGAACGTGCGCGACACAGGCGTATCGCGCAGCAGAAAGACGCAGTCCTTCGCCGAAACGGTGCCGTTCCGCCACCAACTCCGGCCCTCGATGGCACGTCGAAGGAGCGGCGCCCCGTCGACGATACGCTCTGCCCGTGTATCGCCGGCGCCCGTTTCGAAATCGGGGCCGGCTAGCGGGACGATGACCCGCATCAGCGTGCGTGCCGATCGAGATACGCTTCGAGATCCGGAGGCGTGCCGAGGCCCGACATCGCATTCGCCGGCACCTCATACACCCCGATGCGCGCACCGTTACGGATCATGTAGTTGTAAACCGGGCAAGTGTAGAACTCGTTATTCACGCGATCGTTGCGAGCGATCATGTCCACCGCAGCGTCGACGAAGTCGCGGCCTCGGCGGAATAGATAGATACCGACCGTGGCCAAATCCGAAATCGGCTTCTTTTCGGCCACTTCGGTCACAAGACCCTCGTCGTCGAGGCGTGCGAACGACCATTTGGGATCACGCGAAGGGTCACGGAAGACCAGGATCGAACCGTCCAACCCGCGCTTCAGGCAATCCTGGACATAGTCGTCGACAGAAAAGTCGACCAGCTGATCCGAATTGGCCACAAGCAGGGGTTGATCATTGTCAAACGCGGCCCGCGCGAGCAACAGCGTGCAGGCCGTTCCTTCGGTAAGCTGATCCACCTCGGTGAACTGCAGGCCAAGTCCCGAGAGCGTGGCCAGTTCTGCCTCGCACCGCCGTGCGTGCTCGCGGCGCAGCAACACCCGAACCGACGCGCCGCTAGGCGTTACATTGTTGATCACGTGGCGGATCATCGGCCGGCCGAGCACGTCGATGAACGGCTTCGGCTTCTCATACCCTGCCTTGGCGAAACGGCTACCCTCCCCCGCCGCGGGGATGACCACCTGAACCGTCGCCAGAGAAGGCGCCTCTGTCGTTCCCAGCGAACGCAGGATGCGACCCTCCTCATACTCCTCGATCTTCGTCGGCGAGTAGAAGCTATGATACGACGTTGCCGGAATCTCGATGCTACGGACGCTGCCGCCGCCGAGGATGATCTCGTTCAGCGCGGGTGCGATGTAATAGAGCCCCTGGTGGCTGGCGCCCGATTCGATGCACGCCTTAGCCGCGTCGATGAACGTCGCCGCCGTCTTGAAATAATAGAGTCCGCCCACCGCGTGCCGGCTGATGACGCGCTTCTCCGCAGCCTGCGCGACTTCGCCGTTTTCACCAAGGCTGACATAAGACCAGCGCGGGTGAACCGAGTCGAACGTCACGACGCCGGCGTCGCTGCCATGCTGCTGGAAGTCCTTGACGATCTGCTGGAGATCGTCGTCGATGATCTGGTCGCCGTTGGAAATAATCAGCGGCTGGTCGAGTTGAAGCTCGTCGATAGCCATCAGGCAGGTGCACAAGCTGCCCTTTGTCTCTGCACCAAGCTGAACGATTTTCGAACGCCCCTCGGTGATGATTTCCAGTGACCGATCGAGCGAGAAGGCCGCCGCATCCTCTCGACGGATCACGAAGAGGAAGCGCGGCTCCGGGTGAAGACGCTTCAGCCCTTCCACGACACGTTCGATCATCGGCCGACCAGCGACCTCCACCAGCGGCTTGGGGAAGTGGAAGTCCTCCTTCTTGAAGAAGGGCGACTGGGTTGCGAGCGGGACGAGAATTTGCACGGTGAGATTCCTCAGTTCGCTGCGGCAGCGTTGATCGCGTCGATCGTCTGGCGGATGCGGGGATAGGTGACGTCATCGGTTGTACCGATCGTCATTAGATGCGCCCCCGAGGCGCGAGCGGCCTGGATGCCGTGGTCATTATCTTCCAGAATAAGCGTCTCGGCCGGCGTAACCCCCAGCTTTTCCATCGCGAGGTTATAGATCGCGGGATCGGGCTTGCCGCGTTCGACGTGCTGTGCCGACAGCTGGAGATCAAGATACGCATCGAGCTTCGAAAGGCTCATCATCAGCTTGACCGAATCAACAATCGAGTTCGAGCAGACGGCGAGGTGATAGCCCTGTTGCTTCAGGCGCGAGAGAGCATCGCGATGGTGAAACACCGGACGGCAACGAGCATAAGCGATTTCCTGCGTGAAACTCTGCTTCAACCGGTTGGTGAAGTCATGCAGACCCCGCGGGAACCCGCGCGTCTTCGTCAGCATGTTCAACTTGTCGCGCGTTGGAAGTCCGTCGAAGGTAGCGAGATGCGCATCTCGAGCGATTTCCATGCCGAAATGGGTGAGCGCAAGATTCAGCGCCTCATAGTGCCAGTCTTTAGCTTCGATGAGAACGCCGTCCATATCGAAGAGTACTGCTTTAATCATGTTGTCTTCCTCACCTCTCGAAATAGGCGCGTGCTTGATCGGGAAAGTCGGTACACAGTTGCAGCCGCTTTCGAAAGTGGGGTTCGATATTCTTCCAGCAGGCCCATGCATCAAGATGAGGACGGCGGTGCAGTTCCGGCGACACGAGTGCAAGGTCGCCTGCGACGTGCATGCCGGCTTCAGCGATGGCGGAAGCATCAGCGAACGGACGCTCGAAACAATCCATCCACACGCCCGCAGCATCCGCATCGAGCGGGGAAGCCCCCTCGAATTCGCTCCTGCGCACGTAGAATGGAATGCCTGCCTTGCGGTAGCCCAAGAGATCGGGAACCGACATATCGAACACGACATAATTGGTAACGTCAGCCGAGGCCAGGCTGCGCTGCAGCGCTTCCTGCAACCCGTCGGCCTTGACGTTCAGTGCCAGCTTGGTCCGCTCAGGATATTCCAGATATATTTCAAGAAATCGGTCAAAATGCATCGCCCCATCTACCGGGGGATCATGGCTAATCACCAGACCCCCTTCGTGATCGCGAACATCAGTCTCTATCCCGAAACCATTCTCGAATGCGCGCCGGATCGCACGCTCGCTGTTCTTTTCTTCCGGCGTGCGCCAGAAGCCACGATGCGCCAGATAGTCCACGTTCCCCCCTATCAGTCAATATTTGCCCCCGGCCGTTCGCTCAGACTAGCGAGTTCAGGAACTCGGCCATACCCGCAACTGTGGTCCGCCGGGCATCCTCTTCAATCTCGGCGCGCATCTGCTCCACCGTTCGCCGACCCCGATAGATTTCGAACTCAACGGATGAACGCAGGATTTCACGGATCTTGGTCGCGTGTTCGAACAAGATCGTGCGGAGGTGCGTGTGCGGGAAAAGGCGAACCCGATACGCTGCATTGACGGGCGTGTTCGGCGCAACGATTGACTGCAGCAATTGGTACCCGTCCATCAGCCGCTCGAAGGCAGCCCGGTCCACCACCATGTAGCGGTCGCCGACCCCCTCGATATAGGTCGCATGAGGGTCGTGGTCGAACATGCCCCAGTTGGTCTCGCCGGACCGAATCTGGGCGTCGACCAGATTGCCCAGCGGCCCCGCCAGATTGGTGAGATCGGACCGGATTAACAGGGCATGGGTAACCGGCCGAGCCGCCCGCTGTTCGGCCTCGGCAACAAGAGCGCGGTGCGCGGATATGCGGTTCCACATGCGGCCTTGGTTCAACACCGGGATCGAATTGCCGAACACCTCCTTCAGCCGCTCGCCAAGCTCCCCCATGTAGCGCTCGTCTTCCTCGATGGAAACGAGCGCATCGGCGATGAACTGGCCCTGCAACGTCGCCGCATCCAGGCTCTGTGTCTCGCGCCCTTCGTCGATAAGCTTGCGCGTAATCGTCGGTATGTACGCCGCAGCGTCGCGCACCTGCATCAGCCGGTGCGATGCGAGCCGATCCATGATCGGCACCGGGAGCAGATCCCGCAGGAAGGAATAACCGTCCTGCTCCTGAAGCTCGCGCTGGCCGCTGTCCTTCCACGTCGCAATGCCGAAGCTCAGCGAGCCCCCGCTCTCCACGAAAGCGGAGAACTGCTGCTGCAGATAGTCTGCAAGCGGCGCGAGCAGATATTTGCCGAAGCGCACCTGCCCGAACAGGCCGACATAGAGATGCCGCCCGACAGGCGCCGCCTGTGCCGCGTAGGTCGGCGCGAGGCTTCCTAGTGCGGCAAACGCCTCAGGCGGCTGAAGGTCAAGTCGTAGCTTGCGGGCCTTGACCTCCAGAGCGTTGAGCACGGCGGCGGTGCGGAGCTTGCGCGCGCTGTCGTCGGGCGCGGTTACGCTGCAATGGTCCACCATCATACGGGCAGCGGTCTGCGCATAGGCAGGATCGCCCTCATCCGCGAAGTTCAAGAACGCCTTGACGAAGACTGCGTCGGATGCGGCATCCGGCTTGCGCAGCAGGCGATCGACCATCTGACGCGCCTCGTCCCATCGCCTGGTCGCCACCATATAGGCGAGCGCGGTGGAAAGGATGGTCGTCGGCGCATTTTCCGGCAAGTGGCTGAGCAAACGCGCGAAAACGTCTGCGCGCAGATGCAGCGCATCGGGCCTGAGGAAGGTCCATTCTTGAAGATGGATGAACAGGTCGTCCGGTGCGTCGATGGACGCGATCAGATCCTGCAGCAGGGTCTCGGCCACCATCAGACGTGCCGCGTGCATTTGCTGGCTGGGCAAGAGGTCGATGAACGGCGAGGCCAGATCGACGCTGTGGCTGGCAAGCGCCGCAAGCAGATCCTTCCGAAGTCGCGCGAAGCTTGGGACCCCCGCCACGGCCTCTTGGGGGACGCCACGCAACCACGTCATGGCCTCGGACAGGCGACCATTTTGGCGGTGGTGATGCGCCATCAGCAAACGGATGTGCGGATGCGCCTGCAATGATTCCGGCATCCCGGCCAGGATACGGTCCGGCACATCCGATACACTAAAGGTCGTCGTGACGACCAGCAGTTCGAGCGTGGCGCGAAAATGGCTCGGATCGCTTGCCACCAGAGCCTCCAGGCCCACCGCGGCAGCGGCAACGTCACCGGCGTCGCGAATCGCAACCCATTCCGATACCTGGTCATCCAACGACACCGTATTGCCCCTCCCCATCCAGACCTTCCCGTTTCGCGGTCCCCGCAGACGACTTCGCTGCCGTCCAATCATTGCGAAAGCGCCCTTGCCGTGATGAACGGAGAGAACAACTGGTTCAAAATACCGACGAACTTGGAGATGCGATTAATCTTGGCGTTGCTGATATACAACACGTCCCCCTTACGCATCATGAACTTCTGCGCGAGGAAATAACTCTGCGGCTGCATCAGATCCAAGCGGTAGATCGTAGGCTTCGCCTCCGATCCGTCGATAGGTCGCACGTAGCGAAACAGGAAGATCGCCTTTGGATTGGCCAGCGCGTCGTTCGGTCCACCGGCACGCGCGATAGCCTCGGCAAGGCTCAACTCGGTCTGGTCGAACGGAACCTGCGTCACCTTGGTCGCAGCTCCGAACACCGTATAGGTCTGCGGCTCCTTGATAAGCTCGATGACGTCGTCCGCCTGCAGGCGGATGTCATCGGCGGCGCCAACCCGAATCCGATCGAGACGCTCTTCGATCACGCGACCGCGGCGACTGAAGCGCACCAGAATGTCCTGCGCGTTGCTCGCCGTCCCGCCCGCTTCCGCGATCGCCGCGGAAAGCCGCTCGCCGCGCAAGGTCAGCTCGATTCGGCCCGGTTTGCGAACATCTCCGGTCACGTAGACGGTGTTGCTCAGATTGCGCTTGAGCATCACCAGCGCCTGCGGGGCCTGCGAACGACGCGCATATCCCTGCTCGACCATCTTGCCGATTTCCGTCGGTGTTCGCCCGGCCACCATCAGAGTTCCGACATAGGGCAGCTTGATCGTCCCATTCCGATCGACGAGCACCGTGTCGAAATCCTGCGCCCGCGCCGCAGGCATCGGCGCCTCGCCATTCGCTACCATGGCGCCAAACATACTGACGCCGACCTCGAACAGCTTGATCGAAAGCACGTCACCAGGCCCGACAACGTCGTTCGTGGCCGCACCCGCACCTTCGGCGAATTGCGCTAGCGTTATGATCTTTTCATCGGCCTGGCGGCTTTCGTCGACCATGGTGGTAATCAGCGGCAGGGTAATGTCCTGCAACCGCATGCCGATCTGGTCCTGCGGGCTGCCGACCACGCGCGTTACCTGACCCGCCGTCGGGCCGTTCGTTGGCAAGGTCGCACAGGCCGAGAGGCTGGCCGCGCCCGCCATCAACACCCAGGCGCGCGACTTCCGAAACGATTGGGTAAACAGCAACTTTCTCCAGAATTGCGCCGACCCCAATTTCGGCGAACAGCAAGGTCGTTTAGGCATCGCCAGCGAGCCCTTATCCGCAAGAAGACAACAGCTCAACCGGAAGCTGGGCACGCCCAACCAAGGGAGCGTTTCCGGCATGGCGGGCGGCAGGACAACCCACGTCGGCATTGCCTGCCACTACCGCCTTCAGTGCCGAAGCGTGGCAATATTGATGCCGAAATCCTCGCGATCATATGGGAGATTCGGAGAATAGAACGGATCTACCATCAGCTTGCGTCCCCAGCGCGACTGCATGAACCGAACCTCGCTCGCAGCTCGCGCCATCTTTTCCGGCGTATCTTCGGCACCGCGGGAGATACTCTCGTGATGGAATAGCTTCGCGAATGGCGTAAATAGGTTACGATATCCCGCCTCCCGAACGCGCAGACAAAGGTCGACATCGTTGAAAGCAACGCTCAGCTCCTCTTCAAGTCCACCGACCTCAAAGAAGACGTCCTTGCGCAGGAAAAGACAAGCCGCCGTTACCGCAGAGAGGTTTTGGTGAACTTGCAGGCGATTGAAGTATCCCGCCGCATCATGCGGGAAGAATTTGTGCGAGTGGCCCGCACATCCGCCAATGCCGACAATTACGCCAGCGTGCTGAATCGACATATCGGGATAGAATAGCTTCGCACCGACACAGCCGATTTCCGGCTGAATCGCCCACGCTGTCATTTCCTCGATCCAGTCCGGCGTAATCACTTCCACATCGTTGTTGACGAGGGCGATTACCGGACCCTTGGCATGCTCTGCCGCGAAGTTGTTGATCTTGGAGTAGTTGAACGGGTGCGGATAGGGCAGAACCCGTACACCTGCGATCTGCGAAATCTCAGCAAAATATTTTAGCGATTCAGGCTGCACGGAGCCATTGTCGACCACGAGAATCTCGTAGTTGTCATAGGTCGATTTCTCCAAAATCGAGTCCACGGCAACCTTCAGAATATCCACCTTGTCTCGCGTCGGAATGATCAGCGAAACCAGCGGCCGCTCCTCCGGAAGCTCGTGACGAACGCGATAGTGATGGACCTGATCTATGATCTCGACTTTCGCACGCCGCTTGGTTCGTTCCAAATGGTCGCGGACGGAGGCCCTGCCGCTCTCCAGCACATAGTCCTTCTGCTCGTTGCCAAGCGCGGTCGAGCCAGTGAGTGCCCGCCAGTGGTACAAAACGTAGGGCAGATGCCCCACCTCAGACGGCTTGAGGTTCTCCACGATCCTAAAGATGAGATCGTGATCCTGGCTACCTTCAAAGCCGACGCGCCACCCCCCTGCATCGCGAACCAGATCCGTGCGAACCACGGTCATATGGTTCATGTAGTTCTGCGCAAGCAGCAACTCTGGTGAGAAATCAGGCTTGAAATAGGGGTCAAATCGTTGACCGCGCTCATCGAGCTTGTCCTCATCGGAGTAGAGGATTTTGACCTCAGGATGCTCCGCGATATGTTCCGCCGCGAACAGCAGGGCGTGCGGCGCAAGGACGTCGTCATGATCGAGCATGGCAATCCAACTGCCGCTGGCCAGCTCCAGAGCGGAGTTGGAGGCTTGGCAGATATGGCCGTTTTCCGGTCGGAACAGCACCTTAATGCGATGGTCCTGCGCAGCCGCTTCTTCGAGAGTCCGTCGCACATGGGGCTGTGTCGACGCATCATCCGCGATGCAGAGCTCCCAATTATCGTAGATCTGGCCTCGCACGCTGGCGATCATTTCCGCCAACGACGCAGCCGGCGGATTGTAGACGGGCACGACGACGCTGATACGCGGCCGCTGCTTTAGAGCCTCATTCCGCAATTTCAGCTCAACAGCGCCCTTCGCGCTCTGGAATTCGTTCCGAGCGATCCAGTGCGTGTAGCCCGCATCGCCAGAGGGAGACAGAGCACGGGTAAGAACGACGGCGGCAGGCGCATCCGGCCGCCGACTGGCCTCCATCGAGACGCGCAACAGAAGCTTGGAGGTTCCAGCCTCGCCAAGGTCGCCGAATTCCTCCGCGCAATAGGCGTCGGTCGTGAGCGGGGTCACCTCCAGCATGGAAATGCTCGCGGTGCCGATGCTCGCAGCCGGATCCCATCGCGCTGCCAAGAGGCGCCTTGGCGCGGCGACCGTCGCCTTATGAAAGCCGTCGCGATCGGGCACCAACGGAAGGGAGTTGGTTTCACTGAAGCCCGTTCCATAGTCGAGATAAAGCTGCCCCGTGGTCGCATGCCCGTCGATTGCCGCCCGAAATCGGAAGGACATCAGGTCGCCTTCGATCGCGGGTCCTGTCGGCTTCAGGATCAACCACGGATCGCCGCCCGTGAACTCGACGAAGTGCCCGTTGGCCGAGATCTCCATGTCGTTGCTTGCGAGTACTTCAACATTCTGGCCGATCTGCTCAAGCCGCTCATGCAGCGAAGCCAGCTTCTGCGCGGCCTCGACACCGGCCCCGAATTGCAACCGCCGCACGACTTCCTCAACCACCCAGGTGAGTCTACGACCTTGCAGCGCGTGCGCAATCGCCGGCTGTGTCAGCGCTTCTGCGATGATGGCGGCAGCGTCCAGGGACTGCGTTCCTTCAAGCAGCAGCCTGTCGGATGCCCAGGCAGCAACTGCCGATGGAACCAGATGGGTTATATAGCGTCCATCCATCGCCGGATAGGCAACCTTGGCAGCGAACTCGGGCGAAGCAATGAAATCGCATACGGATTCGGCCAGCGGGGTGTCGGGACGCTCAGCGGTGACCAGATCAGATTCGGGAGCCCGCTCCAAAAACAGCAAATAGCAGTTCTGCAGGTCCTCCCGACTGGTGGAGGCCTTCAATCGCGGCTTGCCCAGCCTGTCGGCGAACCGGGCCAGTTCCACTGCTCGGCCATCGCCGAGAGCCGCATCGAGCATACCCCCCAAGATCGGGTAGCGAAGACAAAAACCAAGCATGGGAGCCAAGTCCTGGATCTCCGCCAGTCGGGCCGCATCATGATCCCCCGGCAACAGCAAATCATGTACCCATCGGCGCAAATCGCCCGTCACAGGACCTTCGAATAGATTTGCGTCCAGTTCCCCCTGGAGAAAGGAACGCGTATCCTTTCGAAACTCTTCTGAGAACATGAATGCATGCAGAAGCTGCTGTCGTTCTATGCCCACCTTTTCCGCGATGACGGTTTCGTTTTCCGGTGGACGCCCTAGAATGAGGCGGTAGCAATTGATCACATCCTCGCCGGAAGCGGGCGCTGTCAGCCCACCTTCATTGGATTGATACTGCGAGGCCGTAAACGAAGCCGGTGATCCCGAAAACATGCGCTTTAGCCGGCGCGCTACCTCTTGCATCGAATACTCCATCCCCGAGTCTCAAACCCCCGCTTCAAACAGATAATAGCCGGCGTCGCGCGCGCTATCGCCCAATAGCCGGCCGAGAGACAACCCCGTTTCCGCAGCGCAGCATTGGTTTCCACCGTGGACTTTGTGCCATCCCTGCGGCTGTTTTCAAGCGTCTAGCGAGGAACCAACGGCTCCTTGAAGGATAGCACGCGCTGCACGGCAGACAAAACGTCGCTGGGCTCGATATCGCGAAGGCAAGACTTGTCAAATCGGCATTGCGATAGTCGATCCAGATGACAAGGCGAACACCAGATGTCCCGCGAGACAATGATAACGTTGGGACCTACCGGCCGCCACTCGCGTCGCTGGTGCGATCCACCAAAAATACAGACAGTCGGCACGCCTGCGCTTGCAGCAAGATGTGCGACGCCGGAATTGTTGCCGATTACGCAACTTGCCCGGAGGATGGCAGTCTGGACCACCGGCCAGGGATGCCGACCACAATCGTTAAGGACACGTCGCGAGTCCAATGGCCGCACGATCTCGTTCGCGCGCAATGCCTGCGCCTTGGTTCCGATAAGACGAACAGTCGCTCCCGGCAAGAAATCTACCAGCATTCCCACCAGTGTACGATAGTGCTCCGCCGGCCAGTCTCTCACGAAACTATTGGAAAAGGGCGATAGCACGACCTCCATCGTCATGCAGCCGGGGCGACGAGATGCCCCGTCTCTTGAAGACGCTGCGTTACCAGATGAACCAGTAGTGCCAGGTATTCAGACTGGTGGAGGACATTTGCCGAGCCTCGACGGTATAATTTGCCGCCATAGAAACTGAACGGAAACGCCCGCTTCCAGCGCGGCGCCCAAAGCCGGAACTGGAAGACGCCCCCTTCGGGCCCGACTTCAAACTCGAAGTCCGGCACTGATCCGCTCGTCACGGTTTTTGCCTGAAGGACCGAATCATCGAGAACGACGTCCATCGTAAGCGTTGCGCCCTGTCGCGCCGCCTCGATCTCGATGCGCGGCTGAAAAATATAGCTGCCATGCCGGAGGCGCCGATAGGGGCCCCAGAGCAAGGCGCCTCGTTTCGGCCGCCGAGATCCCATGAAGATCGTTCGATAGGGACTGGTGCTGCAAACCGTGGACGACGCGAAGGCGCCATGGTCCCAGAGCGCCTCGGTTGAGGTTTCCCGGCCGTCGCGACTGTGGTCGATCGGCAAGAAGATGTCGAGGAAGGGGTGATCTTCGCTGTTCCCTAGCCCTGCACGCACATCGGCGGACACGCCTGCCAGCAGGAAACGCGTATCGGCATCGGTCCGTAAGTCGATCGCGATATCATAGTGACCGGTCAGTATTGTCTCGAAAAGCGCGCGTTGCCCACGGACGTCAACCGCCTCTTCGCTGGCGTTACGTGGGAAAACCGAGAACAGGGTGACAGTGTCCACTAGTCCGCAGTCGCGGGCAAGATCCGCGTTCCAGGGGCCGACAACTAGTTCGATATGCGCCTGCGGAAAGGCAGCACGAAGCTGCCGAAGCGCCGGCACGGCCAGCACGAAATCGCCGAGATGATCGAGCTTCAGCAACAGGATCCGCGCGGGAGCGGGACGCCGGGCGGCAATTTCAACGCGGGTGGCGGGTGGATAAAAGAGCGCAGGCTCCGCTGGCGCTGGGTCAGCCTGAGGCAACAACGTCCAAGCTGGCGGCCTGATCCGCTCAATCATGAGCACGATGTCGCAGGCACCGCTGGGCGGCGTATCCAAGGAAAGACTATAATCATACTGCTGATCGTCGTCGCACAACATTCGAACGCGATAGCTGTTGGGCTCAAGCGCCTCTTCGATTTCTCCAGCGAGCGAGGCGGGGGTGTACAAACGCCTCTGTTGCGGTTCCCAGGTTGCCGGCAATGTGATTTGCCGGTCGCGAAGAAATGCATGTGGAACGATTATGACAAGATGGCCGCCCACACGGGTTGCCCCGAACCAAGCTTGAAGCGCTGCCCGATAGTCGCCCGCATGATGCAACCGGTGGTCCGCAATTACCGCCGCGTGCACCCCGTCTGCCGCACACGCTCCATCCGCTTGGATAACAAAGGCCTCGGCCAGCGACAGCCCCGTGAGCGTCTCAAGACGACGGCGCCTGGGTTCGCTCATCACGGAGGAGGCAGCGGCGCGCTGCTGTTGCACGAGGATATCCTGTAATCGAAAAGGAAGCCTCGTTAGCCCTAGCGGGACTTTCTAAAATGGTCGAGGGAGACCAGTACGAATATAGACCTCGCGATGCGCAGCCGATAAAGCCGCCCCGCGTTCGTCCGCCAGCTTCGACGCTGCGGATGTGGCGACGGACGGAGAATCGTGACTTCATGACAGGTTATATTCGCGACGACACTCCTACTGCCGAGGACGTCCGCTTCCTGTTCCGCCTGGCGCTCGGCCGCCTGCCGTCGGCGGAGGAATTGGCAACGGCGTTGAACCAGCCGATGTCTGTTTGCGTGCCGGGCCTGTTTCGCAGCCGTGATTTTAAGGCGTTGCGCAGTCGGGTCGCGCGCAGGCTTCCGCTCGACGCTGGTGATCATGCCATTCCGCCCGATGCGGCACTTCTCCGCTGGGCCGCGGACTTCTTCCCCGTTCCGCATCCGACCCGCGAAGCCGTTCGCCGCGCAAGCGATTGGCCCAACCTGTTCGAGGTACTGTTCAGCGACTGGCGTTTTCGCAAGCACATTGCGCGGGAATGGCGCGGCCTCTCGTTGCGCGCCTTTCTTGCCGGCCTTCGCGCATTGCAGAAGGCGCCGGCCAGCATCATCGGCGCAGTCGATGCCTGGTCAGATTCGAGCGTACGTGGCTGGGCCGCGGACCGCTATATGCCTGATCGATCGCTGATCGTTGAGATATGGCTTGGGGGACGTTTCATCGCGGCAGGCCGGACGGGCACCGGGCAAGAGCATCCCGTAGGTGACCAGTGGAGCCATGCGGGGTCCACCGGCTTCACCATTTCCATCCCGGCAGGCGCACTCGCCGGCACCGATCGTCTGGCAGAGGTTCGGGAGGCGAACAGCGGTTTCGTGATTGGCCGTTTCGAAACGCGCGACTTCAGGGCGCCGCCGGTCGACGCGATCGGTGAAATTCGCGACCAACTTCGCGCGTTGCGGCAGATGATCGATCGGATCGAGAGCAAACTGCCCGACTTCCAGGCAGCTCTTGGCTTTTCGCTCGACAGCTATGACGCGTATTTCGAGGCCTATTACGCGCCTTTACAGGAGCAAGCCGTGGCAGGCGCCGCCCACGCCCCAATGTGTGTGCTTGTCGACGCGATTGAGGCGTCACCGGCCACACTCGCACGCACACTCGCAACGCTGGACCGGCAGACAGCCCAGCCCGCGGAACTGATGTTGCTGTACCGCGAAGGCGACGCGGCGCTGGAGATGCTCGCTCTCGTCGACTCCTATCGAACCAGCAACGGGCACCGAACGCTTGTTTCCGCACAAAGCATCAGCGGATCGACACTGGCTCCTATCGCCAACGCGCTCGTAGCGAAGTCGGATCAGCCCTACATCTTGTGGTTGCCCGCCGGCTGTGCACTTGCTCCTGACGCGATCGAAATGTTCGCATCCACACTGTCCGCAGGCGCGGCGATTGCCTTTTCGGACTCGGACCAGCTGGAGGGGGAACCGTGGTCGGTCCGGCCGCGTCATGTCGCGCCTCAATTCCGCGCTTCATTTGACGCGACCCGTGCCTTGCAACAGGATATCTGCGGCCCAGTATTGGCGATCCAGCGGAACCGGTTAGTCGATGTGTCTCTGCGAGATGGCTTTGGCACCGCAGCGCTATACGAATTCATCTTACGCGCCGCACACTCGGGTGCGGCACCGCGTCATGTTCCCCGCATCCTCTATCATATTGAGCATCGTAAGGAAGCCGAGGTTGCCGATCGTCTGAAGGCGGTTGAAGCGCTCCTATCGGAGTTCCATCCCGCCGCTACGGTAGAGCCGATGCGTGACGTGATGGAGACACCGACGCAGGCGCTGCGCGTGCGATGGCCACTTCCCAAGACGAAAGTTGCCATCATCGTTCCGACCCGCGACAGGCTAGACCTTCTCATGCCATGTCTAGGCAGCATCGAGGCCTCGATCTCGCATAATCAAGTAGACCTGGAACTGATCGTCGTCGACAATCAGAGCCAGGAACCGGAAACGGAGCGGTTCCTCCGAAAAGTGGAATCGTCTGCGGTAGGGCGCGTCGTGCGATATGACGGTAGCTTCAATTGGGCGGCGATGAACAATGTGGCGGCCGGCCATTCTGATGCTGACATCTTCGTCTTCCTCAACAACGACACCGTAATTCTGTCCCCCGACTGCTGGGATGCGCTCACCGCCCAGGCGCTGCGCCCCGAAGTGGGTGCGGTGGGCGCACGTCTTCTCTACGCGGATGGCACGGTCCAGCACGCGGGCGTTGTGATGGATGAATGGCACAGTTTCGCGAGCCATGAAGGCACGGGCTTAGCGGGAAACGCGGGAGGCTATCTCGATCGCAACCTCGTCGCCCGGGAGGTTTCGATGGTGACTGGAGCATGTCTCGCCACGCGCGCCGATGTTTTCCGGCGGATTGGCGGCTTCGATGCGACCGCCTTTCCAGTAGAAGGCAACGACACCGACTATTGCCTGCGCGTCCGCTCCCTAGGGCTGAAGGTTCTGTAT
Organism: Sphingomonas sp. ATCC 31555; assembly: GCF_000282895.1. GTDB lineage: Bacteria > Pseudomonadota > Alphaproteobacteria > Sphingomonadales > Sphingomonadaceae > Sphingomonas. The sequence continues at coordinate 23,775 of NZ_ALBQ01000008.1, forward strand.
GAGGGGCAGGCCTGCCTCTATCATTTCGAGTCCAAATCACGCGGGTACAATGACGACGCGTACAAGCAAAACCGGGCGTTCGCTGCGACACAGATGCTGAAGGCGCGCTGGCCGACTTATGCGACGGATCCCTATTATAATCCGCATTTCGACCGCTTAGCGCCGCCCTTCACACGCCTTCAGGCGCCCCGGCCTTTCCAAAGCGCGTTTCGAGCGTAGGAAGCCCCATGCACACGGACGGCGAGCGGCACATTCCGCACTTCAGAGAATCGGCCAAGATGGATTTTGTACAGCAGCGACGTGTTCTGGAGAACGAAACCACGGCTTTGCGGTCTTGGCTGTTCAACGACGCCCTGCCATTCTGGTGGGAATGCGGCGCCAACCGCGCTGCGGCGGGCGGGTTTCATGACGCTCTCGACACCGGCGGCCAGCCCGCACGTCGTCCGATGCGACTGCGCGTCCAGGCACGGCAGATATTCGCCTATGCCGAAGCGGGCAGAATGGGCTGGACTGGGCCCTGGGCCGACGCGGTCGACCATGGGTTACGCGCGCTGTTTGGTCATTTCCGACGTGACGACGGCCTCTACAGGGCAGCGGTACATCCCAATGGCGGCGTGGTCTCCGACGCGGTTGATCTCTACGATCAGAGCTTCGTACTGCTCGCCCTAGCGGCAGCGTGGCAGGCGAACGGGCGGCCCGATACATTGCGCCGAGATGCGGAGACGCTGCTTGATCGTCTTCGCACCACGCTGTCGCATCCCGTGCTGGGCTTCGAGGAGGCCAGCCCGCGTCGGCTGCCCCTTCGGTCAAACCCGCACATGCATCTACTCGAGGCATTGCTCGCTTGGATCGAGTACGATCAAGATGCGCCGTTCCGCGCGGCGGCGGAGGAAATCGTCCGACTGGCGACAGGCTCGCTGCTCGATCACACGACCGGCGCGGTCGGCGAGTTCTACGACGGTGACTGGCGTTTCCATCCTGGCGACACGGGACAGGTCCGAGAGCCTGGCCACCAGTTCGAATGGGCGTTCCTGCTCGATCAGGCGGGCGAGCTGCTGGGTCAGGATCTGAGCACGCATGTCGCTCGCCTCTATCGCTTCGGCAGTTGCTACGGAGTGACAGACGGGCGGGTGATCGCTGCAGTGGATGCTGCGGGGCGGCCGCTGGATCTCGAATCCCGCCTGTGGCAACAGACCGAACGTCTTCGCGCCGTCCTAACCGTTGGGACGGAAGCACCGGATCGGTCGATCGCGCTGACGCTTGTGTGCATCGCTTCCTTCCGACGCTTTCTCCGTTCGCCCGGTGGTGCGTGGTATGACCGGCTGGACGCGGAAGGTGTGCCGGTTCCGGAGGCTGCTCCTGCTTCCTCGCTCTATCATGTTATGACTGGGCTACGCCCTTTGTTCGACAAGGTGTTGAATGGTTAATCTGCCAGCTTTCGACAGCGTTCGCGTTCTCTGCGTGGGCGATGTGATGCTCGATTGCTTCGTTGAAGGCACGGTGGAGCGGATCTCGCCGGAAAGCCCGGTACCGATCCTTCGCTACAAGCAGTCGCGCAAGGTTCCCGGTGGCGCCGCCAACGTCGCTCGCAATGTCGTCACCCTTGGGGCGACCTGCACGCTGGTGAGCGTCCTCGGCGATGATCCCGTTGCTGAGGAACTGGTCACCGCGATCGACGCAGAAGGCGGCATCCGCCTTCACGCGGTGCGCGACCACTCGCGCCCGACTACGGAAAAAACGCGATTCACCGCCGCCGGGCAGCACCTGTTGCGGGTCGACCGCGAAGAGAACACCGCATGTTCCGAAACGGTGCAGGCCGCCCTGCTTTCCGCAGCCGCAGAGCATATTGGCGCCCATGATGTGCTCGTCCTTTCGGACTATGCCAAGGGTGTACTCAGCGATGCCGTGACCCGCGCGCTCGTACTCCTCGCCATCGAGGCAGGCGTGCCCGTCATCGCGGACCCCAAAACGATCAGCCTGGATCGCTATCGCGGCGCCACTCTCATAACCCCGAACGTTCACGAGGCGCTTGCGGCTACCGGGATCCGCGCCACCGATGACGCGTCCGCCGAACGTGCCCTGGCGACCATTGCCACGCAGTTCGGCGTGAACGGGGTGTTGCTGACCCGTGCAGAACAGGGAATGTCGCTACGGACACAGGATGGTGCGATCCTGCATATCCCCGCGACCGCTCGCGACGTGTTCGACGTTGTCGGGGCAGGGGACACTGTCGTCGCGGTTCTCGCGCTGATGCTTGGTGCAGACGCGGATGCAGCCACGGCGGCAACGATCGCCAACACCGCAGGGGGGATCGTTGTCTCCAAACACGGCACCGCCACCCTTACCCGAAGCGAATTGATGGACGAGCTTGCGCACCATATCGCCGACCGCTCGAGCAGCGCGGTCAAGATTCTCGACGGCATGGCGGCAGCGGCGCGTGCGGCGGAGTGGCGTGCTGCCGGCCTCACCGTGGGTTTCACCAACGGTTGTTTCGACATCCTCCATGCCGGCCATATCCAACTGCTTCAGTTCGCCCGCAGCCGATGCGATCGCCTGATCGTGGGGATAAATGACGATGCTTCGATACGCCGTCTCAAGGGTGCTTCGCGACCGATCAACCCGCTTGAGGATCGCAGCCAAGTGCTCGCGGCGCTCGCGGCCGTGGATGCGGTAGTACCTTTTGCCGAGGACACGCCGTTCGAGCTGATTGCGGCGCTGCGGCCCGGCCTACTCGTCAAGGGCGCGGACTATGCGATAGAAAACATTGTCGGCGCCGACCTCGTTCTCGCGGCGGGCGGCCGCGTCGAGCGGTTCGAGCTGCTAGAAGGGCGCAGCACGACCCGAATCGTCGAGATGGCTGCGGATACGCGCGCGCGGACTCCCGCGTGAGCGCGACGGGAACGCTCCGCCCGGTAGAGCCAAGGCGGAAGGCAATATTTCTCGATCGAGACGGCACGCTCATTGTCGAGCGCAACTATCTGTCTGACCCCGCCGCCGTCGAACTCGAGCGGGGGGTAGTGGCAGGCTTAACCGCACTGCAGCGGGCCGGCTGGTTGCTCGTGATGATCACCAATCAGTCGGGAATTGCGCGCGGCTTCTTCTCGGAGGCCCAGGCGCGGCGGGTGAACGAAGAGGTTCTCGACCAGTTGGCGGCACAAGGCGTCGTCCTTCAAGGCATCTATATGTGCCCTCATGGTCCCGCGGACGAGTGCGACTGCAGAAAGCCAGCACCAGGGATGTTGATCGCAGCGGCCGAAACGTTTGCCATCGATCTGGCGCAATCGGTGGTGATCGGCGACAAGCGAAGCGACGTTGAAGCGGCTATCTCGGTGGGGGCGCTGGGTGTGCTGGTCCTGACCGGCCACGGCTGCCATGATCGTGCTTGGGCGATCGAACACGGCTACCCGATTACGGAAACGATCGCCACGGCAGCGCGCCTTCTCGATCCTCCATCGGTGGACGCGCACCCACAGCAGTAAACCGGCACAAGCAGCGATTTCGAAGGGTATAGCGGGGATATGATGCGTTCTGAAAGATACTTGCAGGGTTGCGGCAGGATGGGCTCGGCCTGGAGATTGGCGGCGGATACAACCCTCTGGCAACAGGCCCTTCAGTTCGTCATCTTGATCAGGCGGATCAAGAGACCTTGCGCGCCAAATTCGCGGCAGAAGGCGCTGATCCACAAAACGTGCCGCACGTGGATTACGTGTGGAACGGGGCGAGCTACGCCGAACTGGTGGGCGAGGACCGTTTCGACTGGATCGTCGCGTCGCATGTCATCGAGCACATGCCCTGCCTGATTCGCTTCCTCCAGGAATGTGAGGCCATTTTGACGCAAGGCGGCATCCTGTCCTTGGCCGTGCCGGACAAACGCTATTGCTTTGACCATTACCGGCCCAGTGCTGCGCTCGCCCGGGTGATCGATACATATCTGAACGCGGTGCGCCGCCCTACCGCGGGCGCGCTGGCGGAAATGCTACTCAACGCGTCGGCCTTGGAGGGGAATATCTGCTGGAACGCCGGCAGTATCGGCAATCCTGTGCTCATCCACGGCGTCCCCGACGCGCTGGCGGCGATGGAGCGATCAAGGGCTGGGGCTTATTGTGATACGCACGTCTGGGCATTCACACCCAACGCGTTCCGGCTGTTGATCCACGATCTCAACGCGCTGGGCTTTACCCGCTTCGCAGAGATTTCATTCGAACCGACGACCGAAGGCGAATTTTATATTCAGCTCGGTTTGGATCAGCGCAGCGCCCTTAATCGAGTGGATCTTGCCCGCGCCGCATTGCTCGACTGATCCGCGGGAAGGAGGCAAGCAACGTCCCAACGCGCGTAAGCCTTTGCACTTCCTCCCGTCGCCGCCTATCCGGCGTCATGCAGTTGATCGTCGATGGCTATAACATCTCGATGCCAAAAGGGACCGGCATCGCGACCTATGGGCGCAATTTCATCGCGACGGCGAGGAGACTGGGGCACCGCGTAGACCTGCTTTGCGGCGACCAACCCCGCCCGATCGCTGCCGGACAGTTCCGTCGGTGGGCGGAGGTCGCAAGCGACTTCCTCGTCGCGCCGCTCGGCTATGAACCACGGATCGTTGGCGACGCTGCCCTGGCAGATGCCGCGCGTGGCGCGGCATCCGTTTCCTGGGAAGCTGCTTGGAGCAGGCCCAACCTCTTCCGAGCGGCCAAGCGATACTTCCGCCGCACAGGGCGGTTCGTTGCCGTCCGCATCCCGGGTGTCGAGCTGGCGCACTGGACCTATCCGCTGCCGCTCTATGTCCCCGGCGCGCGGAACATTTACACGGTCCATGATCTCGTGCCGATCAAATTCCCCTGGATGGTCGATCGAGGCGCCGCGGAGTATCGGCGCACCTGCGCGGCTATCGCGCGGCGGGGCTTCGACATCGTGACCGTCTCTGAGACCTCGCGAAACGACATTCTGTCGGAGTTCCCGATTGCCGAGCATCGGGTAATCAATACCTACCAGCCTTTTGACGTGGCGCCGCGGCAGGGCGAAAAGCAGCGCGCCGCGGAATGGATAGCTGCGCAGGGTTTCACCACGCGCGGCTACTTTCTGTTTTTTGGCGCGATCGAGCCGAAGAAAAATATCGGGCGGCTGCTGGATGCCTTCGAGGCGAGCGGCAGCGACACGCCGCTGGTCGTGGTAGCGGCGGGGGGATGGGGGTGCGACGCCGAGCGCGCCCGATTGCGCGCATTGGCGGAACGCCCAGGAGCACGCGTCCGCGTTTTCCCCTATCTGCCCCGCGACGAGCTGATGCATCTGATCGAGCATGCCAAGGCGACGTTGTTCCCAAGCCTGTACGAGGGCTTCGGGTTGCCGGCCCTCGAATCGATGGCCATGGGTACGGCGGTGGTAGCAGCGGGCAATGCGTCGCTTCGCGAGGTTGTCGGTGATGCAGGCCTTTTGGTCGACCCCTATTCCGTTGAAAGTATCCGCGACGCGATAATGGCGCTTGACACCGGGGACTTGCTGCGGAGCCGACTCCAGGCGGCCGGCATCAGGCAAGCGGCTCGGTTTTCTCCCGAAGCGTATGCGGCGAGGCTGCGCGCGCTGTTTGATCAATGGACGTTGCCGTGACTGCTACAAAGTACACCCTCGGCGGCAAGACGATGATGCACCCATGGTAATTGTCTCGTCGCGCTGGTATTTGGCGGCGTGGCCCCAGTGGCCTCTTCAAGTGCGAGACTGGTGCGTTTCTCGGTGAAGCGCTGCACCGGAGTGAAAGTAAAGCCGGATGATCAAGTTTGAAAATGTCTCCAAAGCCTACCATATTCGCAAGTTCAAGAAGCAAGTCTTCAACGATCTGAACTTTGAGATCGCAAAGGGCGAAAGCGTTGGCATCTGCGGCGCCAACGGAGCCGGGAAATCGACGCTCATGCGGATGATCGCCGGCGTGGAATACCCCTCCTCAGGTAAGGTCTCGCGGACGATGAGCTGTTCGTGGCCAATCGGCTACGCCAGTTGCTTCTATCACAACCTCACGGGCGCGGACAATGCACGCTTCATTTCGCGCATTTACGCGCAGCCGGAGCAGGCAATTCTGGACTATGTAGAAGACTTCGCACAGCTAGGCCCCTATTTGCACCAGCCCGTCGGAACGTATTCGGCTGGTATGGTAGCACGCCTCGCGTTCGGCATTTCCCTGGCGATCGATTTCGAATGCTATCTGGTCGACGAAATCACCGGCGCGGGGGATGAGCGATTTCGAATTCGCTGCGAGGAGGCCCTGCTGCATCGGCGCGACAACGCGACGCTGATCATGATCTCCCACGACCCCGGCACGCTTCGTCAATATTGCCGTCGCGGCGCGGTCGTCTATGGGGGAAGCCTAGTGTTCTACGACACCATCGATGAAGCGGCCGAAGTGCATCACCGGCTACAGACTCTGTCTCACTAGGGCTGAGACTCACAAAAACCACATGACGGTGGCAGCGAGGTGCAGGCTGCCGAGGAAGATGGCGGCGGTGCGGTCATAGCGCGTGGCGAGGCGCCGGCAGTCCTTGAGGCGGCAGAACATGCGCTAGAAGGCATTGCGTCCCTTGTAATGGCTGCGGCCGAAGCAGCTTTTCCAGCGTCGATTGGCCTTGGGCGGGATGTTAGGAACAGCACCCTGCCGCTCGATAAGGTCACGGATGCGGTTGGTGTCATAGGCGCGGTCCGCATGGACGATGCAGAGAGCCGGGTGACCTGCCCCCCGCTGGTCCCGCAGTCATAACGAGAGTCCACCGGTTTGATATTCGTGCTGGGCCACCGGC
>NZ_ALBQ01000009.1 GCF_000282895.1 Sphingomonas sp. ATCC 31555
GGTGGTGCACCGCGCCCGGCACCGGCCGGCGCCGCGCCGCGCCGCCCGGGTGCCGATCCGGCCAAGCCTTCGCGCGACCGCAAGGGCGACGATCGCCGCCAGTCGGGCAAGCTCACCGTCACACGCGCCCTGGGCGGCGACGATGGTGCGCGTGCACGCAGCCTCGCGGCGCTGAAGCGCGCGCGTGAGAAGGAGCATCGCCGCTCCTATGGCGGCCCGCGCGAACCGCAGATCAAGCAGGTCCGCGACGTGGTGGTGCCGGAGGCGATCACCGTGCAGGAACTCGCCAACCGCATGGCCGAAAAGGGTGCGGACCTGGTGAAGGCCCTGTTCAAGATGGGTATGATGGTTACGGTCAATCAGTCGATCGACCAGGATACCGCCGAACTGCTCGTCACCGAATTCGGCCACAATGTGCAGCGCGTAAGCGAAAGCGACATCGACCTGCAGATCGATACCGAAGGCGATCCGGAGGAGATGCTCCAGCCGCGTCCGCCGGTAGTGACGATCATGGGCCATGTCGATCACGGCAAGACCTCGCTGCTCGACGCCCTTCGCGGCACCGACGTGGTGAAGGGCGAAGCCGGCGGCATCACCCAGCATATCGGCGCCTATCAGGTCACGCTGAAGGACAAGTCGAAGATCACCTTCCTCGACACGCCGGGCCACGAGGCCTTCACCGAAATGCGCGCACGCGGTGCCAATGTCACCGACATCGTCGTGCTGGTGGTGGCGGCGAACGACGGGCTGATGCCGCAGACGATCGAAGCCATCAATCACACCAAGGCGGCCGGCGTGCCGATGATCGTGGCGATCAACAAGGTCGACCTCGACAGCGCCAATCCGCAAAAGGTGCGCGAGCGTCTGCTCGAGCATGAAGTGGTGGTCGAGGAAATGGGCGGCGACGTCCAGAACGTCGAAGTCTCGGCGCTGAAGAAGATCGGTCTCGACGAGCTGATCGAGAAGATCCAGCTCCAGGCCGAACTGCTCGAACTGCGCGCCAACCCCGATCGCGAGGCCGAAGGCACCGTGATCGAGGCGAAGCTCGACAAGGGTCGCGGCCCGGTCGCGACGATCCTCGTCAACCGCGGTACGCTGCGCGTGGGCGACGTGTTCGTCGTCGGCGCGGAAAGCGGCAAGGTTCGTGCGATGATCGACGACAAGGGTCGGCAGATCAAGGAAGCCGGTCCGGCGATGCCGGTCGAGGTGCTCGGCATCTCGGGCGTGCCGTCGGCGGGCGATCCGCTGCAGGTGGTCGAGAGCGAGGCGCGTGCCCGCGAGGTCGCCGAATATCGCCAGGGCGTGCTGCTCCAGAAGCGGACGACGCAGGCACCGGCAAGCCTGGAGAGCATGTTCTCCGCGCTCAAGGACAAGCAGGCGATCGAATATCCGGTGGTGGTCAAGGCCGACACGCAGGGTTCGACCGAGGCGATCGTGGGTGCGCTCAGCAAGCTGGGCAACGACGACATCCGCGTGCGCATCCTGCACTCGGGCGTGGGCGGCATCACCGAGAGCGACGTTTCGCTGGCAGCGGCCAGCGGTGCGCCGATCATCGGCTTCAACGTCCGTGCCAATGCCAAGGCGCGCGAGATCGCCGATCGCAACAAGGTGGCGCTCAAATACTATGACGTCATCTATGACCTGACCGACGAGATCCGCGCCGGCATGGCGGGCGAGCTGGGTCCGGAAGCCTTCGAAACGGTCGTCGGCCGCGCCGAGATCAAGGAAGTCTTCTCGGCGGGCAAGCACGGCAAGGCCGCCGGTCTGCTGGTCGTCGACGGCTTCATCCGCAAGGCGCTCAAGGCACGCATCACGCGCAACGACGTCATCATCTACACCGGCGAGATTGCATCGCTGCGCAGGTTCAAGGACGATGTCGCCGAAGTGCGCGCGGGCCTCGAATGCGGCGTGACGTTCACGCAGAACTTTGTGGACATCAAGGCCGGCGACTATCTCGAAACCTACGAAGTCGAGCTGCGCGAACGTACGCTGTAAGGGGCCAAGGCTATCGATGTACACCTTTTGTTCCTCGACGGCCTGACCTGTGATACGCTTCCTTCCCGACTGCACCTGCGGCCGGGAAGGAGGTGGTCTTATTGGCACAAGATTCGACGGCAGTTCTGGTTCTGGGCGTAGCGATGTTTATCGTCGCGCTGCTCGGGCTGGTGGTGAAGCTGATTGAGCTGAGCCGCAAGGAACCCAGTGCGGGCTCCCGGTGCTGGAACGCCGGGGGCCCAACAGGATTTGAGCCCGGGCGCTGGAACACCCGGGCTCAGGAAGTGATCGATTGCACAGGAATCGACTGCAGTCCGTAACAAATAGCGAAAACCGGTCAGAATCACAAGATGCGCCAGAACGACACCGATGAAACCCGCTCCGTCCGCGTGCTGCGCGTGGGCGAACAGGTGCGCCATATCCTCAGCGAGATCCTCCAGCGCGGCGACGTGCATGACGAGGTGCTGGCGAAGCATATGGTCTCGGTGACGGAAGTGCGCATGTCGCCGGACCTGCGCCACGCGACGGTGTTCGTGAAGCCGCTGCTCGGCAAGGAGGAAGACGCGGTGCTCAAGGCGCTGCGCACCAATACCGCCTTCCTCCAGCGCGAAGTCGCCCACCGGGTGAAGATGAAGTACGCGGCGAAGCTAAAGTTCCTGGCGGACGAGAGCTTCGACGAAGGCAGCCATATCGACCAGCTGCTCCGCGCGCCGAACGTGGCGCGCGACTTGAGCGAGGGCGAGCAGGACTGAGGCCGCCGCGCCGAAGCGCGCACTGGACATTGGCCGCCCTTTTGGTGTGATGCGCCGATGGCCAAGCTCTATTTCTACTACGCGTCGATGAACGCCGGCAAATCGACCACGCTGCTGCAGGCCGATTTCAACTATCGCGAACGCGGCATGCGCACGCTGCTGTTCACCGCCGGGGTCCATAATCGCGGTGGCCATGGGGTGATCGATTCGCGCCTCGGCATCCACGCCGATGCCGTGCCCTTCGAAGCGCAGACCGACCTGCGCGCGATCGTCCAGGATGTGCATTTCGCCGCGCCGCTTGCGTGCGTGCTGGTGGACGAGGCCCAGTTCCTCTCCGCCGGGCAGGTGCGCCAGCTCGCCGCCGTGTGCGACGAGGATGAAGTGCCCGTGCTCTGCTATGGTCTGCGGACCGATTTCCGCGGGGTGCTGTTCGAAGGTGCGGCGGAACTTCTGGCGCTCGCGGACTCGCTCGTCGAGATCAAGTCGGTGTGTGAATGCGGGCGAAAGGCGACGATGAACCTGCGCGTCGATGCCGAAGGGCGGGCGGTGCGCGAGGGTGAGCAGCGCGAGATCGGCGGCAACGATCGCTATGTCGCGCTTTGCCGCCGCCATTTCGTCGAGCGGCGCGGCGCGATCGGCTGATGCGGAAAGGGCGCCGCGGGTCTCCCCACGACGCCCTCCCGCTATGAAGCGCCCGGAGGATGTCCCCCGTGCGTGCCTCAGAAGTGGAACCGGATCTCGCCGCCGATGATGCGCGGCTCGTTGATCATGCCGGTCAGGTTGTTGAAGTCGATCGCGCTCACCGCGCGGATCTGGTTGAGGATGTTGCGGGCGAACACCGCCACCTCATAGCCCTGCGGCGCGCGATAACCGACGCGCAGGCCACCTTCGACCAGCGCGCGCCCGCGGAACTCGCGGGCTTCGTAGAGGAAGTAGTTGATCGAGCTGCGATAGGCCCAGTCGGTATAGGCATAGACCTCGCCGCCATTGGCCAGCGGCACGCCGTAGCGGGCGGTCGCGTTCAGCACGAAGCGCGGCGCCTGGGGCAGGCGGTTGCCGTTGATCCGGGCGAAGGTGCTGGTGCCGACGGTGAAGGTCGGGTCGGTCATCGTGCACAGCGAACCGCACGCCGCCACGACCAGATCGGGATCGCGGATCTGGGTGAAGTTGTAGCTGCCGCTGGCGGTGAGATCGAGGCCGCGCACCGGGCGATAGCTGAACTCCGCCTCGACGCCATAGCCGTTGACGTGATCGGCCGAGAGCAGCTGGTTGGCGTTGCTCGCGCCGCCCACCGCGGTCAGCTGCAGATCGTCGGTGCGGAACCAGTAGCCGGTCAGCGCATAGTTCAGCCCATGGGCGGGAAGCGCGCCCTTGACGCCCGCTTCGGCGGACTTGGTGAATTGCTTGCCCGCGGTGGTCGGCACCGAGCCGAAGGTCACGCGGTCCTGGATCGCCGGGCCGAGATAGCCGGTGGCGAACCGCGCATAGACGTTGACGTCGGGCGTCAGCGCATAGGTGGCGCTGGCGTCCCAGGTCACGGCCTCGCCGGTCACCTTAGTCTGCAGCGGCAGCGTAAGGCCGGGAGTCAACGGACCGAAGCCGGTGATCACGTCGTTCTTGCGGTCATGCGAATAGCGAATGCCCGCGCGCAGCGTGAGCGCATCCGTCGCCTTGAACTCGCCCGATGCGAACACGCCGTAATTTTCGTTGACGTTCACATGGCCGATATTCTGGGTCTGCGGCCCGCCGCCCAGATTATATCCGTATTCGCTATAGTCGAGATTCTGGTCGAAATAGTAGATGCCGGCCTGGCCGCGGAACGCGCCGAACTGGTCGGTTGCGAAGCGCAGTTCCTGGCTGAACTCCTTCGGGCTGGTGATGCCACCGGTGTTTGACGGGAACAGTGCGTTGTTCAGCCCCAGCGCTGGGAACACATAGTTGTCGCCGCCGTCCACATCGCCGGTGCTCTGCACCTTGGCGCGTTCGTAAGCGGTGATCGAGTAGAGCGTGCCGATCCCGTCGAAATGATAGTCGAGCTGCAGGCTGCTGCCCCATTGCTCCAGCCACTGGCTGGTATAGCCATCGAGCTTGACCCGCTCCGGATCGAAGCCCGCCGAGAAATGATTCGAACCGCGCTGGAACAGGCCGGCGCGGAACACACGCGGGCTGCCTTCCAGGTCGCGGCCATGCACGTTGAGCAGCGCGTTGAAGTCGCCATTGGCATAGGCGAGCTGCACGCGGCCGGCGCGATCGGTATAGCCTTCCAGCTTGCGGCTGGCGACGTTGAGGCTGCTGGTGCTTTCGTTCACCACCCAGTTGTCGCGGCGCTGGACGAGACCCGAGACGCGCAGGCTGAAGCCGCCGCCGAGGGGGGCGTTGAGCGCGAGATCGGCGTTGACCGTGTTGTAGGTCGCCCAGCTGACGCTGCCCTTGGCTTCATACTGGTCGGTAGGGCGCTGCGATTCGAGCTTCACCACGCCGGCTGGCGTGTTGCGGCCGAACAGCGTGCCCTGCGGGCCGCGCAAGACTTCAACGCGGGCGAGGTCGAACGCCGGGAAAGCCTTCAGCATCGGGTTTTCGAGCGCGACATTGTCGTACACCACCGACACCGGCTGGGCGGCGTTGGGATCGAAATCGGTGTTGCCGAGGCCGCGGATGTAGAAGCGCGGGAAGGTGCGGCCGAACGAGCTTTCGATCTGCAGGCTGGGCGTGCGCGCCGCGAGGAAGCGGATGTCGAGGCCCGAGGAATTGAGCACATCGAGCTTCTCGCCGCTGATCGCGGTGACAGCGACGGGCACGTCCTTGGCGGCCTCGGTACGGCGCTGCGCGGTGACGACGATCTCGCCGGTCTGCTGCGCGGTCTCGTCGGGCTGCGCGCCCTGCACCGGGCCGGGCGTTTCGTTATGCGTGGCGGCCAGCGCCGATGGTGTCGCGAGCGCGGCACTGGCGAGCAGCAGGGTGCGCAGGAAAGAATGCATAGTCATGGCGGAATCGAGTCCCCGTGCAATGATGGGGCATCCTCTCCCGTATGACGTCGCGCTTGTTGTTCGCTGGTGTCACCGATTTTTCGCGGGCCTGTAGCGAAAACGTCATCGCCATCAAGTGAGGCCGTGGTTCGTGACCACGGTTCCCTTCCACCTGTTGCAATTTTGTCGTGGTTTGCGCCGGCGCCCAAGCGCACCTATGGCGCGGCGATGCACGGCTGGATCCTTTTAGACAAACCTCTGGGCCTTGGTTCTACCCAGGGGGTGAGCGCGGTGAAACGCGCGCTGCGCGAAGGCGGCTATGCCAAGGTGAAGGTGGGCCATGGCGGCACGCTCGATCCGTTGGCGAGCGGCGTGCTGCCGATCGCGCTCGGCGAAGCGACCAAGCTCGCGGGCCGCATGCTCGACAGCGACAAGGTGTATGATTTCACCATCCGGTTCGGCGTGGAGACGGATACGCTCGATGCCGAGGGGAAGGTGATTGCGACGTCCGAGGCGTTCGTCGACGGCGCGGACGTCGAGGACGTTCTCGGGCAGTTTTTAGGCGAGATCGACCAACTGCCGCCCGCCTATTCCGCACTGAAGGTCAATGGCGAGCGGGCTTATGACCTCGCGCGATCGGGTCAGGAAGTTACATTGGCGACTCGTCGGATCACGATCCACGATCTGCAGTATCTATCTTGGCAGAACGGGGATGGCGCGCAGTTCGCCACCCTCCGCGCCCATGTCTCCAAGGGCACCTACATTCGCAGCCTCGCCCGCGATATCGCCCACGCCCTTGGCACCGTCGGCCACGTCACCTATCTCCGTCGGATCAAGGCTGGGCCCTTTACCCTGGATCAAGCGATTTCGCTGGACTCTTTGGCGGATGCCGCTAAGGAGCGGCGCCTTGAAGACATTTGCCTGCCGCTGAGGGCGGGGCTGGACGACATCCCGGCTCTTTCCCTCACCCCCGATCAGGCAGGGCTGCTCCGCCAGGGGCGGGTCTTGGTCGGGATTGCCAAGGACGATGGCCTGTATTTCGCGCTGCTCGGGGACATACCCGTCGCGCTGGTAGAGGCGGAAGCCGGAAGCATCCGGGTCGTACGCGGCTTCAACCTGTAGCTTCGATGTCGAAGGAAAAAATGCATGTCGATCACGCAGGAGCGCAAGGAAGCGCTCGTCAAGGAACACGCTCGCAACGAGGGTGACACCGGCAGCCCCGAAGTGCAGGTCGCGATCCTCTCGGAGCGCATCGCCAACCTCACCGAGCACTTCAAGACCCACGCGAAGGACAATCACTCGCGCCGCGGTCTGCTGATGCTGGTCAACAAGCGCCGCAGCCTGCTGGACTATCTGAAGAAGAAGGACCAGGCGCGCTACGCAGATCTCATCGCGAAGCTCGGTCTTCGCAAGTAACACGGAAAGGCGACCTTCGGGTCGCCTTTTTGTCATTCCGGTGCGATACTGCATCGGTGATCCCCGGCGAATGGCGTCGGGATCGAAACGGGGGACCCGGCAATACGGTCGGTCCCACGAGCCACATACGGCTCACGCATAGGCCCCCCGCGTGATTGGCACCGGGGAGTGAAGGAAACGACATGTTCGACAAGAAGACTGTATCGATCGAGTGGGGCGGTAAGACGCTGACTCTCGAAACGGGCAAGGTTGCCCGCCAGGCCGACGGCGCGGTGATCGCGACCCTCGGCGAGACCGTGGTGCTGTGCGCCGTCACGGCTGCCAAGTCGGTGAAGGAAGGCCAGGATTTCTTCCCGCTGACCGTCCACTATCAGGAAAAATTCTCGGCCGCCGGTCGCATCCCGGGTGGCTTCTTCAAGCGCGAGCGCGGCGCCACCGAGAAGGAGACGCTGGTCTCCCGCCTCATCGACCGCCCGATCCGCCCGCTGTTCCCGGAAGGCTTCTACAACGAGATCAACGCCATCGCTCAGGTGCTGAGCTATGACGGCGAGAACGAGCCCGACATCCTCGCGATGATCGCCGCCTCGGCAGCGCTCACGCTCTCGGGCGTGCCCTTCATGGGCCCGATCGGCGCTGCCCGCGTCGGCTACATCAACGGCGAGTACATCCTGAACCCGACCGACGCGCAGGTTGCCGAAGGCGAGCTCGATCTCGTCGTCGCCGCCACCTATGACGCGGTGATGATGGTCGAATCCGAAGCCAAGGAGCTTTCGGAAGAGGTCATGCTCGGCGCCGTGCTGTTCGCGCACGATGCCTGCCGCGAAATCGTCAAGGCGATCGTCAAGCTGGCCGAGCAGGCCGCCAAGGATCCCTGGGAAATGGCGTCGTCGGACGACAACGCCAAGATCAAGGACAAGCTGAAGAAGCTGATCGGCAAGGACATTGCCGCCGCCTACAAGCTGACCGACAAGTCGGCCCGCTCGAACGCGCTCAACGAGGCGCGTGCCAAGGCGAAGGCGCAGTTCACCGAGGACGGCCTGAGCCCGCAGGAAGTCATGGCCGGCATCAAGCTGACCAAGAAGCTGGAAGCCGAAATCGTCCGCACCGCCATCCTCAAGGACGGCAAGCGCATCGACGGCCGCACCACCACGCAGATCCGTCCGATCGAGGCGGAGACGCACTTCCTGCCGCGTGCACACGGCTCGGCGCTGTTCACCCGCGGCGAGACCCAGACCATCGCTACCTGCACCCTCGGCACCAAGGACGCCGAGCAGATGATCGATGGCCTGAACGGCCTCAGCTACCAGAACTTCATGCTGCACTATAACTTCCCGCCCTATTCGGTCGGCGAAGTGGGCCGCTTCGGCGCGCCGGGCCGTCGTGAAGTCGGCCATGGCAAGCTGGCATGGCGCGCGCTGCACCCGGTGCTGCCGTCGAAGGAGGACTTCCCCTACACGATCCGCCTGACCAGCGACATCACCGAGTCGAACGGCTCGTCGTCGATGGCGTCGGTGTGCGGCGGCAGCCTCGCGATGATGGACGCCGGCGTGCCGATCAAGCGTCCGGTCTCGGGCATCGCCATGGGCCTGATCCTCGAGGGCAAGGACTATGCGATCCTGTCCGACATCCTGGGCGATGAAGATCACCTGGGCGACATGGACTTCAAGGTCGCCGGCACGTCCGAGGGCATCACCACGATGCAGATGGACATCAAGATCGCCGGCATCACCAAGGAGATCTTCGAGGCGGCGCTCAACCAGGCCAAGGCCGGTCGCGCGCACATCCTGGGCGAGATGAACAAGGCGCTGGGCGAAGTCCGCGCCGAGCTCTCCGCGCATGCACCGCGCATCGAGACCTTCACGATCGACAAGTCGAAGATCCGCGAAGTGATCGGCACCGGCGGCAAGGTGATCCGCGAGATCGTCGCTACCACCGGCGCCAAGGTCGATATCGACGACGAGGGCGTGATCAAGGTCAGCTCGTCGGATCCGGCGCAGATCGAAGCCGCGGTCAAGTGGATCAAGGGCCTGGTCGAGGAACCGGAAGTCGGCAAGATCTACGACGGCAAGGTCGTCAATCTCGTCGATTTCGGCGCGTTCGTGAACTTCATGGGCGGCAAGGACGGCTTGGTTCACGTCTCCGAGATCAAGAACGAGCGCGTCGAAAAGGTCGCGGACGTTCTGAAGGAAGGCCAGGAAGTCAAGGTCAAGGTGCTGGAGATCGATCCGCGCGGCAAGGTGCGCCTGTCGATGCGCGTCGTCGACCAGGAGACCGGCGCCGAGCTGGAAGACTCGCGTCCGGCCCGCGAACCGCGCGAACCGCGCGGCGATCGTGGTGACCGCGGCGACCGCGGCGGCGACCGCCGTCGCGAGGGCGGCCGTGGCGGCGAGCGCAGTGAGCGTGGCCCCCGCCGGGACCGTGGGGACAAGCCGCGCAGCGAGCGCAGCGAAGCCAAGGACGATGGCGGTGACATCGGCCTGCCGGCGTTCCTGACCGGTGATCGCGACTGATCACAGGCGTTTCGCGCAAGAAATGAAGGGGTCCGGCACTGCCGGGCCCCTTTTTTGCTTCCGCACGCCGGTGTGTTTAACTTTTATGAAATTGCCACTACGTATGTGTCAGGTATCGTAGCTGTAGGATCGCAACCCACTGCGGACAGGAGGATGGCGATGATGGCCAATACGACGATAGCCGATCTGCGGCGCGATCATGAGACGATCGATGTCCTGGCACGGCGGCTTTCGGGTCTTATCGAAGGCCCGGCGGAACCGCAGGCGCTGTCCGTCGCGCTCGATCATCTGCTCCACGCGGTTGCCGATCACCTCGATCGCGAAGACGCCACCATCTACACGCTTGCCCTTTCGGCCCAGCCGGGCATCTCGCGCGGCAAGGTGGACCAGGTTCGCGACGAGTTCGAACGGCTCAAGTGCAACTGGCGGGACTATCTGGTGCAGTGGACGCCGGAGCAGATCGCTGCCGATCGCGACGGCTTCGTCCAGGCGACCCGCGCGATGCTGCCCCGTCTGCGCAACCGCGTGCAGCTGGAGGACAGCCTGCTGGTCGCCGCCGCGCTGCAGGGCGAGCCGAGCGTCTCCAACTTCCGCTGAGCGCGGCTATTCCGCCGCCAGCAAGCTCGTCGCGCCGCCCAAGTCGACCGACACCAGCCGGCTGACCCCGCGCTCGACCATCGTCACCCCGAACAGGCGGTGCATCCGCGCCATCGTCGCTGCATTGTGGGTGACGATCAGGTACCGCGTGCGGGTTTCGCGTGTCATCCGTTCCAGCAGATCGCAGAAGCGATCGACATTGGCGTCGTCCAGCGGCGCATCCACTTCGTCGAGCACGCAGATCGGCGAGGGCTTGGTGAGGAACAGCGCGAAGATCAGCGCCACGGCCGTCAACGCCTGCTCGCCGCCGGACAGCAGCGTCAGCGATTGCAGCTTCTTGCCCGGCGGCTGCGCCAGGATCTCTAGCCCCGCCTCCAGCGGATCGTCCGAATCGATCAGCGCCAGATGGGCCTGACCGCCATTGAACAGCGTGGTGAACAGCGTGCGGAAATGGCCGTCCACCGCCTCGAAGGCGGCGAGCAGGCGCTGGCGCCCCTCGCGATTGAGCGTGCCGATCGATCCGCGCAGCCGATGAACCGCCTGGACCAGCTCGTCGCGTTCGCGCGCGTTGGTGCCAAACGCGGTTTCCAGTTCCGCCAGTTCGGCTTCGGCGACCAGGTTCACGGGCCCCAGCCGCTCGCGCTCGACCGATAGCTTCTCATGCGCGCTCGCCTCCTCCTGCGGGCTGCCGACGCTTTCCGCATCGAAGCCGAGGCGCGGCGGCAGCAGCGGCGGCGGACATTCGAAACGCTCGCCGGAAACGCGGCCCATTTCCACCCGGCGCAGATCCTGGCTTTCGGCGCGGGCGGCGGCCCCGGCACGGCGCTCCCGGGCCTCCGACAGCAACTCGCTCGCCTTGCGCAGCGCCGCCTCGGCGATACGCAGCGCGGCTTCGGCGTCGCGCTCGGCGGTCTGCGCGGCGGCCGAGTCGCGCTTCATCGCCGCGTCGGCGGCTTCGGCTTCGGCAAGCTGCGCCGCGATCTGCGCAGGGCGGGTGGCGATCGCCTCGCGTTCCTGCGCCAGCGTAGCGGCGCGCGCGTCCATTTCGGCCGTGCGCCGGGTAGCGTCGGCGGCGCGCGCCCCCCAGCTCCTCGCTTCCGCCCCAGCGGCGGCGAGCCGCTCGCGTGCCTGGGCGAGGTCGCGGTCGAGGCTCGCACGCTCGGCGCGCGCGCTCGCCACCGCAGCGCGTGCCGCGTCGGCGTCGCGGGAATGCGCCGCCACCTTCGCCCGCGTTTCCGCGCCATCGGGCAGCGCCGCCTTGGCCGCTTCGGCACGGCCGAACTCGGCGCCGGCGTCCTCCGCTTCGGCGGCGATGCGGCGGCGGCGGATGTCGAGATCGGCCCGCTGCGCCTCCAGTCGTTCGATCTGGTTCGCGGCGCGATCCTCGGCGCGCGACGCTTCCCGCGCGGCGAGATCGGCCTGGTCGAGCCGCTGGCGATTCTCGGCGGCGCTGCGGCGCGCATCGGCGATGCGGGCTTCGATCCGGCTGAGCTCTGCCGCCGCCGCTTCGAGCGCCGCCTGCGCCGCCGGGCGCGCCCGTTCGAGCGCGGCGAGCCGGTTGACCCGCTCCAGCCGCTCCGCCGCGGCAGCCCCGCCCGAGCGCGCGCGATAGCCGTCCCAGCGGCGCAGTACCCCCTCTCGCGTCACCAGCCGCTGCCCTGCGGCGAGCGGCTGCCCGGTATCGGCCTCGCACACCAGCACCTGTGCCAGGCGCCGCGCGAGCTGGGCGGGGGCGGTGACGTGTTGCGACAGCGGAGTGGTGTCGGCGGGTGGGGCGGGATCGCCTGCCAGCGACTCGGCATCGCCCCAATGGCGCTCGGCGCTCGCATCCAGCCCGGCCTCGAGATCGTCCCCCAGGGCGGCGGCGAGCGCACGCTCATAGCCGGCAGCGACGGTCACCCGGTCGAGCAGCCGATCCTTGCCCGCGGGCTTGGTCGCCTTGGCGAGCGCGGTCGCTTCGCTGTCGATCTGGGCGAGCTCGGCATGCGCCGCCGCCCGCGCCGCCTGTGCGCCGTTGCGCGCCTCGATCGCGGCGCGTTCCTCGGCATCGGCGCGGGTGAGGGCATCGCGCGCCGATTCGGCTTGGTGCTGGGCGTCCGCCCGTGCTGCATGTGCCCGTTGCCGTTCGGCGTGGAGCGGTGCGGCATCGCCGAGGGTGCGGACTTCCGCCTCGATCCGCGCCTGGTCGCGCTGGCTGCGGTCCACCCGGCCGCGCGCGGCGGAAAGCGCGGCATCGGCGACGCGCACCTCGGCCGCTTCGCTCGCCTGCTGCGCCAGCGCCTGCGACAGCGCGACCTCGGCATCGCGGGCGGCCCGTTCGGTATCGGCCAGCGCCGTGTCGAGCAGCGGCACGCGCGCTCCCGTCTCGGCGATCCGCGTTTCCAGCGCCGCCTGTTCGGCGGTCAGCCGTTCGATCGCCTCGGCGGCGTCGCGCGCGAGGGCGGCTTCGCGCGATCGGTCGGTCTCCAGTCGCCGGCTTGCCTCCGCCAGCTCGGCAATCCGCCGTTCGACGCCGTGGCGAGCGCTGCGCAGCGTCTGCAGCCGGTGCTGGGCATCGCTGGCGGCATCGCGAAGCCGCAGCGCCTCGGCGCGAAGCGTCGTCACCGCCTCTGCCGCTGCATGTTGTGCGGCTTCGGCGGCAAGCTGTGCGGTGCTGCGATCGGCGACCAGCGCGTCCGCCTCCGCCGCTTCGCTGCGGGCCGCATCTGCCGCCATCGCCGCGTCACGCCAGCGGGCGAAGATCATCCGCCCTTCGGCCACCCGGATGCGATCGGACAGCGCGCGATAGCGTTCTGCCTGCCGTGCCTGGCGCTTCAGCGCGGCGGCGCGCTGTTCCTGCTCGCCGATCAGTTCGTCGAGGCGGGTGAGGTTGGTTTCGGTCGCCCGCAGCTTCTGTTCGGCATCGCGGCGGCGAACGTGCAGGCCGGCGATCCCTGCCGCTTCCTCCAGCATCGCGCGGCGCTCGCCGGGCTTTGCGGCGATGATCGCCCCGATCCGCCCCTGACTGACGAGCGCGGGCGAATGCGCGCCGGTGGCGGCATCGGCGAAGGCGAGCGACACATCCTTGGCACGCACGTCGCGGCCGTTGATGCGATAGGCGGATCCGGCACCGCGTTCGATGCGGCGGATGATCTCCAGCTCGTCCTGCGCGTCCGGCAGATCGGCTACGATCGCCACTTCGGCGAAGTCGCGCGCTGGCCGGGTGGCGGTGCCGGCGAAGATCACGTCTTCCATACCGGCGCCGCGCATGGATTTGGCGCTGGTCTCGCCCATTACCCAGCGCAGCGCTTCGAGCAGGTTGGATTTGCCGCAGCCATTGGGGCCGACGATGCCCGTCAGCCCCGGTTCGATCCGCAGATCGGCTGGGTCGACGAAGCTCTTGAAGCCCGTCAGCCGCAGCCTTTTGATCTGCATGGAGTCAGGCGCGCGCGATCAGCGCGCGCCGGCCTTCTGGAGCAGCGGCTCCAGATCGGCCCAGGTGTTCACGTCGGTCTTGGTGCCGTTGATGAAGAAGGTGGGGGTGGAGTTCACGCCGTGCACATTGGCGCCATCGGCATTGACCTTGGCGATCTCCTCGATCTTCTTCTGATCGGCCAGGCACGCCTTGGCTTGGGCCTCGGGCAGGCCGTGCTGCTTCATGAAATCGACCATGCCGAGCGCCTGGGCGAAGCCGGCCGCCGCCTGGGGCGGAGACATGCGCTGGATCTGGTCGAGGATCTGCGGATTGGTCTGCTGCAGGCTCATGATCTTCTGTTCGAAACCTTCCTGGCCGGCATAGATCTGATCGAGCATCGGGAAGAAGGCGTCGGTGGGCACGCACTGGTTGAGCAGCGCCAGCGCCAGATCGGGCGCGCCGTGGATCAGGAAATCGCGATATTCATAGCTGACCCGGCCGGTTGAGACATATTTCTCGCGCAGCGGCTCCACACCGGTGGTGCCGAACTGCGCGCAGAAGGGGCACATGCGCGAGCCATATTCCACCAGCTTGATCGGCGCGTTGGGGTTGCCCTGGCGGAAGCCATTGTCGGCCGTCTTCTCCACCACATCGGCCCATTGCTTGCCGGCCGGCGCGGGCACGGCGGCGACGGGAGCGGTGGTCTGCACGGCCGCACTGCCGTTACCGCCAGAGGCTTTATCGCCGCCGTTGCACGCGGCGAGCGCCAGGAAGGGAAGAAGGGCGAGGGCGAAGCGCATGGGATTCAGTCTCCGGATGTAATCGGCTCAGGCGCCGGCGGCGCGCAGTTCGGGTTCGAGATAGGGCCAGCTGAAGGCGCGGGTGCGCCGGCCGTTGACGAAGAAGCTCGGGGTGCCGTCGACACCGTGAACCTTGGCGCCATCGGCATAGGTCTTGGCGATGCGGGCGCCGGCCTTGGGATCGGCAAGGCACTGGCGGGCACGCGCTTCGGGAACGCCGTGGCGCTGCATGAAGGCGATCATGCCCAGCGCTTCGGCGAAGCGCGTCGCCATCTGGCCCGGCGGCAGTTTCTGCCACGCCTTGATCTTGTCGGGCGATGTCTTTTCCAGCGCGATCATCCGCTTCTCGAATTCGGGCTGGTTGGCATAGATCGCGTCGAGCACCGGGAAGAAGCGCTGCACCGGCACGCACTGGTTCAGCAGCGCAAGGGCGAAATCGGGCGCGCCGTGCACCAGAAAGTCGCGATACTCATAGCTCACCTTGCCGGTCGCGATATATTGGTCGCGCAGCGGCTGCACGCCCTGTTCGGCGAACTGATAGCAGGTCGGGCAGGTGCGCGATCCATATTCGATCAGCTTGACCGGAGCGTTCGGATTGCCCTGGCGGTACCCACCTTCGGGCGTGGCCGCGACGGTAGCGATCCAGTTGGGCTGCGGTGCGGGGGCGGCGCCGAGCGCGAACAGCGGCACGAGCGCGAGCATCAGAAGAAGGAATCGCTGCATCATCTCAATCGATCCGGCCAAATCCGGGGGCTTCGTCCTGCGCCGCCACGCCGGCGGCGAGCGATTCAAGTACCGCGCGCAGTTCCGGATCGGCGATGCCGCGCAGGCTGTCGCCCATTGCCTGGGACAGGGGCTTCAGGCTGGGTGGCGGCGCGGGCTTGGGGGCCGGGCGCAGATCGCCGTGGCGAATCGCCAGCTTGGCGACGGCGGGATAGCCGAAAAAGCGGTTTACCCGCTCGATGATCTCGGGTGCGATATGCTGCATCATCGGCGCGAAGGCGCCTGAAACCGTGAGTGCCAGCACGCCCGCCTCGCGTTTGCCGCGCGGGAAGCGAATCGATTCTGGAGCCGAGACGCGAGCATAGCGATCGCCGACAATCTCGCCCCAGCGGCTGACGATGGCGGACTGGACGAAGCCGAACTTGCGAAAGGCGGCGCCGCCCACGTCCGGCAGCAGCTCGGACACCGCGCGCACGCGGTTCGAGCGCTGCGGCTCGGGGCGTGGCTGGCGGGTGGTGGCACGGGGGGGCTTCGTCATTGTGGCTCCCCCATGCCATAGGCGGGGCGTGCCCGACAATGTTCCTGAATCGATCGCCCCTGCACTTCTTGCCTGGTACGACGCCCATGCCCGCCGTCTGCCCTGGCGCGCGCCGCCCGGCGCCAATGTCACCGATCCCTATCGGGTCTGGCTTTCCGAGGTGATGCTCCAGCAGACGCAGGTCGCCACCGTCATCCCCTATTTCGAAACGTTCACCGCGCGCTGGCCGAGCTTCGAAGCGTTGGCCGCGGCCGAGGATGCCGACCTGATGGCCGCCTGGGCCGGGCTCGGCTATTATGCGCGGGCCCGCAATCTGCTCGCCTGCGCCCGCGAAGTGGCGCGGCTGGGCGACCTGCCCGATACCGAGGCGGGGCTGCGGTCGCTGCCCGGCATCGGCGACTATACCGCGGCTGCAATCGCTGCGATTGCCTTTGGCCGGCGGGCGGTGGTGGTCGATGCCAATGTCGAGCGGGTGGTGACGCGGCTGTTCGCGCTCGCAGAGCCCTTGCCGGGCTCGCGCCCCGCGATCCGGCGGCTGACCGACACGATCACGCCGGATGCCCGCGCCGGCGATTTCGCCCAGGCGATGATGGATCTGGGCAGCGGTATCTGCACGGTCCGCGCGCCCAAATGCCTGGTTTGCCCGATCGCGTTCGGCTGCACGGCGCGCGCGGCCGGGAATCCGGAGACCTATCCCGTCAAGGCGAAGAAGGCACCCAAGCCGCAGCGCCACGGCACGATGTTCTGGCTGGAGCGGGAAGGGCAGGTGCTGATCGTCCGTCGCCCGGACAAGGGCCTGCTCGGCGGCATGCGCGCGCTGCCCACGGGTCCCTGGGTCGAATCGCCGCCGGGCCTTGTGGATGCGCCCCTGCCCGCCGACTGGCGGATGGTGGGCGAAACGGTGCGTCACGGCTTCACGCATTTCGAGCTCGAGGTCGCGCTTGCGACTGCAACAATCAGCCGCCATGCAGTCGCACCCCCCGGCGAGTGGTGGCCGATCGGCGACATCGAGTCGGCGGGTCTGCCCACGGTTTTCGCCAAGGCGGCAAAGGCGATACGGAGATTGCGATGACGGGCAAGCGGACATTTGGACTCATCGGGGCGCTCGCGCTGCTGCAGGCTCCGATCGTGCAGGCCCAGACGGCGCCGAGCGCGGTCGACAGCTTCGCCCGGCAGACCGTCGCTTCGGGCAAGGTGCCGGGCATCGTCGTCACCTATGCCAAGGGCCAGGGGCCGATGACGGTGGTGGCCGAGGGCCGCATGGCCGAAGAGCCGAGCGCGCCCAAGGTCAACGCCGATACCTTGTGGCGCGTCTATTCGATGACCAAGCCGATCACCGGCATCGCCGCGATGATCCTGATCGAGGAAGGCAAGCTCAAGCTCGACCAGCCGATCAGCGACTTCATCCCCGCCTTCAAGGACATGAAGGTGCTGGTGGATCCCACCAAGGATCTGACCAGCCGCCCCGCGACCCGCCCGATCACCGTCCGCAACCTGCTGACGCACACGGCGGGGCTCGGCTACAACATCATCACCAAGGGCCCGTTGCTCAACGAATATAATCGCCTCGGCATCAATCCCGCGCAGGTGAGCGATTCGTTCGAAGCGACGGCGCGGCCGGCGCGTCCGGCGACGCTCGAGGAATTCGCCAACCGCACCGCCACCCTGCCGCTGATCGCCGAGCCGGGCGCCAAGTTCAGCTATTCGATCAGCCTCGACATACTCGGCCGCGTCATCGAAGTGGCGAGCGGCGTGCCGTTCGACAGCTTCGTCAACACCCGCATCCTCCAGCCGCTGAAGATGACCTCCAGCTATTGGACGGTGCCGGCCGACGAAGCGGGCCGTCTCGCCACCGAATATGCAGTGGCGGGCGCGAACCGCTTCCCGATCGATCCGGGCGCCACGTCCGTCTATCTCAAGAAGCCGAGCTTCCCCTATGGCGGGGCCGGCCTGGCCATGTCGGCGCGCGACTATGATCGCTTCCTCCACATGCTGCAGAATGGCGGCACGCTCGACGGCGTGCGCATCCTGAAGCCCGAGACGGCGGCGCTCGCCATGTCGGATCTTCTGCCTGCGGGCGTCGACAAGACGATGCTGGCGGTGATGGCGCGCGACACCGCCGTGCCGATGGGCTTCGGCGCCGGCGGATCGGTGTTCCTCGCCGATCAGCCCGGCGGCGCGGGCAAGGGCACGTTCGGCTGGTCGGGCGCGGCGGGCACCTTCGCCTGGGTCGATCCCAAGAACCAGGTGCGCGCGACGATGATGGTCAACATCCTGCTTGCCGAGCTGAACCTGAAAGTGCCGATGCGCGCCGCCGTCTACGCCGATCTCGCCAGGTGATCGCGCCCGGCTTTACCGGCGGCACGCTGGACCGAGACGATCGCGTCCGCCACGAACCCGAATTGCTGGCGGCCGCGCTCGCCGATCCGCGCGCGCGGCTGCTGGTGATGGACGGGCTGGTGCCGCAGCTGGACGAGGCGGGGCGGCTGGTCTGGACCGGCCTTGATGCCGCGAGCGAACCGCTGTTGTTCCTCGGCTTCCTGGAGGGCGAGCCGCGCTTCGTGCAGACGCTGCCGCCCGGAGCCCCGCTGCCCCCGGGCCGTCCGCCCGAGCTCTCCGCGATCCTCGACGCGTTCCGGGCGGAGGATGCCGCCAATTATGCGGCGGCGCGCAGCCTGATCGACTGGCACGCCCGCAACGGCTTCTGTTCGCGCTGCGGCACGCCGACGAACATCTTCCGCGCCGGCTGGGGACGGCTCTGCCCCCATTGCGCGACCGAGCATTATCCGCGGGTCGACCCGGTGGTGATCATGCTCGCCGAGCGTGGCGACCGGGTGCTGCTCGGCCGCCAGCCAAGCTGGCCGCCGGGCCGCTATTCGGCGCTCGCCGGCTTCCTGGAGGTGGGCGAGAGCATCGAGGACGCGGTGCGCCGCGAGACGCTGGAGGAATCGGGCGTACGGGTGGGGGCGGTGCGCTATGTCGCGAGCCAGCCCTGGCCCTTCCCGTCGCAGCTGATGATCGCGTGCATCGGTGAGGCGCTCGGCGAGGAAATCTCGATCGACGCGCACGAGCTGGAACATGCGGCCTGGTTCGATCGCGCGCAGGTGCGGCAGGCACTGGCGCGCGATCCGGGGGCGCCGTTCCTCGCGCCGCCGGGATATGCGATCGCCTATACGCTGCTAAAGGCCTGGGCCGAGGGGGTGTAGGCTCCGCCGCAATCCTCTCCCGCGAAGGCGCTGCTATCGCCTATGTCCAACATAGGCGTCATCCCGCGAAGGCGGGGTGGATCTCAGGGCCGCGCCCTGGCCTGCGGATAGGTCCCCAGCAGCCGCACCCATTTCGAGTGGAACCCCAGTTCTTCCAGCGCGCGTATCACGCCCGCGTCCTCGGGGCTGCCGACGATATCGGCATAGAACTCGGTCGCCGAGAAGCTCGCCTCGCGCTGATAGCTTTCCAGCTTGGTCATGTTGACGCCATTGGTCGCGAACCCGCCCAGCGCCTTGTAGAGCGCGGCGGGGATGTTCTTCACCTCGAAGATCAGCGACGTCATGAACGGACCCTCGCCGGTGATTCCCGGCGCGTCGCGCGAGAGCACCACGAAGCGCGTCATGTTGTGCGCCGCATCGGCAATGTCGCTGGCCAGCACGTTGAGCCCGTACAGCTCGGCCGCATGGGCCGGTGCGAGCGCGGCGACCTTGGGATCGCCCAGCTCTGCCACCATCGCCGCGGCGCCGGCCGTATCGGGATAGGCGACCTGTGCGATGCCGTGCGCCTTCAGCCAGTGGCGGCATTGGCCGAGCGCCTGGGGATGGCTCATCGCCTCGCGGATGCCGTCGATCCCGCCGATGCCCATCAGCGTGTGGCGGATGGCCAGGAAATGCTCGCCGATGATCGACAGGCCGGATTCGGGGAGAAGAAAATGAATGTCGGCGACGCGCCCGTGCAGGGAATTCTCGATCGGAATCATCGCGCGATCGGCCCGGCCTTCCTTCACCGCATCGATCGCGTCGTCGAACGAAAAGCAGGGGAGCGGCAGGGCATCGGGGAAAGCCTCGCGCACCGCGACGTGCGAATTCGCGCCCGGTGCGCCCTGGAACGCCACGGCACGATCCGGCGCGGCGGCGGCATCGGCAAGCATCCGGGCGACGATGGGGCGTGCGGGGGCGGCGAAATTCTCCATGGAGGCGCGCGCTAGCCTTCGTGCGATCGCACCGCAAGTCCGCTTGCTTTCGGGCGCGGCAGCGCTCTAAAGATGAAATCAAAGCACAGGCGGGAGCGGATAATGCAAGATCGCTTCAATACGATCGCAGGTTGGGCGTTGGCGGGGGGCATTGCGGCCCTGGGACTTTCGATCGTTAGCGCGAAGATCTTCCATTCTGAAGCGCCCGAGAAGCCCGGTTATTATGTCGAGGCAGTGGAAGAAGGCGGCGGTGGCGCCGCTGCGGCGGCACCCTTGCCGGTCCGCCTGGCGAGCGGCGATGCCGCCAAGGGCGAATCCGGGTTCAAGCAGTGCGCCTCGTGCCACACCATCACCCAGGGTGGCGCGAACGGCATCGGCCCCAATCTCTATGCCACGCTGGGCGAGCCGATTGCCCAGGGCAAGGGCGGCTTCGCCTTCTCGGACGCGCTGAAGGGCGTGGGCGGCACCTGGGATCTGGAAAAGATGGATGCCTGGCTGGCCAATCCGCGCAAGTTCGCGCCGGGTACCAAGATGACCTTTGCCGGCATTTCGGACCCGCAGCTGCGCGCTGACGTGATCCTGTATCTCAACAAGCAGGGTTCGAACCTGCCGCTTCCGGCTGCCCCTGCCGCCGGCGAGCAGGCCGACAATGCCGGGGTACAGAGCAACGGCGCCGTGGAAGGGGCGGATGTTTCGGTGAACGTCAGCCAGGCGACGCCGGCCGAAGGCGCACCCTCGCGCGACCCGCAGGCTGCGATCCAGGCCGAAAAGAAGCGCTGAGTCCGGCCGGGCTTCCTCCGCGGGTGCGTAGCCTGTCGGCACGCGGCGCCATGCCCCTTGCCGAACTTCGGGCCCTTGTGCACTGTCCTCCTGTTACGGCCCCGGCATGATTGCCGGGGGCCCGGACGGCCTGTCCGGGAGGCGCCGTATCTGTGGGGAGGTTCGTGGAAATGCGCCCGGAACGCTATAGCACCGCAGCGATCGCGCTGCATTGGGCACTCGCCCTGTTGCTGCTGTTCCAGCTCGGCCTCGGCTGGGCGCTGGAGGACCTGCCCCGCTCCACCCGGTTCGCCGCGTTCCAGTTCCACAAATCGGTGGGCATCCTGATCCTGGTGCTGTCGCTCGCCCGGCTGGCGGTGCGGCTCACGGTGCAGCGCCCGGCGGCGGCGGAAGGCAGCCCGGCGGTGCGTGCCCTGGCCAGCGCGGTGCATGTCCTGCTGTATGGCATCATGATCGTCGGGCCGATCTCGGGCTGGATCCTCGTTTCCACGGCGCGGGTAAAGCTGCCGACGTTGCTGTTCGGGTTGATTCCGCTGCCGCACCTGCCGGCCGCCATGGGGATGCACGCGCCGGCAGAGGTGATTCACGGCCTGATCGGCTGGCTGCTCGCCGGGCTTTTCGCGCTGCACGTCGCGGGGGCGCTCCGCCACCATCTGCTGCGCGACGATCTGATCGGGCGGATGATGCCCGCCGCGCTGGCGCGTCGTCCTGTGCTATCGGTGGCCGTGGTCGCGGCGCTGGCAGCATGCGCCACGGCGTTCTTCGCCGGCTCGGCCAGCTATCGCGGCGCCGGTGCTGCCGAAGCGCCGCCCGTGGTCGCCAGCCCCTCTCCGGACGCAGCGGCGACACCGGATGCCGCTCCCACGCTCTTGCCGTCATCGCCCTCGCCGTCGCCGTCGCCGTCGCCGTCGCCCAGCGTTGCGCCTGCGCCCACGCCAACGGTCCCCGGCACGGCGGTGCGGCGCTGGCGCGTGCTGCCCGGCGGAACGTTGGGGTTCCGCACGGACTATAGCGGCGAAGCGATCAACGGCCGCTTCACGCGGTGGACGGCCGATATCCAGTTCAGCCCGGAAGACCTGCCGAACTCGCGGATTGCCGTGAACATCGATCTGGCCTCGGCTGTCACCGGCGATTCGGAGCGCGACGATACGCTGCGCGGCGATGACTTTTTCGGAGTGGCGGCGCATCCCCGCGCCACCTTCACCGCGTCGCGCATCCGCAAGCAGGGGACGGGCTATGTCGCCGATGGAACGCTGGCGCTGGCCGGCGTCAGCCTGCCGGTGCCGGTACGCTTCACGCTGGTGATCGATGGCGATCGTGCGCGCGCCAGCGGATCGGCGACGGTGAAGCGCCTGGCCTTCGGTGTCGGCAAGGGGCAGTGGAGCGATGCTGCGACCATTGCCGATGCGGTCGCGGTCAGCTTCCGCTTCGACGCTGCCGCGCGCTGATCCAGGTCAGCGCGCGGTCGCCAGATCCGCGGGCGTGCTGCCCGATGCGAGGTACAATGCCACGCTGTCGCTCAGCCGCGCCGCCCTCGCCTGGACGAGTTGCACTGCACTTTGCGCCGCCGCCGAGGAGGCGTTGAGCAGCTGTAGCGTGCCGAGCGCACCCAGTTCGACCTGACGGCGGGTCAGCGTCAGTGTCCGGCTCGCGGCGGCATCGGCGCGGGCTGCGGCGTCGAGCGCCTCCGCATCGCTGCGCAGGCCGGCAATGGCATCGTCCACATCGAGAAATGCCTGCAATGCGGTGGCGCGGTACTGCGCCTTGGCGACATCCAGTGCCGCCTCGGATGCCCGCTGCTGGTGCTTCAGCTGGCCGGCATGGAAGATCGGCTGGGTGATGCCGCCGATGAGCGAGAAGAACGGATTGCCGGTTGCGAACATGTCGAGGAACTTCGTCGCCGATCCGCCTGCATTGCCGGTGAGCGTGATCGACGGCAACCGGGCGGCGATCGCCGCGCCGACATCGGCGGCCGCGCCTTTCACCTGCGCCTCGGCGGCGCGCAGGTCGGGCCGGTTGGCGACGATCTCTGCCGGCAACGCGATCGGCAGTGTTGTGGGCAGCCGAAGATCGGCCAGGTCCGGAAGCTCGACTGCGGTACCGGGGGCGTCGCCGGTCAGCGTCGCGATCAGGCCGGCCTGGTGCTGCAACTGGCGCTCCAGCGGCGGCAGGGTAGCCTCGATCGTCGCCAGCGCGGTCTGCTGGGCGCCGACATCGGCTTCGCCGACATCGCCCAATGCCCGCCGCCGGGCGAGCAGCGCTACCAGATCGCGGTTGTCGTGGATCGCCGTCTGGGTCGCGTCGATCTGCGCCGCCAAGGCGGCGTGCTGGATCACCGCCAGCACCAGATTGGCGATGGCGCTGGCCTGCGCCGCGTGCAGCCGGTGCGCGGCCACCTCCACCGCGGCGCGCGCCGAACGCACCTTGTTGCGGCCCGCGCCGAACAGATCGACCGGATAGGCGACGGTGAGCTGCGCGGTATGCAGCGTGTACAAGCTGACGTCTTCGTCCGCGAGCGGACCGGAAAGCGTGCGCGAGATCCGGGTGCGCTGCGCCTGATAGCCGGCGTCGATCTGCGGGCCGGTGCTGCCCTGCGCCGCGCGCGCCAGTTCCTGCGCCTGGCGCAGATTGGCTTCGGCGGAGGCGAGATCGTTATTATGGGCTAGCGCTCGGGCGACCAGCGCATCGAGCCTCGCGCTGCCGAAGCTCTGCCACCAGTTCGGCAGCTGTGCCGGTCCGCCGACCAGCTGCTGCGGTGTCCCGCTTTGGGGGGTGATCGTCGCTTCTGCCCGGGCGGGCGGCAGCGGCACCGGATTGGCCAGATTGTGCGGCCCGGCGGTGCAGCCGGCGAGCAGGGCGAGCGGGAGAAAGGACTGCGGGCGCATCATGCCTGCTCCATCGGAGTGCCGTCGGCATGGTGCCGGCGAACGGTATGGCCATGGGCGCCGCGATGGCGCGAGAAGTGGAGGATCAGCGGCGGCAGCACCAGCAGGATCAACAGCGGCGCCAGCGACATGCCGCCTACCACCACCAGGGCCAGCGGCTTCTGCACCTGGCTGCCGATCCCGTTGGAAAGCGCCGCGGGCAGCAGGCCGATGGCGGCGGCGAGGCAGGTCATGATCACCGGCCGCAGGCTGTGCCGCACCGTCAGTGCCATGGCTGCGTCATGGTCCCTGTCTTCGTTCACATTCTGGTTGAAGGTGCTGACAACGAGGATGCCGTCCATCACGGCGATGCCGAACAGCGCGACGAAGCCGATCGCCGCGGAGATGCTGAACGGCGTTCCGGTCAGCGCCAGCGCCAGCACGCCGCCCACCATCGCCATTGGAATCACGCTGAAGGCGAGCAGCGTGTCGCGAACGGAGCCGAAATTGGCGAACAGCAGCACCAGGATCAGCGCCAGGCTGATCGGCACCACCACTTCCAGCCGTGCCACCGCGCTGGTCAGGTTGCCGAGCTCGCCCGCCCATTCCAGGTGATAGCCGGGCGGCAGCTGCACGTTCTTGGCGATGCGGGCCTTTGCCTCGTCGATCGCGCCGCCCAGGTCGCGTCCGCGCACGCTGAACTTGATCGGCATGTAGCGTTCCTGGTGCTCGCGATAGATGAACGATGCGCCGGTGGTGAGGTGCACCTGCGCCACTTCGGACAGCGGCACCTGGATCAGGCCGTTTCCGGTGGGTGCGGGCGCACCGATCGGGATGCGTCGGATCGCCTCCACGTCTCCTCGCTGGGTGGCATCCAGGCGGACGGTGATCGGGAAATGCCGATCCGTCGACTTCTCGTACAGGTCGCCGCTCGACTGGCCACCGATCGCAGAGGAAACGGTGGCGTTGATGTCGTCGGGCGTCAGTCCATAGCGTGCGGCCGCGGCCCGATCGATATCGATCCGCACGGTCGGCTGGCCCAGCGAATCGGAAATGCCGAGGTCGGTGATTCCCCGCACCTTCGCCATCTGCGCCTTGATCTGGTTGGCGATCGTCTCGAGCGTGGCAAGATCGGCTCCATAGATCTTCAGCGAGTTCGCGCTCTTCACGCCGGACGATGCTTCTTCCACGCCGTCCTCGATATATTGCGAGAATTCGAACTCGACGCCGGGATAGCGCGCCTGCAGCTTGGCCTGCAGCTCCGCCGTCAGCTTTTCCTTCGTCATCCCCGCCGGCCAATCTTCGGCAGGCTTCAGCGGCGTGTAGAATTCCGCGTTGAAGAAGCCGGTGGGATCGGTGCCGTCGTCCGGGCGACCATGGGTTGAGGTCACGCGATCCACTTCGGGATAGGCTGCGATGATCTTGCGGATGCCGTTGACGATAGGCTTACCTCCCTCAAGCGAAATAGAAGCCGGCAACGTCGCGCGGATGTAGAGATTGCCCTCCTCCAGATGCGGCAGGAACTCGACGCCGAGCACGCGCACCGTGCCGAACGCGCCGAGCACCAGCAGGGCAGCCAAGCCGAAGGTGAGCAGGCGATTGGTGACGGCAAAGGCGATCGCCGGCTCCAGCACCCGGCGGATCTGGCGGACCACCCAGGTATCCACTTCACGCAGCTTGTCCGGCAGCAGGAGCGCCGACAGCACCGGCGAGACGGTGAACGCCGCCAGCAGGCCGCCGGCAATGGCATAGGCATAGGTCTTCGCCATCGGACCAAAGATGTGCCCTTCGACGCCGGTCAGCGTGAACAGCGGGAGGAAGCTGGCGATGATGATCGCGGCGGCGAAGAAGATGCCGCGGCTGACGTCGCTGGAGGCGTGCAGGATTGCCGAGAAGCGGTTGGCCGGCGTCGCATGGATCCGCCCTTCGGAGATCGCATGCGATCGCTCCGCCAGCCTTCGATACACCGCTTCCACCATGATCACCGCCGCGTCGACGACCAGGCCGAAATCGAGCGCGCCGAGCGACAGCAGATTGGCCGATTCGCCCTGGATCACCAGGATCAGCACCGCGACCGAGAGCGCGAACGGAATGGTGATCGCGACGATCAGCGCGCTGCGCAGATTGCCGAGGAACAGCCATTGCAGGATGAAGATCAGCAGCACGCCCTCGAACAGATTGTGCATCACCGTGCGGGTGGTGACGGCGATCAGATCGGAGCGATCATAGATCCGCTCGATCTTCACGCCGGGCGGCAGGACGCCGCTGGCGTTGATCGTCTCGATCTCTTCCTTGACGCGGTTGATCGTCGGCAGCGATTGGGCGCCGCGCTGCATCAGCACGATGCCCATTACCACATCGTTATCCTGGCCTTCGCCAGCGATGCCCAGGCGTGGCAGGTTGCCGATGCCCACGGTGCCGACGTCGCGCAGCAGGACCGGCGACCCGCCTGCGGTGCCGACCAGCACGTTCCGAATGGCATCGACCGACTGGATCAACCCCACGCCGCGGACGATCGCCGCCTGTTCGCCGAAATTTACCGTCTGCCCGCCGACATTGGCATCGCTCTTGCCGATTGCCGTTAGCACCTGCGGCACGGTGACGCCCTGTGCGAGCAGCTTGTCGCGATCAAGGCGGACCTCGTAGGAGCGCAGCTTGCCGCCCCAGCCGGTCACGTCGATCACGCCGGGGATCCGCTTGAACCGGCGCTGCAGCACCCAATCCTGAATGGTCTTCAGGTCCATCACCGAATAGCCGCTGGGGCCGGTGAGGCGATAACGATAGATTTCGCCGATTGGGCTGGTCGGCGAGATGAGCGGTTGGGCATTGTTGGGCAGGGTGCCGAGCTGCGACAGGCGGCCGAGCACCATCTGCTGCGCCTGTTCGTGCGTCACGTCATAGCTGAACTGGATCCGCACGTCCGACAGGCCGAACAGCGAGATTGAGCGCACCGCCGTGAGGTGGGGCAGGCCGGCGATCGCCACTTCGATCGGCGTGGTGACGTTGCGCTCCATCTCCTCGGCGGAGATGCCGTCGCTCTGCGTCACCAACTCCACCATCGGCGGCACCGGATCGGGATAGGCCTCGATATTGAGATTGAGGAAGCCGAGCACGCCCGCCGCGATCATGCCGATCAGCAGGGTGAGCACGAGCATACGCTGGCGCAGCGCCAGTTCCACAAGCTTGTTCATTGATCGATGCCCGCCTCGTTAACGAACAGCGCGCCATGGGTGACGACCTGTTCTCCCGGCTTCAGGCCGCTCAGCACGCGGGTGAAGCCAGCCTCGGTCTCCCCGATGGTCACGGGCCGCCCGATCAGCAGGCCGCTCGCGTCGCGCACCCATATGCGCGCGCTATCGCCTTCATGTATCACCGCGACGGCGGGCACGAGCACGCCCGGAGCCCCGCTGCCGATCGGCTGTCGAATGGTGAAGGCAGCGAACATCTGCGGCTTCAGCGCACCATCAGGATTGGCGATGCTCGCGCGCACCGGCAGGCGATGCGTGACGGGGTCCAGTCCGGCGGCGACATTATCGATGGTGGCCGAGAAGCTGCGGCCGGGCAGCGCCGGCGTGGTGACCGTCACCTGGTCGCCGAGCCGGATGGCGGCTGCCTCACCTTCGGGCAACTGTGCGACGAGCCACACACGCGCAGGATCGGTGATCGTCATCACCGGGTTGGTTGTGCCGGTGCCGAGATACTGGCCGGGAGCGACCGCGCGGTCTGCGACGATCCCGGAAACCGGCGACGGATAGGTGATCGTAGCCGACGTGCCGCTGCCGCCGGCGTTGCCGAAGAGCGCGAGGCGATCCTGCGCGGCACGTAGAGCCGATTCGGCCTGGCGCGCGGCGGATTGGGCGGCGACGAAATCAGCTTGCGCCTGAAGATAGTCCTTCATCGCGCCGCCGGCGGTTTCGGTGATTGCCTTTTGCCGAGCGAGGTTCGCGCGGGCGAGATTCAGCGCTTCTTCCGCGCTGGCGCGCTGAGCGGCCGCGTTGCGCAGCGCGTTCCGGGCATCAACCAGATCGGGCGAGGCGAGACGCAGCAGCGGTTGGCCGCGCGTCACGCGCTGGCCGGCTTCGACGAGAACCTGCAGAACCTGGCCCGTAAAGGGCAATATGATGGGGGTGCTGTGATCACCATCGGGCAGGATCGATCCGCTGGCGCGCACCAGCTCCGCATTTGCGCCGGCGCGAGCAACGGCGAAACCCATCTGGCCGAGCTGCTCTGCGGAAGGGCGGAAGCTGCCGGGGGGCAGCTTGGCTTCGGGCACCGGCTTGGGCGCCAGCATCGCCTGTACACTCAACACGGCAATCCCGATCACGATTACCGCGGCCACGATCGCCGCGAGCAGCAGCAGCTGGGCCCGCGGGAGGAGGCGGGGGGTGGCGGGCAGTTCCGTGTGTTCCGCGATGTTTCCAGACACGTTTGTCCCTTCTGCGATCCTGTTTCCGGACAGTGCGAGCGCATTGCCGTTCATGGTGCGGCGCGGCATTAGAGGGTTCGGCTTACGGGGAGCTTTCAGAATGGCAGCATCGTGCGCCTGTTGATGGTGGAAGACGAACCCGCGCTGGCTACGGCGCTGGCCGAGGCTCTGCGCGGGCGGGGCATCCACAGCGATTTGGCGGGCTCGATCGAGGATGCCCGTCAGATGATCGGGACGGCGCACTATGCGGCGGTGCTGCTCGACCTTGGCCTTCCCGATGGCGACGGCCTGTCGCTGATCCGGTGGATGCGCGGGCAGCAGCAGGCCACTCCCGTGCTAGCGATCACCGCCCGCAGCGCGCTCGATGCGCGAGTCGCTGGGCTGAACGCGGGGGCGGACGACTATCTGGTAAAGCCGTTTGATATCGAGGAACTGGTCGCCCGGCTGCACGCGGTGCTTCGCCGCCAGGGGCAGCTGGTCGCCACCGAATTGCGAATCGGCAATTTGCGGTTCGACACCGTTACCGGCGATCTGGTGGTAGGCGAGCTGCCGGTGGTGCTGACCGCCCGGGAGCGCCAATTCGCGGCGCTGCTGTTGCGGCGCGCGGGACAGGTTGTCAGCAAGCAGCTTGCCGAGGACCAGCTTTACGGGCTGACCGAGCCGGTCGGCTCCAATGCGCTGGAGGTGCAGGCGCACCGGCTGCGCCGTAAGCTCGACGCGGCGGGTGCGACGGTGCGGATCGAAACGGTGCGCGGCGTGGGATATATGATCCGTGCGGTGGCCGATCCGGCGGCGGGACTTGCGCCGGCATGAAGCTGTGGCCGCGCTCGCTGATAGCGCGCATCCTGCTGCTCGAGCTGGGCGCCATCGTGATCGTCGCGGCGGTGCTGCCGATGCTGCTGACTTGGTTCCTGAAAAGCGAGGCGCACCGGATCCAGCACGAGAGCCTGACGCATCAGGCCTCCGCGATCGCCGCCAACCTGCGGGCGTACGGCAGCCGGACGGTGCTGCAGCTGCCGCACGAACTCGCCCGTATCTATGCCTCCCCCTACGACGGGCGCGCCTTCGTAGTCGTCGATGGCGCAGATCGCGTGGTCGCCGCCAGCCCGGATTTGGAGCAGTTGCCTTGGCAGGGAGCGCCGCGTGCCGATCGCAGCGCCGGCTTCCGCGCGGACGCGTTCGTCGGCATCAGCGAACCAGTGAAGTTAGGCCGCCAGCGGCTGTGGGTAATCGTGACGCAGGACCAGGCCGGGCCCGGTGCGATCCTGGACGATGTGATGCACGCCTTCGTCAAGCGGTTCGATCCGGTGCTGATCGCGGTGCTGCTGCTGCTGCCGTTGATCAACAGCCTGTTGATCACCCGGCTCGTGATCGCGGTTCGCGCGGCGTCGCAACGGGCGGAGACAATCGGTGCGCAGACGCTGGACGCGCGTCTGGAAGAACGAGGCCTGCCGCTAGAAGTCGTGCCGCTGGCGCGGGCGACCAACGACCTGCTGGCGCGGCTGCAGGCCAGCTTTCGCAACCAAGCCGAATTCGTCGCTAACGTCGCGCACGAACTGCGCACGCCGCTTGCCGCGCACCGGCTGGAACTGGATGCGGTGACCGACCCTGCGGTGCGGGGGCGGCTGCGCGAATCGGCGGATCGGCTGGCGCACGTCGTCGCCCAGCTACAGGATCTAGCAACTCTAGAGGGCGTGGCGAGCGACCAGTTCGTGACGTTCGATGCCGCTGATCTGGCGCGATCGGCGGTCGCCGAGCAGGCACCCGCCATTTTCGACGGAGGGCAAACGATCGCACTCGAGCCGCCGGCGCGGCCGGTGCGGATCCGGGGGGACCGAGTGCTCGCCGGGCTCGCGCTGGCCAATCTGATCGGCAATGCCGGGCGGCACACGCCGGCAGGCACGACAGTTCGCGTGATCGTGGCGGAGGACGGCAGCATCGCAGTGCGCGACGACGGGCCGGGTATCGCCGCGTCTGACCCCGAACAGGCCCTGCAGCGCTATTGGCGCGCCGACCGCCGCCGTTCGGATGGTGCGGGGCTGGGCCTTTCGATCGTTCGGAGGATCATGGAGGTGCACCAGGGCACGCTGGGCGTGGAGAGCCAGCCAGGCAAGGGCACCTGCTTCACGCTGCGCTTTCCGCTGGCTGCGGCGGGCGTTACCAGCCCGTCGTAATCCCGACCCGCACGTTGCGCGGGCGCAGCGGCGTAATCTGGTCGCGCGCGCTCAGGCTGAAGGGGTTGCCGAAGGCGAATTGATTGGCCCGCCGATCGGTGATGTTGTCCAGCGTGACACTGATTTCCAACTTGCGCCAGGTGATCGCGGCGAACGCGTCCGCAGTCCAGAAGCGGCCCTGGCTCACGTCGAGAAAGTCGCCTGTGCCGAGCACGGAGCGGCCGGTATAATCGCCCGACAGGCCGATCCGCGGGCGCAGCGCGCTGTGCTGCCATGCATAGGAAAGGCCGGTATGCACGGCGAGCGGCGGCGTTTCGGGGAGGCGGCGATTGTTCCGCCTAGACAAATCGGCCAGCGCGCCGCGCACCTGATTGTCGGTGAGCAGGAACGCGGCCTGCAGGCGAAGGCCGGTGAGTGGAATCCAGTCGAGATCGCTTTCCAACGCCCGAATATCGGCGTCGCCAATATTGGCGGTATAAGGCTGGCCGGCACGCGTGATCAAATCGGCCTGCACGTCGGTCCAGCGGGCAACCGAGACGCTGCCTGACCAGGCGATGCCGGTGGCGCCCGAGCGGAGCTTGCGGAAGCCGATCTCGCCCACCTGGATCGCATCCGACTTGTAGTTCGCTACGCGCCCGAGCCCCGGCGCCACCGCAAGGCCGCCCGTGCGGAAACCGCTCTGGAGGCGGGCGAACAGCGCCAAGCTAGGCCCCAGCTGCCACGACGCGGCGAGCGTGGGATCGATGCGGCGAGCCAGACGGCCCTTGAAGAAGTTTGCCGAGCGTGGCGTGGCGGAAGGATTGCCGTCCGTACGGGCGGCGGTGATGCGGCCGCCGCCGGTAAGGGCGAAGCGGCCGGTGAACGCGATCGTCGCTTCGGCAAAGGCGGAGCCCGCATTGGTCACGTTGGTGACGCCGATGATGCTGACATCACGGTCCGGAACGCGGACGGTGCGGGACAGAATGTCTCGATCACTTACCAGGCTGAATCCCGCCACCCAGCTGTTGCCGTTGGGCAGCGAGCGTGACACGCGCGCCTCCTGGCTGAGCAGGCGCTTGTCGTGATTGACGCGGTAGGTCGCCGGGTGGCCGATGATCGCCCCGCTCGGCGTGCGGGCGGTGGCGTCGAACGTCTCGCGCGTATCATATCCGACGATGCCCGATGCGGAGACGAAGCGCAGGCCGGTATCCCATTCCTTGGTGGCGACCAGCCGGCCGAACAACAGGCGATTGGTAAAGGGTTGGGCGATTAGCGTCCGGCGGGTCAGCGGTCCGTCGATCCGCTCGGCATAATTGCCGTCGCGCGCATCGATCCGCTGGCCGACACCGCTGGCATCGATCTGCCAGCCACCGCCCGCATCGGCACGCACTGCGATGCGCCCGCCGATCGTGTTCGCGCGGTTCACGTTCCGCGCGCCGCGATCGATGTCGCGAAGGAACCCGCCATCATGGACCGTGTAGCCGACAATGCGCAGCCCCGCTTCATCGCGCATGAGCGGGAGGTTGATCATGCCTGCCGCATCGAACCCGGCCGCGCCGCCGCGCGTCTGCGTCATGCCCGCCGTTGCCGCGGTGGCGACATTGTGCAAATCGACCGGGTTCGAGGTCAGGCGGATCACACCGCCGAATGCCCCGGAGCCATAGAGCGTGCCCTGCGGCCCTTCGAGCACTTCGATCGCGGCCATGTCGTACAGCCGCAGGCCGGGATCGGGTCCGGAGTAGTTGAGCTGCACATCGTCCAGATAGATGCTGGTAGGCGACTGGGTGCTGCCGTTGAAGCTGCTGTCGGCGATACCGCGGATGAACACCTTGTTGCGGCCATTGCCAAGCTGCGTGCTCTGCAGGATCGGTACCTGATGCACCGCGTCACTGAGCGTGCCCGCCGGCAGCGCGGGAGAGCCCGGCGTGCCGGGCAGGGCGGTGAGGCTGCCGGGATAGCGCAGCAGCGCGATGCGCTGCTTGCTCGCCGTGACGACGATCTCCGCGGGTGGCGGCGGGGGCGGCTGGGCTGCGGCCGGACGGGCCGGCGCGGGGCGGCTGGGCTCGCCGCCGCGCGCAGGAAGCACGCGAACGATGCGGTAGCCGCCGCCGCGGATCGCCCGGGCGCGAAAGCCGGTGCCGCGCAGCAGCTGCGCCAGCGCCTTTTCCGCGGGCATTGACCCTTGCAACTGCGGCGTGCGGATCGCGGCAAGCCCGGCTTCGGTGCTGACGATTTCCGCCCCGATCTGCTGGGCGAGGATGCGCAAGGCGGTGTCGAGCGTGGTCGCCGGCACCGACACCGCGCTGCGCTGGGCAAGCACCGGTGCGGCAGGGAAGAGCACAGGCGCGAACGCCAGCGCAAGCGCGATTCTAGAACGCGGCTGGCTGATCGCCCGACAGAATCCAACCCCCACCGTCACGCCGCCACGAAGCCCCGATCAGTTCGGCCAGATGCGGTACGTCGCGGTCTGCCTGGCCGGAAAAACGTACCAGGCCAGTAAATGGCCGTTCGGACAAACTGCCCTCCAGGGCAATGTTCAGCCCGTAAAGGCGTTTCAACGTCGCCGCAACCTCGCGCAAGGGCTGCCCTTCGAAGCCGAGCTGCCCGCGCCGCCAACCGCCGACCTGTTGCGGCGCGATCCGCATCTGCACTAGGCCGGTGCCGTCGGCGCGGGCCGAAAGGGCGTCGCCGGGGCCGAGCGTGACGGCAGCGCCGCGCGGCTGGATGCGCACGGCTCCTTCGGCGACGGCGACCTTCAACTGGCCATCGCCATGGGTGACATCAAACACCGTGCCCAGATCCTGCACCGCGACAGCGCCGACCTGCACGGTGAAGGGTCGGAGATCGTCATGGCGGACATGGAACAGCGCTTCGCCCCGTTCCAGCGATGCCGTGCGCGGATCGTTGCGATCAAGCGTGAGGCGCGTGCCGCCGCTGAGTTCGATGCGGCTGCCGTCGCCGAGAGTGACGACACGCCTTTCGCCGTCACGCGTGGCGACCTGATAGGGGGCGCTGCGCTGCGGGAGCAACGACGGCACAGCGAGCGCGGCGATGGCTGCCGCCGCGGCCGCCCCGCCCGCCGGCCAAACCCAGCGGCGCCACGACGACAGGCGGGCAGGCTCGGGTTCCGCACGCTGGGGCACGGGCGCCGGAAACGGGACCGCGGCGATCAGCCGGTCTTGCGCCGCCACGCCATCATAGGCAGCCGCGTGCGCGGGTGATTCCTCCAGCCAGGCGATAAACGCCGCCCAGACGGCTTCGTCGGCATCGGCCAGGCGCAGGTGCCAGGCAATGGCGGCGTCGATCGTGTCGGTTGCATCAGCTTCCACGGTCTGCACCCCTTTCCCTGTCCTGACGACATGCTGCGGGCCGATCCGCATCCTCCGGCTCAAGTCGATCGTGAATTTTTCGATAGGCGCGCTGCAGCAGCTTTTCGACGCCGCTGATGCTGATGCCAAGTTGCCCGGCGATTTCGCGCTGGGGCCGTTCCTCCAGGCGGAACATGCGCAGCGCGGTCGCCATGCGTTCGGGCATATCGCCGATCGCGCGTTCCACCGTCTGCCACTCGCTGCGCGCCACCGCCACCCGTTCCGGATCAGGCATGTCCACGTCGCCGGACTGCACATCGAGCCAGCCGGCATCGCGGGCACCGCGCCGGACCGTCGCGATTCGTCGATCGGTCGCCAAATTGGCAGCGACACGGTACAGGAACGCCGCCGGCTGGGCGATCGGCCGGGAGGCGAGCTGATCGATCCGCAGCCACATATCCTGCAGCGCGTCTTCGGCATCCTCGCGGTTGCCAAGGCGCGCGACCAGCAGGCGCAGCAGCATCGGCCGCTGCGCGAGGAACACTGCCTTCAGGCCGCCGTCTGCCACCAATGCGTCGATCCCGAACCGGATCAGGCGGGGAATGCCAGACCCTGTTTGGCTGCCATGTCGGCGATCGGAAGATCCTGCAAGGCTTGTGCTTCGACAATCCGCGCAGCGGCGATCCCGTCGCCCGCGCGCGTGCCGGCGCCGGGATGGCATGCCACCAGGTGCATTTCGCCGGGGTGCCGCAGAAGCTTCGGGAACAGGCTGCGATAATCGCCGGCAAAATCGTACTGGCCGGCAAAGCTGTCATTGGTGCGCAGCCCCGCCGCGCGCGCTGCCGCACCCAGGCCGCGGAATCGCCAGCTGCTGCGAAGCGCTGTGGCCGCGAAGGGCCGGCCGAGCATAGCCGTCAGCCGATCGGCGCAGTTGCGCACCCAGGCGCCGGGTGCGCGGGCGGCGCTTTCGGCCAGTACCAGATCGCGGATGCCGGGCAAGGCATGCGCCTCGTGCCGCCCGTCGACAAAGGCGGGCGGCCCGCCGGTCGCTTCGGCAAAGGCATCGAACTGCGCCGCGATCTCGCTGACCAACTCGCCAAGCGGCACCTGCCATCGGCTGGCGGCGCGCGCGAGCGGAGCGATGCTCGGCATCACGCCGTCCCGCGCGAACCGCGGCATGGTGGTCAGCGGCGCTTCGCCGGTCAGCGTCAGGTGCAGCCCCACCTCGACATGCGCGGGCAAGTCGGCAAGACGGCGGGCTTCCTCGCGCCAGCCCGGCATGCCCGCCATGCAGCTGACAGCATTCAGCTTCCCCGCCTGGGCCAGGGTTACGATCGTGCTGCTGATTTCGGGCGAAAGGGCAAATTCGTCAGCGCACAGGATGAGACGAGACAAGCGCAGGCCCTTCGTTCTGGTGGTAGCGCCGTTCGCGCATCCGGTTGCTGAGCAGGCGACGGCGCTGCAACCGGCGCGCAAGGAAGGAATAGAAGAACCAGTCGGGAGCGATGGGCGCCGCCACCGCGTAGAGCAGCCGTTCGAGCAGCGTCCAGCCGACCGAGGCGCGATCCTGCTCGCGCGGCGAGGGCATGCACCACAGCTCGCGCGAATAGCCGATCCGCCCCTTGCGCCGCATCCGATGGATCACCTCGTGATCCTCGAACACGAAGTTCCAACGCAGCGTGTCGAACCCGCCGGCTTCGCGCAATGACTGGGTGCGAAAGGCCTGGCCAGCACCCCGTGCATGGCATCGGTGTGGCAACAGCCGGGTTGCGAGCAGGAACCGGGCGGATTCAGCGAAGCGCGCGGGCTCGCTGCTATGGACCGGCACGGAATAGGCGCCGGCGACAACATGGCCCGGCTGCATCAGGATTGCCTGGGCGGTGGCAAGATAGTGGGGCGGATACAGCGTGTCCGCATCGCACGTGGCGATCCAGCGCGTTCGCACCCAGCGCAGGCCGCTGCGGAGTGCGGCGACCTTGCCGGGCGTGCGTTCGGCGATCAGCACGTAATCGAGCTGATGGGCGCGACAGGCAGCTTCGGCCACGGCGCCGCTGCCGTCGGTCGATCCGTTGTCGACCAGCACCAGCGTGAACGGCTCCGTTTGGGCAGCCAGGCTTGCGATGGTCGCCGCAAGCAGCGCGCGTTCGTTGAAGAACGGGATCAGCACGGTCCAGCCAATGTCGCGCGCAGCATGCCTGCCCCCGAAAGCGTCGAAACGCCCGTCATCGGCAAGATCGAGGTACATCGGGTCGTTTCCCATCCTAAGGCGCGCCGGGGACAGCGCCGGCCGATGCCGATGCACTTCCCCGCTCGATCCAAAGACGTCGCGTCCCCCGCCGAGCCGCACCGGCCGACGACGATTTTTCTCCGGCCGCAAAGGGTCGCTAAGGGCTTTACATGCGCGCGCCGCTCGGCTTGGTGGCGCGGCGGGCCCCTATGTGGAAGAGCGAGCGATGAAGCGTATCCTGTTGGTGATCCTGGCGGCGATCGTGCTGATCGCGGGCGGTGCCGTCGCCTATACCCAGATCCGGCCCGGCGGCGTTCCGGTGTACCGGGCGAATGTGGTGGAGACGCTGCCGCACGATCGAACGGCGTTCACCGAAGGGCTCTTTATCG
This sequence comes from Sphingomonas sp. ATCC 31555, assembly GCF_000282895.1. Taxonomy (GTDB): domain Bacteria; phylum Pseudomonadota; class Alphaproteobacteria; order Sphingomonadales; family Sphingomonadaceae; genus Sphingomonas. The sequence goes on from NZ_ALBQ01000009.1 coordinate 36,019, forward strand.
ACAAGGGCGTGCTGTACGAAAGCACCGGACGCGTCGGGGAATCGTTCGTCCGCAAGGTCGATCTAGCGACGGGCAAGGTGCAGCAGGAACAGGCGTTGCCCGCCCCGTATTTCGGCGAGGGCATCGTCGCCTGGGGCGACAAGCTGTACCAGCTGACCTGGCAGGACCAGACGGGCTTCGTCTACGGGCTCGACAAGTTCGAGCCGCGCGGCACCTTTTCCTATACCGGCGAAGGCTGGAGCCTGACCCGCAACGACAAGGCGATCATCATGAGCGATGGCACTCCCGTGCTCCGCTTTCTCGATCCCAGTTCCATGCAGGTTACCTCGACGCTGCGGGTGACCGCCAATGGCTGCCCGGTCGCTAATCTCAACGAGCTGGAATGGGTGGACGGCGCGATCTACGCCAATATCTGGCAGACCAACCTGATTGCGAAGATCGATCCGACGAGCGGCAAGGTGCTGAGCTTCCTGGACGTCACCGCACTGGGTCCGCAGAATCGCGGCGCGGACGACGTCGCCAACGGCATCGCCTATGACGCCGAAGGCAAGCGGCTGTTCGTCACCGGCAAGCTGTGGTCGCAGCTCTATCAGGTGCGCGAAGGCGATCGGGTGCGGGACTCGGCAGAAGCGGCCAAGCTCACCACCTGCGCCAATTAGAGCGCGTCATAATGCTTTAGCGGGACTGGCGCGGGCGCGGCTAAAGGCCGGCCCGCACCTCCGCCAGCAGATCCTTCCGGCTGAGCTTGCCGATCATCGTCTTCGGCAAGCTCTCGCGGATCACCACTTCCTTGACGCGCTCGTGCTTGCCCAGCTGCGCGTTCAGCCAGGCGCACATCTCCACAGCATCGGCATGGGCGCCTTCGTTCAGCGCGACATAGGCGTGCGGCAACTCGCCGTGATAGGCGTCGGGCAGGCCGAGGACGAGCGCCTCCTTCACCGCGGGATGGGTGTAGAGCACCGCTTCGATCTGGCTGGGGAAGACCTTGAACCCGCCGACGGCGATCATGTCCTTCAGCCGATCGACAATGCGGATATAGCCATCCTCATCGATGAGGCCGACGTCGCCGGTGCGCAGCCAGTGATCGTCGACGAAAACGCCGGCGTCCGCTTCCGGCCGGTTCCAATAGCCGCGCATGATCTGGGGCCCCTGGACGACGATCTCGCCCGGTTCGCCCGGCGGCGCAGGCTTGCGCGGATCTTCCTTGTCGACCAGGCGGACGCGGGTGCCGGCGATCGGCTGACCGATGGTGCCGGGCTTGTTGAGCCCGACATAGGGATTGGCGGAGACCACGCCCGAGCTTTCCGACAGCCCATAGCCTTCGATGATATGCGCGCCGGTCGTGCTCTCCCAGTTCAGCTTCAGCTGTTCGGGCAAAGGCGCGCCGCCCGAGATGCAGAAGCGCAGCGATGAGAAGTCGGTGGACTTCATGCCCGGTGCATCGAGCAGCGCCTGGTACATGGTCGGCACGCCGGGGAGCGAGCGGGGGCGGGTGCGGCGCAGTTCCGCCAGCACCTGCTGCGCATTGAAGCGCGGCAGCATCACGATCCGCCCGCCGGTGATTACCGTGCGGTTGAGCACGCAGGTGTTGGCGAAGACGTGGAAGAAGGGCAGCACGCCGAGCACCGAATCGTCTGCATGCCCGAGGTCGGGATCGAGCTCTGCCACCTGACGGGCATTGGCCGAAAGGTTTTGATGGGTGAGCACCGCACCCTTGGGCGTGCCAGTGGTGCCGCCGGTATATTGGATCAGCGCGACATCGCGGTCGGGATCGATGGCATGGGCCTGGCACTCGCCCGTATTGGCGATCAGCTTCGAAAAGGCGAGGATGCGCGGGTCGTGCGGCCGGACGGCGACTTCGCTGCCCCGGAACAGCTGATAGAATAGCGACTTGGCCGTCGGCAGCGCACCGGCGACCGAGCCGACTACCAGCCGTTCAAGCCCGCTTTTCTCGAGCACTTTCAGCGCAGTGGGCAACAGGGCGGTGGCCGACAAGGTGAACAGCAGCCGGGTGCCCGAATCGGCGACCTGCGCGGCCAGTTCCTCAACCGAATAAAGCGGGGAGAAATTCACCACCGTCGCGCCGAGCTTGAGAATGCCGTAATAGGCAGCGACGTAATGCGGCACGTTGGGCAGGAACAGGCCGATCCGGTCGCCCGGGCCATAGCCCAGCGCTCGCAACCCGCAAGCTACCCGGTCGGCGCCGCCGCGTACCTCGCCATAGCTGTAGATGCGACCCATGAAATCGAGCAGCGGGGCCTGCGGATGGGCATTCGCGCTCTCCTCGAAAAGGTCTACCATGGACCGCGGCGCGTAGCTGCGATCCCACTCTCCTGGATGCCGATAAGCGGTCTTCCAGACCTGTTCGGACTCTATCATTGACACCAGTGTAAGCAGGCCGCCGGGGCCATGCAAGCACGGTTTTGTGCGTATTTTACAGTCGAAAACCCCGACTTCAGGCCGTTCAGTGCCGAGGCGTAGGATGCCGTAGCGGCACGTCTCAGTGCGAGAGCGCGCGGCTCCAGGTGACGATCACCGAAACCGCGACAACGCCCATGTCGATTGCTGCCTGCACCTTCTGAGGCGCCATGTCGCCCGCGCGATGAGTGAGTATCTGGAAATCGGCGCGCGGGCGCTCCGCCTGCAGAGCGACCAACGCGACTGCCCCGACGACTGCAATGCCAGCCAACCATTTGTGCCGCGACATCAGACCGATCTCCCTTGCCGACCTCATACGCGGTTCGGGCCCCGCCAGCAAGATCATGCCAAGGCGAGATCGTGCGCGCGCACCCGATCCCGCCCGGCCGCCTTGGCTTCGAACAAGGCCCGGTCGGCAGATCGATACAGCGCCTTCCAATCGATATCGTTGGCGAGCGGCCCGGCGCAGGTGCCGATGCTTGCGGTGACGCGCAGATCGAAGGGCATCCGCACCGTGCGCAATCGCGACAGCAACTGTTCGGCATCGAGCCGGTGTTCGCTTTGCGTCAGCACCGCGAACTCCTCGCCACCCATGCGCGCGATCAGCACCTGGGCGGGGAGCGCGGTGCGGAGCGCGCGGGCGAAAAGCCGCAGCACATCGTCGCCGCCATCATGGCCCAGCGTCTCATTGACGCGCTTGAAATGATCGATGTCGATCAGGAGAAGCTGATGCTGGCCGGCACGGCCGATGGCGTTCCGCAGGAACGCACGGCGGTTTAGCAGTCCGGTGAGCGGATCGATGTCCGCCAGCCGCCGCGCCACGACTTCGCGGGTCAGCGCGGCATCGCGTTCGTCGCGCAGGAACTTGATCCGGTAGGCAACGGCGAGCGCGGAGACCAGCGCCTCCGCACCCATCGAGACGATCGTCGAATTGTCGATCCAGAAGTTCCAGCCGATCAGATGCAGCGATGCGAGGACGCGCACCGCCGCCAGCAGGATTGGCGCACACCAGGCGAGTGCGAACAGCCACAGAAAGTGGGAACGCTGGCGCCAGGCTCCCCAGAGCGTGGGTAGCACGATGGCGAGCAGCCCGCCGAATGCGAGCGTGTACAGAAGGTCGGCCAGTCGCAGATCGAGTGAGCCGAAGGTTGCCACGGTGAAACTGGACAGGGGCACCGCCGCGGCGACGATTTGCGACGCCTTGTCGAGCCAGCGCGGCATCGGCTGTTCTTCGAAGAAGCTGCGCGTGAACAGCGCCGCGGCACCGCCGGCGAGGCCGATGAACAGATAGTTCAAGCGCAGCCGATCGTTGTTCGCGATCAGCGGTGCCGCCCAGGCAAAGGCACCGGAAGAGGTGATGGTATAGCCCAGCAGCGCCGCCAACAGCATGCAATAATGCAGTTGGAAGCGGTGGCCCATCGCACACCATAGCGCAAAGTTATAGACGATCAGCGCGAGCGAAAGGCCGGAGAAAAAGGCATACAACGCCGCCAGCCCCAGATTGGCGGCCGCGGCATCCGCCTGGTTCGCCACGCGCACGCCGATCATGATGCCGCGTACGTTCGCCGCACCATCGACATGGAACAGCACGCGGGTGATCGCCGGCTCGCGCACGGGAAGCGGCGTCTGGGCGATCGCGCCAAGCTGGATCAGCGGCGTGATGCCCGTGGCCGGACTGGCCCAGGAGCGTACTGCGCCATCGGCATATTGGATATGGATTGACAGCCCGTCCTGCCAGAGGCTGGCGAAGCGCAATACCAACGGGGTAGCGAAGGTGGACCGGCGATCGATCGGCGCGGTGATCGCCCAGAAGCTGCCGGCGCCAAAGCGATGCTGGGGCGTCTTGCAATCAAATGCCTCGGGTTGGCGGAGCATCGCTTCCGCCGTTTGCCCGCTATCCCGCGCGATGCAGACGGCAAGTGGTTGACCTGCAACGCCCGCTTCGGCAAGGGCTGCCTGTGGCACGATACAGCCGAGCATCGCGACCAGCACGATGTTCAGCAGCCGACGGAGACAGGCGATTTGCATCGTCATTCCCGCTACGCTTGTGTGGCAAACAAGTCGTAAAGGCGCTCTTGCCATGTTCATCCTGCCGGCGCTCCGATCGGGGGGAGCGGCGCAACGGCACCTCGAGAGTTTGATCGCGACACGGAATGAATCAACCCCGAGCTTCTTCCATCCGCCTTGATGTTGTGGACGTTCTACGCGGCTTCGCACTGATGGCGCTGTTTCTAGTGCATATCATCGAAAGCTACGAGCTTTTCTGGGCCGTGGAAAAGCCCGGGCGCATCTCCGACGTCGTCTTCACCCTGTTCATGGGCAAAAGCTTCTCGCTGCTCGCGCTGTGCTTCGGGTTCAGCTTCTTCATCCTGATGGATCGCGCGGCTGCGCGGGGGGTGGATTTTAGCGGGCGGTTCGCATGGCGTCTGCTGATCCTGTTCGGCATCGGGTTCCTGCACTCGCTGGTCTATCGCGGCGACATCATCCAGACGCTGGCGGCGCTTGGCTTGGTGTTGCTGCTGGTCAACCGGATCCGCAGCAACGTGCTGCTGCTGACAGCGGCGTGCCTCTGCTTTGCGGGGCCTTCGCTGATCGCGCAAGTGATCGCGGCCGCGAGCGGTGCCGCCTGGGCCACCGGCCCGGCGATGTCGTCGTTCGATCCCGGCATGCCGCTCTATCTGCACGGCACGCTTTGGCAGGTATTGCGGGTCAATCTTTGGGAGGGCCAGCAATCCAAGTTCTGGTTCTTCCTGGAATATGGTCGGCTGGTGCAGATCCTTGGTCTTTACCTGCTCGGCCTGGTGCTGGGCCGCACCGGCTTTTTTGAAGATTTGGCCAGGAGCCGCGGCTGGCGCCGCATCGCGCTCCCCGGGGTTGCCGTGCTCGCCATCGGCTTGTTCCTGATGCGGGAGCCGCTGCGGCTAGAATTCGCCGATTTGGGCTATGGCGCGTCGGCCGAGCGGGCATTCTGGGCGCTGATCAACATGTGGCTCGACCTTGCGGGCACCGCCTTCTGGGCGCTGCTGGTGATCGCGCTGTACGACGGGCGCGCGCGATGGTTGGTACGGCCGCTGGCGGCGCCCGGACGGCTGACGCTGACCTTCTACATCCTGCAATCGGTGGTCTTCGTTCCGCTCTTCTACGGCTACGGGCTGGGCCTATACGACGATTGGGATGCGGCCACCCGCTTATATGTCGGCCTGGCGGCGGCCGCGGTGCAGATCGTGGCGGCGCATTGGTGGCTGGCGCACTTCCGCTATGGCCCGATCGAGTGGGTGTGGCGCGCGCTGACTTATTGGAGTGCGGATATCCCGTTCCGCCGGACCAGCCCGCAACCCTGACCTGCAGCCTAGCGACGACAGAGAAAAGGCCCGGGGAAGAGCTCCCCGGGCCTTTTGTGTTCAGACGGACGCGGTGCCGGATCAGGCACCGGCGGGTTCCGCCTTCTTGCCCTTTTTCGGCTTCTTGGGTGCGGCCGGCACGATTTCGAACGCCAGCGCATTGTCCTTCAGCTTCACGTTCACTTCGCCGCCATGAACGAGCTTGCCGAACAGCAGCTCCTCGGCGAGCGGCTGCTTGATCTTCTCCTGCATCAGCCGGCCCATCGGACGGGCGCCGTACAGCTTGTCATAGCCGCGCTTGGTGAGCCACGCCTTGGCTTCCTCGTCCAGCTGGATGTGGACGCCGCGATCGGTGAGCTGCAGCTCCAGCTGGAGCACGAACTTGTCGACGACACGGGCGACGACTTCCGGCGGCAGATAGCCGAACGGCACGATCGCATCGAGGCGGTTGCGGAATTCCGGGGTGAAGAGGTTCTTCACCGCTTCTTCCTGCACGTCCTCGCGGCTCAGTTCGCCGAAGCCCACGCTTTCCTTCGCCATGTCCGACGCACCGGCATTGGTGGTCATGATGAGGATGGTGTTGCGGAAATCGACGGTCTTGCCGTGGTGATCGGTCAGCTTGCCGTTGTCCATCACCTGCAACAGGATGTTGAACAGGTCCGGATGCGCCTTTTCGATTTCGTCGAGCAGCAGCACCGAATGCGGGTTCTGGTCGACCGCGTCGGTCAGCAGGCCGCCCTGGTCATAGCCGACATAGCCCGGAGGGGCACCGATCAGCCGGCTGACCGAGTGGCGTTCCATGTACTCGGACATGTCGAAGCGCTGGAGCGGGATACCGAGCAGCGTCGCGAGCTGCTTCGCCACCTCGGTCTTGCCGACGCCCGTGGGGCCCGAGAACAGATAGTTGCCGATCGGCTTGTCCGGATCGCGCAGGCCCGCACGGCTGAGCTTGATCGCCGAGGACAGCACTTCGATCGCCTTGTCCTGGCCGAACACGACGCGCTTCAGATCCTGCTCGATATTGGCGAGCACGCGGGTGTCGTCGGACGAGACGGTCTTGGCCGGGATCCGCGCCATGGTCGCGATGACCTGCTCGATCTCCTTGGGGGTGATGACCTTCTTGCGCTTCGACGGCGCCACCAGCATCTGCATCGCGCCGACTTCGTCGATCACGTCGATCGCCTTGTCGGGCAGCTTGCGGTCGTTGATGTAGCGCGCCGACAGCTCCACCGCCGACTTGATCGCGTCGGGGGTGTACTTCACCGAATGGTGCTGCTCGAAGGCCGAGCGCAGGCCGGCCAGAATCTTCACCGTATCCTCTACCGACGGCTCGTTGACGTCGATCTTCTGGAAGCGGCGCAGCAGCGCGCGGTCCTTCTCGAAATGGTTGCGGAACTCCTTGTACGTGGTCGAACCGATGCACCGGATCGTGCCGCCAGACAGCGCCGGCTTGAGCAGGTTCGACGCATCCATCGCGCCGCCGCTGGTAGCCCCAGCGCCGATCACGGTGTGGATCTCGTCGATGAACAGCACCGCGTGGGGCAGCTTCTCGAGTTCGGAGACGACCTGCTTCAGCCGCTCCTCGAAATCGCCGCGATAGCGGGTGCCGGCGAGCAGGGCGCCCATGTCGAGCGAGTAGATCACCGCGTCCTTCAGCACGTCGGGGACTTCGCCCTCGATGATCTTGCGCGCCAGCCCCTCGGCGATGGCAGTCTTGCCGACGCCGGGATCGCCCACATAGAGCGGGTTGTTCTTGCTGCGCCGGCACAGGATCTGGACGGTGCGGTCGACTTCGGCGGAGCGGCCGATCAGCGGATCGACCTTGCCGATCTTCGCCTTCTCGTTGAGGTCGACGGTGAACTGCTTGAGCGCGCTCTCACCCTTGCCCGTCTTCGCCTCCTGCTTGTTCGACTTGTCGTCCTCGGCAGCGCCCTTGGGGGTGCTCGCCTCGGTGGGCGTGGAACCGCCCTTGCCGACGCCGTGGCTGATATAGCTGACGGCATCGAGGCGGCTCATGTCCTGCTGCTGCAGGAAATAGACCGCGTAGCTCTCGCGCTCGCTGAACAGCGCGACCAGCACGTTCGCGCCGGTCACTTCGTCGCGACCCGAAGACTGGACGTGCAGGATCGCGCGCTGGACGACGCGCTGGAACCCGCTGGTGGGGGAAGGATCGGTGGCATTGTCCACCTTCAGCGCTTCCAGCTCGGTATCGAGATAGTGCGCCACGGTGGTCTTCAACTCGCCCAGATCCACTCCACACGCGCTCATCACCTTGGAGGCGTGTTCGTCGTCGATCAACGCGAGCAGCAGATGCTCGAGCGTCGCATATTCGTGGCGGCGGGCAGAGGCTGCCTCGAGCGCCTTGTGGAGAGTGGCTTCAAGAGCGGAGGCGAAACTAGGCATTCGGATACAACTCCAGTCGGGCCGAAAGGGTGCCGAGCCCGTATTCCCTTATGTCGGGAGGGCAGGGCTCTGCATCAAGCGCTGCGGCCCCGCACCGGCGGATCGTGGCGTATCGCCCGAATTCCGGTGCCGTGACGCTCATCTCTTAAATAGAGCGTCTGCGCTTGCGCGGTGGTGAACAGCCTGTTGAATCTTTCCGCGACATCGAGAGATCTCGTTTTCCAGCAAACGGATACGCGCTTCGAGTTCGGCGACCGAGAAGGGATCGAGATCCTGCCTGGCCAGCTGCACCGCGAGGTCGTCGGAACGACGCGGAAGATTTTCATCGGCGTCCATGCGACGAAACGTTGACCCGGTGCGGTGCGATGTCAATAAGGCGCCGGATTTCTCCTTAGGTTAAAAAGCGACGAACCGATGATCGCAGCCGAAATGATGCTGGCCATCGATCCCGATGCGCCGGGCGGCCCCGAAGTGCTGGTGCCGGTGGCGCGCCCGGTCCCCACGCCTGGGGAAGGGGAAGTACTCGTCCGAGTCGCGGCCGCAGGGGTCAACCGGCCCGAGGTTTTGCAGCGGCAGGGCAAATATCCGCCGCCGCCGGGCGCACCATCGATCCTCGGCATGGAAATCGCGGGCACCGTCGTCGCGCTGGGCGGCAAGGCCGACGAGTCGCTGCTCGGCCAGCGGGTGTGCGCGCTGATTGCCGGCGGCGCCTATGCGGAATACGCGATAGCCCCCGCAGGCCAGTGCCTACCCGTGCCGCCGGCGCTTACCCTGGTGGAAGCCGCGGCGATGCCGGAGACGCTTTTCACCGTCTGGTCCAATCTGTTCGAGCGGGCCTGGGCAGGGCCCGGCGAGACGGTACTTGTGCATGGGGGCACCAGCGGCATCGGAACCATGGCGATCGCGCTGGCGAAGCTGTTCGATCTGAAGATCGTGGTCACTGCCGGATCCGACGAGAAGTGCGCGGCGGCCCGCGCGCTCGGAGCCGATCTGGCGATCAACTACAAGACGCAGGATTTCGTTGAAGCGGTAAAAGCCTTCACCGGTGGCAAGGGCGTGGAGATCGTGATCGACATGGTCGGCGGCGATTACGTGCCGCGCAACCTGCAGTGCCTGGCTGAAGAGGGGCGTCATGTCTCGATTGCGGTGCAGGGCGGCGCCACCGCCACCATTCCGATCTGGGATGTGATGCGTCGCCGCCTGACGTTGACCGGATCCACGCTGCGCCCGCGCTCCACCGAGTTCAAGTCGCTGGTCGCCGACGAACTGCGACGCACCGTCTGGCCGCTGGTCGCCGAAGGCAGGCTCAAGCCCGTGATCGATCGCACCTACCCGCTGGCAGAAGCGCCCGACGCGCATCGGCGCATGGAAGCGGGGGAGCATATCGGCAAGATCGTACTGACGATCGGCGACGCCCGCGCCTGATCAGGCGGCCAGCGGGCGCTGCACCAGCGCTTCCTCGGCCATTGGCAGCAACAGCTGCTCCTGATGCGCGACCCGGCGTTCGAACATCCGCAGAAGGCGATGCACGGCCCGGACGTGGCCCGGCGGGTTCGCCAGGACCGCGCCCAGCGGCCACGCGGCGAAATAGTCGAGCGTGCGCTGGCGCCATTCAAGATCCTGTTCGGTGGTGCGGCGCGCCATCGCCAGATGCGCACAATCGTCGCTCTCGCGTAGCGTGGCAAGAAGCAGGCGGTCCTTGGTGATCCCATGGATCCGCATCGCCTCCAATAGGCGGCTGCGGGCTGCCTCCAGTGCGTGGGCACTCGGCCGGGGGTCGATCAGGAGCAGTGCCTTCGCGGCATCGATCAGTTCTTGGGTACAGGCGAACAGCGCGGTGAATTGCATCGGGATCCTTCCTGAGGACATTCTAGCGATGTTTCAGTCCGCTGAGCGTTGTCCCGGCGAAGAAATGATCTTGGCTAGCGCGGGATACGCGGATTCCTCGGCAAATTGCACCCGCCCCTCGAGCCACCTTAGGAATCTGCGCACGTCCCTTCGGTAGCCGGCAGGATCTTCGGCGATCCGCGCGAGCGGCCAACGCTGATGATGGGCGAGCCCCAGATGGCGCCCCTCCAGGTCCCGCTCGACGCAGTATCGGGCAAGCGCGGCAAGCGCGGGGTCGCTGCTCCGGCGCAGGGGCTGCAGCACTGCCTGCTCCTGTACGACGAAGAAGCGGCTGTGCGCGAGCGCAACCCTCTTTCTGAGGGCTGCGAGCTGCTCGACGTCGATCGGCGGCTCCCCGGAACGGAGGATCTCCTCCATCATCTGCAGAATGTCCCGGGTAAGGTGGCGCAGGGAGTCGAGCGACATGAGCGTCCTTTGCCCTTCATTGTAGACGGCGAAACGTGACTCGCCGTTCCGATTTCGCTTCAACCCGCGCCGCGAGGCGGCTAGCCTGCAAGGGTTCGGGGAGGGGGCATTGCTCGAAGTCGTTACCGCGTCCGGCAGCATGGCATTCGTCTCGGCGCTTGCGCTTATGCTGCTGATCGGCGCCGTCCAATTGGTTGGCCTGGGCGGGGACTGGGCTGAGGTTAATGCGGGGGTCGACGGCGACAGCTCGGTCGATGTGCTCGGCTGGCTGGGCGTCGGGCGAGTGCCGATGCTTGTCCTGATCGTGCTCTTCCTCGCCCTGTTCGGCGTGCTGGGGCTCGTCGTGCAGCAGGTGGCGCATGACTGGTTCGGCGCGCCGTTGGACGGCTGGATCGTCGTGCCGGGCGTCGCGCTTGCGTCCTTGCCGCTGACGGCAGTGGCGGCCCGTGCCGTCGGCCGCATTCTGCCGCGCGACCTGACCACCGCCGTTCCGATTGAAAGCCTTGTCGGCACTACCGCCCGGATCGTGATTGGCCGGGCGACACCCGGATCGCCGGCTCGGGCGCAGGCGCACGACGCACATGGCCAGGTCCACTACGTCATGGTCGAACCCGATAGCGCCGGCCAATATTTCGAGCAGGGCGAGAAGATCCTGCTCGTCCGGCGGGAGGGTGAAACCTTCCGTGCCATATCTTGGGGCGACCATCGTCTGCCCCGTCTCGAAGGCTGAACCTCATGCAGTCACTTGTTCCCCAAGGAGCCACGTCGATGCTGCCCTATTTCGCCTATGCGGGCGCGGCACTGCTGGCGCTGATCATCATCGGCATCACCTTTGCCAAGCTGTACAAGCGCGCGTCCAAGGAAGTCGGTTTTGTGCGCACCGGCGCCGGGGGCGAGAAGGTCGTGATCAACGGCGGCGCCCTGGTGCTGCCGGTATTCCACGAAACCATGCCGGTGAACCTCAACACCGTGCGCCTGGCGGTGGAGCGCAAGAATTCGGACGCGCTGATCACGCTCGATCGGCTGCGCATCGACGTGAAGGCAGAATTTTATGTGCGGGTAAAGCCCGACGCCCAGTCGATCGCGATCGCGGCGCAAACGCTGGGCATGCGTACCATGAACCCGGACATGCTGAAGGAGCTGGTGGAAGGCAAGTTCGTCGATGCGCTCCGCTCCGTGGCTGCGGGCATGACGATGGCGCAACTCCACGAACAGCGTAGCGATTTCGTGCAGAAGGTGCAGCAGGTAAGCTCCGCCGATCTGGCGATGAACGGGCTGGAGCTGGAAAGCGTGTCGCTGACCGGTCTGGACCAGACTTCGATCGAACATTTCAACGCTAATAACGCGTTCGACGCCGAAGGCCTGACCAAGCTGACCGAACAGATCGAGCTGCGCAAAAAGGCGCGCAACGATATCGAGCAGGATACCCGCGTCCAGATCGAGACCAAGAACCTTGAAGCCCAGCGCCAATCCTTCCTGATCGGCCGGGACACCGAATTCGCCCGCCTGGAGCAGGAGCGCGAGCTGGAAGTGCGTCGCGCCGAACAGGCGTCCGAAGTCGCCCGCGAACAGGCGGCGCGGCAGCGCGAGGCCGAACAGGCGAGGATCGAGGCGAAGCGGCAGATCGATGCGCAGCAGATCGAGGCCGATCGCGCGATCCAGGAAGCAAAGATCGCCCAGGCGCAGGCGCTCGAACTCGCTCGGCAGGAACAGCAGATCGCTGTTCAGAACAAAAGCCGCGAGGAAAGCCAGGCCAGGGCGGTGGCGGACAAGGCGCGCGCCGAGGCGGTGGTCGCCGAGGAAGCCGTGCGTACCGCGCGCGAGGCCGAGGTGGCCGAGCGTACCAAGCGGATCGAGTTGATCGACGCTTCACGCGAGGCGGAGCGCGCCGCCATCGCCATTAAGGTGCAGGCGGAGGCCGAGAAGGCGGCCGCTGCCGATCGCGCCGAAGCCGCTCGCCTGGCGGCGGAGGGCGAAGCGGAGGCCGCCAAGCTGAAGGCCGAGGCCGATCGTGTGCGCTTCGAAGTCGAAGCGGCGGGCCAGCGGGCGGTGAACGAAGCAGCGAATCTGCTTTCGTCGGATCAGGTCTCGCTGCAGACCAAGCTGGCGCTGCTCAATGTGCTCCCCGAACTGGTGCGCGAAGCGGCGAGGCCGCTGGAGGCGATCGATTCGATCAAGATCGTGCAGGTCGATGGCCTGAACGGCCGGAGCGGCGGCGTGGCGGGCGGTGCCGCCAACGATGGAGATGGTGACCGCAATCTCGCCAATTCGGCCGTTGCTGCGGCACTGCGCTACCGTGCCCAAGCGCCGGTTATCGATGGCCTGATGCGCGAACTCGGCTTCGATGGCAGCACGCTTGATACGCTGGTGTCCGGCGCGACGGCGCAGGCAAGCCCGCCGGCCGCACCCGTTGCCCCGGCGGCCGAGTAACCGAGCAGGGCTGTGTCGGCGCGTTCGGTACAGCCCGTTCGAATATGTGTGACAAGCGTGTGAAAAGCGAACGATTCGAAATGTAACAATGCTGGGCCATAGGCGAATCCCGGGTAAGCACAGCGATCCACGGGAAGTTGGCAATGGCCACGATCACCAGGCTTTCTTTCGACGTCGCCGGTCTGGCGGACTTTCACGCATCAACTCCGACGATTCCGGAGCGGGCGATCACCAGTCGTCGCAAGTATCGCACCGTGTGGATTTCCGACGTCCATCTCGGAACGCGGGGCTGCAACGCCGAGATGCTGATCGACTTTCTCGACCATGTCGACAGCGACAAGATGTATTTGGTCGGCGACATTATCGACGGCTGGGCGATGAAGAAGCGCTTTTACTGGCCGGCGACCCACAACGACATCGTCTGGCGGGTGCTGAAGCGGGCGAGGCGGGGCACCGAAATCGTCTACATTCCCGGCAACCACGACGAGATGTTTCGCCAGTTCACCGGGCTCGATTTCGGCGGCGTGAAGATCAAGCGCCAGGCGATCCACACCACCGCCGATGGTCGCCGCCTGCTGGTGCTGCACGGCGATGAGTTCGACGCGATCACCTTGTCGCACCGCTGGCTCGCGCACCTTGGCGACGCTGCCTACGAAATGATGATGACGCTCAACCGCTGGTTGAACCGGGTACGGCGCTGGATGGGCCTGCCCTATTGGTCGCTGAGCAAATACGCCAAGCAGAAGGTGAAAAACGCCGTGTCCTTCATTTCCAAGTTCGAGGAAATCGTGGCGCGCGAGGCCGGCGCACGCGGCGTGGACGGCGTGATCGCCGGGCATATCCACAAGGCGGAGATCCGCGCGATCGATGGCATCGCTTATTATAACGACGGCGACTGGGTAGAGGGTTGCACCGCGCTGGTGGAGCATTACGACGGGTCCATGGAAATTCTCCACTGGGCCGAGGAAATCGCGGCACGCGAGTCGTGCGCAGCATCCGAGGTCAGACTGGCGGCGGCGTGACGGCAACGGCGAGGACCGAAGCCGTGCGTATCGCAATTGTGACCGATGCCTGGGAACCCCAGGTCAACGGAGTCGTCCGCACGCTCCAATCGGTGCGGCGGGTGCTGGAACGCGAAGGCCATCACGTGATGGTGGTTTCCCCCGACCGTTTCTATTCGCTGCCTTGCCCGACCTATCCGGAAATCCGGCTGGCAATCACCAGCGTCGCCAGCGTGGGAGCGATGCTGGAAGAATTTGCGCCGAACGCGATCCATCTGGCGACCGAAGGGCCGCTCTGCGTAGCGGCGCGGCGCTGGTGCCTGCGCCAGAAGCGGCCGTTCACCACCGCCTATCACACCCAGTTCCCGGATTATGTCTCGGCGCGTTCGGGCGTCCCGGCGGAATGGATCTGGCGCTACATCCGCTGGTTCCATGCCCCGAGTTCGACGATCCTGGCTTCCACCGCCTCGATCCGCCAGTCGCTGGTCGATCATGGCCTGCCGCAGGTCCGCCATTGGGGGCGGGGGGTCGACCTGGCCCATTTTCACCCCGGCATCGCGCCGCACCCGCGCATGGCGGCGCTGCAAGGACCGGTGATGCTCTATGTCGGTCGCGTCGCGGTCGAAAAGAATCTGGAGGCATTCCTGAAGGTCGATCGGCCCGGCACCAAGGTGGTGGTGGGGGATGGCCCGGCGCGGGCGGCGCTGGAGGCGCGCTACCCGGAGGCGCTGTTCCTCGGCGCGCAGTTCGGCGCGGATCTCGCCGCTGCCTATGCCGCGGCCGATGTGTTCGTCTTCCCCAGTCGCACCGACACGTTCGGACTGGTGATGATCGAGGCGCTGGCCTGCGGCGTTCCGGTCGCTGCCTATCCGGTCACCGGTCCGGTAGACGTGCTGACCCCGGAGACGGGAGCGATGGACGAGGATCTGGGTATCGCCATCGATCGCGCGCTGACTCTCGATCGCGCGACATGCGCCGCTTATGGCCGCAGCTTCACCTGGGAGGCCAGCGCGCACCAGTTCCTGAACGCGCTGGTGCCGATCGGCGACGAGAAGGCGGCGGCCTGAAACGGACGCGTTTGTGGAAAAGCTTGCTCCGGCGGGCAACCTTGCCTACATCAAGAACCAATGCGGCCGCCCGTGATGGGCGGCCCTTATTGTTTCAAGTTCCGGAGATTTGACCGTGGCCCAGCCGCTGATGCCGCACGCGACCGCTTCCTGGCTGGTCGATAACACGTCGCTGTCGTTCGAGCAGATCGCCGAGTTCTGCGGGCTCCATATCCTCGAAGTGCAGGCGATCGCCGACGACACCGCCGCCACCAAGCTCACCGGCCGCGATCCCGTTCGCGCACACGAGCTGACGATGGAAGAAATCGAGAAAGGCCAGCAGAACCCGAACTATGTGATGAAGATGCAGAAGGGCCCCGAGCAGGTCCGCCGCACCAAGGGGCCGCGCTATACGCCGGTTTCGAAGCGGCAGGACAAGCCCGACGGCATCGCCTGGATCCTGCGCAATCATCCCGAAGTTTCGGACGGCGCGATCAGCAAGCTGATCGGCACCACCCGCACCACCATCGCCGCGATCCGCGACCGCACCCACTGGAATATCGGCAACATCGTGCCGAAGGATCCGGTGACGCTGGGCCTGTGCTCGCAGCGCGAGCTGGACGCGCTGGTGTCGAAGGCAGCCAAGGCCGCCGGGATCGAAGCCCCGACCGACACTCGCCTGGAAGGCGATCGCGAGGCGCTGATCGAGCAGCTGCGCGCCGAGCGCGACGCCGCCAGCCACGCGCCCGAGGCTTATGAAGCGCCGATCGAGCGCACGGCCGAGAATCTGTTCAAGCGCTGATTGCCGCATTCTGCGCCGCGCGTGGCAGCGCCGGTTCGCCCGGCGCCGGTCGCGTGCGGCGGTTTGCAATCCGCGCCGATCGACGCCGGCGCTCGACCCCTACCAGATCAATGGTTTCGCGCGCTTGAGCGCAGGCCCCGGCGTGCCTAAGGTCCGCGCATCCTGAAGGAGCTCTCCTTGATGCGTCGCGCTTTCATTTTGCCATTCCTGCTCGCCTCACCTGCCATCGCCCATGCCCAGACCTCGCCGGAGACCACCGCGCCGATGACCCAGATCCGTTATCCCGAAACCCGCCGTGTCGATGTGGTGGACGAACAATTCGGGGTGAAGGTCGCCGATCCCTATCGCTGGCTGGAAAACGACGTGCGCAACGACAGCCAGGTCGCTGCCTGGGTAGAGGCCGAGAACAAGGTGACCGACGCCTATCTGGCGACGCTGCCCGGCCGCGACGCCCTGAAGGCGCGCATCAAGCAGCTTTTCGATTATGAGCGCTTCGGCCTGCCCGAGCGGAAGGGCAGCCGCTATTTCTACGCGCACAATAGTGGCCTGCAGAACCAGGCTGTGCTGTTCGTGCGCGACGGGCTGGACGGCGAGGGGCGCGTGCTGCTCGATCCCAATGGCTGGTCGAAGGACGGGGCGACCGCGCTCGCCGAATGGCTGCCCAGCGAAGACGGCAAGCTGCTCGCCTATTCGATCCAGGATGGCGGCACGGACTGGCGCACGGTGAAGGTGCTCGACGTGGCGACCGGCAAGGAAACCGGCGACACGGTGAACTGGGCGAAATACACCATGGGCCTTTCCTGGGCCAAGGACGGGAGCGGCTTCTTCTATTCGCGCTATCCCGAGCCGCCGGCCGACGCCAAGTTCCAGGCGCTGACCGAGAACCACAAGGTCTATTTCCACAAGCTGGGTACCGACCAGTCGGCCGATCGCCTCGTCTATGAAACGCCCGCGGCGCCGAAGCAGAGCCACTATGCCGGCATTACTGACGATGGCCGATATCTGGTGATCTCCACCAGCGAGGGGACGGACAACAAGAACCTCGTCCATATCGTCGATCTTGCCGATCCGGCGTGGAAGGCGAAGACGGTGATCGGCACGCTGGAGCATGACTGGTCGGCGATCGGCAATGTCGGGACCAAATTCTGGTTCACCACCGATGCCGGGGCTCCGCGCCAGCGCGTCGTGACGATCGATCTCGCCGATCCGTCGCTCACCCCGCACGAAGTGGTGGCCGAGCAAAAGGAGACGCTGGCCGGCGCATCGATCGTCGGTGGGCGGCTGATCCTGAGCTACATGGTCGATGCCGCCACCGAAGTGCGCCGCTATCAGCTCGATGGCACGCCCGACGGCAAGGTCGCGCTGCCGGGAATCGGCACCGCCAGCGGCTTCGGCGGCGACCCGGAGAAGGGCGAGACCTTCTTCGCCTTCACCAGCTTCAACTATCCCACGACGATCTTCCGCTACGACGTGAAGACCGGCGAGGCGCAGCCCTGGGCCAGCCCCAAGGTGGCGTTCGATCCGCAGGACTATGCAGTCGAGCAGCGCTTCTACGCCTCCAAGGACGGCACCCGCGTGCCGATGTTCATCGTCCGCAAGAAGAGCGTGACCGGCCCCGCGCCGACCATCCTCTACGGTTATGGCGGGTTCAACATCCCGATCACGCCGGGCTTCTCCGCCGGCCGGCTCGCCTGGCTGGAACAGGGCGGAGCGTTTGTGGTGGCGAACATCCGCGGCGGTGGGGAATATGGCAAGGCGTGGCACGATGGCGGGCGCCTAGCCAACAAGCAGAACGCGTTCGACGATTTCATCGCCGCCGGCGAAGCGCTGATCGCGCAGGGGATCACCGGCAAGGGGCAACTGGCGATCCAGGGCGGATCGAATGGCGGCCTGCTGGTCGGTGCCGTCACCAACCAGCGGCCGGATCTGTTCGCCGCCGCACTGCCGGCGGTGGGGGTTATGGACATGACCCGGTTCGATCGGTTCACCGCCGGTCGCTACTGGGTAGACGATTATGGCTATCCGGCGAAGGAAGCCGATTTCAAGCGGCTCTACGCCTATTCGCCGTATCACAATATCAAGAGCGGTGCCGCCTATCCGGCGATCCTGGTGACCACCGCCGATACCGATGACCGGGTCGTGCCGGGCCACAGCTTCAAATACGCCGCCGCGCTCCAGCATGCCGAGATCGGCGACAAGCCGCACCTGATCCGGATCGAGACGCGCGCCGGCCATGGCTCTGGCAAGCCGACCGACAAGGTGATTGAGGAAACCGCCGACCTGTGGGCGTTCGCGGCGAAGTGGACGGGGCTGGCGATCCGGCCGTGAGGCGAGCGACCGGGGGGCGCTTCAGCCTTCCAGCAGGGCGTCGGCCAGTCGCCGGTAATAGCCGCAGACGCTGGCCATGTCGCCCCCCGTCACGACGATCGCCGCGCCGACGGCGATCGTCGCCAGGCTCGCAGCGTCAGCCGCGGCGGGCCAGCCGAGCGTGAGCACCGCGCCGCCGCGCCGATCGCCCCGCAGCGCCATGCCGTTGCAGTGGAACAGCGCGTCGCGGGCGCGAGCCAGCGCCTCAAGCCGCGGCCGCTCGTTCTGCCGCTGCCCTCGCTGCGCATGAAAGGCGGCGAGCTTGTTGGCGGTGTTGCGCTGCCGGGGCTGTGCGGCGAAGCCGTGGCGCCAGCAGGCTTCGTCGATCAGGATGTTCAGAAATCGATCCAGTTCGCGCAGGCCATTGGCGATCACGCGCGATCGGCGGCGATGCGCCTGTGGGCAGCCTTGCCCGGCACGTGCGTCTTGCGCCAGCATCCATCCGGCAAAGAAGGCCGCACCGGCGCAGAGCGTAGCATGGGCACGGGCGAACTCGTCCCGTACCGGGGGCAGAGATCGGCGCAGACCTCAGCCAGCCGGCGCGCGTGCCGCAATGGCGCGCTCCACGGCGGCGCACCCGTCGGCGCTTGCCACGGCGAGGTCGAGCGGGCGGCCGCCCAGCGCTTCGTCATGCGCGTTCAGGAACGCCATGGCCTGCTCGCCGCCCAGCACGTTCCAGGCGAGCAGCGCGACGCGGCTTTGCCGCTCGGCGCTTTCCGGGGCCAGGCGCACGGCGGTGAACTTGCGGCGGAACGGGCCCTGCCGGGTTGGCTTGGCGGGCAGCGACTGCGGGACGTCGGCGGACGGTTCGGTCATTCGGCAGGTTCCTTGGCAGAGGGGAGCAGGGGCAGGGCGCCGATCAGAACGGTGTGGGCAGCACCCCGCCAGTGCCCGTTCTTGCCTGAAGCGCTCGGATGCGATCGGCATAGCCGCGGGCAAGGCCGCGGTGCGCCGCCTGCGCCTCGACGCATCCGGCGGTGCCCGCCCGCATCAGCGAAGTCTGGTGGCGCGAAAGAAGATCGTTGAGGTCCATTACGGGTCTCCGGCTTGCGTAAGCGGGAGCGCATCCGTCTCTCAGCCGCTGGCGCTTACGGAACCGTCTTGCCTGCGATACGCTTGATATGGGGATTGAGCGGCGCCGGCGTAACCCCCGCGTGCGGCGGCTATGACTGTTTCTGGCGTCGACCCCCTTTGACAGCCCGGCGATGGCTCCCTATCCGCCGGCCATGACGCTCCAGCACACCGACTCAATCCTGATCGTCGATTTCGGCAGCCAGGTGACCCAGCTGATCGCGCGCCGCGTTCGTGAAGCCGGGGTCTATTCCGAGATCGCGCCCTTCACCACCGCTGCCGAGGCTTTTGCCCGGATGAAGCCCAAGGGCGTGATTCTCTCCGGATCGCCCGCATCGGTGCTGGAAGACGGCTCGCCGCGGGTGCCGCAGGAGATCTTCGACAGCGGCCTGCCGGTCCTCGGCATCTGCTATGGCCAGCAGGTGATGATGCACCAGCTCGGTGGCGAAGTCGTGCTGGGCGACAGCGGCGAGTTCGGCCGTGCCTTTATCGAGATTCAGGACAGCTGCGTGCTGTTCGACGGGCTCTGGCAGGAAAGCGAGAGTCATCAGGTGTGGATGAGCCATGGCGACAAGGTCGTCCAGCTCGCCCCCGGCTTCCGCCCGGTCGCCACCAGCCCCGGCTCGCCCTATGCGGTGATCGCGAATGACGAGCGCCGCTACTACGCGATGCAGTTCCACCCGGAAGTGGTCCACACGCCCGATGGTGCCAAGCTGCTCGCTAATTTCGTGCGGCACGTTTGCGGTCTGTCCGGCGACTGGACGATGGCCGAGTTCCGCGCCGCCAAGATCGCCGAGATCCGCGCGCAGGTGGGCAGCGGCAAGGTGATCTGCGGCCTGTCCGGGGGTGTCGATTCCGCCGTCGCCGCCGTGCTGATCCATGAGGCAATCGGTGACCAGCTGACCTGCGTTTTCGTCGATCACGGCCTGATGCGCGCCGGCGAGGCCGATCAGGTGGTCAGCCTGTTCCGTGGCCATTACAACATCCCGCTCGTCCATGTGAATGCCGAGACGCTGTTCCTGAACGGCCTTGCCGGAGTCACCGATCCCGAGGCGAAGCGCAAGTTCATCGGCAAGACCTTCATCGACGTGTTCGAGGACGAGGCCAAGAAGATCGGCGGCGCCGATTTCCTGGCGCAGGGCACGCTCTATCCGGACGTAATCGAAAGCGTGAGCTTCACCGGCGGGCCGTCGGTGACGATCAAGAGCCACCACAATGTCGGCGGCCTGCCCGCGCGGATGAACATGCAGCTGGTCGAGCCGCTGCGTGAACTGTTCAAGGACGAAGTCCGCGCACTGGGCCGCGAACTGGGCCTGCCGGACGTGTTCGTCGGCCGCCATCCGTTCCCGGGGCCGGGCCTGGCGATCCGCATCCCGGGCGAAGTGACCAAGGAACGCTGCGACATCCTGCGCAAGGCAGACGCGATCTATCTCGAGGAAATCCGCAACGCGGGGCTCTACGACGCGATCTGGCAGGCTTTCGCGGTGCTCACCCCGGTGCGCAGCGTAGGCGTGATGGGCGACGGGCGTACCTATGACAGCGTGCTGGCGCTGCGCGCGGTGACCTCGATCGACGGCATGACCGCCGAGGCGTTCGAATTTCCCGGCGGCTTCCTGCCACGCGTGGCGACCCGTATCGTCAACGAGGTGCGCGGCGTGAACCGGGTGACGTACGACTATACCAGCAAGCCGCCCGGCACGATCGAGTGGGAATGATCCCGAATCCCCCAAGCGCCTAGCCGGCCCGGTCCCGCTCGATTGCTTCGAGCGACTTGCCTTCGTTGCGCGGGGCCCAGACGACGCCGATCACGCCGGAAGCGGCCAGGAAGCCGGTGAGGATCCAGGCGAGCGTGGTGAAATCCTGCGCGGCAAGGCTGGGCACGGCGAGGCTCCAGATGCCGAGACTGATGCGCACGATCGCAAAGGTAAGGCCCTGCGCGGTCGAGCGGATCGCGGTGGGGAACAGCTCGGCCGACCAGAGCTGGAAGAAGCTCTGCGCGCCGAAGCCGCCCGCTACCCCCATGATGACGATGTGCAGGATCACGATCTCAAGCCGAAAGCCGAAGATTGCCAGCACCGCCATGCCGATCACGTGCAGGGCCGCCGAGATGCCGAACAGCAGCCGCTGGTTCACCCGGTCTGCCAGCGTCATGAAAATGCCGAGGATCGAGAGCATGCCGATCAGGAAATAGCTCGCCGGCAGCATCGTCGCTGTCCATTCGGGAAGATGGTTCTGCGCGATCAGATAGGGCGTGAAGAAGCCGTTATAGCCGGCCCACAGGTTCCACAGGCCGTACATACCCGCCAGGAAGGCAATCGCGCCCAGGTAGCGCGGGGCGAACAGCGCGCGCCAGTCGATGCTGGCGGTGCCTGCCCGGCGCGCGGCCTGTGCTTCCTCCCAGCGTTCCGACTCCTGCATGCGCGAGCGCAGGAAGGTCAGACCGATGGCCAGGATCGCCAGGTGCGCGAACAGCCAGCGTATGCCGGCAATGCCGAACGGCTGCAGCCAATAGGCGGCGACCAGCACTGCCACCGGCCCCAGATACCAGAGCAACTGCGCCACGCCCGAATGCGCGCCGCGCCGGGTATCCGGCGCCTGCTCGGCGATCAGCGACCAGGATGCCGGAATGTCTGCGCCCACGGCCAGACCGACCAGCACGAAGCCGAGCACGATCATCCAGGGCGCGCTGGCGAACACCAGCCAGAGCATGCCGAAGGCGTAGAACAGCATGTCATACTGGTAGATCTTCTTGCGCCCGAACCGGTCGCACAGCACGCCGCCGAGCAGCGCGCCCACGCCCGCAGAGATCGCATTGGCGCTGAACGCCCCGATCAGGCCGATGAATCCGTCCGAAAGCCCGAACTGCGCTTTCCACAGCGCCAGCGCAACCGATCCCGAGACGATCGAACCGGCATCGATATAGTTCGCCAGTCCCGCTAGAATCGAATTACGCCACGATCCCTGGCCTGCGCCTGCTGCCACTGCATCTCTCCCGCTTTTCGCCGTTGTTGTTCGGCGTCGGGTGCGGCGCAAGGCATGTTGTTCTTTTGCGCAACCGGATTGGCTGGAGGGAGAAGCGCGGGCGAGGACCGTCGGGTTCAGAATATTTCCGCGATCAGCCCGTCGCGCAGCCAGCCGCCCAGCCAACTGCCGGCGATCGTCGCACCCTGCTCGGCGCCCTCTACTGCGGCAAGCGCGTCGCACAATGCACCGAAGCAGGTGCCCGCCAGCAACTGCTGCAGCGCCTCTGCCTCTGCGCGTTCGGCGGAGCGAAAGCTGGGGTGGAACCCCCGTCGCCAGAACAGCACGGTTGCCGGTTGGGTCAGCGCCGCCGCTGGCGGTGGGGCTGCGCCTGCCGCAAGGGCCTGCCACAGTGCGGCCGCGTTGGTGGTGACCGGCAACAGTGTCATGCTGGGGACGAAGCGGAATCGCGCGCGCTCCCAATCGACGCCGCCAAGTGCCGCAGCCGCCACCGGCACGGCATCGGGAGTAGTGAAGGCCGCCGCAAGGCCCCATTCGATCTGCGCCAGATCAACGGCTGTCGGATCATCCGGGTAGAGCGCGGCGATCGTCTGCGCGAAATCGGCGCCATAGGCGTCGAGCGTCCACGAATGTGGCGGCGCGGTCTCAATATGTCGTGCCGCGGCGGAGAAGAATGCCGCATCGCCTAACCACCGTCGCAGCTGGGGGTAGCCGCTCTCCAGCGCATGAATCAGCTGACTACGATAGTTGTTGAGATAGATGTCCAGCCCCGGCCCGCGGCCCAGCTGCGCTGCCGCGTCGGGGCATTCGGCGCGGAGCCAGCGGCCGAATTCGGCTTGCAGCTACGCGAGTTTCATGCCGCGATTTCAAACGCTGCGATCGCGCGCGCCTTGCCCAGTTCCCCCAACAGTTCGGCCAGCGGTGGAATAGCGTCGTCCCGCTCGATCATCGTTGCGACGGGCCCCAGCCGCGCCAAGGCCGCAGCGTAGAGCGCCCATACCGGGTGCGGCACCGGCCGGTCATGGGTGTCGATCAGCAGTGTTTCCCCCTGGCTGTGCCCGGCCAAGTGGATCTGCCGCACCCGCTCCGCCGGAATGCCGGCGAGATAGGCATGGGCATCGAAGCCGTGGTTGGTTGCGCTGACGAACACATTGTTCACATCGAGCAGGAGATCGCAGCCCGTGCGTGCGCACAGCGCCTCCAGAAACTCCCATTCGGTCATCGCCGCACCATCGAAGGTGACATAGCTCGACGGGTTTTCGATCAGCATCGTCCGGCCGAGCGCCTCCTGCGCTGCGTCCACGTTCGCGCACACGGTGCGGAGCGCTTCTTCCGTATAGGGGAGCGGCAGCAGATCGTGTGACTGGAACCCGCCGAAGCGCGTCCAGCAGAGATGATCGGAAACGAACAGCGGATCGATGGCGTCGACCAGCGCGCGAAGCTCGGCGAGATAGGTTCGGTCGAGCCCATCGGCCGAGCCGAGCGACATCGACACGCCGTGCAGCGCCACGGGGTAGCGTGCCCGCATCCTGTGCAGAATGTCGCGCGGGCGGCCGCCGGGTACCATGAAGTTTTCGGAGATCACCTCGACGAAATCGACCGGGACCGCGCGATCGAGAAAATCGACATAATGCGGCTTGCGGAGCCCTAGGCCGAAGCGGTTCTGGTCCATCATCCTTTTGATCCCGGCACAATGGCGCGGCCCGGCCGCCTTGGCCGGGCCGCCGCCCGCATCACTTCTTTTCGGTCAGGCTGCCGCCCTGGGCCTTGCAGGCTTTGGCGGTGATGGCCTTGAAGCCCTGGCCTTTGCAGCTGTTCTGGCCCTTGCACTCGTTCTGCGCAGTCTTGCAGTCCGACGTGCCCTTGCAGCTGTTGATGCCATAGCAATGGACGACCTTCTCGGCCGAGGCGGCGGGGGCGGCAACGCTGGCGCTGGACAGCGCGACAAGGGCGGCGGTCGCAGCGATGCTGGCGCCGGTCTGGATGGTGATCATATGGTGGCTCCCTGAGATCGGTTGGTGCCGGTTCGGCCCCCTTCCTACGCAGTGCCGGACGCGCCGGTTACAGCTCACCACCGCAGGACGCGCGGACCCAGCACCGCGCCCAATCCGGCGGCCAGCAGGATACCGATGCTGTACCAGGTCAGGACGAACACAGCGGCGAACTCGTCGCAATGCAGGCAATAGATGGTCGCTGCCCAGGCGCCCGCGGCCAGCCCCGCAGCGGCGCCGGCCGCGCGCAGATCCGTCGGCGCCAGCTTGCGGAACGACCAGAGCAGTCCGAGGAAGATAGGAATCGCCAGCAACAGCACGCGCCAGGGGCATTCGGCCCAGCTGCCGCCGAGCCACATCGACAGCCAGTCGCGCATCGGCGTTCGCGACAGCTCCTCGACGCCGAGTGCTCCCAGCAGCAGGATCGGCACCGCGAGCGGCCAGAGCGGGCGGAACGATCCTGCGGTGGGCCGCGCCAGCCGAACCGTCGCGGCGACCGCCACCAGCCCGAGCGAGATCGTGTAGGCCCACTTCATCCAGAAGGCGAAGCCGAACATCGCCTGGGGCAGATCCGGCCGCGCGCCGAACAACGCGAAGACGAGGCCCAGGCTCACCACGCCGCCGCCGGCGGTGCCCAGCGCGATCCGACGCCCGATGAACCGTGGCGGCACCGGCGGTACATGGGCGGCGAGCGACGCGATCAGGCGCTCGGTGCCGCTGTCCGTTTCCACGCCGGGTGGCATCATTCCTGCCCCCGCAGTCGCGCGGCCAGTGCCTTCAATCCGCGGTGCACCGAAACCTTGACGTCAGACTGGCCGATGCCGGCGCTTTCGGCCGCTTCGGAGACGCTCAGGCCCTCCAGCTGGGTGTCGCGAATTGCCCGCGCCTGCTTGCTCGATAGGCCGGATAGCAGCCGATCGATATCCATGCGCGCCGCCACCGCGTCTTCGAATCCTTCCGCCACCAGAATATCTTCGACACTCTCGATGGGCACGACAACCCGGCGCCGACGGAGCTGGTCGATGAGGCGATACCGCGCCACGGCGTAGAGCCATGCGGTGAACGGCCGATCCCGATCATAGGTGCCGCGTTTCGTGTGTATTGCAATCAGCGTTTCCTGCACCAGGTCCTCGATATCCTCGTCGCCGCGCATGCGGCGACGGAAAAAGCTGCGGAGCAGCGGCACCAGCGCGCGCAGCAATGCCGCATGTGCCGTGGCATCGCCGTCCAGTCCCGCCGTCATCCACGCTCGTAGCTCTGCTTCGCTGTGCCGCATTCCCACTCCCCGCCGGAGCGATACGCAAGGGGCGTGCGACAGGTTACAACGATGGCTGACGAGCGCCAGAACGCCGGCTGTAACCGGCCGCGCGGGCATTGCGTACAGCGGCAGGTGGCCCGGCGTCCTCGCAATTTCCGGGGCCACTGCGCGGCGGCTCTCCTTCCTGGATCGCTGCAGCGCGCGAGGTCCGTGCAAGGAGCTATCGATGATTAAGACGTCCGCCGCCTTGGCCGCTTCCGTCGCGCTCGGCATTGCCGGCGCCGCTGCGCAAGCACAGCAGCCCAAGATGGAGAAATGCTACGGCGTTGCGCTGGCCGGCAAGAACGACTGCAAGGCAGGCGCCGGCACCAGCTGCGCGGGCACCTCGACCCGCAATTATCAGGGCAATGCCTGGAAGCTGGTAAAAGCCGGCACCTGCACCTCGATCAAGACGCCCAAGGGTAACGGATCGCTCACCCCCAAGGCGTGACGCCCGCGCCCGGCCTCCCCCTGGGCCGGGCGTCTTTTCCCTGTTTCGGAGCCCGCCATGCGATCCGTCGCCAATCTCTACATGCACGCCGGCGGCATCGCCGCGCGCCTGTTGCCGCCATCGCTGCTGCTGCTGGTCGCGCGCCTCGGCGTTGCTTCCATCTTTTTCCTGTCGGGGCGCACCAAGGTGGAAGGCGGGCTGACGATCACCGATTCCACCCTGGAGCTTTTCGGCACCGACTATGCGCTGCCGCTCGTTCCGCCCTGGATCGCGGCGCATGTGGCGACCTATTCGGAACATTTCTTCCCCATCCTCCTCGTGCTGGGACTGTTCGCCAGGCCTGCGGCGCTGGCGCTGCTGGGCATGACGCTGGTGATCCAGCTCTTCGTCTACCCCGATGCCTGGCCGACGCATCTCAGCTGGGCCGGCCTGCTCCTCCCCGTAATCGCCGCCGGGCCTGGCGCCTGGTCGCTGGACCGCCTGCTGGGTCTCGAAGCCGCGCCGGTTCCACGACGCTAAAGCGATGCGCCGTGGTTCGTGCAGGCAAGTGTCCGTCGCTCAGCCCGTTTGCGCTCAGGGCCTCAACACGAGCGACCACCAAGGCGGACCACAAGGTCGACCCGCGCGTTGTAGGTGGGGCAGGATAGAATAGAGATACGGCCCGCCCGGACGGAGTCCCGTACGCAGACGGCGGGCATTGCCACGTCCTGCAGCCTGATCTCCGCTCCTGCAGGCCGCAGACTCCGGGCGACGGTGTCAAACAACGCGCGCGGCGAGCCGCATCCCCGGGACGATGCGCGCCACCCGGGGCGCCGCTGTTCTGAACACGATTCAAGAAGCTGGCGCACCCGACAGGATTCGAACCTGTGGCCTCTGCCTTCGGAGGGCAGCGCTCTATCCAGCTGAGCTACGGGTGCGTGGGGGGATCGCCTAGCAAAGCAATTCGGGGAAGGCCAGCCCGTTTCGGCAGGCGGCGCGTTTCCGGTGCAGGAAAGCTTATGCCGCCTTGCGCCCCGGCGGTGGGGTTTTCGCTTTGAAGGCGCAAAGATCGGTGACGGGGCAGCGCCAGCATTCGGGCGTTCGTGCCTTACAAACATAGCGGCCGTGCAGGATCAGCCAGTGGTGCGCGTGCATGCGAAAGGGCTGGGGTACCGCTTTTTCCAGTTTCAGCTCCACCGCCAGCGGAGTCTTGCCGGGGGCGAGTCCGGTACGGTTGCAGACGCGGAACAGGTGCGTATCGACGGCGAAGGTCTCTGCGCCGAACGCCACGTTCATCACCACGTTCGCGGTCTTGCGGCCGACGCCCGGTAGCTGTTCCAGCGCGTCGCGATCGGCGGGGACCTCGCCGTTATGGTCGCGGATCAGCGCTTCAGAGAGCGCGATGACGTTTTTGGCCTTGGTGTTGAACAGGCCAATCGTCTTGATGTACTCCTTCAACCCTGCCTCGCCGAGCGCCACCATTTTCTCGGGCGTGTCGACCTGCGCAAAGAGCGCGCGCGTCGCCTTGTTGACGCCAGCATCGGTTGCCTGGGCGGAGAGCACCACCGCCACCAGCAGCGTAAAGGTGTTGACGGATTCGAGCTCCGTCTCCGGGTGCGGATTGTCCGCCGCCAGCCGCGCGAAGAACTCGACGACCGCTGCCTTCTTCACACGCCGAGTACCTGATCCATCGTGTAGCGGCCCGGCTCTCGGCCGGCGAGCCAGAGCGCGGCGCGGATCGCGCCCTTGGCGAAGATCGCGCGATCGTCGGCGCGGTGGATCAGTTCGATTCGCTCGCCGTCGCTGGCGAAGACGACACTATGGTCGCCGATCACCGATCCGCCGCGCAGGCTGGCCATGCCGATCGTGCCGGCGGCACGGGGGCCAGTGAGGCCGGCACGGTCGCTGACGCCTGCTTCGGCCAGCGTGGTTCCCATTGCCTCCGCCGCGGCCGCACCGAGCATCAGCGCGGTGCCGGAGGGGGCATCGGCCTTGTTGCGATGGTGCATCTCGACGATCTCGATGTCCCAATCCTGGCCGAGCCGGCGGGCCGCTTCCTGCACCAGACGCGAGAGCAGGCCGATGCCGAGCGAGGTGTTGCCGGTCTGCAGCACGGCGATCTCGGCAGCGGCGGCATCGATCATGCGGTGGTGGCGCTCGGCAAGGCCGGTGGTGCCGATCACGATCGGGGTACGTGCAGCGCGGGCGGCAGCGAGATTCGCCTCGAGCGCGGCCGGCGCCGAGAAGTCGACGATCACATCGGCCTTGCGTGCCA
The DNA here is from genome assembly GCF_000282895.1 of Sphingomonas sp. ATCC 31555. GTDB lineage: Bacteria > Pseudomonadota > Alphaproteobacteria > Sphingomonadales > Sphingomonadaceae > Sphingomonas. The sequence continues at coordinate 64,186 of NZ_ALBQ01000009.1, forward strand.
GCGCGGCGGGATCGTCGCCCACGTCCACGCCGCCCGCCGCCTGCGCGCCGAATTCGGGAAGGGCGGCGCTGATCGCCTGGCCCATCCGCCCCATGCTGCCGAAGATGCCGATACTCGTCATGGGCCGCGCTGTTGCACGATCCCGTAGCGGAACGACAGAGGCTATTTTTACGGATCCTTCGCCTTTTTCTTGTGCGGCCCGCCGTGCATGGATGCGCGGGCCAGCGCAGATTGAGCATATCCGGCAATGCGGCGTTGATCCGCTAGCCGCTTCGGGGCGAAGGGGAGAAACCATGCCGAACACGCGCAACATCGTCGTCCTAACGGGTGCCGGCATCTCGGCAGAAAGCGGCGTCGCCACCTTCCGCGGCCCGGGTGGACTGTGGGAGGGGCATCGGGTGGAGGATGTCTGCACGCCAGAGGCGCTGGCGCGGGATCCGGCGCTGGTGCATCGCTTCTATGATTTGCGGCGCGAAGCGCTGGCGGGGGTGCAGCCCAATGCCGCGCACCAGGCGCTGGCACGGCTCGATGCTGCCTGGCCGGGCGAGCTGCTGATCGTGACCCAAAATGTCGACGATCTGCACGAGCGCGCCGGCGCGACCCGGCTGCTGCACATGCACGGCGAACTTCTGTCTGCCCTGTGCGCTGCGTGCGGCATTCGCGAGCGCTGGACCGACGCGCTCCCCCCCGAAAGCGAATGCCCCCATTGCGGGATGCTCGCCCTGCGCCCCGACATCGTGTTCTTCGGCGAAATGCCGTATCAGATGGAGCGGATCGAAGCGGCGCTCGCAGAGGCTGACTTGTTCGTCTCCATCGGTACCTCGGGTGCGGTTTATCCGGCGGCGGGCTTCGTGCGCACCGCACGGCATTATGGTGCTGAGACGCTGGAGATGAACCTGGAGCCGTCGGGCGGCAGCCACTGGTTCGACGAAAGCCGGATGGGGCCGGCCGGCGTGCTGGTGCCCCAATGGGTGGAAGCGGTGCTCGCCGGCGCCGGATAGCGCATCTTTGGCTGGGCATATCAGGGTGCAGCTTGATCCTGCGGCACCTTCGTCCCATGTGAGCGCCATGCTGATCGAGACCGAACTCACCCCCAATCCTGCCACGCTCAAGTTCCTGCCCGGCCGGGCGGTGATGGAGGTCGGCACGCGCGACTTCGCAAGCCCGGAAGAAGCGGAGGCTTCGCCGCTTGCAGATGCGCTGTTCGGCCTGGGCGACGTCACCGGGGTATTTTTCGGCCGCGACTTCATCTCGGTGACGGCGGCGCCCGGCGTCGATTGGGCGGGGCTGAAGCCCGACGTGCTCGGCATCCTGCTCGATCATTTCTCCGCGAACATGCCGCTGTTCGCGCAGGGCTCCGCCGCCGGATTCAGTGTCCCGCCGGAAAGCGCCGACTTCGGGGACAATCCGGAGGATGCCGATATCGTTACCCAGATCCGCGAACTGATCGATACCCGGATCCGCCCGGCCGTAGCCAACGACGGCGGCGACATCATCTATCGCGGTTTCGACCAGGGCAAAGTCTATCTGCAGATGCAGGGCGCGTGCGCCGGCTGCCCTTCTTCCACCGCGACGCTGAAGAACGGTATCGAGCAGCTGCTGAAATACTATGTTCCCGAAGTGACCGAGGTGCGCGCCGTCTGAGCGCCGCTCCCTCCGTTTCCTGCTTTCCCGAATCAAGGATCCGTACGCCATGGGCCAGCCGCTCGACGACGCCGCGCTCGACACCATCTTCCGCACTGCGCGCACGTATAACGGCTATACCGATGCACCGGTGACCGAGGCGGATGTCGCGCGCATCTACGATCTGCTGAAGATGGGACCCACCTCCGTCAACCAACAGTCCGCCCGTTTCGTCTGGCTGCTGAGCCAGCCCGCGAAGGACAAGCTGGCCGGTTTCGCAAGCGGCAGCAATGCCGAAAAGATCCGCAAGGCTCCCGCCAGCGTGATCATCGCCTATGACATGAATTTCCACGATCATCTGATCGACTTCTTCCCGCACGCGCCCGAGGCGAAGAACTGGTTCCCCACGGAAGCAGGTCGTCGCGAACAGGCTTTCCGCAATTCGTCGCTCCAGGGCGCCTATTTCATCATTGCGGCGCGGGCGCTCGGCTTCGATACCGGGCCGATGTCGGGCTTCGACAATGCCAAGGTGGACGAGGCCTTTTTCGCCGACCAGCCTGGCGTGAAGTCGAACTTCATCTCGACATTGGGCGTGGGCGATCCGTCGACATTGCATGATCGGTCGCCGCGCCCCGGCTTTGATCGCTTCAACCGGGTGATTTGACCTTTTGCGGTACTTCTGGCTAGCGCGGGGCAATGGCTGAAGCCCCGCGACTGCTCATCCTCGAAACCGCCACGGCCGCCTGTTCGGTGGCATTGCTGGTGGATGGTGCCGTGCTCGCCGAACGGCATGAAGTGGTCGGCCGCGGGCACGCCGAACGGCTGATCCCGATGATCGCCGAACTGCCCGGCGGCGGGCGCGCCGATGCGATTCTGGTCGATGTCGGCCCCGGCAGCTTCACCGGTGTGCGCGTTGGCCTAGCCGCGGCGCGCGGCCTGGCGATCGGCTGGGGCGTGCCGGTCCGGGGATATTCGTCGCTTGCACTGATCGCCGCCGCCGCCTTTGCCGAAGATGCCCAGCTGGATCGTTTGGCGGTGGTTCTGGAAGGCGGTCATGGCGAAGTGTTCGTCCAGCATTTCAGCGCCGATCCGCTGATGGAGACCGGGCCGCTCGCGTCGATGCTTCCGCAAGCGGCGCTGCAGGGGCTGGACGGTCGGCCGGCGATCGGCAGCGGCACCCGGCGCCTTGCTGCGCTGGCGGAAGGGCTGGACCTGCGCGAGGCCTTGCCGCGTGCCGCCGATGCGGTGCTGCTGCCAGCCGATTTCGCGGCACTTGCACCGCGGCCTCTGTACGGGCGGGCGCCGGACGCGAAAACGCTGGCGGAGCGCGGACTGGCATGAATATGAAAGCGTCGCTCATCGAGTTGCGCGAAGGCGGGACGCAGGATCTCGCCGCGGTCGGTCGCATCATGCACGCGGCCTTCGATCCGCAATATGGCGAGGCATGGACCTCCGCCCAGTGCATGGGCATGCTGGCGCTTTCCGGTGTCTGGCTGACGATCGCCAGTGTCGACGGCAAGGATTGCGGCTTCGCGATGGCGCGGGCGATGCTCGACGAGGCCGAACTGCTGCTGTTGGCGACGCACCCGGATTCGCGCGGTCGCGGCATCGGCGGCGCCTTGCTGCGCGCGGTCATTGCCGAAGCGCGCAATCGTCGTGCCGTGAAATTGCATCTGGAGGTGCGAGCCGGCAATGATGCGATGCAGCTTTATCATCGCGAGGGCTTTGGCAAGGTTGGTGAAAGGCGCGGCTATTATCGTGGAACTACCGGCCAATCTTTCGATGCTCTCACATTGGCACGATCGCTACGATAAAAATTTGCTGGACTTGCGACTTCATCTCTTGCCATTCGTTCGGCGTGGCACGATAGGGCGTATCAGGTGACACAGTTGATAGTCGCCATCAAAACGGGTCGAAAGGAATATCATGGAAGCTTCATCTGAGATTCACGAAACGCTTATTGCACTGACCGCCGATATTGTTGCTGCGCATGTCAGCAATAACAGCGTCGCGGTTTCGGATCTTCCGCAGCTTATCCAGAACGTTCACGGCGCGCTGACCGGCCTTGGCACGGTGCAGCCCGAGCCGGAAGTGAAGCAGGAGCCCGCGGTTTCGGTGCGCGCGTCTGTCAAGCCGGACTATATCGTCTGTCTCGAAGACGGTAAGAAGCTGAAGATGCTGAAGCGTCACCTGATGACGCACTATCAGATGACGCCGGAGCAGTACCGCGCCAAGTGGAACCTGCCCGCCGATTATCCGATGGTCGCGCCGAACTATGCCGAGCAGCGCCGCAGCCTGGCGAAGAAGATCGGCCTCGGCACCAAGCGTCGCAAGACGCGCTGATCGCTTCGATCCCCCAGGATCCGCAGTTGCGAGCGCCGGCGCGGGGAATGCTCCCGGGCCGGCGCTTTCGTCTCGGCCAATCCTTCAGGCAGAGACGGCTCTTTTCCCCGAGCGGTAATCGGGCTACATGAACGCCATGTCTCGCAAGATCGATCTCGAAGCGCTTTGCCACGAAAAAGGGCTGCGCATTACCGAACAGCGCAAGGTGATCGCCCGCGTCCTTTCCGACGCAGATGACCATCCCGACGTGGAAAAGGTCTATGAGCGCGCCGCCGCAATCGATCCGGGCATTTCGATCGCTACTGTCTACCGCACCGTGCGGCTGTTCGAGGAAGCGGGCATCCTCGATCGGCACGATTTCGGCGATGGCCGCGCCCGCTATGAGCCGGCGCCGGAAGCGCATCACGATCACCTGATCGATGTTGAAAGCGGCAAGGTGATCGAGTTTGTCGATCCCGAGTTGGAACTGCTGCAGAAGCAGATTGCCGAACGGCTCGGCTTCCGTCTGGTCGATCACCGCATGGAACTTTACGGGGTTGCGCTCGACCGCAAGAACTGAGCGCGCCCGGCGTCGCCGCGAAGAAGCCACCCAGGGGCTGCCGACGCGGCTGACCGGCGCGGAGCAGGCACGGCTGTGGTTCCGCGTGGCGCGGCTGGTGTTCGCGGTGCTGATCCATGTGCCGCTCCACTATCTTTTCCGCTTGGTTCGGCTGCCCTCGCCCTGGCCGCGGCTGTTTCTCGGCAGTGCTGCACGGATCGCCGGCGCCAAGGTCAAGCGTGTCGGCACGCCGCTGAAACGTGACGTTTTCTATATCTCCAACCATCTGAGCTGGATCGATATTCTCGCATTGGGCGGGGCGAGCGGCACAGCCTTCGTCGCCAAGGCGGAGATCGGCGCCTCGCCGCTGGTCGGCTGGCTCGCGGGGCTCAACCGCACCGTTTACGTGAAGCGTGAGAACCGCATGGGCGTGGCGGAACAGATCAACCAGTTGCGGGATGCACTGGCCGAAACCTGGGCCGTCACGATCTTTCCCGAAGGCACCACGACCGATGGCAAGTCGCTGCTGCCGTTCAAGACGCCGATGCTTCGCGTGCTGGAACCGCCGCCGCCCGGCGTGATGGTGCAGCCGGTGTTGCTCGATTACGGCGCAGCCGCCGAGGACATTGCCTGGATCGGTCAGGAGCGCGGGCTGAACAACGCTAGGCGGGTACTTGCGCGCAAGCAGCGTTTCCGGCTTCGCGTGCATTTCCTCGAGCCTTTCGATCCGCGCGACTTCCCGGGCCGCAAGGCGATCGCAGCGGAAAGCCGGCGGCGCATCGAAGAAGCGCTGGTGCGCACGCTGGGGCACCCGCTGCGGCCGTTTCGCTTCGCGGAGGATCCGATCGGGTACAAGGCGCCGGCTGATGGTGCGATCCATCGCTCCGCATAAGCGGTCATTCCGGCGAAAGCCCGAATCCATTCGCCTGTCGCTGCCAGCACGAGCCTGAACGGAGATCCCAATGGGTTCCGGCTTTCGCTGGGATGACGTGGATGGCGGTGGTGCTCCATCGCGGTAGCGCCCAAGGTCTGTTTTTCGCCGCCTTTCACGCGTATAGCCGCGCCGATCATGACCACCCCCAAGACCTATCACGTCAAGTCGTACGGCTGCCAGATGAACGTCTATGACGGCGAGCGCATGGGCGAGCTGATGGCCGCCCAGGGCCTCGTCGCCGCCGAAGCGGACCAGGCCGATCTCGTCGTCCTCAACACCTGTCATATTCGCGAGAAGGCGACCGAAAAGGTCTATTCGGAGATCGGGCGGCTGAAGTTGCGCGAAAGCGGCAAGCCAATGATCGCGGTGGCCGGCTGCGTCGCGCAGGCCGAGGGCGAGGAGATCGCCCGCCGCGCCAAGGTGGACGTGGTGGTCGGGCCGCAGGCTTATCATAACCTGCCTGACCTCGTCGCCAAGGCGGCCGAGGGCAAGCTCGGCCTCGACACCGACATGCCGATCGCGAGCAAGTTCGGAAAGCTGCCGGCGCGGCGTAAGGTGGGTGCGAGCGCGTTCCTTACCGTGCAGGAAGGCTGCGACAAGTTCTGCACCTATTGCGTGGTGCCCTATACCCGCGGCGCCGAGGTAAGCCGGCCCTATGCCGCGATTGTCGACGAGGCGAAGGCGCTGGTCGATGCCGGCGCGCGCGAGATCACGCTGCTTGGCCAGAACGTCAACGCGTGGGGCGATGACGACGGCCGCGGCCTGCACGACTTGATCGTCGCGCTCGACCGGATCGAGGGCTTGGCCCGCATCCGCTACACCACCAGCCACCCCAACGACATGGCCGAAGGACTGATCGAGGCGCACGGCCATGTGGCCAAGCTGATGCCGTTCCTGCATTTGCCGGTGCAGGCGGGCAGCGATCGCATCCTGAAAGCCATGAATCGCAGCCACACGCGCGATTCGTACCTGCGCATCATCGATCGGGTCCGCGCCGCGCGGTCCGATATTGCGCTGTCCGGCGACTTCATCGTTGCCTTTCCCGGCGAGACCGAAGCAGAGTTCGAGGAGACGCTGCAGCTGGTCGATGCCGTCGGCTATGCCCAGTGCTTCAGCTTCAAATATTCGCCGCGCCCGGGTACGCCGGCGGCAGAGCTGGTCGATCAGTATCTGCCTGCCGAAGTGGCCGACGAACGGCTCCAGCGGTTGCAGGCGGCGCTGGGCCGCCATTCGCAGGCGTTCAACGCGGCGAGCGTCGGCCGGCGCTGCGCAGTTCTGATCGAGCGGGTTGGGCGCCGTCCCGGCCAGATGATCGGCAAGTCTCCCTGGCTGCAATCTGTGCATCTGGAGACGAATGCCAAGATCGGCGACCTGATCGAGGTGGAGATCGTGAGCGCAGGGCCCAACTCGCTTGGTGGACGCGAACTGGGACCGCACGCCGGCTGAGCGGCGGCGGGGCGGCTGTCGCCCGCTTGTCACACCCGCGCGCTATCGGCAGGCAGACGCAGGTTGGGCTTGTGTCCGCCTGCGTTCGTCTGTCAATCTCGCCTTCGATCATGCGCCAAGGAACCTCCGCCCCTCGCCAAGGTTTGCCCCGCCGGGGCCGCATGCCTTTTCCGCACGCTCCCAGCATCGAAAGGACCGCATGAGCCGCAAGCCTGTCCCCGCCCAGCCCGGTCAACGCTCTCGGGTAGAGGTAAATTTCGACAAGCCGCAGCTCCTGCCCCAGCTTTTCGGTGAGTTCGACGCCAATCTGCTGATGCTGGAAGAACGATTGGGTGTGTACATCCATGCGCGCGGCCAGCGGGTGGTGATCGAAGGCACTGCCGAGGCGGTGGCGCACGCCCGCGAAGTGCTGCAGGAGCTGCACAGCCGGGTTATCCGCGGCGAGGATGTCGATGGCGGGCTTATCGACGCGGTGGTCGCCATGTCGAGCGAGCCGATGTTCACCGGCATCGTCCGCGCGGAACCTGCGGGCAGCAGCGCGCCGCCCTCGATCATGATCCGGACGCGCAAGAAGACGATCGTGCCGCGCTCGGTGACGCAGACGCACTATATGCGCGAGCTGGCATCGAACGACCTGATCTTCGCGCTCGGCCCGGCGGGCACCGGCAAGACCTATCTCGCGGTCGCGCAGGCGGTGGCGCAGCTGATCAGCGGCAGCGTGCAGCGGCTGATCCTGTCGCGCCCGGCGGTGGAGGCAGGCGAGCGACTGGGCTTCCTGCCGGGCGACATGAAGGAGAAGGTCGATCCCTATCTCCGCCCGATTTACGACGCGCTCTACGACTGCCTGCCCGCCGAACAGGTGGAGCGGCGGATCGCGAGCGGCGAGATCGAGATTGCGCCAATCGCGTTCATGCGTGGCCGCACGCTCGCTGAGGCCTTCGTCATCCTCGACGAGGCGCAGAATACCACGCCGATGCAGATGAAGATGTTCCTCACCCGCTTCGGACAGGGCAGCCGGATGGTGATCTGCGGCGACCCGAAGCAGACCGACCTTCCCGGTGGCCCGGCCGCGTCGGGTCTGAACGACGCGGTCACCCGGCTGGAAGGCGTGGAGGGCATTTCGATGGTGCGTTTCGGCGTCGGCGATGTGGTGCGCCACCCGATCGTGGGCCGCATCGTCGCGGCCTATGAGGGGGAAGGTTGAAGTGCGGGATATCCCGTCCTACGTTCGGGATATCCCATTTGGAGACGCAGCGTGGCATCGCTCTACATCAAGGATAGCGAGACGACCGAGCGGGTCAGCCGTTTAGCTGCGCGGCTGGGCCTCTCCAAGACTGAGGCGGTTCGCCTTGCTGTGGAGGCGCTAGAGCAGCGCAGCGATGCCGACACGCTGCCGCGGGCGCGCGACTGGCTCGCGCAGTTCGACGCGCGCTTCCCCGTGCCCGAGGCGCGGGAAGCCCCTGCAGACAAAGCGTTCTTCGATTCGCTCTCCGGCGATCTGTGACGCTGTTCGTCGACGCATCCGCTGCCATCGCTATTCTGGGCGGCGAGCCGGAGCGCGAAATGATGCTGGCCCGGCTGTTGGACGAGGACGCGATCTGGTCGCCGGTTGCACGATGGGAAACGATCGTCGGACTTCACAAAGCCTACCGACTGACCCTGCCCGAGGCGACGCAGCGCACCTTCGCCTTTGCTGAGGATCTGCGCGTCCGTATGGTCGCGATCGGCGAGCAGGAAGCCGATCTGGCTCTCCGGAGTTATGCAGTCTACGGCAAGGGCGTGCACCCGGCCGCGCTCAACATGGGCGATTGCTTCGCCTATGCCTGCGCGGTCGCGAACAATGCCCGCTTGCTCTACAAAGGGAATGACTTTGTCCAGACGGACCTCGCCTGATGCTTGACGTTGCCGCTCTCCCTGAAGCACCCTGGCCGGAAGGCGACTGGGAAACGCTTGCGCTTCGCGCCGTCGAGGCGGCGATCGCGCAGACGCCCTATGCCGAATGGCGCGGCTGGCCCACCGCCGTCGAAGTCGCGGTGCGCTTCACCAGCGATGACGAAGTTCATACGCTCAACCGCCAGTATCGCGACAAGGACAAGCCAACCAACGTGCTGTCCTTCCCGATGATCCAGCCCGATCTGCTCGACGCCGTCACCCAGAACAGCGACGATGGCGAAGTATTGCTCGGCGATATCGTGCTGGCCCATGGCGTCTGTTCGGTCGAGGCGGCCGAGCGCAGTGTTGCAGTGGAAGATCATGCCACGCATCTCATTGTCCACGGCATGCTGCATCTGCTAGGCTATGACCATATGGGGGATGCCGAAGCGGAAGCCATGGAGGCGATGGAACAGGCTGCGATGGCCTCCCTGAACCTGCACGATCCCTATCCCGTACGCGAGGATTGAACACCAACATGAACGAGGGCCCGAGTACCGGCTCGCCTGAACACCGACACGAAAATGGCGGCATCTGGCGCAGTTTGCGCGCGCTCCTGTTCGGCGAGGAACAGGAAGAAACGCTGCGCGAGCGCCTGGAAGAAGCGATCGAGGAGCATGAGAGCGACGGCGGCACCCCGCCGGCCGGCGACCTCGCCCCGATCGAGCGGCAGATGCTCAAGAACCTGCTGCACTTCGGCGAGCGCGATGCCGGGGACGTCGGCGTGCCGCGCGCGGATATCGTCGCGGTGGAGGAGCAGACAAGCTTCGCCAGGCTCGTTCAGCTCTTCGCCGAGGCAGGACACAGCCGCTTGCCGGTCTATCGCGAAGAACTCGATACGATCATCGGCATGGTTCATATCAAGGACGTGTTCGAAATTCTGGCGAAGGGCGAGGAGCATCCGTCCAGCATTTCCGGGCTGATCCGCCAGCCGCTCTATGTGCCGCAATCGATGGGCGCGCTCGACCTCCTGGCCCAGATGCAGGTCAAGCGGACCCACCTTGCCATCGTGCTCGACGAATATTCGGGCACCGAAGGCCTGATCACGATCGAGGATCTGATTGAGGAAATTGTCGGCGAGATCGAGGACGAGCATGACGAGGCGCCCGCCGCGCTGATCGTGCCGATCGACGGCGGCGGCTGGGAAGCCGATGCCCGCGCCGAACTGGAAGACGTCGCCGAGATGGTTGATGCCCGCCTGGCCGAGGTGGAGGAAGATGTCGACACGATCGGTGGCCTTGCCTTCGTGCTTGCCGGGCATGTGCCGGAAGTCGGCGAATGCCTGGAACACGAAAGCGGCTGGAAGCTGGAAGTGATCGATGCCGACGAGCGCAAGGTCAATCGACTTCGGCTGCATCCACCGGAAGTGCGCGTAGAAGACGCGGCATAATAGTAGTACGAGCAAAAGTCGTTTCGTTCAGCATTCGTTTATTTCAATCGCCATAGCTTGAGGTTCTCTGAGGGGAGGGCTTTATCATGCGATTGATAGTTAGTACCGCCGCGCTGTTCGGTGCGGCTACTGCCCATGCGCAGCAAGCGCCGTTCACCGGAGCCTATGCCGGCGCCGACGCCGGCATGATCGAGCATCATTTTTATCTCGACGTTACGGTGAACGACCGGCCCTATTCGAGCCGCTATTATCGCGATACCGGTTTTGGCGGCGGTGGCTTTGCCGGTTACGACCTTGCGATCGCCCGGCGCTGGCGTATCGGTGGCGAACTGGAGGGGACGATCGGCGGCGGAACGCCCGAGGCAGTGATCCGCGACGGTTATCGCTATGGCCAATCGCCGCGCTTTGGGTTTCGCGCCACGGGCCGTCTGGGCTTCGTCGCAACGCCGCGACTGCTGCTTTATGGCAAGGGCGGCTATGGCGGGAATCGATATCGGCTGACCGGCAACTTTGCGGTGCAGGACGCGCATGGCTGGAGCAGCAGCTTCGCGGTGGGCGGCGGCGCGGAGTGGCGCGTCACCGAAGGCGTCGGGCTGAGGCTCGACTATACCCATGTCGACAACAGCAGCAACCAGCTGCTGCTGGGCATACCGATCCGCTTCTGACCTTTAGTCCGCGAGCCCGATCAGGCTGATCTGACGGCCGTAATCGGGCTCGCTGCGATGCGTCGCGCGGCGGAAGCTGAAGAAGCGCGCCTCGTTCGCATAGCTATCCAGCCCCAGCGCCTCAATCGTCCGCAGCCCGGCCAGCGCCAGCCGGTGGACGACATAGGCTTCCAGGTCGAACTGGAAATGCTCGGGGCGGCCATCGGCGAAGAAGCGTTCGTTGGCCGGATCCTGCTCGCAGAAGCGCTGGAAGAAGCCGGCATCGACCTCGTAGCTGGCGCGGGCGATACAGGGGCCTACGGCCGCCGCGATCCGCTCGCGGCGTGCGCCCAGGGCTTCCATCGCGGCGATCGTCGAATCGGTGACACCGCCGATCGCGCCCTTCCACCCCGCATGAGCAGCGCCGATCACCCCGGCCTCGCGGTCGGCGAACAGCACCGGGGCGCAATCGGCGGTGAGGATGCCGAGCAGCAGCCCCGGCTGGTTGGTGACCAGCGCATCGGCCCGCGGGCGCAGCGCTTCGTCGATCGGAGCGAGCACCGTCACCGCATCGGCCGAATGGACCTGGTAGACGGTGACCAGCCGCGCGCCCGGCAGAACGGCTTGTACCGCACGGCAGCGATTCTCGGCGATTGCAGCCGGATCGTCGTTCGACCCGATCCCGACGTTCAACCCCGCGACGATCCCGGTCGACACGCCGCCGCGGCGGCCGAGAAAGCCGTGCGGTACGTCAGCCAGCGCCCGGGCACGGTGGACGTCCACGCCGCTCACAGCGCCAGCCGCATCAGCCGATCCTCGTCGGCATGGTTGCCCACCATGAAGGCATAGGGTCCGCGATCCTCAAAGCCATAACGCTCGTAAAAGCGCTGGGCGCGATGGTTGTCGATGTAGACGGAAAGCCAGAGTTCGGTGGCCCCGCGCACCCGAGCGGTGGCCAGCGCCCAATCCATCAGCGCCTGGGCCGCACCGCTGCCCTTAGCGCGCTCGCGCAGATAGAGCTGGCGCAGCTCGATCGCCGGCCCTTGGGGTGTCGCCGGCAGGCTGATCGGGCCGAGCTTGCAATAGCCAGCTAGCCCTTCCCCGTCTTCGATCACGCGGAACGCGAAGCCGGGATCTGCAAGTTCCTGGGCCCAGCCCGGCACGGTAAAGCGTTCGAAGAAGCTGGCCAGATCCTCGGCCGCATAAAGATGCGCGAAGGTCGCCGTGAAGCTTTCCCGGAACAGCGCGTCAATCGCGGCGGCGTCGGCGGGGGTGGCGTCGCGAGCGTTCATGCGAACCCCGCCGGCACCGGCCAGCCTGGGGCGGTGATCGCCAGCACCTTGAACAGCGATCCCATCTGGTCACCCCCAACCAGTCGGTTGCGATCGGCAGCGATGGCATCACCGCGCTCGGGTGCTCCCCGGGCGAGAGCGCGGGCCCGCTCGTCGATGCCCAGCGCCTTCAGGAAATCGCCCTGAGTCACGGCGCCGTGCACGGTCAGCCCCTCGGCCTCGGCGGCTTCCTTCAGTGTGCCGAAATCAACATGCGCAGTCAGATCCGCCTCGCCGGGCGCGTCGAACGGGTTGGCGAAGGCATGGCCGCGCACCGCTTGCAGCGTGTCGCCGATCGCCGGGCCTTCATAGCCATAATCGATGATCAGTGCCGCGCCGCCCTGGCGGTGCAGTCGCTGGGCGAGCGCGCGCAGCAGCGCGACGCTGGCCGGAGAGGTTTCCAGGATAGAACCCGGCGCCGAATCGCGCAGCGCGGGCGGGATTACCGCGTTGAAGCTCCGGTCGCCGGTTACCGGGAGGAACAGCGTGTCCTGACAGGCAACCAGCCGCTCGCGCCAACCCTGCGCGGTCTGCACCAACTGACGGATCGGCAGCGCATCGAAAAACTCGTTGGCGACGACCAGCAGCGGGGCATCCTCCGGCAGGCCGACCAGATCGAGATGCCATTCGGCATTCGGCACGCGCTGTTTCTGGGCGGCACGCAGCACCGGGCTGGTCTCCAGGAAATCAACCGGCGGCGTAAAGCCTGCCTTGCCCATCGCGCGCAGTGCATCGGCTGCCAGGGTGCCGCGGCCCGGGCCGAACTCGACATAGCGTGTCTCTGCCGGTCGGCCGGCGCGGTCCCAGAGGTCCGCCAGCCACAAGCCGATCAATTCGCCGAACATCTGGCTGATTTCGGGCGCGGTGGTGAAATCGCCGCGCGCGCCCAGCGGATCGCGGGTGGCGTAATAATGCGCGTTCGCCGACCCCATGAACTGGGATAGCGGGATCGGGCCGGCCAGCGTGATCGCCCGCGCCAGCCGTTCGGGCAGCGCCGGCTCGGCGGCGTTGTCGCGCCGTTCGTCGGGCGCGGCGTTCAGGGGATTGTCGTTCGCCATCGGGGTCCGGTCAGGCGACGCTCGGCCCGGTGATCGCTTCCACGCGCTTGCGGCGGCGCTTGGCAGTGGCGATCAGCAGGATGCCGCCTGCGATCATCGGCAGGCACAGCCACTGGCCCATGTGCAGGCCGGTCATGTCGACCAGCCAGATGAGCTGGCGGTCTGGTTCGCGGAAGAACTCGACGAAGAAGCGGCACAGGCCATAGCCGAGCAGGAAGATGCCGGTCAGCTTGCCCGGCTGGTAGCGTGCATCGCTGCGCCAGAAGAAGAACCAGAGGACAAGGAACAGCAGAATGCCTTCCAGCCCGGCCTCATAGAGCTGGCTGGGGTGGCGCGCCGGTTCCACCAGCCCGGCGCGAACGGTACCCGGGAACACGATCGCCCAGGGCATGTCGCCGGGTTTGCCCCATAATTCGCCGTTTACGAAATTGGCAAGGCGGCCGAAGAACAGGCCGAACGGCGCGCAGCAGGCGACATAATCGTGGATGCGCAGCCAATCGAGCTTGTGCTGCCGCGCCAGCCACAGGATCGCCAGCGAGGTGCCGATCACACCGCCATGGAAGCTCATGCCGCCTTCCCACAGCATCAGGATCTGCAGCGGATGGCTGAGCATTTCGGGCGCGTAGAACAGCACATAGCCCAGCCGCCCACCCAGGATAATGCCCAGCGTCGCGTAGAACACCAGATCGTCGGCATGGCGCCGCCCCATCGGCGCGCCCGGCGCGGCCAGCAGCTTCATCAGGTACAGCCAGCCGAGCAGGATCCCGCTGATATAGGCCAGCGAATACCATTTGATCTGGAAGAAACCGAGATCGAGGGCCACCGGATCCAGGTGGAGATCGGCGAAATGCAGATGTCCGCCGGCAGCGGCAAGCAGGGTAGGCAGCACGTTCGATCCCCGGCGCAAAGAAACAATGGGCCCGCGATAGAGCCAAAACGCCCCGAACCCAAGGGGGTGCGATCAGGGTGATCGAAAGCCCATGCTGGCGTCGTGCGCGGCACGGCGATAGAGCGGGCCGATGGCTGGCAAACCCGCATCCCGCATCAGGTTCGATCGGCGCAGGCTGTTGATCGGTGGTGGCGCCGGGCTGGGGCTGGTGGTCGCCTGGGGTCTGTGGCCCCGCAGCTATTCGCCCAACCTCAGCGCAGCCCCCGGCGAAACGCTGTTCGGCGCCTGGCTCAAGATTGGTCGGGACGGGCATGTCCGTATCGCCGTGCCGCAGGCGGAAATGGGGCAGGGAGTCTATACGGCTCTGCCGCAGATCCTTGCTGACGAACTGGGCGCGGATTGGCAGCGCATCGGCGTGGAGCCAGCCCCGCTCAATCCGCTTTATGCCAATCCGTTGGCGGCGCGCAGCCTGTTCGAACTGGCGCTGGGGGGGCTGCCCGAACAGCTTCAGCGCAGCCATGCCGCGCGCGCCGGGCTGGTGCTCACTGCGTGCTCCACGTCGGTTCGGCAGTTCGAGGATCCGCTGCGCCAGGCCGGTGCTGCGGCGCGGGTGCTGCTGTGCAAGGCGGCGGCGGCGCGCTGGGGCGTCGACTGGCAGTCCTGCGGCACCGCTAATGGCGTGGTGATCCACGGCAAGCAGCGGCTCGGCTTCGGTGAACTGGCGGAAGCGGCGGCGGACGAAACCGTGCCGACAAGGCTACCCTTGCGCGGCGATGGCGCGCGGCTGTTCGGCCAGCCGCTGCCGCGCCTCGATGCGCCGCCCAAGCTGGATGGCAGCGCCAACTTCGCCGCCGACGTGCGCTTGCCGGGCATGGTATTCGCGGCGATCCGGCAGGGGCCGGTCGGCGAGACGGAACTGGTGCATGTCGATCGCGCCGCGGCCGATCGCGTGCGCGGCATGCTTTCGGTCGTCACTACGCGTCACTGGGTTGCGGCCGTGGCGAACAACAGCTGGGCGGCGCAACGCGCGCTCCAGGCGATGCGCCCGCGCTTTCGCCTGCCCGCGACCGTGGTGAATGACGATTCGATCAATGCCGCGCTCACCGCTGCGCTGGATGGCGACGGCAGCCGGATCGAAACGCGCGGCGATCTTGCCGCTGCCTTTCGCGGGGCGCGGGTGGTGACGGCCGACTATCGCGTGGGCCTCGCCCCCCATGCGCCGCTCGAACCGATGACCTGCACCGCCGATTATGCCGATGGTCGGCTGTCCTTGTGGTTGCCTACCCAGGCGCCGGGGCTCGCCCGCGCGGCGGCTGCGAGCGCGCTGGGCATCGATCCGGCGCGGGTGGTGGTGCATCCCATGCTGGGTGGCGGCTCGTTCGGTGCGAAGTTGGAGCATGAGGTCGCGGTGCAGGCGGCGCTGGTCTCGCAATCGGTAGCGCGTCCAGTGCAGCTCACCTGGCCGCGCGACGAGGATCTTCGCCGGGATCGCTTCCGTCCGGCGGCGGCGGCGCGGCTCACCGCAAAGCTGGGGCAGGGAGGCACCATCGATGCCTGGCTGGCGAAGATCGCCGCGCCGGAAACCGGGCGCGAACTCGCGTCGCGGCTGCTCGGCGGCGATCCGGTCGTGGCGGCGTCGCTGGCGCTGCCGAAGGGCGGTGATCCTTCGGCGGTAGCGGGCGCGCTGCCGGCCTATGGCATCGCCAACGCCGCGGTCGATCATCATCCCGCCGATATCGGTGTGCCGACCGGCTATTGGCGATCGGGCGCACACAGCTACACCTGCTTCTTCGCCGAGAGCTTCGTAGACGAACTGGCGCATGTCGCGAATCGCGACCCGCTGTCGTTCCGCATGGCGATGCTGGGCGATCAGCCGCGGCTCGCGCGCTGCCTGCAAACCGCGGCGCAACTGGGCGGCTGGCAGGGCGGCGAGCCAGGCAGCGGCCAGGGCCTTGCCGTCCATGCTTTTCGCGGCTCCTATATCGCGGTGATGGCGGAAGCGCGCCTGACGCCGCAGCGCGAGGTGGTGGTGGAGCGGCTGGTCGCGGCGGTGGATTGCGGGCGCGTGGTCAACCCGGACCTGGTGCGCCAGCAGATCGAAGGCGGGTTGATCTTCGGGCTCGCCGCAGCGCTCGGCGCGACCACCGGCTTCAGCGAAAACGTGGCCGATGTGCAGAGCCTCGCCGATTGCAACCTGCCGACGCTCGCCACCACGCCCGACATCACGGTCGAAATCGTGCCCAGCGGATCGGATCCCGGCGGCGTCAGCGAGCTCGCCGTTCCGCCCGCCGCTCCTGCCATCGCCAACGCCCTGCAAACCGCAACCGGCACGCGCTTCCGCCGTCTTCCCTTTCTTTCGGAGGTCGAATGACCCTGCCTGCCCACCATCCCGCGATCCCGCCCGCCCGCATCGGCGTGCTCCTCACCAATTTGGGCACGCCCGATGCGCCGGACCCGGGCGCGGTGAAGCGCTATCTCGGCGAATTCCTGTCCGATCGCCGGGTGGTCGAAATCCCCCCGCTGCTCTGGCAGCCGATCCTGCGGGGCATCATCCTGCGGACCCGGCCGAAGAAGTCCGCCCATGCCTATAGCCAAGTGTGGCGCGACGACGGCTCCCCGCTTGCCGCGATCACCAAAGCGCAGGCGCGGGGCTTGGAAGGCGCGTTCGGCCCCGGCGTGCTGGTCGACTATGCCATGCGCTATGGCCGCCCCGCGATCGGCGAGCAACTCGCGGCGATGAAAGCGAAGGGATGCGAGCGCATCCTGATCGCGCCGCTCTATCCGCAATATTGTGCGGCCACGACGGCCACTGCAAACGACAGCGCCTTCGCCGCGCTCGCGGCAATGCGCTGGCAGCCGGCGATCCGAACCCTTCCGCCCTATCATGATGATCCCGCTTATATCGCCGCGCTGAAGACCAGCGTGGAAGCAGGCATCGCCACGCTCGATTTCGTGCCAGATGCGGTGATCGCCAGCTTCCACGGCATGCCCCAGCGTACGCTGGAGCTGGGCGATCCCTATCATTGCCACTGCCGCAAGACTGGGCGGCTGCTGGGCGAAGCGCTGGGGCGCGAACTGATCGTGACGTTCCAGTCGCGCTTCGGCCGCGCCAAATGGCTCGAGCCGGCGACCGACACCATGCTGGAGTCGCTGCCCGCCCGTGGTATCCGCCGCATCGCGATCGTGGCGCCCGGTTTCTCCGCCGATTGCCTGGAAACGCTGGAAGAACTGGCGATCCGCGGCCGCGAATCCTTTATCGCCGCGGGCGGAACGGATTTCGCATATTTGCCTTGTCTCAATGATAGCCCGCCGGGCATGGAGCTGTTGAGCAAGATCATCGGGCGCGAACTTGCCGGCTGGGTGACCCCCGCCTAGCCAATTCTTTGGGTTGATTGTGGAGAGGAAGGCTTATGGCACGAGTAGCGATCGTTACCGGTGGTACACGCGGTATCGGTGAGGCGATCAGTCTGGCGCTCAAGGAAGCCGGGTTCACTGTCGCTGCCAACTATGCCGGCAATGACGAGAAGGCCGCTGCCTTCGCCGAGCGCACCGGCATCAAGGCCTATAAGTGGGATGTCGGCGATTTCGACGCCTGCGCCGAAGGCGTGAAGAAGGTCGAGGAAGAGCTCGGCCCGGTCGACGCCGTCGTCAACAATGCCGGCATCACCCGCGACGGCACCATCCTCAAGATGTCGCGCGAGATGTGGGAAGACGTGATTCGCATCAACCTGGGCGGCTGCTTCAACATGGCGCACGCCGTGTTCCCCGGCATGCGCACGCGCAAATGGGGGCGGATCGTCAACATCGGCTCGATCAACGGCCAGGCCGGTCAGTACGGTCAGGTGAACTATGCCGCCGCCAAATCCGGCATCCATGGCTTCACCAAGGCACTGGCACAGGAAGGCGCGCGCTTCGGCGTCACGGTGAACGCGATCGCCCCCGGCTATATCGATACGGACATGGTGGCGGCGGTACCGGCCGATGTGCTGGAAAAGATCGTCGCCAAGATCCCCGTCGGGCGTCTGGGCCAGGCGCACGAAATCGCCCGCGCCGTCGCGTTCCTCTGCTCTGAAGATGCGGGTTTCGTCACCGGGTCGACGCTGTCGATCAACGGCGGCCAGCACATGTACTGATATACAGAGGGGGACCGGATCCTTGCGGTTCCGGCCCCCCCAAGTCTCTCGATACGCTACGCGAGAGGCTTTGTACGCTTACAACACCTGCTGTTTAGCGCAGTTCCCTTGATCGAACCCTGAACGAGATGGTTATCCTGCGTTCATCTTTCGCAGGTGCAGCACTGGTCGTGGCGCATCGAACCGCTAAGGAAGGGCAATGCGCCCTTGGCTTCGCACTCTCGCCTTCCTCCCGCTGATCGTGGCATCGCTGTCGTTGGGCGCCTCTGGAAAGGCGTTGCGTACGGCGATCGGCAGCACACCCAGGATGGCGGCGCAGCCCGTGCAGCTGGCGCCGGGCGATCCCGCGCGCACTCGAATCGGCCGGCTCGCCTATCTAGGCGGCGTGCGGCTCACCAGCCCCGATCGCGGATTTTCGGGCTTTTCCGCGCTTCAGGTGATCGGTGACGCCTTCGTCCTGGTCAGCGATCGGGGCAATGTCGTCCGTTTCCACATGGGTGCTGATTGGCGGCCGTTCGACATCCGCTTCGGCGAGCTGCCGAACGGGCCGGGGATCAGCGCCTATAAGGGCGATCGCGATGCCGAATCGCTGACGCGCGATCCGGTGACGGGCAAATTCTGGGTCGGTTTCGAATCGCACAACGTGATCTGGCGCTTCGATGCCGATTTTCGCGGCGAGCGCGTCGCCTTCCCTCTCGAAATGCGGGGATGGCCTGCCAATGGCGGCCCCGAATCAATGGCGCGCCTGCCCGACGGCCGATTCGTCGTGATCGGCGAAACCGCGCGACCGCCGGGGGAGGGGCATCGCGACCAGCGCGAGATGCTGCTGTTTGCCGGCGATCCCACCCGCGATGCGCCGCGCCCGATTCGGCTCGGCTATGTGCCGCCGCCCGGCTATGATCCCAGCGATGCGGTGGCGCTGCCCGATGGGCGGTTGCTCGTGCTGGTGCGCCGATTCGGCCTGCCTTCGCTGTTCACCGTGCGGGTCGAGTTGGTCGACTTACGAGGCGCGAAGCCCGGAGCGGTGCTGCGCGGAGAGACGATCGCCGATTTCGCGCCGCCGTTCCAGCACGACAATTTCGAAGGCCTGGCGGTTGCGCGCGAAGGCGACTCGACCGTGCTGTGGATGATCTCCGACGACAACGAACAATGGTGGCAGCAGACGCTGCTGCTCAAGTTCCGCCTCGATCTGTGAGGATAGCACCCACGACAAAACCCGCCGCCGCGGGGGCGGCAGCGGGCTTTGTCATTAGCTGCAGAGCAGGATCAGGCGGCGGCAGTGCCCGCGTTCGCCTTGCGCACTTCGCGCTTCAGGCGACGCGCACGCAGCGACAGATCGTCGTCGCTGGTCTTCAGCAGCCAGTTGTCGAGACCGCCGACATGCTCCACCGAGCGCAGGCCATGGGTGGAGACGCGCAGACGCACGCCCTTGCCCAGCGCGTCGGAGATCAGCGTTACGTTCTGCAGGTTCGGCAGGAACGTACGCTTGGTCTTGTTATTGGCGTGGGAAACATTGTGTCCCACCTGCCGGCCCTTGCCGGTCAGCTCGCAAATGCGCGACATCGCTTCAAATCCTGAGTTGGGCAGAAAGCCGGAAAGGCCGCGCAGTTAGCGTCAATGCGCGCCGCCGTCAACCGATTCACCGTCAGCCAAGCGCAACCGCTGGTGGCCGGGGGCGTTAGGCAGGTGAAACGATTAGGGAGAGATGGCAAATGCGCGCAATATTAGGGCTGTTGGGCATTTTGGTGCTGGTCGCCGTCGTGCTGATCGCGCTGGGCTTCATCAACCTCGATGTCAGCGGCGGCAAGTTGCCGACCGTGTCGGCCGAAACCGGATCGGTGAAGGTGGGCGAGTCGAACAGTACGGTGCGCGTGCCGACGGTGGAAATGAAGGAAAAACGCGTTTCGGTACCGACGATCGACGTGGAAAAGGCGCCGAACCCGACGCCGTCTCCGGAACGGTGAGGCCGGCGCCCGCCCGCCTCGCCGCAGCGGCGCTGCTGCCGCCGCTCGGCGTCTATCTGGCCGAAGGGCCGGGGCGTTCGTTCGGCATCAGCTGCGGGCTGACGGCGCTGGGATTTCTTCCCGGCGCCGGCTATGCGCTGTGGCGGCTGTTCCATCCTGCATCGGGCGGCTAAGCAGATGCGATGTTCCCCCTCCCTTCCCCGATGCGTGCCGCGCTCGATGCTGCCGTGCAGGCTGCTGCCGAGGGGGAGGTGCCGGTAGGCGCCGTCGTCGTGCGGAATGGCGAGATCGTCGCGTCGGCGGGCAATGCGCCCCGGCGGCTGCACGATCCCAGCGCCCATGCCGAGATGCGGGCGATTCGTGCCGCCGCGCAGGCACTGGGCCGCGACCGGCTGGAAGATTGCGATCTGTGGGTCACGCTGGAGCCGTGCGCAATGTGCGCGGGCGCAATCGCCCATGCGCGCATCGCACGCCTTTATTATGCCGCGGGCGATCCCAAAGGCGGCGCGGTCGAACACGGCCCGCGGCTGTTCGGGCAGCCGACCTGCCATCATCGACCCGAGGTCTATGCCGGAATCGGCGAACGCGAGGCAGCGGCGCTGCTCCGCGATTTCTTCCGTACTCGCCGCTGAGGCGGGCAGCGTCGACTCCCGCCGTGCTTCGTGCGAAACTGCGCGGGAACACTTCAGCCTGGAGGTTCCGATGCGTGCCGATCGCTGTTGCCTGCTCGTCCTGCTTCCACTGCTCCTGCCATCCGCGGCGCTTGCCGCCAAGCCGCCGATGGTCAGCTGGGGCAAGCCGGGCGTGACGCTGGCCGCCTATCGTGAAGACGCGGTGCAGTGCGGGCGGCAAGGCTATTATCTCGATGTGTCGAACACCGAAGCGGCGAAGGTCTTCAAGGACGCGTCGCGCCAGCTCGAAAACAACGAAAACAACATCACCGCTTCCGCAATGACGGGTGACACAAACCGGATCATGAACATGGCGGTCGATTCGGCGCGAATCGTCGAGCGGACGCAGCCCGCCCGCCGCATGAAGGAAGTGCGCACGCTGCTGCAGGACACGGTTGCCGCGTGCCTCCAAGCGCGGGGCTATCGCCAATTCCGGCTTACCGATTCGCAGCAGCGCCGGCTGCGCGCCTTCCGCCTCGGCTCGCCGGAGCGCCACGCCTATCTTCACGGCCTGGCGAGCGATCCGGCGGTCCTCGAGACGCAACAGCTCTGAGGCTGTCGCTCAGCGCGCCTCGATCGGGACGATCTTGACTTCAACCCGACGGTTTTGCGCGCGGCCCTCCGCGGTGTCGTTACTGGCGATCGGCTGTGTTTCGCCGAACCCACGCGTCGCGATACGCCGTCCGTCGACGCCGCGGGTCGAGAGATAGTCCGCAACCGAGCGTGCCCGACGTTCGGAAAGGTCCTGGTTGTACGAATCGCTGCCCTGCGAATCGGTGTGTCCATAAATGTCGAGCAGTGTCTGGTTATACTCGCGCAGCACGTCGGCTACCTGATCCAGCGTGCTTCGGAACTGCGGTTGGATCGCCGTTTGGTTGGTGTCGAACGTCACGTTCGATGGCATGCGGAGCACCAGATCGTCGCCCTGGCGGATCACCTGCACATCGGTGCCGGCGGTACGGCGGCGCAGTTCCTGTTCCTGCCGGTCGATATAATTGCCCACTGCAACGCCGGCGATGGCGCCCACACCAGCACCGACCAGCTTCTCGGTCCGGTCGTTCCGGCCGCCTACCAGATCGCCGAGCAGATAGCCGCCAAGCGCGCCGACGCCGCCGCCGATGGCGGTGCGCGATACCCGGCGCTGGCCGGTATTGGGATCGGTAACGCAGCCGCTGGTCAGCGCCGCCGCGGCGAGTGCCGCCACGATCAACGGGCTCTTCCGTAACATCGGTCGTCCTCCTGTTCTGTCCTTTGTCTTCCGCACAAAGCACCCGCGGCGATGTTGTTCCGGGCCCGCATCGACAATGCGCGCGGGAAAGGTTGTGAACGGGGCTTTGCTGGCTGTATGGGGGAGGCGCACCATGAGCGCGCCTTTTCCCTGGATCGACCTTGCGATCATCTTCGTGCTGATCGCGATCAACGGCATTTTCTCCATGTCCGAGCTGGCGATCGTATCCGCCCGCCCGGCCCGGCTGGAGGCGCTGGCCCGTGTCGGCCGGCGGGGTGCCAAGATGGCGATTGAACTGGCGGCCGATCCGGGCAAGTTCCTTTCCACCGTCCAGATCGGCATCACGCTGATCGGGATCGCCACTGGCGCCTATTCGGGCGCCAGCCTCGGCGGTCCGGTGGCGGAACGGCTGGCCGGGCTCGGCATCGCGCCCGATCTCGCCCACACGGTGGGAATCACGCTGGTGATCGGGCTCACCACCTTCTTCTCGCTGGTCGTCGGCGAACTGGTCCCCAAGCAGTTCGCGCTGCGCTCGCCCGAGCCGATCGCCGCGGCGGTGGCGTTGCCGATGCGCTGGCTCTCCGCCGCGACCGCGCCGCTGGTATGGCTGCTCGATTCGTCCACCGGGCTGGTGTTCCGCGTGCTAGGGCTGAATCGCGAATCGGAAAACCGCGTCACGGCAGAGGAACTGCACCTGATCGTCGCGGAGGCCAGCAAGTCGGGCGTGATCGAGGAGCATGAACGCTCGATCATTTCCGGCGTGGTGCGGCTCGCCGATCGGCCAGTGCGCGAGGGGATGACGCCGCGCACGCAGGTCGATTGGCTCGACGTCGATCTGGACGGCGCCGGTATCCGCGAGGAACTGCTGGCGACGCCGCATACGCGTCTGCCGGTGGCCGAAGGGTCGATCGATTCGGTTATCGGCGTGGTGCAGGCCCGCGACATCGCGGCCGCGCTGTTCCGCGGCGAACCGCTCGACCTGCGCAAGCTGATGCGCCGTGCGCCGATCCTGCCCGATCAGGTCGATGCGATGGATGCGCTGACTGCGCTGCGCCAGGCCGAAGTGCCGATGGGGCTGGTGCACGACGAATATGGCCATTTCGAAGGCATCGTCACGCCCGCGAACCTGTTGGCCGCGATCGCCGGCGAATTCGCTTCCGATGCCGAACCGGGCGACAACCCCAATATCGTCGTGCGTGACGATGGTTCGCTGCTCGTCGCAGGCGCGACGCCCGCCGATACGCTGGCCGAACGGCTGGGCATCGAACTGCCCGCCGATCGCGACTATGCGACCGTCGCGGGCCTGGCGCTCGCAGTGCTCAAGCACCTGCCCGGCGAAGGCGAATCCTTCCTGGTGGAAGGGTGGAAGTTCGAAATCGTTGATCTAGACGGCCGCAAGATCGACAAGCTGCTGGTGAGTCGCGAATCGGACTAAGCTACTGGAAAGACGCCATATTGGGCTGAAGCGAATTTTTCCACGAGCCTAAACTTCCTAAACTTCAGGCCGGCTCAAAGCTTGCCGAACACCGCCTCATAGCCTGCCGTATCCCCCGCCGCGAGGAACCGGGCCTGTTCGATCCATCGATCCCGGAACATCCGCCCTTGGAAGCTCCCGAGCTGGCCGTCGAGGGCGCGGGCCTGGCCCTCGTCCAGCGCAGCCAGCGCAGCGAAACTGGTAATTCCCAATTCCCCCAGCCGCGTCGCCAGCTTCGGCCCCACGCCCTTCAACCGGGTCAGGTCGTCTCCCGCCGCCGGGGGCGGCACCGGCGCCGCGGCGGCATCGGCCGCCAGCGTCGCCGGGCTCGCCTCCATCGGTGCGGCAGCGGCGATGGGTTCGTCCGCCAGTGGCGTGGGGGCCGGCACCGGCGTCGGCTCGGCGGCGTTCGGCGGGGCAACTTCCGCCAGTGGCGTCGGCACCGGCGCGTCATGGACGGGCAATTCGCCGCGGTCAGCCAGCTCGGTGCGGGCCTGCCGACGCTTGGCGGCCAGCCGCGTGCCCCACAGCAAGATGAACAGCGCCAGCAGCACACCGACAGCGATCAGCACGAAGGACAGGGTCAACCATCCCGTCTCGGTGGCCGCCGCTACTGCGCCATATTCCTGGGCCGCCTGATCGTTCATGTTTCACGCTCCGGATCGTTTGAAGCTTCCTGCATTAGCGTGCGCTGCCGCCGCGTCCAGCCGCTCGCCATGGACCCTGTTCCGGAAATCGGGCAGGCAGCGGCGGGCGCGCTGTGCGCGGCGTGGATGTGGGAAGGAGAAGAGATGAAATCGCTGTTGCTGGCCGTGCTTGCGGCCGTGCTTTTCGTGGCGCCGGCACAGGCGCAAGTGCGATCGACCGATCCGCAGTCCATCGTCAAGGCGCTGCAGGATGCCGGCTACAAATCGGAACTGACCAAGGACGGCGAGGGCGATCCCCTGATCCGCAGCGCCGCGTCGGGCTACAAGTTCGCCATCCTCTTCTTCAACTGCGAGGCGCACCAAAAGTGCGGCGACATCCAATTCTATATCGGCTTTACCAACAAGCTTACGGCGGAGCGCGCCAATCTCTGGAACAGCAAGCACCGGTTCGCCCGCGTCTACTCGGATGCACAGGGGGAAGCTGCGCTCGAATATGATCTGAACCTCGAGGATCAGGCGATCCCCACCGCGCTGTTCCGCAAGGATCTGGAGCTGTGGGACATGCTGGTCGGTCGCTTCGCCGCTTTCGTCGACGAAAAGGACGATGTCGGCGGATCTTAATCGTGTTGCCGGCGAAGTGCTGGTGGCGCCTCGCCGGCACCCGGCTCAGCCTTTCGTCCGCGCCACTTCGCGCCAGCCGATATCCCGGCGACAGAAACCGGTCGGGAAATCGATGGCATCGACGCCGCGATAGGCTGCGATCTGAGCGGCGAGGATATCGGGGCCGATTGCGGTCAGGTTCAGCACCCGGCCGCCGCTCGCCACCAGCGTATCGCCCAGCTGTCGCGTACCGGCCTGGAAGACTCGTACGCCTGCCGCTTCGGCCTTGTCGATGCCCTGGATCGCCCCGCCGGTTTCCGGCGTGCCGGGATAGCCACGCGCCGCCATCACCACGGTGAGCGCGGTCGCCGGCGAGAAGCGCGGCGCCGGTCGCCCGGCCAGCTCGCCGCGGGCGGTGGCCAGCAGCAGCTCGAGCAGATCGTCTTCCAGCCGCAGCATCAGCACTTGGCATTCGGGATCGCCGAAGCGCGCGTTGTACTCGATCAGCTTAGGCCCGGTGCGGGTGAGCATCAGCCCGGCATAGAGCACGCCCGAATAGGGAATACCCTCCGCCGCCAGCGCGGCGATCGTCGGCTCGACGATCTGGTCCATCGCGGCGCGCTCCAGCGCGGGCGTTAGGACGGGGGCGGGGCTATAGGCGCCCATGCCGCCGGTGTTGGGGCCGACATCGCCTTCGCCCACGCGCTTGTGATCCTGCGCCGATCCGAACAGAACTGCGCTGGTCCCGTCGGTGATGACGAACAGGCTGGCTTCCTCGCCATCAAGGAACTCCTCGATCACAGCACTTGCGCCCGCGTCGGCGAAGATTGCGGTGAGCGCGTCGACCGCCTCGTCGCGGGTCATCGCTACGGTGACGCCTTTGCCGGCGGCCAAGCCGTCCGCCTTCACCACCACCGGCAGGCCGAAGGGCTCGAGCGCCGCCAGCGCCTCGTCCAGCCCGTGGACGCGGACATAGCCGGCGGTGGGGATGCCGGCGCGCGCGCACAGATCCTTGGTGAAGCCCTTCGATCCTTCCAGCTGCGCCGGCAGGCGATTCGGCCCGAACACTGGAATGCCGGCTTCGCGCAGCACGTCGCCCACGCCCGCCACCAGCGGAGCCTCGGGACCGACGACTACAAGGCCGATGGCATGTTCCTGCGCGAAGGCGAGTACGGCGGCCGGGTCGGTCGCGGCAAGGTCGACGCAGGTCGCATGCGCCGCTATGCCCGGATTGCCCGGCGCGGCGAAAAGCTGCGTCAGCAGCGGCGATTGCGCGAGCTTCCAGGCGAGCGCATGTTCGCGCCCCCCCGAACCCAGTAGCAGGACGTTCATGGCCGACCCCCTTTTCGAGACTTCATCGACGCGGCTCGTAGCCGAGGCGGTGCCCGGGGACAACGCGGCGCCGATGAGCGTCAGCGAACTCTCCGGCCGGCTGAAGCGAATGGTGGAGGGCGAGTTCGGGCATGTCCGCCTGCGCGGCGAGATTTCGGGCTGGAAGCGCGCCGCCTCGGGCCATGCCTATCTCGCGCTCAAGGACATGGACGCGGTGATTGACGGCGTGATCTGGCGCGGCGCTGCCTCGGCACTGCCCTTCCAGCCGCAGGACGGGCTGGAAGTGATCGCCACCGGCAAGCTCACCATCTATCCCGGTCGTTCCAAATACCAGATCGTCATCGAGCGGATGGAGCTGGCCGGCGAGGGCGCGCTGATGGCGCTGCTGGAGAAGCTCAAGGCCAAGCTGGCGGGCGAGGGGCTATTCGACGCTCCGCGGAAGAAGCCGCTGCCCTATATGCCCAAGGTGATTGGCGTGGTGACCTCGCCAACGGGCGCGGTGATCCGCGATATCCTGCATCGGTTGGAAGACCGGTTCCCGAGCCACGTCCTGGTCTGGCCAGTGAAGGTGCAGGGTGACGGATCGGCGCAAGAGGTCGCGCGTGCCGTGCGCGGGTTTGACGCGATCGCGCCAGGGGGCCCGGTTCCGCGTCCGGACCTTCTGATCGTGGCGCGCGGCGGCGGCTCGATCGAGGACCTCTGGTCGTTCAACGAGGAAGTCGTGGTTCGTGCAGTGGCCGAATGCTCGATCCCGATCATCTCGGCGGTGGGCCACGAGACCGATACCACGCTGTGCGACTTCGCCGCAGATCTGCGCGCGCCAACACCCACGGCCGCCGCCGAGATCGCGGTGCCGGTGCTCTCCGAAGTCCGCCACGGCATCGCCACTTTGGCCCACCGTACCGAGCGTTGCGTTCGGCGCTATCACGAGCGTGCCGGGGAACGGCTTGCGGCGCTGGTCCGCGTGCTGCCGCGCCGCGATGCGCTGCTGGGGCCGCAGCGCCAGCGGCTCGACGACGTCGGCGCGCGTCTGGGGCTGGGGCTTGAACGCCGCGTGGCGGTCGCGCGTGGCCAGCTCGATCGCGCCGGCGCCGCACTGCGCCCGGCGGCTCTCGAACAAAGGCTGGCAACCGCACGGCAGCGGTTGGGCGGCATTGCGCTCGATCGCGCTGCCGATCGCGAGTTGGCCACGCGCCGCCAGCGCTTCGCCCGCCCGGCCGAGGCGCTGAAGCTCGCAATACTTGAACGCCGCTTCGCCACCGCTTCGGAGCGGTTCGCGGCGATCGGCCGGCATCTCGAACTGCTCGATCCCGAGCTGCCGCTTAAGAAAGGCTATGCCTGGGTGGAGGCGCGCGGCACCGGCAAGGTCGTCGCCTCGGCCGAAGACGCCCGAGCGGCGCAAGCCGTGACGCTGCATTTTGCCGATGGTCCGGTAGAAGCCCGGGTTGAGCGCGGGGCCGGCAAATCCTATGTTTCGCCGAAGCCCGAGCAGCCGACGCTGCTGTGAGGCGTACCCGCAACTCGAATATTCAGGAATGGCGCCGCCCATGTTGATGTCGAATACCGCCCGCGCCGCCAAGCTCCATTATATGGCCAATGGCTTTCGCGTTCTCGCGCCTGGCGATCACGTGCTGTGCGCCGTCACTGGCGCCCGTATTCCGATCGATGAGCTTCGCTACTGGAGCGTCGATCGGCAGGAGCCCTATGCCAGCGCCGAAGCGGCGGTGCAGGCGCTCGGCGCCTGATGTTCAGCCGGCGGCGGTTCGCCGCGGGTTGCGTAGCATTGATTGCAGCGCCGACCGCCCGTGCCCGTGGCGCAGGGGAGACTGACTCCTTCGCACTGGTCGGCAGTCTCGAGCAAGGTGGCTGGGCGCTGGGGCAAGTACCTGTCGGCACCAGCAGCCTCCGTGTCGACGATCGGCTGATCCCCTTTGCCGCTGATGGGCGATTTCCTGTCGGATTCGATCGCGATGCGGCCCGCGGTGCAAGGCTGGAGGCCGTACTGCCGGACGGGCGATCGGTCCGTGCCGATCTGGCGATCATGCCTCGGCAGTGGAACCTCTCGCGACTGAATCGCCTTCCGAAATACCCGGTCCCGAGCGCGGAATTCGCCGCTCGTCGTCCGGCCGAACTGGCCCAGATCGCTTCCGCTCGGGAAAAGCAAACGGCGGCGCAAGGTTGGCGGCAGCCCTTTCGCTGGCCCGCCATCGGACGCATCTCCACTCTGTTTGGTGCGCAGCGAATCTATTCGGGCGAGCCTGGTGCTTACCACTCGGGCATCGATCTGGCCCTTCCCACAGGAACGCCAGTGCATGCGCCGGCGGACGGCGTGGTCATCCTGGCTGCAGAGGCGCCCTTCATGTTGGAGGGCAATCTGCTGATGCTTGATCACGGCATGGGCCTGTCCAGCGCTTTCCTGCACCTGTCCCGTATCGATGTTCGCACCGGCGATGCCGTCTCGCAAGGCCAGCTGATCGGCGCAGTGGGCGCAACCGGGCGTGCGACTGGCCCTCATTTGCACTGGGGGTTGATGTGGCGCGGAGCTCGTATCGATCCGCTGCTCGTCGCAGGGAGCATGCCGCGCCTTTGAAACATTTTGTTGCTGGAAACTTAGCGGAAATCCAGCCGAAATGTCCCAGCTACCTTCGCTTATTTGCTGAAATTATTAGTGCTTTTGATGTCACTCCCGCGTGAAAGATTGAGCCTCTCTGCGCTTGGACCTTTACAGTTCCGCTACGAAACGTTTCCACATGCACCCAGGCCAATGCGGACCCCGTCGCGCAGTTGGCAAGAACGCCGCCGAAACTGGTTTCGGCGGCTGTAATTTGAGGGTGATCATGCAGAATTATCGATCCGCTCTGCGGGCTGGCACCAGTCTTTCAGCGGCCCTTCTCGCCACTGCGTTCATGAGCGCGCCTGCGATGGCGCAAACCACGTCCGCCGGCACTGCGCAGTCCGCTACTTCCGAAGCGCCCGATCAGGGCCCGGGTCAGGAAATCGTCGTTACCGGTTCCTTGTTCGGAACGACGAAGATCACGCCGTCGCCGGTCACCACCGTTACCGCCGAGAACCTCGATCAGCGCGGCATCACCACGATCCAAGACGCCGTGCAGAAGCTGTCGTCGAACAACGGTCCGGCGCTGACCAACTCGTTCACGGCAAACGGCGCGTTCGCGGGCGGCGCCTCGGCGGTTTCGCTGCGCGGCATGACGACCAACTCGACGCTTGTGCTCTTCGACGGCTTGCGCGCCGCTTACTATCCGCTCGCTGACGATGGCTCGCGCAATTTCGTCGATCTGAACACCATCCCCGACGACATCGTCGATCGTATCGAAGTGCTCCGCGACGGCGCCTCGTCCAGCTACGGTGCGGACGCGATCGCGGGCGTCGTCAACATCATCACCAAGAAGCAGTTTGAAGGCATTTCAGGCCGCGTCGAAGCCGGCGTGGCGCAGCGCGGTTTCGGCGCCAGCCAGCGGCTGTCGCTCACCGCCGGAACCGGCGATCTCGACGAAAAGGGCTACAACGCCTATATCAGCGGCTTCTATTATCACAGCGATCTGGTACGTAACAGCGACCTGAAGGCGCCGTTCAACAGCGACGACAAGACCCGCATCGGCGGTCCGGACGACACCATCAATCCCGATACGTTCGGCGTCACCAACGCGGGGTCGAACCTCTACGT
The DNA here is from genome assembly GCF_000282895.1 of Sphingomonas sp. ATCC 31555. Taxonomy (GTDB): domain Bacteria; phylum Pseudomonadota; class Alphaproteobacteria; order Sphingomonadales; family Sphingomonadaceae; genus Sphingomonas. The sequence continues at coordinate 94,048 of NZ_ALBQ01000009.1, forward strand.
GGCGCCAGGATCGGGCGGCCGCTATCAGCTCCTGGCCGGCAATTGCCTCAACGGGTCGTCCGTCTCCAGCTCCGCATCCCAGCTTGCTGGCAATGATCTGCTGCCGACCAATGTCTGCCGGGTCGATACCGTGAATCGCTACGGTGTCGTTGCGCCGGAGATCGAGCGCTTCGGCGGCTCCGCGCGTTTCACCGCCAATCTGAACGACGAAACCCAGGCATATCTGGCGTTGAACTTCCAGCAGGCGACCAGCAGCTATTCGGGCACCCCGTCCACCATCTATGCCCATGCGCCGACCGGCGTCTTCTATCCGCAATATTCGACCCGCTCTGATGCGGCACGCTTTGCGGCGGGATCGCAGCCGCTGACGCTGCCGGTCTATGTCTGTGCCGCACGGGTGAATTGCGCCACGGCCGCCGACGGCCGCCTGAATCCCAACAATCCGTTCGCGGCGTCGGGCGACACGGCGCTGCTGGTGGGCGGTCTTCCCAACTCGATCGAACAGGATCGCACGCGCAGCCGCGTCTACCGCGCCGCTGCCGGTGTGACCGGTCAGGTGTTCGGCTGGGATTATCAGTTCGACGCGACCGCAATGCACAGCGATCTGAAGCGTGAACAGAACGGCTATGTCTACATCCAGCACCTGCTCGATGTGATCGCCGACGGCACGTACAATTTCGTCAACCCGTCGGCGAACAGCGCGGCGGTGATGAACTATCTGATGCCGGAGAACGTCACCAACGCTTCGTCGGATCTCTACCAGGCACAGGTTTCGTTCAAGAAGGCCGTGATGGACCTGCCGGGTGGCCCGCTCAACGTCGGCTTCGGTGGATCGATCTTCTACGAAGCCGTGGATTCGCCCAGCGCGAACACCGACTTCAATGGCCCGACTCAGCGCTATTTCCGTCTGAACGCCTTCGGTACGGAAGGACATCGGACCGTCTCGTCGGCATTCGGCGAAGTGAATGCGCCGATCCTGTCGATTCTCGACGTCAACCTCTCCGGCCGGTACGACCATTACTCCACCGGGCAGAGCTATTTCTCGCCTAAGGTCGGCGCCAAGCTGACGCCGATCCGCCAGATCACGGTGCGCGGCACCTGGTCGCGCGGCTTCCGCATCCCAAGCTTCGCGGAAGCGAACGCGTTGCCGACGACGGGCTATGTCACGAACGGTCCGTCAAACTTCAACGACACCTATCTCGCGCAATATGGCTGCACCGTCGCGACCTTCGCGTCGTGCCCCACCTATATTCGGTCGGGCAGCTATGGCTCGACGACGCTGGCGACGCCGGATCTGAAGCCGGAGAAGTCGCGCAGTTGGACGGCCGGCGTGTATTTCGAGCCGGTTCGCGGCGTGTCGTTCACCGTCGATTACTTCAACATCAAGAAGACCGGCGCGATCACCACGCTTCCTGCCGGTCCGGCGCTGACCGCCTATTACACCGGCCAGCAAATCCCCGCCGGATACGAGGTAATCGCGGACTCCCCCGATCCGGCGTTCCCCAACGCCACGCCGCGCATCGCGTTCGTTCGCTCGAGCTTCGTCAATGCGAACACGATCAAGTCCGAAGGCATTGACTTCGGCATGAACGTGCAGAAGCAGTTCGGCGAGGTCGCCTGGACCAGCAACCTGGATGCGACGCTGCAGCTGGAGCTGAGCACCACGTTGCCGGATGGCACGCGCCAGACCTATGTCGATACGCTCGGCAATTATAACCTTACCGCAGGCAGCGGCACCTTCCGCTGGCACGGCAACTGGCAGAACACGTTCAGCTTCCGGCAATTCACGCTGTCGGGCACGGTGAACTACACGTCCGGCTACGACCTTTCGGCGATGGACCAAGACAATGCCTATGCCGATTGCGGTCTGAAGCCGAGCTGGTTCAATGGATGCCGCGTGAAGAGCTACACCACCTTCGACCTCAACGCTGCGGTCAACGTGAACGATCGGGTCACCGTGTACGGCACGATCCTCAATCTGTTCGATCGCATGCCGGGCGTGGATCCGGCGACCTATGGCGCGTACCTGTACAACCCTGTTCAGGCAGGGAATGGCGTCTATGGCCGCATGTTCCGCGCGGGAGCGAAGTTCAGCTTCTAACGCCGCCGAATATGGAAACTTCAGCGCCGCGCCCTTCCAGCAAGGGCGCGGCGTTCTCGTTTTTATGGTCTGAGCTTATCCCCATGCCAAAAAACGGCCGTGCTTATTAAGTGGAGCGCCCAATTCCGCCGAGAGCTACGACAAGGCAACTTCCGCGCCGCATCGCTTGCATGCAGGCTGGTCCTTCTGTCAGGCCAGCAATTTAGTTTCCGTGCTATTAATGGAAACTTACGTGCCTAAAAATCTTACCAGCTGACCTGCAGTCTAATATAATATACCAAAAGTGAAATGTTTGCTGAAATATTCATTCACAGGTGTGGTGTTTCAGCTACACTCTGTCGAAACATTGCGGAAACATGACTGCGGCCAGTTTACAGAAGAGGCTTGCAACTGCTTCTCTCGTGCCAAGCTCCGCCATTTCAGCCGAAGTGAGCGGTGCGGGGAGTAATCCGGCATGTGTGCCCATGCACCAACATCGCCGGGCAAAGAGGGAATCTCATGAAGAACATGCAAGTGAAGCTCCGGGGGGGGATTGCCTTGTCGGCTTTCGTCCTGGCAGGCGTGCTGACGGCATCGCCGGCTCTTGCCCAGGATACGGTTCCGCAGACCGACGACGCCGCGCAAGGTTCGCAGGAAATCGTCGTTACCGGATCGCGCATTCCGCAGCCCAATCTGACGTCCACTGCGCCGGTTACGGTCGTCTCGAGCGAAGACATCAAGGCGCAGGGAACGACCCGCGTTGAAGATCTTCTGAACTCGTTGCCGTCCGTCGCGGCCAGCCAAGCGAGTTCGCTCGCCAACGGCGCCACTGGTACCGCCACGGTCGACTTGCGCGGTTTGGGTACCGCCCGCACCCTGACCCTGGTCAATGGCCGCCGGCTCATGCCGGGTACCCCCGGCCCTGGCGGTGGCTCTGCTGCTGACATCAACATCATCCCTGCCGCTATGGTGAAGCGCGTTGAAGTGCTGACTGGTGGCGCTTCGTCCACCTATGGCGCCGACGCCGTTGCCGGCGTCGTCAACTTCATCCTGGATACCGATTTCGAAGGGTTCCGGATCGATGGTCAATACAGCGTGTACCAGCACGGCAACCGGAATAAGGTTACGCCGCCGCTGCTGGACGCGCGCACTGCGGCCGGACAGAGCGGTTTTGACTATCCGACCGGCAGTGTCGTCGATGGTGGTGCGTTCGACGGAACGGTCGCGTTCGGCACGAAGTTGGGAGATGGCGGCCATGCAATGGCCTATTTCGGCTATCGTAAGGTCAACGCCGTAACGCAGGCCCGGCGCGATTACAGCGCCTGCACGATCCAGAACACCGGCGCCGGCCGTCCGCAGTGCGGCGGTTCGCTGACCTCGGGTAACGGCACGGCGATTCTTTTCGATCCGCGGCTCAACACCAGCTCGTCGACTGTCTATACTTTCATGCCAAACGGCGGGTTCGAAAATACGACTACCCGCTTTAACTTCGCCCCGACTAACTATTTTCAGCGGCCAGACGAACGATTTACCGCTGGTGCTTTCATCAATTATGAAGTTGCGGACTCGTTCAAGCCGTATCTTGAGTTCATGTTCATGGACGATCGTACGGTGGCGCAGATCGCGCCGTCGGGCGATTTCGGTAACACACTCACGGTGAACTGCGACAACCCGCTGCTGAGCGCGGCACAGCGCTCGGTCATCTGCGCTTCGGGCAACCTGATCAACGGCTTCCTGGGCGATTTCCCCCTGGCAGCTGCCGCGCCCTACAACCCGAACCCCAGCGCGCCGGCGCTCACCTTCTTCGATCCACGGACTGGCACGCCTTATAACCGCGCTTTCATGCAGTTGCTGCGCCGCAACACCGAGGGTGGGCCCCGCCAGGCGGACCTGCAACACACCAATTTCCGTGGCGTGATCGGCGCCAAGGGCGACCTATCCCCGGTGTGGAGCTATGACGCCTCCTACCAATATGGTCGGGTGAACTATTCGCAGACCTATCTGAACGAGTTTTCGGTTGCACGGCTGACCCGCGCACTAGATGTAGTCGACGACCCGCGCGTGGCTGGCATCAATCCGATCTGCCGCTCCGTGCTCGACGGCAGCGACGCTGCGTGCGTGCCCTACAACGTCTTCGCGGGACCGGGTCAGGCCAGTGCTGAGTCGGTTGCCTATCTTTCTGCCACCGGTTTTCAGCGCGGCAACACCACGGAGCAGGTGGCGAACGTCTCGTTCACCGGCGATCTCGGCCAATATGGTGCACGGCTTCCCTGGGCCACTGACGGAATCGGCGTGAACTTGGGCGTCGAATGGCGTCGCTCGTCGCTGGACCTGCAGACCGACAGCGCCTTCCAAGCCGGCGATCTGACCGGCCAGGGCGGCAGGACCCTGCCGATCTCCGGCAACTTCCGCGTCTATGAGTTTTTCGGTGAAACGCAGATACCGATCGTTCAGAACGGCTTCATCGAATCTTTGGCAATCAACGCCGGCTATCGTCGTTCTTCGTACAAGACGAGCCGAGACAACAAGTTCGACACCGATACCTACAAGGTTGGTGTTGAGTTCGCGCCGGTTTCCGACATCCGGCTCCGCGGTACCTACAACCGCGCGGTGCGGGCGCCCAATCTGCAGGAGCTGTTCTCGACGGCGACGGTGGGGCTGAACGGCTCGGTCGATCCGTGTGCCGATATCGGCCCAATCACGGCGACCAATTACGGCTGTCGCGCACAGGGCATCGCCGTCGGTCAGGGTGTCACCGGCAATCCGGCCGGTCAGTATAACGGTCTGATTGGTGGCAATCCGAACCTGCAGCCGGAAGTGGCGACCACGAAGACGGCTGGTCTCGTCTTCCAGCCCAGCTTCCTTCGTAGCCTGGCGGTCACGGTCGATTACTTCGACATCAAGATCAAGAACGCGATTCGTGCGTTCGGCCAGGACGCGATCCTGCAGGATTGCGCAACGGCGACGGCTACCTTTACGCCCGCATCGTGCGCCCTCGTGCGTCGTGATGCGGCAGGCTCGCTTTGGCTGACGCCGGGCGGCTATGTTTCGGATCTGCCGAACAATGTCGGTGAACTGCAGACCAAGGGTATCGAGGTCGGTGCAAGCTATGCTGTTGGGCTAGGGTCGTTGGGCCGGCTGTCGTTCAACATGCAAGGCACGTATCTGGACAGCTATCGTGTCAATAACGGCCTGAGCAAGCCGTATGACTGCGCAGGTTACTACGGTTCGACCTGCAGCATCGGCGGCACGACGAATGCGGGTGCGCCGTTGCCCAAGTGGCGGCACAAGCTGCGTGCTAGCTGGCAGGTGAACCAGAGCGTCGGCATTTCGGCGCAGTGGCGCTACATCGGCGCGATCCACTCGCAGGCAACCAGCCCAGACGAAGCGCTGAAGGGTGCGTTCGTCTTCGATCCGGGCAGCCGCCTCAAGCCGTATAACTATATCGACCTGATGAGCAGCTTCCAGATCGGGAAGTCGTACACGTTCCGTCTCGGCGTGAACAACCTGTTCGATCTGGAGCCGCCGCTTGTGACGTCCGGCAACGCCGGCCGTGCAGGCTCGAACCAGTGCCCCACCGGGCCCTGCAACGGCAACACCTATCCGGCTACCTACGATGCGCTTGGTCGCTATCTGTTCGCCGGCGTAACGCTCAACTTCTGAGGCGAGCGACTTAAGATCCATTGGGGGCGGTCGGCTTTCTGCCGGCCGCCCCTCTTGTTTTACCCCAGCCGAACGGCGCACAAGCTCTGCCATGAAATCAGCCTCTTCCTCACCTGCATCCGAACCCTCCGCGCTCAGCCAAGCGGTGCGGCTTGCGCAAGCGGGCGATCTTCTCGGCGCTCAAGCGCTGGCGGAGGCGGCGCTGGCGGGGAGCAGCGATGCGGCGCCGCTCCGGGCATTCCTAGGCATGGTCTGCGCTCGCCGTGGCGCGCTGGAGACGGCAGCGGTCCATCTGGCGGAAGCCGCGCAACTGCGGCCCGACGATGTGACCATAGCCTGCAATCGCATCGCGATCGAAATCGATCGCGGTAACCATGCCGATGCACTCGATATCGCAACGATGGCGCGTGCCACGGCTGACCCCTCCCTGCGGATCGCGCGATATCGCGGTTTCCTGGCACAGTCCCTGTCGCGATTTGAGGAGGCGGTGGAAGCCTATGCATTCGTCATCGCGCGCGTGCCGAACGATGTCGATAGTCTCAACAATCTTGGCAATGCCCGCGCTGCCATCGGTGATCTGGATGGAGCAATCGCCGTCCTTGAACGTGCGGTCGCCACGGATCCTGCCGCGGCACCGACCCGGATCAACCTTGCGCTCACCTATCGCGCCGCTGGGCGGGGCGACGATGCGGAAACGACGTTGCGGGACGCGGCGCGTGATTTTCCGCAGGATGCCAGGCCGCTCCACGAACTCTATATCGTGTTGAAGGAGCAGGCCCGTCATGAGCCTGCCTTGGAAGCGCTGGAAGCTGCCGCGATACGCGACCCGGCCGACATGGCCATCCAGCTCAAGCTGGCGATTGAATACGGAATCATGATGGAAACGGAGAAGGCGGAACAGGCCTATCTCCGCGTCCTGGAGCATCGGCCAAATGAGCAACTCGCTTATCTCGGGCTCGCGATCCATTACGAACACCACAATCGGGGCGAGGACCTGGCCCCGCTTGCCGCTCGCGCGGAAGCGAACGGAATCGACGCAGGGACTCGAGCGTTCCTGGCTGCGCTCGATCATCGTCGCGCTGATCGATTTCAGGAAGCGCTCGGCTGCCTGGAGCTTGTTCCAGCTGACATAGAGCCCGAACGTACCGCACATTTGCGGGCGACGGTCCTGGATCGCCTGGGCCGGACGGACGAGGCTTTCTACTGGATTGAGGAAACCGGGCGGCGCCATGCCGCGCATGAGTCGGCGCCGTTGCTGCGTGCGGAAGCGCTACGAACGCAGGTGCGCAGCGAAATTGGCAGAATGACGCCTGCGTGGGTGAACGGCTGGACGCGGGATCCTGTGTTCGCAGGGCAGGATCCAGTCTTTCTCCTAGGCTTTCCGCGTTCCGGTACGACGTTACTGGACACGATCCTCATGGGCCATCCGGAGACGGTGGTACTGGAGGAAAAGCCAGCGCTGAACGTCGTGGAGGATGCTATCGGCGGAATGGATGCGCTGGCGGCGATGGACGAAGCAGCCATCGATGCAGCGCGCGCACACTATTTCTCGGAAGTGGCGCGGTACACCGCGCTGCCTTCAGGTCGGATGCTGGTCGATAAGTCGCCGCTCTATCTATACAAAGTGCCGTTGATCCGCCGGCTTTTCCCAAAAGCCCGGATCATCCTGGCGCTGCGCCACCCATGCGATGTGTTGCTGAGCTGCTTGATGAGCAACTTCCGGCTCAACCGAGCGATGTCCAATTTCCTGCGGCTGGAGGATGCTGCGGACTTTTATGATGCGAGCTTTGCGCACTGGGAGCGGGCGCAGCTGCTGTTCGACGTGCCGGTGCGGACGATCGTCTATGAGCGTCTGGTGCAAGACGTGGAAGCAGAAGTTCGCCCGCTTTTCGACTGGCTGGACCTTTCGTGGACGGCTGCGGCGCTTGACCATCAACGGACCGCGCGCGAACGCGGCCTTATCACCACGGCAAGCTATTCGCAGGTGACGGAGCCCATCTATCAGCGGGCGGCGGGACGGTGGCATCGCTACCGGGATCACCTTGCGCCGATCTTCCCGAAAATTGCGCCTTGGGTGACGAAATTCGGCTACAAGCTATAGCATACATCGGCAATTCGATCGATGCCTAGTGGGCAGAGCAGGAGGATTCGGCGTGAACAACAATCGTCTCGCTTGGGGGTGCGCTGCGCTGCTGGGGCTGCTGTGGATCGGGACGGCTACAGCGCAGCAGCAACCGGACCCGGCTACGAAACCGCCTGAGAAGTCATCGCGCGCTGCGCGCGATCCAAACGAGATGGTTTGTGTGAAGGAAGAGGTTCTGGGGAGCCGGCTGCAGACTCGCAAGGTCTGCCACACGCGCGCGCAATGGGCTGAACTTCGTCAAGCGGACCGTCAGAATATCGAGCGCGTGCAGACTGGAAGCTGCCAGCCGCAAGCAGGCTGCTGATCGTCTAGAGTACCGGGCGGGAGGAGGGGCGATGGCCGCCCCTCCTCCCGCAGATCAATCGACGCGCAGCGCCAAGGCTCCGTCGCCTTCGTCGACATGCACGGTCGATCCGTCCTTCACCGCACCGCGCAGGATCAGGTCGGCGAGCGGATCCTGCAGGTACTTCTGCACGGCGCGCTTGAGCGGACGCGCGCCGTACACCGGATCATAGCCCACGCGGCCAAGCCATTCCCGCGCCGCCGGCGACAGGTCGATGCCCACCTTGCGGTCCTTGAGCAGCTTGGCCACGCGGCCGACCTGGATGTCGACGATCGGCGCCATGTGGTCCGCGCCCAGCCGGTGGAACAAGATGATCTCGTCCAGACGGTTGAGGAATTCGGGGCGGAAATGCGCCCGCACCACCTCCATCACCTGCGGCTCCACCTCCTCCACCGGATGTCCGTCGGCCAGGTTGGTGAGATACTGGCTGCCCAGGTTCGAGGTGAGGATCACGATCGTGTTCGAGAAGTCCACCGTGCGGCCCTGCCCGTCGGTCAGGCGACCGTCGTCGAGCACCTGGAGGAGGATGTTGAACACGTCGTTGTGCGCCTTCTCCACCTCGTCGAACAGCACCACCTGATACGGCCTGCGTCGCACCGCCTCGGTGAGCACGCCGCCTTCCTCATAGCCGACATAGCCCGGAGGGGCGCCGATCAGCCGCGCGACCGCGTGCTTCTCCATGAACTCGCTCATGTCGATGCGCACCATCGCGTTGGGATCGTCGAACAGGAATTCGGCGAGCGCCTTGGTCAGCTCGGTCTTGCCCACGCCCGTGGGCCCGAGAAACAGGAAGCTGCCCAGCGGCCGGTTCGGATCCTGCAGGCCCGCGCGGCTGCGGCGCACGGCGGTGGAGACCGCCTTCACCGCATCGGCCTGGCCGATCACCCGCTTGCCGAGCTGCTCCTCCATGTGGAGCAGCTTCTCGCGCTCGCCCTCCAGCATCCGCTCCATCGGGATGCCGGTCCAGCGCGCGACCACCCCGGCAATGTCGTCGGCCGTCACTTCCTCGCGCAGCATCGCGCCCTTGGTGACGTTCTGTGCTTCGTCGAGCTGGCGGGTGAGCTGCGGGATCACGCCATAGGACAATTCGCCTGCACGCGCGAGGTCGCCCGCGCGCTGCGCCTGGTCAAGCTCGATCCTTGCCTGATCGAGCTGTGCCTTCAGCACGGCCTCGGCGTTGATCTTGTCCTTCTCCGCCTGCCAGCGCGTGGTCAGCCCGGCCGACTGCTCCTCGAGATTGGCGAGGTCCTCCTCCAACGTCGCTAGCCGGTCGCGCGAGGCCTCGTCGGTCTCGCGCTTCAGCGCCTCGCGTTCGATCTTGAGCTGGATGATCCGCCGATCGAGCGACTCGATCTCCTCGGGCTTGGATTCCACCTCCATGCGGATGCGGCTGGCGGCCTCGTCCATCAGGTCGATCGCCTTGTCGGGCAGGAAGCGGTCGGCGATGTAGCGGTTGGAGAGCGTCGCCGCCGCAACGATCGCCGCATCGGTGATCCGCACGCCGTGGTGCAGCTCGTACTTCTCCTTGAGCCCGCGCAGGATCGAGATCGTGTCCTCGACCGTGGGCTCGCCGACGAACACCGGCTGGAACCGCCGCTGGAGCGCGGGGTCCTTCTCGACATGCTTCTGATATTCGTCGAGCGTGGTCGCGCCGATGCAGTGCAGTTCGCCGCGGGCGAGCGCGGGCTTGAGCAGGTTGCCGGCGTCCATCGCGCCCTCGGCTTTCCCTGCGCCGATCAGCGTGTGCATCTCGTCGATGAACAGCACGATCTGGCCCTCGGCGCCCTTCACCTCGTCGAGCACGCCTTTCAGCCGCTCCTCGAATTCGCCGCGATATTTGGCACCCGCGATCAGGCTGCCCATATCGAGCGCCATCAGCGTGCGATCCTTCAGCGTATCGGGCACGTCGCCATTGGCGATGCGCAGCGCGAGGCCCTCGGCGATCGCGGTCTTGCCGACGCCGGGCTCGCCGATCAGCACCGGATTGTTCTTGGTGCGGCGAGCGAGGATCTGGATGGTGCGGCGGATTTCCTCGTCGCGGCCGATGACGGGATCGAGCTTGCCGGCGCGCGCCGCCTCGGTCAGGTCGCGGGCGAACTTCTTGAGCGCGTCGTAGCGGTCCTCGGCCGAGGCGGTGTCGGCGGTGCGGCCGCCGCGCATGCTGTTGATCGCGGTGTTGAGCGCCTCGGGCTTGGCATTCGCGGCCTGCAGCGCCTTGCCGGCGGCGGTGTTGAGGCTCAGCGCCAGCGCGACCAGCAGCCGCTCGACGGTGACGTAGGAGTCGCCGGACTTCTGGGCGATCGTCTCGGCCTGGTCGAGCACGCGGACAAGATCGTTGTCGAGCCCGGGCGTCGACTGCGCGCCCGAGCCGCTGACGGCGGGGATCTTCGACAGGGCAAGATCGGTCTCACTCAGCGCGCGCTTGGCGTCACCGCCGGCCGCCTGGATCAGGCCGCTGGCCATGCCCTGCTCGTCTTCGAGCAGTGCCTTCAGAAGATGTTCCGGGCTGATCCGCTGATGGTTCATGCGGATCGCCACGGTCTGCGCCGATTGCAGGAAGCCCTTGGCGCGGTCGGTGAATTTTTCGAGGTTCATGCCTGATCCCTGTTCGCGTGTGACCAGCAGATAGTGTTGCAATTGGGCAACACAAGAGGGGCGAGATGCGTCATGGCTATCGTAGTGCGGCAGCGGTCGACAACGGGAAATCCGGACTTTTCCGAAGCGTAAATCCAAACGTCACGGAGATGTCACGATGGAGTCCCGAGAATGAAGCGTTAACTATCGAATGTTGCAACGCGGCACGGCTAGCGGCGGCCCAGCACGGGCGAGGGGCCTGGTGCTTTCCCAAGGGGATCATGCGCATGCGCATCCGTATGCTTGCCGCCGGGCTGCTCGCCGGCACGTCGCTGTTCACTGCCGGCGCGGCCTTCGCGCAGACGGCGCCCACCGCCACGCTGATCGACGACACCCAGCCGCAGAGCGGCGCCGACGACATCGTTGTGATCGGCAAGGGCGAGACCCGCCAGATCCAGACGCTGACTCAGGCCGACATCGCACTACTCGCGCCGGGCACCAGCCCGCTCAAGGCGATCGAGAAGCTGCCGGGCGTCAACTTCCAGGGCGCCGATCCGTTCGGCGCCTATGAATGGGCGCAGCGCGTGTCGATCCGCAGCTTCAACCAGAACCAGCTGGGCTTCACGCTGGACGGCGTCCCGCTCGGCGATGCCAGCTACGGCAACGTCAACGGCCTGCACATCAGCCGCGCGATCATCAGCGAGAACATCGCCGAGACACGCGTGTCGCAGGGCTCGGGCGGGATCGATACCCAGGCGACCAACAATCTCGGCGGCACGCTCGAATTCCTGTCGAGCGACCCCAAGGAGAAGCTCGGCATCGACGTCAACGCCACCGGCGGCAGCGACAATTTCTGGCGCGTCTTCGGTCGGCTCGATTTCGGTGAGCTCACCCCGGGCGGCACCCGCGCCTATCTCTCCTACCTCCACTCGGATACCGACAAGTGGAAGGGCTGGGGTGCGCAGCGCATCAACCAGGTCAATGGCAAGATCGTCACCCCGATCACGCCGGAGCTGCGCGCGGTCGGCACGTTCGACTTCTCCGATCGTCGCGAGAACGACTATCAGGACATGTCGCTCGATATGATCAAGCGTCTCGGCTACAACTGGGACAATATCTCGAACGACTATGCCAAGGCGATCCTGGTCTCGGACATCGGCGCCAACAACGGCTATACCGGCGTGACGCCGACCAATCCGGGTGCCGGCAAGGTGTATCCGGCGCCGTTCCTCAACCCGGACGACGCCTATTACAACGCCGCGGGCCTGCGCCGCGACTATCTCGCCTCGGCGGGCCTGGAGACGACCGGCGGCTCGGCGGTCCACGGCGTGCTGAAGGGCTATTTCCACAACAACCATGGCCAGGGCCTGTGGTACACGCCGTACGTCGCCTCGCCCAACGGCGTGCCGATGTCGCTGCGCACCACCGAATATGACATCCGCCGCGGCGGCGTGTTCGGCAATATCGGCACCAAGCTCGGCTTTAACGACGTGACCGTCGGCGGGTGGTACGAGCGCAACGATTTCCGCCAGGCGCGCCGCTTCTACGCGCTGGACAGCCGCACCAACCCGGGCCGCGACAGCCTGACCTTCCAGAGCAACCCGTTCGCCACCCAGTGGTACTGGAAGTACCAGACCGACACCGTCCAGTATTTCGTGCAGGACAAGATCGAGCTGGGCGCGCTGACCGCGAATCTGGGCTGGAAGGGCTTCGCCGTCACCAACCATGCGACGCCGATCGTCGCGGGCGGGCTCGCCGGCGGCCGGATCAAGGTGACCGACTGGTTCCAGCCGCATGCCGGCCTCAACTACCGGGTGAACGACAATGCCGAGCTGTTCGCCGGCTTCACCCAGGTGACCCGCGCCTTCGTGTCGGCGGCGACCAGCGGCCCGTTCGCGACGACCCAGGCCGGCTTCAACGCGCTCAACAGCGGTGCGACCAAGCTCAAGCCCGAAGCATCGGACACCTATGAAGTCGGCGGCCGCTATCGGAGCGGCATCTTCACCGGCTCGCTGGCTGGGTATTACGTCAACTTCCGCAACCGCCTGCTGGCGGTGACGACCAGCGCCGGCATCGTCGGCAACCCGGCGATCCTGCAGAATGTCGGCGATGCGCGCTCGATCGGCGTCGAGGCGACTGGCGACGTGCGCCTGCCGATGGGCTTCGGGCTGTTCGCCTCGTACAGCTACAACGACTCGACCTATCGCGACGATGTCCGCACCGCCACGGCGGTGATCCCCACCAAGGGTAAGACAGTGGTGGATTCGCCCAAGCACATGCTGAAGGGCGAAGTTACCTGGTCGGGCCAGGGCTTCAACGCCCGCGTCGGCGCGAACTACATGAGCAAGCGCTACTTCACCTATACCAACGACCAGTTCGTGGACGGCCGCGTGGTGGTGGATGCGACGCTCGGCTACGCGTTCGACCTGGGCGGCCGGAAGCTCGAACTGCAGGGCAACGTCACCAACCTGTTCGACAAGAAGTACATCTCGACGATCGGTACCAACGGGTTCGGCAACAGCGGCGACAACCAGACGCTGATGGTCGGCGCGCCGCAGCAGTTCTTTCTGACGCTGAAGGTCGGGATCTAATCGCTGCCGGGAGAGGATGAAGAAGGGCGGGGCACCACGTGCTCCGCCCTTCTTTGCCTTTGTCATCCCGGCGAAAGCGGGGATCCAGTCGCCTCTCGGCTTCAGCAAGAGCCGCAACGTTGCCCCCAATGGATCCCGGCTATCGCCGGGATGACGGTGCAAGGTTTCAGCTGGCGACGATCGGATAGGTGATCCGCAGCTCGTCGAGCAGCTTCTCCACCGCCGCGACGTCGCCCGCCGCCCCGCTGGGGGCCAGCGACCAGTTGCAATGCGGGTGCGTCTCGGCGTCATAGACGCGCACCTTGCCCAGCACCGTTTTCCAACGGCGCACGGTTCCGCCGTGGCGGCGGACGAGTTGGGCGACGATACGATCGATCAGGTCTGCTGCGGTCATCAGGCCCCGGCGGCAGTCAGGCGATCGAGCTGGTCGCGGCTGAGTTCGAGATCCCAGGCTCCGATCAACTCGTCGAGCTGCTCCACGCTGGTGGCGCTGGCGATCGGCGCGGTGATACCGTCCTGCGCCGTCACCCAGGCGAGGGCAATCTGGGCCAGGCTGGCGCCGGTCTCCGCTGCAACCGCATCCATCGCCGCCAGCACCGGGCCGCCCCTGCCGGCGAGCAGCTTGGCCATGCCGGCGCCGCGCACGCTCTTACCCAGGTCGGCCTCGCTGCGGTACTTGCCGGTTAGGAAGCCCGAGGCGAGCCCGTAATAGGGAACCACCCCGATATTCTGGGTGATGCACAGATCCTGCAACTCGCCTTCGAACTTGTGCCGGCGGACCAGATTATATTCAGGCTGGAGCACGCGAATATGCGGCAGGCCTTCCCTGGCGGCAATGTCGAGCGCCGACTTCAGCCGCATCGCATGGAAGTTGGAAGCGCCTAGCACGCGGATCTTGCCGGCATCGAGCAGCGTGCCGAATGCGGCGAGATACTCCTCCTGCGGCACGCTCTCATCATCCTGGTGCGCGAAGTAGACGTCGATCGTCTCCACGCCGAGCCGCCGGAGCGAGGCCTCGGCCGCGGCGGCGATGCGAGCGGGCGCCAGCTTTTCGCCGCCATCGCCCGGTAGCATGCCCACCTTGGTGGCGATCAGCACCTGGTCGCGTTTGCCGGACGTGCGCAGCCATTCGCCGATCAGGCTTTCCGATTCGCCACCGCTATGGCCAGAGACCCAGGCCGAATAGACGTCGGCGGTGTCGATCATCACCCCGCCGCGCTCGGCGAAGCGATCGAGGATCCGAAAGCCCCTCGCCTTGTCGACGGTCCAGCCGAAGACGTTGCCTCCGAGAACCAGCGGCGAGATATCCAGGCCCGAGGCGCCCAGCGGGCGAAGATGCGGCATGGCGATGCTCCGAGAAGAGGGAAGGCTGCACAAACGCCTTAGTCGACGATCTCGTTGCCAATGGTCGTCGCATTGGTGGCATAGGCGTTCTCGGCATCGGTGAAGGCAGCATCTTCGGCCGCGTTCACGTCTGCCACCGCTTCGCCCATCGTGTTGCTGTCGCCAACCATTGCCTCATTGGCTTCTGCGGCTTCGTTCTGCGCGTTGCCGCCACAGGCGGAAAGGCCGGCAAGGGCAAACGCGGCGACGGGGAGGAGGAGAAGCTTGCGCATGGATGTGGGTTCCTTCACGGGGAGAGGTGTCGGGGCTAGCCACAGGCGCAAACGCACGCAACCGCGCAGCGATGCGTTGACCTGATATAAAGATATCTTTATATCTATAAGCCGCCCATGACAGAGCCCCTCACCATCTTCCGCGCGCTCGCGGATTCGACCCGGCTGCGGATCGTCGCATTGTTGCGGGCCATGGAATTGAGCGTGGGCGAGTTGGCGCAGGTGCTGGGGCAAAGCCAGCCGCGGGTTTCGCGTCATGTGAAAATCCTCTGCGACGCCGGCGTGGTTGAGCGGCGCAAGGAAGGCAGCTGGGTGTTCGTGGCGCTGGGCCGGCGGGGGATCACGGCGCCGGTGCTTGCAGCGCTGGACGCCTGGGAACTGGCGGGCGATCCCTGGGTAATCGCCGACCAGGCCCGGCTCGCGGCGGTGCGTGCCGATCGTGCCGCGGCTGCCGAGGCATGGTTTGAGGCGAATGCCGATCAATGGGATGCGATCCGTTCGCTGCACGTCGCGGACAGCGAAGTCGAAGCCGCGATGGCGATCGCGTTGGGTGAAGGCTCACTCGGCAGCCTGGTCGACATCGGCACGGGCACGGGGCGGATGCTCGAGTTGTTCGGGCCGCGATCGGCCCAGGCGCTGGGCATCGATCGCTCGTCCGAAATGCTGCGGCTAGCGCGTGCCAAGCTGGCGGATCTTGCTCATGCCGAGTTACGCCAGGCCGATCTCTATGCGTTGCCGCTGGCGGACGGGACCGCAGATACTGCTATATTGCATCATGTGCTCCACTTCGCGCAGCAACCGGCAGCGGCGATCGGCGAGGCAGCACGGGTGCTCGGCCCCGGCGGGCGGCTGCTGATCGTCGATTTCGCGCCGCACGAGCGCGAGGAACTGCGCACCCGCGATGCGCATGCGCGACTGGGATTTTCGGACGAGCAGATGCTCGGCTGGTTCGATCGCGCCGGGCTCGCCCCGGTGCAGGTGCAGACGCTGGAAGGCGGTGCGCTGACGGTGAAATTATGGCTCGGTCGCAAGACCGGGGGGAGCGGGGAAAAGGTGAAGGCGGCATGAGTATCGTAGACCCCATGGCACCGCCCCTGTTCGCCGACGTGGCGGGCGATGTGGCGGTGAGCTTCGAATTCTTCCCGCCCAAGACCGAGAAGATGGAAGAGACGCTTTGGGCCTCGATCGAGACGCTGTCGCCGCTCGGGCCGCGTTTCGTGAGCGTCACCTATGGCGCCGGCGGCACGACGCGCGAGCGCACCCACGCCACGGTCTCGAAGATCGCGCGCGAGACGCCGCTGGCCGCCGCCGCGCATCTCACCTGCGTCGAGGCGACGCGCGAGGAGATCGACCAGATCGCCGAGGAATATTGGGCGGCGGGCGTGCGGCATATCGTGGCCCTTCGCGGCGATCCGCCCCGCGCCGGCGAGAAGTACCGCACCCATCCCGGCGGCTATGAGAATGCGGCGGACCTGGTCGCGGGCCTGCGCCGGCTGCATCCGTTCGAGATTTCGGTGAGCGCCTATCCCGAATGCCATCCGGATTCGCCGAGCCCCGAGGCCGATCTCGACAATCTCAAGCGCAAGATCGATGCCGGTGCCAACCGCGCGATCACCCAGTTCTTCTTCGAGGCCGAGACCTTCCTGCGCTTCCGCGACCGCGCGGCGGCGGCGGGGATCGATGCCGAGATCGTGCCGGGCATCATGCCGGTGATGAACTATGCCAGCGTGGTGAAGATGTCCGCCATGTGCGGCACCGACGTGCCGGCCTGGATGGAGAAGCTGTTCGAGGGGCTCGACGAGCACCCGGGCGCGCGGCAGCTGGTCGCGGCGACGCTGGCGGCGGAACTCTGCCGCAAGCTCTATGCGGGCGGCGTGCGGCAGTTCCACTTCTACACGCTCAACCGCGCCGAACTGAGCTACGCGATCTGCCACCTGCTGGGCCTGCGCCCGCGGCAACAGGCGGCGGTGGCGGCGGCCTGACCCAACTTCATTCCCCTTCCGCTTGCGGGAGGGGCTAGGGGAGGGGATGGGCGCCTCTTCGCCGGACCGTATCGATTTCAG
>NZ_ALBQ01000010.1 GCF_000282895.1 Sphingomonas sp. ATCC 31555
GTAAGCGTCCGACCAAGGCCGTCTGAGGGAAAGCGGCATGTCCGTTCCCGCCCACTTGCGGACGTTAGGCCCTACGTGACATGTTCCGGCTATGACCGTCGCTCTTGAAGCTGAAGTCCAACCGGCAACGCTTTCTCTCCCGCTCGATCAAAAATTTATGGTCGAGCGAGGGAGTGATCTTCACGCAGCTTTAAAAGGATTGCCTGATCTGTCATCAGGACAATCCGCCAAGCTCGAGCGAGGGCCAAAACACTATATCGAAGCTGTCCGGCACGGTGATCTCTGGGCGGTCAGAACTCGCAAAGGCAGCTACTTCAGTCTTGCATCGTTCACGGCCGAATTGTCGACCGATTACAGCGACCGGAAGGTGAAGGAGAGCCGTGCTGCTGGTTCCATTTGGAAGCGCATCAAACGAAGCATTATGTCGCCCTATCCGGAGCGGTCGCTCAGCACAGAGCAGGTTCAAACACTCTTCGCGGAGTTTTTTGCAGGAAGGAAGTTCAGCCTAGCAAAATCTGGCGCCTGAGCGTCATGTCCGCTCCCCACCACCTTCGGTCGTTCGCTGGAGGAATCTTCCTCAATCCACTGGAATGGCGGCTCTCGGCGCGACCGATCGAACGAACGGCCGAACGGGGGAGGGAAGCGGTCGCTCCTGCCTCAGCCCCTACTGGTGGCCCAGCAAGATTTGGGGCACATCCTGGGCATGAGTTGGACCGCCGACAGCAAAGACGTGAACCCGTTTCAACGCATTGCCCTTTTCGCAGTTCTCACAGTCGGGGCCATCCTCTTTATAATAACTCGCTTCTATCATACCCCACCTGTTCCGTCTCCCTTTGGATGCTACAAAGGTGCAGGAACCCCAGTGGTAGTATTGGGTGAGAAGCAGGTTGTGATCGGAGGGGGCAATGCATTTCACCGAATCGTCCTTACTGAGAGAAGTAAGAACGGCTACATGGTTCAACCAGGATTTGCGTTCGAGAGGCGAGGCGCAGGCACCCTTTCGCCAGTGGAAAGCTACCGCTTAGTTCTTATCGAAGCGAAGCCGCGTCACCTCCCCTCCATGAAGGTGGCGGTTGGTGATCACGACGACGTTCTTTTGAACATGGTGCCCTGCAGAAGCTAAATGGCCTTTCAAGCAGGCGACCACAAATGTCCGCCATTGGGCGCGAGCTGCCGGTCCGCTTTTTACGCACTTTCGGACGAAGCGGCTTCTGGGTCGACCCAATTCCAGGGCAGCAGCTCGTCCGTACGGTTGATGGGGTGACCTCGGCCAATTCGATCGAGGACGTCGGCGAGCCAGGCCTGTGGGTTGATGCCGTTCAGCTTCGCCGTCTCAAGCAGGCTGTAGATCGCTGCTGCCCGCTCGCCACCGCAGTCGGCACCGGCAAAGAGCCAGTTCTTGCGACCCACGGCGATGCCGCGCAAGGCGTTCTCCGCCAGGTTGTTGTCGATCTCGAGCCGACCATCGTCCGTGTAGGTGAGGAGCGCCGGCTTGAGGCGAACCGCATAGCGGAGCGCCTCCGCCAGCGGAGACCGCGCCGAAACCTGGGCGAGCACACCGTCTGCCCACTGGAAAAAGCCGAGCGCCTTCAGCTTCGAGAATTTGCGCGCTTTGCGGCGATCGTCATGCGGATCTCGGGTGATCCGCCGCTCGACCTCGTATAGATCGCCAATCAGCACCAGTCCCTCCAGGGCGATGGAGCGGGCATCAGCATCGAGCACGTCGCGCAGCTTGCGGCGCACATGGGCCCAACAGGCGACCGGCGTGATCAGCCCCGGCTGCCGATCGGCCGCGTAGAGCTTCTCGAAGCCGGCATAGGCATCTGCCTGCAGGAAGCCCGCAAAGGTCTTGAGGTGTTCGCGCGGCCGTTCTCCCTTACGGTCAGGGCTATAGCGGTAGAGCGCCGCCGGCTTGTCACTGAGACGCCATCGTCGATTGTCGCGCAAGTACACCCATAGCCTGCCCGTCGCCGTCTTCCCGCTACCCGGCGACAGTACCGGAACCGGCGTGTCGTCGGCGTGCAGCTTGGGGCTGGCCATCACATGCTCGGCGATGCCGTCGACCAGCGGCTGAAGCAGCCAGCTGACCTGGCCCATCCAGTCCGCCAGCGTCGATCGGCTGATCTCAACGCCCTCCCGCGCGAAGATCTGCGATTGGCGGTAGAGCGGCAAATGGTCCGCGAATTTCGACACCACCACATGCGCCAGCAAGCCTGGTCCGGCGCGGCCGCGGGGAACGGGTAGCCCCGGTGCTGGCGCCTGACTGATCGCATCGCAGCGCTTGCATGCCAGCTTCGGCCGAACGTGACGCACGACGTGGAAGCGTCCCGGAACATATTCCAGCACCTCGGTCACATCTTCGCCCAACCGGGCCATTGCGCCGCCGCAGCTGGTGCAACCGTTCGCTGCCGGTGCCGGGTGCAGCACCTCTTCGCGGCGAAGATGCGCAGGGAGCGCCTGACGGCGCGGCTGGATGCTTTCTGAGGCAGGCTCTTCCGCCGTCCCGCCGGTGACCACGCAGGTGGCATGCGCCTGCGCGGCCTCCAGATCCTCCAGCGAAAGCTCCAGCTGATCCGCCAGCAGCAACAGCCGCTCCGAGGACTGGCCGAACTTCATCCGCCGCAAACGGGCAAGCTGGACCTTCAGCTTCTCGATCTGCAGCGTCGTGATCTTGATGGCATTTTCGGCTGCGCCGAGCTGCTGCCGAGTTTCCTGATGCGCAGATCGCTCTGCTGTCAGCGCCTGCTCGGAGGCTGCGAGCTTGGCCTGCATCGCCGCCAAAAGCGCCTTCACCGCATCAGGATTGTCGGGGATGTCCAGCGCATCGGAAGACATGGCTTTTCATACCAGAACAGCGACTCGCGCCCAAGCAAAATGCGCGGATTTCTGCAGCTTTCCGCTACATCTGAACGGGCAATCGAGGCGCCTCCGGCGCCACCGTGCGACGCCAGTCCATCGCCTCGATCAGCAGGGCGAACTGCGCTGGGCTCAGGATAACGCCGCCATTCACCAGCGGCGGCCAGACAAAGCGATGACGCTCAAGCCGCTTGGAGAACAGGCAGAGACCGGTGCCGTCCCAATAGAGCGCCTTGAGATAGCTGCCTTTCCGGCTGCGGAAGAGGAAGACGTGCCCGCCATAGGGCTCCTGGTCGAACAGCGGCCGCACAAGTGCCGCCAGGCCATCGAAGCCGAGCCGCATGCTCACCGGCTTGCTTGCCAGGTACACCTTGGTGCCGGGTGGGAGCGAGATCATGCCGTTTCCCGCAGTACCCGCAGCACGCGGGCCAGCGCTTTCTCGTTGACATAGGTGTCGACCGACAGACGCACCCCGCCGGGCAATTCGATGTCGATGCCGCCAGGTCGCAAACCGGGGCTTGGCCGTATCAGTTCTTCCTGCGTCGGCCCTTTCTCGCGCGCCGCGGCACGGAATGGCGCAGCCACCTCGGCGCCCCGAAGAGCCACGGCGGGCTCGGCATCGGAGCCGCTCGCCAGTTCGCCATACGGGACAAATTGGAGCGGCTCCCCAGCCAGAAGCGCCATGTCGCGCTGCCGCTTGCGCCAGCCATGGATCAGACTGGGCGACATCCCGAGCTGCCGAGCAACGCCCACGATGGTGGCCCCCGGGGCATCGCATTGCGCCAGCACAGCGGCCCGCTCAGCGTCTGAATAGCGCCGGCGACGCTCCACATGGGTGATGACATCCATACGACCCATCCGCACTCTCCTTTCGGAGTGCGAAAGGACACTCCTGAGCGCTACTCGCCTCGCCCAGCAGAAGTTGCCACGCAATACGGGTCAGGTCGGACGCTTAC
>NZ_ALBQ01000011.1 GCF_000282895.1 Sphingomonas sp. ATCC 31555
CAGTTCCTGCGGATATGATCCAGATTGATCGGAAAACGCTCTAGTTCGGAAAACAGCGATCGAGCATATTTTGGACAAGCGAATGGGTTGAACGGCTTCTGGACGGACCGCCGGGGCACCGATGCCAAAATTGCTCCCTTTGCGCGACGCGCATCAGCCGGTGTCGTCCTTTGCACGCCCGCAAACCCATCATAGAAACGCTACGATGGAAAGGCCGCACTATCTGGAGGCACTGGAACGAACGGGCGTTCTGCCGAAGCTGGCTGCGTTCAATCCCCATGTTGTCGGCACGCCGCCATTGGGTTTGGATCTTCCAACGAGCGATATCGATGTTGTTTGCTTCGCCCCCGATGCGGACGCGTTCGCCTACACCGTATGGAACGCCTTTGGCACGTCCGCGAAGTTCGGCATGTGGCAGAAGATCAACCTTGGTCGGGCCGTCGTAGCCAGTTTTGTCGCCGCCGGCTGGACCATCGAGTTATTCGGTCAAGCGTCTCCCATCTCCGAACAGTATGGGTGGCGGCATTTTCTTGTGGAGCAAAGACTGCTGGCGCTTGGTGGCGACATCTTCCACGCTGCGGTGATGGCGCGGCGTACCAATGGCATGAAGACAGAGCCGGCATTTGCGGCCGTGCTTGGTCTTGATGGTGATCCATATCAGGCGTTGCTTAGCCTTGAGGGCTGCTCAGACGTGGAACTGACCGCTCTGCTGAAGGATCAGGGATTCAGGTGAGGGCGCTGCCCGAAAACCATCATTATTGGGACGGCAGCTATAGCTGCCGCTATCCCGAAAGTCGCCTGTCCGCTCTCCGCCCAGCTCCGGGGACGCGCGGCCATTATCACCCGCACGGCTGCACGCACGACACCATCTTGCGCCTCGGTGGTGTTCTCTATATGTACCAGGCGCTTCGCTATCCGGGGCCGCTCTTTGATATCGTTTGCCAATGCTCCTGCCTGCGAAGCGACACGCTTCGCCTCTTTGGCCGATGCTTCAACGGGCGGGCGCATGCCCGATCCTCCGGAAGCCTAAACTTCCTAAACTTCGCATCTCTTCGCCGGCGCTTGGCCCAGCCTGCGGAAACGCGCGCGAGCCTAAACTTCCTAAACTTAGCACCTCATTCATCGGTGCGTGGCAGGGCTTGCGGAAACGCGCACGAGCCTAAACTTCCTAAACTTCACACCTCCTTCGCCGGCGCGTGGGCGAGCCTGCGGAAACGCGTGCAGACCTAAACTTCCTAAACTTCATGCGGTGGCCAGCTGTGCGGCTCGGCGGTTCTCCATCCAAAATTGTCGTCGTTCGCGCGAAGGCGGGGATCCATTGGCGCTGATCTTCCGGTTCATTCCTCTAGCGCACAGGAATGGGTTGCCGCTTCGGGATGGCGGCGGGTTGCAACGGCGGCGCTATCCGATGGCGTCTGCCGTCGCCCTGGTCGCTGCGGGAGATGGGCGGCTCCCCGACCGCAGCGCCGCTCCCGCTATCCGAAACGGGACGCGCTTCACCTCCGCAGCGCGCGCCGCGCTTGGCGGGCCGGGAACCTTGCTATATAGAGAAGGTTCAGCATTTTCCGGCCCCGCGGCGCTTGACAGTTCGCCTGCGGACCCGTATCTCGCGCAACTTCCGGAATAGGTGGATACGGCGGCGCTCCATCGCGTGCGTCGTGCCGCTGCATTTCGGAAGCAACGCTACGAGATGGGGTGCCCGCTGCCATGCAGCACTCCGTGGAGCTGGGAGAATAAATTTCATGGCACGTATTGCGGGTGTTAACATCCCGACCAACAAGCGCGTCGTTATCGCGCTGCAGTATATCCACGGCATTGGCGCGACCAAGGCCAAGGAGCTCACCGAAAAGCTGAACATCGCACCGGAGCGCCGCGTGCAGGACCTGAGCGATCAGGAAGTGCTGCAGATCCGCGAAGCGATCGACGCCGGCTACACCGTGGAAGGCGATCTTCGTCGCCAGGTGGCGATGAACATCAAGCGCCTGATGGACCTGGCCTGCTATCGTGGCCTGCGTCACCGCAAGGGCCTGCCGGTTCGTGGCCAGCGCACGCACACCAATGCGCGCACCCGCAAGGGCAAGGCCAAGCCGATCGCCGGCAAGAAGAAGTAATCGCGCACTCCGCGATTATTTCCTCCCGAGGCCCCGCGCCTCCAGGTCAGAGCTTCTAGGTCAGGAATTCCAAAATGGCACGTGAACCGCAGCGCATTCGCCGTCGCGAGCGCAAGAACATCACCGCCGGCGTCGCGCATGTGAACGCCAGCTTCAACAACACCATGATCACCATCACCGATGCGCAGGGCAATGCGATCAGCTGGTCGTCGGCCGGCATGATGGGCTTCAAGGGCTCGCGCAAGTCGACCCCGTACGCCGCGCAGGTCGCCGCTGAAGACGCAGGCCGCAAGGCCGCCGAGCACGGCGTTCGTACCCTTGAGGTCGAAGTGAAGGGTCCGGGTTCGGGCCGCGAGTCGGCGCTGCGCGCGCTGCAGGCGGTCGGCTTCCAGATCACCTCGATCCGCGACGTGACGGCGATCCCCCATAACGGCGTACGGCCCTCCAAGCGCCGTCGCGTCTGATACGTCCTGCTTGTGCCGCAGGCCCTGAGGCGGGTCTGCGGTCTTGCAGTAAATACCTGGCGGGGGATGCCTCTTCCCCGCCCAACATGAGGAAAGCCCGTGTCGGTCAACGCTAAGAACTGGCAGGAACTCAAGAAGCCCAACGGCCTCGAGAAGAAGCCCGGTGGCGATCCCAAGCGGAAGGCGACGTTCGTTGCCGAGCCGCTGGAGCGTGGCTTCGGCCTCACGCTCGGCAACGCGCTGCGTCGCGTGCTGCTGTCGTCGCTGCAGGGCGCGGCGGTCACCTCGATCAAGATCGAGAATGTGCTGCACGAATTCTCGTCGCTCGCCGGGGTGCGCGAGGACGTGACCGACATCGTCCTCAACGTCAAGCAGATCGCGCTCAAGATGCAGGGCGAAGGCCCGAAGCGTCTCCAGCTGTCGGCTACCGGCCCCGCCGAAGTGAAGGCAGGCGACATCGCGGTTTCGGGCGACATCGAAGTGATGAACCCCGAGCTGGTGATCTGCCATCTCGACGACGGTGCGACGCTGAACATGGAACTGACCGCGGACGTGGGTAAGGGCTATGTGCCCGCAACCGCGAACCGCCCGGCCGATGCGCCGATCGGCCTGATCCCGGTCGATGCGCTGTTCAGCCCGGTCCGCCAGGTTTCGTACAAGGTCGAGAACACCCGCGTCGGCCAGGAGCTCGATTACGACAAGCTCACCCTGACGGTGGAAACTGACGGCACGGTGACCCCGGACGATGCGCTCGCCTATGCGGCTCGCATTCTTCAGGACCAGCTGGCGCTGTTCGTCCACTTCGACGACTCGTCGGTCACCCGTGCGGCACCGGTCGGCATGGTCCCGGCGGCGGCGCCGGCGGAAGGTGGCGCGGGCGATGCCGCGCAGATCAACCGCTATCTGCTCAAGAAGGTCGACGAGCTGGAGCTTTCGGTCCGCTCGGCCAACTGCCTCAAGAACGACAACATCATCTATATCGGCGACCTGGTTCAGAAGACCGAAGCCGAGATGCTGCGCACGCCGAACTTCGGCCGCAAGTCGCTCAACGAGATCAAGGAAGTCCTCTCCAGCATGGGCCTGCGCCTGGGCATGGAAATCCCGGGCTGGCCGCCCGAGAATATCGAGGAAATGGCCAAGAAGCTCGAGCAGGAGATCATGGGCTGAGCCCATCCTGCGGAGTGACAAGGTTGCGAAGGGCCGTCCCACCGGGGCGGCCCTTTTGCGTTGCCGGCCAACGGCGTGGCCCCGGGGCGGATCGAAACCCGCGGCGTCGGCGTTCGGTGGGGTAGGCGTGGCGGAAGGTGCGCGCCGGGGCTGCAGCAAGGAGAGCGGCATGGCCGACGCTGGTGAAGACCCGACGCCCAAGGAAATCGCAGCCGGCGCGCCGGACGCCTTGGCGGCGAAGGTGGATCGCTCCTACCCGCGGATGCTCGTGCTCGCCATGTTGGCCGGGGCGCTGATTGGCTTCGGTTCGATCGGGTACCTTATCGTCCAGGCCGGTCCCGGCGCCCCTTCCGGCGCGGGGCAACTGCTATCCGGCCTGGCCTTTTCCGTGGGCCTGATGCTGGTGATGGTCACCGGCGCCGAACTGTTTACCGGCAACACGATGTTCGTGCTGCCTGCGGCCGAGGGGCGCCTGTCTGCAGGCCGAATGATCGTCGCCTGGACGGTGGTTTGGATCGGCAATCTGCTCGGCAGCGCCGCGCTGGCGGCGGCGTTCGTCGCTGCGGGTGGCGCCGAGGGTGTCGACGGCGGCGTCGCGGCGGCGGCGGTGCGAGTCGCGACCGAGAAGGTCGGCAAGGGAGCGGGCGCGCTGCTTCTCTCCGGCATGCTGGCGAACATGTTGGTGTGCCTGGCCGTGTGGGGCGCGATGACCGCGACGTCGGTGTCGTCCAAGGTTTTGGCGATCGTCGGACCGGTGACGTTGTTCGTGGCAGCCGGTTTCGAACATTCGATCGCCAATCAGTCGCTGCTGCCGATCGGATGGCTGGTTCAGTCGGGCGATGCGGTCGGCGGTGCGGGGATCGCGTATAATCTTGCCCTGAGTACGGTCGGCAACATTGCGGGCGGCGCCGTGGTCGCACTTGGGCTGGGCTTTGGCCAGGGGAAACTCGGCGCCGAGCACGGCCGATCTTGACTCTTCGGGTGAAATCGGGTTCAGGGCGCGCTTCCTCGACGGAGGACGGCAGGGGGCTGCAGCCGTAATGCAGCCTGGCTCGGGGTACCTGAAACGGCCCTCTGACGAACGAAAGGATTGAATTATGCGCCATCGCGTAGGCGGTCGTAAGCTGCAGCGTACCTCGGCTCACCGTATTGCTCTGTTCCGCAACATGAGCGCAGCGCTCATCAAGCATGAGCAGATCACCACCACCGTCGCCAAGGCGAAGGAGCTTCGCCCGTACGTGGAGAAGCTGATCACCCTCGCCAAGAAGGGTGGCCTGTCCAACCGTCGTCTCGCGCATGCGCGGCTGATGGACGACGCCCAGCTGGTGAAGCTGTTCGACGTGCTGGCAGCGCGCTACGCCGATCGCAACGGCGGCTACACCCGCATCATCAAGGCCGGCATCCGCGCCTCGGACGCGTCGCCGATGGCGATCATCGAGTTCGTCGATCGTGATGTCTCCGCCAAGGGTCAGGACTCGGGCCCGGTGATGAGCGACGAGGATTTCGACGAAGCCGCCTGATCGGCTCCGTCTGAAAAGCTGCAAGAAGGGCGGTCGCGCGAGCGGCCGCCCTTTTCGTTTGCGTGCCCGCAAATCCCCTCTTGCCGTCTGCTTCGTAAACGTTATGATCCATAACAATAACGAAGAGGACGGAGAGGTTCATGTCCCACAACGACGTTTCGCTGCTGGTCGGTGGTGCGCCGCTCGCTACGGCACGCCAGTTTGAGCGCCGCAACCCGGTAACCGGCGAACTCGCCACCCGTGCCGCTGCGGCGACTCCCGAAGATGCTCTGGCGGCAGTCGCGGCCGCCCAGGCAGCCTTCCCCGCCTGGTCCGCGCAGGGGCCGAATGCCCGCCGCGCACTGCTGACGAAGGCCGCCGCCGCGATGGAAGCCCGCGCCGACGCGTTCGTCTCGGCGATGATGACGGAAATCGGCGCTACCGAGGGCTGGGCGCGCTTCAACCTGATGCTTGCCGCCTCCATGGTTCGGGAGGCTGCGGGTCTCACCACTCAGATCAGCGGCGAAGTCATTCCCAGCGATAAGCCGGGCTGTATCGCGATGGCGGTGCGCGAGCCGGCAGGCGTGGTGCTTTCGATGGCGCCGTGGAACGCGCCGATCATTCTGGCGACCCGCGCAATCGCGGTGCCGCTCGCCTGCGGCAACACGGTGGTGCTCAAGGCCAGCGAGCAATGTCCGCGCACCCATGCCCTGATCGTCGAGGCGTTCGTGGAAGCGGGCTTTGGCGGCGGGATTGTCAACCTCGTCACCAACGCGCCGGAAGATGCGGGTGAGGTGGTCGGCGCGATGATCGACGCGCCGGCGGTGCGCCGGGTGAACTTCACCGGATCCACGGGCGTAGGCCGTATCATCGCGGTGCGCTGCGCACAGAATCTGAAGCCGGTGGTGCTCGAACTCGGCGGCAAGGCCCCGTTGATCGTGCTGGAGGATGCCGATCTCGGCGAGGCGGTGAAGGCCGCCGCGTTCGGCGCCTTCATGAACCAGGGCCAGATCTGCATGTCGACGGAGCGGATCATCGTCGTCGATGCCGTGGCGGATGCGTTTGTCGAGAAATTCCGGGCCAAAGTTGCCACCATGGCTGTGGGCGATCCGCGCGAGGGCAAGACGCCCCTCGGCGCCGTGGTCGACACCAAGACGGTTACGCATGTCCGCAGCCTGATCGACGATGCGGTGGCGCAGGGGGCGGCGCTGGTGAATGGCGGCGAAGCCGATGGCGTGCTGATGCCCGCGCATGTCGTCGACAAGGTGACACCGGCGATGAAGCTGTTCCGCGACGAGAGCTTCGGCCCCGTGGTGGGCGTCATCCGCGCCCGCGACGAGGCGCATGCGGTCGAACTCGCCAACGATACCGAATATGGTCTGTCCGCCTCGGTGTTCACCCGCGACGCGGCGCGTGGCCTGCGCGTGGCGCGGCAGATCCAGTCCGGCATCTGCCATGTCAACGGCCCGACCGTTCATGACGAGGCGCAGATGCCTTTCGGCGGCGTCAAGGCATCGGGCTATGGCAAGTTCGGCGGCAAGGCGGGGATCGAGAGCTTCACCGAATTGCGCTGGATCACGCTGGAAACTCAGCCCGGCCATTTCCCAATCTGATTGCAACACCCTGGCCGCGCCGGGGTGCGCGGCTCCCCCACGGAGACCTTGAAACGATGACCGATCCAATCCAAGCCGCCACTGTCGCATACGACGTCGCCGACGGCATCGCCTGGGTGCGCTTCAACCGTCCCGACAAGCGCAACTGCATGTCCCCCCGGCTCAATCGCCGGATGGCGGAAGTGCTCGACGAACTGGAATATTGCGACGATGTCGGCGTGCTGGTGCTGAGCGGTGAGGGCACCGCCTGGTCCGCCGGCATGGACCTGAAGGAGTATTTCCGCGAGAACGAGGCCAAGGGACTGGGCGCTACACGCGGGGCGCAGCGGGAGGCATACACCTGGTGGCGCCGCCTGCGCTGGTACCACAAGCCGACGATCGCGATGGTCAATGGCTGGTGCTTCGGCGGCGGCTATGGTCCGCTGTTCGCGTGCGACCTCGCCTTCGCGGCGGAAGATGCGCAGTTCGGCCTTTCGGAAATCAACTGGGGCATCCTGCCCGGCGGCGGTGCATCGAAGGTGATCGCCGAGCTCACAGGTTTCCGCAACGCCATGTACCACGCCATGATGGGCGAGAACATCAGCGGCAAGAAGGCCGCCGAATGGGGGCTGGTCAACGAAGCGGTGCCGCTCGATGGCCTCAAGGCGCGAGTGGAGGATGTGGCCAAGGTGCTGCTCGCCAAGAACCCGGTTGCGCTGAAGGCGACCAAGGATGCGATTCGCCGCGTGCGCGAGATGACGTATGACAATGCCGAGGATTATCTGATCCGCGCGCAGGAAGCAGCCAACAGCTTCGACAATGAAGGCCGCAAGGAAGGCATCAAGCAGTTCATCGACGACAAGACGTACAAGCCGGGCCTCGGCGCGTACGACAAGTCGAAGCAGAACGCTTGAACTGGGGGGCACCGATGACCGTCGACACCCTTGCTCCGCCCCAGGCCGCCGCTGGTCTCGCGCTCGACCGGCTATTGCGGCCGAGATCGGTGGTGATCGTGGGCGCTTCGGACAAGCCGGGGGCGCTCGGCGCCTCGGTGCTCGCCAACCTGGAACGCAACGGCTTTGGCGGGGACATTCACCTGATCAATCCGAAGCGCGAGACGATCGGCGGGCGGCCCTGCCTGCCGTCGGTCGGAGCGCTGCCGGAGGGCGTCGACGCCGCCGTGCTCGCGATTCCGCGGGCGGGCGTCGTCGATACGATCCGGGCGCTCGCCGCGCGCAAGGTGGGCGCGGCGATCGTCTTTTCCGCGGGCTTTGCAGAGGGTGGGGAGCAGGGACTGGCGGATCAGCGTGAGATCGCCCGCATCGCCGCCGAAGCGGGAATGGTCATCGAAGGGCCGAACTGCCTGGGTCTGGTCAATTATGTCGAGCGGGTGCCGCTGACCTTTGTCGAAACTCTGGTGCCCGAACGTGGGCCCGGTGCGGGGGTGGGCATCGTTTCGCAGAGCGGGGCGATGGCAGCGGTGCTGGCGACGATGCTGCTCAGCCGCGATCTGCCGGTCACGTTGTCGGTCTCGACGGGGAACGAAGCAGCGAGCGGCGTCGAGGACTATGTCGATTACTGCGTGAGCGATCCGAATACGCAGGTGGTTGCGATGATCGTCGAGCAGTTTCGCAAGCCGCAGCGGTTTCTCGATGCCGCGCGCAAGGCGCGGGCCGCGGGCAAGCTCGTCGTGCTGCTGCATCCCGGCAAGAGCAGCGCCGCGCGCGAATCCGCCGCGACGCATACCGGCGCGATGGCCGGCGACTATCAGCTGATGCGGGTGATGGTGGAGCGCGCCGGCGTGGTCTTTGCCGAGACGCTGGAGGAACTGGGCGACATCACCGAAATCGCCGCGCGCTGCCCGGCGCTGCCCGGCGGCGGCACCGCGGTACTCGGCGAGTCAGGTGCGTTTAAGGCGCTGACGCTGGATCTGTGCGAAGAACTCGAAGTGGCGCTGCCGGCGCTCGACGATGGCAACGCGCCGCTGCTGCGGGCGGCGATGCCCGACTTTGTCGGCGTCAGCAACCCGCTCGACATCACCGCGCAGGGGCTGGTCGAGCCTGACATGTACTATCGCCTGCTCAAGGCGCTGGGCGCGGACGATCGCTTCGGCTGCATCGTTGCCGGCATCATCCTAACCGATGCGGCAACGGCGGCCATCAAGCTGCCGCCGATCCTGCGCGCGGTGGAAGAAGCGGCGCTGACCACGCCGCTGATTTTCGCGGGACTGGACGAAGGCGCGCCGCTGGGGGCGGAATATACCGCGCGGCTGCGAGCGGCGGGAGTGCCGTGCTTCGCGTCGACCGAGCGGGTGTTTCGGGCAATCGCCCGGCTTTCGCGGCACGCGGCGCGCGACTTCTCCACCTGCGACGCCGCGCCGCTTGCGTGCGAGGGTCTGCCACTCGGCGGGGTGGTGCCGGAATACCGCGCCAAGGCGGTGCTGGCACCACTTGGCCTGCCTTTCCCGAAAGGCGGCTTTGCCCGCACCGCGGAAGAGGCGGTGCAGATCGCCGGCGAGATAGGTTATCCGGTGGTGCTGAAGGCGCAATCGCCCGAGCTCAGCCACAAAAGCGATGCCGGCGGCGTGGTGCTGAATTTGGCTGACGAAGCGGAGCTGCGCGCCGGGTGGCGCAAGTTGCACGGCGATGTGAGCCGATATCGAGCGGACCTGACGCTGGACGGCGTGCTGGTCGAGGGCATGGGAAAGCGCGGGGTAGAACTGATCGTCGGCGCAAAGCGCGATCCCGAATGGGGGCCGGTGATCCTTGCGGGGTTCGGCGGGGTGACCGCGGAGATCCTTCAGGACGTCCGCCTGCTGCCGTGCGACCTCACCCCCGCGGCGATTGAGGGCGAACTGCATCAGCTGAAGAGCGCAGCGATCCTGCGGGGCTGGCGCGGCGCACCCGCGCTGGACGTGCCGGCCGTCGCGGCGCTGATCGCGCGCCTGGCGCAGGTACTGATTGCCGAACCTTCGATCCGCGAGGTGGATCTCAATCCGGTGGTGGTGCACCCTGCCGGCGAAGGGGTGGTGGCGCTCGACGCGCTGATGCTCACCGCCTGACGAACGACAAGCGGGCGGAAAGCCCCGAAGGAGAGGTTGAAGATGGCGGAGTCGTCCGAAATTCTGCGGCGGCTCGACGAGGCGCCGCTGAGCCGCACGCAAATGCTGGGCATTCTGCTCTGCCTGCTGCTCAACGCGCTCGACGGGTTCGATGTGCTGGCGATCAGCTTCGCCTCGCCGGGGATCGCGGCGGAATGGGGCATCGATCGCGCGGCGCTGGGGCTGGTGCTGTCGATGGAACTGATCGGCATGGCGGTCGGCTCGGTCGTGCTGGGGGGCTATGCCGACCGTGTCGGGCGGAGGCCGGCGATCTTGCTATGCCTCGCGATCATGGCTGCCGGCATGCTGGCCGCGACCTTCGCTCGCAATGTCGAGATGCTGTCCGGCTTCCGCCTGTTCACAGGGCTAGGCATCGGCGGCATGCTTGCTTGCACCAACGCGATGGCGGCGGAACTCGCCAACGCCCGCACCCGCAGCTTGGCGGTGGGGCTGATGGCGTCGGGCTATCCGATCGGCGCGATCGTCGGTGGATCGATTGCGGCGAAGCTGCTGGTCGGCGGGGACTGGCGGCACGTCTTCCTTTTCGGCGCGGGCATCACGGCGCTGTTCCTGCCGCTTGCCTGGTGGTTGCTCCCCGAATCGGTCCGCTATCTGTTCCAGCGCCGGCCGGCGAACGCGCTCGCCCGTGCCAACCGCTTGCTGGTGCGGATGGGGCAGGGTGCGATTGCGGCGCTGCCAGCGCGGGCGGAGTCCGGCACCAAACTGCCGCTCGCGCAATTGTTCGCCGCGCCGCTTGCCCGCACGACGATCCTGCTGACCCTCGCCTATTTCTGCCATATCATGACCTTCTACTTCATCATCAAATGGGTGCCCAAGATCGTCGTCGACATGGGCTATCCCGCATCGCAGGCGGCGGGTGTGCTGGTTTGGGCCAATGTCGGAGGGCTGGCCGGTGCGGTGCTGCTGAGCGTGCTCAGCTGGCGCGTGCCGTTGCGCGCTCTGCTGGTGATCGCGCTGGTCGCCGCGACGACGATGGTGGCGCTGTTCGGGCAGGGACAGCAGGATCTGACGGGGCTGGCGCTGATCGCCGCCATCGCAGGCTTCTTCACCAATGCCGGGGTGGTGGGGATGTACGCGCTGATCGCCCAGAGCTTTCCCACCGAGGCGCGCGGGCTAGGTACCGGCTTCGTGATCGGGGTTGGGCGCGGCGGCGCGGCCTTGGGCCCGATCGTCGCCGGCCTTCTGTTCGCGATGAACCTTGGCTTGCCGTTGGTGGCGCTGGCGATGGCGGGCGGATCGCTGATCGCGGCGGCGGCGCTGCTGGCACTCCGGCGGGGATAGCCGCGCGGCGGCCTCCACGATAGGCTGGTGCGATGCAGATCGACGAAGCGCGCGCGGCGGATCGGAACGAAGTGGTGGTGCTGTGGCAGGCCGCCGCCCTTACCCGCCCGTGGAACGACCCGACGGCTGATTTCGACCGTGCGGTGCAGGGGGCAAGCTCTGTTATCCTCCTGCTCCGCAGCCACGGAACCCTGCTCGGCACGGTGATGGTGGGCGAGGACGGGCATCGCGGCTGGGTCTATTATCTCGCTGTGGCAGAAGCGGCACGCGGACACGGCCATGGCCGCTCCCTTATGGCCGCCGCCGAATCATGGCTCCGCGCGCGCGGGTGCCCCAAGCTGCAACTGATGGTGCGTGAGGACAATGATGCGGCGATCGGTTTCTATCGTGCGCTGGGTCTGTCGCCGCAGCCGGTTGTGACGCTCGGCCGTTTCCTCCACTAGGACGACCATGACGATTGCACTGTATGGCATCAAGAACTGCGACACGATGAAGAAGGCGCGAGCCTGGCTGGATGCCAACGGCGTCGCCTATGCGTTCCATGACTATAAGGCGGAAGGCGTGGATCCGGCGCGGCTTGCCCGCTGGATCGCGCTGGAGGGCTGGGAGTCGCTGCTCAACCGCGCTGGCACGACCTTCCGAAACCTCTCCGATGCCGATAAGGTCGATCTGGATGCGGCCAAGGCCAGTGCGCTGATGATCGCGCAGCCATCCATGATCAAGCGGCCGGTGTTGGAAATCCCCGGCGGCCTGCTGATCGGTTTCGCGCCGGAACGCTATGCACGCGCGCTGCTTTGAGCTGAAAGTGGCCGGATAAACTGGATAAACCTCTGGAATTTTCCTAGGTTAACCACATTACACCCATACTATAATGGGGTCGCATGGCGTCTTACATTCGACAACGACCTGCCTACTGGTTCCAGGCCACCGCAACTTTGCTGTTCCTGTGGGGTGTGCTTGGATGTATCGCCTTCTATTGGCACGCCAGCTTCGATCCTGCGCAACCATCGGATGTCGGTGTATGGGAACGCGCCTATCATCGCGCGCTGCCGGGATGGTTCGCCTATGACTATGCGATTGCCGTGGGCGCCGCGCTGCTGGGCTCCATCGCGATGCTGCGGCGATCACGATCAGCCAATATCCTCTATGTGCTTTCGCTGGCCGCGGTGGTCGTTCAGTTCGGCTATGTCTTTGTCTTCACGCCGTTGTTGGCGGTGAAAGGCGTCGCTACCGCGGTGTTCCCGCTGTTTATCCTGGGAGTCGGCATCTTCCAGATCTGGCTGGCGGGGCTGGCGACGCGGCGGGGGTGGATCCTGTAGCGGCCATTGCCGTTCGCGGTTCGCAGTCCTAGACCGCCTGCATGTCGCACCTCACCCTCGATACCGCCACCAGCCGCGCCAATCCCACGCCCGCTCCGATGAAGCGCGTCACGGTGCCGGCGATCCGCAAGCGCAAGGGCGGCGAGCCGCTGGTGATGCTGACCGCCTATACTGTCCGCATGGCGCAGCTGATGGATGCGCATTGCGACATGCTGCTGGTGGGCGACAGCTTGGGGCAGGTGATCTACGGCCTGCCTTCGACTGTGCCGGTGACGCTGGAGCTGATGGCGGCGCACGGGGCGGCGGTGGTGCGCGGCAGCTATCACGCGCTTGTGGTGATCGACATGCCGTTCGGCAGCTATGAAGCCTCCCCGCAGCAGGCGTTCGAAAGCGCCGCTCGACTGCTTAAGGAGACCGGCGCTGCGGCGGTGAAGCTGGAAGGCGGCGCGGCGATGGCGCCGACGGTCAGGTTCCTCAACGAGCGCGGCATCCCCGTGATTGGTCATATTGGCCTCACCCCTCAGGCGATCAACGTATTGGGCGGCTATGGTGCGCGAGGCCGCAGCGATGCCGAGCGCGCCAAGCTGGTGGGCGACGCGGTAGCGATGGACGAGGCAGGCGCCTTCGCCATTGTCGTCGAAGGCGTAATCGAACCGATCGCCGTGGAGATCACCCAGAAGGTGCAATGCCCCACCATCGGTATCGGCGCATCCGCGCAGTGCGACGGGCAGGTGCTGGTAGCCGAAGACATGCTGGGTCTGTTTGAGCGGACGCCACGTTTCGTGAAGCGCTACGACGACCTTTCCGGCCGCATTTCCGCCGCGGTTGAAACCTATGCCGAAGAAGTACGGTCCCGGGCCTTTCCGGGACCGGATCAGGTCTATGCGCCGCGGGACTGACGGAGTAGGGCGATTTGCGTTCACGGCACGCGGCGCTAAGGTCCGCGGCCGCACCAGACCCATGGAGTAGATTTTGGCGCTTCCTCCTTCCGGTACCACCGACGAGGCCTTTCTTCGTGAAGTCGACGAGGAATATCGTCGCGACCAGCTGATGCGGGTCGGGCGCCGCTATGGGCTGTGGATCGTCATCGGCGTGGTGTTGGTCCTGATCGCGCTCGCCGGCTGGCTCTATTACGATCATAGCCGTCGCACCGCTGCCGAAGCGCGCGGCGAAGAATATGATGCCGCCTTGCAGCTGGTGGTTGAAAATCAACCCGGCCAGGCAGGCCCCGCGCTCGAGAAGCTCGCGCAGGGCGACGATGGCTATGCCGCGATGGCGCGCTTCACCCAGGCCAATCTGCTGTTCGCGCAGGGGAACAAAGCGGCCGCGGCGGCGAAGTTCGCCAGCGTCGTCAATGATGCCAAGCTGGGCCAGCCCTATCGCGACCTGGCGCTCGTGCGCCAGACCCAGGCCGAATTCGACAGCCTGCAGCCGCAGGCGGTGATCCAGCGCCTCGGCACCTTCTCGAACCCCGATTCGCCGTGGTTCGGCACGGCCGGTGAAATGGTCGCCGCTGCTTATGTGAAATCGGGCAAGCGCGCCGAAGCGGCGAAACTCTATCGCCAGATCAGCGAAGCCGGAGATCGCGTGCCCGCTTCGATTCGCGAGCGCACCGCTGAAGTCGCGAAGACGCTTTCGGTCGCTCCGGCGGCCAGCCAGACCCAGGAAAAGCAAGCTAAATGAAGACCAAGGTTCGCGTAGTTGCGGCGGTAGCGGCGCTCGCGCTGGTAAGCGGTTGCGGCGTTTTCAAGGGCAGCGGCAGCCGCAAGACGCCGGTGCTTGGGGAACGTGTGCCGATCCTCGTCACGGAAAACGACATCAGCGCCGACACGACGCTGGCCAGTGTCGAGGTGCTGCTACCCGAGGCGGCGGTGAACGAAAACTGGGGGCAGCCCGGTGGCAACGCCGCGAAGTCGATGGGCCATCTAGCGCTCCGCGAGTCGCTGTCGCGGGCTTGGTCGGCGCAGGTTGCCAAGCCATCGAAGAAGGAGCGGCTAGCCGCTTCCCCGGTCGTGGAAAACAACAAGCTGTTCGTGATCGACACCGACGGCAATGTCCATGCGCTGGCGGCTGATACCGGTGCGCGGCTGTGGGAAGTGCCGACCGGCAAGGGCAAGGGCAATCGGGGCGCGCTGTTCGGCGGTGGCGTGAGCGTTGAGGGCGATCGCGTGTTCGCCGCCAATGGGCTTGGCGACGTGGTGGCGCTGAACATCGCCGATGGCAGCGAGATCTGGCGCACCCGCCCCGGCGGCCCGCTGCGCGGGGCGCCCACGCTGGCCAACGGCAACGTCTATGTGGTGACGCAGGACAACCAGCTCTTCGCGCTCAGCCAGGAGAAGGGCGAGCTTTCGTGGAGCGCCACCGCCAGCCTGGAATCGCAGGGCGTGTTCGGCGTGGCCGCTCCCGCTTCCGCGCAGGGCACGGTGATTGCCGGCTTCTCTTCGGGCGAGCTCAACGCGTATCGCTACGAGAATGGGCTGTCGCTGTGGGGCGACGTGCTGACGCGCAACACGATGACAACCTCGGTCTCCTCGCTGTCCGACATCGATGCCGAGCCGGTGATCGATCAGGGCCGCGTCTATGCGCTGGGCGAGGGCGGCCGCATGGTCGCGGTCGACATCACCAGTGGATCGACCTTGTGGGAGCAAAGCATCGGCGGGCTTTCCTCGCCTTGGGCGGCGGGCGAATGGCTGTTCGTGGTCACCGATGACGCGCGGCTGCTTTGCCTTGCCCGTAGCAGCGGCAAGCCGCGCTGGATCGTCCAGCTGCAGCGCTACAAGAACGAGAAGAAGGCGAAGAACCCGATCAGTTGGAAGGGCCCGCTGGCGGCTGGTGGGCGGCTGCTGCTCGTCAACAGCCTTGGCGACGTCGTTTCGGTTTCGCCTAAGGACGGCAGCATCCTGTCGAAGATGGAAACCAAGGATTCGGTGACGCTCCCGCCGGTGATCGCCAACAACACCCTGTATCTGCTCGACGACAAAGGCCGCTTGACCGCCTATCGCTGAGCCGACGCCTCCGGCGGAATGCCGGGGGACCAGAACCCATGCGGGGGCCGGGGCTTCATGCTCCGGCCCCCGTCGTATTCGGCGCCGGGCTTTTCGCCGCGTGCCCGTATGAGTAAAGAGATCAGCTATGCCTTTGCCGACCGTCGCCATCATCGGACGCCCCAATGTGGGCAAGTCCACCCTGTTCAACCGCCTGGTCGGCAAGCGGCTCGCGCTGGTGGACGACCAGCCGGGCGTGACGCGGGATCGTCGCGAGGGCGAGGCTTCGTTGCTCGGCCTGGATTTCCGCGTGATCGACACGGCTGGATATGAAGACGAAGATGCGGCGACGCTGCCAGGCCGGATGCGCGCTCAGACCGAGGCTGCGGTGCGCGAGGCGGACGTCTCGTTGTTTCTGGTCGACGCTCGGGCAGGCGTGACGCCGCTCGACGAGGAAATCTCGCGCTGGCTGCGTTCGACCGATCGCCCTGTCGTGCTCGTGGCGAACAAGGCCGAAGGGCGCGCCGGCGAGGCGGGTATCTTGGAGGCGATGGCGCTGGGCCTGGGCGAGCCAATCCCTTTTTCCGCCGAACATGGTGAAGGCGTTGCCGATCTGTTCGAGGCGCTGCTTCCCCATCTCGAGCGCGACGAGGAAGAGGTTGAGGACGAAAACCCCGACAATCCCAACGCGCCGCTGAAGCTGGCGATCGTCGGTCGTCCCAATGCCGGCAAGTCGACCCTGGTCAACCGCCTGCTAGGTGAAGACCGGATGATCACCGGCCCCGAGGCGGGGATCACCCGCGATTCAATAGCGATCGATTGGGAATGGACCGACGCGGACGGCCAGAGACGCCCTGTGCGGCTGATCGACACGGCTGGGCTGCGCAAGCGCGCCCGAGTCGAAGAGAAGCTGGAGAAACTTTCCGTGGCCGATACGCTGCGCTCGATCGACTTCGCCGAAGTGGTCGTGCTGCTGCTCGATGCCACGCGCGGGCTGGAAGTGCAGGACCTGAAGATCGCCGATCGCGTGCTGCAGGAAGGTCGCGCGCTGATCATCGCGCTCAACAAATGGGATGTGGCAGAGAACGCGTCCAGCCTATTCAACGGGGTGAAGGGGGCACTGGACGAGGGATTGGCGCAGGTGAAGGGTGTGCCGCTGCTCACCGTATCGGCTGCGACCGGCAAGGGGCTGGACGTGCTGATTCGGGTGGCGTTCGAAACGCGCGACGCCTGGTCGCGTCGCGTTTCCACCGGCCAGCTGAACCGCTGGTTCGAACGCGCGATTGAAGCCAATCCGCCGCCCGCACCGGGCGGCAAGCGGATCAAGCCGCGCTACGTGACGCAGAACAAGACGCGACCGCCCAGCTTCGTGCTGTTCGGAACGCGGGTCGATCTGCTGCCGACGAGCTATCAACGCTATTTGATCAATGGGTTACGCCGCGAGTTCGACTTCGGCGCGGTGCCGGTGCGGCTCACGCTGCGCGCGCCCAAGAACCCGTTCGACCGCGACAAGAGCTGAACCCGGCTATGGCAGGCCCGGCGCGGTTCGCTGCGCCGGGCCTGCCCTGCGATCAATCGGCTTCCGCAGGTTTGCTGTTGAGCTGAATATAATTTTCCAGACCCATGCGCGCGATCATGTCGAACTGGCGTTCCAGCGTGTCGACATGTTCTTCTTCGCTGGTGAGGATATAGGCGAACAGGTCGCGGCTCACGAAATCGCGCACCGCTTCGCAATGCTGAACAGCATCGCGCAGTACGGCGATGGCTTCCATCTCGAGCGCGAGATCGCCACGCAGGATTTCCTCGACATTTTCGCCGATGCGGAGACGGCCGAGCAGCTGGAAGTTGGGCAGGCCGTTGAGGAACAAGATGCGCTCCGCCAATTTATCGGCGTGCTTCATCTCGTCGATTGATTCGTGACGCTCAAATTCGGCGAGCTTGTGAATGCCCCAATTATCGAGCATTCGATAATGCAACCAGTATTGGTTGATCGCGGTCAGTTCATTCTTGAGGACTTCGTTCAGATACTCAATTACTTTTGCGTCGCCTTGCATCGCGAGAAACTCCTTCCCGGAAGCTTCTAGCGCGAATGGAAAGAGAAAAAAACCTAGGAAATCTGCGGTTTTTTACTTGCGACTGTCACGCAGCCGCACGTTCTTCCGCGATAATGGCTCGCGCGAACGGCACGCACTGGCCGCATTTGGCTTGGCAGCCCAGCGCGCGATAGGCTTGGCATGCACTTTGGGCGCCTTGGCGCGCCGCTTCCCGTACTTCACGTTCACGAAGGGCATTGCACACGCAAACAACCATCGGAAATCCCTCGAATCTCTCGCGCAGCCCGTATAAGGCTACTGCGAGCGACTTGCAAGGCTATTGCGAATGGGTTGCAGCTCTGCTCGTGAGAGGCTGCGCCACAGCCACTCGAACGGGCCGTAGCGAAAATGCCGCAGCCACAAGGGCGACCACAGAAGCAGAAGTGTCCACACGGCAAGCACGACCGGGTAAAGCTGCCAGCGGCTGAGCTTTCCATAGATTCCCGCGCCATAGCCGTAGAACAGCAGCGTGCAGAGAATGCTGGTGGCAAGATAATTGGTGAACGCCATGCGCCCCACCGCCGCCAATCGGGTCGCCAGCGGGCTGCCGGTGCGCATCACAAGCAGGATAAGGCAGATCCAGCCGACGATCATGACCGGGCGCACCAGGCCTGGGAGGGTGACGGCGCCGAGCATCACGGCGAACAGGCTGAACTTCGCGCCGAGCACGAACGCGGCAAGCGCCGCATAGATGGGCAGGGTGATCGCCCAGCACCACAGGAACCAGTGCCGATAGCGCTCGGGGGGCCATGCGCCGGTCAGCAGGCCGCTGCGCAGCGCCGCCATCCCGAACAGCATATAGCCTAACGTCTCCCACCCATAGACCATCAACATCGAGAGCGGGCTGGTGCCATGTTCGGCCACGCGCTGGGACAGGAGTGCGGTGTAGGTGCTGCGGTGGAGGGTAAGTTTATCGGTAATGTGATCGGCCGCGGGCGTGCCGAAGGTCTCGACCAGCGCCTTCAGCGCGCCGGAACCGCCCGGCTGCGTCGAATGCGTGAGATGCCAGGCAGATACGGTAAGATCGCCGAACAGAAAGGTGCTGACCAGCACCAGTACGGTGCCCAGGCCCAACAGTCGCGGCACCGGCAACTTGCGCAGCGGAAAGGCAGCCATGCCCACCAGCGCATAATGGGCGAGGATATCGCCATGCCATACCAGCCAGAGATGGGCGAAGCCGAAGACAAGCAGCCAGCCCATGCGGGCATAATGAACGCGGGCGGGATCGTCCCCCTTGGCCTCCGCCGCATCCGCCACGATCAGCAGCGATGCGCCGAACAGGAAGGAGAACAGGCCGCGCATCCTGCCGTCGAAGAAGAGGAAGTTGATCAGCCAGGCGGCAAGATCGGCCCCGTGCCAGCCGCCATAGGCGCGCGGATTGAAATAGGCGGCGTCGGGCATCGCGAAGCTGACGATGTTCAGCAACAGGATGCCGAGAACGGCTACGCCGCGCACCATGTCGATCGTGGGCAGGCGCTGGAGGACGGGTGTGTTCACGCCTAGGCGTTACAACCAACTGCTGATCTGATCGAGAGGCTTGCGGACGGCCGCCGCCTCCGGGATCGCGGCATCCTCGGCCGGGTGGCCCACCACGATCATCGCGATCGGCCGTTCATGCGCGGGCCGGCGGCAGAGCCGGTTCAAAAATCGCGCCGGCGTCGCGGTGTGGACCAGGCTGGCCAGCCCCGCTTCGTGAAGCGCGGTGAGCAGCAGCCCGCACGCGATGCCGACGCTTTCGGTCACATGCGGGTTGGGAACGCTGTCAGTCCCGTTCCGCGTCACACCGAACACGACGATCACGAAGGGGGCAATTTCCAGATACGGCTTTTCGGCAGTCGTTCCCAAGCCGCGAAGCAGCCCCTGCCATTCACTGCCCCCGATGCCACCATAGAAGTTCCGCTCCTCCTCTTCGACCGCTACACGCAGCGCGGTCTTTGCGCCCGGCGACGAGAGCACGGCGAAGTGCCAAGGCTGACGGTTGGCGCCGCTGGGTGCGGAACCGGCAGCACGCAGCGCGGCTTCGATGGTGGCGCGCGCCACCGGCCGGCCGGAGAAACTGCGGCAGCTGTGGCGGGATGCGATTTGCTTGAAGAACGCTGTCGCACGAGAGGTGCGCTCGTCATCGGTCATTTCACGGGTTTTCGGCCAATGCGGCATGGTGGGGCATAGATCCAAGGGGAAGGCGCGAATCTCGCCCATCCGGCCCCAGATGTCGATCCGGTTCTTCTGCGTACGTGGCTGCTTTCGCTAGGCTATGCCGGCGTCGCCTGGTTGTGCGGGACGAGCTTCACGCCGGTCCAGTCGCTGCCGATCGCGCAGCGATCCTGCTCGACCAGGCCGTGCATCGCCGCTGTCGAGGTCAGCTGCTCCGCGCCGCATTGCGTGCCGCCGCCGGTCGGATGCGAAACCCAGATGAACCCATTGGAGGCGATCAACGGCCGGAGGGCGCCCAGTTCCCGGTCAAGGTGGTGCGCCGTCGGTGCGAACAGATAGGCGGCCTGCAGCCCGTCGCTGGCGCAGCAAAGCTCCTCCACGTCGCTGCGATCGGGAGCGATCGCCTCTCTGATGCTTGGCGGCATATCGTGAAACCACACGCGCATGCCGGGCTTCAGGCCAAGGCGGGCGGCGAGGGGGCTTCCCGGGTAGCGTTCGGACATGGCGGCGCTCCTTACAGCTAGCCTATCCTATCCGCTTCCGCAGCGCCAGCAGCGTTGACCGGAATCAACGCTCGTCGTTTGCGGGGATATTCTGCAAGCGCAGGATCGTGCCGGGATGTGCCGGGCGGATCGAAAGCGTTGCGCCCATGCCCTGCGCCAAGCTGCGGGCAATTCGCAGGCCCAGGCTGTCGGTGCGCGCGACGTCGAAGTCATCGGCTACGCCGAGCCCGTCATCGACGACCGACAGCGACAGCGCCGCGCCCTCAGAACAGATCGAAACCGTGATCGTCCCCTGATCGCGCCCGGCAAAGCCATGCTCGATCGCGTTGGCGACGGCTTCCGCGACGATCAACGCGATCGGAATCGCACGATCGGGCGGCAGCATCAGGCTGGTGGACGATTCGACCCTATGGACCACGCCGGGTTTGCCGCTGCTCTCCGCAAGATCATCCACCAGTCGGCTGATGAAGGCGCCGATCGCCAGCGGCTCGCCACGCGAGCCATATAGCCCGCGCTGGATGCGCCCGATAAGCTGCAGCTGGCTCGCCGCATCACCGATGGCGCGGCGAGCTTCCTCGTCCTGCGTGCTGCGCTGCTGCAGGCTGAGCAGCGCGCCGACCATCTGAAGATTGTTCGAGACGCGGTGCTGCAGTTCCTCGAACAAAATCTCGCTGCGTTCGGCCAGTTCGGCGCTGCGCTCGCGCTCGAGCGACAGGTGGCGATTCGCCCGCTGCATCCAGTGCACGAGCAGAATGTCGACCGTCACCACCCCCACATAAAAGGCCAGCGCGACCGGCGTGCCGCGCTGGAGCCCGAAGCTGCGGAACGGCGGGATGAAGAAATACCAGGCGAGCAGCCCGCAGAGCACCGCCGCCACAATCCCCGGCCCGCGGCCGAACAGGAATGAGGACAGGATAACCGCAGGAAAGAAGGTGAGGTAGGGAAAGCCCGGCGGGAAATGCGGGTCGAGCACCAGGCGGAGCCACCAGGAAGCGATACAAAGCGCGATCGCGATGCCATAGGCAAGACGCCGCCGATCCGCGAGCAACGGCAACCGTTCCAGCGATCGACCGAAAGACGTCATTCCTCGCGCATCTCCCCGGTCTGTGCCGCGCAACGGCGCAGCGCTCTCCTAAATGGAGGCTGCCTGGCATGTTCCTTCCGCCAGAAATAAATCGGACGCAAGCCGTTCATCATCGCCAAACGTAACCGCGCAGCCAGTGCGCGATTCGAGCAACGTGGGACGATGGTGCGGCGCCGGTCAGACGGCGGCTTCGGTTCTCATCAGTGCGGGGAAGAAGCCCTCATGCGCGACGCGCAGATCCTCAAGGCTGACGCAGAAATCGCCTTCCTCCAGCTCGAAGATGATGCGGTTCGCGATGGTGCGGCCGATCGGATCGGCGGCGAGGCCGGCCTTGTCGGCGGCGACCAGGAAGTCGGCCAGCGCCTCGTCCTTCACCGTCACGACGTACAGGCCCTGGTCCTCGCCGAACCAGCTGCCGGCGACGCCGAACGGCTGGGGCTGATCGAGGATCGCGCCTATGTTCGAGGCCAGCGCCATTTCGGCAACGGCAACGGCAAGGCCGCCGTCGGACACGTCATGGCAGGCGGTGATCGCGCCGCCGCAGATCGCCGAGCGGATGAAGGCGCCGGTGCGGCGCTCCATCATCAGGTCGACGGGCGGGGGCGGGCCTTCCTCGCGGCCGCAGATCTCGCGCAGCCAGATCGACTGGCCGAGATGGCCGCCGCGCTCGCCGACCGCGATGATCACGTCGCCGGTGCCCTTGAAGGCGATGGTGCAGTTCCTTTGCCAATCCTTGAGCAGGCCGATCGCGCCGATCGCGGGCGTCGGCAGGATCGCCGAGCCGCCGCCGGTCGCCTTGCTCTCGTTGTAGAGGCTGACATTGCCCGAGACGATCGGGAAGTCGAGCGCGCGGCAGGCGTCGCTCATGCCTTCGAGGCAGCCGACGATCTGGCCCATGATCTCCGGGCGCTGCGGGTTGGCGAAGTTGAGGCAGTTGGTCACCGCCAGCGGGGTCGCGCCCACCGCGGAGAGGTTGCGCCACGCTTCGGCAATCGCCTGCTTACCGCCCTCTACGGGATCCGCGAAGCAATAACGCGGCGTGCAATCGGTGGTGATCGCCAGACCCTTGTCGGTGCCGTGGACGCGGACGACCGCCGCGTCGCCGCCCGGGCGCTGCACGGTGTC
This sequence comes from Sphingomonas sp. ATCC 31555, assembly GCF_000282895.1. Lineage (GTDB taxonomy): Bacteria > Pseudomonadota > Alphaproteobacteria > Sphingomonadales > Sphingomonadaceae > Sphingomonas. The sequence continues at coordinate 22,498 of NZ_ALBQ01000011.1, forward strand.
GCCGCCGACCATGTGGTCATACTGTTCCCAGATCCAGCGGCGGCTGGCGATGTCCGGCGAGCCCATCAGCTTGAGCAGGTCGGCGGCGGGATCGGTGCATTCCGGCACGTTCTGCAGCTCGGGCTGCTTGGGCGTCGGCACGTGCGGGCGATCGTAGAGCGGTGCGTCGTCGGCCAGCGGGGCGAGCGGGATGTCGCACACCACGTCGCCCTTCCACTTGAGCACCATGCGGCCGGTGTCGGTGACATGGCCGATGACGGCGAAATCGAGCTCCCACTTGCGGAAGATCGCCTCGGCGAAATCCTCGCGGCCGGGCTTGAGCACCATCAGCATGCGCTCCTGGGACTCGGAGAGCATCATCTCATAGGGCGTCATGCCGGTTTCGCGCTGGGGCACGTCGTCCATGATCAGCTCGATGCCGACGCCGCCCTTCGACGCCATTTCGACCGAGGAGGAGGTGAGGCCGGCGGCGCCCATGTCCTGGATCGCGACGATCGCGTCCGAGGCCATCAGCTCGAGGCAGGCTTCGATCAGCAGCTTCTCGGTGAACGGATCGCCGACCTGGACGGTGGGGCGCTTCTCTTCCGAATCCTCGCCGAAATCGGCCGAGGCCATGGTGGCGCCGTGGATGCCGTCGCGGCCGGTCTTGGAGCCGACATAGACGATCGGATTGCCGACGCCCGAGGCGGCCGAATAGAAGATCTTGTCCGTATCGGCGATGCCCACGGTCATCGCGTTGACCAGGATGTTGCCGTCATAGGCCGGGTGGAAGTTCACCTCGCCGCCGACCGTCGGCACGCCGACGCAATTGCCATAGCCGCCGATGCCATGGACGACCCCGGCGATCAGGTGCTTCATCTTGGGATGATCGGGCCGGCCGAAGCGCAGCGCGTTCATGTTGGCGATCGGGCGCGCGCCCATGGTGAACACGTCGCGCAGGATGCCGCCCACGCCGGTCGCCGCACCCTGATAGGGCTCGATGTAGCTCGGGTGGTTGTGGCTCTCCATCTTGAAGATGGCTGCCTGGCCGTCGCCGATGTCGACGACGCCGGCATTCTCGCCGGGGCCGCAGATCACCTGCGGGCCGGTGGTCGGCAGCTTCTTCAGGTGGATGCGGCTGGACTTGTAGCTGCAATGCTCGGACCACATCACCGAGAAGATGCCGAGCTCGGTCAGGTTCGGCTCGCGACCGAGCGCCTTCAGGACGCGGTCATATTCTTCGGGCGACAGGCCGTGCTCGGCCACGATCTCGGGCGTGATCTGGGTCATGGCCGGACCCCTTAGCGGGGTGTTCGCCGCGCGTCACCCCGGCAGTTGCAGCAGAAGAAGCGAAGATGCCATTAACATAGATTGTGCTATCAGGCGGTATGCCCATCCTGCCCCTTTCCGGCTGTGGACTGCGCGCCGACGATCCGCTGGCACCATTGCCGGCGGCGTGGGAGTGCGACCTGCTGACGAATGCATTGCGCTGGTCTCCCGGAGTCTATGACCTGTTCGGATTTCCCCGCGGCCTGGTGGTGACGCGGGGCGAGGCGGTGGCGATGTACACGCCGGAATCGGCGGCGCTGCTGGAGGCGGTGCGAAGCCGAGCGATTGCCGAGGCAAGCAGCTTCACCATCGATGTGACGATCCAACGCCGCGACGGCGCGTTTCGCCGGATGCGGCTGACGGCGGACGTGGAGTGCCGCGATCGCCAGCCGGTGCGGCTCTATGGCACCAAACAGGATGTGACGGACGAATAGGGGCGACTACAGCACTGCCCAGAGCGTCAGCAGCAGCGCGGTCATCACGGCGTTGAGTGCCATGCCGATGCCTGCGAAGGTGCCGCCGAGTTCGGAAACTTGAAAGGCGCGGGCGGTGCCGATGCCATGGGCGGATACGCCGGCCGCAAACCCGCGGACCCGATAGTCCGCGATCCGCAACGCGTTCAGGAGCGGCGTGGCAACCATCGCGCCGAACACGCCGGCGATCAGCACCACCACTGCCGCCAGCGCCGGGATGCCGCCGAGTTGAGTCGCCAGCGCCATCGCGACCGGCGTCGTAACCGAACGCGGCGCGACCGTTGCGAGGATCTGCGCGGTGCCGCCGAACGCCCAGACGATGCCGGTGACGCTAGCGATTGCGGTCAGCGAGCCGGCGAACAGGGCGAGCAACAGGGGGACGGCGACACGGCGGACCAGCGCGCGGTTGCGCCACAGCGGCACCGCCAGCCCCACCGTCGCCGGGCCCAGCAGGAAGCTGAGCATTGCCGTGTGCTTGGCATAGACGGGATAAGGGGTGCGCGTGGCGAGCAGGATCGCGATCAGCACCGGGGTCGCGGTCAGTACCGGATGGCAGAGCGGGTGGCGATTGCTGCGCTTCGACAGGCGGTCGGCGCCTTCGAACACGAGCAGCGTCGTGGTGAGCCACAGGAGCGGTGTGGTCTGAAGAGACTGCCAGAGCACGCTCATGCGCCCGGCTCCATCCTCGCCAGCGCCCAGCGGAAAACGAGCGCGGTCACCACCATGGTCAGCAGCGTCGAGGCGAGGGTCGCAAGGATGATCGCGACGCCGTTCTTCGCCAGCACGGGCCCCTCCTCGATCAGGCCGACGGCGGCGGGTACGAACATCACCGAAAGATGCGCGGTGAGCCAGGCAGAGACCTGCACCAGGGCGGGCCGTTCGCCCGGGCGGAGCAGCAGCCAGCCAAGCAGCAGGAACATGCCGATCACAGCGCCGGGCAGCGGCAGGCCGGAGAGCAGGTGGATCCCCTCGCCGAGCAGCTGGCAGAGGAGCAGGGTGGCGATGGCGGCGATCATGGCGGCGTGCCATGCCATGGCGGCGCGACGTGGTACACTGCGGGATGGGCGCTATTCTGCCGCCTCGTCCAGCGATGCCGGCATCAGATCGGCAAGGTTGGCCTGGATCCACTCGACCAGATCCTCGACCTTGGCGGCAGCGTCGCGCCCGAGCGGGGTCAGGCTGTATTCGACATGCGGGGGCACCACCGGCAGGCTGCGACGCGTGACGAGATGATGTACCTCCAACTGCTGGAGCGTCTGGGCGAGCATGCGTTCGCTCACCCCGTTCACGCGTCGGCGCAACTCGCTGAAGCGGCGGGTACCATCCTGCAGCGCCACCAGCACGAGCAGGCCCCAGCTGCTGGTGATCCGCTTGAGCACGGCGCGCGACGGGCAATCGGGCACGAACACATCGCCGCGATCCATCATCGCGGCCAGCGTGCGGGAGGGGGTGCGAAGCGCCTCGCTCGACATTTTTAATACTTACCTTTGTGTGCGTACTTACGATTCGTAAGTGGGGCGCTAGATCGCAGGCGTCAATCCACAACCGAAAGGAAGACCTGCCATGTTCGCCGTTACCGGAGCCTCGGGCCAGCTGGGCCGCCTCGTGATCGAGTCGCTGCTGGGCAAGGTTGCCCCCGGCCAGATCGTCGCGCTGGTGCGCAATCCCGAAAGCGTCGCCGATTTCGCCGCCAAGGGCGTGACGGTGCGCCCGTTCGACTATGATGCACCGGAAACGCTGCCCTCGAGCCTTGCGGGTGTCACCCGCCTGCTGCTTATCTCGGGCAATGCGATCGGCAGCCGCGTGCCGCAGCACCGCGCGGTGATCGACGCGGCGAAGGCGGCGGGGGTGGCGCTGATCGCCTATACCAGCCTGCTCCGCGCGCAGACCTCGCCGATGCAGATGGCGGTCGAGCACAAGGCGACCGAGGAGCTGCTTGCCGCCAGCGGCGTGCCGCATGCACTGCTGCGCAACGGCTGGTACACCGAGAATTACCTGATGAGCGCCGGCCCCGCGATCGAGCATGGCGTGCTGATCGGCAGCGCGGGCGAGGGGCTGGTCTCGGGTGCGGCGCGGGCGGATTATGCCGAAGCGGCCGCAGTGGTGCTGGCGCGTGGCGAGGCGGGGACGTTCGAGCTGGCCGGCGATAGCGGTTTCACCCACGCCGAACTGGCGGCGGCGCTGGCCGAGGCCTCGGGCAAGCCGGTGGCGTATCAGGACCTGCCGCAGGCGGACTATGCCAAGGCGCTGGAAGGCGCGGGGTTGCCGGGCCCGTTCGCGGCGATCCTCGCGGACAGCGATGCGCGGGTCGCGGACGGCGCCCTGTTCGATGATTCGAAGACGCTGTCCGGGCTGATCGGCCGCCCGACCACGCCGTGGCGCGAGACGATTGTGGCGGGGGTGCGGGGCTGAAAAATTCCTCCCCGTACCGGGGAGGAGCTTTTTACAGGATTTCCCGCACCTTTTCCGGCGGGCGACCCAGCCGCACGCCGCGCTCGGTTACCACCAGCGGGCGTTCGATCAGGATCGGGTTCGCCGCCATCGCGTCGAGGATGGTGTCGTCGTCCGCCCCTTTCAGCGGCTTGGCGGCGCCCTCCGCGATGCGCAGGCCTTCACGGGCGGTCATCCCCGCACGCTTGTACAGCTCCGCCAGCGTCTCGCGGGCCGGCGGGGTCTTCAGATATTCGATCACCTCCACCTCGGCGCCGGCGTCCTTGAGGATCGCCAGCGCCTCGCGCGACTTGGAGCAGCGCGGGTTGTGGTAAATCGTGGCCTTCACGCCGCGGCTGTCTCGTCTTGGCGAGCCAGCCACTCCTCGAGCCACTTGATCGTGTACTCGCCCTTCTGGAACTCGGGATCGTCGAGCAGTGCCTGGTGGAGCGGGATCGTCGTCTTGATGCCGTCGACCACGAACTCCTCGAGCGCGCGCTTCAGTCGCAGGATGCAGCCCTCGCGGGTGCGGCCATAGACGATCAGCTTGGCGATCATCGAATCATAGTAAGGCGGGATCCGGTAGCCCGAATAGATGCCGCTATCGACGCGGACGTGCATGCCGCCCGGCGCGTGGAAGTGGGTGATCGTGCCCGGCGAGGGTGCGAAAGTCCGCGGATCCTCGGCGTTGATGCGGCATTCGATCGCGTGGCCGCGGAACTCCAGATCCTCCTGGCGCACCGACAGGCCATGCCCTTCGGCGACGCGGATCTGTTCGCGGACCAGGTCCATGCCGGTGATCATCTCGGTCACCGGATGCTCGACCTGGAGGCGGGTGTTCATCTCGATGAAGTAGAACTCGCCATTTTCCCACAGGAACTCGATCGTGCCGGCGCCGCGATAGCCCATGTCGGACATCGCCTTAGCGACGATCCCGCCCATGCGCGCGCGCTCTTCCGGCGTGATGACCGGCGACAGCGCCTCTTCGAGCACCTTCTGGTGGCGGCGCTGGAGCGAGCAGTCGCGCTCGCCGAGATGGATCGCGTTGCCGTTGCCGTCGCCGAACACCTGGAATTCGATGTGGCGCGGATTGCCGAGATACTTCTCAAGATAGACGGTGGCATCGCCGAACGCAGCCTTCGCCTCGCTGCCGGCCTGTTGCATCAGCGTTTCGAGCTGGTCCTCGCTGGTGCAGACCTTCATGCCGCGACCACCGCCGCCCGAGGCAGCCTTGATGATCACCGGATAGCCGGCCTTGGCGGCGATCGCCTTGGCTTCTTCCAGATCCGCGATCGGGCCGTCCGAGCCCGGCACCAGCGGCAGGCCGAGCGCGCCGGCGGTGCGCTTCGCCTCGATCTTGTCGCCCATGGTGCGGATATGCTCGGGCTTGGGGCCGACGAAGATCAGCCCGTGCGCCTCGACGATCTCGGCGAACTGGGCGTTCTCCGAAAGGAAGCCATAGCCCGGGTGGATCGCATCCGCGCCCGAGATCTCGGCGGCCGAGATGATGTTCGGGATGTTGAGATAGCTCTCCGCCGCCGACGGCGGGCCGATGCAGATCGCCTCGTCCGCCAGGCGCACATGCATCGCATCGGCATCGGCGGTGGAGTGCACCGCCACCGTCTTGATGCCCATTTCATGGCAGGCGCGGTGGATGCGCAGCGCGATCTCGCCGCGATTGGCGATCAGCAGCTTCTTGATCTCGGGCATGGCCGTTCCGTTACTCGACCACGACGAGCGGCTGGTCGAACTCGACCGGCTGGCCGTTCTCGACCAGGATAGCCTTGACCGTGCCGGCGGTGGGCGCCTGGATCGGGTTCATCACCTTCATCGCCTCGATGATCAGCAGCGTGTCGCCCGCGGCGACCTGCTGGCCAACGGTGACAAAGGTCTTCGCTTCCGGATTGGGCTTCAGATAGGCGGTGCCGACCATCGGCGACTTGACCGCGTTGGCGGCCGGCTGTGGCGCGGCGACGATCTCGGCCGGGGCAGCGGCTGCGGCCGGCGCGGCGGCGAGCATCGGCGCAGGCTGCGCCGCATACTGGACCGGCGCAGACGCCGCCGTCACCTTGCGGGCGACCCGGACGCGGCGTTCGCCGTCTTCGACTTCGATTTCGGTCAGCTGGGTGTCATCGAGCACGGCGGCGAGCTGGCGGACCAGCTCGATGTCGACCATCATTGCACCCGATTTGGATTCTTCGGCCATACGACCCTTCTTTTGAAATTCGGTAAATGAAACGGCGCCCTCTGTCAGAGACGCGCGGCTGCTTCAAGCGCGAGCATATAGGAGTTTGCACCAAACCCGGCCACTGTGCCTTTCGCAGCACGGCCGACGAAGCTCGTGTGGCGGAAGGATTCACGAGCGTGCGGATTGGAGAGGTGCACTTCGATCACCGGCGTTCGGATGCTCTTGATCGCATCGTGTAGCGCGACCGAGGTGTGGGTGTAGCCGCCCGGATTGAGGAGGACGGCGCGGGCGCCATCGGCCTGTGCCTCGTGCAGCCAGTCGATCAGATGGCCCTCGTGGTTCGATTGGCGCATCTCGATCTCCAGGCCAAGCTCGCGGGCGCGGTCCTCCAGCATGCCAGCAATGTCGTCCAGCGTGTCCGACCCATAGATTTCCGGCTCGCGCAGGCCCAGCAAATTCAGGTTGGGACCGTTCAAGACGAAGATCGTATCGGCCAAAGCAGGCGCCTTTCGGTTGCGGGCAGGATGCGGTCCTCCCTATATGAGCCGGCGTCTCCGATCAAATCCAAGGCTCTTCATGCATAGCGACGGCACCGTCTCCATCCGCGTCAACGGCGAACACAAGCGCATCACCGCCGGGCTTACGCTCGCGCAGCTGGCCGAGGAGCTGGGGTTGGTGCCCGAAAAGCTCGCGGTGGAACGCAATCTAGAGGTGGTGCCGCGCTCGACGCTGTCCCAGGTGATCGTCGAAGATGGAGACGAGCTGGAAATCGTGCATTTCGTGGGTGGCGGCGACCATGCCGGCCCGCTGGCGGACGACAGCTGGACGGTGGCGGGCAAGACCTTCCGCTCGCGCCTCATCGTCGGCACCGGCAAGTATAAGGATTTCGAGCAGAACGCGGCCGCCGTGGCCGCCTCGGGCGCCGAGATCGTCACCGTCGCGGTGCGCCGGGTGAACGTGAGCGACCCCAAGGCGCCGATGCTCACCGACTATATCGATCCGAAGAAGATCACCTATCTTCCCAACACCGCGGGCTGCTTCGATGCCGAATCGGCGATCCGAACGCTGCGGCTGGCGCGCGAGGCGGGCGGCTGGGAGCTGGTGAAGCTGGAAGTGCTGGGCGAGGCGCGTACGCTCTACCCGGACATGGTCGAGACGCTGCGCGCGACCGAGGTGCTGGCCAAGGAAGGCTTCAAGCCGATGGTCTACTGCGTCGACGATCCCATCGCCGCCAAGCGGCTGGAGGATGCCGGCGCCGTCGCAATCATGCCGCTCGGCGCACCGATCGGATCGGGCCTCGGCATTCAGAACCAGGTGACGATCCGGCTGATCGTCGAGGGCGCCAAGGTGCCGGTGCTGGTGGATGCCGGCGTCGGCTCGGCATCGGACGCGGCGGTGGCGATGGAGCTGGGCTGCGACGGCGTGCTGATGAATACCGCGATCGCCGAGGCCAAGGACCCGATCCTGATGGCGGCGGCGATGAAGGCGGCGGTGGAGGCCGGGCGGCTTTCCTATCGCGCAGGCCGCATGGCGAAGCGCCGCTATGCCGATCCGTCGAGCCCGCTGGCGGGGCTCATCTGATGCGCGCGGCTGGACTGGCGGTGCTGGCGCTGGTCGCGGTGGCGGGCTGCCATCCCCGGCCGCAGTCCGACCCCGTCGTCAACGAAGGCCCGATCTCGGCCGAGCCGGTGACGCTGACCGCCGCCGACGGGGTGAAGATCGCCGGCGTCTATACCCGCGCAGCAAAGCCCAAGGCGCTGCTCCTGCTGTTCCACCAGGACAAGTCAGGCAAGGACGAATATGCGCTGCTCGCGCCCCAGCTGGCGCAGGCCGGCTATTCCTCGCTGCGAATCGATCAGCGCGCAGGCGGCGATCTGTACGGCGTGAACGAAACGGTGAAGGCGCGCGGCCATTCGGCCAGCTATGCGGAGGCGCAGCAGGACCTCGATGCCGCCTTTGCATGGGCGCAGCAGCAGAAGATGCCGATCGTGCTGTGGGGCAGCAGCTATTCAGCGGCCTTGGTCTTCCCGCTCGCAGCCGCGCATCCCGGCGCAGTGAAGGCGCTGCTCGCCTTTTCGCCTGCGGAGTATCTTGACGACAAGGGTGCGGTGGCGCGCGCAGCGAAGCAGGTCACCGTGCCGATCTTCGTCACTTCCTCCCAGGATGGGCATGAAGTGGATGCCGCGCGGACGATCCTCGCCGCGTCGCCGGCAACCCAGAAGACGCAGTTCGTGCCGAAGCTGGGCGGTGTGCATGGCAGCTCGACACTGTTGCGGACCAAGAACCCGCAAGGCGCGCTGGAAGCATGGCGCGCAACCATGGCGTTTCTCGACGAGGCGACGCGCGGCTGAGCGGGAACCGGTTCAGCCCGATGCACGTTATTTCAGGCAAGTCGCAGGTGTCGTGTTGTGTGGCACCCGACCTTAGCCAGGAGTATCGATCATGGGCGAGCTGACCGACAAGATCAAAGGCAATCTCAATGAGCTGGCCGGCAAGGTGAAGCAGCAGAGCGGCAACCCCGAAACGCGCGACGAAGGCGCGGCGCAGGAAGCCAAGGGCAAGGCCCAGCAGTTCGGCGGCAAGGTGAAGGGCGCCCTCGGCGACGACATCTGAGCCGTTTGAGAGACCGGACATTTGGACGGGTCGTGCCGAAAGGCGCGGCCCGTTCGCGGTTTTGGGGCCTTGAATCCTCGTCCAGCGAAGAGGGGCTGAAGAAGCCGATCAGTCTGGCACGTAGAACGCCCATAGATCGGGCTCGACCTGCGCGGCGGCGAATCGCACCGGGGCCGTTGCCGGGCCGATTTCGCAGATCATGAACGAGAACATGTCGCTGGTATGCAGCGGATGGGGCAGGCGCACCGTCTTCTTGTCGATCCAGCGCCATTCCCGCTGCCAGACCGGCTGACCGTTGATTCGGGCGCGATCCCCCCGCTTGCCGAGATGCGCCGTACGCCACCGATCAACCATCTGCTGTACCATGTGCCCAATGTAAGCAGAGGCGGTTAATGGGTTCCTATCCTTTCAGCGATTCCGCAGCTTCTGGACGGTGGTGGCGGGGCTGATAAATTCGATATCCGTCTTGCAATGCAACAGCTTGAGGCCGGGCCGGGCCAACGCTTCAGCCAGCGCGGGAGCGAAGGCTTCGGTAGTGTCGACGCTGGTGGCCCATCCCCCATAGGCGCGCGCCAGGGCGGCGAAATCGGGATTGTGCAGGGTGGTGCCGGAAAGGCGCGCCGGGAACTCACGCTCCTGGTGCATCCGGATGGTGCCATAGGCGCCGTTATCCACCACGATCACCAGCAGATCGCAGCCATATTGCACGGCGGTGGCCAGTTCCTGGCCATTCATCAGGAAATCGCCGTCACCCGCCAACGCTATGACGCGACGTTCCGGAAAGCGGCGCGCGGCGGCGACGGCGGCGGGCACGCCATAGCCCATCGCACCGGCAGTGGGGGCGAGCTGGCTCGGCTGCGGAGCGTAGTGCCAGTAGCGATGCCACCAGCCCGAGAAGTTGCCCGCGCCGTTGCAGATGATTGTGTCCGCCGGCAGCGCAGTGCGCATGGCGGCAACACATTGGCCCAGGTCCAGCGCCACGCCCTCGCGGGGCTGCGGTGTCGACCATTCCAGCCATTCGGCGTGCGCGGCGGCACCGTCGAAGCGAGGCAAGCCCGCCGCTTCGACCATCGCGGCCGCGGCAACGGCGAATTCGAAAGGCCGGGCGCAGATCGGCAGATCGACGCGATAGACGCGGTGGAACTCGCCGGGATCGGGATGGACATGGACCAGCATCTGGCCCGGATGATCCGGCGTGATCAGGCTGTAGCCATCGGTCGTCGCCTCACCGAGTCGCGCACCGACGACGAGCAGCAGATCCGCCGCCCGGATCCGTTCGACCAGCCTGGGGCTTGGGCCATAGCCGAGGTTCCCCGCCCATATCGGCGAGGTGTTGTCGATCGCATCCTGCCGCCGGAACGCGCAGGCCACTGGGAGGTCGATCGTTTCCGCGAAGCGGGCGAAGTCCTCGGCCGTGTCCGAATCCCAACCGCCGCCGCCCACGATCGCGATCGGTCGCTCGGCGCCGCGCAGCAATTCGAACAGCTGATCGAGGTCGAACGGGTCGGCCGCCTGGATCGGCTCGGCGACGGCGGGGCGATCGACAGCCTCAACGACGTCCAGGAGCATGTCCTCCGGGAGCGCGATCACCACCGGCCCCGGCCGGCCCGAGGTCGCGACGTTCCAGGCGCGTGCCACATATTCGGGGATGCGCCGCGCATCCTCGATACGCGTCGCCCATTTGGCGAGCGGCGCGAACATTGCCGGCAGATCGACTTCCTGAAACCCCTCGCGGTCGCGCATGCCTCGGTCGACATCGCCCACGAACAGCAGCATCGGCTGCGAATCCTGCAGTGCGACATGCACGCCGATGCTGGCATTGGTGGCGCCTGGTCCGCGCGTCACGAAGCACACGCCCGGCCGCCCGGTCATCGCCCCGTCCGCGCAAGCCATGAACGCGGCGCCGCCTTCCTGCCGGCACGTGACGACATCGATGTCGGGCGTGTCGTGCAGCGCATCGAGCACGGCGAGAAAGCTCTCGCCCGGTACCTGGAAGATCCGGTCGCAGCCCTGCGCCACCAGATTGTCGACGAGGATGCGGCCCCCGGTGCGTTTTGCGGTCATGCCGCCATGGTAGGCGCGCGGGGGCCGCCAAGTCGAGCGTTCAGCTTGCCCATTCGGCGGCGAGCTGTTCCGCGCTGCCGGCATAATGGTTGCGATCGACGCCGCCGGCCGCGTCACCGGGAATACCGGGCACCTGCGTAGGACCGTCCGAATATTGCCACAGCCAATAGCTGTTCCAGCTGCGCTGGACGACGGCCGTCCCCGAATATTGCGCCAGCCACAGCCGGTGCGCGCCGAAGAACGGATCGACCTGATTGCCGAGCTGCTCCTTGATCAGGTGCCCCGAATACAACACTGCGCGGCGGCCGAGCTTGTCGTAGATCCGCTCGAGAAATTCGCGGGCGCCGTCCAGCGTCATCTGGTTGTTCGGGCTCGGTTCGTAGTCCAGCGCGATCAGCGTGCGGTCGTCGGGCTTGGCCCAGGCAAGCAGATTCTCCACCTGCGCCGCCGGGGGCAGGGCGGTGCCCCAATGATAGGCGCCCCATAGCAGCCCCGCTTTGGTGGCGGCCGCACGGCGATCGTCGTAGAGTTCGTCGCGGCCGCTGGTGCCGGTCGTCGCCTTGTGGATGATGCCGAGCACGCCGGCCGCGCGCGCTGCAGCGAAATCGGTGACGCTGTTGCGATGGTAGAGATCGACCACCGCCGGAATGCGTGGCAGCCCGGCGGCCGCCACAGGGGCAGCCGGTGCCGGTTGCAACGCGCCGCACCCGCCGCTCCACACGAAGTTCTGCTCGGCGGTGCCGTACCACAGCGCATTGCCCTGCACCGGATCGCCCACCGCCACGCTCGTAACGGCGATGGTGGTGCCTGGCGCCAGCTTGCGAACGACCGGCGCGCTCGTCCGTGGCGCCCCGGAGCGGAGATTGACCAGCGTGGTCGTGCGCACCGTCCCGCTGATCGGCGTCGTACCTGCCCCCGCCATCAGCCGACCGCTCCATCCGCGGCAGTTGCTGGCACGGACGTCGGGGTGGGTGTGCCGTTGCCCTCTTTCGGTGCGAAGCGGGACATAAACCCTTCGATGAAGTCCGCTCCGGCATAGCCGGCGGCGGCAAGCGTGAAGATCTGCTCGGCCGAAATCTGCGCAAGGTTCTGGATCAGCTGCGCCGCGGCGAGCGCTCCCGCGATGAAGCCGATCAGCAGCGACACGATCAGCTGCGATGGCACGATCATCTCCGCCAGCGTGGCGTTCGAGGTCGAAGCCTGATCGTTGAGTTTCTTCATTCCGACGATCACACGAATCGCCTGACCCATGGCCCCGGCAAGCCCGCCGAGCACGAGTAGTTGAATCCAAGCCATTGCCCCCATCTTACCCTCCATCGTTCAGGATTGAAGCCAGTCAAGCCAAGATAATATTGGCACAGAGTGCTTCCAGAGGCGAGTCGGAACTATATCGGGCCGGTGAAACATAAATATAGATGCAGATGGTGTGGTAGGAAATACTATGTCCTATCGTGCAGGGATGTAATGGCTTCGTCTGTTGCAAGGTACGAAAATGGAGCGTGCTGTGCCTGCAGGACGTCCTGTTCCGAACGGCGCGACGGCAGGGTCGCGACGCCCGCGCCAAAGTTGAAAGCCGGTTCAGGTTCGCTTGACCGGGCCGCCCCGCCGGTATTATCGCCGCCGCAATCAGATGGAGGGAATCGTCGATGGACAAGCTCTACCCCAACGCGAACGCAGCGCTGGAAGGGCTGCTGTTCGACGGGATGATGATCTGCGCGGGCGGTTTCGGCCTGTGCGGCATCCCCGAGCGGCTGATCGACGCGATCCAGGCTTCGGGCGTCAAGGATCTCACCATCGCCTCCAACAATGCCGGCATCGACAACGAGGGCCTGGGCAAGCTGCTGCGCAGCCGTCAGGTGAAGAAGATGATCTCTTCGTACGTCGGCGAGAACAAGGAATTCGAGCGGCAGTATCTCTCCGGCGAGCTCGAGGTGGAGTTCTGCCCGCAGGGCACGCTGGCCGAGCGTTGCCGCGCCGGCGGCGCGGGCATCCCCGGCTTCTATACCAAGACCGGCGTCGGCACGAAGGTGGCTGAGGGCAAGGAAGTGAAGGTGTTCGACGGCGAGGAATATATCCTCGAGCGCGGCATTCGCGCCGACATCTCGATCATCAAGGGCTGGAAGGCCGACGAGGCGGGCAACCTGATCTTCCGAAAGACGGCGCGCAACTTCAACCAGCCGATGGCCACCGCCAGCCACCTCTGCATCGCGGAGGTGGAGGAAGTGGTACCGGTCGGCAGCCTCGATCCAGACCAGATCCACCTTCCGGGCATCTATGTGAAGCGGATGATCGTCGGCGCGCCGTACGACAAGAAGATCGAATTCCGCACCGTGCGCTCGCGCGAGGCGGTATGATCCGGGCAGGGCTGCTGCTGGCGGCCGGCTTGGCACTTTCGGGCTGCGTCGTCGACACGACGGTAATGCAGGCGCCGCCTGCACCCGTCGCCGCGCCTGGTGCCGTGCCCGCGGGCATGCAGTATCTCTACGGCTCTGGCGAGGCGGCGGCGCTCAGCGTGCAGGCGTATAACGCGCTGGTGGACAGCGTGCGCACCCGCATGGCCAAGGGTGTCTCCACCTCGGCGGTTCTCGCACCCGGTGCGACGCTGGCTGCACCGCGCTTCGAATCCTGCGGCGACAAGCCCCCGGCAGCGGTGTTCGACGTAGACGAGACGATGGTGCTCAACCTGGGCTATGAAGGCGACGATGCGCAGCGCACCGGCGGCTGGGATTCTGCCCGCTGGGATCGCTGGGAGAAGACCGGCGCCAGCAAGGTCGCGGCAGTGCCGGGCGCGATCGAGGCGGTGCGGGCGCTGCGGGCGATGGGCGTTGCGGTGATCTTCAACACCAATCGCGCCGCCGCAAACGCCGCCGAGACGGAAGCGGCGATCGCCTTTGCCGGCATCGGCCCCGCCAAGCACGGCGAAACGCTGTTTCTGAAGGGCGATGTCGACGGCAAATCCGCCAAGGACGGCCGCCGCGCCGCCATCGCACAGCGATGGTGCGTGGTGGCGATGGGCGGTGATCAGCTGGGCGACTTCACCGATCTGTTCGCACCGCTCCGCCCGCCCGAACGCCGCACTGCCGCCGCCGGACCGGCGATCGGGGCAATGTGGGGCCGCAGCTGGTTCGTGCTGCCCAATCCCGTGTACGGAACCGGGCTCGGTTCCACCTATGACCAAACCTTCCCGCCGGCGACACGCTGGGCGGACCCGCAGGAGAAGCGATAATGGCCTGGACCCGCGACGAAATGGCGGCGCGTGCCGCGCAGGAGCTGCAGGACGGCTTCTACGTCAATCTGGGCATCGGCATTCCTACGCTGGTGGCGAACCACATCCCCGCGGGCGTGGAAGTGACGCTCCAGTCCGAGAACGGCATGCTCGGCATCGGCCCGTTCCCGCTAGAAGGCGACGAGGATCCCGACCTGATCAACGCAGGCAAGCAGACGATCAGCGAACTGCCCAGCTCGGTCTATTTCAGCTCGTCGGACAGCTTCGCGATGATCCGCGGCGGGCATATCGACCTGACCGTGCTCGGCGCAATGGAAGTGAGCCAGGGGGGCGACATCGCCAACTGGATGATCCCCGGCAAGATGATCAAGGGGATGGGCGGGGCAATGGACCTGGTTGCCGGCGTCAAGAAGATCATCGTCGTGATGGAACACAACGCCAAGGACGGCAGCCCCAAATTCATTCCCGAATGCACGCTGCCGCTGACCGGCAAGAACGTGGTGGACATGATCATCACGGATCTCGCCGTGTTCAGCCGTGCCGATCATGCTTCGCCGTTTAGGCTGATCGAGCTGGCACCCGGCGTGACGGCCGAGGAAGTGGCGGCCAAGACCACCGCCAGCTACGACGTAGCACTGGCGACGGCGTGATCCTGCGCCCCCTCCGGACCGATCCGGAGGTGGCGCGTGTCACTATCCAGTGATAGTTAACGCCTTCCTGTGAGTTGGGGGAAGGGAAGGCGTGGACACCGAGGCACCGGCGAAGCGGCCGCGCAACGCGGCGAGCACGCGTGCGACGATCCTGGCGGCCGCCAAGGCGCTGCTGGCGGAGAAGGGGTTCGCCGGTTGGGGGGTGAACGCCATCGCCCGCGCGGCCGGATACGACAAACAGCTGATCTATCGCTATTTCGGCGGCATGGATGGGCTGGCGGAGGCCATTGCCGAGGATGTTTCCACCTGGATGCAATCCGCGCTCGCGCAACCCGATCACCGCACGCCGCCTGCCGACTATGCCGAACTGATGGCGCGGGTCGCGGTGGCGCTGCTTGATGCGCTGCGCAGCGATCCGCTGGCGCAGAAGATCCTGGCTTGGGAACTCTCCGCCTCGTCGAAGCTCGCCACGGCCTTTTCGGAGGCGCGCGGCAAGGCGCTTAGTGCATGGATCGCGCGTGAGCGGGGCACGTTGCAGCGGCCGTCGGGGATCGATGCGCCGATGCTCAACGCACTGCTGATCGCGGCCATCCAGCAACTGGTGCTGTCCGGTGCCGCGAGCGGGCGCTTCCTGGGGCTGGACCTGACGGGGGATGCGGGCTGGGAACGGGTGCGCAGCGGCATCGCAGGGCTGACGCGGGCAATGTACCGCCAGGGCTGACGTTGTTGGCCGCTGCCTACCCCTCCCGCGAGCGGGAGGGGGTGAAAAGGGCGGGCACGCCGCTGGGCGCTTCCTTATGCTCCGACCCGGATCATCGATCCCGGTTGGCCGGCGACCGTCACGCGGAAGCTGAACAGGTCGCCCGAAGTCGGACGGGCGGCCTTGTCCTCGGCGGACAGGTGCTTGTTCGCGGTGGTGGCATACACCGTCTTCAGGTCCGGGCCGCCAAACGCGATCTTGGTGATGGCATCGACGGGGAAGGGGACGGTCTCGACCAACGCGCCCGCCGGCGAATAGCGGCGAACCTCTGAGCCTGCATAGAGGCTCACCCACACATAGCCTTCGCTGTCGACGCAAGGACCATCCGGGAAGCCCTCGCCCTCGGCGATGCGGACGAATTCGCGGCGGTTGACCAGCGCGCCCTCGGCGTCGATGTCGCAGGCATAGACCACCGCCCCCAACGTATCGACATGGTAGAGCGTCTTGCCGTCCGGCGATACCGCAGGGCCGTTGGTGATCGAGACCTTCGGGCTGGAAGGCACACAGCTACCGTCTGCGGCGAGGCGATAGATGGTGCCGGTTGCTGCGCTCTCGCCATCATCCATCGTGCCGAACCACATCCGGCCTTCCGGATCGACGGTGCCGTCGTTCAGCCGGTTGCCGGGCAGATCGGGCTCGGGATCGATCAGCGGGGTAAAGCTGCCATCGGCCGGATCGAACTTGGCGAGACCGGTCTGCAGGCCGGCCACGAAGCCGCCACTGGCGGCCGGGAGCGCAAAGCCCACCTGGGCCGGCGCGTCCCAGCTCTGCTTGTCGCCGGTGGCGGGATCATAGCGGTGGATCTTGTGGCTCTTGATATCGACGAACCACAGCGCGGCGTCGCGCTCCACCCAGACCGGGCCTTCGAGAAGCGGGGCGCTGAGCCCCCACACGCTCTCCGGCGCCGAAACCACCACCTTGTCGGTCATCTTATCTCCAGCCTGCATCCACGAAGAATTCATGGCTCGTTATCAGGCGTGCATCGTCCGATGCAAGGAACAGCGCCGCCGCTGCGATATCATCGGGCACCAGGCGGCCGGGCAGGCACTGCGCCTTGACGATCTCGGCCTCGCCCTCGGGCGTGTACCACTTCATCTGGCGCGGCGTCTTGACGTTGCCGGGGACGATGCAGACCGAGCGGATGCCGTCCGGGCCCAGCTCGCGCGCCAGGCTGCGGGTGAGGCCTTCGATTGCTGCCTTGGCGGTCTGGTAGAGGGTCAACTCCTCGAGTGCCAGGTGCCAGGAGATCGAGCCGAGGTTGATGATCACGCCGGCGCGCTTCGCCTTCATCGCCGGGATCACCGCCTGCGCCATGAAGAACTGGTGGCGCAGGTTCACGTTCATGCGGTTGTCCCAGTACTCCGGGGTCACCTGCTCGATCGTGTGGCGGTCGTCATTCGCGGCGTTGTTCAGCAGTACGTCGAACGCGCCCTCGGCGTCGATCAGCGCCTGAACCTGCGCCTGTGCGGCGCGGATGTCGGTGAGGTCGACCTTGTAGAAGCGCGGCGCGATTGCCGCGCCCGACAGGCTGGCGACCAGCGCCTGCGAGTCCTCCTCGGCGATGTCGAAGAAGGTCACGTCCGCGCCTTGGCGGACGAACCCTTCGACCAGCCCGGCACCGATGCCCGAACCACCCCCGGTGATCAGGACCCGCTTGCCCTTGAGGCTCGGATAGACGGCACGCTCAGCGGCCGGAATCGGGCCCTGCTGGAGATCGGCTTCGGACATGGACTACCTTACGAGTTCGAGAGAAGGCCGCGCGCGGCGAGATTGCGCATCAGGTCGCGGATGCCGAACGTCCAGGGCGCGGCGGCCTTCGACGTGGTGACGCGGTTGACGAGCGTGCCGAGCTTCGGCGTGGAGATGCGGACGATATCGCCCGGCTTGTGCGTGAAGCCGCGGCCGGGATGGTCGCGATCCTGCACGGGCGCGAACAACGTGCCGAGGAACAGCGCGAAGCCGTCCGGATACTGGTGCTCGCTCAGCGTCTGGCGGACGAGTTCGGTGGGATCGCGGCTGATCTCGCTCATCTTGTTCGTGCCCGAAAGGCGATAGCCCTCCGGCCCGTCGATGGTGAGATCGACCACGGCGCTGCGCACATCGTCCATCGTGAAGCTGGCATCGAACAGGCGGATGAAGGGGCCGATCGCGGTGGAGGCGTTGTTGTCTTTTGCCTTGCCGAGCAGCAGCGCGCTGCGGCCCTCGAAGTCGCGCAGATTGACGTCGTTGCCGAGGGTTGCCCCCTTTATGGTGCCGTTGCGGTCGACGACGAGCACCACTTCCGGCTCGGGATTGTTCCAGTCGCTGTCGGAACGGATGCCGATATCGGCGCCCCAACCCATCGCCGAAAGCACCGGCGCCTTGGTGAATACTTCCGCATCCGGGCCGATCGCGACCTCGAGGTACTGCGACCACATGCCGGCATCGATCAGCGCGGCCTTCAGGCTGGCGGCTTCGGGCGTGCCGGGGACAACCGAGCGGATGCCCGAACCGACCTTGGCTTCCAGATCGCCGCGAATCTCGGCAGCCTTGTCGGCATCGCCGCGAGCGCGTTCTTCGATCACCCGCTCGAGCGCGGAAACGGCGAAGGTGACGCCGGCCGCCTTGACGCACTGCAGGTCGACGGGCGCAAGAATCTGCGGCGCCGAATCGGTGCCGAGCGCATCGACGCTGCACAGCACCTCGCCGGTAAGGGTGGCGATATCGTCGCGTTCGAGCAGGTCGGCGACGGTCGGCGCGGTCGCCGATACGTCAATCACGTCCCCGTTGCGGAGGAGAACTGGGCTGGGACCGGCCGGCGTAAGAACACGACCGACCAAGATTGCCTGCGTATGATCGGCAGGCAGCATTGCTGAAGACGCTTCCAAGACCCTCACCCTTAGCTGATTTCAAATTGTGATAGCGCTACCATTGCCGCTCCACGAACGCAAATGTCAAGCGTCGGCATTAGCGCACGCGTTCTAAGTTTCAAATATGAGAGAGGATTTCTTCCACGATTGCTTCCGGAGCCCGCATCGCACCGTTTTCGCTCGCATGGACGATGCGCCACGGGCCCAGAAGATCGGCGGCGACAATCGCCTCGTAATTGCCGCGTACGCGCTGCTGCAGGGCGATATCCGCCTCATATTCGTCGAAGCTGCGATCGGTATAGCTGCGCTGCGCCTTTTGCAGGATCAGTTCGCGGGCGAGATCCCACGGCGTATCCAGATAGAGCGACAGGCGTGGACGAGGCAGGGCGAACTGGCCGATTTCGAGCGCAAGGATCCAGTCCATCAGCGCCCGGCCATCGTCGCCGCCGAGCTTGGCGCCCTGATACGCCATGTTCGACGCGACATAGCGATCGAGCACTACCACGTCATGCTCCGCCTGCGCCTGGAGCAGCGCATCCCGCCATTCGAGTCGATCAAGGGCATAAAGCACGGCGGCCGCCTTGGGGCTGACGGGTACCTCGAGCTCCCCGGCGAGCATCCGGCCGATGGTCACCCCGGCGACGGTTTCGCCATAGCGCGGAAAGCCGAGTACGGTGGCAGTGCGCCCGCGTGCGTTCAGCGCGGCGCACAGCCCGCGCGCCGCCGTATTCTTGCCTACGCCGTCGGCGCCTTCGATCGCGATCAGATCACCCATGGCCGCGCCATAGCATGGCGGCGCGGCTTGTCACGGCTTCAGCCGCATCCGATCAATGGCGCGAGGGGGCGACCGAGGGGGTGCAGAGCAAGGCGCACGGCCCGCGCGGCGCCAGCGCAACGATGGCGGTCAGCGGCGCTTCGCCGCTGGCGTGCGCCATCAGCCAGCCCGCCTGGGCAACGGCCGGGCGCGCGGGAGAGAAGGCGACGCCGGTGCCGTCCGTGATTATCCCGAGCCGGCGCGGCGGAGTTGGCCAGCGCCCGGCGAGATAGGTGAGACACGCGGCGGCCGCATCCTGCAGGATGCCCTCGTCGCTGTCTTCGGGACAGAAGGCTTCGGGCGTGGCCTCGATCTCCGCGATCACGCGAAAGTCGTCGCCCCGCCACCAGATCATCCGCAGCGAGCCGGCATCGTTCTGCTCCAGCCCCAGGAACAGCTTGCTGCCGTCCGGCAGCAGCGGCCGCGCGCAGCGCGCTACTTCTTCCGCCAGTTCGGTAAGCTTGTAATTCGCCCGCGGAAGCAGGTGCTGGGCGGCGAGATCATTGGCACGCGAATCATGGGACATCGAACCGTTCCGGGGAAGAGCTGTTCTTCCATTATAGAACGATCCTGCCCGATGCGGGATCAGTGCAGCGCGGCGCTGCTCGGTGCGGCGGTCGCAGCCAATGAGATGGCTTCCACGGTCTCGCGGGTCGCTTCTGCGGCAACGACGGTGGCGACGCTGGCCGGGTCGATCGCGCGAACGCTGGACAGCAGATTGTGCGGCTGGCTGGGGTCCGGCAGGATCGGCGCTGCGTTGCGTGCAGCGGCCGGCTGGCGGCGCTTGGCGGTGGCGGGAGTGCCATATTCGGCCATGACCGAGAAGCGGGGATCGGCGGCAGCGATTTCGGCGATCACCTTGGCGGCGCGCTTGGTGATCTGGCGGACGCGCTCCTTGGTGACGCCGGTTTCGAGCGACAGATCGTCCAGCGTCGCGGTCTGGAACACGCGGCGGGCGACGATCTCGCGATCACGCTCCAGCTTGGCTTCCAGCTTTTCCAGCTCGACCGGGTCGATGCCATGGGTAGCGTGGCGGAGGCGCGGCCCTTCGCGGCGCAGCGCTGCTTCTTCCCGCTTCGGGCGAGGGCGGCGGCGAAGCTGCTCCATGCCGACCTTGCGGAGATGATCGACATAGGCGTCGATCAGCGAGGCGATCGCGCCATCGGCGAGGTAATCGGAGGCGGCGCTTTCGGTGCGGAACAGCGCATCTTCGTCTTCGATCATCGCTTCGGGCGACAGTTCCTCGCCATCGGCCGAGGTGCCGAGCGCGGTGAGCGAAACGGTGGTGGCTTCGACCTTCTTCGCCGAGGGGCGCTGATCGGTCATCAGACGGAAGCGCAGGCTCTGCAGCTCGCCGCGGATCTGCCAGTTCACGAAGGTGGTGAACTGGGCCTTTTCGGGCTCATAGGCCTGGATGGCGCGGTGCACCGCGATGGCGCAGCACTGCTCGGCATCGTCCCAGTGGGCGGTCAGGCCATATTGGCGGATGAAGTGGCGGATACGGGGTGCGATCAGCTTCAGGATGCGAGCGAAAGCACGATCGATTTCGGCGCGCTGGCGGTTGGTCTGCGTACCGTCCTTGGGCGAATTCTCGATAACGGTGGCAACGGCTGCCTCGAGAGCGATCGTGATCTTCGACATCTAACTTCCCCTGATTCGAGCCGGCGGGTCCGATTGTTTCGGCGCCGTCGACAGGGGCAGATTTGGGCTGAATAACTTAAAACACTGCTAACCCGGGGCTTAGGTAGAATCCCGAAAAGCCATTTCGGTTATTATAGGCGCGACGATTCGCGTGAAGGGACAAGTCATTGAAAAAAATATGGTTAATTCGTCGAAACGACGACCGTTAACGCGCTCGGCGCGCGTGTATCCCCGTGGTTTAAAGGGAGAATTTTTCCGGCTGGATGCGGCGATCGATGAAGCCGAGTAACCATTCGCGGTGCGCACTTTTCGCATCGCCGGCACTGGCAATGCGCTGATCGGCGGCCGCGCCGCCAATCTGGGCGGCCAGCAACTGGCGGGCCCGTGCGGGCGCGATTTCGCCGGCCAGGAAGCGCCGGGCATCCGCCAGCCCCAGATGGTGGCCAAGATAAGCGGCCTTGGCCAAGGTTTCCGAATCGGCGCGTACCTTGAGACCGGCCGATTCGAGCTGGCGCAGATTGCTGCACGCCATGTCGGCGACGCTCATGATCGACGCTTGCGGATCATAGCGAAGCGCCAACACTTCGCCCCGCCGAGCCGGATCGACTTTGCCCGATCCCGTAAGCCAACCGCGTTGTTGCGCTACCTGGTTGAGCCAGGTGCCGGGCTGTTCGGCGAGCGTCTGCCAGGTGCCGCTGAGGAACTGGCCGAGCCCGGCGGCGCTGGAGCGTGGGTTGCGCGACAGCGGATTCCAGCTGCCGTCTCCGCCCTTTGCCGCTTCGGCATCGATGATCGCGGCGATAGCCGATGCGGGGATGCCGCTGCGCGCGCCGGCTTCGGCCAGCGTGGCATGGTATCGGGCGTTCGGGCCTAGCGCGAGCGGCGTGTTGTCGCCGGTCGCGTTGGTTTCGAACGGTGGCGGAGATGGACGCGAACTTGCCGCTGCCGGCGCGGGTGCGGCTCCCAGCGCCTTGGCGATCACGCCGGGTTCGCCTTCGCGATCTTCGCCACCGCGGTGGCAATCGCAGTCGCAGCGGCAGTTGCACTTGCCGCGCGCCGTTTGCGGCACCTGCGTGCCGAGCATTTCGAGCAGCGAATCCATCGACATGCCGGCCCCACCCAGCGGCATTCCGCTCTTGTTCGGATCGCGCTCGCCATCGCCGATCGCCGCCCGCCACAGTCGGTTGGAAAGCTCCGACTGCGCCTGTGCATAGATGACGTTGGCGCGCTGCGCAGGGGTCAGCGCGGCTAGATCGGGTCGCTGAATCATCCGGCCTTCACCAACATGCGCTTGCGCTCGCGCAAGAAGCGCGCCGCCGCGATATCGTCGATTGCCGCCTGTTCGGCGGCTTCCAGCGCACGCGCCTGTTCGTCGCGATAGCGCTCGGCGGCGATTTCGATCGCCCGCAGCCGGCCAAAGGCTTCCAGCGCCTGCGCGCGCAGTTGCACCAGCCGGCCCCGTGCCGCTTCGGCCTCGGCGGCCAGGCGGGCGAGTTCGCGCTTGGCCAGTGCCAGCCAGGCATCCGAATCGAACGGCAACGCATGGGCGAGCACGCGCTCTTCGCGGGTGCGGCCCTGCAGCGCGCTCGCCTCCTCCTCCAGCGACGCGACGCGCTCGACGGCGGCGGCGATCGCCACCTTCACCGCGTCCACTTCGCGCTGCTGCATCCGCAGGGCGGTGTCATAGGGCGTCTTCATGCGGCGAGGCCTACGGTGTGGTCGCCGTCGCTGGCCTGCTCGCCGCTGAGGATCGCCGCGAGTTCGGCGAAGGCGGCATCGGCATGGCCGTGATCGTTCTTGCCCTGGTTGAGCAACGCTTCGATTTGCGGCGCAAGCGCCACGGCACGATCCACTTCGGGCGACGATCCGGCCTTGTAGGCGCCGAGCCGCACCATTTCTTCCATATCGGCATAGGTGGACAGCAGCGTCCGCGCGGCGACCCGCGTGGCGTTCTGCTCGTCGTCCATGCAGTGGGGCAGGGTACGCGATACCGATTTCAGCACGTCGATCGCAGGGTAGCGGCCGCGCTCGGCGATGGCACGACGCATCACGACGTGACCGTCCAGGATGCCGCGCACCGCGTCGGCCACGGGTTCGTTATGGTCGTCGCCGTCCACCAGAACGGTGAACAGGCCGGTAATCATGCCCGATCCTGGCGCACCGGGGCCGGCTCTCTCAAGCAGGCGCGGCAGTTCTGCGAACACGGTGGGGGTATAGCCCTTGGTGGCAGGCGGCTCGCCGGAGGCAAGGCCGATCTCGCGCTGCGCCATGGCAAAGCGCGTGACCGAATCCATCAGGCACAGCACGTTCAGCCCCTGGTCACGGAAATGTTCTGCGATGGCGAGCGTCGTCCAGGCGGCCTGGCGTCGCATCAGCGCGGGTTCGTCGGAAGTAGCGACGACCACCACCGATCGCGCCATGCCCTCCGGGCCCAGATCGTCTTCGATGAATTCCTGCACTTCGCGGCCGCGTTCGCCGATCAGGCCGATCACCGCGACGTCGCATTGGGTCCATCGCGCGAGCATCGAGAGAAGGACGGACTTGCCGACGCCGGAGCCGGCGAACAGGCCCAGCCTCTGGCCACGGCACAACGGCACGAACAGATCCAGCGTGCGCACGCCGGTTTCGATGCGCTCGGCGACGCGGGTACGGCTGGCCGCCGCCGGAGGGGCGGCCTTGATCGGCTGGGGATCGGCACCGCGCGGCAGCGGGCCCAGCCCGTCGACGGGTCGGCCGAGGCCGTCCACCATCCGGCCCAGCCAGCCGGCCGAGGGCCGAACGGTGAACTGGCCAGCCCCCAGCTCGGCGATCGCGCCCAGGCCAACGCCCTGTGGATCGACGAAGGGCAGGCACAGCGCGACACCGCGATCCAGTGCGGTGACTTCGGCTTCCACCTTGCCGGTCGGAGACTGGATTTCGACGCGGCTGCCGATCTGGGCAACACCCGCCAAGCCTTCCACTTCGATCAGTGCGCCGCGCACGGCAACCACGCGCCCGAAGCGACGGTCGGGGACCATCTCTCGGATCGCACGGGCTGCGCTGGCGAGCGTCTGCATCGCGGCTTCGCCTTCAGGCGGCCTGCGGCGCGGAGGAACCCAGCGCGTCTTCGATGGCGATCAGGTCGCGCGCGACGCTGAGCGACTTGTAATAATCGCCTTGCGCAATGTCGTGCGCGAAGCGGATGCAGAGGTCGCGGCCTTCTGCCGTGTCGATCGTGGCGATCAGCAGGCTGAGCAGCTGCACCACGGCGTCGTGGTGCGCGTCGCGCCCGGCCGGATCGATATAGGCGAGCATCGCAGCGAAATAGAGCTGGCGGGCAGCGGTGGTCGCTTCTTCCGGCCGCATCACTTCGCGGCCGCGCAGAATGGAAACCTGGTTTTCGACGGCGATCTGCGTCCGCCCAACCGCGCGCAGCACCGCGCCGTTGACGATCGCTTTCTCGCCGTCGCGGAGCGTGATGCGGAGCATGGCACGGGCCTTTCGATAAGCGTTTCTAAATTTATAGGCGGATCGCGCGCCGGAGCGGTGATGACCCGGCAAATTTTGCCGCCCAAGGCCGTTCAATAGGCAAATTCGCCCTTTGGTTTGGGTCGCTCATTTACCGTTCTACAATGAGGGTGTCGCCGGCGTGGGGATCGCGCGGGCATCCTCAGGAGTGTAGAAGTTGAGCCTCTATTCCGCTCTTTACGCTGGCGTTTCCGGGCTGAGCGCGCAGTCTAGTGCGATGGCCACGGTCGCCGACAACATCACCAACATCAACACGGTGGCCTATAAGGGTGTCGAAGCGCAGTTTCGCACTCTGGTGACGGATGGCCGTACCTCCTCCAACTATTCCGCGGGCGGCGTCGCCGCATCGCCGATCGCGCAGGTGGCGAAGCAGGGCCTGCTCCAGGCTTCCGGCAGCAGCACCGATCTGGCGATCGACGGCGGCGGCTTCTTCATCACCCGCACCGGGCTCAGCTCCACCGATCAGGTGGCCTATACCCGCGCCGGCTCGTTCAAGCCGGACGAGGAAGGCTATCTGCGCAATTCGTCGGGCCTGTACCTGTACGGCTGGCGCCTCGATGCCGAGGGCGCGTTCACCAATACCGGCAACCTGGACGCGCTTTCGCCCGTGCGGTTGAGCGATCTGGTCGGCACGGCGGCGCCCACCACCAAGCTGCAGGCCCGCATCAACCTGCAGTCGGATGCGGCGAACTATGCCGGTACCCTCGTTTACAACCGCACCTTCGATCCTGCAGCGCCCGCTGTCACGCCGGCTCAGGGCAACATGGCCTCCGGCACCATTACGCCGACTTTCTCGCGTTCGTTCACCATCTATGACTCGCAGGGCGGCGGCCACCAGGTCAACATGTCGTTCCTGAAGACGGGCTCCAACGAATGGCAGATGGAAATGTATGCCGTTCCCGCCACCGATATCGAGACGACCGCGGGCGCGGCCGTGACGAACGGCATGCTCCGCAGCGGCACGGTCACCTTCAACGGTGACGGCAGCCTCAACCTCAGCGTTGCTCCGGCCACCTCGGCCGGCTTGTTCGACGATCTCGATTTCGCCGCCCAGGGCATCAAGTGGAGCAACGAAGCGGAATCCGTTCCGATCAAGCTGTCGCTGGGTGAGGACAAGGGCATCAGCGGCCTGACCGCATTTGGCCAGCCTTCGTCGCTCGTCTCGGGCGGCACCGATGGCGGCGTGCTCGGCAACATCGCGTCGGTGGAAGTCTCCAAGAAGGGCGAAGTCAGCGCGATCTTCGACGATGGCTCGACCCGCAAGGTGTTCCAGCTGCCGATCGCGACCTTCCCGAACTCGAACGGCCTTACCCGGATCTCGGGCAATGCCTATGCTGCCAACCGGCAGTCGGGCACGATGACGATGAACCCGCCGGGGGAACTGGGCGCTGGTTCGCTTTCTGCGAACACGCTGGAGGCCTCGACCGTCGACCTCGCCGGCGAGTTCACCAACATGATCCGCTTCCAGCGCGCCTACAGCGCCTCGTCGAAGATCATCACGACCGTCGACGACATGCTGCGCGAAGTCAGCGATCTCAAGCGCTGATCGCTGAAACCGGGGGAATGCCGTCATGGCGTTGAACGACATTCTGGGAACCGCGGTTTCCGGGCTCGCAGCCGCCCAGGCGGGGCTGCGCGCGGTATCGAACAACATCGCCAATGTCGGCGTTGCCGGCTATGCGCGCGAAAAGGTAACGCTCTCCACCGCCGTGGTGGCAGGGCAGATCAGCGGCGTGAAGGTCGGCGAGGCGGAACGCGTCGCCGACCGGTTCCTCGAAGCGACCGTGTATCGCCGGGCCGGCGATGCCGGTCGCGCCGAGGTGACGTCGAGCTATCTCGGCCGCCTGCAGTCGCTGCTGGGCGAACCGGGCGCAAAGTCCGGCCTGCCGGCACGGCTGGACGCGATCAACGCCTCCGCTATCGCCATGACCGGCTCGCAGTCTTCGGCACAGACGGTGGCGGTGTTCACCGGCGATGTCGAAGACGCGCTCGCATCGATGAAGCAGACCACGAACGACGTCGACAGCCTGCGCGCGGATGTCGAATCCGAAGTCGGCTATTCGGTCGATAAGATCAACACGCTGCTCAAGCGGATCCACGACCTGAACGGCACGGTGGCGCAGGCCACCGGCCTTGGCCGCAGCGCCAGCGGCGCGGCCGACCAGCGCATGAACGCGATCGAGGAACTCAGCGGCCTGATTTCCGTCAACGTCCGCGACCAGCCGGACGGCCGCGTCACGATCGAGACGCAGGCGGGGCAGATGCTCCTCGATACGCGGCTGCGCCAGCTCGATTACGCCAATTCGGGCAACGGTACGGGCACGTCGCAGACGACCTATCCCGATATCAACATCAAGTTCGCCAACGCCAATGGCACCATGGGCGCGCTGACCGGCGAAAAGCTGGATTCGGCTGCGGTCGGCGGCAAGCTGGGCGGCCTGCTCGATCTGCGCGACCGCGCGCTGCCCGCCTTCTCGGAACAGATGGGCGTGCTGTTCAACGGTCTCGCCGAAACGCTGAACCGCGTTTCCAACGCCAGCACCACCGTGCCTGCGCCGAAAGACCTGATCGGCCGCCAGACGGGATTGGTCGGCACCGATCGGCTGAACTTCACTGGTTCGGCCACCTTTGCGGTCACCGCGAAGGACGGCAGCATGGTGGCCAAGACGACCATCGACTTCAGCACGCTGAGCCCCAACACCGTCAATCAGATGGTCGCGACCATCAACGCCAATCTGGGGGGGGCCGCGACGGCGAACTTCACGGACGGCGTTCTGACCTTCTCTGCGGCGAACAGCGCGAACGGCGTGGCCATCGCGCAGACCGAGGGCAATCCCAGCGATCGCGCCGGCGTGGGCGTTTCCCAGTTCTTCGGGATGAACGACCTCATTCGCAGCGACAAGAGCAGCCTGGTGCCCAGCGGGTTCGAAGGTACCGATCCGCACGGTTTCACCACCGGAGAAAGCGCGCAGATCATCCTGCGCGACGCTTCGGGCCTGGCGCTGACCAGCTACACGCTGCAGCCGCAAACGGGCGACGATTTCGATGACATCATCACCGAGCTGAACGACAGTCCCCTCGGCCGATTCGGCGCTTTCAGCCTCGACGATCGCGGGCGCGTGCGCTTCGATCCGGCAACCGCGGTTTCGGGCGCGGTGCTGTCCGTCGCTGCGGATTCCACCGATCGCTTCGGCACCGGTCGCAGCTTCTCGTCGCTGATGGGAATGAGCGGCCTCAACGCCGGCCTCGCCGAGTCCGAGGTGCGCAGCGACATCGCCGCCGACAGCAGCAAGCTTCCGCTCGCCATGCTCAACGCAAGCGCGGCAGTGGGGGAGCGTGCCCTCGGCACCGGCGATACGCGCGGCGCCACCGCGTTCGTCAACGAACTGCAAAAGTCCGTCGATCTCGGCAAGGATGGTGTCACCACGATCGGGCGCTTTTCCACTCAGCTGCTGGGGCGGGCGGGCCTTGAGGCCAATCAGGCCAGCAGTCGGCTGGAGGACGCCAATGCGCGCAAGGCCGACGCGGTCAATCGCCGCGACAGCTATTCGGGCGTCAACATCGACGAGGAACTCTCGCAGATGGTGGTGTTGCAGAATAGCTATGCGGCCGCTGCGCGGATCATGACGACCGCCACCCAGATGTACGATACGCTTCTAGAAATGGTCCGTTAAGGGAGCCGACCCATGTCCCGTGTTGCCACTATTCCGCTCCAGCGTACCATGGCGAATGCTATCCAGACCTCGCAGGAAAAGCTCGCCATCACGCAGAAGCGACTTTCGACCGGCAAGAAGGCCGCCGATTTCGCGTCGCTCGGCACTGAAACCGTGCGCAACCTTTCCGCGCACAGCATGCTCGAGCAGCAGAACGCCCAGGCCGCCGTGTCGAAGCGGGTGGGCACGACCATGTCGCTCTATCAGGGGCATATCGAAGGCATCGACACGTCGGCGCGGGACTTGCGCCAGCAGATCCTCACGGCGCTGGGCACCGGCCAGTCGGCGGGTCTGCAGGAAGCGATCGAGAGCGCTTTTCAGCAGATGCGCGCCTCGCTGAACGCAGGTGAGGGCGGCACGCCGCTGTTCGCCGGCTCGCAGATCGATCAGGCGCCGTTTTCGGTGGCTACGCTGGCCGACGCGGCGACCGTGCCGGCCGATCAGGCGTTTCACGACGACGATGTGCTCGCCTCCGCCCGCGTCGCCGACGGCGTGGACCTGACCTATGGTGTCAATGCCAGCTCGATCGGCAAGGGGCTGTACGAAGCCTTTCGGGCACTCGCCGGCGCCGGCCAGATCGGCAATACGCTTACCGATGCGCAGAAGACAGTGCTGCAGGAAGGCGTGTCCAAGCTCAACGACGGCTTGACCCAGTTGGGGCTGGTAAATGCCGACAACGGGCGCAAGCAGAACCAAGTCGAAGATCTTACCACGCGCGGCGAAACGCGCGCGCTGCTGCTGCAGCAGGTGATCGAAGACAATGAGGATGCCGACCTGGGTCAGGTGGCGATCGATCTTGCGCAGCAAAAGGCGGTTCTGGAAGCGAGCTACTCGGTGTTCTCGCAGCTCTCCAGCCTGAGCCTCGCGAAATATCTATGATGCCGGGGGACGTGCGGCGGGCGTAACGGCCCGCCGGCGGACTCAACCCGACGCGGTTCGTCCCAGTGCGTCCCGCAGCGCCATCGCCCGTTCGAACACGGCGGTAAGCATCGGTTCGGTCAGTCGGCCGATATTCTGGTTGTAGCGCGAGCAGTGATAGCTATCGAGCAGCACCTGCCCCTTGGGCAGGCGATGCTCCGCGCCATGGGCGAACCGAAGCTTCGGCAGCTTCCCTCCCAGCGCCTTCACCGCGGACTGGTGTGCGATTTCACCCAGCGCCACCGTTATCGGCGCCCGCAACTGGCCGGCGAGGAACGGCCGGCACGCCTGCACTTCTGCCGGAAGTGGCCGGTTTTCCGGCGGCAGGCAGCGCACCGCATTCACGATCAGCAGCCCTTGCGGCTCACCCTCACGCATCAGCTCGAGCTTCTCCAAAACCGCGAAGAGCAGATCGCCCGAGGCGTCTCCCGTAAAGGCACGGCCGGTGCGGTTGGCGCCGGCGCGCCCCGGCGCCAGGCCGACGATCGCGATCGGCGCATCGGGCTGGCCCAGCGCCGGTACGGGCGCGTTCCACCAATCGGGCTGTTCGGCCCGCAATTCCATGCGCAGCGCCACCAGCCGGGGGCAGCGCGGGCAATCCCGATCAGGTTCAAGACTTGGCGTGGCCATGGTGCCGCGATAGGCGCGGAGACGTGCCCATCTCAAGCTACGTTATCGCCCTTGGATCGAATCGCCGCGGCCGCCACGGCAGCCCGCGCGCGCAAGTGCGTGCGGCGCTTGCCTTGCTCGGCCGCGTCCAGGCGGTGTCACGCCTGCGCGAAACCGCGCCGCTGGGTCCTTCGCGCCGTCGCTTCGCCAACGCGGTGGCGCTGATTCGCAGCGAGGAGGCACCGGACGCCCTGCTGCGCCGGCTGAAGGCGATCGAGCGTGAATTCGGCCGACGCCGCGGCCAGCGCTGGGGCGCGCGGGTGATCGATCTTGATATCGTGCTGTGGTCGGGAGGCTGCTGGCGCACGCCTGCGCTGACCGTGCCGCATCTCAGTTACCGCGAGCGCCGCTTTGTCCTGGCGCCGCTCGCCGAAATCGCCCCTGACTGGCGCGACCCGGTGAGCGGCCGCAAGACGCACGCATTGCTCCACGCTGTTGACCGGCCGCGTCCGCGCGCCTAGGTGGCGGGGCGTGGGTCCGTAGCTCAGTCGGTAGAGCAAGCGACTTTTAATCGAGAGGTCCCGGGTTCGAATCCCGGCGGACCCACCACCGCCTCTCCATGCAGCAGACGGCCGCGGGCGCCTGGATGACACGCTACCGCCCGGACGCGCGGCGGCAGTGCGGGCGCTTACTGCGCCCTGTAGATGCCGCCAATCTGATTGCCGGAAGGTGCGCCCTCCTTCCCATTGATTACATAAGTCGGCGCCGAGTTGCCCGAGAGCGTCGCCGGTCCCAGCGTACGGATCCACGGGCGATAATTTGGTCCTGCCGTAAGAATGTTGTTCCGGATCACGATTCCGCTACCTGGTCCGGCAATGTTGATCCCGTGCCACATGACATTGGCGAAGGTGTTGCCGATGATCTGCACGCCGTCATAGCCGCCCACCTTGGCCTCGTCCCCGAAAAATATGCCCTGAAACTCGTTGCCCGGTGAGCCGATGAACCGGTTCATGACGATTTGTATGTTTCTGCAGCCAGAGGTCTTGCCGGCGGTCCAGCACTGGATCCCGTCGGGGTGATCGCCCGGTTTGACCCCGAACAGAGCCATAGAGTTGTTGTAGATGCGCCCGTCTCGCGTGCCGGGGATTTCCATCGCGTCACGGCTTAGATGGGTGAACATGTTGTTCTCGATGTTGAAGCTCGAGCTGTCTTCCACCACCAGTGCGACACGTAGGTCGTGAAAAGTAACCCCGCTTACTTTTAGGTTGGTTACGTTCCGGATGTACATTCCATACATGTCATCTTGCCAAAGATTATTGGCTGGCCCATGGACGAAGCCTCCGGTGAACGTGATGTTCGATCCGCCGTTGATGTCAATCATCTTGGCCCAATCGGGATCAGTCCCGCGAATACGCGTAACTTCGATATCGTTGAACGTCACATTGCGAACGTTGCGCACCCGTAGTTCGCTGAATAGGGCCGGAGCGGCAGGGTAGGCACTTTTGATGACTACCGGTGACGTGAAAGAGCGGTTTTGTATAACCACGGTGCCATAGTTCGCCCGGCCCAACCGGATCACCTCGCCACCTCGCGCGCGGTTAATCGCGGCATCGAGCTGGGCTTTGGTGTTTACGGTAATTGCGGACAGCATGGCGAGTGTAGCAATCACGGTGAATCTCTCCAAATGTGCGACGAGCGGTTGGAACTAATTAACTATAGTTGATCTAGCCGACGGCAGAGTGAAATTTTGTTGCATTGCGGCGAGACGGGCTCTTGATGGGACGAGCGCCGGCGCTTCCGCGGTATCGCTGCCAAACCGCCAATTTTTGCTATGTAGCAGCATGTATTGGCTAGCCCTCTGAGCTGGGTGCGGTCATGATTTCCGATTTTTCGCGATACACGGGGGAAGGGTAGGGCCGCATTGTGCCGCGGCGCATCATCCCGTTGCGAGGCCGATCTGGATTTGGCCGCGGCAAGCTGCTGTGAGGCAAGGCAGCATTAGCCGGGGCTCGTTGATGAGCGCAGGCCAGTGGATTCTCTCGAGACCAAAGCCGCTAGGCGCTTGCCTGTGGATCTAATGGTGCTGTGCTGGCGAGATACGCCGGTCGAGCGTCCGTGTTCGGCAGTGTTCGTCTAAAAATTATTTCTCGCAGAGGCTTAAAAGCGAATCCGCTATTGATACTATATAACGTCACCGCTAGTGCAGTGCACAAAGAGCAATCAAAGGGAAGATCCGATGTCGCGTGCGCTGTTGCTTGCCTCCGCCATTATACCGCTGCTGTCCCTGCCGGCCTTCGCCGATCCGGAGCCCGATGCGCCGGCCGCTGCGGCTTCCGGTACAGACGATCAGGACCGGGCGGCGCAGCGTGGGCAGGGCGTGAACATCATCGTCTCCGCGCCCTATAGCCAGAGCGAGCAGGACGTGCTGTCCGGCACCTCGGTCGTCACCGGCGAGGAACTGACGCGCAATCTGCGCCCGACGATCGGCGAGACGCTGGCGCGTCAGCCGGGCGTCTCGGCGAGCTCGTTCGGCCCTAGCGCCTCGCGGCCGATCCTGCGCGGCTTCCAGGGCGAGCGTGTGCGCGTTTTGACCGACGGTATTGGATCGATCGACGTCTCCAACACCTCGGCCGATCACGCCGTGATCATCGATCCGCTGCTGGCCGAGCGCGTCGAAGTGCTGCGTGGTCCGTCCGCCTTGCTGTTCGGCTCCTCGGCAATGGGCGGCGTCGTCAATGTGATCGACAGCCGCATCCCGCGCAGCGTGCCGGAGAACGGCTATCGCCTGAACGCCATCGGCACCTATGGATCGGCGGCGAACGAGCGGAGCGTGGGCGGCGCGGGCGACGTGGCGCTGGGCGGCCGCATCGTGCTCCATGCGGACGGTTCCTACACCAAGTCGGACGACCTGAAGATCGGCGGCTACGCGCTTTCTGCGGCCAAGCGGCGTGAGGCCCTGGCCAGTGCGGCGCTGCCGGCCGACCCTGATGCCGAGGAACCGATCGACTTCGCCGACAATGCGCGGATCCGCGGCACCCTGCCGAACAGCGCTTCGGAGACCTGGACCGCCGGCGCCGGCGCCTCGCTGATCACCGAGACGGGCATGCTGGGCATTGCCTACAGCCATTATGACAGCCTGTATGGCATCCCGGTGCGCTATGCGACGCAGCCCGGCCAGGAACAGGAAGGTCCGCGTCTGAGTGTGGTGCAGAACCGCGTCGATCTGCGTGCCGAGGCAGAGACCGGCGGCGGCGTTCTGGAGCGCGTTCGCCTGCGGGCCGGCTATGCCGCCTACCGCCATTTCGAGCTCGAGGAAGACGGTGCGGTGGGTACCGCTTTCTACAACAAGGGCCTCGAAGGTCGTCTGGAACTGGTCCAGTCCCAACGTGGCGCCTGGCGGGGTGCGAGCGGCCTACAATATTTCAGCCGTAATTTCGACGTGCAGGGAGAGGAGGCCTTCCTGCCCAAGAACCAGACCAGTCAGCTGGGCCTGTTCACCTTGCAGCAGCTCGACTTCGGGCGCCTCAAGGCGGAAGCGGGCCTGCGCTACGAGTTCACCGATTTGTCCGCGGATACGTTGCTGGGCGACGAACGCTTCTTCCGCGGCAAGCGCCATTTCGAGGCGCTGTCGGGCTCGATCGGCGCGTCCTATGGCCTGAGCGAGACAGTACGCATCGGCCTCAACGGCTCGCACACCGAACGCGCGCCCTCGGCCGAGGAGCTCTTCGCGAACGGCGCTCATGCCGGCACCGAAGCCTATGAACTCGGAAATCCCGGTTTTCGCCTGGAGAAGAGCTGGGGCCTGGAAGCGACGCTCCACGCGCATGGCGACGGCTTCAGCTTCGATGCGTCGGCCTATTACAACTGGTTCTCGAACTATATCAGCGACAACCAGACGCTTCAGGCGGTGTGCGAGGATGCTGCGGCGCCCAGCGGCCGCACTGTCGATCTGCCGTGCTTCCAATTCACCCAGCGCGACGCGCGCTATTACGGCTTCGAAGCCGAAGGCTCGGTGCGGCTGGCGCGCATCGGCGGCTACACGATCAACCTCGACGCGCTCGGCGATTATGTTCGGGCCAATATCGTCGATCAGGGGCCGGCACCGCGCATCCCCGCCATGCGCGTGCTGGGCGGCATCGAGGCGCAGTCGGATCTGCTGACCGGTCGCCTCGAGGCGGAACACGTCTTCAAGCAGGATCGCATCGCCGCGTTCGAAACGCCCACCGCCGCCTACACCATGGTCAACGCGATGGTGAGCCTGCGGCCGTTCCGCAGCCTGCCGGGTACGACGTTGATGGTGTCGGCGAACAACCTGTTCGACGTCGAGGCACGGCGGGCGGCCAGCTATCTCAAGGACTTCGCGCCGCTGGCCGGGCGCGACATCCGCGTGACGCTGCGCCTCAGCCTGTAGGCGCGTCGAGCAGGTCACCGATCGCCCCGGTGGGGCTTGCGGCGGGGATCGCGGCCATTGCGCCGCTGATCCGCGCCGGATCGATGGTCTGGGCGGGCTGGGTGAGCAGGTCGAAGGCCTGCGCGCTTGGCAACGTCCTGAACGCGGCGCCATAGCGCGCGCGCAGCGCCTGCAGCTTGTCTTCGCGCCCGAGCATCGCCAGCGCCACCGCCTGGCGCAGCACGATCGCCTGGTTCGGGGCGCTGAGTGCACCGGCCGAGGGCAGGCTGGCTTCGTTCTCGGTGATGAACGAGCCCCAATTATGGGTGCGCCAGTGCATCTCGCTGCGCACGCCTGCGCCGCCGGGAACGCCGTCGAGCGCGGCCATCGCCGCCGCCTCGCGACCCAGCTTGTACAGCGCGACCGCTTCGACGCGCTTGCGATCGAAGCGCATCATGTCCGAATAGCTGGCCTGCTCGGTCGCGTGCAGGGTGTCGAGCGCGCGTACCGGATTGCCGGAAAGGATGAACAACGTCGCTACCCGCACCGATAGCGGGCCCTGCGCCACGTCCTGCCGGCGTTGCATCACCTGATATTGCAGCAGCTCGGCCGCGCGGGGATAAAGGCCCGCCGCTTCCAGCCGATCGGCCAGCCGCATCGCCAGGGCATCGCCCTCAGCACCGGCAGGCGCCAGTTCCTTGTAATCCCAGTACAACCCGGCTGCCTCGGGCAGCGGCGTGCCGCTGTCGGGCGCGAGCATTTCGGCGAGCCAGCCGCGAATCTGCACCAGCATCGCAGCCGCTTCGGGACCGGGCTGGAAATAGCGGAACAGCGTCGCAGCACTGCGAAGCGCGGCGCGGCGATCATTCTGTTCCTTGGCAAGCGCGAATTCCAGCTCCAGCGCGCCCTTTTCCACCATGCCGCCACGCCAGCCATAGCGAAGCGACTCGAGCCGCTTGATCGCTTCCGCCGGCGCGATGCGGTGCAGCTTCACCTCGCCCTGGATGCGGGCGAGTTCGGCTTCGGCCTTGATCTGCGGCGTGCCGCTCAGCTCCGCGCGCGAGAGGCGGAACAGCCCGGCTGCGGGATCGCCGGAGACGAGCAGCGCCCGGCCGCGCAGCAGGTTGGCGGCGGCATCCTGTTCGCCGAACAGCTTCAGCCAGGCGAAGACCGGCGCCGTCTGGCCGGCGGCGATGGCGCCCCGCGCGGCGGCAAGCGTAAAGGGCTTGCGCGCCTGCGGATCGCGACCGTTGATTGCCGGGACGGCGCAGTTGACCTGGCGCGCGGCGGCCATTTCATCCCCCTGCGCTGCCAGCGCCCGCATCCGCCAGGCACAGGCTTCCGCATTGCCGTCCAGTTCGGGCAGCGACAACGCCTCTACGGCAGCGCGATCGTGCCCGATCATCGTCAGGGCCGCGCCGGTGGCGAGCTGGAACGGCGCGACCAGAGCGAGATCCGCGTCGTCCGCCGCCATGGTGCGCAGCACGCCCAGCGCTTCCGCGCCCATGCCGCGGCGGATCAGCGAGCCGGCATAGCGCCACCGCGCGAGCTGACGCGTGTCCGGCTTGGCGTTGACAAGGCCGTCCCACGCCTGCTCCTCGGTAAGTTCGGGCCAGTCGCGGCTGGAGGTGATCGTCGGCATCTGCGCCAGCGTCGCGGCGAAGGGCGGCAACGCCATCGGGCCGGCGGCCATCGGCTCGGCTGCCGGGGCGGCGGCTTCGGCGGGCGCAGCATGCGCATCGGCGGGCGGGTGCACCGGTTCGCTGGCTGTGGCCGCGGCGGCGCTGGCGAGAAGGGCGGGGATCAGCAAGCGGCGCATCAATGGCCTCCCGCCACCAGCATGGTCACGAGCGCACTGCCCGCGCCGCATGCCACCAGGAACATCAGGGCCGGCACGATCGGCAGACCCTTGGGCGCTTCGGCTTCCGCTGCCGCCTTGGCGGCGGCCTGCTGCGCCGGCGTGCCGGTCGCGTCCGCCGCAACCGCGTTGCCGCGGCTGGCAGCCGCGTCGCTGACGACGCGCATCCGGGCTGGTCGTTGATCGTGGCTCATTTGGATTCCGTTAAGTGCTTGTCCCTTATTTATAGGACGTCTGCGGCCCGCCGGGCGCGCGGCACCATGCATGGACGGGAGATTTTCTGTGAGCGGCAGGCCCAAGCTGGCAATGCTTTTCCTGGTAGCGGCGGCGCTGTCGCCGGTCCCGGCCGGGCGGGCGCTCGCTTCGGGCGGCGGGGGCGGTGGCGGCGCCGCCGGCCTGCACCTGCTGGCGATGGATCCGATCGCCGTGCCGATCATCGATGCCGATCGCGTCAGCGGCACGCTGAACTTCAAGCTGGTGGTCGAAGCTACCGATGCCGCTGCCGCGCAGCGCATGACGGAGAATCTGCCCGCGCTGCGCATGGCAGCGATCGCCAGCGGCGTGGAGTTCGCCCGACTCGATGCGTCCGCACTGCGGGCGGTGAACGTCGCCGATCTCGACAAGGCGCTGACCGACGCGATTCACGCGGTGGAGCCGGGCGTCGCCCGCGTGCTCATCGTCGAAGTCGGCGCGTCGCAGGGCTGAACGCAGCGGCGGCCCCGGCAGATGCCGGAGCCGCGCCATGCCTTCGAACATTGAAACGAGCCGCTCAGCCCGGCTTTCGCGCAGCCATCGCCGTCCCGGCGACGGCAGGGGTCGCGGCCGGGCGCGCAGCGCTCTTGCGAGCCAACGCCATGCTGAGCGCCGCCGCACCCTTGGGCGACATCGCCGCCAGAATCGCGCCGGTGGAGGCGGCCCGCATCCGCTGCGCCACCTTCATCTGTACTTCCATGTCGAGCTGTTCGAACACGACCGCAGCCTTTGCAGGCTTCATCGCCTGATAAATGCGGGCGAGATCGTCATACTGTGCTTCGGCCGGCGAGGGCGCGCCAGGCGCGCCGGTTCCGGTGGCGGTGTCCTTCTGTCTCGCTTCCAGATCGGCCTGCAGCCGGCTTTCGGCGGCCTTGGTCGCCTGTTCGCGCAGGTCCAGCGCGCGCTGGCGTTTGGCGGCTTCGGCGTCGCGTGCGTTCAGGTCGCGCTGGATCGAATTGCCCAGCCGCGTGGCGGTGCTGCCGTCCTGATCGCCGGTGGCAATGCTGGCGGCATTGGCCACTGCCGCGATGGCAGAGGCCGCCGCCATCAGCAGCAGCAGGGAAGGGCGCGCCATCATGCCGCTTCCCGCGTGATATCGCCGGCCAAGCGGGCGGCGAGTGCTTCGGCATCGGCCTCTGCATCCGCCTCAGCTCGTTCGGCCTTGTCTTCGTTGTCGCTGCGCAGGGCATTGGCCAGGCTGACGGCGGACACGATGCGCTCGCAGGCGGAATCGGCGATGCCGATCATGTCCGACAGTTCGTCGCGCAGATCGCGGGCCTGTTCCACCAGCCGGGCATGCCGCGCGCAATCGGTGCCGAGCGTCGACTTCATGTCCGACAGCACGGCGCGCGCCTGTATGGTGGCGTTGTCGAGCGCCTTCACCACGTCGGTGAGCGCGCCATCCTTCACGGCGCGCAGGCTGCGCATCATCCGTAGGCTCTGCACCAGCACGGCGATGCACAGGATGATCGTGAGCACATTGGCGGATAACGCGATACTCATGAGGTCTTCTTCCTTGAGCGGGAAACATCGTTGACGAGGCGCACGGCGACACGGCCGCTGCGCTGGCCGATCTGTGCCTGGGCGAGCTTCACGTCGCCGCAAGCGATATCCAGGGGGTCGTCGGGGCTGTTGTTGAAGGCGATGGTCTGTCCCACCTGAAGCTCTTCGAGTTCGGCGAGCGGCACTGCCTTTTCGCCAAGCAGCACGTTCACCGTGACGTTGGTCTTGCGCACTTCGGAGGCCATGTGCGCCTCCCAGATGCTGTCGCGCCCGCTCTTCTCACCCATGAAGCGCTGCAGCAGCTTGTGCCGCACCGGCTCCAGCGTGGCATAGGGGAACACCAGCGTGAAACAGCCGCCGCGGCCGTCCATGTCCACCCGGAAGGTGGCGATGGCGCAGATGTTCGATGTGGCGGCGATCGCGGCGAAGCGGGGATTGGTCTCGATGCGCTCGAGCCGCATCGAAATCGGCTCGATCGGGCGGAATGCCTCGCAGAAATCGCGAAGGGCAGTTTCCAGCACGCGCGACACCAGCGAGGTTTCGATCGGCGTGAAGCCGCGCCCGTCGATCACGGTCGGCGAATTGCCGCCGCGGCCGCCGAGCAGCGCGTCCACCACCGAATAGATCAGCCCGGATTCGACCGTGATGAGACCGTAGCTCTCCCATTCGGTGACCTTGAACACGCCGACCATGGCGGGCAGCAGCACGCGGTTCATGAACTCGCCGAAACGGGCGGAGGTGACCTCCTCCAGGCTCACGTCGATCGCGTCGGAGGTCATGTTGCGCATCGAACTGGCGAAGCTGCGCACCACGCGGTCGCACACCACTTCCAGCATCGGCAGCCGTTCGTGGCTGATGACCTTCGATTCCAGAACGGCGCGCAGGCCCTTCTTCTTCAGAACCGGTTCGCTGCCGCCGAACAGCGCGTCGATGTCCGCCTGCGCGAAATTGCCGATGTCGTCGCCGAACGGTGCAGCGGGCGGATCGGGCAGGTCGAAATCGTCGAGATCGATCATTGCTGAATGAGATCCTGAATGAGGACTTCCTTCACCATGCCGGGCCCCAGGGTCCGCGTGGCGCGCACCATCAGTTCCTCCTTCAGGCGGAACACGGCGGCGGAGCCGTTCAGATCCTCCGGACGCAGCTCGCGCAGAAAGGGTTGATAGGCGTCGAGCAGCACCGGCAGCTTGTCCTTGAGTGCGGTGTCCGTGGTCTTTGCCCCGGGCACCAGCATCAGGTGCAGCTTCAGGAAGTGCGCCGTGCCATCGGGCGAGCGCAGGTTCACCGACAGCGGCGGGACGTCGACGAACTTTTCGCCCTTGCCCTCGCCACCTTCTTCGCCGCCATGGCCCTCGCCTTCGCCCGCGTCCGCCGCGGCTTCCTCGCCATGGCTTTCTTCGGCCTTGGCTTCGGTCTTGCCGCCGCCAAGGAACATGGCAGCGCCGCCGCCGCCCAGCGTCAGCGCGGCAAGCGTCGCAGCGCCGATGATGATCAGCTTCTTTTTCTTGTTGGGCGCCGGGCTTGCGGGCGCGCTCTTATCCTCGACGATTTCCGCCGACATACTCCTGGACCTTCCCGATTTATCGGCCGCGGCGTCCGCACGTCCGATTTCCCTCTATTATAGGACCATCACCCGGCAATTTCTGCCTAGTGACACTTTTTCGAAGGACGGTCCGGTGGACATCTCTTCTTATGTGCTTCTCAGCCAGGAACAGGCGCTCAGGCGTCGGCTGGACATCGTGTCGAACAACATCGCCAATATGAATACGGTGGGCTTCAAGCGCGAGCAGCCGGTGTTCCGCGAATATGTGGAGCAGACCGATTCCGCCGTGAAGCCGGCGCAGAAAACGTCGTTCGTGCTCGATTACGGCGCCGTGCACGATGTTTCGAACGGCGCGTTCCAGCCGACCGGCAATCCGCTGGACGTGATGATCGACGGGCCGGGCTATCTTTCGGTGCAGTCGGGCGACGGCAGCATTGCCTATACCCGCGCGGGCTTCGTGAAGGTGCTCGAGAGCGGCGAACTGGCGACGGCCGGCGGCCAGGTGATCCTGGGCGCGGGCGGCAAGCCGATCAAGGTTCCGCCCGAGGAAGCTGGCCGGGTGAGCGTCGTGGCCGACGGCACCGTGATGGGCAGCACCGGCCCGCTCGGTCGCATCGCCGTGACCGTGTTCGAAAGCGAAGCTGCGGTCGATCCACGCGGCGACGGCATGTTCACCGCCACCGGCGGCCGCGAACTTCCTGCCGACCAGACCAAGCTGATGAGCGGAGGGGTCGAGGGATCGAACGTCAACGCGATCGTCGAAACCACCGACATGATCCAGATTCTGCGCGCCTATCAGACCAGCCAGAGCCTCTCCAACTCGATGTCGGACATGCGCAAGAGCGCGATCGACAAGCTCGGCCGCGTCGGCTGAATTTCACGAAAGGATACCCGTCATGCGTTCGCTTTCCATTGCCGGCACCGGCATGCTCGCCCAGCAGACCAACGTCGATGTCATCTCGAACAACATCGCCAACATGAACACCACCGCCTTCAAGAAGCAGCGCGCCGAGTTCCAGGACCTGTTGTATCAGCAGGTCTCGCGGCCCGGTTCGTCCACCGGCGGCGACACGCGGGTGCCGTCGGGCATTCAGATCGGCGCGGGTGTGAAGACCGGCGGCGTCTATCGCATCAACGAACAGGGCGCGCTGACCCAGACCAGCAATCCCTATGACATGGCGATCCAGGGCCAGGGCTATTTCCAGGTGACGATGCCGGACGGCTCCACTGCCTATACCCGCGACGGCACCTTCCAGATTTCCGATCAGGGCGAACTGGTTACGCAGGATGGCTATCCGGTGCAGCCGGGCATCACGCTGCCGCAGGGCGCGCTGAGCTTCAGCGTTTCGAAGACCGGGCTGGTGGAAGTCACCGTCGCCGGCAACACCCAGCCGCAGCAGCTCGGCCAGCTGCAGCTCGCGACCTTCATGAACGAGTCCGGCCTCGAAGCGCGCGGCGGCAATCTGTTCGTTGAAACCGCCGGCTCGGGTCAGCCGACCGTTGGGTCGCCCGGCGATCCCGGCATCGGCACGCTGACCCAGGGCTTCATCGAAGCGTCGAACGTCAACCCGGTTTCCGAAATCACCGCGCTGATCACTGCGCAGCGCGCCTATGAAATGAACAGCCGCGTGGTGAAGACCGCGGACGAAATGCTGGCGACGACCAGCCAGCTGCGCTGATGTCCGCGCTGCTGGGGTTGCTGCTGCTCGCCGCCGCGCCGGGCGAGGAGGTGCCGGTGGCGGTGCTCCAGCAGTCGGTGGCGCGCGGCGAGCGGATCGACGCGAGCGACATCGTCGTCGAGCCGCGGCCGGAAGGCGTCGCGCGCACCGCGCTGCGAATGGACGACGTCGTCGGCATGGAAGCCACGCGCAACCTCAACGCAGGTGCGCTGCTCCGCCGCGGCGATGTGATGAAGCCGCAGCTCGTTCGACGCGGCGAGCCGGTGACGGCGCGGATCGTGAGCGGCCCGCTGGTGATCACCGCCGCCGGCCGCGCGTTGGGCGGCGGGGCACAGGGCGATCCTGTCCGCATCGTCGTCAGTGCCACCAACCGCACGCTCGACGGATTCGTCGATGGATCGGGCACGGTGCGGGTCTCTACTCCCTGAAGGACAAGGTTCATGCGTAAACTCATCCTCGTGGTGGCGCTGGGCGCCACGCTTTCGGGCTGCGGTGCGGTCGGGCGGTTGAAGGCTGTCGGCAAGGCACCGCGCCTTTCCTCGATGGAGCCGATCGAGACCCCGGACGTGCAGCCTTCGCTGGCCGATCCCTCGGACCGCTCGGGCCGGGTTCGCCAGGCATCGACGCCGACCGCGGCGCCGAGCGCATCGCTGTTCCGTACCGGCGCAGGTGCCTTTTTCCGCGATCAGCGCGCGGGCAAGACCGGCGACATCCTGACGATCCGCATCAACATCGCCGATCGTGCCGATATCGGCAACAACACGGCGCGCACGCGCGGCGGCACCGAAACCGCCGGCATCGCCGGCCTGCTGGGCCTGCAGACGCCGATCCGCAAATTGACCAACAGCGATCCCTCGTCGCTCGTCGATACCAGCTCGGGCTCCAAATATACGGGCGGCGGCACGACCAACCGGTCGGAAACGATCAACATGACGATGGCGGCGATCGTCACCCAGGTGCTGCCCAACGGCAATCTGATGATCCGCGGCCGGCAGGAAGTGCGCGTGAACTTCGAGATGCGCGAGCTGATCGTCACCGGCATCATCCGCCCGGAAGACATCGCCCGCGACAATTCGATCGCGCACAGCCAGATCGCCGAGGCGCGGGTCATCTATGGCGGCAAGGGCCAGCTGACCGATGCGCAGCAGGCGCGCTGGGGCCAGCAGATCTACGACGCGCTCTTCCCCTTCTGATCGCGCGATCGCAGCGCTTCGGAACAATAGCCTGAAAGAAAAAGACCGGGGGTGCGTCGTTCCGCAACGGCGCACCCCCGGTCTTTTCAGTTTTTTAACTTAACCACTTGCTAACCATCAAAATATGCTGGGAAATTTTGGTCGGAACGATTTCCTTTCCACAATGGAAGTGCAGGGCGCGCCAAGCGCCCGGCCGTGGATCGGCGGTTCCGATCCGGGTCGCAGAAGCGACTCTGTTCCAAGAAGGAAATGATCATGGGTTTTTCGGTTAACACCAACGTTGGCGCAATGGCGGCTCTCCAGAGCCTCACCTCGACCAACAAGGACCTGGCTACCACGCAGAGCCGCATCAACACCGGCCTGTCCGTGTCCTCGACCAAGGATGACTCGGCTTCCTACACGATCGCACAGGGCCTCCGTGGCGACCTGGGCGGCCTGAAGTCGGTTTCGTCGTCGCTCAGCCGCGCCAAGAGCGTGACCGACGTCGCCGTTGCCGGTGCCGAGCAGATCTCCGACATCGTCAACCAGATGAAGGCGAAGGCCTATCAGTCGGCGGATAACGGTATCGACACCGCGACCCGCACCGCGCTGAACAACGACTTCGTCGCGCTGCGCGACCAGATCACGACCATCGTGAAC
Organism: Sphingomonas sp. ATCC 31555; assembly: GCF_000282895.1. GTDB lineage: Bacteria > Pseudomonadota > Alphaproteobacteria > Sphingomonadales > Sphingomonadaceae > Sphingomonas. Next base: position 65,318 of record NZ_ALBQ01000011.1, read on the forward strand.
TCGTCGGACTTCAACGGCACGAACCTGCTGAAGGCTTCGGGCGGCACGGTTACCGCGCTGCAGTCGCTGCAGGACGCGGACACCACCAGCGCCACCACGTGGAACCCGGATTCGCTCAGCGTGGCGAACCAGGGCCTCGATCTCGGCGGTTCGGTGGTTACGATCGCATCGGGCGGCAACATCAGCAGCCAGTCGGCTGCGGCGGCGATGATCGACACGATCACCACCACGCAGGCGAACCTGAAGACCTCGCTCAGCACGCTCGGCGCCGCTTCGCGCAAGATCGATGCTCAGCAGACCTTCACCAGCAAGCTGTCGGACGTGATCGAGGGCGGCATCGGCAACCTTGTCGACGCCGATCTCGCGAAGGAATCGGCACGCTTGCAGGCACTGCAGGTCAAGCAGCAGCTCGGTGTTCAGGCTCTGTCGATCGCCAACCAGGCGCCGCAGACGATCACTTCGCTGTTCCGCTAAGAACCCGCGGCCCAACCCTGGGGGCCAAAGGTTCGAACGGGGCCGGGATGGTACGCCATCCCGGCCCTTTTTTTGTCGGTTTCGCACGGCATCGAATGGTTATCGGTCCTATAAGGATACCGAACGGGAGAATGGTTAGTGTTTCCGCGCATTCGTGAAATCACCGACGCCTTTGGCGGCCGCTTGCGCGTAAGCGTCGAGGAGCATCCCTCGGGTGCGCTCATCGTCCTCGAACGACCCGATCTGGCCGCCCGCCCGCGCGTGCTGCTCGATGGCTATGGCGTCGACGTGCTTGCCGGCTACATCATGTCCGCCCGCCTGTCGGTGCCCCAGCAGCTGCCCGACGAGCATGTCGACGGCATGTTCGGTACGCGCCTGCGCCTGGAGGTGGACCCCTCCGCAGTCGTGATCCTGACGCAGGAGGGCGGCAGCGGTATCGAGATCGCCGCGCCGTTCTGGGATCGCTTCTACGCCGAATTGTGCATCGTGGCCGCGCATGCGCGCGAGCTGACCCGCCGGGCCGAGGCGCGCGTCCACTGACCTGCGCACCCGCAGGCTGCGCATCCATTGATCCGCGCGCCCGCGGGCCGCGCATGTCCCACCGAAACCGGGCCCCGCTACCAGTAGGAAGCGACGAGTGCCGGCATTCGCTGGGATGACAAGGAAAGGGCACAGATCCCCGTCCGAAGACCTTCGTATCGGTCCGATCGGCGCATTGTCTCATGGCGTACAAATGCGAGCGGCAGGCCAGTTGGGGGGAACTGGCCTGCCGCTATGCCGGGCGAGGGGGGCCCGGCAATGAAGGAGAGACGAGAGGATCGCGAGGGGATCGGAACGTCCTCTCATCTCCTGATCTACTTATATCGCAGATTTCGACCCTGTAAAAGTCGGTACTGACTTGATTTACTACAGGATTTATACGGAGGTCCAGTTAGTGCGGATTTAATCGACCGCGCTAACTTACTTCTGGATGCGGGTAATCAAGCTGGTCGGATACTGTGCATCGTTGATCGAGACCACGGGGGAACCGTTGATCATCTGTACGTTATCAACGGTTCCTGCGGCGCTGGCGGTCATCTTGATCGATGCGACGGTAGCATTGCTGCCGGTCAATTCGACGCGGTAGATGCCGGGGTCGAGCGCCTTGCCGTCCTTGGTGGTGCCATCCCAGGTGAAGCTGCCGCTGGTGCCGGTCGCGTCGAAGGTGCGGGTATCGACCGTGCTGCCCTTCGAATCCAGGATTTTGGCGGTCACGCTCGTCACGGCGTTCGCAGCGATCCAGTTCCACTGCGCCGGCTTCGTCGCGCTGGTCGCAGCCATGTCGGAGTCGACCTCGACAGCCTGGCCGATCATCGACGAGCTTTGCGTCAGCGACTGCATGTTCATCGTCGACAGCATCGTGTTCAGCGTCTTGTTCTGCTGAATCGATTGTTCAACTTGCGAATACTGAACGAGCTGCTGCGTGAACTGCGAGCTGTCCATCGGATTCATCGGGTCCTGATTCTGCATTTGGGTGGTCAGCAGTTTCAGGAACAGGCTGTAATCCGCGGTCAGCTTGCTGCTCGCCGCATCGGTGGTGGTGCTCGTGGTGGTCGTCGCGCTGGTGACGAGGGTCATGAACTGCTCCTAGGCGATCAGGTCGACCTGGCCATCGCCGCGGATCGGGCGATAGGCCGGGGCCTGGGGTTCGGGTTCGTCGCGGAACTGCTGGTTGCCGCCACGCGACTGTTGCTGGAAGGCGGATTGGCCATTGCCGCTGCCGGCGCCGCCATCGCGGCCTTCGAAGCGGAAGCTTTGAGTGTCGCTGCGGATTCCTGCCTGCTGTAGCGCGCGGCCGAGATCGGGCGCGTCCTGCCGCAGCAGATCCAGCGTGTGCTGGCTTTCGGCCCGCATGGTCGCTTGGACGCGGCCCTCACGATCGAAGGCGAGGGTTACTTCCACTCGGCCCAGCTCGGCAGGGTTCAGCCGCACGCGCAGTGTGTCTTCGCCTGCATCTACCTTGCGCGCGATTTCCACGCCCAAGCTGCGCCCGAGTTCGCCCGGGCGCGCCTGGATCACCGGCTCGCCGGCAGCGGCGCTCGGCGCTTCTGCTGCGGGCGCGTGGGTAGCGGCCGTGGTGGTGGTTGGCGCGACGGAGAATGCGGCCGTCGTGGTGGCGGCGCTGGCGGCGGGGCCGGTGCGGGATGTGTCGGCGGCGAGCTGCTGGCCAAAGGCGGCGCCCTGATCGCCCTGGTGGCCGGCATCGCCGCTATGAGTGTCTGCCTTGCCTTCGATGGCTCTCGCAAAGTCCGTTGAGACGTCGACGGCAGGGCCGTTCTGCGCGGTGACCGCTGCCGTTGGCGGGGCCGTGCGTGCGGGCTTGGTCGTGATCTCGCCGGAAGGCGCCGGCTGCGGTGGGGCGGCGGGCACCGGCTGCTGAACGGTTTGCGCGACTGCAACGGGCTGCGGCTGCGGCTGCGGCTGCGTCTGGGGGTGCGGCGACACCAGACTTTCCAGCCCGGCGGCATTCGTGGCCGGAGCGTCATGCTGCGCATCGGCCGAAGCAGCGTTGCGACCCGACTTGCTGGTCAGCTTTGCGGGAGCCTTGGCGCGATCGAGCGTCGGGACCTCCAACTGGATCTGCGCGGGTGCATCGAGCGCCACGGCAGCGGCATCCGCCGTGCCGGGTTGCGCGACGACGGGCATCATGGTTTCCGTCGGCGCGGGCGGCGTCTCGGCAAGTGCAGGCTGGCCCGTCGGATGTTTGCCGTCGATCAGCGGATCACCAACGTTCGTGGCGGGAACGTGCACTTCGGCATCAGGCCCTCCGGGAAGCGCCTGCTCCAGAATGCCGTTTGCGGAGTGCGGCGTCGCGCCTGCAACATCGGTCAGGGCGGTGGAAGCCGCCGGCTGGTTCAGCGCCTTGGCGATCGCGTCTCCCAGCGGGCTGCTCCCGACCGCGATCGGCGCGGCGACCAGCGCGGCGGGCGTTGCCGTCGCGAGCAGTTGCGCCATCGCGACCTGCGGCTTGTCGCCCGGCAGCTTGGGGAGCGCATTGTCGGCGGCCGGCAGAATCGGCGCGTTCGTCCGGGCAGGAAGTTGTGCGGCGAGATCGGCCGCCGATGCGCTGCCGATGGCGATGGTTGCACCCGCCAGCGTCGGCTGGCCAAGGGCTCCGCCGATCATGCCGGCAAACCCGCCCGCGGCGCCCGTATCCATGCCGCCGGTCTGGGGCGAAGGGGATGCCAGGGGGAAGCCGATCATCGTGACGTTCATTCAGTCGCCTCGTGCGCAGGGCCGGAAAGGGCCCTTTCAAACCATTATAGAGGGATCGCCGCGGCGACCGTTCGGATCAGCCAATTACGCCCAGCGCCCGGATGCGCGCGCGTGCGTGGATTTCGTTCTGCGACAGCACCACCGTTGCCGGACGGACCCGTTCGATGATCGAGCGGACGAAGGGGCGGATCGACGGGCTGGTGAGCAGGCAGGGGATCTCGCCATCGGCGGCCAGCCGATCATAGGTCTCGCGCACGGCCGCGATGAACTGCTGCAGCGCGGAGGGTGCCATGGCCAGCTGGCGCTCGTCGCCGGTGCCGAGAATGCTTTCGGCGAACGCCTGATCCCAGTCGGCAGACAGCGTGACCACCGGGATCGCCTCGCCGCGCACCTGCTGTGCGCTGATCTGGCGGGCCAGGCGGCTGCGGACATGCTCGGTGATCTGGGTCAGATTGCTGGTCAGCGGGGCGGCTTCGGCGATGCCTTCCAGGATCGTCGGCACGTCGCGGATCGAGATGCCCTCCGCCAGCAGGTTCTGCAGGATGCGCTGGACGCTGGAGATCGACACCTTCGACGGGATGATGTCGGCGACCAGCTTTTCCGATTCCTTGTGCACTTCGGTCAGCAGCTTCTGCGTTTCGGTATAGGAGAGCAGATCGGCGATATTGTCCTTCACCAGCTCGGTCAGGTGCGTCGCGATGATCGTGCCGCAATCGACCACGGTCAGGCCGCGGAAGCCGGCTTCCTCGCGCAGTTCGCGGTCGATCCACAAAGCGGGCAGGCCGAACACCGGCTCCTTGGTGTTCTCGCCCGGCAGGCCGACAGGGGCGCCGCCCGGGTTGATCAGCAGCAGCTTTTCCAGCTTGATCTCGCCGCGCGCCGCCTCGGTCTCCTTGATCGAAATGACGTATTCGTTCGGCTTCAGGCCCATATTGTCGATGATGCGGACGGAAGGCAGCACGAAGCCAAATTCGGTCGCCATCTGGCGGCGCAGCGCGCGCACCTGATCGTCGAGCCGCGGTTCGCGCGTGTCGTCGTTGATCATCGGCAGCAGTGCATATCCGATCTCGATGCGCACTGCGTCGATGGCGAGCGTTTCCGAAATCGGCTGTTCGACATGCTGGGCCTGGGCGATTTCCTGCGCGGCGACGATGCGCTCGCGGGCCTGCTTGGCGCTGGCGCGGCGCGACATTTCCCAGGCGACCCAGCCCGACAGCGCGGAGAAGGCGGCAAAGGGAATGAAGGGCAGGCCGGGCATCAGCGCCAGGGCACCCATCAGGAACGAGACCATGCCGAACGCTTTGGGATAGCGGCCCAGCTGCTCGCCCAGCGCGGCGCCGGTCTTGCCGGCCACGCCGCCCTTGGAGACGAGCAGACCCGCTGCCGTCGATACGATCAGCGCGGGGATCTGGCTGACCAGGCCATCGCCTGCGGTGAGCACGGTGTAGGTGCGGAACGCCTCGCCGATCGGCACACCGTGCGAGATCACGCCGATGCCCAGTCCGACGATGATGTTGATCGCCGTGATCAAAAGGCCGGCAACGGCATCGCCCTTCACGAACTTCGACGCACCGTCCATCGCGCCGTAGAAGCCGCTCTCGGCTTCCACTTCGGCGCGGCGGGCCTTGGCCTGTTCCTCGTTGATCATGCCGGCGGAAAGATCGGCATCGATCGCCATCTGCTTGCCCGGCATCGAATCGAGGCTGAAGCGCGCGGCGACTTCGGCGATGCGGCCGGCGCCCTTCGTAATGACGACGAAGTTGATCACCACCAGGATCATGAAGATGGTGAGGCCGATGATGGTCTCGCCGCCCATCAGGAACTCGCCGAAGGCGCCGATCACGCCGCCGGCGGCATCGGGGCCTTCATGGCCATGGCCGAGGATCAGGCGGGTGGAGGCGAGGTTGAGGCCCAGGCGCAGCATCGTCGCGATCAGGAGGATCGTCGGGAAGGCGCTGAGCTCCAGCGGCTTCTCGATGAACAGCGCCGTCATCAGGATCATCACCGAAAGAGTGATGGACAAGGCCAGTCCCATGTCGAGCAGCCAGCCCGGCATCGGCAGGATCAGCATCGCGATGATCGCGATCACGCCGCCGGCCAGCGCCATGTCGCGATTGGCGCCGATCCGCTGGAAGAAGTTCAGGATGACGGGAGGCATGGGCTGCTACCGGAAATAGGAGTCAGGGCGCGGGCGAGACGGCAATGCCGGCTTCGATGAAGCTGCGCAGCTTGTTGCGCATCGTGCGAACCGAGATGCCGAGGATGTTGGAAGCGGAAGTGCGATTGCCGTGGCAGCGCTCCAGCGTCTGCAGGATCAGCTCGCGTTCCACTTCTTCCACGGTGCGGCCCACCAGGCTGTTGATGTCGAGCGCGCTGGCGTCTGTCGTCAGTTCGGCGAGCGGCGTGCCGTCGGCGCGGACGAGATCGCCCGGCTGGATGGCGGCGGCGCGGCCGAGCAGGATCGCGCGATGGACGGTCTCATCGAGCTCGCGAATATTGCCGGGCCAGGAATGACGCTGGATCAGCGCCATGGCCTCGTCGGTGAAGGCGCGCGGCGGCATCCCGTCGGCTTCGGCATGGCGCTTGGCGAAATAGCGGGCCAGCGCGATGATGTCGTCGCCGCGCTCGCGCAGGGGCGGCACTTCGATCCGCACCAGCCCCAGCCGGACCAGCAGGTCCGCGCGGAATGCGCCGGCGTTCACCAGCGCATCCAGGTCGATGCTGGTCGTGGCGATCAGCCGGGCGTGGAAGGGAACGACATCGTCGCCCGCCAGCCGGCGGAACTGCTGCTTCTGCAGCACGTCGTGCAGCTTGGCCTGCAGCGCGGGCGAAAGCACGCCTACCTCGCGCAGCAGGATCGTGCCGTGACCCGCTTTTTCCAGCCGGCCGATGCGCCGGGCGACGGCGCCCGGGAAGGCGCCGGCTTCATGGCCGAACAGTTCGGATTCGAGCACGTCGGGGGCGACGCCGGCGCACTCGGCGACCAGCATCGGCTGCGCCCGGCCAGAGGCATCGTGCACCGCGCGGGCGGTCACTTCCTTGCCGCTGCCCTTTTCACCGGTGATCAGCACCGGGGCGCCGCTGGGCGCCACGGCGGCGGCGAGCGAAAGCGCGCGCGCCAGCGCCGGGTGGCCGCCGATCCAGGCGGGCGCTTTGCGCTCGACGACCGATGCGATCGCCGCGGCGATCAGCTCGCGCTGGGGGGGCAGGGGTACGTAGTCGCGGGCACCGGCGCGTATCGCCGCCACGGCGCGCTCCGCCGGCGCGTCGATGCCGCAGGCGAGCACGGCGATGGTGAAGCGTTCGGCGCGGATGCTCTGCATGAAGCCGGCGATGTCCGCCTCCACGTCGATCATCACCAGATCGGCGCCGCCCTGGCGAAGCTCGATCAGCCCGTCCTGCGGCGTATCGGCCATCGCCACTTCCGCGCCGGCGCTGCGGGCCAGCTCGGCGGCGAGCCGAAATTCGCTGCCGGGTGCGCCGATCAGGAGCATGCGGATCGAGGATGCCATCAGCGATCGGCCCGTACGATTTCGGTGAGGGTCACGCCCAGCGCATTGTCGATCAGAACCACTTCGCCGCGGGCGATCAGGCGATCGTTGACGAAAATGTCGACCGGCTCACCGACGCGGCGGTCGAGTTCGAGCACGGTACCCGAGGTGAGGTTGAGCAGATCGCCGATCGGCATGCGGGCGCGGCCTAGCACGGCCTGTACCTTTACCGGCACGTCGTGCACGGCTTCCAGGCCGCTCATGCCGGCGGGCGCTTCCGGGTTGCCGCCGGGCAGTTCGAAATCCTCGAAGTCCGGCACCTGCTGGGGCTCGCTGCCGTCCGAAGGGATGATGTCGTGGGGATCGATCGTCATCTGATAGTTCCTATGCGTTCATCCATTGGCGGATCACCGATGCCGCCTCGGGCGGGCTGGCGGCGATCGTCGAGCCGATGCGCTTCAGCGCGGAGAGTTTGATGCGCCCGTCCACCTGGGCGAGGGCGATTTCCTGATCGAGCAGCGCCGGTTCGGTGGCACCGATCGCTTCCAGCTGCTGCAGCGCCTCGGGGTCTCCATCCGCGGCACGCTCGGTGAGCAGGCGGACTTCCTCAGCATGCTGCTGCGCTTCGATCTGGGTCATTTCCGGCGCGACCGGCAGCGGTTCGGGCTTCGGCTTCAGCATCCGCAGCACCAGCAGGCCGACTCCGGCGATCAGGGCGAGCTGCAGGAACGTCCAGATCCGGTCGAGCGGCAGGTTGGCGAACAGGCCACCCTTGTCTTCTTCCACCGGCACGGCGGAGAAGGGCATGCTTTCCACCACCACGCTGTCGCCGCGCTGGGTGTCGATGCCGGCGGCGTTCTCCACCAGCCGCTGCAGACGCTGGATCTGGTCGGCCGGAAGTCCCTTGGGGCCGCCATCGACCATCACCGCAACCGTCAGGCGCGTGACCTTGCCCGGCGCGCGGACGGTAACCGTCCGGGTCGAGCTGTTCGAATAGGTGGTGTCTTCCGACGTCTGGTTGCTGTTCGACTGGCGCGAGGAGCCGGGGGCCGCCGGATTGGCCTGCGCGTCCGGCAGCTGGTTGGCAACCGACGCCGTCTGCGGGCCCGGATCGGTTTCGCGATTCTGGTCGCCGGTCTCGACGCTCACCTGGCGGGCGACGACCTGCTTGTCGGGATCATAGATATTCGATTCCTCGCGCGTCTGGTCGCGATCGATCTGGGCGGAGACCTCCGCGCGCACCTTGCCCTCGCCGACGATCGGTTGCAGCAGCGCCTCGATCTCGGCGCGCAGCTTGGCTTCCACGGCCTGCTGGCGTTCGTCGGCGTCGCCGGCACCGGCCGTGTCGGGGTCGCCCGCGCGGGCGAGCAGTGCGCCGGTCTGGTCGACCACCGAAATCGCGTCGGGCGACAGCTCGGGCACCGAGGACGAGACGAGATAGCGGATCGCCGCGATCGATTCCGAGCTGAGATGGCTCTTCGTCTTCACCGTCACGGCCGCCGTCGCCTTGCGGCTTTCATTGGCGAACATCGCCCGTTCGGGCATCACGATGTGCACCCGCGCGGCGGTGACGTTCTGGATGGTCTGGATCGACTTGGAAAGCTCGCCCTCGATGGCGCGCGTCTCGTTCATCTTTGCGCGGCTGGCGGACACGCCGAAGGGCTGTTCCTCGTCCAGCACTTCATAGCCGATCTTGCCGCCCAGCTTTTCGCCGGCCATGCTCATGCGCAGCTGCGCGAGCTTTTCCTCGGGCGCCATGATCGCGGTGCCGTCGGCGGAGAGCGTGTACGGCACGTTCTGCGCCTTCAGCTTCTCCGTGATCGTCGCGGCGGCCGCGGGATCCAGATCGGTGTATAGATAGCCCATGTTGGACTTGGAGCTGGTCATCGCCACGATGGTCAGCGCCGCCATCAGCGCGATCGCCACGCCCCCCATCAGCATGAGCCGCTTGGAGCCCAGTTGAGCTACCAGATTCTTGATCGCTTCCAAAGCCGCCCCATGCACTAACTACGGGGCGCGGAATGCCCCTGGTCTTTCCTAGTTATAGAAGGCCGGGGCGCGGCAGTTTCTGCCGGGTGGGAATTTTTTGCCTAGCGCGCGACGGAGCAGAAGCCGGCACGTCCACGGACCAGAAGGCGCGGGCTGCCGCCCGATCCCAGTCGCTCAGCGTCGCAATCCTGGTACCCGAACCTGCCGTTGGTCCATCTCCGACGGCGAAGGTTCGCTTGACGGGGCTTGGGCCTTTGCCGTCGTTCCGAAACGGCACGTCGGATGACTCCTCCTCCCCGAAGCCAACCTCCATCGTTTGTTCGACCGTTGGGCGGAACCACGGAACGTGGAGCGCTGCGAAAAGGCGGGTCTAAGGTCCGAAAGCTCGCACTTTCGCGTTCGCTTGGCCGACATGCGGTGACGTGCTCCCCTGAAACTCCTCCAGTGTGAGGTAGTCCTCGATCAAGGAGGATGAAGATGAAGCGCAGCAGGTTTTTCAGAAGATTCCGAAGCTCGTGAAGCTGGGGCTGCTAATCAGCGCGCCTGACGGCAATGACGCCCGCAAACGGGCATTCTCGCTGACTGCCGAAGGCCACCGCCAAGTTGAGCGATTCCAACATTGCCGATCGCTGATAATGAAAGCCTATGGAGGCCTGTTTGCCGAAGTGGGCGATCTGTCCAGGTTGATCTCGAAGACCTCGTCGTCCCTGCGCGGCCGATCGTTGAACGAACGGATCGGCAACCAATCCTGATCCGTATCCGCTCTGCACAACGGCATTTTCTCGGACCAGCGATGCTGCAAGGTTTTGCGCTGGGCGATGGGAAGGTTCTGGCGGAAGCTGCCGTAAAAGGCTCGACCGGCACGCGACGCATCTCGGTTGGCAACTGCCGCAAGTTGCAGCTGGCAACAGCTATGCGCATCGGTTTCCCCGAAACCGGTCAGGTCCGCTTCCCTCCCGCTCCGGCATCCGCGGCGACTTGCGCCGGCTGCTATGTTCCCCATATGTGCCGAAGTTCCGCTTCGGGCGGCCGCTCTTTGACCCTGTTCGATGCTGCCTTTGCGCATGAAGCAACACACTTCATGGGCTCGCCCTGCAGGTACAAGGCGAAACGCTTCACGCGCCTAAACTTCCTAAACTTCGGCATTCCCTCCGCGGCCCGTCGCGACACCCGCCGAAACGCGCGCACGCCTAAACTTCCTAAACTTTAGGGTTCCTCGGCGGTCCGTTGAGCGACCCGTCAAAACGTGCGTACGCCTAAACTTCCTAAACTTTGCCGGTTGGCCACCGCCTCGGTGCGGCGACTTTGCACGCCTTCTCAGTCGGTCGTCATGGCGCTCCGGCGGGTGGGGAGGGCGCATCCCCCAGGACGCGGGTCGGCGTGGCGCTGGCGGTCAGCTGTCGGTAGCCGCGGGCTCCTGGCCCTTGTTGGGCATGACGAAGCGCACGAGATCGACGCAGCCGCTTCGCCCCGTTGGCGACGATCCCTGGCGCGCATTGCGAACGATGTCGCGCGCCTGATAGCCGAACGCATCGGCGGGTTCGGCCCTTAGGACACGGACGTTGCCGATCTCGCCCCAAGGCGCGACGTCATAGGCGATGATCGCCCAACCCTCGATCCGGCGCTGCACGAAGCCGGCGGGAAATTGCAGCCTGGGCATCGACGTCCATTTGGTGTCGGCTTCCGGGCAGCGTGCGTCGGCCGGCTGCATGCTGCTCTTTTCCGGAGGCGGCGGCGCGGCGATCGTCGCCTCGCTCCTGCGATAATAGGGGTAGGTGCAGCCGTGCCGCGCTTCGTGGGCGTAGCGCGTTTGCCGCACCGCCTTGATCGACGCGCGGTCGAGCGCGGCATTGCCGTCCGACGCGACGATACGGACGTTCACCGGCCGGCCCTTCGCGTTTATGTCAAACGCCGTCATCGCATAGGCCCAGGCACCGGGCGCGATGGCGATGTCCTCGAAGGCTGGGTAGGCGCGCAGCCGCAACTTCGGGCTTCCGGCGCCCATGCAGTCGGTATCGGCCGGGTGGATGCGCCGGAACAGCGCCTGCTGGCCGCCCTGTCGCGGATGCGGCGCTACCAGATATCGTGCCACCACCGGCGGCGGCGCGTCCGCGATCGACCATTTGCGTGCTTCGAACCGTACCGTGCAGTTGCGCCGTTCGCCCGGCGCGAAGCGCGCGGTTGCGAACGCGGGCACCAGATCGTCGTCGCTATAGAAGAGTCGGCTCGGGCTCAGCGCATCGGGAGACGGGTTCATACGCGCGATGCCGAGCGGGCGACCCTGGGCGTCGATCCGGAAGGATATCGTCACCGGTTGCAGCTGGTTGGCGCCCGTGCCGAACGCTGCAACCGGCAAGGGCGGTTCATAGCGGGCGAATGCCACCGGGCCGCCCTCACAGCGCGCCTCGCCCGGCGCCAATTCCACCAGCGACAGGCTGGGCGCAGCGGCATGCGGCGCTGCAATCGGCGGCGGTGGCGCATTCCACTCCTGCACGGCGCCGGAGAAAGCGAGCAGCGACAAGGGGAGCAAGCGCAGGATCATGCCGCGCAGGCTGCCGCCCTTTGCTTACATCTTCAAGTCAAATGCAAGAAAAGCGCGCGCTTTTCTTTAAGCGCGGCTAGACTCGGCCTGTCTTAATGCAGCAGCAGGCTCTCCAGTTCGGCTGCCACGGCATCGCGACGCGCCTGGGCGCTGAGGGCAAGGCCGCCCTCGTCCCAGTTGATCAGCGCATCGCCCAGCGCCAGCGTCGCATCGGGCGCGACGCTCAGGTTCAGCCGGCGCCTGTCCTTCGACTGGCGTTCGGCGATCTTGGCTTCGATGTCGTCCACCAGATCGGGGTGGACGCGCACCTGCAATTCGGTGCCGCGTGCAACCTGGCCCAGTACCCGGCCGATCGCCGCGTCCACGGCATCGCCCGGCGCGCGTTCGATGGCGCGTGCCGCGATGTGATCGGCGGCGGCGAGCGCGACTTCGGTCGCCTCGCTGGTCACCCGCTCGGCGATTTCGGTGAATTGCGCATCGATCACCTCGATGCCGGCATGCAGCGCGTCGACCGCGTTGAGCAACGCGACTTCGCGCTCACCGCGTGCCTGCGCCAGCCCGGCTTCGAAGCCTTCGGCGCGGGCGCGGGCAATCACTGCCTCCTGATCCGATTTGAGCAGCGCAATCTCGGCGCGAAGCGCGGCAAGTTCGATCAGTGCATCTTCGTCGACCAGCTTCTTTTCCGGCACCGGCGCGGAAAAGACGCGATCGAAGGCGAAACGTTCGACATGGATGCTCATGCGGCCATGCTCCTCAGATAATCATTGCGTCGTCGGACTTGGGATCGACCAGCAGGATTTCGCCGCGATCGGCGAGGTCCTTGGCCAGGCGGACGAGGCTCGACTGCGCCTCCTCGCAATCGCGCGCGCGCACCGGGCCCATGCCGGCCATGTCCTCGCGCATCAGCTTGGCGGCGCGCTCGGTCATCGCGTTGAAGAACATCGTCTTCAGCTGATCCGGGGCGCCCTTCAGCGCCAGCGCCATCTCGCGCTTGTCGGCATTGCGGACGATCGACGCGATCGCCGGCGGCAGCAGGTTGGCGAGATCCTCGAAGGTGAACATGAGGGCGCGGATGCGTTCGGCGCTTTCCGGCGCCTTGGCGTCGAGCGCGGTGAGCATCGCTTCCTCGGTCGAGCGGTCGAGCGAGTTGAACAGCTCGGCCATGCTTTCGTGCGGATCGCGCTTCTGCGAGCGGGAGAGGTTGGTCATGAACTCGGTCTTGAGCGTCTGCTCGACCTGGTTGATGACTTCCTTCTGCACCGTGTCCATCCGCAGCATGCGCATGATCACGTCGACCGCGAATTCGCGCGGCAGCTCGGCCAGCACGCGCGCGGCATGGTCCGGGCGCAGCTTGGAGAGGATGACCGCGACGGTCTGCGGATATTCCTGCTTGAGCGCGCCGGCCAGCACGGTTTCGGACACGTTGGACAGCTTGTCCCACATCGTCCGCCCCGAGGGACCACGGATATCCTCCATGATCTCCTTCACCTTGTCGTTCGGCAGAATGCCGGCGAGCAGGCGTTCGGTCGTCTCGTAGCTGCCGTGGAGCGAGGCCATGCTCGCGACTTCGCCGGTGAATTGGACGAGCAGATACTCCACGACGGTGCTGGGGATACGGCCCAGGCCGGCAATCGTCGAGGACAGCTCCTTGATTTCGTCGGTGGAAAGCTGATCCCAGATCGGCGCGCCATGTTCACGGCCGAGCGCGAGCATCAGCGCAGCCGCGCGCTGCGGCCCCGAATATTTCTTCAGTTCGGGCGGTTCACCCACCGTGGCGACAGAAGCCATGTTCATCCCTGCAGAAAATGGACCGTGCGCCGCCGCAGGGCCGCGCTTTCCTCTATTATAGACTTGTTAGGGGAAGGAACGGATCGGATGACGGTTAATTTATCGGCAAGTCTTGTGGGGCTGAGCATGCTCAGCGGCCAGAATGCCTTTTCGTTGACTGCGCCTATCGCGTTCGAAAGCAAGGCGGTGCGCACCGCCAAGGCGCAGTTCACTCTCGCGCCGACGACGCCGCCCTGGAAGGATCCGGACGTTAAGCCGGCTTCGGCATCGCAGATTTCCTCGATCCTCGCCGCTCGCACCCTCCTCGAAAAATCCAATGTCGACGGCAGCGGCAAGCTGTTGCCGGACGACGTGCAGACCAGCTTCACCACCTATAAGGCGCTCGACAAGCTCCGGGTGCTCGCCGAAGCCGCGGCGGCCAAGACGACGTCCGATGCGCAGCGGGCAAGCTATCAGAAGGCGTTCTCCAAGGGGCTCGCGGAGATCCAAGGCTTTCTGGCCACCGCGCCGTCTGACAAGGTCAACCTCGCCTTCGGCCGTCCGACCTCGACGGTCGCTTCCAGTCAGCTCGCATCCTCCAACATCTACGAGGTGGCCGGCAAGCCCCTGGTGAGCAAGCGTTCCGATCCGTTGCCTGGACTCAAGGGCGATGAGCAGTTCGAAATCACCCTTAACCGCCCAGCTCTGACGCAGAAGTTCACGATCGATCTGGCCCAGGGCCCGCAGCCGCCGACGATGGACTCGGTTGTCGATGCGCTCAATGCGCAAATCAGCTCGGTCCTGGTCTACCAGGCGGACGGCACGCCCCAGCTCGACAGCAAGGGCAATCCCGTATCGCGCTGGCTTGCCCGTTTCGAGCCGGAGTTCAAGGACAATAAATGGGGCCTCCGGCTCAGCGTGCCCGATGGGCTCGAGCAGGTTTCGCTGGACCAGATAAATTCGAAGGATTCTCTGGTCGTCGCCACCGGCCAGACGGCGCTCGATGCGCCGACCGCTACCCAGGTGTTCCGCCTGAACGATCCTGCCGGAACGCCCACCAACGTGGCGATGGGGACGATCCAGGCGCTTGATCGCACGCTGACCAAGCAGAACGAACTCGCCGGCAAGACGACCAACGTCACCACCACTACCGTGGACCTCGACGGGAAGGTACAGAAGAAGACCGAAAAGACCAGCAACGCCTATGCCAGCACGGATGCGGCGGCGGCGGTCAGCGACGGGCAGGGCTATACCTATGTCGTCGGCACAACCAAGGGCGATCTGGGCGCCAACCTGTCGGATGGCGACAACAATCTGTTCCTCACCAAGATGGACGGGGCCGGCAACGTCGTGTGGCAACGGAGCCTTGGCGCCACCGGGACGGCTACCGGAGCGTCGGTGTCGCTGGGCGCAGATGGCAGCATCGTCGTTGCGGGCACAGTCACCGGCAATTTCAACGGCGTCACGGCCGATGGGGACATGGTCGTCGCCAAATATGCTGCCAATGGCGACGAGAAATTCTCTACCGTCGTGCGCTCGACTGGGATCGACAGCGCGAAGGCGGTGACGGTAGGCACCGATGGCTCGGTCTATGTCGCGGGTCGGGTCTCCGGCGAAGGCGGCGACGCGATGATCGCCCGGATAGACAGCACCGGCAAGCTCGCCGAGCGCCGTACGATCGGCACCACGGGCAGTGATTCGATCAACGCGCTCGCGATCGGTGCCGACGGGAACGTCCTCGCGCTGGTCTCGCAGGACGGGAATGCCAAGGTCCTGAAAATGGACGCGGCGGCGCTATCGACGGATCTCGGCAGCATCGACCTCGGCAAGGCTGATGCCCGCGCGATCGCCGTCGCAGCCGATGGCAGCATCGCCATCGGTGGCGCGACGAACAGCGCGATCAGCGGCAACCAAATCAACAGCATCAGCGGCGAGCGCGACGGTTTCGTCACCCGGATCGATGCGGGCCTGACGAGCGCGAGCACAACCTATATCGGTACCGGTGCCGACGAACAGGTCGACAGCATCGCGTTCCTCGGCAACGATCTATACGCTGGCGGCCGCACGACGGGCGATCTGGCGCAGACGCGGCGCGGCCCCGTGGACGGCTTCGTCACTCGGATCGATACGGCCACCGGCCAGATCGCCAGCACGCAGCAGTTCGGCCAGGCGCTGCTTCGCACCGAACCGGTGCGCATCACGGCGGACAAAGGCGGCGACAATGCGCTGGCCGCACTAGGCTTTGGCCGCGGAACGCTGAACCCCGTAGTATCGGACAAGGTAACGACGCAGACGACCATGCGACCCGGCGACAGCTTCTCGATCCGTGTCAACGATGGTGCAATCCGCAAGATCACGATCGAAGCCAATGATACGCTGAAGACAATCGCCGATCGAATGCAGGGCATGATCGGTGCATCGAGAGCTACGGTGACCGCAACCTCCGTCGACGGCGTCCAGTCGCTGCGTATCAGCATGAAGGCTGGTCACGAACTGGACCTGATCGCCGGCCCCGGCGAGACCGACGCGCTGGCGAAGCTGGGGCTTGAGCCGCAGAGCATCGTTAACCAGGGCTCGGTTAGCGCGTCGGCGCCGAAGGTGCGCCCCGGCGGCAGCTATGGTCTCGATCTGAGCGAAGCGTTGAGTCTTTCGAATCTGGACAACGCCAAAGTTGCGCTGGCGAAGATCACCGATGCCATATCGGTATCGCAGAGCGCCTATCGATCGCTCTATTGGGATGATGCCAAGGCAACCCTTGCCGAAGGCACGGTGAAGAATACCAAGACCGGCAAGGGTTCGACCGCGATCCAGAAGTCGCAACTCGCGAATTACCAGGCTGCGCTGTCACGGCTCAGCCAGAATAACTCAACTTCCATTTTCTTTGGGCTGTAACCATGTCTGAAATGCCATCGATCTTTTCTGCGATCCAGCTGCGGATGCAGAACTTGGCGCAACGCCAGCAGGTGATAGCCCAGAATCTCGCGAACAGCGAAACCACGGGCTACAAGGCGCGCGACGTCTCCGAGCCCAATTTCGGCGATCTGTTGGGAAGCAGCGGGGTCACCGTATCGAAGCCGCAGGTGCAGTTGACCGGTGCGATGAAGAGTCTGGGCGCAGTGCAGCCGGTGGGCAGCGGCATCGTCTTTGACAAGAATGTGAGCGAGACCAAGCCCGACGGCAACAACGTCACGCTTGAAGAGCAGCTGCTGAAGATGGGCAAGGTCCAGGCCGATTTCAGCGCGATGACCAACATCTATCGCAAGCAGCTTTCGATGCTGAAGACGGCGCTTGGGAAGGGCGGCAACGGCTGATCGCCGTTCACCGCGCGGCCGGTTGCGCGTAGACCGGCGGGTGCACCCACAAAAAAAAGGGGCGCAGGCAATGCCTGCGCCCCTTCTTCTTGGCTTTGCAGCAGGTTCAGGCGATCGCAGCGCGCGGCGAGCGGCGACGGCGCAGTGCCGCACCCGCCATGCCGACACCGGCGATCATCATGCCCCAAGCAGCCGGCTCCGGCACCGCGACGAAGTCGATCGTCGCGCTGTACGAAGCGACGCGGTTGGTGGTGTTGCGCACCGACACGATCAGGTCATAGGTACCGCCAGCGGCGATGTTGAAGATCGTCTCGACGCCCGCGACCGGGGTGAACGTCACGCCGTTGAACGAAGCCGACAGGAACGTCAGATTCGCCGTGGTGAAGGTGAGCTTCGCCTGGCCTGCCGACGGCAGGCTGATCTTGAACGTGTCGCTCGCCGTAACGCCCGCGGTACGGCGGACGTTCGAGAAACCGCCGGTCGTGCCGTCGAACGAGCAAACGGTCGAACCGTCGCACAAATAGGTTGCTGCCTGCGCGGTGCCGGTCATGGCATAGGCGCCGGCGATCATCGCCGCGCTCGCAAAAATCGTCTTCAAACGCTTCATATTAAGACCTCCCTCTAGCCAAGCTTCCAGCCATGAGCCCTCCGCCGACATGGACAGGTTCACTTAGACTCGTTCTGGCTGACAGGTCCTTCATAGCTCAACTGCACATAATTTACAGCTACATTTTAAAGACTGTTTAACCATCATTTTTAGAAAATGAAAACAATAATTTAGCTGGCATTTCTTCGCAAGTATTAGGTGGCAGACAACCCGGATTGGCACACCGGTTCGTCGCGGTGCAACAAAGAATCGGAAAGAAGAAGCGAAGTCATCGGGATAGTGTTCCTACTGCCCTAAAGGGCCGAAGCGGCGGCAACCCCTGCTTAGGAGCAGGCCGCACCCTGGTCGGCTGTCCGTCGCACGGGACGAAAAACGCCGTCATCGCGCATGGGCGGGATCCACGGGCTCTAGGGCAATGTTCTCGCACCAGCTCACCAGCTCACCAGCTCACCAGCGAATGCGGTCGCGCTTTCGCAAGTGTATTGCGCGCGGCTCAGAGCCGCGCGTTGATCGAGATCGGGGCTGGTGCGTCTAGCCCGGCTATGCCGCCACAGGCGCCATAGGTCGTGCTGCGGCTGCCGGTGAGGCGCTGGGCCTCTGCGGCGATCG
This sequence comes from Sphingomonas sp. ATCC 31555, assembly GCF_000282895.1. Classification (GTDB taxonomy): domain Bacteria; phylum Pseudomonadota; class Alphaproteobacteria; order Sphingomonadales; family Sphingomonadaceae; genus Sphingomonas. The sequence continues at coordinate 83,363 of NZ_ALBQ01000011.1, forward strand.
CGGCCATCATGTCCGCCGACAGCTCGATCTGGCGCGAAAGAATGCGGGAATTCACCAGCGAAGCGTCGCGCAGCGCCTGGCTCGCCTCCGCCAGGCATGTGCGGTCTTCCAGTGCCAGCGTTTCCAGCCAGTCCTCAGGATGTTCGCGCTTCATGCGGGCGATTTCGGCCTCGATCTTGCCGGCAAGGCGCAGCTTGGCATTGGCGATCTCGCCTAGCTCCGGAATGTAGGGCGTGCGCGAAAGGCGCTCGCTCTCCTCTTCCATCAAGGCGGTTAGGGACACCATGGCGTCGACGAGCTGGGTGATCATTTCTGTCCTTGCTGTAGCTTGAGGATCTGGTCGAGCACGGCCGGGGCGAGGCCCACGCCGCCACGACGCGCCATTTCAGTGCCGAGCTTTTCGGCGAGAATGCCGCGGAACATCTCTTCGCCCGCACCGCCAGAGAAGTTGCTGTCCTGCTCGACGCTTTCGAGCATCAGCTTCGCCATCTGGCCCAGGAAGACGCCTTCGAAATCCTCTGCCGTCTTGGCGTTCTTGGGGTCCACCTTGGGCGTTTGCGGCGCGGGGGTGGAGGCGAGAATCGGCTTGCTGTCCATCATTGCACCTCGATTTCAGCCTGGAGCGCACCGGCAGATTTGATGGCCTGAAGGATGGTGATCAGGTCGCGCGGCGATACGCCAAGCGTGTTGAGGCCGCTCACGAGCGATTGGAGCGAGGGGCCATTGATCACCGCTAGACTGGCGCCATTGCCGTCGTTCACCTGCACCTGCGTGCGCGGCACCACCGTCGTCTGGCCGTTGGAAAAGGGGGCGGGCTGGGAGACCTGGGGTGCCTCGGTTACCGTGATGGTTAGGCCGCCTTGGGCGATCGCGACCGGGGTGATCCGCACGTCGCTGTTCATCACCACGGTGCCCGATGCTTCGTTGATCACGACGCGCGCTGCCTGATCCACCTTCACTTCCAGATCGCCGATCTGAGTGACGAGATCGATCACCGAACCCTGGCCGCCGGCGGTGCCGCGCACCTCCACGGTCGAGGGATCCAGCATCTGCGCGGCGCCGGGATAGCGGCCGTTGATCGCCCGGGCGATCCGATCGGCGGTGTTGAAGTCGGGATTCTTGAGCGCCAGCTTGAGGCTGGTCGAGGATCGCAGCGCGAACGGCACTTCGCGTTCGATGATCGCGCCGCCGGCGATCCGGGCGGAGGTGGTGACGCCGCGGCTCACGCTGGCAGCAGCGCCCTGGCCCCGGAAGCCGGAAACCGCGAGCGGCCCCTGGGCAACGGCGTAAATTTCGCCGTCCAACGCGCGCAGCGACGACGCGATCAGCGTGCCGCCCTGCAGGCTGGTGGCGTCGCCCAGCGCTGATACCTGGACATCGATCCGCGATCCCGATCGTGCGAACGGCGGCATGGTCGCGGTAATCGACACGGCCGCCACATTCTGCGTCCGCATCTGGGTGCCGCGGATGTTAACCCCCATCCGCTCGAGCATCGACTGCATCGACTCCTCGGTAAAGGGCGCGTTGCGGATGCGATCGCCGGTGCCAGCGAGGCCGACCACCAGGCCATAGCCAACCAATTGGTTTTCACGGACATTTTCTACGTCCACGATGTCCTTGATCCGCGTCTGCCCGATCGCTTCGGGCGCGCCGGTCATGGCGAGCAGAAGCGCCAGCAGCGATGGGAACAGACGGTGCATAAACCTCTCGGTGGAAGTGGAAACTTAACGCTAATCTTCTTATAGAAAGAGGAGAGCCAACGGGGCTCGAGAGGGTTGGAATTCGTGCGTATCGACAGCCTTTCACCGATTATGGCGCGCAACCTGCTGGGGGTGTTGCCAAAATCCGTGTCCGGCCTGCGCGCGGGGGCGGAAGAAGCGCCCGCTCCGGCCCTGCAGCCTTCGCCTGCGACCGCTGCGGTTCCGGTGACCACGGTGCAGATGCTGGTCGCGATCGCGGTCACCAATCCGGTGGCAGAGCGTCGTCGCAAGCTCGCCCGCAAGGCCGAACGCGGCATTGATCTGCTCGATCGGCTGCACAAGGAACTGGTGTCCGGAACTGCTAGTGCCGAGCGGCTGCGCGACATCGTCGACTGGACGAAGACGATGTCGCCGCCCGACGATCCGGCGCTGGCCAGCCTGATGAGCGATATCGAACTGCGCGTTCGGGTCGAACTCGCCAAGCTCGACATCGAGGTATAGGCGAAGCCGCGGCTTTGCTTTGGTTCGAAGCCGCAATGTTTATACTGCGGCGTCTTTGCCGATGTTCCTGCAAATATCGAATAGTATTCGCCGGCCCTGACAACCTGCTTGGTGTGACGCATATTTTGCGTTAAACAATGGTTAACAGGGAGAGGAATCGCTATGCAAATTGCGCGGATTCTTGGCGTGTGCGCCATGCTCGTGGCTTGTCCTGCGTCGGCAGGCGCGGTCAGCTATTCCGGACTATATGTATTCGGCGACAGCCTGGTGGACTCAGGCAATGTCTATGTCAAAACGGGCGGCGCGCTGGCAAGCGGTGCCGATGGCTATTATGGCGGCCGTTTCTCGAACGGGTTCAACTTCGCCGACTATCTGTCGATCCACTTTGCCGGCACGCCCGCTACGGCGGCGCTGCTCGGCGGCAGCAACTTCGCCGTCGGTGGCGCCAATGCGGCGTACGCACCGGGTGAAGTGAGCCCCAGCTTCCTCGCACAGGTGGCGGCCTTCGCCAGCGGCGGCACGCCGATCACCAGCGATGCGCTCGTGCTGGTCACCTTTGGCGGCAACGATGTGCGCGACACGATCGGCACCGGCGGCACGATCGATTTCACCGCGGCGGCGACGGATCTCGCGCTCGGGTTGAACCAGCTATATGCGCTCGGCGCTCGGAACTTCGTGGTCACGGGTGCCCCGGATATCGGGCAGCTGCCGGTATCGATCGGCACGGCGGGGGCCATCCCCGGTAGGCTTGCGGAACTGACCGATCGTTCGCAGCAGATCAGCACCGTGCTGTCGACGCAGACCACGATGCTCGATTCGATGCAGGGCGCGAATGCGCAGTTCTTCGATCTCTTCGCCTATCAGCAGGCGCTGCTCGCCGATCCGGGCAGCTTCGGGCTGCCCGCCGGCCTGAACACCACTACGCCCTGCCAGATCGTCGGCGGTGGCGAGCCGCAGATCGCGAACTGCGATAATGCGCTATACTTTGATGCCATCCATCCCACCACGCAGGTTCATGCCGCGATCGCGACTGCGATTATCGGCCAGCTGAACGCCAGCGCAGTTCCCGAAGCGGAAAGCTGGGCGCTGCTGATCATGGGGTTTGCCGGAACGGGCGTGGTGCTCCGTCGCCAGCGGTTCCGGGCGGCTGCGCCCGCCTGAGCTTGGGCCGCCGGGCCTGTTTGCGTGCCGCCAGATCTCCGCTAGGCGACGAACATGGACGTGCGAACCGCCACATCGGCCGATGCCGACGCTCTCTGGTCGATCCTCGAACCCGTTCTGCGTGCGGGCGAAACCTACGCGTTGGATCGCAATCTCCCACGCGAGGATGCGCTCGGCTATTGGCTGAACACGGATCGCCAGGCCTTCGTTGCCGTCGAGCGGGAGCGGGTGCTGGGCACCTATTATCTTCGCGCCAACCAGGGCGGCGGCGGCGCGCATGTCGCCAATTGCGGCTATGCCACGCTGGCCGAGGCGCGGGGGCGGGGCGTCGCGCGCGCCATGGCCGAACACTCCTTTGCCGAGGCAAAGGCGCGGGGATTCCGGGCAATGCAGTTCAACTTCGTGGTGAGCAGCAACGCGCCCGCCGTACGCCTGTGGCATGCACTGGGTTTCGAAACGGTGGGGCGAGTTCCACAGGGTTTTGATCATCCCACCCTGGGGTTTGTCGACGCGCTGGTGCTGTACCGCCGGCTTTAGAACATGCCAGTCAGCGCCGGTTGCGGGCGATTTTCAGGACGTAGCTGATCACTTCCGCCACTGCGGCGTAATGTTCCACGGGGATCGGGCGATCCAGCTCCGCACTGGCATAGAGCGCGCGCGCGAGCGGGCGGTTTTCCACCAGCGGGATGTTGTTGGCGGTCGCGATCTCGCGGATCTTCAGCGCGATGGTGTCGACGCCCTTGGCCACCACCACCGGCGCGCCCATTGCGCCATGATCATATTGCAGCGCCACGGCATAGTGCGTCGGGTTGGTGATCACGACGCTGGCTTTTGGCACATTTGCCATCATCCGGCTGCGCGACCGCTGCATCTGCATGGCGCGGATCTTGCCCTTGATCTTGGGGTCGCCTTCGCTCTGCTTGTATTCGTCCTTCACTTCCTGAAGGCTCATGCGCATCCGCTTCATGTAGGAGCGGCGCTGCCAGACGAAGTCGAACAGCGCGAGCGCGCCGACGAGCGTCGCGATCGGCCGCAGCATCGCCAGCACGATGCCGCTGGCGACGCCACCTGCATCGACGAGGTCGGCGCCCACCAGCCGATCGATTGTGGCGGCATGCGGCCAGGCGATAGCGCCGGCGATGCCCGCGACCAGGCACAGCTTGGCGAATGTCTTGAGGAATTCGACCATGGCCTGCTTGCCGAACATGCGCTTGGCGCCACTGGCCGGATTCAGCTTGTTCCACTTGGGCTTGATCCGCGACCAGGAGATCATCGGCCGGCCCTGCAGCACGCCGCCCAGCAGTGCGAAGCCGAACAGCGCCGCCAGGATCGGCGTCAGCGCCGTGGCAATGGCGGCGAACAGGCCGGTGGCAAAATCCTGCCCGCCGTCCGGCGTGATCTGGAAATCCTCTGCGCCGCCCCATAGCCGCACGAACAAGTTGCCGAGATGCTGGATTGTATAGGTGCCAAGACCGCCCATCACCACCAGCGCGGCGGTGAACATCGCGGCGTGACGCATCTCCGGCGCCATCGGCACGTCGCCACGTTTTCGGGCGTCTTCCAGCTTCTTGTCGGTAGGTTCCTGTGTCTTGTCGTCCGACTCGTCGCCGCCGCCCGCCATCACCAGCCCCCTTGCATCGCATCGCCCATGGCGCGGGTGAAGAAGGTTAGGATGGTGCCGATGGTGGTGATGGTCAGCGCGATGCCGAGCAGCAGGTTGAGCGGCTGGGCGATGAAGAACACCTGGATCGCCGGTGCCACTCGGGCCGCGAGGCCAAGCGCGACGTTGAAGACGATGCCATAAACCAGGAACGGCGCGGCCAGGCTGATCCCCAGCGTCATCGAGCGCTCAATCGCCTGCACCGCCAGTTCGGCGAAATCGTGCATCGGCGGCATGCCGCCGATCGGGAAGGACTGGTAGCTATGCACGATCGCGCCGAGCCACAGGTGATGCACCTGCATGCCCATGCAGGTCAGCGCCGCGACGAGGCCGACCAGCTTCGACAGGATCGGCGCCTGGCCCGATTGCGAGGGATCGAACATCACCGCGGCTGACAGGCCGATCTGCATGCTGATCAGCGATCCGGCCATGGAGATGGCGAAGAACAGGATCTTCACGATCATTCCCATCGCCAGGCCGGTGATCAGCTCGGTGACGAGCACCGCCGGCAGGATCGCGCCGGCTTCCACCGCCATGCGGGCGGGGGCGCCGATCAGCCCATACATTGCCGCGGACATGGCGAAGGCGATGAACAGGCGAATGCGGCCGGGAATGGCATCTTCCCCGAACACCGGCAGCAGCATCAGCACCGCGCCCACCCGTGCGAACACGATGAAAAACGCGGAGACGTGCAGCGCGAGATCGGGGGGAACGATCATCCGTGGATGATCATGTCACTGATCTTGCCCATGAACTGGCCCAGAGCCTGGCCGATCGTGGGAAGCATCAGCAGGAACACCAGCCCCATCGCTACCAGCTTGGGCACGAAGGTGAGGGTGGTTTCCTGGATCTGAGTCAGCGCCTGCAGCAGGCCGACGAAAACGCCCACGATCAGCGACGTGAGCAGCAGCGGCCCTGCCACCGTGAGGATCAGCACCAGCGCGGCTTCGGTAAGGCCGATGAGTTCGGTAGGCGTCATGGCGCTGGCCTGGCCGGATCAGATCTGCATGCGCATGATGTCGGTATAGGCGCCGACCACGCGGTCGCGCACCGCCACCATCGTGTCGAGCGCGGTTTCTGCGGCGCCGATCGCGGTGACGACGTCGATCAGGTCGCCCTTGCCGGCCACCTGCTTGGCCGATGCCGCTTCGGCGGAGCGCAGCTTGTCTGCCGTGCCGCCGACCAGGTTTTCGACCATCGCGCCGAAGCCCGAAGCGCCGCCGGTCTCGCCGGTGTCGCTCGCCTTGCCCAGGCTATCCCCCAGGGACGCGACTCGGCCATACGCCTTGGTGGCGTCCAATGCTCCGATAGACATGAGAGACTACCCCTTCGTTTCGCTTATTTCAGCAGATCAATGGTGCGCATCGTCAGGCTCTTTGCCGCTTCGATGGCGTTGAGATTGGCTTCGTAGCTGCGCTGCGCCGCCTTCATGTCGGCGCTTTCGATCAGCCCGTTGACGTTCGGCCGCAGCACATAGCCCTGCGCGTCGGCCGCGGGATGGCCCGGCTGATAGACGCGGGTGAAGTTCGACTGGTCGCCCTGGATCGACTTCACCTTTACGCCGGTCGCGCCGGTCGCCCGATCGACTTCGGCCTGGAAGCTCACCACGCGGCGGCGATAGGGGTCGCCTCCCGGCGTTTCGGCCACCGAGTCCTGGTTCGCCAGATTTTCCGCGATCACCCGCATGCGCAGCGACTGGGCGCGCAGGCCCGATGCGGAAATGCCCAGCGAAGCATCCAAATCCATCTGTCCATCCTCCACGGCCCGAAACGGCCCACCCCATCATTGTAGGCAATTTTTGCCGGGCCGGGCGCAGGGGGCGGAAAAAAGGTTCCTATAAGTCTGGTGGAAAGGGAGACGCATGTCGGTACTCGACGGAATTATGATCGAAATGGCGGTAGTGCTCGGTTCTACCGAAGTGCCCGTCCGGCAGATCCTGCAGATGAGCCGCGGCGCCATGATCCCGCTGGATTGCGGCCAGGACGATCCCAGCATGGTCTATGTAAACGGCGAGCTCGTCGCCACGGGCCGCATCCTCGTCGACGGCGAGGTTATGTCGCTCGAAATCTCCGAACTCATTAAAAAGTCGCGCAACTGATGGACCTCTTGTCGATGTTGCGTACCCTGGGTGCGCTCGGGCTGGTGCTGGGGATGCTCGCTGGTGCCCTTTGGGCGGTGCGACGCTATGATTTGCGCTTGCCGGGCCGCGTGGCCGGGGGCGGGCGCAAGCGCGTCGAATTGGTCGAACGTCTCGCCGTCGACGCCAAGCGGTCGGTGGCGCTGATCCGTCGCGACGGATGCGAGCACCTGATCCTGATCGGGCCGGAAGGCCATGCGACGATCGAAACCGGGATCGTGGCGCCGGTGCAGCCGACTGCCGAAGTGCCCGCTGAAGCGCCCGCTCGAATCGAGGACGACGTCGCCACGCTGAAGGCCGGAGTGGCCAAGCTGGCCGGCAAGCTCGATTTCCGCGCGATGGTGGATCGTATCCGCCCCGACGCCGAAGCGCCTGCCGTCGAACCTACGCCCGAGTTGGTGGCGCCCGTTGCAGCGGAGTTCGTGCCGTCGACCGAGATGGAGCCCGTCCCTGCGGCCGCGCCCGAACCGCGCGCGCTTGTCGCGGCGAACGATGCCGAACCCGCGCCCGCCGATCCCGAGCCCGCCGCGGCGACCGGGTCGCGCGCCCGCGCCCGTGCAGCCGCCCGTACCCGCGCCCCGCGCGACACCACGCGCTGGAACAAGCGCGCGGTGCGCGAGGCGCTCAATGCGTAAATTCCTCGTCGCGGCCTTCCTGCTGATCGTGCTTCCCGTTGCGGCGCACGCGCAGGTGGCCGCACCGGCACAGGGTGCGACCATCAGCATCGGTGGCGAAGGACCGCTTTCGGCGAAGGCGATCCAGCTCGTCCTGATGATGACGGTGCTCAGCCTTGCACCGGGCCTGCTCATGACAGTGACGAGCTTCACCCGGATGGTGGTGGCGCTGTCACTGCTGCGCACCGGCATCGGTACGCCCGGCGTTCCGCCGAACCCGGTTATCATCAGCCTCGCGCTGTTCCTCAGCTTCTTCGTGATGGCGCCGACCTTCGAAAAGGCATGGGCCGACGGGGTCGAGCCTTACACCAAGGGCAAGCTGACCGAGACAGTGGCGTTCGAGAAGACCACCGAGCCTTTTCGCCAGTTCATGCTTGGCCAGGTGCGTGACAGCGATCTCAAGCTGTTCGCCGATCTGGCGAACAAGAAGATCGCGACGCGGGCGGAAACGCCGCTGACGACGCTCGCGCCGGCCTTCATGATCTCCGAACTGCGCCGCGCGTTCGAGATCGGCTTCTTGTTGCTGCTGCCGTTCCTGGTGATTGATCTGGCGGTATCCGCCGTGCTGATGGCGATGGGCATGATGATGCTGCCGCCGCCGACGATCGCCCTGCCGATGAAGATCATCTTCTTCGTGCTGGTCGATGGTTGGGCGCTGGTTGCAGGCTCGCTGGTGAAAAGCTTCCTGCCACACTGACCGCGGCAGTTCAGGCCTTCAGCAGCTCCCGCGCTCGAGCCGCATCGGCGTCCATTTGCTTGGTCAGTGCTTCCAGGCTGTCGAACTTCGCCTCGGGACGGAGATAGTCGATCAGCGCGACTTCTACCGTCTGGCCATAGAGGTCGCCGCTGAAATCGAAGAAATAGCTCTCCAGCAGCTCCACCGGCGGGTCGAAGCTGGGACGGATGCCCAGATTGGCAACCCCGTCCAGTACGCGCCCGTCGGCCAGCTGCCCGCGCACGGCATAGATGCCATAGGCGGGGCGGAGATATTTGCCGAGGCGCATGTTTGCCGTGGGATAGCCCAGCTGCCGGCCGAGCTTGGCGCCGCCTTCCACAACGCCGGCAATCGCGAAGGGCCGGGTGAGCAGTGCCGCGGCTTCGCGCGGCTCGCCCACCTGCAGATGCGCGCGGATGCGGCTGGAAGAGACGATCGCGCCTTCCTGCATCACTGGCGCCACCGCTTCCGCCGTGAAGCCCAGCGCAGTGCCTAATGCGGCGAGCGTCGCGACATCGCCCTCACGGCCCTTGCCGAAGGTGAAATCCTCGCCCGTCACCACGCCCGCCGCGCCGATCGTTTCGATCAGCTGTTCTGCGAACTGGCGCGCGGACAGCCGCGCCAGCGTCGCGTCGAAATGGAAGACCAGCATGGCATCGGCGCCAGCGGCGGCGAATAGGCGCTCGCGCTGGTCCAACGTCGTCAGGCGGAAGGGCGGCGCATCTGGCTGGAAGAAGCGGCGGGGATGGGGATCGAACGTAGCGACGATCGCCGGCCGGCTTTCTGCCCGCGCGCGTTCCACCGCCCGGCCGACCACGGCCTGGTGCCCGAAATGGAAGCCATCGAAATTCCCGAGCGCGACGATCGCGCCCCGGAGGGGAAGCGGAACCGCCGAGCCGCCGTCCAGCCGCTGCATGCGGCTGGCTATAGGGATCGGTGCGGGCGATGCCAATGGGTTGGGGGCGCTTTGCCGGGCGTCAGCGCTGCGGCACCATCCCCGATCGCAGCACGCGCAAGACGTTGCCGCCCATCACCTTGGCTATTTCCTGTTCCGAAAAGCCGCGATCGACCAGCGCTTGCGTCACCAGCAACAGCTGCGACGCATCGAACCCCGTGGCCACCGCACCGTCGAAATCCGATCCCAGTCCAACATGATCGACGCCCACCAGGTCACGGACATGGGCGATTGCTTCCGCCACCGCCCTTGGGCTGGTCGAACAAATCGCCGCGTCCCAATAGCCAATGCCGATGACGCCGCCGGTGCGGGCGATGCCGCGGATCTCTTCGTCGGTCAGGTTGCGGTTCATCTTGCATGTCGCCTGCACGCCGCCATGGCTGGAAATTACCGGGCGGCGCGCGATCGCGAGGATATCGGCAACCGCTGCGTGGCTGGCATGGGCGACATCGACAATCATGCCCATCGCCTCCATCCGGCGCATCACCTGTCGGCCCAGCGGGGTCAGTCCGCCTTTCGCCATGCCGTGCATCGACCCGGCGACGCGATTGTCAAAGAAATGTGCGAAACCCGCCATGCGGAAGCCGGCAGCGTACAGGCGGTCGAGATTGGCAATATCGCCCTCGATATCGTGCAATCCTTCAATCGACAGCAGCCCGCCCACGGCCGATTTCCCCCGCGCACGATCGGCGAGGAGCGTGTCTAGGTCAGCGGCCGATCGGATCACGCGCAGTTGCCCGTCCGATCCTTGGGCGGCGCGCGCCAGCTTCTCGGCGTGCCACAGCGAACGCTGGAGTAGCGAGCGCCAGGTGCGCGGCGGCTGCAGCTGGGCGATGGCGAGCAGCGTGATATTGTCGCTGTCCGCGTCGTTGGCGTCGTAATTCTGGTGACGCGGCGTCTTGGTGACGGAGGAAAAGACCTGCAGCGCGACATTGCCCGCCTGCAGCCGCGGCAGATCCACCTGGCCGCGATTGGCATGGTCCAGCAGGCTGCGCCGCCAGAGCAGCGTATCGGCATGCAGGTCGGCGATGGCGAGCCTGGCGTGCAGCCTGCGGGTCTGCGTCGTCACGCGGGGCAGGGCGGTGGCGACCACCCGGTTCATCCCCGCTTCCACCACCACCGGGGCGATCCCGAAAAAGCCGATCCCGGCGGTGGCGACCACCGCGAACAGCCCAATCAGGACCCCCTGCTTCATCGCCGCCTTGCGAGCGTTACGAAGCTATAGCCCGGGCGGTCGGCTTCGGCGGCATGGTCCTCGCGTGCGGTTTCGCGCCAAACTCCGGGATCGAACGCGGGGACAAGCGCGTCGCCATCGGCATCCAGATGGACTTCGGTAAGTTCGATCTGGTCGGCGTGGTCGAGGAACAGCGCGAAAATTTCCGCCCCGCCGATCACCGCAGCATCCGCGCCCGCCATCAATAGCGCCGCATCCGACGTGTGCGCAACCTCAGCTCCCTCGGCGTGCCAGTCGGTGTCGCGGGTCAGCACGATATGGCGGCGGCCCGGCAGTGGCGAGGGAAAGGAGTCGAATGTCTTGCGCCCCATGATCATCGGCCGGCCCATGGTCTGAGCCTTGAAGCGCTTCAGGTCCGCCGGCAGCCGCCACGGCAGCTGGCCGTCGCGGCCGATCACGCCATTGTCGGCCCGGGCGAGATGAAAGGTGATCATATCGCCACGTCCGCCTTGATGTGCGGCTGGGCGACATAGTCGTGGATCACGAAATCCTCGAATGCATAGGCGTCGATCGCCGGCGGCTGGCGCAGGATCTCCAGCCGGGGAAGCGGCCCGGGGGTGCGGCCCAGCTGCTCGCGGGCCTGGTCGAGATGGTTGAGGTACAGGTGGCAATCGCCGCCCGTCCAGATGAAGTCGCCCGCCTCCAGCCCGGCCTGCTGCGCCAGCATATGGGTGAGCAACGCATAGCTGGCGATGTTGAACGGTACGCCCAGGAAGATGTCCGCCGAACGCTGGTAGAGCTGCAGGCTCAGCCGGCCGTTCGCCACATGGCACTGGAACAGGCAGTGGCACGGCGCGAGCGCCATCGCGCCCAGTTCGCCTGGATTCCAGGCGGAGACGACCATCCGCCGCGAAGCGGGGTTGGTCTTCAGCGTGTGGACCAGTTCGGCGATCTGATCGATATGGCGGCCGTCGGCAGACTCCCAGTCGCGCCACTGCTTGCCATATACGGGGCCTAGATCGCCCTGTTCGTCGGCCCACTCGTCCCAGATGCGCACCTTGCGCTCCTGCAGCCAGCGGACATTGGTGTCGCCGCGCAGGAACCACAGCAGCTCGATCAGGATCGATCGGATATGCAGCTTCTTGGTGGTCAAAAGGGGGAAGCCCTTGCGCAGATCGAACCGCATCTGCGCGCCGAACACGCTGCGGGTGCCGGTGCCGGTACGGTCCATCACTTCCACGCCGTCGTTGAGCGCGCGGGCCATCAGGTCGAGATATTGCTGCATGGCGCGGAACCTAGCGGCGGCAGGCGCCCGAGTCATCCGCCTTTGCTCCACTTCGGACCTCCGATCCGGAGCCGATCCCGCTTCGCGCGGGCACGCCGTCATGGCACCCCGATGCGATGCTGGTGCGGCATTCCCCCTTGCGCATCGCCGATCTGCGGGCGGCAACCGGGCTGTTCGTTCGGCTGGCCGATGCACCGCAGGAAATCGGCGCCTTCGCCTATCTCGATCGCGACTGGCGACTGCTCGGCATGCGTCACGTCGCCGGCCAGGCCGCAGGCCGGCTGGACGTGCCGGTCCGTGCGGTGGTGGCCGATGCGCTGGCCTTCGATGCGCGCGCGGTGCTGATGGCGCACAACCATCCCAGCGGCGATCCCACGCCCAGTCCTGCCGATCGATCGACCACGCACCTGCTGCTGCGTGCGCTGGAGCCGCTCGACTTGCGGCTGGCCGATCACCTGGTGATCGCCCGCGCCGGCATCGCCAGCTTCCGCGAGCTCGGCTGGCTTTAGCCGGCCAGCGCGGTCAGCAGGCTGCGATAATATGTGATCGACGGAGCGATCTCGCTCAGCGGCGTACGTTCGTTCAGTCCATGCGAGAAACTATCGCTGTCCTTCATGAACTTCGGGCTCACGCCGTAGCTGGGTATGCCCTTGGCGCGGAACCACATCGAATCGCTGGCCCCCGCGCTCATCGCCGGCACCACCGGCACGCCGGGAAAGCGGGCTTGGACCGCCTTGGTAACCGCCTGCATCACATCGGGGCGAAGGGGCGAGGCCGGGCTGGCGACGCTGCCGCTGTCCAGCGTGCGGATTTGCACCGTCGGGTCGCCCACCACCTGTGCGAGCGTTGCACGCACAGCCTCCACCGGCGTGCCGGGGAAGATGCGGCAGTTAACGTTGGCGGTCGCGCGCTGGGGCAGCGCGTTGGTGGCGTGGCCGGCGCTCACCATCGTTGCGACGCAGGTGGTGCCGGTCTGTCCCACCGTGGCGGGATCGCCGCGTAGCAGGGCCAGTGCTTCGGCATCTTGCGGGTTGGCGACAAACCGGCGGATCACCGCCGCCCGTTCGGGCGTCGCTTCCTTCGCTGCGGCTTCCCAGCTGGCGCGGGTGATCGCGTCCACCTGCCCGGGGAAGCTATGGGCTTCTATCTTCGCCAGCGCATGGGCGAGCGCATAGATCGCATTGTCCTTGCGCGGCGCGCTCGAATGGCCGCCGGCATTGGTCACCGTCAGCTCGTAATCGGCATAGGTCTTCTCGGCGCCGTCGATGCCGAAGGTGGTAGGCTTGCCCGCTTCGTCCAGCCCGCCCCCGCCGCCGTCGATGTTGAGCAGCATTTCCGCGTCGGGAAACCGATCGGCCATCGCCGCGGTAGTCTTCATTGCCGTCTCCTCGTCGCCGGAGAGGAGCAGCACGATATCGCGGCCGGGGCGGAAGCCGCTGCGCTTCAGATCGATCAGCGTGGCGACCATCGTCGAGATGTCGTACTTCATGTCGGTCGCGCCGCGACCGAAGATATAGCCGTTTTCCACCACTGCAGTGAACGGATCGCGGGTCCAATCCGCCGGCTTGGCTTCCACCACGTCCATATGGCCCGAAATCAGCAGCGGCTTGGCGCCGTTCTTCGCCTTGCCGGTGCCGCGATAGCGCGCGACCAGATAGGCCGTATCGCCCATCGCCACGATCTCCACATCGCCATCGGCAAAGCCTCCTGCGACCAGCACGGACTTCAGATAGGCGGCGTAGGCCGGCGTCTGGTTGCCGGGCCCCGCCACGCTGCGATAGGCGATGCCGCGCTTCAACAATTCCAGCGCCTGCGCCTCGGCCTGGCTCGCGGGCAGCGGTGCGCTGACAAGCGCGAGCGCCGCAGCAGCGGCGGCAAAGAACGGCATGGACATGAACAGATCCCCAGCTTCGGTTTGGCGGAAAGCCTAGCCGCTGAGCGAGGGACGTCAATCGCGCGTACCGGCGGTTGCCAGCCGCGTCGCGCTCCCCTAACCAGCGTGTTGATCGCGCCGGTGCCCTGACCAGGGCTTAATCGGGAATGCGGTGCGGGCGCTCCGGCGCCCAAATCCGCGGCTGTCCCTGCAACTGTGAGCGGATAGCGCGATGCACTGGCCTCCGTCCGAGGGGCAGCCACTGGGCGGCAACGCCTGGGAAGGCGTGCAGCGCGCGGTGACCCGCAAGCCAGGAGACCTGCCGGCGTCCGGTCGCTCTTGCCCTGGTCCAGGGGATGACCGCGGCACGGTGTACTCCGTCTGAGCGACGCATGAGCGGCGGGGGCCGCCATGGGTTCGCGCGTCGGTCGCTCATGGCGTCCGGCCGGGGTGCGGGCCGGCCGCGTGCGGCAAGGCTCCCGCCAGGTCGCACGACGCCGCCGGAGTACCGAAACGTGCCCGTTCCTTCCTTGCGTTCGCGCATCGCCCTGCTGTTTGCAGGCCTGATCGCCGCCAATCTCGCCGCCTGGAGCTGGGCGTTCGTCTTGTTCCACGCCGAGCCGCTGATGCTCGGCGCCGCGCTGCTCGCCTGGGGGCTGGGGCTGCGCCATGCCGTCGATGCGGATCACATCGCCGCGATCGACAACGTCACCCGCAAGCTGATGAACGACGGCCAGCGGCCGATCGCCACCGGCCTGTGGTTCGCGATCGGCCATTCGGGTATCATCGCCATCGCCGCCACCGCCGTCGCGCTCACCACCCACGCATTGACGGGCATGGGCGCGTTTCAGGAAGTCGGCGGGGTGATCGCCACCGCCGTCTCGGCGCTGTTCCTGTTCGCCATCGCCGCGATGAACCTCCTCATCCTGCGCTCGGTCTGGAAGACCTTCCGGCACGTCCGCGCCGGCGGTGCCTATGTGGATGACGACCTCGACCTGCTGCTCGCCGCGCGCGGGCCGCTGTCCCGGCTGTTCGGGCCCATGTTCCGACTCGTGCGCAAGAGCTGGCACATGGCGCCGCTCGGTTTCCTGTTCGGTCTGGGCTTCGATACGGCCACCGAAGTGGCGATCCTCGGCATGTCGGCGGGGCAGGCGGCACACGGCGTGTCGCTCGGCACGCTCTTGGTGCTGCCGGCGCTGTTCGCCGCTGGGATGGCGCTGGTGGATACGCTGGACGGCGTCGTGATGCTCGGTGCCTATCGATGGGCGTTCGTGAAGCCGATCCGCAAACTCTATTACAACATCACTATCACGCTCATCTCGGCACTGGTGGCGATCGGAATCGGCGGCATCGAGGCGCTGGCGCTGATCGGGGAGAAGATGGGTTGGACCGGCGGGGCGTTCGGCCTCGCCGCCAATCTGGGGGCGCATTTCAATGGGCTGGGTTTCGCGATCATCGCCCTATTCGTCGCCTGCTGGGTGATCAGCGTCGCCATCTATCGGTGGCAGAGGCTGGACGAGATCGAGGTGCGGGTCTAGAGACTTGGGCGAAGGCTCTCACGGGCTTTCACCAAAGATCGCGCCGGTGCCCCATAAAGGGGCTTAATCGGGAATGCGGTGCGGGGAGCTTTCCCCAAATCCGCGGCTGTCCCTGCAACTGTGAGCGGATAGCGCGATGCACTGGCCTCCTTGTGAGAGGCAGCCACTGGGCCACGACGGCCTGGGAAGGCGTGCAGCGTGCCGTGACCCGCGAGCCAGGAGACCTGCCGGCGCAACGGTCGCTCTTGCCTTGGTCCAGGGGATGGCCGCGGCACGGTCTTGCTTCCGTTCGAGCGACGAAGCTGTGCGGCTGGGGCTGCACGGTCGCGTGGTGTCGGGCGTTCTTCGCGCCCGCCCGTCGTCGCGCGCCGGCTGGACGTTTGGTCCGGCAAGCCCCTCCGCGTGTTCGCTCGGGCGCGGGGGAAGACATGCATGACCGACCTGTCCAAGGTCCCCGTTACCATCGTCACCGGCTTTCTCGGCGCCGGCAAGACCACGCTGATCCGCCACCTGATCCAGAATGCCGGAGGGCGCCGCCTGGCGGTGGTCGTCAACGAATTTGGCACGCTCGGCGTCGACGGCGAAATCCTGAAATCCTGCGCCATTCCCGATTGCCCCGCCGAGAACATCGTCGAACTGGCCAATGGCTGCATCTGCTGCACCGTCGCCGACGACTTCATCCCCACGGTCGAGCGGCTGCTCGCGCTGGAGCCGCGCCCCGACCACATCCTGATCGAGACCTCGGGCCTCGCGCTGCCCAAGCCGCTGCTCAAGGCGTTCGACTGGCCGGCGATCCGCAGCCGCATCACCGTCGACGGCGTGCTCGCACTGGCCGATGCCGAGGCGGTGGCGGAAGGCCGGTTCGCGCCCGATCTGGTTGCGCTGGAGGCGCAGCGTGCGGCCGATCCGGGGATCGACCATGAGACGCCGCTGGCCGAAGTATTCGAGGACCAGCTCGCCTGCGCCGACATGGTGCTGCTCACCAAGGTGGATCTCGCGGGACCGGAGGGCGTCGCCGCCGCCCGCGCGGTGATCGCCGCCGAGGCGCCGCGGCCGGTGCCGGTGGTCGAGATCCGCGAGGGCGCGATCGACCCGCGCGTGATCCTGGGGCTGGGCGCCGCGGCCGAGGACGACCTCGCCGCGCGCCCCTCGCACCATGACGGCGCCGACGATCACGAGCATGAGGATTTCGACAGTACCGTCGTGACCTTCGGCGAGATCGCCGACCCGGCCGAGCTGGTCGCCCGCATCGAGCGGCTGGCGCGCGAGCACAAGGTGCTGCGGGTGAAGGGCTATGCGGCGGTGGCGGGCAAGCCGATGCGGCTGCTCGTTCAGGCGGTGGGGAGCCGCGTGCGCCATCAGTATGACCGTCCCTGGCGCCGGGGCGAGCCGCGCGGCACCGCGCTGGTGGCGATCGCCGAGCATGACCATGTCGATGCCGCAGCCTTCCGCGCGGTGCTGGCGGGCTGAGGCACAAGGGCGATGCACGTCCTGTTCCGCGAAACGCACGGGCTGGAGGAAAACGCCGTGCCCCAGGACCTCGGGCAAGCGCCAGCGGACCTGGTGGTGCTGTCCTTTTCCGACAGCGATCTCGGCGCGTTCGCAGCTGCTTGGACCGGGGCGCGGGAGGTACTGCCGTCGCTGCGGCTGGCCAACCTGGCGACGCTAATGCATCCGCTGTCGGTCGATACCTATGTCGAACGCACATTGTCTGGCGCGAAGGGAATCCTGATCCGGCTGATCGGCGGCATGCCCTATTGGAGCTACGGCCTGCAGCAGGTCGAGGCGCTCGCTCGGGAGCGGGGGATAGCGCTGGCAGTACTCCCGGCAGACGGCCGGCCGGACGCGCGGCTAGAGGCGGCGTCGACGGTGCCTTTTGGGGTGCTGCGGGATCTAACGGCGCTCTGCGAAGCGGGTGGCGCTGATGCTGCACGGGCGGCACTGGGCCTGCTGGCAAGGGCCGCGAATGTCGGTGCAGGGGGCGTCGAGGCGTCCGAGCCGCTGCCGGCGTTCGGCCTCTGGCACCCGAGCCACGGCGTCATCTTCCTCCCTACCCGTCATGTCCGCGAAGGCGGGGATCCATTTGCCAGCACGTCGGGGACAGGAGCCGAAAGCGTTCCAGCGATGGATCCCCGCCTTCGTGGACATGACGAGGGGGGTGAGCGGGCCGGGCAACCAAGCTGGGCCTGCACCGGCCGGCCCCTGGTCCTCATTGTCTTCTACCGTTCCTACCTTGCCGCCTGCGACGTCGCGCCCTTCGAGGCGCTGCATGCCGCGTTCGACCAGCGCGGCTTCGACGCGTTGTCGATCTTCGTGCCATCGCTCAAAGCACCGGACGCCCGTGCGCAGGTCGAGGCTTGGGTGCGTGACCTTGCCCCCGCCGCGATCGTCAACGCCACTGCCTTCTCCGCCCGCGACGATTCAGGGCAAAGCCCACTCGACGTGGCGGGCGTACCCGTGTTCCAGCTTGCGCTCGCCACCACCTCGCGGGACGCATGGGCGAGCTCGGACCGCGGTCTGTCGCCCGCCGATCTCGCAATGCATGTCGTGCTGCCGGAGATCGACGGCCGCATCTTCGCCGGCGTCGCCAGCTTCAAACAGGCGGAAGCGCGCGACGAAGCATTGGGCTTTGCCCGCACCGCTCATCGCGCCGAGCCGGAGCGGATCGGCGCCATTGCCGATCGAGTCGGGGCTTGGGTGACGCTGGCCGCCAAGCCACTGGCCGAGCGGCGGATCGCGCTGCTGCTCTCCACCTATCCGGGCAGGGACTGGCAGCTTGCGCATGCCGTGGGGCTGGATGCACTTGCCTCGGCAGAGGCCATCGCCGCCGATCTGGGTGAGCCGGTGAAGGACCTCGCCCTGCGGTTACAGGCGGAAACGCTGTGCTGG
This sequence comes from Sphingomonas sp. ATCC 31555, assembly GCF_000282895.1. Classification (GTDB taxonomy): domain Bacteria; phylum Pseudomonadota; class Alphaproteobacteria; order Sphingomonadales; family Sphingomonadaceae; genus Sphingomonas. Next base: position 101,625 of record NZ_ALBQ01000011.1, read on the forward strand.
CCGCTCGCCGCCTATGAGGAAGCGCTCGCCAGTCTGTCGGAGCCGCTGCGGGCGGCATTGCGCGATTCCTGGGGCGATGCCGCGCACGATCCCGCCTTCCGCGAAGGCGCCTTCCATTTCGCCGCGCTCCGTGCGGGCAAGCTGCTGGTCGCGCTCCAGCCCGAGCGCGGCGACCCGGCGACGCGGGAGGACAGCTATCACGACGTTACGCGCGTGCCACGCCATGCCTATGTCGCCTTTTACCTCTGGTTGCGCGCCCAGGGCGTCGATGCTTTGGTCCATATCGGCGCGCACGGCACGCTGGAATGGCTCCCGGGCAAGGCAGTGGCGCTGTCGGGCGGCTGTTGGCCCGAGGCGCTGATCGCCGACCTGCCAATCCTCTATCCCTTCATCGTCAACGATCCCGGCGAGGCCGCGCAGGCGAAGCGGCGGACCGGCGCCGTCACGATCGGCCACTTGCCGCCGCCGCTGAAGACCGCCGGCACCGGCGCCGGCCTGGCGCGGATCGAGGCGCTGCTCGACGAATTCTCGAGCGCGGTGGGTCTCGATCCAGCTCGGCGCGATCGGCTCCAGTCCGCGATCCGCGACGAGGCGCGCGCCGTCGGGCTGGAAGCGGAACTCGGGCTGGATTGCGCGGCTAGCACGGCCGAGGCGATCGCCCGCATCGATCGCTTCGTCTGCGACGTGAAGGAGGGGCAGTATGGCGACGGCCTCCATGTCTTCGGGCGCGGCGCGTGCGGCGCGGCGGAGCGGGAGGGGCTGCTCGCCGGGCTGGCGGGCGGGCGTGTGCCGCCCGGGCCCTCAGGCTCTCCCTATCGCGGCCGCAGCGATGTGCTGCCCACGGGGCGAAACCTCTACACCATCGATCCGCGCGCAGTGCCCTCCCGCGCGGCGCACGCCCAGGGCATCGTCCTCGCCGACGAGCTGATCCGCCGCCACCTCCAGGATCATGGCGACTATCCCAAGGGGCTGGTGATCGATTTGTGGGGGTCGGCGACGATGCGCACCGCCGGTGAGGAGTTCGCGATGGCGCTGCACCTGCTCGGTGCCGCGCCCCTCTGGGATCCGGCCTCGGAACGAGTGACGGGCGTGGAGATCCTGCCGATCGCGCTGCTTGATCGCCCGCGCATCGACGTCACGCTGCGCATTTCCGGCCTGTTCCGCGATGCCTTCCCGGCGCTGCCTCAGCTGTTCGGCCAGGCGGTTCGGGCGCTGGCGGCGCGCGACGAGCCAGCCGAGCGGAACCCCTTTGTGGGCCAGGAGGCGGCCCCGCGCGTCTATGGCCCTCAGCCCGGAAGCTATGGCCTTGGGATCGGCGACGCGGCAGAGCGCTACAGCGCATCGGCCCGGCAGGCGGCGGGCGAAGCATGGCTCGCTGCCTCGGATCATGCATTTGACGGCCGCGAGGCGCAGGCCGATCCCGCCGGCATCCGTGCCCGCGTGGGTGCCGCCGATGCCTTTGTCCACCTCCAGGATCTGCCGGAGACCGATCTGCTGCTCGCTGCCGACTATGCCGCGCACGAGGCGGGGTTCGCCGCCGCAAAGGCGCTGGGTGGGGGCAGTGCCGCGCTCTACCATCTCGACGCGCGCAACCCGGCCCGCCCGGTGGCGCGTCCGCTGACCGAGGAGATCGCCCGTGTCGTCCGTGCCCGCGCCGCGCAGCCGGGCTGGATCGCAGGCATGCGCCGCCATGGCTTTCGCGGCGCGGCCGAGATCGCGGCGACGCTCGACCATCTCGGCGCCTTCGCGCATCTGGCGAACGCGGTGCCGCCGCAGCTGTTTGACGTCTATTTTGATGCGACGCTCGGCGATGCGGAGGTGCGCGATTTCCTCGCCCGCGAGAACCCAGCGGCACTAGCGGCCATGGAGGCGCGGTTCGCGGCGCTGCACGCGGCGGGGCTGTGGCAAACGCGCCGCAACTCGATCCTCGCCGGCCTGGGAGGCGCGGCATGAGCGGCTTCGCGGTGCGCGGTTGGTGCCCCGACGCGTGGCGGCCGATGGCAGCGGGCGACGGCCTGCTGGTACGGGTGAAGCCCGTGCTCGGCCGGCTGACGCAGGCGCAGGTCCGCGGGCTGAGCGCGGCGGCGCTGGCGCATGGCAATGGCTGGATCGATTGCACCAGCCGCGCCAATCTGCAGCTGCGCGGCGTTGCCGAAGCGACATGGCCGGCCTTGCTGGAGCAGTTGGTCGCACTTGGCTTGGTCGATCCTGATCCCGCGCGGGAAGCGCGGCGCACCCTGCTCGTCGCGCCCGATTGGCGCGCGGGGGACGACAGCCACCGCATCGCTACCGATCTGCTGGCGCAACTCGGCGCACTGCCCGCGCTTCCCAGCAAGATGGGCTTCGTGATCGATGCCGGCTCTGCCCCGGTGCTCGCCGACGCGCCCGGCGACTTCCGGGTCGAGCGAGCGGCGGACGGCGGCCTCCTGCTCCGCGCCGCGGGGCGGCAGCGTGGCGTCGTGGTTGCACCGGGGCAAGCGGCGGAGGCACTGGTCCGGATCGCGCACTGGTTCGTCGAGAGCGGCGGATCGGCGGCGGGGCGCATGGCGCGACACGCCGCGCCGCTGCCCGGCTGGGCGGCGGGGGACGCGATGCCGGCCGCCGGTGGGCCGCGCCTCGCGCCTGGGCGCCACGCACTGGGCCGCGTCCTGGGCCTGCCGTTCGGGCAGGTCCATGCTGCGCTGTTGTCCGACAAGGCGGCGATCCGCGTCACGCCCTGGCGCTTGCTGCTCACCGAGGGCGTCGACGGCACGCTGCCCGGGCTGATCGACGATCCCGCCGATCCGCTGCTGCGCGCCGATGCCTGCGCCGGCGCGCCCGCCTGCCCACAGGCGAGCATCGCCACCCGCGATCTCGCTCGCCAACTCGCGCCGCATGTCGTGGGGCGGCTGCACGTCTCTGGCTGCGCAAAGGGCTGTGCCCGCGCCGACAGCGCCGATGTGGTCGTCACCGGGCGCGACGGGCTGCTCGATCTGGCCTTTCATGCTCGTCCCGGTGCGCAGCCAGCCCATGCCGGGCTCAACCCTGCCGGCCTGCGCGCCCTGTTCGGAATCGATTGATGCCCCACACCTATGAAACCGATGGCGCCGCCATCTACCAGCAGTCCTTCGCGATGATCCGCACCGAGGCCGATCTCTCCCGCTTCTCGGGCGAGGAAGAGCCGGTGGCGGTGCGGATGATTCATGCCGCCGGCATGATCGCGCTGGCGCCGCATATCCGCTTCTCGTCCGGCTTCGCCAGCACGGCGCGGGCGGCGCTGGCCGACGGTGCGCCGATCCTGTGCGACGCGCGCATGGTCTCGGAAGGGATCACCCGCGTCCGCCTGCCGTCGAACAATCCCGTGCTCTGCACCCTGCACGACGCTGCGGTGCCGCCGCTGGCGCAGCGCATGGCCAACACCCGTTCGGCCGCCGCGCTGGAGCTGTGGCGTCCGCATCTCGCCGGATCGGTCGTCGCGATCGGCAACGCGCCTACCGCGCTGTTCCACCTGCTCAACATGCTGGAGGATCCGCATTGCCCGCGCCCCGCGGCGATCATCGGCTGTCCAGTGGGTTTTGTGGGCGCCGCGGAATCAAAGGCAGCGCTTTGGGCCGCTCCCCCGGCCCCGTGCTGCATCGTCGAAGGCCGGCTCGGCGGTAGCGCGATCACCGTCGCCGCCGTCAACGCGCTGGCGAGCCGCGCCGAATGAGCTCCGGCACCATTCACGGCGTCGGTCTTGGCCCCGGCGCGCCCGATCTGCTCAGCGTGCGTGCCGATCGGCTGGTGCGCGGCGCGCGGCACGTCGCCTATTTCCGCAAGGCCGGGCGGCCGGGCCAGGCGCGGCGCATCGCCGAAGGAATGCTGCGCGCCGACGCGGTCGAACTGCCGATGGAATATCCGGTGACGACGGAGATCCCCGTCACCGATCCGCGGTACAATGCCTGGCTTTCGGCCTTCTATGCCGATTGCACCGAACGTCTGCTCGCGCTGGCCAGGGAGGGCGAGGACGTGGTGGTGCTGTGCGAGGGCGATCCGTTCTTCTACGGCTCGTTCATGCACCTGCATGCGCGGCTTTCCGGCCGGGCACCGGTGGCGGTGGTGCCGGGGATCACCGGCATGGCAGGCGCCTGGAACGCCACCGGCCAGCCGATCACTTGGGGCGACGACGTGCTGACGATCGCCATGGCGACGCTGCCCGAAGAGGAACTGGTCCGCCGCATTCGCGATACCGATGCGCTGGTGGTGATGAAGATCGGCCGCAACTTGGCCAAGCTGCGCCGTGCGGTTGCGGCGGCGGGCCGCGAGGCCGAGGCCTGGCTGGTCGAACACGCGGCGATGCCCGATCAGCGGGTTACGCTGCTCGCGGAGGCGACGAGCGTAACGCCCTATTTCTCGATCCTGCTGATCCACGGTCGGGGGCGGCGGCCATGACCGGCTGGTTGGCCATTGCCGGGCTGGGACCGGGCGACGATGCACTGGTCACGCCGGAGGTCACCGACGCGCTGGCGCAGGCGACGGATATCGTCGGCTATATCCCTTATGTCGCGCGGATCGCGCCGCGTGCGGCGCTGACGCTGCACGCTTCGGACAATCGGGTGGAACTGGATCGCGCTGCGCTCGCGCTCGATCTGGCGGTGCGGGGCCGGCGGGTGGTGGTCGTCTCCTCGGGCGATCCGGGCGTGTTCGCCATGGCGGCTGCGGTGTTCGAGGCGCTGGAGACCGGGCCGGAGGCGTGGCGCGCGCTCGACATCCGCGTCCTGCCGGGCATCACCGCGATGCTGGCGGCAAGCGCGCGGGCCGGCGCGCCGCTCGGCCATGATTTCTGCGCGATCAACCTCTCGGACAATCTCAAGCCCTGGGCGCTGATCGAAAAGCGCCTCCGGCTGGCGGCCGAGGCGGATTTCGCGATGGCCTTCTACAATCCGCGGTCGAAGGCCCGGCCGGAGGGCTTTGCGCGCGTGCTGGACGTGCTGCGCGCATGCTGCGGCGCAGATCGGCCCGTCCTCTTCGCCCGCGCGGTTTCCACGCCGCAGGAGGCGCTGCGCATCGTGCCGCTAGGGGATGCCCGCGCCGAAATGGCGGACATGCGCACGATGGTGATCCTGGGCTCCAGCCGCACACGCGTTATCGATCGCGCGGCCGGGCCGATCCTCTACACGCCGCGCTTCGTGGCGGAGGGCGTGTGAGCCAGCCAGTCGAGCACCGCTTCGGGTTTCGTCACCTCGGCGCGCGGCGGCAGCGCCGGACGGTCGATCATCAGCACGGGAAGGCCCAGCGCACGGGCGGCGATCAGCTTGGCTTCGGCGCCGCTGCCTCCGGCATTTTTGCAGACAACAAGGTCGATGCGGTGCGCGGCCATCAGCGCATGGTCGCGCTCCGGAGTGAATGGGCCGCGATCGACGATCAGATGATGGTCGGGCAGCGGCGGCGGCACGGCCGGTGCATCGACGAAGCGCAGGACATAGTGGTGCTGGGGCTGGCGGGCGAAAGCTGCGATATGCAGCCGACCCAGCGCCAGCAGCACCCGCCGGGCCGATCCATTGAGCGCAGCGACGGCGCCATCGATGTCCGGCACATGCTGCCAGCGATCCCCTGCGACCGGCGCCCAGGCAGGGCGGGTGAGTGCGAGCAGCGGCACGCCGCTGGCTGCCGCCGCGGTAACGGCGTTACCGCTCATCGTCGCGGCGAAAGGGTGGGTCGCATCCACGAGATGCGTCACCTGCTGTTCGCGCAGATAGGTCGCCAGCCCCTCCGCGCCGCCGAACCCGCCGACCCGAATCGGGATCGGCTGCGCGCGCGGATGATCGGTGCGGCCGGCATAGCTCAGCGTCGCGGGCACGCCCCGCTGCGCCAGCAGGTGGGCAAGCGCGCTCGCTTCGGTGGTGCCGCCCAGCAGCAGGATGTTCGGCATGGCTGAGCTCCCCTGGTTGACCATCCTCGGCCTTGGCGAAGACGGGGTGGACGGCCTCTCCGCCGCCGCCCGCGCGGCACTCGACGACGCCGATCTGGTGATGGGCGCTGCCCGCCACCTGGCACTGCTGCCGGGGCTTAAGTGCGGAGCGGTGGAATGGCCAGTGCCCTTCGCCGATGGTGTACCGCTGCTACTGGCCAAGCGTGGGCGGCGGGTGGTGCTGCTCGCATCCGGCGATCCGTTCTGGTTCGGCGCGGGGACCAGCGTGACTCGCCACCTCGCGCCCGATGAATGGGTCGCGCATCCGGCGCCCTCCAGCTTCGCGCTCGCCGCCGCGCGGCTGGGCTGGGCGCTGGAGGAGACCGGCTGTCTGGGCCTCCATGCGGCGCCCTTGGCCCGGCTGCGCCCGCATCTGGCGCGGGGCCGCCGCCTGCTGGTATTGGTGCGAGACGGCGCGGCAGTGGCCGGGCTGGCGGGCTATCTGGAGGGGCAGGGATTCGGCGCTTCCGCGCTGCATGTGCTGGAGGCGCTGGGCGGGCAGCGCGAGCGACGCCGGTGCGTGCCGGCTGCCGGCTTCGCGCTCGACGACATCGCGCATCCGGTGCTGGTCGGCATCGAACTAACCGGGGGGGGTGCGGTGCTGCCGGTTGCCTCCGGCCTGCCGGACGACTGGTTTGCGTCGGACGGCCAACTCACCAAGCGGCCGGTGCGTGCACTCACGGTATCCGCGCTGGCGCCTCAGCCGGGTGAGTTGCTGTGGGATATCGGCGCGGGATCGGGTTCGATCGGCATCGAGTGGCTGCTGGCGCATCCTGCCAACCGTGCCGTGGCGATTGAGGCCGATCCGATCCGCGCCGACCGCGCTCGCGCCAATGCCGCCGCGCTCGGGGTCGATCGGCTGACCGTGCTGACTGGGCGGGCGCCGGGCCTGTTGCCATCCGATCGGCCCGATGCGGTGTTCATCGGTGGCGGCCTTTCGCAGGGGATGCTCGACGCCCTTTGGGCGCGATTGCCGGCGGGGGCGCGGATGGTGGCCAATGCGGTGACGCTCGAATCCGAAGCGCTGCTCGCGCAGTGGCACGGCGCAAATGGCGGCAGCCTGCTACGCATCGACCTCGCCGACGCGGCGCCGCTCGGCAGTCGGCATGGCTGGAAGGCGCGCTATCCCGTGGTGCAATGGAGCGTCACGCGATGATCGTCGCCGGCTTCGGCTATCGCAGCGGCGCGACGCTGGAGTCGCTGCGCGCCGCGCTTGCGTTGGCCCAGCGGGGTGCCCCCGGCGTCACGCACGTCGCGACCGTGGCGGACAAGCTGCCGCTGGTCGTCGGCCTCGGCCTGCCGACGATCGATGTCGCGGAACTGCACGCGATCGAAACGGCCACTCGGTCCGCCGCCAGCCTTGCCGCTCGCGGCACCGGCAGCGTCGCCGAGGCCGCCGCGCTTGCCGCTGCCGGCCCGGGTGCGCGGCTGCTCGTGTCCCGCCGCATTTCCGAAGACCGCCTAGCCACCTGCGCCATCGCTCAAGGGACCCTTGCATGACTGTCCATTTCATCGGCGCCGGCCCCGGCGCACCCGATCTGCTCACGCTGCGCGGCCGCGACCTGATCGCGGCCAGTCCGGTGTGCCTCTATGCCGGCTCGCTGATCCCGGAAGCGATCCTCGGCCATTGCCCGCCCGGTGCCCGGATCGTGAACACCGCGCCGATGCATCTCAATCAGATTGTTGAGGAAATCCAGGCGGCGGAGGAGGCGGGCCATGATGTTGCCCGGCTGCATTCGGGCGATCTTTCGGTCTGGTCGGCGATGGGCGAGCAGCTCCGCCGGCTCCGCGCGCTTGGCATTCCCTTCACCGTCACGCCCGGCGTGCCCGCCTTCTCGGCGGCGGCGGCCGCGCTGGAGGCGGAGCTGACGCTGCCCGAACTCGGCCAGTCGCTGGTGCTAACCCGCACTCCCGGCCGTGCCAGCCGGATGCCCGAACGCGAGAGCCTGGCCAACTTCGCCGCCACCGGCGCTACCCTGGCGATCCACCTTTCGATCCACAACCTGGCGAAGGTCGTGGCCGATCTGCTGCCGGTCTATGGTGCACACTGCCCGGCCGCAGTGGTGTGGCGAGCGAGCTGGCCCGATGAACGAATCGTGTGCGCGACGTTAGCGATGATTGAAGCGGCGGTGGCCGGCAGCATCGAACGGACGGCGCTGATTCTCGTCGGGCCGGTGCTGGGGGCGACGGACTTCGCCGAAAGCAGTCTGTACGCGCCCGGCTATGATCGCCGCTTCCGCCTGCAGGCGGCGCTATGAGCCTCCCCGGCCTCATCATTGCCGCACCCGCATCGGGCACCGGCAAGACAACGGTGATGCTGGGCCTGTTGCGGGCACTGGCCGAAGACGGCGTGACGGTGCAGCCGTTCAAGAACGGGCCGGATTATATCGATCCTGCCTTCCACCGGGCGGCGTGCGGGCGCGCGTCGTTCAATCTCGACAGCTGGGCGATGGGCGCGCCCCTGCTCGCGGGAGTCACCGCGCGGGCGGCGGGGGCCGATCTGGTGCTGGCGGAAGGATCGATGGGGCTGTTCGATGGCGTCGCGCAGACCGGGGCGAGCGGCACCGGCGCCACGGCCGATCTCGCCCGCCGGATGGGCTGGCCGGTGGTGCTGGTGATCGACGTGTCCGGCCAGGCGCAGTCGGCGGCGGCAACCGCGCTCGGCTTCGCCCGCCTCGATTCGTCGGTGCCGTTCGCGGGCGTGATCCTCAACCGTGTCGCGAGCCCGCGGCACGAGCGGCTGGTGCGGGCAGGCATGGCAGCGGCCGGCATCCGGGTGCTGGGCGCGCTCCCCCGTTGCGCAGATCTCGCCCTGCCCGAGCGACATCTGGGGCTGGTGCAGGCGGTGGAACATCCTGATCTCGATCAAACGATCGCCGCCTACGCGGCCTTCATCCGTGCGCATCTCGATCTGGCGGCTATTCACCGCGCGGCGGCATGCCGAGGCGATGATGCCACCGACGGCCGTTTGCCCGCCCCGCCGGCGCAGCGCATCGCCATTGCGCAGGATGCCGCCTTCTCTTTCCTCTACCCGCACCTGCTCGAAGGATGGCGGGCGGCCGGTGCGGCAATCCTGCCCTTCTCGCCATTGGCCGATGAAGCGCCCGCAGCGGATGCCGATCTGGTCTGGCTGCCCGGCGGCTATCCGGAGCTGCACGCCGGCACCATCGCCGCCGCCGCTACCTTCCTCGCCGGCCTGCGTCGCCATGCCGGCACTCGGCCGGTGCACGGCGAGTGCGGCGGCTATATGGTGCTCGGTGAGGCGCTGATCGACAAAAGCGGGATCGAGCACCGCATGGCCGGCCTCCTCGGTCTCGTCACCAGCCACGCACATCGCAAGATGCATCTCGGCTATCGCCAGGCGACGCTGCTGGCGCCGATTGCCGGCATCACAGCGGGCACGCGGCTCACCGGCCATGAATTCCACTATTCTACCATTGTGACGCAGGGCGATGCCCCGCTTGCGCAGGTCGTCGATGCGGAGGGCAATGGCGTTGCCGAGACCGGATCGGTGCGCGGGCCGGTGACCGGCAGCTTCTTCCATCTGATCGCGGCCGCGGCATGATCGCGCTCCAACTGATCGGCATCGGCACGGGCAATCCGGAGCATCTGACCCTGGAGGCGGTGCGCGCGCTCAACGCCGCCGATCTGATCCTGGTGCCCCGCAAGGACAATGCCACCGATCTCGCCGATCTGCGCCACGCGATCTGCGCGGCGGTGCTGGCGCGGCCCGTGCCGATCGCCGTGTTCGACATGCCGGTACGCGCAGGTGCGGGCGACTATCTCCAGGCGGTGCAGGACTGGCACGGCGCGATCGCCACGGCGTGGCGCACCACGATCGACACGCATCTGCCGCGGGGGGGAGCGGTGGCACTGCTCGTCTGGGGCGATCCTTCGCTCTATGACAGCTCGCTGCGGATCGCGGCGCGGCTGCCGGATGTGTCAGTGCGGGTGGTGCCGGGAATCACCAGTATTCAGGCGCTCACCGCCGCCCATGCAATCCCCCTCAACCCGCTGGCCGGCTCGGTGACGATCACCACCGGCCGCCTGCTGCGCACGCATGGCTGGCCCGAAGGCGTGGAGATGCTGGCGGTGATGCTGGATGGCGCTTGTGCGTTCGAAACGCTCGATCCTTACGGCATGCGCATCTGGTGGGGCGCCTATCTCGGTATGTCGCAGCAGGCACTTGACCACGGCCTGCTTGCCGAAGCCCGGCCGCGCATCGTCGCCGCCCGTGCAGCCCTGCGCGCTCGGCATGGCTGGATCATGGACGTGTATCTGCTTCGAAAGGACCCCGCCGAATGACTCGCGACGATGCCGCGCATGCCGAAAAGATGCGCAAGATCCAGGCCGCCCGCGCCACTATGATGGAGACGAAGACCGAGGAAAAGGGACTGCTGATCGTCCATACCGGCAAGGGCAAGGGCAAGAGCAGCGCCGCCATGGGCATGGTCGTCCGCGCGATCGGCCATGGCATGAAGGTGGGCGTCGTCCAGTTCATCAAGGGCGCGATGGTCACGGGTGAGAAGGCGGTGTTCGATGCCTTCCCCGATCAGGTGGAATTCAAGCCGATGGGCGAAGGCTTCACCTGGGATACGCAAGACCGCGCCCGCGACATCGCCGTCACCCGCACCGCCTGGGACGAAGTGAAGCGGATGATCGCCGATCCTCGCTATCACATGGTGCTGGCGGACGAGCTGAACATTGCGCTCCGCTACGACTATCTGCCGCTCGACGAAGTGCTGGCGGTGCTCGCCGCCCGCCCGCCGATGAAGCATGTCATCGTCACCGGTCGCAACGCGCCCGATGGTCTGATCGACGCCGCCGATCTGGTCACCGAGATGACGCAGGTGAAGCACCCATTCCGCTCCGGCGTGAAGGCGCAGGCGGGGATCGAATTCTGAGCTCTCCGCCCCCCTTTGATGCCGAATTCCGCCAGCAGTTCGATACGCTGCTGCGCTGGCGGCGCGACGTTCGCCATTTCGCTCCCGATCCGGTGGCAGAGGCGGAGATGCGCGATCTGCTCGCCTGCATGGCGCTCGCGCCTTCAGTCGGCAATGCCCAGCCGTGGCGGGTGGTGCGGTTGCGCTCGGCGGAGGTCCGCAAGTGCCTTGCCGCACATGTCGACGCCGAAAATGCCCGGGCGGCTGCGGCCTATGCAGGGCAATTGCGCGAGGCCGCCTATCGCGCGTTGAAGCTCCACGGCATCCGCGAGGCGCCGGAACTTCTGGCCATCTTCTGCGACGAAGCGGCGGCGGCCGGCCACGGCCTCGGTATCGCCACCATGCCGGAAATGCTGCGTTATTCCTGCGTCACGGCGATCCACACGCTTTGGCTGGCGGCGCGCGTGCGGGGTATCGGCATGGGCTGGGTTTCGATCCTCGATCCGCAGACCGTCGGCCAGATGCTGGACGTGCCGAACCGTTGGTCCCTGATCGCGCTGCTGTGCATCGGCTACCCCGCCGACAATTCGGAAACGCCCGAACTCGAACGCCGCGGTTGGCAGGCACGTGAGCCGCTGGCCGATCGCCTATTTGAACGATGATCCCCTTTCCGGAGAAAACCGAATGCTGAAGCCCGTGGAGAACGGCCCTGCCGTCGTCGCCTGCAACACCTGCCGCCACAGTGCTGCCATGCGCGAGGATGAGGAGGGCGTGCGGGGCGGCGCCCGGCTGGTGGAGGCGCTGCGCACTGCCCAGGCCGGCGATCCTCGCTATGCAGGCGTCGCGGTGCAGGAAATGCCCTGCCTATTCGCCTGCACCGAGCATTGCACCGTGCATCTGCGCGCGCCGGACAAGGTTGGTTACGTCCTGGGCCGTTTCACTCCCGACGCTGACGCGGCCACCGCCATCCTCGACTACGCTGTCCGCTATGCGGAAAGCGAGCATGGTCGCGTGCCGTTCAAGGAATGGCCGGCGGGGGTGAAGGGGCATTTCCTCGTACGCACGCCCCCGCCGGGCTTCGTTGCGGAGTGATGTGACGTCATTCGTGCCGCAATGCCCAGGCCGGGGCGGCACGGCTTGCGCGGAGGGATTGGCCCAGCACGGTCAACACCGCGATGGCGGTGGCGATCAGGCTGGCGCCGAGGAAATAGGCCGGCGACAGCGCGATCCGATCGCCGAAGCCCGCAAGCCAGGCGCGTGCCGCCAGCCAAGCCAGCGGCCAGGCGAATAGGTTGGCGAGCAGCACCGGCCGCAGGAACTGGCCGATCAGCAAACGAAGGACATCGTAAGCCGAAGCGCCGATCGCCTTGCGGATGCCGATTTCCTTCACCCGGCGCGCGGTGCTGAACGCGGCGAGGCCCCACAGGCCGACGCAGCCGATCAGCACCGCCAGGCCGGTGCCGATCCCGACGAGCCGGGTCGCGCGCTGATCTTCGGCATAAAGGTCGGCCAAGCGGCGATCGGCGGTTTCGCCGGCGAACGGAACAGTTGGAATCACCTGCCGCCACCGTTCCGCCACCTTGTCGAGCATCGTGCGCGGATCGCCGGTGAAGCGCAGCGCGCCGACATGCAAGAACACCGCGTTCGGCGTGTACATGTAGTAAGTCCCCATGTCGGGCATGCGCGGCGAGTAGAAGCGCAGTTCGTCGATCACGCCGATGATCGTGCGGGGGCGGGGGGTGCCCACCGTTTTGCCGATCGCTTCCTCCGGCGTGCGGAAGCCAAGCGCGGCCACCGCCTTGCGATTGAGGATGATGTTGCGCCCCAGGTTCCACCGCTTCCAATCGCTGGAATCGTCGGCGGCATGGGCGTCGTCGAACAGGCGGCCGGCTAGCAGGCGAGGTCGATAGGCATCGAAAAAGCCTGGTCCGACGCTGACAAGTCGCAGCATCGGCCCAGTTCCCGGCGGGCCGGGCTGTTCGACGATGTCGATGTTGCTCGCGCCTTCGCCGCCGGGGGCGGTGTTCGCGGTGCCGACGCTTTGGACACCGGGCAGCGCCTGCAGAACACGGATCATCGCTCTGGCCTAGTCCTGGCCGATCTTGGGGTCGGCGAGCGAGGAGATGGTGATCAGCCCTTCGCGGCGGAAGCCCAGATCCGTCTCCCGCAAATGGCGCATCTGCACGGCCATCACGACGGTGCCGATCAGGAAGGCAATGGCGAGGCCGAACTGCAGCACGACCAGAGCCTCGCGCAGCCGCGCGCCTGCCTTCCCGCCGCCGGGCGTGCGGGCAGAAGCGAGCACGGCGGCGGCTGGAAAGCGCGACAGGACGAGCGCAGGGTAGAGGCCAGCGGCGAGTCCGACGACCAGCGTGACGCCCCCGAGCAGCGGCAACGCCCAGCCATAGGGGATGGCAAGCGCGGTGCCGCCCGCGGCGTTGACCAGCGGCAGCCCCACTTCCGCCAGCGTGAGGCCGAGCAGCGCGGCAAGGACGACCGTGGCGATCGCCTCGCCGAGGAACTGGCCTATCAGCGCAGCTCGGCTGGCGCCCAGCACCTTGCGCATTGCCACCTCACGGGCGCGCAGGCCGGCGCGGGCGGTGGCGAGATTCACATAATTGACGATGCCGATCAGCAGCGTGAGCAGCCCAATCGTGCCGAGCGTGGTCACCATCAGCTGGCGGCTGGCGCTTTCGGCGCCCATCGGCTTCAGATGCGTATCGGCGAGTGGAACGAGCGGCTGGGAAAGCCATTTCGATGCGCCCGGTCCGAAATCGCCCTTGGCGCGGCGATCGATGAAGGCCGGTATCTTGGCGGCGAAGGCACGCGCGGCCTCCGGCGTCTCGAATCGCAGCCAGGTCGTCAGCGACGCGGTGCCCCATTTGTACCACGCCCATTCGGCCGGGGGCGGCTTTTTCGGGATCGGGATCAGGATGGCGAGCCGCAACTCGCTGTTCGTCGGCAGATCCTCGAAGACGCCAGCGACGCGATAGTTGGCGGGAGCGTCCATGCTGACGGTAATCGTCTGCCCGATCGGATCCGCGCTGCCGAAATAGCGTCGCGCCGCCGATCGGCTGAGCAGCGCTGCACTGGGATCGGCAAGGACTCGGGCGTCGGCGCCTTGCACCATCGGCAGCGCAAAGACGTCGAAGAAGCTCGGATCGACCTGCGCGACATCCTCGGTTGCGGCAATCGCGCCGCGCAGCACTGCGCCGCCGCGTTCACCCCCACGGATCCGCGTGCCGATCAGGCCGGGAAAATCGTCCCGCATCATTTCCAGCAGGCCCGGCATGGTTGCCGGATAAGCGCCATTGACCGGGCTGCCCGGGAACTGGATGGCCGTGTCCACTCGATACACCTGATCGTAACGCGGTACCCAGCGTTCGAAACTGGTCTCGAAGCGCACGTACAGGGCCAACACCAGAAACGTCGCCATCCCCACCGCCAACCCGCCGATGGTGAGCGCGGCATAGAGCTTGTCGCGGGTGAGTGAGCGGTAGAAGCTCGTAAACACGGACGTCATGGCATCCCTTCCGGTTGGCGGGTGTCGGAGAGGTGGCGCAGCAGGGTGCCGGCCAGGAGCAGCAGCACGAGCACCGTCAGCGCACGATCCAGCTTCACGCTGCCCGCCGCACCGCAGAGAGGATCCTTCCGTCCAGCATGTGCACCGTGCGCCGGGCGATATCGGCATGGGCGGGCGAATGGGTGACCATCACGATCGTGGCGCCATCGGCGTTGAGCCCGGTCAGGATTTCCATCACCTGCGCGCCGTTTTCGGTATCGAGATTGCCCGTCGGTTCGTCCGCCAGGATCAGCTTCGGTTCGCCGACGATCGCGCGTGCGATGGCGGCACGCTGCTGCTGGCCGCCGGACAGTTGGTGCGGATGATGGTTTCGGCGGTGCGCGATGCCCACCCGGTCCATCGCTGCATCCACCCGTTCCCGCTTTTCACGCGCCGGCATTGTGCGATAGGCCAGCGCCAGCGCGACATTTTCGGCGATGGTCAATTCATCGATCAGGTTGAAGCTTTGGAACACGAAGCCGAGCCGATCGCGGCGCAGCTTCGCCAGCTGCGCTTCGGGCGCACGGGCCACATCCTCCCCCTCGAATAAATAGGCGCCGCTGGTCGGCCGATCGATCGTGCCGAGGATGTTGAGCAAGGTCGATTTGCCGCAGCCCGATGGCCCCATGATCGCGACAAACTCGCCGGCCTCGACCGTCAGGTCGATGTCGGCAAGGGCGGTCGTCTCGACTTCGTCGGAGCGATAGCGGCGATCGATGGCTTTCAGCTGGATCATGGCGGGTTTCCTATCGGAGGAGCAGGGTCTGGTACGGGGTGTAGGCGGCAAGCGGGCTGGTCACGATGCGGTCTCCGGGCGCAAGGCCGCTGGTGACTTCCACCTGGTCCGGGTTGCGGCGGCCGGTGGTGATCGCCCGCCGCACGGCGCGGTTCTCGCCGGTTAGCACGAAGGCGACGGTGCCGCCGGCATCCAGCCAGCCCCCCGCCGGCGCCACCACCGCGGGGCGGTCGGCGCCCAGCGTCAGTCGCACGTCAAGCGTCTGGCCCCGGTTGAGGCCGGTGAGCGCTGCGCCGTCAAAGGCAAGTTCGACGCGGAATCGCCCCTCGGTCACCTGCGGCAGCACCTTGAGGAAGGTCAGCGGCACACCACTTCCGTCGATATCTGCCACCGCCTTCAGCCCGGCGCGTACGCGGCCGAGGTAGAATTGGTCGACATCCGCAATCAGCTTCCATGCGCGTTCGGAATCGACCTGGCCCACGGCGTCGCCCGGCTTCACCATCTGGCCCGGTAGCAGCGTGAAGGCCGTTAACCGTCCGGCGACCGGCGCGCGGACCATCAGGGCGGCAAGACCGGCCCGCGTCATCGCTAGGCTGTCGCGCAACTCTCCGGCGGTGGCGTAGACGCCGGCGGACTGATCGGCCAGCATCCGGTCGGCCTCGGCGGCACTGCGGGTGAGCGCGGCGAGGCGCGCGCTGATAGGCAACCTCTTCGCGCAAGGGGGCTACGGCGGCGACGGTGACGATCTGCTTGTCGAATAGGGTTTCCTTCTGGCGCAGCAGCATTTCCGCCTTGGCAAGCTCGTTGCGGGCGGAAGCGATGTCGCGTCCGGTCTCCTCCCGGCTCTGCTGGATCGACAGACGTTGGCCGCTGATCGAACTGAGCTGCCCGGCGATATTGGCCGAACGGCTGGCGACGTCGAGCGCCAGATCCGGATTAGCCAGCCGCGCGAGCGGCGCGCCCGCCGCCACCGACTGACCGTCACTGGCGATCAGCGCCTCGACTTGGCCGCCGTTGATCGCCGTTACGTATACGGTCTGCAGCGGGGCGACCTGCGCACGCAACGGCACATAATCGGCAAAGGCGGCGCGGGCGACGAGTGCGCTGCGGATGGTCGATGCCTCGACGGCCAGGCTCCCGGAACCGGGCAGGACCCACCAGAGCACCAGCAGGGCAGCGAGCGCGGCAAGGCCCAGGCCGATCCGCAGCGCCAGCTTCAGCCGTTTAGCATGCGGGCGCTCGATCCGCCGGTCCATCGCGGCACCGCTGTTCGCTAGGGAAGTCGCGTCCATGTTCGCCAGCGTACAGGAGTCAGGAATTTTCAGCTAAAGTACTGAGATCTTTACGATTATCAGAAGGCGTTGGCGCAACGAGCGAACAGTGTTCAAGCTAGTGTTCGATTCCGAACACTCGCCCGGAGCGGTCAAGTCTATGCGATCCGAATCGCCAATCCTTCTGGTCATTGATGACGATCCGGACATCCTTCACGCAGCGACGCTGCTGCTCGAGCGGAACGGCATGCGCGTGCGTGCCGCGGCAGATCCCGACCAAGCCTGGGTACGGCTCGCAGAGGGGCCGGTGGATGCGATCCTGCTCGATCTGAATTTCGCTCGTGGGCGGACGAACGGGGAGGAAGGCTTTCGGATACTTGATCGACTACTTGCCGCGGATCGTAACGCTGTGGTGGTGGTCGTCACCGGGCATAGCGGGATCGCCGTGGCGGTGAAGGCGATGCGCGGCGGGGCGAGCGATTTCGTGATCAAGCCATGGAGCAACGAGCGCCTGCTCGCCACCGTCGAGCGGGCGGTGGCGCTCCGCCATGCCCGCTTGGCGGCAGCACCTGCACCGGCGGGCGAGGAGGCGCTGTTGCTGCTCGGCGAAGCGCCGCCGATCGATGCCGCGCGGCGCCTGATCGCGCGGGTTGGGCCAACCGACGCCGCAGTATCGATCAGCGGTCCCCCCGGCAGCGGCAAGACGCTGGCCGCGCGATTGCTCCACCGTGCCTCCGCCAGGGCGGAGCGGCCGTTGGTTGTTCTCGATGCCGCCGGCGCGGATCTGGCGACGATCGAAGCGCGCGTGCATGCAGCCACCGATGCGACGCTGTTGATCGAGAGCGTGGACGAGCTCGCGCCCGCGCTGCAGCCGGAACTGGCGCGAAAGTTGGGGGCCGTTCGCGTTCTTGCCACGAGCAGGCTGGGCCGGGACGCGCTGCGGAGTGTCTTGGCAAGTGACCTGCGGTACCGCCTGAACACCGTGGAGATCACGCTGCCGCCCCTCGCGGGCCGTGACGATGACGCCGTGTTGCTGGCGCGCCATTTCCTGGCTCTGTTCGCCGGCCGTCACGCCCAGCCGCTCCGGACGCTAACCGACGAAGCGATGCGCGCCATCGCTGCGGATAGCTGGCCAGATGGCGTTCACGGGCTGCGCCAGACGATCGAGCGGGCGGTGTTGCTGGGCGGCGGGGACGCCATCGACGTTGCCGCGCTGGGCCTGGCATTGGCCGCGGATTCGACCGAGCCGCGCGCGATTCGCGCGGATCTGAACCTGCACCGCAGCGAATCCGCGCTGGTAGCTGCGGCGCTGAAGCGGCATGCGTTCAACGTCAGTCGGGCAGCGGCCGAACTCGGGCTGACTCGTGCGGCGCTGTATCGCCGGATGGCCAAATATGGGCTCTAGTGCCTTCACCGCACTGTTCCGCGGCCTGTTGCTGCTGGCGGCGGGGGCTGGCTTGGCGCTGGCATGGCAGGCGGGGCTGTACGCCAGCGCGCTGGTGGCATCGCTCGCGGGCCTGTGGGGCGTGGCGATGGCCGTGGTCCATGCGCGCCAGCCTCGCCCGTCGCCGCCGCCGCAGGCTGCGCCGGTGCCGCCGCCCGGCCAAGGCGAACGACGCCTCACGGCGTTGCTGGACGTATCGCCGGCGCCATTCGTTACCCTGGATGGCGGTGGACGGCTGCACGCGATCAATCGCGCTGCCCGGCGGCTTTTCGGGGCCGCCGATTTCGTCGCCGATCCGCCGCCCTCGCTTATCCAGGCCATCGCCGCCGACGGCACGACGCGCGCGGCGACGGTCGTGATCGCCGGGCGGAGTTATGCCCTAGCCACCAGCGATTTCGCGCTCGGCGGCGCGCAGAGCCGGCTGGCCGCACTGATCGACATCGACGCCGAGTTGAAGGCGGCGGAAGCAGCGACCTTACGCGATCTGGTGCAGGTCCTGAGCCACGAAATCGTCAACGCGCTGACGCCGATCGCCTCGCTGAGCCGCACGGCCGCGGACATGCTGGAAGATGCCGCCCCGCCGCTGCCCGCACTGCGTGAGGCGGTCGGCACGGTGGCGCGTCGCGCGGCCGGGCTACAGCGCTTCGGCGAATCCTATCGCGCGCTGGCAAGGCTGCCGGCGCCGGTGCGGCAGCAAATGTCGGCGCGCGAACTCGGGGAGGATATGGCGCGGCTGTTCGCCACGCGCTGGCCTGGCATATCGCTCCAGCTTGAGGTGCGGGACGCGTTGCCGCTGCATGCCGATCCCGATCAGTTGAACGCAGCGCTATGGGCGCTGCTGCAGAATGCCGCCGAAGCCGTGGACGATCGGGCGGGCGGCGCGGTTTCGTTGAGGATCGACATGGGTGCAGGCGAAACGCTGGTTCGCGTGGCGGACAACGGCCCCGGCATCGACGCCGCGGACCGAGACGCGATTTTCCGGCCATTCTTCACCACCAAACCGCAAGGTACAGGCGTTGGACTGGCGCTCGCCCGCCAGATCTTCCTGGCGCATGGCGGGGACCTCCGGCTCGATCCGAGTGGGGAAGGTGCAGCCTTTTTGGGGTGGATCGCCTGACATCTGGGCGCTGCCTCACCCGCGGCTAGCCGGTCCAGCGCAAAAACCGGTGCGTTGCGAACTGCGACGGCGCCTCCATGAAGCCCAGACGCCGATAAAGGCGGCAGGCCGACTGATTGGTGACCTCGACATGCAGGGTTACCGCCTCTGCATCGGCGGTTCGCGCCGCCTGCTGGACCCAACCGATCAACTGCGTGCCGATGCCGCGACTGCGCGCTTCCGGCAGCAAGGCAAGTTCGATCAACCGCCACTCAGCGCCGGTACGATCGAGCGAGAGGCGGCCGATCGCGCACCCGTTCATGTCCTCGACAATCCAGTATGCTGCGCCGGGGCAGTTCTTGCGGTAATGCGCCTGCTGTAGCCGGAACTGATCGGCGACGAAGGCGCGCTTCTCCGCCTCGCTCCATGGCAGCAGCAGCAGTTCCGGCGCCCGCACCGAGTGGTAGAGGCGCAGGAGAAAGGGCTCGTCCTGCCGCAAGACGGCACGTAGCCGCGCAGTCCCAGCAAATGGGGGAAGGGCGCCCATCATGTTCGGCGAGGATATCAAGTCTCGTCTCGCTGCAAAACGTCTCTTTCGTATTGTGCAGTGCTGCGGCAGAAGAAGAGAGGGTTTCGGAGAAGGCATGTGATGCGGTTGATGACGCCAGAGGATTTCGAGCCTTGGGTCGGCAAGAAGGTGCGCGTGAATACTGCGCCGCATCCGGTGGAAATTCTGCTGGCGTGCGTTCAGCGGCTGAAGCCGATTATCGGCGCCGATTTCCGCGAGCCTTTCGAACTGATATTCGAAGCGCCGTGGAGTGTAGTTTTGCTTGACGACAGCTACGAATGCGATTGCGGACGCGGTGGACCTTATCTGATCCACATAACCCAGATCCTGCCCAGGCAGCAGACCCGACGCTATCAGGCGATCTTCACCTGATCGTCCGCGTTCGCGGAGGCGGTGTTGCCCCTAGATAGGGCCGGGCTGCCGCCTGCCTGCGGCACACCGGTCATATGGTATTGCAGCACCATCTCCTTAGCCGGTGGTCGGCGTCGTGGCCTTTGCCGGGAGGATGAACCTCCCGGCGACTTGGCTTGCCATCGCGGTTTGATGGAGGCTGTCAGGGCTGCTCCGGCCAAACGCCGACGGCGGCGATGATCGTGGTGACTGCGAGGAACGGCTGCATCATCGATACCGGCGCGCTGGCCCCGGCGTTATTGACCACTACGCCGCCGGAAATACTACCGACTTGGCCGGAGACACCAGCCAGGTTGACGGCCGTCACCCCCGGATCGTTGGCATGGCTTGCGGGGACGTAGAATTTTGGGCTGGTATCGGGATCGGAGATGGTACCCAAGAAGGCACCGTTCTCAGGCGCCGCAACTTCCGTGGCGTTGTCAAGGCCGGACAAGGCAGTCAGTTGGCCGCTGAAGGCGGCGGACGTTGTCTGCGAAAAGGTGGCGGTGTGGTTATGAACCGGCAATTGCTGGACGGAGAGTGAAGCCTGCTCCAGCCCGCCATTCGCGCCTGGGTTGCGAGGCGTAAGTCCGGGTCCCGATCCCGTGCCCAGGAACACGCGCCCTCGCGCGTCCGGCAGCGCGAATGTCGTCTGGCCGTTGCCTCCGAACGTGTTTCCCAGCAGGGCGAAGAGCGCCTGGTTCTGGTTCACTTGCATCACGGTGCCGTTGCAGAGCAGCCAATTGACTGGTGCGTACCGGAATCCGACTTGCATGATCTGGCCTATAAACGGATCCATCTCCACCCTCCTTGCTGTTGATTGCCTCTTATTCAAGATACAGTAGCGGCGTAAGCAATATCCAGAAAAGGGAAATTGCACGGACTCGGTTGTAAAACGACAACCGTCGTTATCGTTAATGCCTATTTAACGTGTAAAATATCGAATTTACAACATATTTGTATCGCCCGCGAAACAGTTGTGCGATTGCGGGAAAGTCGTGAAATTTGATCCGATTTGCAGTATCGGATCCGAGTCGGGTATATAAAAAAGAAGAATCTGGGTCGCATGAAAGGTCAGCGATCTGTGCATGAACCGCCTTGGGCTGGCGTGTTCGTGAGGGGGATGTATGAAAGTGATGGGGTGTTCGGGGGTGCTTGGAGCCATTGTGTACCGCACAGGGCACATGGCCCATGCTGTTGTTGCAGCGACAATGGCGGCGACGTTTCTGCTTCCCGGATCGGCACAAGCGCAAAGTAGCGGGTGCATGGCTGTCAATGACGGCTTGATCAATTTCACTGCAAGGATCGTCGCCGGCGACCCGCGTCAGCCAGAGACTACGTCCCGAAACGCCACGAACTCGGTCGCTTTGTCGATGATCGGCGCCGTGGACGGGTATACGGACACGACCGGACCGAACCTTGTTCCCGGCACGCGCCCCTTTACCGTTGGAGACAGGCTCGAATTCACGGCCGTGGTCAGCGAGTACAGTGGTACCGGCGGCATGCGCATTCGCTTCCGGATCAACAACACCTTCGTTGGCGCGCCCACCGGCGCACGGGTCACCCCGGACCCGACCAGTACCGGCACCTATACCGGCTACTATAACGTGCCGAGCGGATTGCAGGGGATCGGCATGGCGGTCGACCACCTTGGCACGACGTCCGGAAGCCTGACGACCGCTACTGTCACTTGCATACCTTACATCGATTCCGGCCTGTCCCTGGGCGTTACCATGACGCACTCCGGGACGCCGCAGCAGGGCGGCACGGTCGATTACACGATCACGCCCAGCGCCAGCGGCGCGAACACCGGCACCAACCTGACGCTGCAGTTCACGCAGCCGACCGGGATGACCTACAATAGCGGCTCCGGTTCTGGCTGGAGTTGCACTTCCTCTCGCTGCATCTATTCGAATACGATTGCCAACGGCGCCAGCGGCAATCCGCTAACCTTGCGGTACGACATCGCGAGCAATGCGGCGGCGAGCGTTACGCCCAGTGTCACCCTATCGGGCGGCAATGCCGGAAGTTCGGCCAGCGCCAGCGACCCGACGACGATCGCTGCGGTCCAGACGCCGACAACCGTAACACTAAGCGGCGGGAACAATCAGACCGCGTCCACCGGCGCCGCGTTCGCCACGCCCTTGAGCGTAACCGTGCTGGACGCGTCCAACGCCGTGATCGCCAACACGCCGGTGACGTTCACCGCACCGGCCTCCGGCGCCAGCGGCACCTTTTCGAACAACAGCAACAGCATCACCGTCAACACCGATGGTTCGGGGGTGGCCAGCGCCGGCATCTTCACCGCGAACGGGTCTGGCGGCAGCTATTCGGTGACCGCAACCGCCGGAAGTGCCTCGACCAACTTCAGCATGACCAATAACCTGGTCGTTCTTCCGGCGATCACCGCCCTATCGCCGACCAGCGGACCCATTGCGGGTGGCACGACCGTGGTGATCACCGGCACCGGCCTTGCCGGCGCCACCGCCGTCAGTTTCGGGGGAACGGCGGCTGCAGGGTTTACGGTGGACAGCGCCACGCAGATCACCGCGACCGCCCCTGCCGCCAGCGCGGGCACGGTGGATGTAACCGTCACCACCCCCAGCGGTACCAGCGCCACGGGTGCATCGAGCCAGTTCACCTTTGCGGGCGTGCCCACCACGCCGACCTTGACCGCCACGCCCACGGCAACCACGAACAGCGCGAACGCTACCTTCCAATTCACCCTGGCTAGCGGCACGGCGCAATGTTCCCTGGATGGTGGCGCCTTCACCAACTGCTCCAGCCCGGTGACCTATGCAGGCCTGGCCGATGGCAACCACACGTTCCAAGTGCGCGCGACGAGTGCAGGGGGTACCAGCGCTTCAGTGAACTACAGCTGGACGGTAGATGCGACGGCACCAAACGCGCCGGTGGTTACGAACCCCAGTGGTGGTTCGGAACGTGTGGTGACGAACCGAACGGTAAGCGGTGTGGGTGAAGCGAATGCCACGATAACGGTCTATCTGGACGGGAGCGCCGATGGAACCGTGACTGCGGACGGCAGTGGCAACTGGACCTACACGCTCTCCGGACTGACGGCCGGCTCTCGCACCGTGAAGGCACGAGCAACCGACGCAGTGGGCAACACATCGAGCGATTCCGTCACGCGAACGTTCACCGCGTACAGCGAACTCACCGCGACGCAGCCGATAACGTCGATCACGGCTACCGCCAATACGTCAACCTTCAGCGCACTTCGGCCGGTGCTCCCGTCAAATGGCAAGACCCCGTACACGTTCGCGATCAGCGGCGCTACGCTGCCGACCGGCGTATCCTTCGACACTTCGACGGGCGCACTGAGCGGCACGCCCACATCCGTGCTCGCTGCCACCGACTTCACGATCACCGTGACCGATGCGATTTCGCAGACGCTGGTCAGAACGCTGCGGCTCAGGGTCAATTCGGATCGCGCGCAGTATATGCTCTTCACATCGACGGCGCCGTCGGCGGCGGTGGTGGGTGGCGCAACCTATACACCGGTTGCGCTCGCTTCGTCCGGGCTCACAGTTGCTCTGACGATAGACGCATCCAGCAGCGGGGTGTGCACAATGGCGGGCAGCACCGTGAGCTTCACGGGTGTCGGTACGTGCACGATCAACGCCAACCAAGCGGGCAATGCCAGCTACGATCCTGCGCCGCAGATACAGCAGAGCTTCGCCGTCGGGCCGGGCAGCCAGACGATCAGCTTTACATCGACGGCCCCGACGGCGGCGGCGGTGGGTGGAGCGACCTACACGCCGACGGCCACGGCAACGTCCGGGCTGGCTGTGGCCTTCACCATCGATGCGTCGAGCAACACGGTCTGTACGATCTCTGGCACCACGGTGAGCTTTACGGGCGCAGGCACCTGCCGGGTCAACGCCAATCAGGCGGGCAACAGCAGCTACGGGCCGGCCGTTCAGGTGCAGCAGAGCTTCGCCGTCGGGCAAGGCAGCCAGACGATCAGCTTCACATCGACGGCCCCGACGGCGGCGGCGGTGGGTGGAGCGACCTATACGCCGACCGCCACGGCAACGTCCGGGCTGGCGGTGGCCTTTACCATCGATGCGTCGAGCAACACGATCTGTACGATCTCTGGCGCCGCGGTGAGTTTCATCGGCACGGGCACGTGCGTGATCAATGCCGATCAGGCAGGCGATACCAACTACAGCCCCGCTGTCCGGGTACAGCAGAGCTTCACGGTGAACCGCGCCGATCAGACGATCAGCTTCGCCGTGCTTCCCGACGTGGCGATTACGACATCGACGGTGGCGCTCAGTGCCACCGCGACCTCCGGACTGCCGGTCAGCTTTGTCAGCAACACCGCGTCGATTTGCGCTGTCTCGGGCAATACGCTGACGTTGGCGGCGGAGGGGCTCTGCACGGTCGTGGCCAATCAGGCGGGCGATGGCGTGTGGAACGCTGCGCCCGCGGTGACGCGTAGCTTCACGGTCCGGCCACCGACGCTGGCGATCACGCCAGGCGCGTCTGGCACGGCGCAGGTCGGCACCGCGTTCACGCAGAGCAACACGGCCACCGGCGGTGTTCCGCCGTACAGCTTCGTGCTCGTATCGGGCGCACTGCCGGCAGGCACCAGCTTGGACGCCGGCACCGGGCTGGTCAGCGGCACGCCGACCAATGCGGGCGCGTTCAGCTATGCCATTGCAGTCACCGATGGCGACAGCCCTGCCGTGACAGTGACCGGCAGCACCGTCAGCGGCACGATTGCCAAGGGCGACCAGAGCCTCAGCTTCACCTCTACTGCGCCGGGCTCTGTCGCCGTCGGGGCCGGCGCCTATGCGGTCAGCGCAACCTCGTCGGCCGGCTTGGTGCCTGCCTACACGATCGATGCTGCCAGCGCAGGTGTCTGTGCGATCAGCGGCGCGTCCGTGACGTTCACCGGTGCGGGCAACTGCGTTGTCGTTGTGGGCCAGGCAGGTGACGCCAATTATAACGCCGCCGCTTCGATCAGCCAGACGATCACCGTTCTTGCGGCGCCCGTAGCCGGCGGTCGCTCAGGCGTGATCGTTCCATATGCCAGCACAGGAACGGCAATCGACCTTTCCACGACCATAAGCGGCGGCGCGTATACGACGATCGCGGTCGCTGCAGGTCCATCGCATGGCACCACGACCATCGCGGGTGACATTGTGACCTACACGCCTGCCAGCGGCTATTTCGGCAACGACAGCTTCACCTATACCGCGACGGGCCCCGGCGGCACCTCGGCGCCGGCAACCGTGACGTTGACGGTGGAGACGCCGGCAGCGCCGACCGTCGCGGACGTCAGCGTGGATGTCGTCTTCGGCAGCACGGGCCAGGCGATTACGCTGCAGCCCGCCGGAGTCTTCACCGCCGTGGCGATCGGCACGGCGCCGAGTAAGGGCACGGTCACGATCAGCGGCACCACGGCTACCTATGTGCCGGCCGCAGGCAGTTTCGGGGCGGACACGTTCACCTACACGGCGACGGGCCCGGGCGGCACATCGGCACCGGCGACGGTGACGGTGACGATCGCCACACCGGCGGCCCCGACTGCGGGCGACGTGAGCGCGGACGTCGCGTTCGACAGCACCGGTCAGGCGCTAACCCTGCAGCCGGCGGGCGTGTTCACCGCGCTGGCGGTGGCCGCCGCGCCCAGCAAGGGCACGGTGACGATCAGCGGCAGCACGGCCACCTATGTGCCGACAGCAGGCAGCTTCGGTGCGGATAGCTTTACCTACACGGCAACCGGTCCCGGCGGCACCTCAGCGCCGGCGACGGTGACGCTGACGATTGCCACGCCGGGTGCGCCGACTGCCGGCAATCTGAGCGCGGATGTCGCATTCGACAGCCCGGGACAGGCGATCACGCTGCAGCCTGCGGGGGTCTTCACCGCGCTGGCGCTGGGCACGGCGCCTAGCAAAGGCACGGTGACGATCAGCGACACCACGGCCACCTATGTGCCGACGCCCGGCAGCTTCGGAGAGGATAGCTTTACATACACCGCGACGGGCCCGGGCGGCACCTCCGCACCAGCGACGGTGACGGTAGCGATCGCCATGCCGCCACCGCCTGCGGCGGAGCCGGTCAACGTCGCTGCGGCGGGTACGACCGTGGAGAATGGTTCCAGCGTCGGTATCGACCTGTCGACCCTCGTGTCCGGCAACTTCACCGAAGTGGAAATCGCCGAGCCCCCGCGTAACGGCACGCTCACGTTGCGGGGGCCCGCAGTCGCGGCAGCCGCGGCGACGCGGACCGGCGGCGGCGCGAGAGTCATGGCGACGCAGGGATGGACCGCCATCTATTCGCCTCGTCCGGGCTTCTCCGGAACGGATAGTTTCCAGTTCGTCGCGGTGGGCCCGGGCGGCCGCTCGGTTCCCGCGACGGTGGAGATTGTCGTGACCGGACAAGTTCCGACGGCGCAGCCGAAAACCGCCAGCATAGGCGACGCGCAAACCGTATCGGTGGAACTGACCGAAGGTGCCATCGGCGGACCCTTCCCCGCCGCCGTCATCGAAAGCATCACGCCCGCCGATGCGGCGACGGCGCGTGTGGTTCAGGGCGGCACCGCTGCCGAACCCACCTTCCGGCTTGATGTGACCACCAAGGCGCATTTCGGCGGAGTGGTGGTGGTGCGCTATCGCCTGGCAAATGCGTTCGGCAACTCCGCACCGGCGGAGGTGACGGTCACCGTTACTGCTCGGCCCGATCCGTCGGCCGATCCCGTTGTCCGGGCAATCTCGGACACCCAGGTGGAAACGGCGCGCCGCTTTGCACGGACACAGGTGTCCAACTTCATGGCGCGGGCGCAACAGCTCCACCATGGCGGCGGTGCCACCAACCCGTTCGGTATCGCCGTGAGCCTGCGGGATGTGTTCGCTACGCCGCGAGCACCCGACAATACGGCGAATGATGCGGCCCTGTCGCTCAATGATCGCGATCGCATGATGATGGGCCGTGGGGCAGGTGGCATGGACGATGCCGTTACCAATCCTGCCCTGCCGGGCCGCGTTACCCGCGATTCCGATCGGCGGAGCGGCGACAAGGCAGAAGCGGCGACGGGAGAAGAGGGCGAAGATGCCGACGACGCTTCGGGCTCGGGCAGCCGTGCGATTGGTTCGGTCGCGCTGTGGACCGGCGGTTCCATCGAAGTCGGCACGCTGGATCGGCGATCGGGACGGGCCAAGATCAGCCTTTCGAGCGGTGGCCTGTCGGGTGGCGCCGATGTGCGGCTTGCCGAGTGGGCGTCGCTGGGTGTTGGCGGCGGCTTCGGCAGCGATGTGAGCCGCATCGATGGCGAGGCGGCACGCGTGCAGAGCAAAACCAAAATACTCGCCGCTTATGGCAGCTTCGCGCCGATCGACGGCACGTTCATCGATGCGATGATCGGTCGCGGCACGCTCGATTACCGTACGCGACGCAACGTTGTCGACAATGGTGCTGTGGCGCTCGGCAAGCGGGAAGGCGACATGACGTTCGGCGCGGTCTCGGCCGGGGTGGACCGTCAGGACGCCGGACTGCGCTGGTCGGGCTATGGGCGGATGGAATGGCTCCAGGGCACGCTGGATGCCTATGCCGAAACCGGGGCCGACCGCTATTCGTTACGGTTCGACGCGCGTGGCATCCGTTCGCTCACCGGGGTCCTTGGCGGCCGGGTCGAGTTCACTCGCAACATCGGCTTCGCGCTAGTGAGCCCGCGCGTTGGTGCGGAATGGCTGCACGAGTTCCGCGGCGCGGGGATCCAGGCGCTCGATTATGCGGATTTCACCGGTGACTCCGTATACCGCCTTCGCACCACCGGCTGGCAGCGCGAACAATATCAGTTCACGATCGGAAGCCGGTTGAACCTCTTCGTGCGCTGGATGATCGACATGGAAGTGGGCATGCGTGGCGCGGCGGGCGAGCGCGTCGGCCAAGCCCGCGTGCGGATCAGCAAGGAGTTCTGATGCCTTCTTGTTCAGCGGCCGGGCCATGCGCGACGGAGCATGGCCCGGAACATGGATAGACGGAGCGTGTAGAGCAGTGATGGCGTGCACGGCTGCTCCATACGCGAAAAGGGGCTGCGCCGGGAGCAAAGCGCAGCCCCTTGCAATCGCGCAGTCCTAAATGATCAGCCGAGCAGCACCTTGTCGACGGCCAGGGTGAACTTCTGCATGTCTTCCGCCGAGCCGACGGTGACCCGCGACATCGTGGGATAGGCGGTCCAGGAACGCCCGATCTGCACCTTCTGCGCAAGAAGCGCTGCCATCATTTCCTTCGGCGCCTTGCCGTTCCAATCTACCATGAACATGTTGGCATGGCTGCCCGGCAGCACCTTCAGCCCGCGGCGCTGGAGATGCGCGATCGCTTTTTCGCGCACGGCGATCATCTCGTCGCGCCGCGCCTTGATCTCGCTTGCGAGCGGCACCGATGCCGTGCCGCATGCAACCGCCGTCATCGGCAGCATGTTCGTAACCTGCATCCCGTCATACCGCATCATCTTCTCGTGGAGCGAGGGCGCCGCGAAGGTGAGGCCCAGCCGCATCCCGGCCATCCCGAACAGCTTGGAAAAGGTGCGCATCACCAGCACGTCGTCGCGCGTGGCAACCAGCTTCGCTGCATTTGGCGTGCCCGCGAAGTGGATATAGGCCTCATCGACGATCAGCACCGCATCCTTCGGCTTGTTTTCCGCCAGCCACATTATGTCTTCGATCGGGGTCAGCGTGCCGGTGGGGTTGTTCGGCGAACAGACATAATAGAGCCCGGCATTGGGATCCGCCGCCAGCATTGCCTTCACGTCGTGCTGATATTGCGGGCCGAGCGGCGCCTTGGTGACCTTCGCGCCCAACCAGGCGCCGGTGCGCCAGATTTGTTCATATGTCGGGTCCGCCGTGACGATCCCGCGGGTGGGCGAGGCGAACGTCACCGCCGCGCGGTTGAGCGGGTCGCTCGATCCGGGCCACGCTTTGATGTGCGTGGCGGGCAGGCCTTCCACGGCGGAAACTGCAGCGAACAGCTTCTCATGCTCGTTGTTCGGTTCGTAGCGATTGCCCTCCATCACGATCTTCATCGCGGCCTGGGCACCAGCGGGCAGCGGGCCGGTCCAGCATTCGTTCGAACCGATGCGCACGGCGCCCACCACGGCTCTGGCCGATTGCTGGGCCAAGGCTGGCGCGGCCCGGCCGAGCGCGACACCGCCGCCGAGCAGCGCGGCGATCTTGCCAAGGTCACGGCGCGAATAGCCACGGCCGTGCAGATCTTCCTGCACTTCGGAAGTCTTGAGCGTTTCGAGGATGGTCATGTGGATGGTCTCCCAGAATGGATTGAAGACACGCATCAGAACTTGAGCGCGTTGTGGAACATCACGAGCGAAATCACGATGAGGTAAATGCCGAATACCCGTTTCAGCATGGCTGGTTGTAAGGCATGGGCGGCCGCGACCCCGAGCGGGGCGGTGAGCATCGACATCGAAGCGATCGCGACGGTGGCGGGCAGATTGACGAAGCCGAGCGAGCCCCAGGGCAGGCCGGGCTCCCGCAGCCCGATGATCGCGAAGCCGATGGCGCTGGGGATCGCGATTAGCGTTCCGATTCCCGAGGCGGTGCCAACGGCGCGGTGGATCGAGCGACCGCACAACGTCATCACCATGATGGCAATCGTGCCTCCGCCGATGCCCAACAGCGACGAAAAAGTGCCAAGCCCGCCGGCGATGGCAACCCGGGCGACGCCCATCGGCATCGTGTCGCTGATCACCCGGTTGCCCAGGCGTGGCACCAGGAAATTGATCGACATCAGCAGCACGCCGCTGGCGAACACCAGCGTCAGCACATGCCCGTCGACATGGCTGGCGAGCAGCACGCCGATCGCGTCGCCCAATACCACCCAGGGTGCCCAGGTTCTGAGGATATCGAAATCTACCGATCCGCGCTTATGATGGCTCATCACCGATCGGATCGACGTAATGATGATCGTCGCTGCCGAGGTGCCGATTGCGACATGGGCATATTGATGCTGCGCGCCGCCGAGCAGTGGCAGCATGACGAGAAGGGCGGGCACGACGACGAAGCCGCCGCCAATGCCGAACACGCCACCAGCGAAACCGGCAGCGAGCCCGGCGGCCAGCAGACCCAGCATGGGGATCAGCCAGTCCTGTGAAGAAGATAGCAAATGCATCACTCCCGAACTTATGTTCTCGAACGCGACAAATCGGCCGGGAAGGATGTCCCGGCCGATAACTCATCAGAATTTCACGGTAATGCGGCCGTAATAATACCCGCCGTTAATTCCGTATGGCGAGATTGTGGGATAAAGGTTGCTGGAATAGGTGCGGGATCCGGCGATCAACTGCGGGTTTCGGATATTCTCCGCAGACCGTTCGGTCGGGTAGTGGTTGAACAGGTTGTTTGCGCCGATCGATAGCCGGATCGGCTCCAGCACCTGAACCGTCAGTTCGGCATCCGTGATGAAGGCAGCGTTGACCGGTACGATCGTATCAGCACCGCGCAGCGGGCTGTTGCCGGGCGTGGATTCCAGCGCGTAGACGCGGGAGTAATAGCTCTCGCGCAGGTTGAGGCTGAAGATGCCGCGCGTCCAGAAGGCGCCGAAGGTGGCGCGGAACTTGGGCGTGCTGTTTTCCAGCTGGACCAGGCTGTAGCGGTCGATCAGGGCCGAGCGGCTGGGATCGGTGCGATTGACGTAGAGCGGGGTGGGCAGGCCGGAGATGCTGCGTACCTGGTTCTCGTTGTAATTCGCGGTGAGAGACCAGTCGACGGTCCCGAGATCGCCGAAATCGGACATGTAGTTCGCGGTGAAGTCGATACCGCGCGTGCGCACCTTGGCACCGTTGACGAAGGTCTGCACCGCTACCGATCCGTCGATGTTGCGCTCGCCGTTCACGTCGAGCAGCACATAGCTGGGGATCGAGCCGCCGAGTGCGGTAGCTACCGCGTTATATACCGAGCTCTGGTTGTAGGTCAGATAATTGTCGGCATTGTAGGCGACGCAGCGGCTGGCGTTCGAGCCGGCATAGCCTTGCGGACAGAATTGCCCACGAAAGCCGTAGAAGGAGCTGGAGATGAGGATGCGATCGCGGATGTCGATCCAGTAGCCGTCGATCGTCACGCTCAGGCGCTTGGCGGGATGGAAGACGAAGCCTGCGCTGAAGTTGGTCGACTTCTCCGGCTTGAGCCCGCCAAAGCCGAGCGCTGCGCCAGCCGCCGAGTTGGCGGGCAGCACGCCGGAAATGCCGCTGGGGGCGACGTTAATGCCCGAGTAGAAGCCCTCGGCAAGGGTGGGCGCGCGGAAGCCTGTGGAAACGGTGCCGCGCACCGCGAACGCTTCGGAGACGTCGTAGCGGCTGGTCAGCTTGAACACCGTCGTGTCGCCGAAATCGCTGTAATGTTCGTGGCGGACAGCGCCGTCGATCAGCCACGCCGCGACTGGCTTGATGCTGAGATCAAGATATTGCGAGAAGTTCGTGCGGCTGTGGTTGCCCGCGTCATTGGGGCTGTAGCCGAAAAAGGATTGGGCGCCGCCGCCAAAATAGGAGGCGGGGTCGCCGGAGACGATGCCATAGGTGTCGCGCCGCCATTCCAGCCCGCCGGCCAGGTTGGCCGGTTCAGACAGCCCCAGTTCGATCGGGTAGGTCAGGTCGAGCGTATTGGTCCATTGGCTGGCCTTGAAGTCGCCATTGTGGAACTCGGTGGGGGTGAAGCCGGTGGCGCGGTACAGCTGGGCGTTGCCCGAATTCTGCACATAGACCCCGACAAAGTCGTCGCCATAGGTGGAGGCGATGTCGAACGTGCCGGCGCCAAGCGCGCCGCGGAAGCCGGTGGTGACCGCATAGTCGGTCTCGCGAATGGCCTCGAGCGGCTGGAAGCCGGCAGGGTAGAAGGGCACGCCTGCTGCGCTGACGATCACGTCCGGGGTGCGGACATTCTCATAGGCGCGGGCATATTTATGGCCGTAGCTGCCAAAGGCGTAGAGTTCATAGTCGCCGAAATCATAGCCGGCATTCACCATCACCGAGGTCTGGCTGATCGAGGGATCGCCGAGGATACGGTTGGTATAGGGATAATGAGGCAGCGTGCGGATCGCCGGGTAGAGCGAGAGGTAGCGCTGCGCCACCGCGTTGTCGCCATAGACCTGCGGGTTGATGTCGCCGCGGAAGCTGAAGCCCTTGCGCTTCTTCTCCACGGTCACGTTGACGAAGGCGTTTTCGATCGGCGCGAAGCCGACATTCCCGGCGACCGCATAGGTCTTGCCGCCTTCATCAAAATAGCGACCACCCGTCGCCGTGATCATGCCGCCATGATCGGCCTTTTTCTGAATGATGTTGATGACGCCGGCGATCGCGTCGGTGCCATATTGGGCGGCTGCACCATCCTGCAGCACTTCGATATGGTCGATCGACAGCGGCAGGATGAAGCTGATGTCCGGCGCGGCACTGCCGCCATAGGGACCGCCGGCAATCGAAACATTGGCGGTTCCGTGACGACGCTTGCCGTTCAGCAGGACCAGCGTGTGGTTGGGGCTGAGCCCGCGAAGCTTCATCTGCAGGTTGTGCGCCTGAAGGTCGCTGCCGAACGCCTGGGCCTGGACGCTCGGCAGGTTCTGGGCAAGCGCCTGGATGAGGTCCGGCTGCCCCGTCCGGGAAAGTTCGGCGGCGCTCAACAATTGGATGGGTGCCGGGCTGTCGGCGGCGCGCAGGCCGGTGACGCGTGTGCCCGTGACGATGATGTCGCCGGCTTCTTGCGCCGGTGCGGCATTGTCCTGGGCAAAAGTCGGTGTGGCGGCAAGCGCCGTGGCGATGGCTAATGCCGTAAACGAACCTGTTTCACGAAATCGCATTCGATCCTGCCCCCCGAAGGCTGTTGGTTGACGCTCGTTCGCTCCTGGACCCGGTGTCTGCCGCTTGTTCTTGTTGTTGTTGCTTTTCCGGTTCTTCTCGTCGGTTGGTGTCGGCCGCGTCGGCGCGCAAAGACGCGTCTCCGGAAGCGCGCAGCTTCGGAGTGACTCGATCGACACTGGGGTACGCAGTACGGGCCTCGCCCGAAGCGCTCGCCGCACATTTCCATCCCGCCCCCGCAACCGGGAAGCGGCATCGTCATACGAACGGGAGATCCTTCGGCTACGCCGCGCCGCCCAAGTGCGGGGCTGCTATCCTATCGCGGTGGAGCCGAAGCGAAACGGCGCACGATGCCGCTTCTGGTCTCAAACTACGCGGAACAAGTTGTGGCGCTGTTGATGGTCAGCGAGACCGTCCGTTGCGCCAAGGCCATCAGAAGACGCTGGTGCTTTTCGGACTTGCGACGCCGATCGGCGTCGTTTCCAGCATGAAGCTGTTTGGCGGCATCACGGTGATGCCTTGCTGAAGATGGTCGGCCATTTGATCACCCCAATCTGATCAAAGCGCCATCAAACATCCGCCCCGGCACAAATTTTTTGCTTTGCTCCGAAGAAGCTAGCTGGGGGACAATCGTTGTCAATGCGCGAATGACGTATTGTTAAGCTTTTGCGTCATTCGCAATGCCGCTTGCCGCATCCGTAAAGATTGAGATGCGGCAAGCAGGAACATTGCAGCTAGTGCGCAGCGCTTGGATCGACCGCACGCTGCGGACGCGGCGTGAACCAGATGATCCCGGCAGCGAATACAAAAATGATCGCCGACAGCAGAAAAATATGGGTGGTCGCGAGTGTCAGGCTTTCCTGCTCGACCAGTCGTGCGACAACGCTGCGCACCTGATCTACCGAAAAACCTTGCGCCGATAGCGTCGTCAGCGTCGGATCGGTGTTCATCCGGGAAACGATCTCGCTGCGTGCGACGCGAGCGCTGTCATCCCAGATGCTTGTCGAGATCGACGTGCCGATCGCGCCCGCCATGGTGCGCAGGAAGCTCATTACGCCTGCCGCCGAGGCGGTTTCCTCCGGCCGCACCGAACCCAGAGCGAGCGTGGTGAGCGGGATGAAGAAGAAGGGCATGCCGAAGCCCTGCAGGAATTGCGGGAAGGCAAAGGTCCAGAACCCGGCCTGGCTGTTCCAATAGACGCGCAGCAGCGACGACAGGCCGAGCCAGAGGATGCCGAACGACACCAGCAGGCGCGGATCCACCTTGTTCGAGAGCTTGGCGACCACCGGCGACATGAACACCGCCGCCACGCCGGAAAAGGCAGTGGCATAGCCTGCGTAAGTTGCGGTGTAGCCTTGGCTCGATTGCAACCATTGGGGGATGATCACTGCCGAGGCAAAGAACGTCGCAAACGCGAACGACAACGAAAGCACCGAAACGGTGAAGCCTCGGTGACGGAAGACGCGCAGGTCGACGATCGGGTTCTTCGCGGTAATCTCCCAGGCGAGGAAGACGAGGAAGCCGATCGCGGCGACGACGCCAAGCCACACGATGCTCGCGCTGTTGAACCAGTCGTGCTCGCGGCCGAGATCGAGCATGATCTGCAGTGCGGCGATCCACAGCACCAGCAGGCCCAGCCCGCCCTTGTCCACCGAAAGCTTCTCGGTGGGCGTCTCCGCGCGCGTGAGCAGGCGCATCGCACCGAATGCGCAGAGCGCCGCGACGGGAATGTTGATGAAGAAGATCCAGTGCCACGACCAGTTGTCGCTGATCGTGCCGCCGGCAATCGGGCCGAGGATCGGTGCGACGACCGTGGTCATCGCCCATAGACCCATCGCCTGGGCATGCTGGCTGGGCTTGAAGATGCGCAGCAGCAGCGTCTGGGTGAGCGGCATCAGCGGACCGCCGCACAGCCCCTGGCCGATGCGGCAGGCGACCAGCATGCCCAGCGACGTCGACAGGCCGCACAGCACCGAGAAGATGCCGAAGCCGATCACGCCGAGGATGAACACCCGCACCACGCCGAAGCGACCGGCGAGCCAGCCGGTGAGCGGCACGCAGATCGCCTCCGCCACCGCATAAGACGTGATGATCCAGGTGCCCTGGCTCGCCGAGATGCCCAGGCTGCCGGCGATGTGCGGCACCGAGACGTTGGCGATCGTGGTGTCCAGCACCACCATGAAGTTGGTCAACGCCAGCACCACGCCGGCGAGGATCAGCGAGGGCCCCGAAAGGAAGCCCCCGCGCTGCGTCTGGCCGTCCATGGCACGCAATCCTTACTTGGCCGAGGTATCGATCTCGGCGTCCATCGACAGGCCGACGCGCAGCGGATGCGCCTGCAGTTCCTTCGGATCGAGCGCAACGCGCACCGGCAGGCGCTGGACCACCTTGATCCAGTTGCCGGTCGCGTTCTGCGCCGGGATCAGTGCGAAGGACGAGCCGGTACCGCCCGAGAAGCCGACCACGCGGCCGTGATAGGTGACGTCGCCGCCATAGAGGTCCGACGTCAACTCGACCGGCTGACCGACCTTCACGCGGGCCAGCTGGCCTTCCTTGAAGTTGGCGTCGACATAGAGCTGGTTGAGCGGCACGATCAGCATCAGCTGCGCGCCGGGAGCCACGCGCTGGCCGACCTGCACGTTGCGGCGCGTGACCACACCGTCGAACGGCGCACGGATGACGGTGCGGCTCAGGTCCAGCTTGGCCTGTTCCACCTTGGCGCGTGCGGCGAGCACTTCGGGTGCGGTGTTGGCGTTGGTGCCGCGCACCAGGGCGTCGTTCGCCGCCAGCTGCCCGCTGGCCGCAACCCGGGTCGAATTGGCTTGCGCGAGGCCGGCCCGCGCGAGTTCGAGATTGGCGCGGGCGGCGGCGAATGCGTTGGTCGCGGACGTCAGCTCCTCACCCGAAACAGCGCCATTGGGGGCAAGCCGCTGGCGACGCTGGAGATCGATGCGAGCCTTTTCGAAATCGGCCTGGGCGGCCGTTACCTGTGCGCGTGCACGGGCGATATCCGCTTCCCGCGCCTGAACCTGCGCCGCGAGCGCTTCGCTCGTCGCGGAGGTTTGGCCGAACTGACGAGTGGCGCGGGCGAGATCGGCCTCGGCCTGGGCGAGGGCGATACGGGCATCGCTGTCGTCGATCTGGACGAGCATGTCGCCCTTGCGCACCGCCTGCGTGTCGGCAACCGCGACGCGGAGCACCTGGCCGCCGGTCATCGGCGTGATGCTCGCGCTGTCCGCGCCGACATAGGCGTTGTCGGTGCTGACATAATGGCTGCCGACCAACGCGTAATAGCCGCCATAGCCGACCCCGCCCAGCAGCACGAGGCCGCCGATGCCCAGCATCAGCCGCTTACGCAGCGAGGAGCGGCGGGTATCTTCAACGTCTGCCGCGGGCATGGCGGGGGCAGGTGTCGCGGTGCGATCGGCGTCTGCGCGGGCGGAGTGGATGGCGGGTTCTGCGTCAGCCATTGGTCTTGACCTCGGAAGCGGCAACCGCCGCGTTGTTGGTGGAAAAGCCTCCGCCGAGCGCGCGGACGAGCTGGATATCGAGCGTGAACGCGCGTGCTTCCAGTTCTGCGACGATCTGGCGGTTCTGCAACACCCTCTCCTCGGCGGTCAGAACATCCAGGAAACGCGACAGCCCGCCTTGATAGCGTTGCTGGGCGATCGAATAGGCCTGTTCGGAATCTTCCAGCGCCTGGCGGCTCTGGGACAAGCGTGTGGCCAGCGCCTTCTGGCTCGTCACCGCGTCGGCCACGTCGTGATATGCCGTGGTGACGCTGTTGTCGTAATTGGCCACCGCCTCGTCAAAGGTAGCGCGTGCGCCGGCATATTGGCCGCGCAGCTCCCCCCCGTGAAAGATCGGAAGGCTGATGGCCGGGCCTGCCTGGAGCACCGAAGCGCCCTCGCCCTTGACCAACGTATCCAGTCCCAGCGCGCCATAGCCGGCAAGCGCGCTGAGGCGGATCGACGGGTAGAAGTTGGCGCGGGCGACCTTGATCCGGCTGGCGGCGGCTTCGACGCGGGCACGGGCGGCCGCGATGTCGGGGCGGCGGCCGATAAGATCGGTCGTCACATCGGCGGGGATGCCGCGCGCTGCAGTCGGAGCGGCGGGCAGGGCGATGCTCAGCCCGCGATCGGGGCCCTGGCCCAGCAATGCGGCAATGCGGTTGCGGGTGAGGCCGATCTCCTCGTCGATCGCAGCCAGCTGTGCGCGAGCAGCGGGGACGGCGGCGGCGGCCTGCTTTTCTTCGGCGCGGGTCTCGAGCCCGTTGGTCACCCGGTCGGTGACGAGCTTCTGTGTCGCGAGGCGAACCTCCAGCGCACGTTCCTGCACCCGGCGGTCGGCGGCGAGGCGAGCGAGATCCGCATAGGCGGCGGCGATGTTCGTGGAGAGGGCGAGCCGCGCCTGTTCCAGCTCCAGCCGTGCCGCCTCTGCTTCCGAGGTGGCGGCTGCGAGTTGCGCGCGGCTCTTGCCCCACAGGTCAAGATCGAACGCCAGGTTCAGCGTGCCATAGCCGATGGTCTGGACATTCGAGGGGATGTCGATCGGCAAGCTGCTACCGGTGTCGATCCGATTGGCGGCCGCCGAGCCGCTGGCATCAACGCGCGGCAGGCGTGCAGCGCCAGCCTGTACCGCATAGGCCTGGGCCGAACGCAGCCGGGCGGCAGCCGCGGCGAGATTCGGTGCGCTGCGAAAGGCCTCGTCCATCAATGCGTTGAGCTGGGGATCGTTATAGGCGGTCCACCAAGTGGTGACAGGCCACTGCGCCTGGGCATTGCCCCCCAGCGACGCGTCGGCCGCATAGCTGTTCGCCGCGCGTATTTCGGGCCGGGCGCCGAGATCAGGCACGGGCGCGCAGGCGGCCAGCGCCGATGCGGCGACCGCCGACAGCAACAAGGGCCTTGTTGAGAAACGACTCATCATGGATCGTGAAAACCGTACTATTGGGTACGAGTTCCAGATGGAGAGAGGGTCCGCTATTGTCAATAGAAAATCGTACCCTATAGTACGGTTATGGAGAGCGTATCGGTAAAGCATCTTGGCAAGCGGGAGTCGCGCAAGCAGGATCGGCGCGCGGCCATCCTGGTGATCGCCAAGCGCCATTTCATGGAACAGGGCTATGCGGCCGTATCCATGTCCGCCATCGCGGCCGAACTTGGCGGGTCCAAGGGCACCTTGTGGAGCTATTTCGCGTCCAAGGAAGAACTGTTCGACGCGTGCGTTGACGAAGCCACGCGCGAGTATCGCGAGCAGGTGCTGAAGCTGCTGGTGCCATCGGACGATCTGCGCGCGACGCTGTGTGCATTCACCCTCAGCCTTTTGCGCAAGATCACGTCGCGCGACGCCATCCAGCTGCACCGGGTGATCCATGCCGAAGTGGAGCGATCCCCGGAAATGGGTGCGATCTTTTTCCGCCGTGGACCGCAGCGCACCCGCGAAATGCTGGCGGCGCACCTTCAAGATGCGATGCAAAAGGGGCAGTTGCGGCAATCCGATCCGCTGCGCGCGGCCTTCGCACTGACCAGCCTGTGCATGGGCGCGCAGCAGCGTGCGATGCTGGGCCACCAGTTCAGCCAGGCCGAATTGGAGGAAGAGACGGACTATAATGTCGATCTTTTCCTGCGGGCGTTTGCACCGGAGCCCGCCGCACCCTAGGCTTCTGGCGAGGGGAGTGTGGAATGTCGCAACCGTTTCGGGAGGATCGCCGGTATTGGTTCGCCGTGGCGGCCGGTGCGGCGCTGCTCGTTTCCGGATGTGCGTCCGAGCCTGCCCCGCCGCCCCCGCCGACCCTGATCTATGCCGACCTGCCGGTCCGTGGCAGCCTTGCCGACGCCAGGCGCGCGGGGTTCGACAACTGCATCCGAATGGACGGCGGGCATCTTCGCTGCCGCCGGTCGGGCGTGATGCTGCTGGGCCAGGGGCCGTATGAAGCTGCGCTCGACCTGGCGGGCGGCGATGGCAGCGGTGGCTTCCGGCAGATCACCTTCTGGCACGATCGCGACCAATCGGCGGTGCTGAAGGTGGGCGATGCGCTGAAGCAGCAGGGCTGGGCATATAGCTATACCGGCGACGGCAGCCGCGGCGATCAGATGGTGCTGACCCGCAAGGGCGCGCCGGTGCGGTTTTCGATCGATCTGAGTTACTGGGGCAAGCGGCGGGTGCGCATCCTGCCGGCGTGAGCCGTTGCGGCTGCGACGGCAGGATCCAATAAGGGGAAGCCGATGACGTTTCGTTGTTTTCTATCGTCGTTCATCCTCGCCTGGGCGGTCGCCGTGTTTGTCCCCAGCATGTTCATTGCCTATGCGGGGCTTTCACCGGCGGCGGCGGCGATCGGCACCGGGTTCGATCGTCTGCCCGCCACGACCTGGAAAGTCGCCGATGATGTGGGACCGGCTGTCAAGCTGATGATCGGCGGCCTGCTGCTCGGCGGCCTGTTGCTGCTGGCGCGCACCAGGATTCCGGGCGCTGGGCGCTTTGCCGCCGCGATACTCATCGGGCTGCTCGCGGTCCTCGTCACGATGGCAGTCGTGCCGCTGGCCTTCTCGCGGGGTTTCGCCGCCGGGCTGACAGGGGCGCGGTTCGAAACCGTCACCACGATCTTATACCTGTTCGGCGGTGCGCTGGCTGGCGGCGTCTATGAAGGTGCTTTGGCGCAATGCCGACGGCGCGATGCAGGGCAGAAGAGCCTTCGCTGAAGGCCTGGCGCCGCTGGTCACGAGCGACGGCTTTGCGCTTGGCACGCTGTGCCTGCTCGATCAGAAGCCGCGAACCGTGGACGCAACCGATCTCGACCTGTTGGCCTCTCTGGCGAGCAATGCCACGTCCGTCATCGATCGGGAGCCGAATGCGCTGGCGCATGCCCAATATGCCATTGCGGAGCTTTCCGATCGGATCCGCTTCGCCATTGCCGAAGAGGATGACGCCACGGTGGCGGTGCTGGACGAGGAACTGCGCCGTTTCGAAGCCAAGCTCAAGCCGCACTGGCGATCGGGTGGGCCCATCGGCTGCGCATGAGGGGCGTCTCGATACCGTCGTACAGGCGCTAGCCGGACAAGCGCGATGCAGCAGGCTTAGTTGCCCCGCCGCGTCCACCCGCCCGCCCATAGCGCCCACCAACAGAGCAACGGCTGCGCGAACAGGCGCGGGGCGTGATAGGCCCAGCCCAGTCCGGTGTCGGTCGACAGATCCTGCACGGCATGCTGGAGGTTCGCCGGGAACACGCAGACCGCGTAAAGCCCGAGCATCGCCCCGGCAGCCTTGCGGAAGTTCACCGTGAGCAGGGCGAGAGCGCCGGCAATCTCGCACAGCCCGGTGAGCGGGATGACGGTAGCGGGATAGGGCACCCAGGCGGGGGTGATGTGCAGAAACGGCCGAGGCACCCACAGGTGCAGCACCCCCGCCAGCAGGTAAAGGCCCGCCAGCAGCAGACGCGCACCACGGCGTAAGCGCGATTCTGCTGGCGGGCCCATAGGATCAGGCCGTCTGGAGCAGCCGCTCCTTGGCGATCTTCTCGCGCCACACCAGCGGACCGGTGTGGTGGACACTCTCGCCGGTCGCATCCACCGCGACGGTGACCGGCATGTCCTTTACGTCGAACTCGTAGATCGCTTCCATGCCGAGATCCTCGAAGCCGACGACGCGCGCGCCCTTGATCGCACGGGCGACGAGATAGGCCGCACCGCCGACCGCCATCAGATAGGCGGCCTTGTGGTTGCGGATCGCCTCGATCGCCACCGGACCGCGCTCGGCCTTGCCGACCATCGCGATCAGCCCGGTCTGGGCGAGCATCATCTCGGTGAACTTGTCCATCCGCGTCGCGGTGGTGGGGCCGGCGGGACCGACCACCTCGTCGCGCACCGGATCGACCGGGCCGACATAATAGATCACCCGGCCCTTGAAATCGACCGGCAGCTCCTCGCCGCGCGACAGCATGTCCTGGATGCGCTTGTGCGCGGCGTCGCGCCCGGTGAGCATCTTGCCGTTGAGCAGCAGGCGGTCGCCCGGCTTCCAGCTCGCCACCACTTCGGGGGTCAGCGTGTCGAGATCGACGCGGATCGATTCCTTCGACGGCGTCCATTCCACCTTCGGCCATTCGTCGAGGCTCGGCGGATCGAGATAGACCGGGCCGCTGCCGTCGAGGCTGAAATGCGCGTGCCGGGTGGCAGCGCAGTTCGGGATCATCGCGATCGGCTTGGAGGCCGCGTGGGTCGGATAGTCGAGGATCTTCACGTCGAGGATCGTCGCCAGCCCGCCCAGGCCCTGCGCACCGATGCCGAGCGCGTTGACCTTGTCGAAAATCTCGATGCGGAGCCGCTCGATATCGTTCTGGGGCCCGCGCTGCTTGAGCTGCGCCATGTCGATGTCGCCCATCAGCGACTTCTTGGCGAGCGTCACGGCCTTCTCGGCGGTGCCGCCGATGCCGATGCCGAGCATGCCCGGCGGGCACCAGCCGGCACCCATTTTCGGGACCATCTCGAGCACCCAGTCGACGATCGAATCGCTCGGGTTGAGCATCGCGAACTTCGACTTGTTCTCTGAACCGCCGCCCTTGGCCGCCAGCTCGACATGGACATGGTCGCCGGGGACCATCTCGACGTTGAGCACGCAAGGGGTATTGTCCTTGGTGTTGACGCGGGAAAAGGCCGGATCGCGCAGGATCGAGGCGCGCAGACGGTTCTCGGGGTGGAGATAGGCGCGGCGCACGCCTTCATCGACGACGTCCTGCAGCGAGCGTTCGCTATCCAGCACGCACTTCTGGCCCCACTGGATGAAGACCGTGACGATCCCGGTATCCTGGCAGATCGGACGATGCCCTTCCGCGCACATGCGGCTATTGGTCAGGATCTGGGCGATGGCGTCCTTGGCGGCGGGGGACTGTTCGGCCTCATAGGCGTCGCCCAGCGCGCGGATGTAATCCATCGGGTGATAATAGGAGATGTACTGGAGCGCGTCGGCGACGCTCTCGATCAGATCGGCTTCCTGGATGAGGACGGTCATGGATCCTGCCTGCAGAAAATGGGCGCCCGGGCACGGGCTCGTGGTTCCTCTATAGGCCATTCTTACGCCGTGCCAGCGGGGGCGAGTGATTGCGCGATACGCGTTGCGCATCGGCAACGATGCGGCCGCTATTCCTCGTTGCCCAGCCGGTCGACCTGCACGTCGACCGCCAGTTCCTCCTCGCCCTGGCCGATCCGTCGGCCGGCGATGGCGGCAGCGCCGTCTGCGTCGAGACCCACCGCGACGCGGACATGTCCATCGCCCGGCGAAGCGCCGGTGACGGGATCGAACCCGACCCAGCCGAGCCCCGCGACCCACGCTTCGCACCAGCCGTGCGGCGCGCACTGCGCCAGGTCGTCCAGCCGATAGCCGGAGACGTAGCGGGCCGGGGTGTCGAACGTCCGCGCGGCGGCAAGGAACATCTGCGCCATGTCGCGCGATCCCTGCGCCTTGCCGGCAAAAGCCTCGGCGGCAGTCAGCCCGGTATCCGGCACGTCGGGCACGCAGCGGAAGCGAGCATGCAGCGCCTGATTGAGGCGGTGCAGCCGTTCGATCGGGTCGTTCGTGCTGCCCGTCACGTCCTGAGCGAAAGCAGCGAGGCGCTCGCTCGGCGCCGTGCGCTGGGTGGTGCGCAGGTACAGGGCCGGCGGCAGCGGCTCCGCAGTACCGCGCACGATGCCGGCATTGTCGCTGGTCAGCACTTCGCCCGTCACCGCGATCTCGATCGCCTCGATCGGCCCTTCGGCGTAGAGCATGGTCACGGCATTGCCATAGCCATCCACCGCATCGCGCAGCCGCGCGTCGCAATCCACGCCGACCATCCAGCTCACCACCGTCTGGTGCTGGGTGTCGCAGGGGGTGAGTCGCAGCATCTGGACGATCCGCGCCTGGGGCTGGGTGAAGCGATAGACGGAGCGGTGTTCGACGGCGATGCGCATCAGAGGAACCGGAACTGGCGAGCGATCGCGCCGTCTAGCAGCGCGTTCTCGGTGATGAAGGTTTCCAGATATTCGTGCAGGCCGCCGACGATGATGTCCGGCGTTCGCGCCTTCTGGACGCGGGCGAGGCGGGCGCGGGCCATGCGATCGGCCTCGCCCTGCAGGCCGGTGCGCTTGGCCAGCGCGCTGAGCAGTGCCACCGTTTCCTCAACGCAGGCGGCCAGGCTGCGCGGCAGCTCCGCGCGGCTGACCAGCAGATCGATGACATTATCGGGCCGCAGCCCTTCGGAATAGAGCCAGCGATAGGCGGTGACGGCGGAGACCGTCTGGAGGATCGTCGTCCACTGGTCGCGATCCACCGCGCCGCCGACGCTCTCGCCTGCCGGCAGCAACAGATGGTATTTGACGTCGACAAGCCGGGCGGTGTTGTCGGCCCGCTCGATCGCGGCGCCGAGCTGGATCAGCAGCGTCGCTTCGTTGCGCATCATCCGGTGCGTCGCGCCTTCGAACCCGCGCGTCTCCCCCTTGATCTGCTCGACCAGGCTTAACGTCTCGGTTGCGCCGCCGGTGGAGGCGCGGTTGGCGAACAGCCACCAGGCGCGGTTGATCGCAGTCCATGCATCGCGGGTGAGCGCCGTACGAACGGCGCGGGCGTTGTTGCGCGCCATTTCCAGGCAACGGATGATCGAGCCGGGATTGGTGGTGTCGAGCGTGAGGAAGCGCGCGACATGCGCCTGCGTGGCGGGATGGCCGGTCGCGGCGAAGATCTCGTCGGTATAGCTGACGGCGAGGGCGCTAAGCCACGCGGCCTCGCCGGCAGGGCGGGCCGAGAGCGCGTCGAGGCGGATCGTTGCTTCCACCAGCCGCGCGATGAAGTCGGCGCGCTCGACATAGCGGCCGAGCCAGTAAAGCGCGGCGGCCGTGCGGGAGAGCATCATCATAGACGGTGCTCCCGGACCAGATCCTCCCCGTGCCGGGAAGGATCGAAGAAGGTGTCCCTCATGCCGCGTCTCCCAGCAGCACGAAGCTGTCCTTGGTGCCGCCGCCCTGGCTGGAGTTTACCACCAGCGATCCCTCGCGCAGCGCCACGCGGGTGAGGCCGCCCGGCACCACGCGCACCTTGTCGCTGCCGGTCAGCACGAAGGGACGGAAATCGACATGGCGCGGCGCAAGACCCTTCTCGGTCAGCGTCGGCACGGTCGAGAGCGCCAGCGTCGGCTGCGCGATGTAACGGTGCGGCTCGGCGATCAGCGCAGCGCGGAAGGTCTCGATCTGCTCCTTGGTCGCGGTGGGGCCGACCAGCATGCCATAGCCACCCGATCCGTCGACCAGCTTCACCACCAACTCGGGCAGGTGATCGAGCACATATTTCAGTGCCTGCGGTTCGCGGCAGCGCCAGGTCTCGACATTGGGCAGCTTGGCCTCGCCGCCCGAATAGAAGCGGACGATCTCCGGCATGTAGCTGTAGATCGCCTTGTCGTCGGCGATGCCATTGCCCGGTGCGTTGAGCAGCGCGACATTGCCCGCGCGATAGGCGGCGATCAGCCCCG
Organism: Sphingomonas sp. ATCC 31555; assembly: GCF_000282895.1. Lineage (GTDB taxonomy): Bacteria > Pseudomonadota > Alphaproteobacteria > Sphingomonadales > Sphingomonadaceae > Sphingomonas. The sequence goes on from NZ_ALBQ01000011.1 coordinate 145,824, forward strand.
GCACGCCAAGCAGCGAGTCCGGCCGGAAGACCAAAGGATCGAGGAAATCGTCGTCGATGCGGCGGTAGATCACGTCCACCCGCACGCGGCCGGCGATCGTCTCCATGTAGACGATGTCGTCGTCCACCACCAGGTCGGCGGCTTCGACCAGTTCGACCCCCATCGAATCTGCAAGGAAGCTGTGTTCGTAATAGGCCGAGTTGAAATGGCCCGGCGTCAGCACGACGCATACCGGCCGCGTCCGCCCGGAAGGCGCCACCGAGCGCATCGTTTCCAGCAGCATGTCCGGATAGCTGTCGACCGGCGCCACGCGGAAGTCGCGGAACAGCTCCGGACACAGCCGGATCATCGCCTCGCGATTTTCCAGCATGTAGGAAACGCCGGAAGGCGTGCGGGCATTGTCTTCCAGCACATAGAATTCGTCCGGCCCGGTGCGCACCAGATCGATTCCGCAGATATGCGCCCAAACGCCGTGCGGCGGGCGGATGCCGGCGACTTCGGGGCGGAACTGATCGTTGCGCAGGATCAGCTCGGGCGGAATAATGCCTTCGTCGAGGATGCGCCGCGCGCCGTAAATGTCCTCAAGAAAGGCGTTGATCGCCTCGACCCGCTGGACCAGCCCTTCGCTCAGCTTTTCCCATTCGTGCTGCAGGAAGATGCGGGGCACGATATCGAAGGGGATGATGCGTTCGGCAGCATCGCTGTCGCCATAAACGGCGAAGGTGATGCCCAGCTGGCGGAAGGCGGCTTCGGCGGATTGCTGCCGCCGTTGCAGTTCGTCCGCAGGTGTATCGGCGATCCAGCGCGAAAGAGCGGAGAACTCCGCGCGCGGTTGTTCCGGCCCGCCATGCCCCCAAATCTCGTCGAACGCCCCCGTTGATCCCATCAGAGCTCCCAAACGTTCGTGTCGTCGTTCGGATGCATGCTGCAATGCTTCGTTGCGGCGCACAAGCGGGGAAATGGAGGGAGCAGAGATCCTCTTTCGAAAACGCGGAGGATTACTGCCCCTTTGCCAACCCGGTCAGCAGATCCTGTGTCAGCACCTGCGGCAGCACCTCGGGCGTAGCCTTGCGCGGCTTGTACCAGAGGTAGAGTGGCACGCCGGCGCGATTGTGCGCTTCGATGAAGCGGCCGAGCGTGGCGTCGCCGTTGGTCCAGTCTCCCACCAGTACCGCGACCTTGCCATCGGCAAGCGCGCGCTCGACCGCGGCGGTTTCGATCACACCCTTTTCGTTGACCTTGCAGGTGAGGCACCAGTCGGCAGTGAAGTAGGCAAAGACTGGCTTGCCCTGTGCGCGCAGCTCGGTGAGGCGGGCCTCGCTGAACGGCTCGGCGCCGGCTATCGCAGCGGGTTGCCCGCCGGCGGCGGCGGGGCGGACCAGCGCGATGCCGCCGACCGCGACCAGCACCAGCGGCAGCGCGGGCAGCCAGGCGCGGCTGCGTCCCCGGGCCTGTCGCGCGCCCGCCCACCACAGGCCGAGTGTCGCCAGCAGCGTGGCGGCGAGGCCGATCGTCATGCCGTCCACCCCTGCCTGCTTGCCCAGCACCCAGGCGAGCGCAACCGCGGTGAGGAACATCGGAACCGAGAGGATGTGCCGCATCGTCGCCATCCACGGGCCCGGCCTGGGCAGCGCGCGGCGGAAAGCAGGGACGAAGCCCAGAGCCAAGAAGGGCAGGGCGATGCCGAGGCCCAGCCCGCCGAAGATCGCCAGCCCCGCGAACCAGGGCAGCACCAGCGCCGCGCCCAGTGCCGATGCCATGAACGGCCCGGTGCACGGCGTGGCGATGAAGGCCGCCAATGCACCAGTGGCGAAGGCTCCGCCATGGCCCTTGCTTGCGGCCCGGTTGACGACGGCGGGCGTCATGATTTCGAACAACCCGGCAAGGTTGAAGGCGATCCCGGTGACGAGCAGCAGCAGCACCAGGATAACGCGGGGATCCTGCAACTGGAACGCCCAGCCCACCGTCGCCCCGGCCGCGCGGAGGCCGAGCAGCAGGCCGCCGAGCGCGAGGCACACCAGCACCACGCCTGCCGTGTAGGCGAGCGCCTCGGTGCGCGGGCTGCCGCCGTCCTTGTTCGCCTTGGCGAGGCTCAGTGCCTTGAGGCTGAGGATGGGGAAGACGCAGGGCATGACGTTCAGGATCAGCCCGCCCAGCACCGCCGCGAAGAAGGCGCCGATCGCGGCCAGCCACGGCGTCGCGGCGCTGGCGGGCTTGGCGGGCGGTACCGCGCCGGGCGTGGCGGTAACGGTCAGCCCCTGGCCGTCGATCGCCAGCACGCCCTCCAGCTTGGCCGGTGCGGTGCGTGCTTTGGTCTCAATCACCAGCCGGTCGCCGTCGCGCGTCACGCTTTGCGGTGCGGCATAGTCGATCGCGTTCGCGGTCAGCGGGTAGAAGTAGACGTCCTTGGCCGCGGCGTCGGCAGGGTAGGGCACCGCCAGCCGGAGAGCGCCGCCCTCTGCCCGGAAGGCCGCGGGCGTGCTCAGCGGCCGGGGCAGCTTCGCCCGCCAGCCGTCGAATTTCGCGCGGGTCGCGGCGTCGATCGCGCCGTCCCCGATGACGAGGCTGGTTTCCAGCTCGGCCTTTTCCGGCACGCACAGCGTATCGGTGCAGACGAGATAGTCGAGTTTCAGCTTTACCGGCAGCACGCCCTTCGCGTCCGCCGGGATGTGCAGGGTGGTCAGCCGGACGAAGGTGCCTTCATAGACATAGTTCATCAGGCCCGCGATGAGCAGCCGCTGCGGCACGGGATAGCGGAACGCTTCCGCACGCGCGCCGGCAGGCAGCGTCCACTGCGCCTCGGCAGGCAGGCCGGCGTCGCCCGGATTCTGCCAATAGGCGTGCCAGCCCGGATCGGGAGTGGAGATCAGCGCCAGCGTGATCGTGCTGCCGGGTTTCGGGCGCGGCGCTTCTGTCACCAGCGTGCTGCGAACATGCGGGCCCTTGGCAAAGCCCTGCGCCGCTGCCGGCACCGCGTGGCCAAGGAGTAGCAGGAGCGACATCAAAGCGAAACGAAGCTGGGCCATGTCGCCGTCCTTGCCCAGTTCGCCGCGTTCGACAATAGCTGGGTACATCCAACCTCCCACCGTGCCCGGAGCCGGCCTTGATGAAACTGTTTGCACCCTTTGCCGCCGCGCTTGCGCTGGCTGCCGCCACGCCTGCCTTTGCCCAGCAGGCGGCCCCCGCCGCTGCGGCGCCGGCGGCTCCGCCCAAGCTGCTGGTGGTGATTTCCGTCGACCAGTTTTCGGCCGACCTGTTTGCCGAATATCGCGGTCAGTTCACCGGCGGCTTCGCCCGGCTGATGTCGGGGGCCGTCTTCCCCGCCGGCTATCAGAGCCACGCCGCGACGGAGACCTGCCCCGGCCACTCGACGATCCTGACCGGCGATCATCCGTCGCGCACCGGCATCATCGCCAATGACTGGACCGATTTCGCCGCGCCGCGCGCCGACAAGCGGGTCTATTGCGCTGAGGACGAGAGCGTGCCCGGCAGCGATTCGGAACATTACACGGTGTCCGACAAGCATCTGAAGGTGCCGACGCTGGGCGAGTGGATGAAGTCGGCCGATCCACAGTCCCGCGTCGTCTCTGTTGCCGGCAAGGATCGCGCCGCAGTGATGATGGGCGGCCACAAGGTCGACGAGCTCTGGTGGTGGGACGGCAAGGCATTTGTTTCCTATGCCGGCCGCACCGCCCCCGATGCGGTCACTCGGATCAACGCCGCGACGGCTGCGCGCGTTGCCGAGGCGCAGCCGGCGCTGAACCTGCCCGCCTTCTGCCAGGCGCGATCGCGCGCGATCGCGCTGGGCGGCTCGAAGACGGTGGGCGACGGCCGCTTCGCGCGTGCCGCCGGCGACGCCAAGGCTTTCCGGGCCTCGCCCGAATTCGACGATGCGGTGCTGGCGCTGGGCGCAAAGCTCGCCACCGACATGAAGCTGGGCCAGCAGGGGCATAGCGATCTGCTGATCCTGGGCGCGTCGGCGACCGACTATGTCGGCCATAGCTACGGCACCGAAGGCAGCGAAATGTGCCTGCAGCTGCTCTCGCTCGACCAGACGCTGGGCCGGCTGTTCGAGGCGCTGGACCGTACCGGCGTCGACTACCAGGTGGTGCTGACCGCCGATCATGGCGGCCATGACCTGCCCGAGCGCCACCGCGAACATGCCGCGCCGACCGAGCAGCGCCTTACTGCGGATGCCACCGTCGGTACGATCAGCCGTGCCCTCGCCGCCAAGCTTGGCCTCACCGGCGCGGTGCTGGTGGGTGGTCCCGGCGGGGACGTCTACGTCTCGCCCACCGTGCCGCAGGCGAAGCGGGCGTCGGTGCTAGCCGAGGCGGCGAAGCTCTATGCGGCGAATCCGCAGGTGCAGGCGGTGTTCACCCGCGCGCAGATCGAAGCCACGCCGATCGTCCATACCCCTCCAGAGACGTGGAGCCTGCTGGAGCGCGCCCGAGCCTCCTATGATCCGCAGCGTTCCGGGGATCTGGTGGTCGCGCTCAAGCCGCGCGTGACGCCGATCCTCGATCCGGTGGGCGGCTATGTCGCCACGCATGGCAGCTTCTGGGATTATGATCGCCGCGTGCCGATGCTGTTCTGGCGCAAGGGCATGACCGGCTTCGAACAGCCGCTGTCGGTAGAAACGGTGGATATCGCACCGACGCTGGCGGCGCTGATCAAGGTGCCGGTGCCGGTGGAAATCGACGGACGCTGCCTCGATCTGGACGCGGGGCCGGGGGACAGCTGCAAGTAACTTCCGCGGCCGTGCAGGCGAGCGATGCTCAGCCCTGCGCGGTCCGCCGGCGCTCGACCAGTTCGATCGCGCGCTGCACGGCCGCGTCGATCGATAGGAAGCTGGTGTCCAGCGTCGCCGCGTCGGCCGCTTGGGAAAGCGGCGCTTCGCTGCGGCGCGAATCGCGGTCGTCGCGGGCGCGAATGTCCGCCAGCACCTTATCCAGGCTGCTGTTGATGCCGTTCTTGCGAAGTTCGAGATGACGGCGCTGGGCGCGGATCGTCGGCGTTGCCTTGATGAACAGCTTCACCTCCGCATCCGGCGCGATCACCGTGCCGATGTCCCGCCCGTCCAGCACCGCGCCGCCGGGCTGGCGGGCGAATTTTTTCTGTCGGGCGAGCAGCGCGGCGCGCACCAACGGATGGGCGGAAACGATCGACGCGACCTGGCCCACGTCGTCGGTGCGCAGCAAGGGATCGGCGAGCAGCGCGTCTTCGAAGCTGCAGGCGGAAACCGCATCGGCTTCCTTTTCGGGATCGAGCCCCTCGCGCAGCACGCTCGCCGCCACGGCACGATAGAGCAACCCGGTGTCGAGGTGCGGCAGGCCGTAATGCCGTGCGAGTGCGCGGGCGATGGTGCCCTTGCCCGATGCGGCGGGGCCGTCGACGGCGATGATCATGCCACGGCTCCGGCGGAGCAGGTCCGCCGGCGGTGCGGCGTGGCGATCGGCAGGAAAGGCAGCGGAAGCAAGAACACGAAGACCCTGATCGAAAGCGAAACAGGCGGGCGGCGCCAGACCTGCAAGAAATTGCGGCAGGCCACCTGAATCGGGACGATGCCGCGCCTAGTCAAGCCGGAGATGCGATCAGCCGGTCAGCGAGTCCAGCGTGGCGAAGAAGTTCGGATAGCTGGTCGCCACCGGAGCGACATCATCGATCGAGATCGGCTTGGCTGCGGCGAGCGACGCCACCGTCATGCTCATCGCGATGCGATGATCGAGAAGCGTCGCCACCGCACCGCCTCCCGGCAGTGGGGCGCCGGCCGATCCATGGATGGCAAGCCCGTCTTCGAATTCCTCGGTCTCGACGCCCGCCGCCGTCAGCGCGGCACGCATCGCGGCGATGCGATCCGATTCCTTCACCCGCAGTTCGTGCGCGCCGCGGGCGACGGTGCGCCCTTCGGCCAGCGCTGCCGCGACGAACAGCACCGGATATTCGTCGATCATGCTCGGCGCCAGATCGGCGGGCACCTCGATCGCCTTCAGCGGCGCGTGGCGCACCACCAGATCGGCCACCGGTTCGCCGCCCACAATCCGGGCGTTGGTCTCGGCGATGTCGGCGCCCATCAGGCGCAGCGCGGTGATCAGGCCCGTGCGGGTTGGGTTCATGCAGACATTGGCGATGGTGACGTCCGACCCCGGCACGATGGACGCTGCGACCATCCAGAAGCCGGCGGAGGAGGGATCGCCAGGCACAATGATGTGCTGGGGCTGTAGTTCGGCCTCGCCGGTGATCGCGATGACCTTGCCCTCGGGGCTGTCTTCCACCGTCAGCGTCGCGCCGAAACCGCGCAGCATCCGCTCGCTATGGTCGCGGGTAGGCACGGGTTCGATGACGCGGGTGATGCCCGGCGTATTGAGCCCGGCGAGCAGAATCGCCGACTTCACCTGGGCGGAGGCGACCGGCAGCGTGTAGGTGATCGGCACCGCCGGGCACGTGCCGCGCACCATCAGCGGCAGGCGGCCGCCAGGGCTGGCAGTGATCTCCGCGCCCATCTGGCCCAGCGGTTCGATCACCCGGCCCATCGGGCGGCCGGAGAGCGAGGCGTCGCCGACAAAGGTGGCGCTGATCGGGTGGCTCGAAACCAGGCCCATCAGCAGCCGGGTGGAAGTGCCGGAATTGCCCATGTCGAGCGCCTGCGCCGGCTGTTGCAGCCCGCCCACGCCTACGCCGTACACGCGCCAGACGCCGTCGTCGCCACGCTCGACGGTGGCGCCCATCGCCCGCATCGCGGCGGCGGTTGCGAGCACGTCTTCGCCCTCCAGCAAGCCTTCGATGCGACTTTCACCCACGGCCAGCGCCGAAAACATGATGGCGCGGTGGCTGATCGACTTGTCGCCGGGAACGGTGACGGTGCCGCGCAGCGGACCGCGCGCGGAAGCGGTTAAGGGGCGGGAAGGAGCATTCGACATGGCCGCGGCTTTGACAGGCGGCTTGCACCATGGCAAGGCGCGCCCCACTTTCCGGGATCACCAAAATCCCGAACATCCGAACAAGCGAAAGGCGAAGAGGCAACACATGGTGAAGCCGGAATGGGGCACCAAGCGCAGCTGCCCGAAGTGCGGTACGCGCTTTTACGATCTGACCAAGGACGAGCCCGTCACCTGCATCAACTGCGGTTATGCCTGGGAGCCTGAGCCGATCCTAAAGTCCAAGCAGCCGCTGCCGTTCGAAGCCGTCAAGGCCGACAAGGACAAGGCGGAGGCCGAAGATTCGGATCTGGTGGGCGACGACGATCTGGATCTGTCGGCGGACGACGAGGAGCCCTCGGCGGACGACGATGTCGATCTGGGCGGCGACGACGACTTGGGCGTCGAGACCAACAGCGACGAAGACGAAAACTGAGTTGAAAAAAAGTTTGGCAAGGGCACAAAACGGCCCTTGCCAAGCTGGCGAGCCCCTTCTAAAGGGCACGCCTCCCGAGGGAATGGGGCCGTAGCTCAGCTGGGAGAGCGTCGCAATGGCATTGCGAAGGTCAGGGGTTCGATCCCCCTCGGCTCCACCATTTCCTCTCGCTAGGCCGTACCGGGCGTAGCGGAACCGGGCACGAAACCCTGCCGGCCCGCCCTCTTTAGACCAGCTTCAGCGACTCGACGTCTACTCGTCCAGCGTGCCGCGCATGACGTGGTGCAGCGGTCGCATCTCCTCCACCAGCCATGTGAGGAACCGATCGATGCGCGGCAGCCCGCGCAGATCGCGGGGCACCACGAGCCAGAAGCTGCGCTGGATATCAATGCTCGCGCGCAGCACGCGCCGCAGTTCCGGCATCGCATCACCGATGAAGCAGGGCAGGATGCCACAGGCATGGCCTCGCGCGATCATTTCGGCCTGGGCGTTGATGCTGGTGCTGCGCACCTGCGGCACCAGGCGCCGGTCGATTTCGGCCAGGTAGCGCAGTTCCGGCGCATAGATCTGATCGGCGACATAACCGGTCATTCGATGTCCAAGCAGGTCCGCCGGCTGCTGCAGCGGCGGAGCGGCAGCGAGATAGTCGGGCGTCGCGTAAAGCCCCAGCGCATAATCGGTGAGTTTGCGCGCGACGAGCGCACCCGCGCGGGGCCTCGCCAGCATCACCGCGACATCGACTTCGCGCCGGGAGGGACTGAGGAACCCACTGGATGCAATCAGATCGATCTGAATGTTTGGAAATCGCCGCGTGAAGGCATGCAGGCGCGGGGCGATGATCTGCGTGCCGAATCCCTCGGACGCGCTGACCCGGAGGGTGCCGGCCAGTTCCGTCCCGCTCGCTCCCATGCCCACGATGCCGAGCGCCTCCGCTTCCATGCGCTCAACCTGATCCAGCAACTGCTGGCCTTCCTCGGTCAGCGTATGGCCGGTGGTGGCATGTTCGAACAGGCGCCGCGCAAGGGCACTTTCCAGCTTGCGCAATCGACGCGAGACGGTGGTGGCGTCCATGTCCAGCGCCGCCGCCGCACGGCTGAGCCGTTGCGCGCGCGCCACGGCGAGGAAGATGCGGAGGTCGTCCCAGTTCATGCCCGTCTTGTAGCGGCGCAGTGGCTGTGCTGCAAAATTGCAGCTACAACCTGCAACTTCGTGCTCTTGCCTGCGCTACTGGGGTGCTCCAACGAAGGAATTCGGAGAGTGAGGAACCTGATATGCGCTTGATAGAGCATGTGATCGTCGGCCACGCGGGAGGCGGCGCGGGTCGTCGCTCGGACGTGTTCGATCCCAATAGTGGCGCCGTGCAGGCGCAGGTGGCGCTCGGCACCGCCGCCGATCTCGAGCGCGCGGTCGCCGCCGCCCAGGCCGCCCAGCCCGGCTGGGCCGCGACCAACCCGCAGCGTCGCGCCCGCGTGATGTTCCGCTTCAAGGAACTGGTCGAGGCGAACATGGACGCGCTGGCGCATCTGCTCTCCGCCGAACACGGCAAGGTGATCGCCGACGCCAAGGGCGACATCCAGCGCGGGCTCGAAGTGATCGAGTTCGCCTGCGGCATCCCCCACGCGCTGAAGGGCGAATACACCCAGGGCGCCGGGCCGGGCATCGACGTCTATTCGATGCGGATGCCGCTCGGCATCGGCGCGGGCATCACCCCGTTCAACTTCCCGGCGATGATCCCGATGTGGATGTTCGGGGTGGCGATCGCCTGCGGCAATGCGTTTATCCTCAAGCCGTCCGAGCGCGATCCCAGCGTGCCCGTTCGCCTCGCCGAACTGATGCTGGAGGCCGGCGCACCCGAAGGCATACTGCAGGTGGTGCAGGGCGACAAGGAGATGGTCGACGCGATCCTCGACCATCCGGCGATCGGCGCGGTGAGCTTCGTCGGCTCGTCGGACATCGCCCATTATGTCTACCAGCGCGGCGTCGCGGCGGGGAAGCGCGTCCAGGCGATGGGCGGCGCCAAGAACCACGGCATCGTCATGCCCGACGCCGATCTCGACCAGGTGGTTGCCGACCTGTCCGGCGCGGCGTTCGGCTCGGCGGGCGAACGCTGCATGGCGCTCCCCGTGGTGGTGCCCGTCGGCGACAAGACGGCCGATGCCCTGCGCGAGAAGCTGATTCCAGCGATCGAGGCCTTGCGGGTTGGCGTCTCCACCGATGCCGAGGCGCAGTACGGCCCGGTGGTCAACGCGGCGCACAAGGCGCGTGTGGAAGGCTGGATCCAGACCGGCGTCGACGAAGGCGCCGAGCTGGTGATCGACGGCCGCGGCTTCCAGTTGCAGGGCCATGAGCAGGGCTTCTTCATCGGCCCGTCGCTGTTCGACCGCGTGACGCCGGACATGAAGAGCTACCAGGAGGAGATCTTCGGCCCGGTGCTCCAGATCGTCCGCGCGCCCGATTTCGAGACGGCGCTGCGCCTGCCGAGCGAGCACCAGTACGGAAACGGCGTCGCGATCTTCACCCGCAACGGCCACGCCGCGCGCGAGTTCGCGGCACGGGTGAATGTGGGGATGGTCGGCATCAACGTGCCGATCCCGGTGCCGGTGGCCTATCACAGCTTCGGCGGCTGGAAGCGCTCGGCGTTCGGCGATACCAACCAGCACGGCATGGAAGGCGTGAAGTTCTGGACCAAGGTGAAGACCGTCACCCAGCGCTGGCCCGACGGCGCCCCCGACGGCAGCAACGCCTTCGTCATCCCGACCATGGGGTGAGGGTGGTGCGGGCAGGCCTCATTCCTCCCCGGAACGGGGAGGGGGACCAAGCCACGCCGTGGCTTGGTGGAGGGGCCGCCGCGCACGCGGCGGTGTTCCTGCGGCCCCCACGCTCCCCGCGCCTGCGGCGCGGCCCCTCCACCACGCGGCTGTGCCGCGCGGTTCCCCTCCCCGTACCGGGGAGGAATTTCCACGATCCAACACGGCTGAACCCATGACCCACCAGTTCGACCTCACTGACGACCAGCGCCAGATCCAGGAGATGGCGCAGAAGTTCACCGCCGATGCGATCACCCCGCACGCCGCCGAGTGGGACGAGAAGCACGTCTTCCCGCGCGAGACGATCAAGGCTGCCGCCGAGCTCGGCTTCGCGGCGATCTATGTCTCGGAGGAATCGGGCGGCATCGGCCTCGGCCGGCTCGAATCCGCGCTGATCTTCGAGGCGATGGCCTATGGCTGCCCGTCCACATCCGCGTTCATCTCGATCCACAACATGGCCGCCTGGATGATCGACCGCTTCGGCAGCCAGACGGTCAAGGACAAGTATCTACCCAGCCTGGTCACCATGGACCGGCTGGCCAGCTACTGCCTCACCGAGCCCGGCTCGGGCTCGGACGCGGCGGCGCTCAAGACGCGGGCCGTCCGCGACGGCGACCATTACATCGTCACCGGCACCAAGCAGTTCATCTCCGGGGGCGGCGCAAACGACCTCTACCTCACCATGGTCCGCACCGGCGAGGAGGGGCCCAAGGGCATCTCCGCGCTGGTGATCGAGAAGGACATGCCCGGCGTCAGCTTCGGCGCGCAGGAGCGCAAGCTCGGCTGGCACTCGCAGCCGACCGCGCAGGTGATCCTCGATAACGTCCGCGTGCCGGTGGAGAACCTGATCGGTGCCGAGGGCGAGGGCTTCCGAATCGCGATGATGGGGCTGGACGGCGGCCGGCTCAACATCGGCGCCTGCTCGCTCGGCGGGGCGCAGCGCTGCCTCGACGAGGCGGTGCGCTACACCCAGGAGCGCAAGCAGTTCGGCAAGGCGATCGCCGATTTCCAGAACACCCAGTTCACCCTCGCCGACATGGCGACCGAGCTGGAGGCCGCCCGCGCGCTGCTCTACCTCGCCGCCGCCAAGGTGACCGCGGGCACGCCCGACAAGACCCGCTTCGCCGCGATGGCCAAGCGGCTCGCGACCGACACCGGCTCGTCGGTGGTCGATCGCGCGCTGCAGCTGCACGGCGGCTATGGGTACCTTATGGACTATCCGATCGAACGCTTCTGGCGCGACCTGCGCGTCCATTCGATCCTCGAGGGCACCAATCAGGTGATGCGGATGATCGTCGGCCGGGATCTGGTGCGCGAATGAGCGACGTCCTGACGCAGATCGACGGGGCGGCAGCCCGCCTCCGCCTCAACCGCCCCAAGGCGCTGCATGCGCTCAACACCGGGATGTGCCGGGCGATGCTCGACGCGCTCGACGCGTGGGAGCATAACGATGCCATCCACATCGTGCTCCTCGACCATGCCGAGGGCCGCGGCTTCTGCGCCGGCGGCGACATCCGCATGATCGCGGAGAGCGGCGCGAGCGACGGCACCGAAGCCGCCGACTTCTTCCGCACCGAATACCGGCTCAACCACCGGCTGTTCACCTATTCCAAGCCAATCGTCGCCTTCGCCGACGGTATCGTGATGGGCGGCGGCGTCGGTATCTCGCAGCCGGCGCGGTTCCGGGTGGCAACCGAGAACACCAAGTTCGCCATGCCCGAGACCGGCATCGGCCTGTTCCCCGACGTTGGCGGCGGCTGGTATCTTTCGCGGCTGCCCGGGCGGATGGGCGAGTATCTGGCGCTGACCGGCCACCGGCTCGACGGCGCCGAATGTCTCGCGCTCGGCCTCGCCACCCACTACCTCCCCGCCGAGGCGCTCGCCTCCGCCAAGGCGCAGATCACCACCGCGCCCGACAAGGCGCTGGCGATCCTCGACGATCTCTCGATCGAGCCGCCGATCGCCAAGATCCTGGCGCACTACGCGGATATCGACCGGCTGTTCGCTGGCGATACCGTCGAGGACATCGTCGCTGCGCTGGAAGCCGAGGACAGCGAGTGGGCTGCGGCGACGCTGGCCACGCTGCGTACCAAGTCGCCGCAGGCGTGCAAGGTATCGCTGCGCATCGTCCACGAAGGCCGCAATATGCCCGATTTCGCCGCCGAAATGGCGCAGGAATATGCCGTCGCCACCCGCGTCTGCCGCCTGCCCGATTTCGCCGAGGGCGTGCGCGCCGTGATCGTCGACAAGGACAATGCCCCGCATTGGTCTCCCTCTACCCCGGAAGCGGTGGACAGCGCCGCGATCGACGCCATCTTCGCGCCGATGCCGGCCGAGTCGGCGTGGAAGCCCTGAACGGAGAAGAACATGTCCGCTTATGAAACTCTCCTCGTCGAACAGCGCGGCGCCGTCACGCTGATCACGCTCAACCGGCCCAAGGCACTCAACGCGCTCAACAGCCAGGTGCTAAGCGAGCTGCTCGACGTAATGCGCGCCTTCGATGCGGATCCGACCCGGGGCTGCGCGGTGCTCACCGGCAGCGAAAAGGCGTTCGCGGCGGGTGCCGACATCAAGGAGATGCAGGCGCAAGGCTTCGCCGACATGTACGGCCACGACTTCTTCGCCGGCTGGGACGCCTTCACCCGCACCCGCAAGCCGATCATCGCGGCTGTCGCCGGCTATGCGCTGGGCGGCGGCTGTGAAGTGGCGATGATGTGCGACTTTATCCTCGCCGCGGACACGGCCAAGTTCGGCCAGCCCGAGATCAAGCTGGGCGTGTCGCCGGGCATGGGGGGCTCGCAGCGGCTGACCCGCGCGGTGGGCAAGGCCAAGGCGATGGAAATGTGCCTCACCGGCCGGATGATGGACGCCGCCGAGGCCGAGCGCGCGGGCCTCGTCAGCCGCATCCTGCCCGCCGCCGAGCTCGTCGAGGAAGCGGTGCAGACCGCCGCGACGATCGCCGCGATGCCCCCGCTGGCGGTGAAGGCCAACAAGGAAATGGTCAACGTGGCGTTCGAGACAACGCTGGCGCAAGGCGTGCAGTTCGAGCGCCGCCTGTTCCACGCGCTGTTCGGCACCGAGGACCAGAAGGAAGGCATGACGGCGTTCGTCGAGAAGCGCCCGGGGAACTGGACCGGGCGTTGAGTCACTGAACCACTCCCCCTCCCGCGTGCGGGAGGGGGCCGGGGGGTGGGCCCCCGGCATCCGCGACACCATCGCTTGTGGAGAGGGAGCGCCCACCCCCAGCCCCTCCGCCAAGCGGGAGGGGAGTACCTGAATGGCACGCGTAGCATTCATCGGCCTGGGCAATATGGGTGGCGGGATGGCGGCGAACCTCGCCAAGGCCGGCCACGACGTCCGCGCCTTCGATCTGTCCCCGGAAGCGCTGGAGCGCGCGAAGAAGGCGGGCTGCCTGCCTGCCGCCGATGCCGCCGAGGCGATCGCCGGCGCCGAGGCGATCGTCACCATGCTGCCCGCCGGCGCCCATGTGGAGGCGCTCTACACCGAGACATTGCTCGACCATGCCGATGCCGGCGCGATCCTGATCGACTGTTCGACGATCGACGTCGCCACCGCCCGCCGCGTGGCCGAAGCCGCCACTCAGCGCGGGCTGCTCGCGGTCGATGCGCCGGTCTCGGGCGGGATCGCCGCGGCGACTGCCGGCACGCTCACCTTCATGGTCGGCGGCGCAGTCGCGGCGTTCGAGCGGGCGGAGCCGTTCCTCGAGGACATGGGCAAGGCTGTGATCCATGCCGGCGCCAGCGGGGCGGGCCAGGCGGCGAAGATTTGCAACAACATGATCCTCGGCGCGACGATGGTCGCGACGTGCGAGGCCTTTGCGCTGGCCGAGAAACTGGGTCTGGACCAGCAGCGCTTCTTCGACATTGCCTCGGTCTCCTCGGGGCAGAGCTGGTCGATGACGAGCTATTGCCCGGTCCCCGGTGTCGGACCCGAAACCCCTGCCGACCGGGACTATCAGGGCGGGTTCGCCGCGCCGCTGATGCTCAAGGATCTCAAGCTGGCACTGGAAGCGGCGGCGAGCGTCGGCGCGCAGGTGCCGATGGGCGAGCGCGCCCAGCAGCTCTACGCCGCCTTCGTCGAAGGTGAGGGGGCCGGTCTCGACTTTTCCGGGATCATCAAGACGCTGCGCTGATCCGGCGCGCCCGCAGAGGTGCTCTCGACAGCATGGCCGCGATCGGGGCACAAGCACCGGGTGCGCCAGGCAGCTCCACCCGATCCTCCATGTATCGCTGCGGCCCGCTCCAGCCATGGCGCTGGCCCATGCTGTGCCGGCAGCTTCGACGAAACCTTGTTCGTCAGTGGCGTGCAGCCGGCATGAGCCCCTCCCCAACCTTGCTGGTGGTGGAAGACGATGCCGCGATCCGGCGATTGCTGGCCATCGGCCTTGATCGCGCCGGATATCGGGTGGTGGAAGCCGGCACGGCGCATGCCGCACTGGCCGCGCTGCAGGCGGAGCGACTTGATGCGGTGCTGCTCGACCTTGGCCTGCCGGATCGGGACGGGATGGAGCTTGTGCCGCTGCTGAAAGGTGCGGGGGTTGCCGTGCTGGTGATTTCCGCGCGCGACGGCACCGACCAGAAAGTGACGGCGCTGGACCTGGGAGCCGATGACTATGTGACGAAGCCGTTCGACATGGCGGAAGTGCTGGCCCGCGTGCGAACCGCCCTGCGCCATCGTCGTGCGCGCGAGACGGACGCGCCGCCGGTGCGGATCGGCGATGTCGCGATCGATATCGCCAACCGCCAGATACGCAGGGCAGGGGAGGAGGTGCACCTGACGCCGAAGGAATTTGCATTCCTCGCCGAATTGGCCAGGCACCCGGGCCGCGTCGTGACGCATAGTCAGTTGCTGCGCACGATCTGGGGCATCGGCCGCGAAGACGATGTCGAATATCTGCGGGTGGCGGCGCGCGGCGTTCGCCGCAAGCTCGATGCCGATCCTGCCCGGTCGCTGATCCGCAACGAACCGGGCGTCGGCTATCGGCTGATTGCGGAGGGCTGATACGGGCTTGCGGCCCGCTGCTCCGCCGAGAGGGCGTGCCCCGGTGCGGCCGCCTGCGCCATGGCGGCGCCGACCAGGATCAAGGTCGGCCCGTCGCCCGCAAGCCCCTGAACAGCGATCGGCAGCAGATCGAGCCGGGTGTGGAGGAAGCGTTCCGCCGGCAGGCTCACATCGCAGGCGACGAGGACCGGGGTAGATCCCGCCAGCCCGGCGCGCTGCAGTTGTCGGCTGATTTCCGGCGCGGCACCGCGACCCATATAGAAGATCGTGGTGCAGGCGGGATCGGCGAGCGCCGGCCAATCGAGGTCGAGCGGCTCCTCGCCGCGCTTGTGCGCCGTGGCGAACTGAACGCGACGGGCGAGACCGCGCAGCGACAGCGACAGCCCGGCCGCGGCGGCGGCGGCGCTTGCCGCAGTGATGCCCGGACAGATGCGAGTGGCGATGCCTGCGCCCGCCAAGGAGGTTATTTCCTCCATGGAGCGGCCGAAGATCGAAGGATCTCCCCCCTTCAGTCGCACGACGCGCCCGCCCGCCTGGGCCGCCTGCACCAGAAGGCTGTTGATCGAATCCTGGTCCTTGGAATGGCGACCGGAGCGCTTGCCCACCGGCACGCGCTGCACCGCCTTGGGGATGAGGTCGAGGACGCCGGCGCCGACCAGCGCATCGTAGAACACGATGGTCGCGGTGCGCAGCAGCCGTTCGGCCTTGCGGGTCAGAAGATCCGGATCGCCCGGGCCTGCGCCGACCAGCCATACGCTGCCTGCAGGGAAATCATCGACCATGTGCGGCTTCCTTTGGCATTTCGGTGAGGATGCGGGCAAGTGCGGGGCGGCAGGAGCCGCAATTGGTGCCGGCGCCGATGGCGGCGCCAATCGCGGCGACGTCCACCAGCTGCTGATCGCGGATTGCCGCGACGATCGTGTGCAGGCCGACATCGAAGCAGGCGCACACCACCGGCCCGCGATCGACCTGCGCCCCCGGCGCGCGCCCTGCCAGCACCTGCAAGCCCTGGGGGCGGCCAAGCTGTGCGATCAGCCAGTCGCGACCTGGCAATTCACCGGTGCGGGTGACGAACAATATGGCGGCGAGCCTGCCTTCGCGCAGGATGGCGATGCGCCGGGTGCCGCGCGCGGGATCGATCGCCTCGATGCGCTCGCCTTTTGGAAGAGCGCGATCGAGTTCGGTCGAACCGCCACGGCCGGCCAGCTCGAACAGCGCTCCGCCGGGCACGGTAACACGAGTCGCCCATAGGCAGTCGGGCGAGGGCGCGTCGCCATGGACGATCAGAAAGCCGCGCCAGTCAACAGCGACGGGGGTGATCCTGGCCGGGCACAGCTTGAAGCCGGGCTGGCCCGAATGCGGATCGGCAAGGTCACGGGCGAGCAGGCCGGTGCGACCGCCGCTCGATTGGCGGTCGGTCCAGTGGATCGGCGTGAACAGCTCGCCTCGCCGTTGGCCGGAATGATGCGCGACACGAAACACGCTCTCCCCCTGCGGCGTGGTCAGCCGTGCCAGCCCGCCGTCGTCCAGACCCAGTGTCACGGCGTCCTCGGGGTGGATCTCGACCAGTGGCTCCTCCCGGTGGCGCGCAAGCTTGGGCGACAGGCCGGTGCGGGTCATGGTGTGCCACTGATCGCGATAGCGGCCGGTATTGAGCGTCATCGGCCAGTCGCGAAGCGGTGCTTCCAGCGGGCGCTGCGTGACTGCGACCAGCCGGGCATGGCCGGTGGAGGTCGGGTATCGACCGTCCGCGAAAGGCCGTGCGCTCCACTGGAACGGTGCCATCGCATCATAATCGTGATTGCCGATCGCCGCCTTGGCGCGAAGATCGAGCATGCGGGTACCATTATTGCGAAAGGCGGTGAGCCGGGCGTGTTCGCGCCAGATCTCGGCCGGCCGATCATAGGTGAAGGCGGTGCGGAACCCCATCCGCCGCGCCACCTGGGTCACGATCCACCAGTCCGGCTTCGCTTCTCCTGGAAGCGGCAGAAACGCGCGCTGGCGGCTGATCGTGCGTTCGGAATTGGTGACGGTGCCGTCCTTCTCCCCCCAGGCCGCGGCGGGCAGGCGGACATGGGCGTGGACGCTGGTGTCGGTCTCGGCGATCACGTCGGAGACGACGACGAAGGGGCAGGCGGCCAGCGCCTCGCGCACGCGGCCGGCATCGGGCATCGACACGGCGGGGTTGGTCGCCATGATCCACAAGGCCTTGATCCGTCCCTCCCCGACCGCGCGAAACAGGTCCACCGCCTTCAGTCCGGGTTTGGTCGCCATGCGCTCGGCGGCCCAGAAGCGACCGACATCGGCGATGTCCTGCTCCCCGAAGCCGCGATGCGCCGCCAGCGTCGAGGCAAGGCCGCCCACCTCGCGACCGCCCATCGCATTGGGTTGGCCGGTGATCGAGAAGGGCGCCGCGCCGGGCCTGCCGATGCGGCCGGTGGCGAGATGGAGGTTGAGGATCGCGTTCACCTGATCCGTCCCGCGGATCGACTGGTTGATGCCCTGGCTGAACAAGGTCACCGTGCGGGGATGTGCGACGAACAGCTGGTAGAAGCGCTGGAGATCGGCCGGGGGTAGGTCGCAGGTCTGGGCCGTGGTCCAGAGATCGTGGCCCTCGCCCAGCGCTTCCCAAAACCCGTCCGGCGTGTCGAGCTCGCCGGCGTCGGCCAGTCCCTCGGCGCGGCAGTGCGCGAGCAGGCCGTTGAACAGCGCCACGTCACTGCCCGGGCGCAGCGGCAGGTGGAGGTCGGCCTCCTCTGCGGTTTCCGTCCGGCGCGGGTCGATCACCACCAGCTTGGTGCCGCGTTCGGTGCGAGCGGCCATGATGCGCTGATAGAGGACCGGGTGGCACCACGCCGTGTTCGATCCGACCAGTACGATCAGGTCGGCGGCGTCGAGGTCGGCATAGCTGCCCGACACCACGTCTTCGCCGAATGCGCGCATATGGCCGGCAACCGCACTCGACATGCAAAGCCGCGAATTGGTGTCGATATTGGCCGAGCCGATGAACCCCTTCATCAGCTTGTTGGCCACGTAGTAATCCTCGGTCAGCAGCTGCCCGGAGACGTAGAAGGCGACGCTGTCGGGGCCGTGCTCGGCGATTGTCTCGCGGAAGCGACGGGCGACGAGGTCGAGCGCCTTGTCCCAGCTGGCGCGACGCGCGCCGATCATCGGGTGGAGCAGGCGGCCCTCCAGACCAACGGTCTCGCCAAGATGCGTGCCCTTGGAGCAGAGCCGTCCCCGGTTGGCGGGATGCTCGGGATCACCCTCGATGCGCACGGTGCGCTCGCCGGTGACGGTGGCGCGGACGCCGCAGCCTACTCCGCAATAGGCGCAGGTGGTGTGGGTGGCCCTCCTCACGCCGCCGCCCGCACCGGGCTGGCGAGCAGGATCCGCTCGCCTTCCACCCGCACCGGCACCACCGGCGTGCAGCCGACATCTTCGCCGACCGCTGCGCCGGTCGCCAGCGAAATGCGCATGTTGTGGAGCGGGCAGGCCACCGCATGGCCGTGGACGATGCCGGCGCTCAGCGGGCCGCCCTTGTGCGGGCAGCGGTCGATCAGCGCGAAGACCCGGTCGTCATGGGTGCGGAACACCGCGATGGGCTCGCCGCCCAGCGTCAGCGTGCGGCTGCCCCGCAGCGGCAGGTCGGCAAGCGTGCCGATATCGATCCAGTCGGTCATGGACATCACTCCGCGGCGGCAAGAAGGGGCTGATGGAGACCGGCATCGGCGCCGGCGACGCGATCGGCCCAGGGATCGTCCTGGCTGAAGGATTGCGAATGCCAGAAGCGCGCGGCGAGCGCGTCGCGGCCGGCCTCGTCCTCCACGACACGGGCCTTCACCGAAGCGAGCCCTACCCGCTCGATCCACGGCGCGGTGCGCTCCAGATAGCGTGCTTCCTCGCGATAGAGCTGCACGAAGGCGGCGGCGTAGTGCATCGCCTCCTCTTCGGTCGCGACCTTCACCAGCAGGTCGGTCGCGCGGACATGGATGCCGCCATTGCCGCCGACATGCAGCTCGTAGCCCGAGTCGACGCACACCACGCCGAAGTCCTTGATCGTCGCCTCCGCGCAGTTCCGCGGGCAGCCGGAGACCGCCATCTTGAACTTGTGCGGCATCCAGCTGCCCCAGAAGCCCCGCTCCAGCCTGATGCCGAGCCCGGTCGAGTCCTGCGTGCCGAAGCGGCACCATTCGGAGCCGACGCAGGTCTTCACCGTCCGCAGCGCCTTGGCATAGGCGTGCCCCGAGACCATCCCCGCCGCGTTCAGGTCCGCCCAGACCGCAGGCAGGTCCTCCTTGCGGATGCCGAAGATATCCAGCCGCTGGCCGCCGGTGACCTTCACCATCGGCGCGTTGTACTTCTCCACCACATCGGCGATCGCGCGCAGCTCGGTGGGCGTGGTCACTCCGCCCCACATGCGCGGCACCACCGAATAGGTGCCGTCCTTCTGGATGTTGGCGTGGAGCCGCTCGTTGACGAAACGGCTCTGCTGGTCGTCGATATATTCGCCCGGCAGCGCGCAGAGCAGATAATAGTTGAGCGCCGGCCGGCAGGAGGAACAGCCGTCGGGCGTCGACCAGGGCAGCGGCTGCATCACCTCCGGAATGGCGCGCATGCCCTGTTCGACGATCGCGCGACGCACCTCGTCATGGCCATAGCTGGTGCATTTGCACATCGTCTTCGGCCCGGCCTGTACGCCGTCCTCGCCCAGAATCAGCGCGAGTAGGTTCTCGACGATGCCGGTGCACGATCCGCAGCTGGCCGAAGCCTTGCAGCCGGCCCGCACCGCATCGAGGCTGCACGCCCCGCCGTGGATCGTGGCGACCACCTGCCCCTTCGAGACGCCGTTGCAGCCGCAGATCTCGGCATCGTCCGAGAGCGCCGCAACGGCAGCCTTAGGGTCCAGCTGCCCCCCTCCCGAGGCGAAGGCCTGGCCGTAGATCAGCACGTCGCGGATCGCGGCGACGCTCTCGCCCTTCTTGAGCAGGTCGAAATACCAGCCGCCATCGGCGGTGTCGCCGAACAGCACCGCGCCGATCACGCGATCGTCCTTCAGCACCACCCGCTTGTAGATGCCGCGCGCCGCATCGCGCAGCACGATGTCCTCGCAGCCCTCGCCGCCGGAGAAGTCACCGGCCGAGAACACGTCGAGCCCGGCGACCTTGAGCTTGGTCGAGGTCACCGATCCGCGATAGGGATTCTCGCGTGCGACCAGCCCGTCGGCCAGGCTGCGGCACATGTCCCACAAGGGTGCCACCAGCCCATAGCATTGCCCGTCATGCTCTACGCATTCGCCCACCGCGAGCACGTTGGCGTCGCTGGTCACCATATGGTCGTCGACCTGGATGCCGCGGCCCACTGCCAGTCCGGCCTCACGGGCGAGCTTCACCGAAGGCCGGATGCCCACCGCCATCACCACCAGCTTGGCCGGAATGACGCGGCCGTCCTTCAGCTGCACGCCTTCGACCTTGCCGTCGCCCAGGATCGCGGCGGTGTCGGCGCCGGTGAGGATCGTCTGCCCGCGCGCCTCAAGCGCGGACTTGAGCAGCCACCCGGCCGCTTCGTCGAGCTGGCGCTCCATCAGCGTCGGCATCAGGTGGAGCACGGTAACGTTCATGCCGCGGAGGGTGAGACCATGCGCCGCCTCCAGCCCGAGCAGCCCGCCGCCGATCACCACCGCATCGCCGCCTTCGCCTGCCGCCGCCAGCATCGCATCGACATCGGCCATGTCGCGGAAGCTGATCACGCCGGGGAGGCTATGCCCCGGCACCGGGATGATGAACGGATCCGAGCCGGTGGCGATCAGCAGCTTGTCATAGCCGGTGACGCGACCCGACTTGGCCGTCACGATGCGCGCGGCGCGGTCGATCGCCACCACGGGATCGCCGGCGACCAGCTCGATGCCGTGCTGCGCGTACCAGCCATGGTCGTTGATGACGATTTCCTGGAATGTCTTCTCGCCTGCCAGCACCGGCGACAGCATGATCCGGTTGTAGTTCACATGCGGCTCGGCGCCGAAAATGGTGACGCGGTAGCGCGTGCCGTCCCGCGCGAGCAGTTCCTCCACCGCCCGACAACCGGCCATGCCGTTGCCGATGACGACGAGATGCTCGCGCGTGTCGGCGGGGTGTTCCGCCGGGGCGGGGCTTTCGTCGGCGAGGATCGCCGTGGGTTCCAGAAACTCCATCCGCTTGGCTCCAAAACGAAAAAAAAGCCGCCATCCGGCGCCCGGTCTTTCGAACCGAGCGCTGGATGGCGGCTTTGCCATCAACAGGACCACGTTTTGCCCATCGGCGGGCTGGCGTGGCTATGTGGGTAAGGACAGCCTTGTCCTTCGCGGTGCAGCATAGCCCGATTCGGGCGACTGCTCAAGTGGTTCCGGAAAATCCTCCCCTGCGCGGGGAGGATCCGGTCAGTAGGTCCAGTCGAGCTGCAGCCACATCTTGGTGGTGTCGGTGGCGAACCGATCCGCCTTGTAGCGGGCGTAGCGCGCGGAGATTGCGGTCTTCTTCACCTTCACCGTGGCAAGCAGGTTCACCACGTCGCCATAATGCTGGTCCAGCCGGTCGCTCTGGAAACGGTGGTACAGCGCCTGGAACGAGAGAAGGTCGATCTTGCCCACCTTCTTCCAGCTATGGCTGCCGCCGACATAGATGTCGTGCAGGCCGTTCGGCGGATTGGTGGTGAACTTGTCCGCCCAGCCCTGAAACTTGAACACGCTGCCGAGCGGCGTCTGGAAGCTGGTGAGCGCCGTGCCGTTGCCCGCGCCGAGCACTTCGTACCCGGCATTCAGCGTCCAGTTGCCGATATCGAGCGCCCCGTCCGCCAGCCAGTAATCGGCCTTATAGTCGTTGGGATTGCGGTGATAATCGGACTGGCGAGCATAGCTGAACTGATAGTTCAGCTTCACTTTTGGGGCGATCGGCTGGCTGCCCGCCAGGCGCGCGCCGTAATTCTGGTTCGACAGGCGATAACCCTGCACGGCGGCTTCGTCCTGATCCACCAGATAGGCGAAGCCGGTGAGCGTGCCGATCGGCGTCGCGGCCGATATGTTGGCGAACACATTGTCGCCGGAGACGCCGCGCTGCCGGAAGCCGCGCCCGTCGCTGCCCCATACGGTGCGGACGTTCCACGCATAGGTGACGTCGACCTTCACCCCCTTCAGCGGCACGAGTTCGGTACGCACCGCATCATAGGTCTGGCCGTTGTTGCGGAAGCCGGCGGCACCCACGAAGCGCTCGTCGTCCAGGGTGATGCGCTGGCGCCCGGCGGTCACGGTCAGCGGCTGGGTGCGATAGCGGATCTGCGCGCGATAGATGGCGGCGTTTTCCGGATCGCCGATCACCGGTCGATCGGCCACTCCGCGCAATCCGTCATAATATTTGTCGACGACGGCCAGGTTGCCCTGCGCCTCGCCCAGTACCGACCAGGGCCCGCGGGTCGCCTCCACGCCCGCCCGCAGGCGGATCGTCACGGCGTCGGACGCCGCCGCCAGTCCGTCCTGGTCGACATGTTCGTAGCGGGTGCGCCCCTCGATCAGCGGCTTGACGCTAACCTCCTGCGCGCAAGCCGGGGCGGCGGCGACGAGCGCCGTCGCCATGGGGATCCAGAAACGCATCGATCTTCCTTCGGTCCGAAAGCGGCGGCATCTCGCAAGAAACGCCGCCTATCCAGTCAATTATATCCGAGCGGCCGTGTTCCAGGTCGCGCGCCACTTCATTTTTACCGCGCTGAGCCCCGCGAGCGCCGCCAGCGACAGCCCGGCAAAGATCAGAAAACCGGGCGAAAAACTGCCCGCCAGTTGCTTGGCGAAGCCCAGCGAGGAAGCGAGATAGAAGCCGCCAACGCCGCCTGCCATGCCGACGAGCCCGGTCATCACGCCGATCTCCGCCTGGAAGCGCTGCGGCACCAACTGAAACACCGATCCGTTACCGGTGCCCAGCGCCAGCATCGCCAGGACGAAGCAGGCTAGTGCGGCGGGCAGGGTGGCAGCCACGCTGACACCCGCCAGTGCAGCGGCGGCGACCAGGAACACGCCGGTCAGCGCCTTCACGCCACCGATCTTGTCGGCCAGCGCGCCGCCCAGCGGCCGAACCAGCGAACCGGCGAAGACGCAGGCCGCGGTGCAATAGCCCGCAACGATGGTGCTCAGTCCGAACTGGTCGGTGAAATAGATTGGCAGCGATGCCGCGAGACCGACAAAGCCGCCGAACGTCACCGAATAGAAGCCCATCAGCCACCAGGCGTCGGCGGACTTGAGCGGGTGGAGATATTCGAGCCAGCTCTTCGGCGCTGGGGCGTTCGGTGCATCCTTCGCCATCGCCATGTACAGCACGAACACGATCGCGAGTGGGATGCAGGCCAGCCCCAGCACCGCGTTCCACCCGAACAGCTTGGCGAGCGCCGGCGCGAACAGCGCGGCGAGAACCGTTCCCGAATTGCCCATCCCGGCCAGGCCCATCGCCTTGCCCTGGTGCTCGGCCGGATACCAGCGGCTGGCGAGCGGCAGCGCGATCGCGAAGCTCGCCCCCGCAAAGCCCAGGATCACGCCCAGTGCCAGCGTGCCGCCAAAGCTGTTCACGCCCATCAGATAGGCGGAAAGCAGGCCGCCGATCACGATCAGCTGGCTGATCGCACCCGAGCGCTTCGGGCCGATGCGATCGACCAGCAACCCATTGACGACGCGCAGGAACGCACCGGCGAGCGTGGGCGTCGCCACCATCAGCCCCTTTTGCGCGGCGGTGAGGTGCAGCGTCTTGGCGATGTCGGGCGCCAGCGGCCCGAGCAGCACCCACACCATGAAGGCGAGATCGAAATAGAGGAACGCGGCGACGAGCGTCGGCCAATGCCCGCTGCGCCAGAAACTGCCGTCTTTCGTCGTGCTGCCAGGTTCTTGCACGCGTTGATCCAGAAATGCCGTTGCCATGATGACTTCCCCAATGCCGATCTGAAAAGGACATGAAAAAAGCCGCTCGCCGGACGTTCGCACGGTTGCGAAATCCGGTCAGCGGCTTTGCTGCGTTCAGAGGGGGAGGCTTGCCCCGGCCTTGGGGTGCCCTCCCGATGGGCGCGCTTCGATGCGCGACTCGGGGATCATCGCGCGGATTGCGTTTTGCTGCAAGCGCGAAGTTGGAAAGACGTCTTCAGGCGGATAGGCCGACGCTCTGCCGACGGCTGCTGCACCGCTTGCTGACATTCGTGAATTGGTTGATGCTGCCGCATGCGCACTTTGCTTTCCGGTCCTTTTCCATGGCTGATCGGCGCGGGGGCGTTGGCTGTAACGGCGGCCTTCTTCTGGATATCGGGCACCGCGATTGTCATTGATGAAACTGGCGGGGTGGAAACCGCCTTTGTCACGAACAGCGGCGGAGCCGAGCAAAGGCTGCGTCGCATTTGGAACGGCTACTTCTTCGCTATTCCTCGGGTCGAAGGTACCATCGAGGTTCGGTGCACAAACGGTGTGCGCAAACAATGGGGGTCTGTGACGGGAGGCCTGCACACGGCAGTGCGCATCGTCGGAAAAAGGCCCTGCGCACTACTTGTCGAAGCAGATTGAACAACTTCACAAACGACTGCTTCCGACCAACTCGCGTGGTTGCGGCGATCCTTGTTCGCCGCGTCGAACCTCCGCAGACGTTGACTTGCGCGTTTAGTGATATTCACTATATGTTCCGCACATCGTGCTCTTTGATTGGTTCGGTAACTTCGTCCTGCTCGCGAAGCGACGCGCTTCGTGGCCCCGGTCAGCGTTTCGACAATCAGGCACATGACAAACGCCGCATGAGCCTAAACTTCCTAAACTTCATGTCGTCGGGTCGGCCTGTGGTGCGCACCGTCGAGGCGCACAGGCCTAAACTTCCTAAACTTTGGCCGGTGGCTGCCACCCGGCGCGACGGCGCTCACCAGCAGTCCGTATCCTTTTATTTTAGCCAACATCAATGGCTTACGGCCTAGCTGCGCACCTGTCCAAAGGCGGCCAGATACTCCTCCAGTCGCTCGGGATCGAAAACCCGTCCGTCGAAAAAGCGGTCGGGCCCGAGCGTCAGGGCGCCATGGTGGGATCCCACCCCGGTGGAGACGCCGACGGCGCCTTCCAGCTTCATGCTGGCACCGGGCATCGGCTCGCCGCTGGCGGCCAGTGCGCGGCGGTACATGTCCGGGCGGAACACCGCGCCGGCGGCTGCCTGGGCCTCCGCGCTGGGTTCCGCTTGTTTCCAGCGGACGAGCTGTGAATAGATCCACAGCGCCTGGCTGCGCCAGGGGAAGGCGGTCGCCTCGCGGTGGAACAGCAGGAAATCGGGCTGCAGGATCGCCGGGGCGCTGGCCCGGGGGATCACGATGCCGGCCAGCGATGCCTCGATCAGCTCGGCGGGCTCGCCGACATAGGCGTCGCGCGCCAGCAAGGCCGCCAGTTCGCCGCGGTTCGCCGGGTCGTCGCACCAGCGCGCCGCCTGTGCCAGTGCAAGCAGCAGCCGGTCGACGGTGTCGGCATGCGCCTCCATCCAGTCGGTGCGCAGCGCCAGTACTTTCTCGACGCCGCGCTGCCAGATGCGCGCGCCGATCGCCACCGCTTCGGCCAGGCCCTGCGCGATCGCCGCAGCCGGCCAGGGGTCGCCGGCGATAAACCCGTCGATCTCGCCCAGCCGCATCGCCTCCACGGTCAGCGAGGGCGGCAGCACCCGGAGCACCACGTCGCGGTCGGGATCGATGCCCACGCTGCCCAGCCAATAGCGCAGCATCAGCGCGTGGCCCGAAAAGCGGTGCACGATGCCGATGATCGGCTTGCGGCGGAACAGCCCGATCGCGGTGGCAAAGTCGTGGCCCGTGCCCAGCGGATCGGCCAGCCGGGCGGGAAGGTCGGGCTCCAGCGCCGCCGCGAACTCGCCGGACATCACCAGCATGTTGCCGTTGCTGTTGAGCTTGAACGGCGCCGAAAGGGCTGCCGGCTGCTGGCTAAGACCCAGGGTCACCGCGACGGCGAGCGGCGCGAGCATCTGCGCGGCTTGTACCTGGCCATAGACCAGCCGGTCGCGCAGCGTCGCCCAGCTGGTGGTGCGAACCAGCTCCAGGTCAATGCTTTGCGCCTCGGCGAACCCCTTTTCGCGCGCGGCGACCAGCACGGCGCTGTCGGTCAGTGGCAGGAAGGCGGCGCGTATCGTGGTCATGCGCCGCCTCCGCCCAACAGGCTGCTTGCGGTGATCAGCGCCTCGGCCACGTCGACCAGCCGCCGTCCCTGGTTCATCGCCGTCGAGCGCAGCAGCGCATAGGCATCGGGTTCGTTCAATCCGCGCTGCGCCATCAATATCGCCTTGGCCTTGTCGATCGTCTTGCGGTTGGCGAGCGCGGTGCGCGCTTCGTCCAGTTCGCTCTGCATACGGGAAAAAGCGGTGAACCGCCGCACCGCCAGCTCGAGGATCGGCTTCACCCGATCCTTGCGCAAGCCGTCGACGACATAAGCGGAAACGCCCGCATCGATCGCTGCGCCGATCATCGAATCGTCGGACTGGTCGACGAACATCGCGATCGGCTTGGCGAGTGCGCGGCTTACGAGGAGCATTTCCTCCAGCGTGTCGCGGCTGGGGCTGCCCAGGTCCATCAGCACGACATCGGGCGCCATCCGCTCGATCCGCGCGACAAAGGCGCCGCGCGGCGGCACGAAATGGATGTCGTCATAGCCGGCCTCGCGCAGGCCCTCTTCCAGGACCGACGCGCGCGCACCGCTGTCATCGACTATGACGATCCGCACCCCAGCGTCCCCTTCGCAGATGCAGCAGGGGTGGCAGCAAAGCTGCGGCCCGTCAATTTCCGAGCGTTACCGGAGCGTTCGCTCCAGGGCGTCGTGCCAGCCGGCGAGCAGGGTTGCCCGATGGCCGGCCTCCATGTCCGGGTCGAAACAGGCCTGGCGCGACCAGATGCGCGAAAGCTCGTCCAGGCCGGACCACAGCCCGACTGCAAGACCCGCAAGGAAGGCCGCGCCGCGGGCCGTGGTCTCCAGATCGTCCGGCCGCTCGACCGAGACCTGGAGGATGTCGGCGAGGAAGCGGCAAAGCCAGTCGTTCGCCGCCATGCCGCCGTCGACGCGCAGCGTGGCGGGTTGGCCGCCGCCATCCCGCACCATGGCCTCCAGCAGGTCATGCGTTTGATAGGCGACCGCTTCGAGCGCGGCGCGGGCGAGATGGGCTTGGGTGGCGCCGAGCGTGAGGCCGAAGATCGCGCCGCGCGCATCGGGATCCCAATGCGGCGCACCCAGGCCGACAAAGGCGGGTACCATGTAGACTCCGTGGCTGTCGGGTACCCGCGTCGCCATGTCGTTGGTCTGCCGCGCATGGGTGATGACGCCGATGCCGTCGCGCAGCCACTTCACCGCCGCGCCGGCGATGAAGATAGATCCTTCGAGCGCGTACTGGGTGCGCCCCTCGATGCGATAGGCGGGAGTGGTGAGCAGGCGGTGGGTAGAGGCCACTGCTTCCTCGCCCGTGTGCATCAGCATGAAACAGCCGGTACCATATGTGGACTTCACCATGCCGGGCGCGAAGCAGCATTGGCCAAACAGTGCTGCCTGCTGGTCCCCCGCCATACCGGCGATGGGGATGGGAGCCCCGAACAGCGCCGGATCGGTGGTGCCGAACAGATGGGCATTGTCTTCCACCGCCGGCAACACGGCCATGGGCACGCCGAACAGCCGACACAGGTCTTCGTCCCACGCGCCGCGATGAATATCCCACAGGCAGGTGCGAGCGGCGTTGGTGACATCGGTTGCATGAACCGTGCCGCCGGTCAGCCGCCACAGCAGGAAACAGTCCACGGTGCCGAACGCCAGCTCGCCGCGCTCTGCCCGGGCCCGGGCGCCTTCGACATGGTCGAGAATCCAGCCGATCTTGGTTGCCGAGAAATAGGGGTCGACGAGCAGGCCCGTACGGGCGCGGACGAGATCTTCGGCCCCTTCCGCCTTCAGTTGCTGGCAGCGATCGGCGGTGCGGCGATCCTGCCAGACGATCGCCGAATAAATGGGAGCACCGGTCGCGCGATCCCACAGGATGGTGGTCTCGCGCTGATTCGTGATGCCGATCGCCGCGATCTCGGCGGCGCCGAGGCCGCTCTTTCCCAGCGCCTCTCGCGCGGTGGACAGCGTGTCGCGCCAGATATCCTCGGGATCATGCTCGACCCAGCCCTGTGACGGATAATGCTGGGCGAATTCCACCTGCGCCGTGACGACGCGCCGCCCCTGCGAATCGAAGATCACGCTGCGCGTCGATGTCGTGCCCTGATCGATCGCCAGGATGTGGACCTTCTTCACTTTCTTCCCCTCCATGTTCGTTTGAAGGCTCATGTATTTTCGTTCGCACGTCAACGCTTTCGTTTTCGTGCCGATCCTGCTATAGAAGTATGAAGAATTGGCTGGGACGAAGCATGGCTGAAACGCAATCCCGCGACCTGTACGACCTGTTGGTGGTAGGCGGCGGCATCAACGGCGCCGGCATCGCCCGCGACGCGGCTGGGCGCGGCCTTTCCGTCCTGCTGGTCGAGCAGGACGATCTCGCCAGCCACACCTCTTCGGCATCGACCAAGCTGATCCATGGCGGGCTGCGCTACTTGGAGTATGGCGAGTTCCGCCTGGTGCGCGAGGCGCTGATAGAGCGCGAGCGGCTCTGGGGCATGGCGCCGCACATCATCTGGCCGCTGCGGTTCGTGCTGCCGCAGACGCAATCCCCGCGCCCGGCCTGGATGGTGCGGCTGGGGCTGTTTCTCTACGACCACTTAGGCGGGCGAAAGAAACTGCCTGGCACCGACAGCATCGATCTGGCGCACACGCCCTTCGGCCGCGGGCTGAAGCAGGCGCAAGGCAAGGCGTTCGTCTACTCCGACTGCTGGGTAGAAGACAGTCGCCTGGTGGTACTCAACGCCATGGACGCGGCGGCGCGCGGCGCGGAGATCCGCACCCGCACCCGTCTGGTCGACGCGCGGCGGGAAGGTGCCGTGTGGCAGGCGACGATCGCCCAGGAAGCGGGCCCGCAGTGGCAGGGGCGGGCGCGGGGGCTGGTAAACGCGGCGGGGCCTTGGGTTGCGGATGTGCTGGGCCGCGTGCCCGATGTTATCGCCGACCGGGGACTTCGCTTGGTGAAGGGCAGCCATCTGGTGGTGCCACGGCTGTACGAAGGTGACCACGCCTTCATGCTGCAGAACCCGGATCGTCGGATCGTCTTCACGGTTCCCTATGAAGGTGCTTTCACTCTGATAGGTACCACCGACGAGGCCTGGGACGGCGCGCCGGGCAGGGCGCAGATCAGCGAAGGCGAGACGCGCTACCTGCTCGACACTGCCGCCCGCTATTTCGAGCGCGCGCCGCGTGAAGCGGATATCGTATGGAGCTATGCCGGCATCCGCCCGCTGTACGATGATCGGAAAGGTAATGCCTCTGCGGTCACGCGCGATTATGTGCTTGATCTGGACGGCGGCGAGGGCCAGGCGCCGATGCTGAGCATTTTCGGCGGCAAGATCACCACGTATCGCAAGCTGGCCGAGCATGCGCTGGCAGAACTCGCGCCGCACGTGCCCGCGGCGGGGGGTGCCTGGACGGCGGGTGCGGCGCTGCCGGGTGGTGACATGGCGAACGGCGATTTCGAGGCCTATCTGCAGGCGCTGCGGGCCGAGCGGCCTAGTCTTCCCACACCGCTGCTGCGGCGCCTTGCCCGCGCCTATGGCACGCGCGTGGCGGCACTGCTGGGCGATGCCCGCGCAATGGTGGACTTGGGCGAGGATTTCGGCGGGGGCCTGACCGAACGCGAAGTCGAGTATTTGCGCGCCCATGAATGGGCGCAGACCGCGGAAGACATATTGTTCCGCCGCAGCAAGCTGGGCCTGCACGTGCCGCCGGACACGGCGGCTCGCCTCGCCGCCTATCTGGCCGGCGAGCATTCGCCCGGTCTGCGTCGGCGCGCCTGATGGCGGAGGAACTGCCCGATATCGTTGCCCAGCGCCATGCGCGGATCCTGGAACTCGCCCGCCACACTGGCAGCGTCACCGTGGAAGCGCTGGCAGCTGAGTTGGAGGTGACGCCGCAGACCATCCGCCGCGACCTGAACCTGCTCGCCAGGCGGGCGATGCTGTCGCGAGTTCATGGCGGCGCGATCGTCACGTCGGGCGTGGACAATCTCGATCGCGAGGCGCGGCGCCAGGTGGCAGCAAGTGCGAAAGCCGCGATCGGCGCGGCGGCGGCGGCGCTGGTGCCGGACGGCGCCAGTCTGTTCATCAATATCGGCACGACGACCGAAGCGATCGCCCGTGCGCTGGTCAACCACCGGCACCTGCTGGTCGTTACCAACAACCTCAACGTGGCGGACATTCTCGGCGGGGTTCCGACGATTGAGGTGATCGTTGCCGGCGGACGAGTGCGGGCCAGCGATCGCGCGGTGGTAGGCGCGCTGGCGATGGACTTCCTGCGCGGCTTCAAGGTCGACTTCGCGCTGATCGGCGCGTCGGCGATCGATGCAGGGGGAACGCTGCTCGACTTTGACGTCGACGAGGTGCGCGTTTCCCAGACCATCATCGAACAGGCGCGCACCGTCATTCTGGCCGCTGATCAGAGCAAGTTCGGGCGGCCCGCGCCGGTTCGCATCGCCGAGATTGCGGCAGTGGATTACCTGGTCACCGACCGCCTGTTGCACGACGGCATCATTGCAGCATGTCAGGCCGGAAAAGTGAACGTACGCGAAACGACTCGTTGATTGGTAAGGCCTCATTAGCTATTATGGCCTTACCAATAAAATAAGTGCAGCCGAATCCGGCAGCTGGAGAGAGCAGGGGGCATATGCGGCGCATTCCGCATCTTCGCTGGTGGATCGTCGGGCTGATCTGCGCCGGCACGATTGCCAATTACCTTGCGCGTAATTCTTTGGGCGTGCTGGCGCCGGAACTGAAATCGGTGCTGCACATGACGACGCAGCAATACAGCTATGTCGTCGGCGCATTTCAGCTCTCCTATACGGTAATGCAGCCAATTGCCGGCATGATCGTCGATCGGGTGGGGCTTCGCGCCGGCTTCGCGCTGTTCGGCGTCGCCTGGTCGGTCGCCAACATGCTCCACGCTTTTGCCGCGGGATGGCTGGGCCTGTTGTTCTTCCGCGGACTGCTGGGGCTTGCCGAAGCGGCGGCGGTGCCATCGGGGATCAAGGCGATCGCCGAATGGTTTCCGTCGCGCGAGCGATCGGTGGCGGTGGGCTGGTTCAATGCCGGCACGTCGCTGGGCGCGCTGCTGGCGCCGCCGGTGGTGGCGATCGTTTCTATCTGGGCGGACTGGCGCATCGCCTTCGTGGTGACCGGCGCGGTCGGACTCGTCTGGGCTGCAGCATGGTATCGCTGGTATCGCAGTCCGGCCGCGCATCCGGCAATCACGGATGCCGAACGGGCGCTGATCGCCGCCGACCGGCCGACCGGGCCGGCGCGACGTGCCTCTGCGCGGGAGATACTGAGCACTGCCCGCTTCTGGATCATCGCCGTTCCACGCTTCCTGGCCGAGCCCGCATGGCAGACCTTCAGCTTCTGGATCCCGCTTTATCTGGCGACGGAGCGCGGCATGGATCTGAAGCAGATCGCGCTGTTCGCCTGGCTGCCCTTCCTTGCCGCAGACCTCGGCGGCGTGCTGGGCGGATATCTTTCGCCCTTCCTGGTCCGGCGTTTCCGCATGCCGCTGATCGCGTCGCGCGTGGCAGGGGTCGCGTTGGCCGCGGTGTTGATGATCGCGCCGGGCTGTATCGGGCTGGCGTCCAGCCCTTATGTCGCCATCGCGCTGTTCTGCGTCGGCGGTTTCGCCCACCAGATGATCTCGGTGCTGATCAACACCCTGTCTGCTGACGTCTTCACGGCGGAAGAAGTGGGCGCCGCCAACGGCTTCATTGGCCAGGCTGGCTGGATTGGTGGCCTAATGTTCTCGCTGCTGATCGGCCAGTTGGCCGATCGCGTCGGCTATGCCCCGCTGTTCGGCATGCTTTCCGTTTTCGACATCCTCGGCGCGATCGTGCTGATCGCCGGCCTGCGCCACCTTCGCCTTCCGGAGCCTGTGAAATGAGACGCGCCACGCTTTCCAATCCCCCGCGCTTCGCCGTCGCCGGGGAGGGGCAGGGGCGGATCACACTCAAAGCGGATACCGGCGCCGTCGCGCATCTGTTCGTGCTGGAGCCGGACGTGATGCGCCTGTTGCTGCTGGCAGACGGCACCGTCACCAGCCCGCCCAGTTGGGCGATCGCACCGGGCCAGGACGACATTGCCGATCCAGGTCGCGACCGGATGGACGTCAGCGGCTTTGCCTGCCCGGCCTATCGGCGGACGGAAGATGCCGAGCGGCTGGGGGTAGAAACCGATCACATCCGCCTGAGCGTGCAACTGCACGGGCTCCACTGCCGCTGGGAACAGCACGACGGCGAGGGCTGGCGGCTGATGGCGGAGGATCGGCCTACCCAGGCCTATGATTTCGGCTGGTGGGACGGAAAGGCGCATCATTATGTCGCGCGCCGGCCGGGCGAGCGCTTCTACGGCCTCGGTGATCGCACCGGCGATTGCGATCGCGCCGGCCGCAGCTTCCGCCTCACCAATCTCGATCCAATGGGCTACGACACGGAGCATAGCGACCCGCTGTACAAGTCGATCCCCTATGTGCTGGTGGCGGATGCGGAGGGGCGCTGCCACGGCGCCTTTTACGACAGCGTCGCCGATATCGCCTTCGATTTCGGGCGTGAGTTGGACAATTATCACGGACTGTTCCGCCATGTCGTGGCCGAGCACGGCGATATCGACCTGTGGATGATCGCCGGTCCGGATCCGCTGGCGGTCACGCAGCGCTTCACTTGGCTCACCGGCCGGCCGGCGCTGATGCCGCGCTGGTCGCTCGGATATTCGGGTTCGACCATGACCTATACCGACGCGCCCGACGCGGCGGCGCAGATGGGCGGTTTCCTCGAAAAGCTGGCCGAACACGATATCGGCTGCACCTCGTTTCATCTTTCGTCCGGCTACACGTCGATCGGCGACAAGCGTTACGTGTTCCATTGGAACCGGGAGAAGTTTCCCGATCCCCAGGCATTCGTCGCAAGCTATGCCGATGCCGGAGTGGCGCTGGTGCCGAACATCAAGCCGGCGCTGCTGCGCAGCCATCCGCTGTACGATGCGGTTGCGGCGGCCGGCCATTTCGTCGCGGACGAACAGGGCGTCCCGGTGGAGGCGCAGTTCTGGGACGAAGTGGGCAGCTATGTCGATTTCACCAACCCGGCCGCCGCCGCTTGGTGGCGAGGGCAGGTGCGCAGTGCGTTGCTGGACCAGGGGATCGTCGCGACCTGGAACGACAATAACGAATATGAGATTTGGGATGCGCGGGCGCGCTTCGCCGGCTTCGGCGCGGCGATCCCCGCCTCGGCGGCTCGGCCGATCCAGCCGCTGCTGATGACGCGCGCCTCCCGCCAGGCGCAGATCGAGGCGCGTCCGGCGCAGCGCCCCTATGTCGTCACCCGCTCCGGCATGGCCGGGCTGCAGCGCTATGCCCAGACGTGGAGCGGCGACAACCGCACCGAATGGAAGACGCTGCGCTACAATGGCCGCATGGCGATTGGCTTGGCGCTGTCCGGCGTTTCGAACAGCGGCCATGACGTAGGCGGCTTTTCCGGCCCGGCCCCGTCGCCGGAACTGCTGGTGCGCTGGGTGCAGGCGGGGGTGCTGATGCCGCGCTTCAGCATCCATAGCTGGAACGACGATCGCACCGTCAACGAACCGTGGATGTATCCGGAGGTGCTGCCGGCGATCCGTTCCCTGATGGCGCTGCGTCAGCGGCTGGTGCCGTTCTTCTACGATCTGCTGCACCGCTACCATGCCGAGTATGCGCCGATGGTGCGGCCGACGTGGCTCGATTTCCCGCACGATCCGCGGGCCTGGGCAGAATGCGACGAGCATCTGCTTGGCCCCAATCTGCTTGCCGCACCCGTTGTCGAAGCCGGCGCTTCGGCACGGAACCTCTACCTTCCGGCCGGTACGGAATGGATCGACGTGTGGAGCGGCGAGCGCCTGTCGGGCGGCGCGACGGTCACGGTTGCGGCGCCGCTCGACGGGCCTCCGCCGCTGTTCGCGCGGGCGGGTTCGGCGATGCTGGTGGACCTTGGCGAACCCGGCTGGCGCCCGGGCGCGGCGCGGCGCGGCCTGTGGCTGTTTCCGCCCCGCGACGGCGCCTTCACCTGCGATGCGATCGAAGATGACGGGGATGGGCACGGGCCCGTGACGCGCTGGCAGGTCGAGGGCACCGCTTATGCCGACACGGTGACGTTGCGGCTCAGCGTCGAAGGCGGTGCGCCGAGTGGCGACCGCGCGCTGCTGCTGCTGCTGCCTCCCGGCGACCATCGCGCGGTTGATGTAGATGGCGTGGTCGCGACAAGTGTTGCTTCCGAGCAACGCACGGGGGTCAAAGTCATCGTCTGACGGTGATCACGGAATTTCAAAAAGTTCGGTGGTGAACGTTAACCTCGGAGTGACGATCCTAAAACTAAAGGGCGGGACCTACTCGCGGGCAAAGGGGAGTATTATGAAGGCACTACATCTGAGCGCATGTCATTTTGCAATCGTCGCGTCGTTGACCGCGGGGGCGGCACAGGCACAGACCAGCGACGTGGCGGCAACCACTGCCGCGACGGGTGTCGCGACGGTGCAGGCGGCCGCCAAGCCGGCGCAGGATGACGTCGAAATCATCGTCACCACCACGGCACAGAAGCGTTTCGAAAACATTCAGAACGTTCCGCTCGCGGTGCAGGTGGTCACGCCCGCCCTGCTGGAAGCGCAGGGTGTTCGCAATTTCCAGGATCTGGGCAAGGTCGCGCCGTCGCTGACCATCCGACCGGCCGAGCATCCGGTGAATGCCAACGTCTCGCTGCGCGGGGTGGGCACCTTCGCGTTCGGCATCGGCGTCGAATCAAGCGTGGCCGTGACGGTCGACGGCGCTGCGCTGGCGTTCCAGGCGCGGGCGTTCACCGATCTGCCCGACGTGGCCCAGATCGAAGTGCTGCGCGGTCCGCAGAGCACCCTGTACGGCAAGGCGGCGTCGGCCGGTCTGATCAAGATCATGACCACGCAGCCCACCAACGACTTCCATGTCAAGGCGAACACGACCGTCACCGACGACAATGAATATGGCGGCAATTTCAGCGTCAGCGGTCCGATCAACGACAAGCTGGGCTATGTCTTCTCGGCCAGCTATTCGAACTGGGACGGCAATGTCCGCAATCTGTTCAATGGGCAGAACGTCAATGGCCGCGAAACGCTGAACACTCGCGGCAAGCTGCGTTGGAAGGCGGATCCCGACGTCGTCTTCACGCTTTCGGCCAATTATCTGAACGGCAACACCACGGTCGGCCGTCCGTTCGTCCGCATGGCGCCGGGCGCGCTGTTGCGCAATACGGCAGGCCAGACCAGCAACGTCACCATGCCGGGTGTGACGATCAGCCCGATGAACCAGACCGTGAGCAACGATTATCCGTCGCGCACCAAATATTGGGGTTATGGCGGGCTGCTTCGAACCGACATCAATATCGGCAAGCTGCAGGTGCTGGGTCTGACCAGCTATGATCGCTTCCGCCTGGACGACTATTTGGACCACGACGATACGTCGTCGGCCACCATCAAGAACCTCCAGATCGGTGCGTTCAAGTCCAAGCTGTTCACGCAGGAAATCCGTCTGCTCTCGCCGGGCACCGATGCCTTCCGCTACGCGCTCGGCCTGTACTACGCCAACACCCAGTTCCAGCGTCCGTTCAAGCGCGGTCCGGTTTACTCGCTTGCTGATTGGTATGCGACCGCGGGCTCGCGCCAGGTTGCCGCATTCGGCCAGATTGACTGGGAATTCGTTCCGAAACTGACTGCCACGGTCGGCGGTCGCATTCAGAACGAGCGCGTGGAATATACCTTCCGCGACAATATTCCGAAGACCAACTATGCCGGCCACGCCAGCGACACCGCCACGACCTATCGCCTGGGCATGAATTATCAGGTGACACCGGACGTGATGGCGTTCGGCAGCTACTCGACGGGGTATAAGGGCCAGACCTACGATCTGACCACGGGCTTCAACCAGAACCGCGCAGCGGCAGGCCCGATCCGTCCTGAGCTTTCGAAGGACAAGGAACTCGGCATTCGTACCCAGTTCTTCGATCGCCGGATGACGTTCAACGTAACCTATTTCGATACGAACTACACCGATCTGCAGGCGCAGACGATCGAAACGCTTGCGGACGGAACGAGCAACTTCCGTTTGACCAACGTGGGCGGGCTGAACACCAAGGGCCTGGAATTCGAGACTGCGGCCCGGATCACGCGGTATCTGAGCCTGAATGCCTCAGCGACCTATCTGGATGCGACCTATACCTCGTTCCCGGCGGCACAATGCTATCCGTTGCAAACTGCGGCGCTGGGTTGCGTGGGTTCGCCGGCAAGCCAGAACCTGACCGGCACCCGTGCCGTGCAGGCACCGGAGTGGAAGACGTCGGCAGGCATCGATTTCACGCCGCCCATCAACGACAAGTTGAGCGGCGTCGCGCAGATGAGCTGGCAGTATCAGTCGAGCGTCTATTATGCGGCGCGCGATCCGCAACAGTTCCAGCCGGCGTTCAGCATCTTCAATCTCGCCTTGGGCGTGCGCGAGCACAACCGGCGTTGGGAAGCGACCGTGTTCGTCAGCAACCTGTTCGACAAGCAATATTATCCGTCGCTTGTGAACTCTGCTGGTAACTGGGGCAACCAGATCGCGACGCAGGCGATCCTGCCACGCGATTTCCGCCGATTTGGTGGGATCCGTTTCAGCGTGAACTACTGATCTGAACGAGACCGAGGCGGGAACGATGTTCCCGCCTCTTTCGCCTTTGGGGATCGGCGAAGTATGAAGATGATGGGGATCGGCGCTGCCGCATTGGCGGCGCTTTTGGTCGGGCCCGGCCCGATCGGGGCGCAGCAGGCACCGGCAACGCCGCCGGTGGATGCGCCCGAACTGGCGGCGCTTGGCGCGTATCCGGTGGGTGTGGCGGACCTGGAGTTTGTGCAGCCCGGGCAAGCCGATGCGCTGCAAGGCGCGAACGAACCCGCCATTGTCGACCGCCACATTTTGTTGAAACTCTGGTATCCCGCGACTGCCGCCGGGCCTGGCACGCGCTATCGCACCGCGCTGCCGGGCGAGCATGGCACCGACGTCGCCTTCGAGGTGCCCGGGATCGCCACGCCGCAGGCGGCGGTCGCGAAGGGGCGCTTCCCCCTCGTCATCCTGGCGCACGGCTATAGCAACACGCCCGAAGTGCTTTCCTGGCTGGGCGAGAACCTTGCCAGCAAGGGGTATGTCGTCGTCGCGCCCGCCTTCCGCGATCCTTCTATCACCATCCGCACCGCTGCTGCTGCTGCTGGCCCGCTTTCGCGCCGTCCGCTCGACATCGCCTTCGTTGCTGCCGAAGCGCAGCGCCGCGCGCGTGCCGGCACGGGCCTGTTCGCCGCTGCCGACGCGGCGCGCACGGCGCTGATCGGCTATTCGATGGGCGGTTATGGCGTACTCACCGCCGCGGGTGCGCCGCTGGACCCCGGCCTTGCGGGCGCGACGCGCGGCGTGCTGGCGCCCTTCGTCGCGGGCGCGCCCAGGGCGGCCCAACTCAAGGTCACGGATCTGAAGGCCGTAGTGGCGATAGCGCCGCCCAACAATTTGCGAGGCGTGCGCCTGTGGGCGCCGCCCGGTGTCGCCGAAGTGCGCGCGCCCACCTTGTTCATCGTCGGCAGTCAGGACCATGTTGTCGGCTATGATCCCGGCGTGCGGACGCTGTTCGATCAGGCGGTGCACGCGCCGCGCTACCTGCTCACATTCCGCGAGGCCGGCCACAGCATCGCCCTGATCGGCGCGCCGCCTACACTGCGCAACAGCTTCTGGGATGTGGACTGGTTCGAGGATGCCGTGTGGCGCAAGGATCGGCTGATGGCGATCCAGGCGCATTTCATCACCGCCTTTCTCGACCGCTACGTGAAGG
Source organism: Sphingomonas sp. ATCC 31555 (assembly GCF_000282895.1). Taxonomy (GTDB): domain Bacteria; phylum Pseudomonadota; class Alphaproteobacteria; order Sphingomonadales; family Sphingomonadaceae; genus Sphingomonas. Next base: position 184,033 of record NZ_ALBQ01000011.1, read on the forward strand.
ACGATCGCGCCCGGGCGACCTATCTCGACGGGTTGGTTCCCAATTCCAACGACGGCCGCTGGCCGGACGCGCCCGGTGGCCGCTATGCCGGCTATAGCCCCGGTGCGCCGCAGGCGACGTTGTGGAAGGGATTTCAGCCGAACAAGGCCTCGGGAATGTCGATGGAATTCAAGCCGATCGGCCCCTAGACCCATCGGCACGCAGGCAATTGCAGGTTATTCGGAAAGCGGGCATGGCCGCAGCGGCGATGCCCGAACAAGGGGAATGGATATGCGCTGGCTTCACTCGATCGGATGGCTCACCATGGCATCGCTGGGGCTTGCCGCCCCGGTGCTCGCGCAGGAAACCGGCAGCGATCTGCCCCAGGCGACGGCGGCCACCGGCCCGCTCCTGGTCTCTGCGGACATGCGGGCGGGCACGGACCTTTCCGGCCCCTGGCATTATTCGATCGACCCCTATCGCTCCGGCATCGCCGGCTTCCACGGCAGCGCCCCCGATCGTGGCCAGCAGCGCCACCGCGAGATCGACGCCCGTGCCGAAATGGCGGGGGACAACCGGGTGCTGTACGAGTTCGATCTCGCCAACTCGCCCGTCACCACATTGCCGTCCTCCTGGCTGACCCAGTCGCCGGCGATGCGCCATTATCAGGGCCTGGTATGGTATCAGCGCCAGTTCCAGGTTCCGGCCAAGCGGCAGGGTCGCCAGTTCCTGCGCTTCGGCGCCGCCAACTACACCACCTATGTGTTCGTCAACGGCAAGCCGGTCGGCAAGCACGAGGGTGGGTTCACGCCCTTCGCCTTCGAAGTGACCAAGCTGCTGCGCGACGGCAGCAACCAGATCACCATCGGCGTGGATTCGCAGGCGACCGAAACCACCGTGCCGCCGCCGGTGACCGACTGGGAGAATTATGGCGGCATCACACGCCCGGTGCGACTGATCTCCACGCCCGACACCTATGTCGACGATGCCTGGGTGCGGATGACCCGCGACGGCAAGATCGCCGTCGACGCGCATCTCGACGGCCCCCGCGCCGCCAACCAGACGCTGCGGCTGCGGATCAACAGCCTGGGCGTGGAACTGGCGGGCAAGACCGACGCGAAGGGCGATTGGCGCGCCACGCTGGCCGCGCCGCGCGCACTGCAGCGCTGGTCGCCGGAAAGTCCCAGGCTGTACGACGTGACCATCACCGCCGGCGCCGACGAATGGCGCGACCGGATCGGCTTTCGCACGATCGAAACGCGCGGATCCCAGATCCTGCTCAACGGCAAGCCCGTCTATCTGCGCGGCATCTCGATGCACGAGGAGGAACTGGGCACCGATCCCACCCGGGCGATGAGCCCCGCGGCCGCACGCGCGCTGCTGAGTGAGATCAAGGACGGACTGCACGGCAACTTTGTGCGCCTGGCCCATTATCCCCATGCCGATGTTACCCTGCGGGTGGCGGACGAACTGGGCCTGATCGTGTGGAGCGAAGTGCCGGTCTATTGGCTCGTTGCATGGTCGAATCCCGGCACGCTGGCCACCGCGCGCAACATGATCGCGGAGAACGTGCTGCGCGATCGCAACCGCGCCTCGATCGGCATCTGGAGCGTCGCCAACGAAACGCCGGTCACCGATGCGCGCAACAGTTTCCTGCGCACGCTGATCGCCGATGTGCGGAAAATGGACGACACCCGGCTGGTAAGCGCGGCCCTGCTCGTCGAGCGCGATCGCAGCGCAGCCAAGCCGGTGATGACGCTCGCAGATCCGCTCGCGGACTCGCTCGATGTGCTGTCGATCAACACCTATAACGGCTGGTACACCGGCGACCGGCTGAACGACCTGCCATCCAGCGTGTGGAACGTGCCGGCAGACAAGCCGCTGCTCTTCTCCGAATTCGGGGCGGATGCGAAGGCGGGCTTTAGCGATCCGGTCCACCAGCAGAAATTCTCCGAGGAATTCCAGACCGAATTCTACCGCAACACGCTGGCCATGGCCGCGCGGATCCCGACGCTGCAGGGCATGTCGCCCTGGATCCTGAAGGATTTCCGCTCGCCACGCCGCCAGCACCCGGATTTCCAGCAAGGCTGGAACCGCAAGGGGCTGATCTCGGAAACGGGCCAGCGCAAACCCGCCTTCGACGTGCTGGCGCGCTTCTACACCGAAAAGGCCGCCGCGCAGAAGTGAACGGCAATCGGCGCCGGATCGATCCGGCGCCGCAGCCTCAACACTCCACCACGTTCACCGCCAGGCCGCCGAGGCTCGTCTCCTTGTATTTGGAGCGCATGTCGAGGCCGGTCTGGCGCATCGTTTCGATCACGGCGTCGAGCGATACCTTGTGCGTCCCGTCGCCGTGCAGCGCCAGCATCGCCGCGTTGATCGCCTTCACTGCGCCCATGGTGTTGCGCTCGATGCAGGGAATCTGCACCAGCCCGCCGATCGGATCGCAAGTCAGCCCCAGATTGTGCTCCATGCCGATCTCGGCGGCATTTTCGATTTGCGCGTTGCTGCCGCCCAGCGCCGCAGCAAGCCCCGCCGCGGCCATCGAGCAGGCGACGCCCACTTCGCCCTGGCACCCCATCTCGGCGGCCGAGATCGAGGCCTGGCGCTTGTAGAGGATGCCGATCGCCGCCGCGGTGAGCAGCAGGCGGCGGCTGCCCGCCTCGGTCGCGTTGCCGACGAAGCATTCGTAATAGCGCAGCACCGCCGGGATCACCCCCGCCGCGCCATTGGTAGGCGCGGTGACGACGCGGCCGCCGGCGGCATTCTCCTCGTTCACCGCCAACGCCCACAGGCTCACCCATTCGAGCACCGAGGCGGGCTCGACGCGGGGGCCGCGCGCCATCAGCTTCTGGTGCAGTTTCCGCGCGCGGCGGGGTACTTCCAGCCCGCCGGGCAGGATGCCGTCCTGCACCATGCCGCGATCCATGCACGCGTTCATCGCCGCATGGATACCGTCGACAAAGGCGAGCGTCGCGGCATCATCGCGCCAGCCGCGCTCGTTGGCGAGCATCAGCCCGGCGATGTCGAGGCCGAGCTCATCGCAGCGCTGCAGCATCTCGCGGGCGCTGGCGAAGGGGTGGTTGGTGCCGGCGGAGAGCCCGGCCGCGTCTTCTTCGCCCTCACGCCGGATCGCGCCGCCGCCGACCGAATAATAGGTCCGCTCCAGCACTGCGCCGTCGACCAGCGTCGCGCGCAGCTTCATGCCGTTGGGGTGGCCGGGGAGGAACTGGCGCTTGCGGAACTTGATGTCGGCGTCCGGGTCGAATCCCACCGACGCGGTGCCGCCCAGCAGGATGCGACGCTCGGCGACGATCGTCGCCAGCATCGGCTCCACCGCATCCGGATCGACGCCGTCGGGCCGCTCGCCCGCGAGGCCCAGGATCACCGCGCGATCGGTCGCATGGCCCCGCCCGGTCAGCGCCAGCGAGCCGAACAGCTCGCAGCACAGCTTGGTGACGCTGCGTCCATCCGCAACCACCCAGGCGGCGAAGTCGCGCGCGGCGCGCATCGGCCCCACGGTATGCGAGCTCGACGGCCCGATGCCGATGGTGAACACGTCGGTGATGCTGATCGGCCCTGCATTCGGCCCGACGCCTTTGGTCGCCACGGAACCCGTCTCCTGAAACACTCGGTTGCGGGCCCCTTCTGTCCGTTTGCCTGAGATCGCTATCCCGTCGGCGGGCGCGCGCGGCGCCACTCTCCAGAATGTGGTGGCCGGAAGGTCCTTTTGCCTGAGAGTTTCCGGGGCGGTTGCTCCTTCGGCGATCCGGTTTCCCGGATTCTCTCCCTTTCCGACAGCTTGTGTTTCGCCGTGGGGGCGCTGGCTGTCAAACCCTGATTGGCCGAAGTGCCTCGAGCGCCTGGAGGAGCTCGGCATAGGAATCGATCACCGCTTCGGCGTTGAGCGTCGCGACCGGCACTGCCGAGAAGCCGAAGCTGCACGCGATCACCGGCAGGCCGGCGGCCTGTGCCGATTGCACATCGTAGATCGAATCACCCACGAATGCAGCCGGCCCCCCGCAGCGGCGCAGCATCTCCAGCATCGGCGCAGGCGAAGGTTTTGCGGTGCCGGGGCCTAGCGTATCGCCGCCGATCACGCAGGCGAAGCGGGGGAGAAGCCCGGTCGCCTTCAGCAGCGGCAGGGTAAGCGCCTCCGGCTTGTTGGTGACCACCGCCAGCGCGACGCCGCGCGTCCCCAGCGTGTCGAGCGCCGCGATCATGCCCGGATAGGGGTGGCTATGATTGGCGATATGCGCGGCGTAGGCGTCGACGAAGTGCTGGTGGAGGCGCTCTACCGTGCCTCTCTCGCCGCCGCCGGTCGCCCGCACCGCCTGCTCCAGCAGCACCCGCGCACCGCGGCCCACCATCCCCAGCACCTTCGCCATCGGCAGGGCGGGGCGGCCATCGGCTACCAGCACCCGGTTGAGCGCGGCAGCGATGTCGCCACTGGTGTCTAGCAGCGTTCCGTCGAGATCAAAGCCGATGGTGGCGAAGGGAAAAGCGGCCATGGCCCGGCCATGGCACCGCCATGCTGGAAAAGGCAACCGATGCGTGGCAGGTGCCATGGCCCCGCTAATGGAGACTGGCCACGTGACTGCACCCATCGCCGCGATCATCCTCGCCGCCGGCAAGGGCACGCGGATGAAATCCGACATGCACAAGGTGCTCCACCCGATCGCCGGGCGGCCGATGCTGCTCCACCTGATCGACAGCGTGAAGGCGCTGGGCGCCGCGCGTGAGGTGGTGGTGGTCGGCGCGGGTCGGGAGCAGGTGGAAGCGGCCGTTACGCCGCTGGGGGCCGAGACGGCGCACCAGGCCGAACAACTCGGTACCGGCCATGCGGTGCTCCAGGCGAAGGAGGCACTGGCCGGCTTCTCGGGCGACGTGCTGATCCTCTACGGCGACGTGCCTCTGGTCACCACCGCGACGATGCGGCGCATGGTCGAGCGGTTGCATGAGGACGACGCGCCCGCGGTGGTAGTGCTCGGCTTCCGCCCGGCGGATCCCGGGGCCTATGGCCGGCTGATCGTCGAGGGCGGCGATCGTCTGTCGAAGATCGTCGAGTTTAAGGATGCTTCGCCGGAGGAACGCGCCGTCACGCTGTGCAATTCGGGGCTTATGGCGGTGCGCGGCGCGGACCTGTTCGCGCTGCTCGCGCGCGTGACCAGCGACAATGCAGCGGGCGAATATTACCTCACCGACATCGTCGAGCTGGCGAATGGCGACGGACGGGTCGCGGCGGTGATCGAAACCGATGCTACCGAAGTCACCGGCGTCAACAGCCGCGGCGAGCTGGCGGCGCTGGAGGCCGAGTGGCAGCGGGCCCGCCGCGCCCGCGCGATGGTCGAAGGCGCGACTCTGATCGCGCCGGAGACAGTGTGGTTCGCCCATGACACCCAGATAGGCCGTGACGTGACGATCGAGCCCAACGTCGTGTTCGGCCCCGGCGTCACCGTGGCGGACGGCGTGGTGCTGCGCGCGTTCAGCCATATCGAGGGCGCGGTCATTGCGAGCGGCGCCACCGTGGGCCCGTTCGCGCGCCTGCGGCCCGGCGCAGTGCTGGAGGCTAATGCCCATGTCGGAAATTTCGTCGAGCTGAAGAACGCGGTGCTCGGCAAGGGCGCCAAAGCCAACCACCTCACCTATTTGGGCGATGCCAGCGTAGGTGCCGGCGCAAACATAGGTGCGGGCACGATCACCTGCAATTACAATGGCTTTCTCAAGCAGAAGACGGTAATCGGGGCAGGGGCGTTCATCGGATCGAACAGCGCGCTGGTGGCCCCGGTGGCAATCGGTGAGGGCGCCATCATCGGCGCCGGATCGGTCATTACCCGCGATGTGGAGGCCGATGCGCTGGCCGTCACTCGGCCGGAGACATTGAAGAAACAGGGCTGGGCCACGACCTTCCGTGCAACCATGAAGGCACGAAAGGCCGCAAAATGAGCGATCGATACACTGGCAAGCCGTTCCTCAAGCTGCTCGACTGCTATGTGCTCGACGCGATCGGCCATCTGCCGCCGTCCACCGATGCGGAACTGATGTCGCTCGAGCCGCAGCTGCACCAGGTCTTCGAAGCCGAAGGCCCGTGGCGCGGCATCGTCGAGAACCGGATGGGCTTTCAAGACGGCATGCAGGGCGCGATTCTGGAAGTGTGGGAAAAGGGCCGCGAGAAATTCGTCGAGTCCCAGGGGCGCGAGCCCGACCCTGGCGAATTCACGCGAATTTTCATCGACACCAATTTCCCGCATTAACGCAGGCGGTGCGGCGCTTGGGTGGGGCTGTGTGGCCGGGAGGATAGAAGAGTTCTGAAATCTTCCCCCAAATGCTTTTCCGGGCAGGACGTGCTGACTGGAGCAACTCTCCGCGGCCCCCCGCTGGCGGCGGCCCCGTACCCGCGCTAGGGCAGGGGAAGGAGGGCGGATGCCATGTGCGGAATCGTTGGAATCGTGGGCAAGGAAGACGTCGCAGAGCGTCTGTTCGAAGGCCTCAAGCGGCTGGAATATCGCGGCTATGATTCGGCCGGCATCGCGACGGACGTAGACGGGCGGATCGAGCGTCGCCGCGCTTCGGGCAAGCTGGTCAATCTCGGCAAGGAACTCGCCGCCAACCCGCTGCCCGGCACCACCGGAATCGCCCACACCCGCTGGGCGACGCATGGCGGGCCGACCACCAACAACGCCCACCCGCACGCCACCGGGGAAGTGGCGCTGGTCCACAACGGCATCATCGAGAATTTCAAGGCGCTGCGCGAGGAACTGACCGCGCGCGGCCGCACCTTCACCAGCGAGACCGACACTGAAGTTGTCGCGCATCTGGTCAGCGAGAAGGTTGAGGCCGGCCTTGCCCCGACCGATGCGGTGCGCGAGGTGCTGCCGCGCCTCCATGGTGCCTTCGCGCTCGCCATCCTGTTCCGCCAACATCCGGATCTGCTGATCGGCGCGCGGCTCGGCTCGCCTTTGGTCGTCGGCTATGGCGAGGGCGAGACCTATCTCGGCTCGGACGCGCTGGCGCTGGCACCGCTCACCCAGCGCATCGCCTATCTGGAGGAGGGCGACTGGGTCGTCATCACCAAGGAAGGTGCGGCGATCTTCGACAAGGACAACAACCCCGTCGAGCGGCCGATCACCATCTCCGGCGTCACCGGCGAGCTGATCTCCAAGGGCAACCATCGGCACTATATGCTGAAGGAGATTTACGAGCAGCCGATCGTCGTGGCGCAGACGCTGCGCTCCTACCTCCAGCGCATGGAGGAAAAGATCACGCTGCCGATCCCGGAGTTCGATCTCTCAGCGATCAAGCGCGTCACCATCGTCGCCTGCGGCACCAGCTATTATGCCGGCATGGTGGCGAAATACTGGTTCGAGCAGTTCGCCCGTGTGCCCGTGGACATCGATGTCGCCTCCGAGTTTCGCTACCGCGCTCCGGTGATGGAAGAGGGCGGGCTGATGATCGTGATCAGCCAGTCGGGCGAGACGGCGGATACGCTGGCCGCGCTCCGTCATGCCCGCAGCGAGGGGCAGACGATCGCCGCGGTGGTCAACGTGCCGACCAGCACCATGGCGCGCGAGGCGGACCTGCTGCTGCCCACCCATGCCGGGCCGGAGATCGGCGTCGCATCGACCAAGGCGTTCAGCTGCCAGCTGGCGGTGCTGGCGGCGCTGGCGGCCAATCTGGCCAAGGCCAAGGGTCGGCTGTCCGAGGCCGAGGAGCGCCGCGTCGTCCGGCATCTGGCCGAAGCCCCGGCCTCGCTCAATGCCGCGCTTGCCTATGACGAATCGATCCAGGCGATGGCCGGGGTGATCGCTGCGGCGCGCGACGTGCTGTATCTGGGGCGCGGCACCGATTACCCGCTGGCGTTGGAAGGCGCGCTCAAGCTGAAGGAGATCAGCTATATCCACGCCGAAGGCTATGCCGCCGGCGAGATGAAGCACGGGCCCATCGCACTGATCGACGATGCCGTGCCGGTGATCGTCATCGCGCCCTCGGGCCCGTTGTTCGATAAGACCGTCAGCAACATGCAGGAAGTCCAGGCACGCGGCGGAAAGGTGGTGCTGATTTCGGATTATGACGGCATCCAGGCAGCCGGTGACGGGGCCATCGCAACCATCACCATGCCCAAAGTCCACCCCCTGATCGCACCCCTAGTCTATGCGGTGCCGGTGCAACTGCTCGCCTACCATGTGGCAGTTGCGAAGGGCACCGATGTGGATCAGCCGCGCAACCTGGCCAAATCCGTCACGGTGGAGTGACCGGGCTGCTGGCGAGCCGGTCGATGATCGGGCAGTCGGGCCTATCATCGCCGTGGCAGCGGGCCGCCAGATCGAGCAGGGTGGCACGCATCTCCTCCAGCGCCTTGGCTTTTCGGCCGAGTTCTTCGGCGCGAGCCTGGGCGAGTGCCTTCACGTCTGCGCTCGACCGGCCCCGATCCTGCCAAAGGCTGAGCAGCGCGCGAATGTCGTCGATCGGGAAGCCGAGATCGCGTGCATGCGCGACGAAGCGTAGTCGGGCCACGTCTGTATCGGCATAGTCGCGATAGCCGCTGTCCCGTCGCGCAGGCTCCGGGATCAATCCGATCTTCTCGTAATGGCGGATCATTCGCTGCGAGACTCCGCTCGCGCTGGATGCCTGACCGATGTTCAAAGTTTGACTCCGTTCAATCGCAGCGCGTTCGAGACAACTGCGAAGGAGGAAAGCGCCATCGCAGCGCCGGCGAGCATCGGCGATAGCAGAATCCCCGCCACGGGGTACAGCCCACCCGCCGCGACCGGCACGCCAATGCCGTTGAAGCAGAACGAGAACCACAGATTCTGCCGCACGTTGCGCATCGTCGCATGGGAAAGGCGGCGGGCACGGACCAGCGCGGCGAGGTCGCCTGCGGTAAGCGTGATGCCGGCGCTTTCGATTGCGACATCCGTGCCCGTCCCCATGGCGATGCCGACATCTGCCGCCGCCAATGCGGGGGCGTCGTTGATTCCATCTCCGGCCATGGCGACGACTGCGCCCTGCCGCCTGAGGTCACCGACGGCGCGTGCCTTTTCTTCCGGGGTGCATTCGGCCTGAACGCTGTCGATTCCGCCGAGTTGTGCGGCCACCGCCTCGGCGGTCGTGCGGCTGTCGCCGGTGAGCATCACGATGCGCAGACCTTCGCGGTGCAGATCGGCGAGCGCCGTGCGGGCCGACTCCTTTATCGGATCGGCAACGGCGAGAACGCCGGCGAGGCTGCCATCGACGGCGACCAGCATCGCGCCGGCGCCGGTGCGGCGATGGGCCTGTGCCAGATCCTGGAGCGGCGTTGGATCGGCACCGACGGCGCGCATCATCGCAGCATTGCCGATCGCGATGTTGCGCCCGCCCACCATTGCGCGGACGCCCGCGCCAGTGGTGGAGACGAAATCCGCTGCTTCGGATAGCACCAGCCCCCGTTCCTCGCCTGCACCAACAATTGCGTGGGCGAGCGGATGTTCGGAATGACGCTCGACCGCAGCGGCAAGGGCGAGCAACTCGTCCTCCGCGAAGGCGGCGGTCGCTTGGATCGCCACCAATTTCGGCTTACCTTCAGTCAGCGTACCGGTCTTGTCGATGACCAGTGTATCGACCTTTTCCAGCGCCTGTAGTGCCTCGGCGTGTTTCACCAGCACGCCGGCATGGGCGCCTCGCCCGGTGCCAACCATGATCGACATCGGCGTGGCGAGGCCGAGCGCGCATGGGCATGCGATGATCAGCACGGCGATGGCGTTGAGCAGCGCGTGGCCGAAGCGCGGCTCCGGACCTGCAAGGTTCCAGGCGAGGAATGTCATTGCGGCGACGATCACCACCAGCGGCACGAACCAGTTGGAGACGCGGTCAGCCACTGCCTGGATCGGCGCGCGGCTGCGCTGTGCCTCTGCGACCATCTTCACGATGCGGGCGAGTACGGTATCCGCGCCCACTGCCGCCGCACGGATCACCAGTGTGCCGGTGGTGTTCACTGTTCCGCCGGTGACCTTCGCGCCCGCCCGCTTCGGAACCGGCGCGGGTTCACCGGTGAGCATGGATTCGTCGATCGCCGACCGACCTTCCAACACCTCGCCGTCGACCGGTACCGTCTCGCCCGGACGCAGACGCAGACGATCGCCCGTGGAGACTTCCGCGAGATCGACCTGCGTCTCCTGCCCCTGGTCGTCAATACGGTGCGCAGTTTTAGGCGCGAGGTGCAGAAGTGCACGGATGGCGCGGCCGGTCGCGGCGCGTGCGCGCAGTTCCAGCACCTGTCCAAGCAGGACCAGGGTGATGACGACGCTCGCAGCTTCGTAGTAGACTGGAATGCTGCCGTGCATTCGGAAGGCGGGCGGGAACAGCCCGGGGGCGACCGTCGCGACGAGGCTGTAGAGGAAGGCGGCCGCTACGCCGAGCGACACCAGCGTGAACATGTTCAGATGGCCGGTACGCAGCGATGCGAGCCCTCGCTGGAAGAAGGGCAACCCGGCCCAAAGGACTACCGGCGCGGCCAGCGCCAGTTGCACCCATGCGTTCCACGACGTCGGCACCAGGTGCAGTCCCAACATTTCCGCGCCCATCGATAGCATCAGCAACGGGGCGGACAGGATTGCCGCCACCCAGCTTCGCCGGGTGAAATCGACCAGTTCGGGATTTGGCGCATCTTCCAGGCTCGGCGCCTCCGGCTCCAGCGCCATGCCGCATATCGGGCAGGTGCCCGCGCCTTCCTGGCGTATTTCCGGGTGCATCGGGCACGTCCAGATCGCACCTGGGACTGCCTGGGGCTGCCGGCGCGATACGTCGCCCAGCCAGGACTGTGGATCCGCCAAGAAACGCGAGCGGCAGCGGGCACCGCAGAAATGATAGTCGGCGCCGTCATGGCGAATGTGGTGCGGTGTGGTGGCTGAATCGACCATCATGCCGCAAACAGGATCTCGCGCGGTTCCGCTCCTGCCGCCGCAGCAGCCCTGATGCTTGTGCTCGCTCGCCATTACAATCCTCCAGCGGCAGCGGATATGCAGGCTGACATCATGTCAGGGTCAAGGGCGAAAAGGCAGCTTGACCCTAACATGATGTCAAGCCCTACATCATGGCGATCCAGCCGAGAGACCAGAAGGCATGACCGTTTTTATCGATCGTCGCGATTTCCTGCGCAAAGCTGCCCTGGGAGCCGGGGGGGGCGCGCTTGCCGGGGCGTTGCCCGCCTGGGCGCTGCCAGGCTCGGCGGGGCTGGCCCAAGGGCTGCCGGTGCTTTCCGGTGAAGACATCACCCTGCGCATCGCGCGAACGACGATGCGGATCGACGGCCGCACGATGCGCGCTGTAGCGGTGAATGGCACGGTGCCCGCGCCGCTGATCCGGCTGCGCGAGGGGCAGAAGGTGCGGCTGCACGTGATCAATGAACTGGGCGAGGAAAGCTCGATCCATTGGCACGGACTGTTGCTGCCGTTTCACATGGACGGGGTGCCTGGCGTTTCCTTCCCCGGAATCGCGCCGCGATCCAGCTTCACCTATGAATTCCCCATCGTTCAGGCTGGCACCTATTGGTACCACAGCCATTCGGGTTTTCAGGAGCAGGAGGGGCTATACGGCCCCATCGTGATCGATCCTGCCGGCGCAGATCCGGTGCTGTCCGATCGGGAGCATGTGATCGTGCTGTCCGATCACAGCCCGCTTTCGGGGCAGGCGATCTTCGCCAAGCTCAAGCAGCAGCCGGGCTATTTCAACCAGCAGCGGCAGGCGCTGGACGGCCTGCTGGCGGGTAAGGACCAGGCCACCGGCGATCGGCGCGCTTGGGGCGCGATGCGGATGGACCCCACCGATATCGCCGATGTGACGGGTTCGACCTATCGCTATCTCGTCAATGGCCAGGGCCCGCAGGATAATTGGACGGCACTGTTTCGCCCGGGCGAACGGGTGCGGTTGCGCATCATCAACGCCTCGGCGATGACCACCTTCAACCTGCGCATTCCGGGCCTGCCGATGACGGTGGTGCAGGCGGATGGACTGAACGTCCGCCCCGTAGAGGTGGACGAGTTCCAGTTCGGGCCGGCCGAAACCTATGACGTGGTCGTCACCCCCGGTGAGGATCGTGCCTACACGCTCGTTGGCGAGAGCATCGATCGCTCGGGCATGGCCCGCGCGACGCTGGCGCCGCGCGCCGGGATGACGGCGGCGGTGCCGCCGCTGCGTCGCCGCCCGGTCGCGACGATGAAGGATATGGGAATGGGTGGGATGGACCATGGCGCTATGTCCGCCATGGATCACGGCACCATGAACCATGGCGCCATGCCGGGCATGACGCGTGGCAATGCCGACAGCGGGGGCATGGACCACAGCATGCGCGACTTCTCGAACGCGCCCGGCGTGAAGAAGGGGCCTGGGGTCCAGACTATTTCCCCGATGCCGGTCGACCGCACCGGTGAGCCTGGACAGGGATTGGGCGATGTGGGGCACCGTGTGCTCACCTATCGCGACCTGATCGCGCTCGATCCCAATCCGGACGTGCGCGCTCCTTCGCGTCAGCTGGAAATCCATCTGACCGGCAATATGGAACGCTATATGTGGGCGTTCGACGGCGAGAAGCTGTCGGAGGTGACTGCGCCGATCGCGTTCCGCGCCGGTGAGCGGGTGCGGGTCACATTGGTGAACGACACGATGATGGGACACCCCATCCATCTTCACGGTCATTTTTTCGAACTTGTTACCGGCCACGGCGCGCACAGCCCCCGCAAGCACACGGTGCTGGTGCAGCCCGGCGGGAAAGTGAGCTGGGACGTTACGGCGAACGAAGGTGACTGGGCGTTCCACTGCCATATGCTCTATCACATGGCCGCTGGCATGATGCAGGTCGTGCAGGTGCGCGGCGATGGAGATGCGGCATGAAGGCGCTGCTGCTAGCTGGCCTCGGCGCGATCGGCTGGACCACTTCCGCTTCGGCCCAGACTGTGGACCACAGCCACCATGGCGCTATGCATATACCCGCCGCGCCCGCTTCCCCGCCAGCCGAGCAGACGCAGTCCGAGAGGGTCGAGGATCCTCATGCGAGGCATCGGATGCCCGAGCCGCCAAAGGCAGACCCGCACGCCGGACACCACCTGTCGGCGCCCCCTGTGCCCGTGGCAATGGCGACGGGGACCGATCTGCCTGCCGGGAATGCGCCGCCACCCGCACCGAAGCCTGGACTGGCTGCGGCGCGCTATTGGGGGGCGGAGGCAATGGCGATGGCGAACCATCATCTGCGCCACCATCATGGCGGCATGGCCTTCCGGCAGGTGATGCTAAACCTTGCCGAGGTGCAGGTACGCGACGGCCGCAACGGCTATCGGTGGGACGGCGAGGCATGGATCGGCGGCGACATCAACCGCTTCACCCTCAAATCGGAAGGCGAGGGCGCGTTTGGCGGCCGGGCTGAACAGGTCGAGGTGCAGGCGCTCTACAGCCGCGCGATCGACCCCTACTGGAACCTGCAGGCCGGCATGCGGCACGACATCCGGCCTGGACGGTCGCGCAGCTATGCCACAATCGGAATCGAGGGGCTGGCGCCGTACTGGTTCCAGATGGAAGGTGCCGTGTTCCTTTCCGAGAAGGGGGATTTGCTGGCACGGGCCGAGGGTTCGTACGACCAGCGCCTGACCCAGAATCTGGTGCTCCAGCCGCGGGTGGAGGCCAATTTCTCGGCCCAGACGGTGCGTGCCACGCAGCTTGGTGCCGGCGTAACCGATCTCGAGCTGGGGCTGCGCGTGCGATACGAGCGGCAGCGGGCGTTCGCGCCTTATGTCGGCGTATCGTGGGAGCGGCGCCTGGGTGACACGGCGCGACTTGCCCGTGCGCGGGGCGACGGGACGGGTGGCTTCGCCTTCGTAGCGGGCGTGCGCACCTGGTTCTAGCCGGCGCCGACTCGACCCAAATACGGCATAAGCGCGTCGGTTGCGGCAGACGTGCGGTTTTGTGCCTTGCATTTCCGTGCGTTAGAAAATGCCGAAATTCGGCCCGCTTGCCGCCCTGTTCTCCGGCTCTATATCGTTCGCACCCGCAGCAAAGATAGCCGAATGCCTCTGCCGAACCACTCTCCAGGCCTGCTTCAAGGCCCTAGCCTCCTGGCATCGATCCACGACGTCAGCCCCCGTTCGGAAAGCCCGGTCGACCAGCTTTCGGAGCTGTTCCTGCGCCATATCGGTGCGCCGCGCTATGCCATGCTGGTGGTCCCCGATCATTGGGGATCGGCACCGCTGGTACGGGGGAGCCCGTTTGCCACGCGCCTGCGGAGCTGGGCAGATTCCGGGGTCGAAATGTTCCTGCACGGCTGGTTCCACCGAGATACCACCAAGCATGGATCGGCCGGCGCACGGTTCAAGGCGAAGCACATGACGGCGGGCGAAGGCGAGTTCTTGGGCCTTGATTATGCCACCGCACGCGACAGAATGGAGCGCGGGCGCGCGCTGGTCGAAGATGTTACCGGGCGCCCGGTGACCGGCTTCATCGCTCCCGCGTGGCTCTATGGCGACGGCGCCCGGGCTGCGATGCGTGATTGCGGCTTCGCACTGGCGGAGGATCATTTCCGAGTCTGGGCGCCGCAGCAGCAGGATCGCGTGCTGGCAAAGGGGCCGGTGATCACCTGGGCCAGTCGCAGCAAGAGCCGGATTGCCTCGTCGCTGGCAGTGGCAGCGCTCGCCCGTGCGTTACTGCCTCGCCGCCCTGCGATGCGCCTGGGCGTGCACCCCGGTGACGTGACCGTGCCGGCGCTGCTGAGAAGCATCGATCGCACCCTAGGCGCCCTCTCCAAAGGCGGCCGTTTTGGCCAGTATCGCGATCTTCTGGAGATGCGCTGATGCGTATCGTCGACGTCTGCGCCTTTTACAGCCCCTATGGCGGCGGCGTGAAAACTTATGTCCGCCGCAAAATGGAATTAGGCGCGAGGCTGGGGCACGAGATTGTCATCCTCGCTCCCGGCGAACGCCACGAGATCATCGAGGAGCATGAAGGTGCGGTGCTTGCCACCATCCCCGCGCCGCTCCTGCCTCTAGACCGGCGGTACCGCTATTTCGACGACGAGCCGGCCTTACACGCTGCGCTGGACCGGTGGAAGCCCGATTTCGTCGAGGCTTCCTCGCCGTGGCGCAGTGCATCGATGGTCGCGCGATGGCAGGGATCGGCGCCGCGCGCGCTGGTGATGCACGCGGATCCGCTGGCGGCCTATGCCTATCGCTGGTTCGGCACCATCGCCAATCGCGAGACAATTGACCGGGGCTTCTCGTCCTTCTGGCAACATCTGCGCCGCCTGGATGAGGGATTCGATTTGGTGGTGACGGCCGGGCGCGACTTGGCCGCACGGCTGACCGAAGGCGGGTTGTCGAAGATCGTGACGATCCCGATGGGAGTCGAGCCCGGCTATTTCAGCCCTGGGCTGCGCGACGAGAATTTGCGCATCGAGCTGCTGGCGAGCTGCGGCCTCGCGCCGGATGCTACGCTGCTGATTGGAGTGGGACGGTTGGCTGCCGAGAAGCGCTGGCCCATGGTCATCGAAGCGGCCGAAGCAGCGGCGGTGCGACAGCCGATGGGGCTGATCCTGATCGGTACGGGCACGGCGC
The DNA here is from genome assembly GCF_000282895.1 of Sphingomonas sp. ATCC 31555. Lineage (GTDB taxonomy): Bacteria > Pseudomonadota > Alphaproteobacteria > Sphingomonadales > Sphingomonadaceae > Sphingomonas. The sequence continues at coordinate 199,581 of NZ_ALBQ01000011.1, forward strand.
GGTCTCGTGTTATATCCGCCATCGGGCGGAACCCGCATGCGCAGTTGTTCGAGCCGACCAGCAGCCGTGAACAGCTTGCTCGCGTGATAGCCAGCGCCGATGCGCTCGTCCATGGCTGTGAGGCGGAGACGTTCTGCATGGTGGCGGCGGAAGCGCGCGCCAGCGGCCTGCCGCTGATCGTGCCTGATCAGGGCGGCGCGGCCGACCAGTTCGTCGAAGGCCAAGGGATGCTGTACGCCGCAGCCGATCCGGTGAGTCTTCGCGATGCATTGGGGCGGTTCGTCGAAACGACGCCGTTGTTCCATCGGTTGCGTGCCACCGCTGACGCGCCGTCGACGCGGACAATGGACACGCATTTCGAGGAACTTTTCGCGAGCTACCGTGCCAAGGCGTACTCGCGCGCCGCGTAATCGGCCGGTCAGCCGCGTGCAGGCGCGGTGGCGATTTCCAACCGCTTGATGAACTGGGGAAGCGGGCAACGATGCTCGCGACCTTGATCGCAACCGTGTAGCTGCAAGGGGATCCATCGGGATCGAGCGCGCGCGGCGCGGATGTCCGCCGCGCTCTGGCTGCGATACCAAAGGCGTACGGCGCGGTTGCCCTCGGCCGTATTGACGAGGGCGATCGCGATACCGCCGCCGGGCGAGGGATCGCCGGTCGCAAAGCCTTGCGCCTGCACCGGCACGCCCAGCACTGCCGCCAGCGCCGCGACGTTCGTGTCGTGACCTATCAGAAGGTCTATGCTCGGCGCGGTGTCAGCCGTGAAATCCTGCACGATGCGATCGACGGTAGGCGCCATTTGGAAAGCGGCCATATAGGGCGGACGGCTGAAAACATCGAACAGCGCTGCGTGTATGGCGCCGAGCGTCGCAAGCTGACGGGGCGTTGCGCGGCTCCAGCCGACCTGCGCCACCGGCAACCCCTCCAGATATTGAAGCATCAGCACCTGAGCGGTTCCCGAAGCGCTGCGGATCGGACCTTGCAGATCGATGCCGCGGCCGTCCGCCGTCGCCTGTACGGAGGAGGGCGCGAGCGGGCTGCATGGACGCGCTGGACAGGCCAGCACGTGCTCTAGCAGCGCGAGCGCGCCCGCATGGCGTTTCGCCAGCGCCGCTATTCCGCCAGTGTAGCGAATGATCGAGTCGACGGCGCGTGCCGCGTCGAAGCTCGTCGGACGTGCGCCTAGCGGTTCGAAGATCGCATCATCCTCCCCTGCGGGGCGGTGGGTGACCGGCAGAGTACAGCCGGGAGCCAAGCCCTTGGCATAGGCTTCTCCACTCGCGATTGTCCGAGGCGAGCTGTTGGTCCAGATCCGCACGGCTGCCGGATCGACGCAGCCGCTGGCGGGGAGCAATCCGGCGGCTGCGAACCAGCGGCGATCCGCTTCAGCCAGCGCGCGCAGCGCGGCGGCACCATGTGGCGTGACTTGCTCCGCTTCCCCCTCCCAGCGCGGCCAGGGTTGGCTGGTGCGGGTAGCGGGCGGCACCTCACCCGCGAGAGGCGCCCGCACGCCGTGGCGCATCAGCAGCACCACACGTTCGATGCGGGACGACTGCTCCGACGCCGACACTGCTAATGGCGCAAGGAGAAGAATGGCGAGCAGGCCGAAGCGCCGGATGAGTGAGGCTTTCATGCCCCCGCCCTTAGCTCGGCACAATGAACGCTCTGTGACAAAAAATAATACCAAATCAAAATTGGTATTATTCCAATGTCCTTAGTCTCTTCGCAGGCCATGCAGCATGTCTGTCACCATCTTGTAGCGGTATCGCCATCATCGCGACGCGGCAATGCCGCCTCGTGCGGCTAGCGGCCGCGGCAGCCGGCGGGGATGTGCCGGGTACAATGGAAGACAAAGGAAATACCAATGGGACACTGGAACAAGCGCTTTGCGCTGCTCCTGGGCGGGGGCACGGTCGCACTTTTCGCACATAGCCACGCGTTCGCCGCGACTACGCGTGAAGACACGATTGCGGATACATTTGCGGAAACTGATGATCAGTCGCGGGACGGAGACACGATCGTCGTCACCGGAAAAACGGTCGCGATCAAGAATGCGCAGAACGAACAGGTGAAGAGCCCTTCGCTGGTCACCATCGTTTCCGGTGAAGAATTACGCGCTCAGCCACAGCAGAACTTGGCGGATCTGCTCACCCGCCTGCCGGGCCTCAATTCCTCGGTCGATCAGTCGCGGAATGCGGCGGCGACCGGCGAGGCGCAGTATCTGTCGATCCGCGGTCTCGACACCGCGTACAATGCCTATGCTTTCGACGGCGTGCGCCTGGCGCAGACCGATGCGCGCACCCGCGCCATTTCGATGAACCTGTTATCGCCCTTCGCGCTGTCTGAAGTGCGCGTCGACAAGGCGCCGACCGCCGCTCAGGATGGTGACGCTATCGCCGGCGTGATCGATCTGCGCACCGCTTCCCCATTCGATTTCGGCGCGCACCATGTTCAGATCCGTGCGCAGGGGCTGATCGCGGGTCGGGCAGCGGCGCGCGGCCAGGACCCGTGGGGCGGCACGATCCAATTGGAGACTGCGCAGCAGTTCGGGAATTTCGGCATCTTCGCGTCTGGTTACTACGGCAAGAAGAACGTGTTCAGCGAGGCAGTGGCGATGCACCGCGACTATACGAAGATCGACGGGAACCAGCCGGGCGCCGTGCGCGACAATCTGAACAATGTGATGCCGATTGGCGTGCTGTGGAACGTGTTCCAGAACCGCATCGAACGCCTTGGTGGCACGGTGAACCTGGAATGGCGGGGCGACAGCACCGATCTGTATGCCCGCACCACCTATGGTGAATATCGCCTAAAGAGCTGGATGGACCAGACCGCGGCGCGCATTTCGAACCTGACGGCGGGACAGACGAATCCAAATGCCGGCAGCAAGCTGGGGGCCAATTATGACGCGGCCGGCTATCTTGCGGTCTACGGTCTGGGCGGCAGCAATTACTTCCGCACCGAGCATAGCAACCAGCGGCTGTTCACCACCAAGATCGGAGGCGAAACCCGTTTAGGCGACCTGACGCTGGACTATAACGGCGCCTATTCGCGTGGCGCGACAAGCTACCCCCTGCGCATTCAGGCGAGCTGGCGCAGCCCCACATACATCGGCCCTAACGCCACCGGGCCGGCGACCTACCAGCTGATCACCGGGATGGCGGACCGCACGAATCCGCAGGTGGTGCTGAACGAAGCAGCGCGCGCCGCGATCACCAACTTCGATACTTTCGCCCAAGCGTACACGACCGCGCAGTTCGAGGATTCGTGGGAATCGAAGCTGGAAGGCCGGATGGATGCTACGTGGCGGTTCGGCGAGCACGGCTTGTCCTCGATACAGGCAGGCGGCAAGTTCGAAGCGGCCAAGCGCTACTCAAACAGCCTGGGGGATGACGGCGCTCTGCAGTACAGCTTTTCGGCCAACGACCCGAACATCACGCGCCTGAGCGCTGTGCCGGGCGAGCGGCTGAATGGCTTCATGAAAAATGCCCAGGTGCCCTTCTTCATTCCCGACCGCAGCTGGGTGGAAGCCCAGAACGCGAAGCTGTCGCTTGCGAAGCTGCCCGGCCTCAACCCTGTCAAACTCAACGAGAACCGGCTGGACGGCAAGGAACACCGCGCGAGCGCTTATATGCTCGCGAACCTCGCCTTCGGTGGACTAACGATCACGCCGGGGCTGCGTTTCGAGCACAACTGGTTCTGGGGCCGCTACTGGCAGGAAGACGGCAAGACTGCCGGCTTCACCACCAGCGCCCGCAGCTACGATCAGTGGCTGCCGAGCCTGATCGCATCGTACCGCCCGGGCGAGAACACCGTGTACCGTTTCTCGGTACGCAAGAGCTATTCACGACCGGCGTTCGACCTGCTGCTCGGACCGACCAGCGTGTCGCGCGACGATAGCGGCAAGATCACCTCGATCTTCGTGCCGAACCCTAACCTGGATGCGGTCGAGGCGTGGAACATCGATACCTCGATCGAGCACAAGGGTGCGGGCACCGATCTCTTTTCGGCGGCCTTGTTCTACAAGCGGCTGAACCATGTGATGTTCTCAACCGGTTCGACCAACCAGTCGGGCGATCTGAACGTCTGGACCGCCCCAAATAGCCAGCTTTCGCCGGACGGCGTCGAGATCGAAACGCTTGATACCAGTGGCAAGGGTAGCGTCTACGGCGTCGAGCTCTTCGCGCGATATAGTGTGAAGGGGCTGCCGGGCCTGTTAGATGGCCTGGGCTTTCAGGGCAACATCACGCTGCAGCGTGCGGACGCGACGGTGTTCGTCTCCAACGCCTATCGTCGCCAGCGCATGCCGCAGGCGCCACAGGTGATGTTCAACACCGAGTTGTTCTGGATGCATGGCGGGATCAACGCCGCTCTGAATTATGTCTATACCGGCAACAAGCTGTACGATCTGCGCTCGTCTCAGCCGGATACCTATATCCAGCCGGTTTCTACGATGAATGCGATCTTGAGCTACACGCTGAACCAGCATCTTACGGCAGGCGTATCGGTTCAGAACCTGCTCAACGCCCACACCTTCTGGTCGACCGCCGGCATGGGCAAGGCTCTGCTTTCGGTAGATCGCAAGGGTGGCTATGTTGAGGCCGGCCGCACGTATATGCTGAATCTGTCGTACAACTTCTAGGCGCAAAGCCGGTCCGCCAATATAAGAAAGCGGCCGGCCCAGTGCGCAAGCAGTTCTTACGACATCGAAGCAAGCCGGTGCGCCACGAGGGGATCGGAAAGTGTCGCACCGGCTTGCAACCATTGGCGTGGCCGGGGGTATGGCCGTCGTCGCCAATACGCTGTTACTCGCGGAAGGGTGGGGGGTATCGCCGCTTCCACATGCACTCTTCTAAGCGATTCGGTCGGCCCAGCGCAGTCGGGAGCACTCCGTTCCGGGTTTGCCCTTATTCTTGTGGTTCGCAGGCGGCCACGGCGGCGAGTACCGGCTCTGCCCATTCGCGCCGGCAGATCAGCAAATCCGGAATACTGGTGCTGGCTTGGTTGTAGATGATCGGCGAACCATCAATCCGCGAGGCGTGCAGACCTGCTGCCAACGCGACCGCCACAGGCGCGCAATTGTCCCATTGATGCTGGCCGCCGGAGTGAAGATAGATCTCGGCTTCCCCGCGCACGATCGCCATCGCCTTGGCACCCGCCGACCCCATGCCGACATTGACGGCGCCGATCGACTGCCCCACCTCAGCACAGAGCTGGCTGGCACGTGTGCGGCTCACCAGCATGCGAGGGGGCTGTTGCGCCGGCGCGAGTGGAGGCGGCATGTCGCTTGCCAGTGTTACGCCCAAGCGGGGCAGCGCGACGGCGCCCACCGTCGGCTCGCCATCGACCGCCAGCGCGATGTGTACCGCCCAGTCCTCGCGCCGTTCGGCGAATTCGCGGGTGCCATCGAGGGGATCCACGATCCAGACCCGCGCCTGTGCCAAGCGCGACAGATCGTCCGCCGATTCTTCCGACAGGATCGTGTCGTAGGGCCGCGCGGCGCGCAGGCGATCGAGGATCAACTGATTGGCTTCGCGATCTCCGCGGGCGCCCCCGGCGCAATCTGATTGAATGCGGAGCAGTAGCTCTCCGGCTTCCGTGGCGATGGCGTGAGCCAGCTCGGCGTCGGTCAGTTCGGTGATCATAGCGCGGGTGCCCAGACGCCCATGATGGCCTCGACAATCTGTTCGGCTGCCTCTTCGGGGGTGGTGCGGGTTGTGTCGATCCGGATTTCCGGAGCCTCCGGCGCCTCATAGGGACTCGATATGCCCGTGAAATTGGCGATCTCGCCGGCACGGGCCTTCTTGTAGAGTCCCTTCACGTCGCGACGTTCGGCGTCTTCGATCGGCGTATCAACGAAGATCTCGAAGAATTCACCCTCCGGCATCATCGATCGCACCATCGCTCTTTCGGCGCGGAACGGAGAGATGAAAGCGGTGAGCACGATCAGGCCGGCATCCGTCATCAATTTGGCAACCTCGCCGATGCGGCGGATGTTTTCCACGCGATCCTGATCGGTGAAGCCCAGATCGCGGTTCAGCCCGTGGCGCACATTGTCGCCATCGAGCAAGAAACTGTGCTTGCCGAGCGCATAAAGCTTCTTTTCCACAAGGTTGGCGATGGTTGACTTGCCCGATCCGGACAGGCCGGTGAACCAAAGCATACGCGGCTGCTGCCCCTTTTGGTGCGCGTGCGCCTCGCGGGTGATTTCCACCGCCTGCCAGTGCACGTTCTGGGCACGACGCAGCGCAAAATCGAGCATGCCGGCGCCGACGGTGGCGTTGGTCAGCTTGTCGATCAGGATGAAGCCGCCGAGATCGTGACTTTCGGCGTATGGCTCGAACACGATCGGCCGGTCGGTCGCAATTTCCGCGATACCGATGTCATTGAGCGCCAGCGTTTTTACGGCGCCGCGAGCCATGGTGTTAACATCGATCGCATATTCTGGCGCGCGGACTACGGCGCTAACGGTTTTCGTGCCGAGCTTCAGCCAATAGGCGCGGCCGGGGAGCAGCTCTGCCTGGTCCATCCAGACAAGGGTGGCTTTGAACTGGTCCGCCGCCTGGGGCGGGGCGTCGGCTGCAGCGATCACGTCGCCCCGCGAGCAATCAACTTCATCGGCAAGCGTCAGGGTTATCGATTCCCCCGCCACCGCGATATCCTTATCGCCGCCCATCGCAACGATGCGGACGACGGTGCTGGTGCGTCCTGAAGGGAGGATGCGCACCGCATCGCCTGGCCGGATGGTGCCGCTGGCGATCGGGCCCGCAAAGCCGCGAAAGTCGAGATTGGGGCGGTTGACCCACTGCACCGGCATTCGGAACGGCTTCACGCGATTCGTGTCGGCGTCGACTTCGACCGCTTCGAGATGCTCCAGCAACACTGGGCCGCTGAACCAGGGCATCGCGTCGCTGCGCGTGGTGACATTGTCGCCTTGGAATCCCGAAATGGGGATGGGTGTGACATCCTGGATGCCTATAGAACGCGCAAATGCGGTATAGTCCTCAACGATCTCGTCGAAGATGGCCTGATCATAGCCGACCAAGTCCATCTTGTTTACCGCTAGCACCAGATTGCGGATGCCGAGCAGGTGCGCGAGAAAGCTGTGCCGCTTGGTCTGGGTAAGCACGCCTTTGCGCGCGTCGATCAGAATAATGGCGAGATCGGCGGTAGAGGCGCCGGTGACCATGTTGCGGGTATACTGCTCGTGGCCGGGGGTATCGGCAACGATAAACTTGCGCTTCTCGGTGGCGAAGAAGCGATAGGCGACGTCGATCGTGATGCCCTGTTCGCGCTCGGCGGCGAGGCCGTCGACCAGCAGCGCGAAGTCGATCGCCTGACCCTGGGTGCCAACGCGCTTGGAATCATTCTCCAGTGCGGAAAGCTGGTCCTCGAAGATCTGCTTCGAATCGTAGAGCAGCCGGCCGATCAGCGTCGACTTGCCGTCGTCCACCGATCCGCAGGTGATGAAACGTAGCAGCGACTTGTGCTGGTGCAGTTCGAGATAGGCCGAGATGTCGGCAGCGATCAGCGCATCGGGGCGATAGGCGGTCATCAGAAATACCCCTCCTGCTTTTTCTTCTCCATGCTGGCGGCCTGATCATGGTCAATCGCCCGGCCCTGGCGCTCGCTGGTGGTGGTGAGCAGCATTTCCTGGATCACCGTTTCCAGCGTGTCGGCCGTGCTCTCCACCGCGCCGGTCAGCGGATAGCAGCCGAGGGTGCGGAAGCGGATCGAGCGTTCGACCGGTACTTCGCCGGGGTTGAGCCGGAAGCGTTCGTCATCGACCATCAGCAGCATGCCGTCGCGCTCCACCGTCGGGCGCGGCGCGGCGAAATAGAGCGGCACGATCTCGATGCCTTCCGCCAGGATGTACTGCCAGATGTCGAGCTCGGTCCAGTTGGAGAGCGGGAACACGCGGATGCTCTCGCCCTTGGCCTTGCGGGCATTGTACAGCCGCCACAGCTCGGGGCGCTGGTTCTTGGGGTCCCAGCGGTGCGAGGCAGTGCGGAAGCTGAAAATGCGCTCCTTGGCGCGGCTCTTCTCTTCGTCCCGCCGTGCGCCGCCGAAGGCTGCGTCGAAACCGTATTTGTCGAGCGCCTGCTTCAGCCCCTCGGTCTTCCACAGATCGGTGTGGAGGCCGCCATGGTCGAATGGGTTGATCCCGCGTGCCTTTGCCTCGGGGTTCTGGTGGACGAGCAGTTCCATGCCCGCTGCGGCTGCAGAGCGCTCACGCAGCGCGTACATCGCCTTAAATTTCCATGTCGTGTCGACATGAAGGAGCGGGAAGGGCGGGGGCGCAGGATAAAACGCCTTGCGGGCGAGGTGCAGCATCACCGCGCTGTCCTTGCCGATCGAATAGAGCATCACCGGCCGCTCGGCCTCGGCAACGACTTCGCGTAGGATGTGGATGCTCTCGGCCTCGAGCCGCTGGAGATGGGTCAGCGGAGAGGGGGATGCGGTGGCGGAATCCATGGTGCTCGTTTGCAGCATGGTAGGGCATGTAAAAAGGCCGGCGCGCGCGTGCGATCTAGTTATTGTTTAGTCCGGCATACCCGCCCCCGCCGTTCGATCGGCAGGGGCGGGAAAACGGATCAGTCGCGGCTCGGCTTGCCGACGCCGGTGTATTGCAGGCCGGCGCGCTCGAGTTCGGCCGGCGGATAGATGTTGCGCAGATCGACAAGGACCGGCGACTTCAGGCTATTCTTGATGCGGGAGAGGTCGAGTGCGCGAAACGCATCCCACTCGGTCACAATCACAAGTGCGTCGGAACCATCAGCGGCCGCATAGGGGTTCTCGACGAACTCGACGTCCGTGAGCATCTTGCTCGCCTGCTCGACGCCTTCCGGATCATAGGCCTTCACCGTCGCGCCGGCATCTTGCAGCGCGGCGATGATCGAGAGGCTCGGCGCGTCGCGCATGTCGTCGGTGTTCGGCTTGAAGGTCAGGCCGAGGATGCCGACGGTCTTGCCGCGCACGTCGCCGCCCATCGCCTTGATGACCTTGCGGCCCATCGCGCGCTTGCGGGCATCGTTCACCTGCACGGTGGCTTCCACGATGCGCAGCGGCGTCTCGTTGTCGGCCGCGGTCTTCATCAGCGCCAACGTGTCCTTGGGGAAGCACGAACCGCCATAGCCGGGACCTGCATGGAGGAACTTGCCACCGATGCGGTTGTCCATGCCGATGCCGCGGGACACTTCCTGCACGTCCGCGCCCACTTGTTCACACAGGTCCGCGATCTCGTTGATGAAGGTGATCTTAACCGCGAGGAAGGCGTTGGCGGCGTACTTGATCAGTTCGGACGTGCGGCGGCCGGTGAACAGCACCGGCGCCGACTGGTTGAGCGACAGCGGGCGATAGATTTCGCGCATGATCTGGCGGGCAAATTCGTCATCGGTGCCGACGACGACGCGATCGGGGCGCTTGAAGTCCTCGATTGCCGCGCCCTCACGCAGGAATTCAGGATTTGATACGACCTTGGCGCCGCTGTCCGGGGCAACCTCCGCGATGATCCGCTCGACCTCGTCGCCGGTGCCGACCGGCACGGTGGACTTGGTGACGATCACGCTGGGCTTGGTAAGATTTTCGGCAATCTCACGCGCTGCGGCGAACACGTAGGAGAGATCGGCATGGCCGTCGCCGCGGCGGCTGGGCGTGCCAACCGCGATGAACACCGCATCGGCATCCTTCACGCCCTCGGCAAGATCAGTGGTGAACGAGAGACGGCCGGCCTTCACGTTGCTAGCCACCAGCGCATCAAGGCCCGGCTCGTAGATGGGCATCACATTCTGGTGAAGCAGCTCGATCTTGCGTGCGTCCTTATCGACGCAAACAACTTCGTGGCCGAAGTCCGAAAAGCAGGCTCCTGAAACCAGGCCTACATAGCCCGTGCCAATCATCGCAATGCGCACGATTATCCCCTGTGGCTCGATTGCTGTTTCCAGCGGGTAGCCAGCGCTCTTAGCGCAACTTGGGCGGACGGCAAGCCATTGCAGTGCAGCAAAGGCGTTCGTGACGGCACCTGCGAAATAAAAAAGGCCTGCGAAACGCAGACCTTGATCACCTGAGCATGTGCCAGGCCGGCGGACGCTCCACCGGCCTGACGAAGCGCCTTTAGACCGGGCGGATCTCGGTGCCCATTGCGCCATCTTTGAAGAAGAGGGTGATGAAGGTCATTTTATGTTCTCCCATTTCTGCGCTGTTACGCGCAAGTCATTTCGTTAACGAAAAATTTACGATTCTTCAATCCGGGAATCTGCGGAGCCCGAAAATGCGGGATCTGGTGCAGGCCCCTGTTTACCAAGTGTTGACATCGGCGGACTACGCAGGTTGTGCGACGGAGGGGATTCGATCCGGCAAGGCGCGTATGCGGCGGAAATTTCGCCAAAAACGCCTCGCAGGTCGAATTTTCGACTCGGGCCAGTGGCGCTTCTGCACGTGCTGGACTATTCCTTCCAAAGCCGGAGCAAGGGGCGGGAGAGCGTCGGTGCAACATGGGTGGATCGTCTCAATCTTGTGCCAAGTGCCCAACTTTGAGACAGCGCGCCGAAATTTAGGACGCGAGCGCCTCGAAGGGGTGATCGACGTTGTGGTGGATATGGTGACTGCGGCTCCCCTGGAGCTTGCAGTCGTTTCGCGTGGCCGCGACCTTATCGAGTTTGACTGCCGGTGCGGCGACTTCGGAGCTGCCGCCGATATGCTTCATGCGCTTCGCGGCCTTGTCGCTGCCGCGGAAGCGTCGTTGAATCTCCCATCTCCCATTGAGTTTCAATTCGGCATGGCGGCGGGACCGGAAGGCGACTGTGACCCGCTTCAGCTTGTAGAGGCGGCAGAGGCCGCAATCCTGCGAGCAGCGGACGAAGGCGGGCTTGTAGCCCTGGATCTGTCCCGTGACGACCAAGTGGTGGATCGTCTGATGCTGATGCACGATCTGCCACGCGCGATTAGCGCCGGCGAGATGACGTTGCATTATCAGCCGAAAGTGAGCGTCCGGCGCCAGCAGGTGACGAGCGTGGAAGCACTGATCCGCTGGGACCACCCCAGCCGCGGGCTGATATTCCCCGGCGATTTCATCGGCGCGGCCGAGCAATCCGGACAGATTGCGCCGTTGACGCTTTGGACGTTACGTCAAGGGATCGCCGACCAGCAGGTAATGGCGGCCGCCGGTCATGATCTTCCGTTGTTCCTCAACATTTCCGGCATGCTGCTAGCGGATGCGGAGTTCGTGCACGAGGCGTGTAAGATCATCACCGCGCACCCCGAGGTAAGCCTTGGCTTCGAAATCACCGAGACCGCGGTAATCCGCGATCCCGAGTCCGCGATCCGGCACCTGCAGCAATTTGCCGATCACGGCATTGTCCTCGCCATCGACGATTATGGTGCAGGCCTCTCTTCGCTGGCCTATCTAAAGCAGCTTCCCGCGAAGGAGCTGAAGATCGACAAGATGTTCGTAACCCAGCTCACCTCCAGCCATCGGGATCCATTGATCGTGCGATCGACCATTGATCTCGCACATGCGCTGGAGATGGAAGTCACGGCAGAAGGGGTGGAGACGCCGGCGGCGCTGGCGTTGTTAAGCGTCATGGGCTGTGATCTTGTACAAGGCTATTTGATATCGCGCCCGTTGCCCCTTCCTGCACTGATGACCTATCTCGGCGAACAGGACCGTCTGGCGGAGACTTTGTCAAACAAGCCTATGTTCCTGCGTTCCGAAAGCTTCTGGAAACGAGCGTGACCCGCAACTTACTCTCCCGGGTACGTCTGCTGTTTATAAGCCTTGTTCTCCTATTGCTGTCGTTTCCTTGTCTGAGTGCAGACTTATCCATTCCTAAAGCCATCGCCCCGAAGCTGGCCGAGGCCAAGCTTCATCTCGTCGAACAGCCGCTTGCTGCCATCCCTCTCGCAAGCGAAATTGAGCGATTTAGCGGCGGTGTAACAGATCCGGCGCAACGAGCCATATTGAGGGGCACGGCAGATTGGTTGCGCGCAGAAGTCGCGCTCCGTACTAGCCGCCTTGATCAGGCCAACTATTTTCTAAAGCGAGGGCAGCAATCTATCGCCCTTCTACGAGAGCCAAGCAAGTTGCGTGGAGACCTGTTGATGTCTCGAGGAACTTTGTTCCTCATGCAAGACAGAGCTGCAGACGCACTTAGTTCGTTTCAGCAGGCATACCGCGTGTTCGAGAAACTTCGCGAACCGCGCAGTCAGTCTATTGCTCTGCAGAATATCGGGGCTCTTTATACTTCGGCGCATGACGGAAATCGAGCTGAAAGATATTACAAGCAGGCGGCTTTGACGTTTAGTAAAGATACCTTGTTGTCACTGTCTTTGCACAATAGTCGAGGAAACATTCTGCTTGATCTCAGGCGGTATCCTGAGGCGGAGGCTGAGTACAAGGCGGCGGCAGGGCTTGCCAAGGACTTGAAAAAACCGATTTTGGAAGCAAGAATATTAGATAATCTCGCGCGCAATCAAATAGAGGCGAATTCTCTGCTAGCTGCTCGTGAGACGCTAAAGCGAGCGTTCACGCTTATCAACGGTGAAGATTCGATTGGACTGACACGGCTATTGAATGCGACGGCAGCAAAGCTTGCACAGAAGCAAGGTGATTTACACGGTGCTGCAGAGCTTATCGGCAACGCATTCAAGGGTGTAGACCTCGAGCGGACCACGCCTGATTACCGAACTCCGCACCTATTTGCGTACAGCATCTATCGGCAACTCGGCGACGATCGCCGCGCGTTGGTGCACCTCGAAGCGTTGAAGCGGCTGAGCGATGAGGCGTCGAAGGTCGCCACCACCAATAGCGCGGCACTGATGGCCGCGCGGTTTGACTATGCCAATCAGGAACTCACCATCCAGCGGCTGCAGACCGAACAATTGCGCAAGGCGGCCGAGGTGCAGCGCACGCTTTTTCTGCTGATCGGTGGCGCTACCATGATCGTGCTCGCGCTGCTCACGCTTGGCCTCGTCACGGTTCGGCGCAGCCGGAACGAAGTGCAGGCGGCCAATGCCGTGCTGGCCGGCACCAATGCGGCGCTGGAGAAGGCGCTGCGCGCGAAAACCGAGTTCCTGGCGACGACCAGCCATGAGATTCGCACTCCGCTGAACGGCATTCTCGGGATGACGCAGGTGATGTTGGTCGATACCGCGCTGGGCGAGGCTGCGCGTGAGCGCATCCAAGTGGTGCATGGCGCGGGGCTGACAATGCGCGCGCTGGTCGACGACATTCTCGATGTGGCGAAAATGGAAACCGGCAACCTGACGGTCGACCCGGTGCCGATGCAGTTCCGCACGCTTGCGGCCGAGGTGGCGCAACTCTGGGCCGAACAAGCCCGGGCTAAGGGTCTTGCCTTCACCCTCGATATCGACGGGGCTCCGGACTGGATTGTCAGCGATCCCGGCCGGTTGCGTCAGGTGATCTTCAACCTGCTTTCCAACGCGATAAAGTTCACAGCGTCCGGCGGAATCGCGCTGCGGGCCCTCGCCACAGCGCCGACAGGGGAGTCTTCCCGCTTGCAGATTTCGGTGCGCGATACGGGCATCGGCATTCCGCCGGAAAAGCTTGAGGAGATTTTCGAATCATTCCGTCAGGCCGATTCCACCACCACCCGTGAATATGGCGGCACCGGGCTAGGGCTGACGATCTGCCGGAACCTCGCCAGAGCTCTGGGTGGGGACATCCAAGTGGCAAGCCAGCCGGGCGAGGGATCAATCTTCACGCTGGACCTCCCGCTGGTGCGTGCGGAAGCGCCCGGGCAGGCACCGGCGCAGGCACTCGATTCTGCACAGATGTTGATCGTCGAACGCAACCCGATCGTGCGCGCGATGCTGCGTCGGCTTTTTGAAGCGCGGGTAGAGATTGTGCATGCCGTAGGCTCGGGCGAAGAAGCGCTCGCAATTGCGAGTGCAACGCCCGGGCTTACGGCGATCGTCATGGATGATGCGGCACTGATAGATGCAGATAAGATAAAGGAAACATTGGAGAAACTGAGAAGTTGTTTGGCGTCGGCGGAAATCACGCTGCTGGTTGGTGCCGCGGATGACGACAAGAAAGCACAGTTTATGGACGCGGGCGCAACGCAGGTGGTAGAAAAGCCGATAGCGGGGGAAAGATTGGTTGCGGTAGCCGTACCTGCGGCTTTGCGCATACCAGATGGTTTGGGGAAAGACCCGCTTGTTTCCCAAGCGGCCTAGGGCGATAATACACCACGAAATGAGATATTCGGTCGCAACACGCGTGGACACCGGGATGGGCAAGGCCCGATGAACATCCTCTTCATCGAGGATGATCCCATGAACCGACGGGTCGTCAAGGACATGCTCGATGTAGCGGGCGCCACGATGGCGGAAGCGGCTTGGGCGGAGGAGGGGCTTGCCCGAATCGACGCTGAAACCTTCGACATCGTTCTGGTCGACCTCCGCATGCCGGGCACGGATGGATTCGAGACGATTCGCCGGATCCGCGGCAGAGGCGATTGCAAGGCGACGCTGCCGATCATCGTCGTGACCGCAGACACCGCGCTGGACCTGCGGGAGCGCTGCCTCGCCACCGGTGCGGACGATGTGCTGTTCAAGCCGGTCGCGATGGATGCTCTGTTCGATTCAATCGGCCGCGTGCTCGCCGGGCGCGAAGGAACGGTGATCGGCTGAGGCGCATTGCCGCTCGCTCATCAGTCTTCGGCGATACGGCTGTGCCGTGCAGTGTCGCGCATCACCACATACACGACCAGCGAAATGCCGATCATCGCCGTGACGTACCAGTAGAATCCGCGCTCCCAGCCCTGATGCTTGAACCACAGGGCGACGGATGGCGCCGTCCCGCCGAACAGGGCATTGGCCAGCGCATAGGGCAGCGCCACTCCCAAGGTGCGGATATGGGCAGGGAACAGCTCCGCCTTCACCACGGCGTTGATCGAGGTGTAGCCGGTGACGATCAGCAGCGCTGCGACCATCAGCCAGAAGGCAGACATGCCGTCGCGAACTCCCTCCATCGCGACGAAGATGGGATAGGTGAACGCCACGCCGAGGATGCCGAAGCCGATCATCAGCGGCTTGCGGCCGATGCGATCGGATAGTGCGCCCGCCAGTGGCTGGACGAGCATGAAGACGAACAGCGCCGCCGTGTTCACCCGCGTGGTCACCGCGTCGGAAAGGCCCGCGGTGTTTCGCAGGAACGTGATCGGATAGATGGTGTAGGCATAGAAGGCGAGCGTGCCGCCGGCGGTGAGCAGCAGCACCAGTCCGGCTTCGCGCGGGTGCTGGCGGAACAGCGTGAAGAAGCCGGACGCCGCCTGGCGATCTCGCTGGGCGAAGCTGGGGGTCTCCGCCAAGCGGCGGCGGAGCCAATAGACCAGCAGCGCCAGCACGCCGCCCAGCGCGAACGGCAGGCGCCACCCCCATTCCCGCAGCGCCGCTTCCGGCATCACCGCCTGCAACCCCAACAGGACGAGCAGCGCGGTAAGCTGCCCCGAGATCAGCGTGACATATTGAAAGCTGGAGAAGAAGCCGCGGTGGCGCCTCCCGGCCATTTCGGAAAGATAGGTGGCGCTGGCACCATATTCGCCGCCGAGCGACAGGCCCTGGAGAAGTCGCGCCACCACCAGCGCCGCGGTCGCGCCCCAGCCGATGCTGTCATAGCCGGGGGTGAGTGCGATCACCAGCGAGCCTGCGCACATCAGCGTCACGGAGAGGCTGAGCCCCGCCTTGCGCCCATGGCGATCGCCATAGACACCCATCAGCCAGCCGCCGATCGGCCGCATGAAGAAGCCGATCGCGAACACGATCCAGGCGTTTAAAGTCTGGGCAGTGCCCGGCGCGAAGTAATGCGGCGCGAGATAAGACGCGAGCGCGGCATAGGCATACCAGTCATACCATTCGACCAGATTGCCGGCGGAGCCGCCCAGGATCGAACGGAGGCGGGTACCGCGATCGAGCGGTGCATCGGAAGCATCGGCCATGCCCGGTCTATAGCAGAGCGTCGCCCGCCGGAAAGGCGCGCGCAGGGGGACGTACCCCTCGGCGAGCGACGCAGACCGCGCGCTTCTAACGCGCGATTCCGATAATTCCCGTTGCCGTGTACCCCGCGTCGACGCTGCCGCTCATCGTCGGCGTCTGCTGGGCAATCTGGGCGGCGCTGTTGTCGCCGAACACGTTGTCGCGGGCGATCGAGACGCCGGACAGGTTCGTCAGGCTGCTGCTATATCCGCTGGCGGTACTATATACCGTCGAGCAGATGGCGGACGGCATCGCCAACTGCGAGATCAGCGTTGCGTATCTGCCGCTGGTGGCGGTGGCCAGGCTGGAGAACACCTCGAAGTGGATGTGCGGCCAGCGCCCGGCATAGCAGCCGGGGAAAATCGTGGTGAAGGTCACCTGGCCGTTTGCATCGGTGACGCCCACGCCGCGCAGATAGCTTTCGTTCGGCAGGTCATAGAGCGAGTATTTGCCGTTCCGATCGCAATGCCAGAGATAGATCGCATAGCCGGCTAGCGGCCCGCAACTGCTGTTCACGTCTACCACGGTAAGCGTGAGAGTGAGCTGGACGCCCGCTGCCACGGTGGTCGAGCTGCCGATGAAACTGGGGCGGATGTCGCTGCGCACGACATTGCTGGCCGTGAGCGCGTTGGATGTGAGGCCCGACGAGGTATTGGTGCCGTCCGCCGGGTAGGGGCCGTTGGTTTCGGTCGGGTCGGCCACGCAGCTGCCGGTCGCTGTTGCCGTCGGAGTGGGCGTGGGCGTGCTGGTGGCGGTGGGTGTCGGCGTGGGCGTGGCGGTGGCCGTCGCGGTGGTGGTGCCGCTGGAGCTGCTGCCGTCGCAGGCGGCGAGCACCACAGCGGTACCCGCGCCGGTGAACCAGCGCAGCGCGCGACGACGGCTGGCAAGCGCGGTCATTGCTTCCAGGTCGTGCAAGAGTCCGTGGTCGTGATGGTCGTTCAAAACAGCCCTCCTGTGATGAAGGCTGAACTGATCGAGCGAGTTTGCTTGCCGATGTCGCCGTTTCGCGGCGTGTTGCGTCAGGTTGCAAGCGGCATCCGGACGCGAACGCGCCCGCCGGCGCCACCCGGCCGATTCGCGAGCGTTACCTCGCCCCCGTGCAGTTCGGTGATCGAACGGACGATGGCGAGCCCGAGGCCGGTGCCGCCCGTCGCCCGGTTTCGCGAGCTTTCACCGCGGACGAACGGCGCGAACAATTGATCGGCGCGCGCGAGATCGAAGCCCGCACCATGATCGTCAACCAGTATCTCGCCATAGCCCTGTCCCACGGTCCACGAGATTTCGGCGGCCTGGCCGTAGCGAATCGCATTTTCGACCAGATTGCCAAACAGCCGCCGCAGCGCCTGCGCGTCTCCCATCACGACCATGCGGGGGCCTGGGTCGACGGTTACGTTTTGCCCGGCGGCGGAAAGATCATCGGCCAGGCTTTCGACAACGCTGCCGAGATCGAGCCGGACCATTTCGCCATGGGCGCGATCATCGCGGTTGAAGCGCAGCGTGGCGGCAAGCATGCCGCGCATCTCTTCGATGTCGGCATTGGCACGATCGCGCGCGGCATCGGGCAATTGTTCGACCCAGAAAGCGAGGCGGGACAACGGGGTGCCGAGATCGTGCGCCATCGCGGCCAGCATCACCGTGCGATTCTCCGCCTGGTGCAGGATGCGGGTCTGCATCGCTTCCATCGCGTGACCCAGATCGCGGATCTCGCGCGGGCCGTGCAGCGGTATCGCTTCGGGAGCGCCCAGCCGCGCGCGCTTCGCCGCCTCGGCCAAACTACGAATCGGCCGCGATATCCGGCGCGCCGCCACCCAGGCCAGCAACGAGAGGATGAACAGCGTGATCAGCATCCATTGCAGGATCGCCAGCCGCCAGCGGCCCAGCGCCGGCGCGCGGCTGATCGATACCACCAGCCAGCCCTTGTCGGTTCGCCGGCCAATGCTGAAGCTGCCATGCACATCCTGATCGGGATCGCGCACCGGCCATTCATAATAACCGCGCACCTGATCGGCGGGGAGCGGGATCAGTGCTGCGATCGACCGATCGCGTGCGGGCGAGGGGCGCTCCTCGCGACGGCCGAAATATTCGTCGGCGGCATAGCGTAGCTGGATGGGATGGCCCGGGTTGCCGGTCGGCGCCCGACCGGTGCGCAGCGCCTCGGCGATCCGCGCGATCGGCACGGGGCTGAAGCCTGGAGGAGGGCCGCGAAACACGATCGCGAACTGCACCAGCATCACCACCGCCGCCGAGGTAATGGCGAACAGCATCATCGGCACGACGATGGAAACGGGCCTGCGGATCACTTGGTCGTGACTTCGGCCACGAACATATAGCCTTCGTTGCGAATGGTGCGGATCAGCTCGTCGTCGCTCGGCCGTGCGAGCTTCTTGCGTAGCCGGCTCATCTGGACGTCGATTGCACGATCAAAATGCTCTGCCTGGGGCCCGCGCGAATGATCGAGCAGCGCGTCGCGCGACAGCACCCGGCGCGGACGCTCCACCAGCGCGATCAACAGGCGGAACTCACCATCGGAAAGGTTGATGAGCACGCCATCGGGATCATAAAGCTGCCGCCCCAGCGGATCCAGCCGCCAGCCGGCGAAGCGAAGAAAGGTGCGCCCCTGCGGCACCGATGCGGCCGGGGCACTGGCGAAGCGGCGGAGCACCGAACGGATGCGGGCGAGCAGCTCTCGCGGATTGGCGGGCTTTGCGACATAATCGTCCGCGCCCATTTCCAGCCCCACGATGCGATCGATATCGTCGCTGAGCACAGAATGGAAGATAACCGCCGGTCGCGCATCCCTGTCCATGGTGCGCAGAATCGACAGGCCGTCTTCGCCCGGCATCATCAGATCGAGAACAATTAGCGCATATTCGTTCTCGGCAAGCGCGGCCCGCATCGTGGTCGCGTCCTCGGCGGTGTCGACCACATAGCCATGCTGCGACAGGAATGCCGCGGTGAGTTCACGGATCCCCGGGTCGTCATCGACAATCAGAAGGCGGGTTTCGAGATCCATGGCGAGGGCTGACTGCATCATGGGTGAGCTTGTGCCGCCAGAATCTATCGAGCGGGTTACAGCCCTGCAATCTGGTGTAATCTACAGCGGCGTTGCTTTGATGCAACAGCGGCGGCTCGCAGCCGGCGGTGCACGCTTTCGCTTGAAGAATCGCCTTCTCGCTGGTAGGAGGCCCGTTCGACGCCGTAACTATGGTTTCGGCGGCCCCTTTCTATTGAGTTTTGATCGGAGTTGTACGGCCTCATGCAAATCATCGTTCGCGACAATAACGTCGACCAGGCGCTGCGGGCGCTCAAGAAGAAGCTGCAGCGTGAAGGCGTGTATCGCGAGATGAAGCTCCGCCGTCACTACGAAAAGCCCAGCGAAAAGCGCGCTCGCGAGCGTGCGGCTGCGGTTCGCCGCGCGCGCAAGCTGGAGCGCAAGCGCGTCGAGCGCGACAGCGCCCGCTAAGCTGCGGTACGACGAGCGCGAATCGCGCTCGTCGTCTTTGTCTATGTTCCATGACGGGGCCGATGCCCCTACCGGAGTCCGATCATGTCGGTTACCGCCGTTCCGCTCCAGCCCGTCAAGGGCAGCTACAAGCTCTGGATCTGGTTGGGGGTGCTGGCGGCGATCGCCGTCGCGTTCGCGCTCGCCTGGGGCGGTACGCGCACCGCGGTGGTCTCCCGCTATGATGCCGACGCCTTCATGGCATGGCACAAAGGCCAGCCAGGCGTGCAGACCACGGCATCGGGGCTGCAATATCAGGTGATCGAGCCCGGCAGTGGCGCCACTCCGGAAGAGCAGGACGGCGTCGTCCTGGAAATCCGCGGCGTGCTGCGCGACGGCAAGGAATTTCAGCCGAAGACGCCGATGCGTTTTCAGCTGGGCCAGCCGATGATCCCCGGCTTCACCGAAGGCGTGAAGCTGATGAAGAAGGGGTCGCACTATCGCTTCTGGCTGCCGCCGAAGCTGGGCTATGGGGCCGAGCCCGGCGCCGCGAACGAGCTGGCGGATCAGGTGCTGATCTTCGACGTGAAGATGGAAGAACTGGTTCCTGCTGCGGTGATCCGTCAGATGATGCAGCAGCAAGGCGCGATGCCGCCGGGTGCTGCCGGCCAATAAGCCGGGACACGACGCAAGATCGAAAAGCCCGCGCGCGGTTCCGCTCGCGGGCTTTTTCGTGCGTATTCAGCTGCTGACGGCCAGGAAGCGCCGCGCGTCGCCATCGATGCACAAGGCAGTCAGCCGGCCGCTGGCATAAGCGCCGGTATCGATGCCGATGCGATTCGGGCGTTCTTCGGGCGCCTCGCTGATGCTGTGTCCATGGACGACCATTACGCCATGATCCGCCCTGCTGGTGAGGAACGGAGCGCGGATCCAGCGCAGGTCCTGCGCCTGCTGGTCTTCGATCGCGACGCCGGGGCGGATGCCGGCATGGACGAACAGATAGTCGCCGAGCGCGACCGTATCGCGCATTTCCCGCATCAGCGCGACGTGAGGTTCTGGGATCGCGTCGCGCAGCCGCTCGACCGCCTCTTCGGGAGTGGTCGCCATCAGGTCTGCCGCCGACAGACCATAGCTTTCGATGCATTCCTGGCCGCCGAATCGCAGCCATTCGCCCAGATGCTCGCTGGCGCCGTCGAGGATGGCCAGCAGCATCTCCTCGTGGTTGCCGGCGAGGATCGTCAGGCCGGGATCGCTCGCCCGCCGGGCGACCAGCAGATCGAGCACGCCGCGTGAATCGGGGCCCCGATCGATCAGGTCGCCCAGGAACACCAGATGGTCGTCACGGCGGGGATCGGCGGTGCGTAGCGCATCGATCTCGTTCAGCAGCCGGACGAGCAGGTCGCGCCGGCCATGCACATCGCCCACCGCGATCGCCCGCACATCCGGCGGCAGTGCAAAGGCACGTGGCGAGCGGGAGCGGAACAGGGAGGAAAGCAGCTTCACGCGCCAGAGGTAGAGCGCAGCGCGCCGGCGGGCAACAAGGGCAGCCCGTGGAGGCGGTTGCTTCCCTCACCGCAAGCGTCTACAGACCGCGCATTCGCAAGGACCCGGTGCAATTCCGGGTGGCTATTCCGGCCGCCGATCCGCCGGACAACAACATGCACCGATATCGATGCGCAGTTCTGCGCCACGTGCTCTGTTGTGGATTTTCAATGACTTTCACCTTTTCTGCCTATCGGCGCCAATGGTTCACCGATGTGGCCAGCGCGCGCCGCGACCTTATGGCCGGCGTCGTCGTCGCTCTCGCGCTCATTCCCGAAGCGATCGGCTTTTCGATCATCGCGGGCGTGGATCCGCGTGTCGGCCTGTACGCCTCGGTCGCGATCGCCATGACGATCGCCCTGATCGGTGGCCGCCCCGGCATGGTCTCTGCCGCTACCGCGGCGGTCGCCGTGCTGGTTGGCCCGCTGGTGCGGGAACATGGCGTCGACTATCTCTTCGCCGCCACCATCCTCATGGGCCTGATCCAGATCGTTGCGGGGCTGCTCCGGCTCGACCTCATCATGCAATTCGTGTCGCGATCGGTGATTACCGGCTTCGTCAACGCGCTGGCGATCCTGATCTTCCTCGCACAGCTGCCCCAGCTGACCAACGTCGGCTGGCAAACCTATGCAATGGTCGCTGGCGGTCTGGCGATCATCTATGGCTTTCCCTGCCTGACCAAGGCGTTACCTTCGCCCCTGGTGGCCATCGTCGTTCTCAGCACGATCAGCATCGGTCTGGGCCTGCCCGTCCATACCGTGGGCGACATGGGGAAGCTGCCCGATGGGCTACCGAGCTTCGTGCTGCCCCAGATCCCGCTGACGTTCGAAACGCTGCGGATCATTCTCCCTTATGCCGTCACGATGGCGGCGGTAGGCCTGCTGGAGTCGCTGCTGACCGCCCAGATCGTCGACGACATGACGGATACCGAAAGCGACAAGCGCCAGGAATGTGCCGGGCAGGGCGGGGCGAACATCGTCTCCGCGCTGTTCGGCGGCATGGGCGGTTGTGCGATGATCGGGCAGTCGGTGATCAACGTCACCTCTGGCGGGCGCAGTCGGCTCTCCACCTTTGCCGCAGGCGCATTTCTGCTGTTCCTGCTCGCTGTGCTGGGGCCGCTGGTCGGACGGATACCGATGGCGGCGCTGGTGGCGGTGATGATCATGGTTTCGATCGGAACTTTCAGCTGGAACTCGATCCCCAACCTGCGCCGGCACCCACCAACATCGTCGGTGGTCATGCTGACCACGGTGGCCGTCGTAGTCGCGACGCAGGATCTGTCGATGGGTGTGCTGGCCGGCGTGCTGCTTTCCGGCATCTTCTTCGCCGGCAAGGTTCAGCGCATGTTTTCGGTCGACCGGGCGGTCTCCAGCGACGGCTTGGACGCAACCTATCGTGTGGCGGGCGAAATCTTCTTCGCTTCGGTCGACCGGTTTACCCGCGCCTTCCACGCGGAGGACCGCGCAAAGCGCGTGCGCATCGACGTGAGCGGCGCGCATTTCTGGGACATCTCCGCCGTCGGCGCCCTCGATAAGATCGTGGCGAGGTTGCGTCGCGACGGACGGGAGGTTGAACTCGTCGGCTTCAATCGTGCCAGTGCGGATCTGGTTGACCGCTTCGCCTTGCACGACAAGACCGGTGTAGCGCTGGGTGCCGTGCCGCACTGATCACGCGTCGAGTCGCACCCTGCCTGCGGCTGAGATGCCGGCGTCGTTATGGCTTGCACGCTCGCCTTCGAATCCCGCGCGGATCAGCGCGGCAATGCGCGCCGCAGCGTTGCCGTCTCCGAACGGATTGTGGGCCTTCGCCATGGCGGCATAAGCCGCCGGATCGTCCAGCAGCCGGGTGACTTCCCGGTGGATGCGATCGGTGCAGGTGCCCACCAGGCGCGCGGTACCCGCAGCAAGGCCTTCGGCGCGCTCCGTCGTGTCGCGGAGGACGAGCAGCGGCTTGCCCAGGGCCGGGGCCTCTTCCTGGACGCCGCCGGAATCACTGAGCACGATGTCCGCCATCTCCAGCGCGCGGACGAAGTGCAGGTAGTCGAGCGGCGCGGTGCGAACGATGCGGGGATGTTCGGGCAGATGGGCATCCAACGCCGCGCCAATCGCCGGATTGGGGTGCACGGGATAGAGAATGGCAATGTCGGGCCGCGCGGCGATGCGCCGCAACGCCGCCGCGATGCCTGCAATTCCTCCGTCGAGATTCTCCCGCCGATGCGTGGTGACCAACACGATCCGCTTGCCGGCGAAACGCCGGGCTGTCGCGTCGAGCCCCGCTGCCAGCGACGGATCGGCCGCGATGCGGCGCCGCATCTCCACCAGCGCATCAATCACCGTGTTGCCGGTGATGTGGATGCGACCGGAAGGGACATTCTCTGCGCGCAGGGCGCTCGCCGCAGCTTCGGTGGGCGCGAAATGCTGATCGGCCAGAGCGCCAATGATTCGGCGGTTCGCCTCCTCAGGCCAAGGGCGATGGAGATCGCCGGAGCGCAGACCGGCCTCGACATGACTCACCGCAATCTTCCGATACTGGGCGGCAAGCGCCCCAGCCATGGCGCTTGCCGTATCGCCCTGGACGATCACGCGGTCGGGACGTGCCTCATCCAGCGCCTCGCCGATGCCGAGGAGCAGTCGCGCGGTAAGCTGATCGAGCGACTGACCGTGCACCATCAGGTTGAGATCAAAGTTCGGTCTTATCCCGGCAATGCCAAGCACTTGATCGAGTAATCCCCGGTGCTGGCCAGTAACACACGTGACGACTTCCAATTCGGGATAGGCGGCTAACGCCCGAATTAGGGGGAAGAGTTTGATCGCTTCGGGCCGCGTGCCAAAGACAATGAACAGCTTTTTTCGTGCCCACCCCATGCAGTCAGCATAACGTAAGCGACGGATGAACGAATAGGCCTTAGCAACCGTTTGCCACATTCGCGGCGTATCGCTATGCCGCACTGCACCCAATTTTCGCTCTGAGGGGGTTATGACGATCAAGCCGCTGCGCAAGGCTGTTTTCCCGGTTGCGGGACTCGGCACCCGATTTCTGCCCGCCACCAAGGCGATGCCGAAGGAGATGCTGCCCGTCGTCGATCGACCGCTGATCCAATATGCGGTGGACGAGGCGATCGAGGCCGGGATCGAGCAGATGATCTTCGTCACCGGTCGCGGCAAGTCCGCGCTCGAGGACCATTTCGACATCGCGTACGAACTGGAAGCGACGATGACCGCGCGCGGAAAGTCGCTTGAGGTGCTCGACGGCACCCGGTTGAAGCCCGGCAACATCGCCTATGTTCGCCAGCAGGAGCCGATGGGCCTGGGCCATGCCGTATGGTGCGCGCGCGACATCGTGGGGGACGAGCCGTTCGCGGTGCTGCTGCCGGACGATTTCATGTTCGGCAAGCCGGGCTGCCTGAAGCAGATGGTGGATGCTTATAACCGCGTC
The DNA here is from genome assembly GCF_000282895.1 of Sphingomonas sp. ATCC 31555. Classification (GTDB taxonomy): domain Bacteria; phylum Pseudomonadota; class Alphaproteobacteria; order Sphingomonadales; family Sphingomonadaceae; genus Sphingomonas. The sequence goes on from NZ_ALBQ01000011.1 coordinate 223,996, forward strand.
GGCGGCAACCTGATCTGCGCCGAGATCGTGCCGGACGACCAGACGCATCGCTATGGCATCATCACCCCGGGCACGCAGGAAGGCACGCTCACGGAAGTGAAGGGGCTGGTGGAAAAGCCGGCGCCGGGCACCGCGCCGTCGAACCTGTCGGTGATCGGACGCTACATCCTGCAGCCGGAAGTCATGCGGATCCTGGAGAACCAGGGCAAGGGCGCCGGCGGGGAGATCCAGCTGACCGACGCGATGCAGCAGATGATCGGCGACCAGCCGTTCCACGGCGTGACCTTCGAAGGCACGCGCTATGACTGTGGCGACAAGGCCGGCTTCATCACCGCCAACATCGCCGTCGCGCTTTCGCGGCCGGATCTGGCGCCAGCGGTGCGCGATTTTGCCGAGCGTGCGCTCGGTTGAGTCATGGGGCAGGGGCGCCGGCGAACCCGGCGCCCCGCTTCAGTCCCGATACTGTTCCATATACCAGTGGACGAAGGCGGCGACGCCTTCGTTCGGCGCGGTAGAAGGGGCGTAGCCGGTGAGCCTGCGAAGCAGATCGGACGACGCCTCGGTGGCGTGCACATCCCCTGCCTGCATCGGCAGGAAGTTCTTGATTGCTTCCCGCCCCAGCGCTTTTTCGAGCGCGGCGATATAGTCCATCAATGGGGTCGGGCGGCCGGCGCCGATATTGACGATGCGGAAGGGCGCCGCCGGCGACAGGCTGTCGCCTTCCACCGGAACAGTCCCCGGCACGGCATCGATCAGCCGCACGATCGCTTCGGCGAGATCGTCGATGAACGTGAAATCCCGCACCATATTGCCGTTATTGTAAACGTCGATCGGCTCGCCCGCGAGGATCGCGCGGGTGAACTTGAACAGCGCCATGTCCGGCCGGCCCCAAGGCCCATAGACCGTGAAGAAGCGGAAAAATGTCATCGGCGTGCCAAACAGATGGGCATAGCTGTGGCCCATCAGTTCGGTGGCGCCCTTGGTTGCGGCGTAGAGGCTCATCGGCGTCGCGGTGCGCTGCGTTTCGCCGAACGGCATCTCGGTGTTGGCGCCGTACACCGAACTGGTGGAGGCGACGAGCAGGTGACGCACCGGGTGGTGGCGCGCCAATTCGAGCAGATTGAACGTGCCGACAATGTTGGCACCCACATAGCTCGCCGGCTGTTCGATGCTGAACCGCACGCCCGCCTGGGCGGCGAGGTGAATCACCACATCGGGCCGAAACGACTCCCAGGCAGCGGCGAGCGCAGGCTGATCCTCGATCGAGAGCCGGGCCAGCTGGAAGCTTGGGTGGTTGGCCAGAATCGCGTTGCGCGATTCTTTCAGCGCCACGTCGTAATAATCAGAGAAATTGTCGACGCCCAGTACGGTTGCGCCCGCCTGCAGCAGGCGACTGGCGGTGTGAAATCCGATGAAACCTGCCGATCCGGTGACGAGCACGCGCGGGGCGGAAACGGTCGGTTCGGGCATCGTGCGGATTCCTGTCGATTGCTGGCGCGCCAATCGGTAGCCGCGTTCTCCTTACCGGAGCGTTCCCGTGCCGCAAGCAGGGCACCCCGTATCCTTGGGTAGGTGAAGCGTGCGGAAGCGGAGGCCAAGTGCATCGACCAGCAGCAGCTTACCGGCACTATCCTCGCCGAACGGCGCGACCGCGCGGATCACCTCCAGCGCGGCGAGGCTGCCCAGGATACCGGTAAGCGCGCCGAGTACGCCTTGCTCCGAGCAGCTCACGCCTTCCCGCTCCGGATCCGTCCCGACGAAGCAACGGTAACAGGGCTTCTCCGCCTCCCAACCCCGAAAGGTGCCGAGCTGGCCTTCAAATTCGGCGACGGCCGAGGAGACAAGCGGCACGCGCGCCGCGAGCGCAGCATCGGCCACGGCGAGGCGCGTGGCGAAATTGTCGGTGCCGTCCAGCACGACATCATGGCCGGCGATCAACGCCGGGGCCTCGGCCGCAGTCAGGCGCTGGGCATGGGCGGTGACGGCGACGTTCGGGTTGATCCCGGCAACGCGCGCCGCGGCTGTTTCTGCCTTGCCTGCGCCAACATCGGCGGTGGTGAACAACACCTGTCGCTGGAGATTGGAACGATCAACGCGATCGTCGTCGACGATGGTAAGCGCGCCAAGACCGGCGGCGGCAAGATACTGGATCGCAGGCGCGCCAATCCCGCCGGCACCGATCACCAGTACCCGCGCGGCCTTCAGCCTAGCCTGGCCTGCGCCGCCGATTTCGCGAAGGACGATGTGGCGGGCATAGCGCTCAAGCTCCTCGTCGGAGAGCGTCATCTGGGCCAGGTGAAGGTGACGGTGGCGCGATACCATTGATCGGCGGTTGCCATGCGCGGCAGCAGATTGCCGCGCGCGGAAGATGCCACCATTGCTGCGGCATATTGTTCGATGGTCGGGCACTGGACCGCTCGAGGCACCGTGGTGCGGATGCCATCCTGCGCATCGACCAGTACGGCTACGTCCAGGGCGAGCGTCACGCCCGGCCCGATCGCCAGCGGACATTTCCGCGTCGTTACTTCATTGGCAACGAAGGCGAGCATCTCCGGCGTGATAACCGGTGTGGACCGATAGGGAAGCGGCGCAAGCGCGCGCCAATCGATCGTCCGCACTTGGGCGCTGTTCAGCGCCAGTGCCAAGGCAACGGCGGGGATCACCGGCCGGTCGAGCCGAAGCCGCCGGCCCCCCGCGCCGTCTCGTCCAGACTGGTCACTTCGTCCAGCGTGGCGTGCTGGACCGGGGCGGGCACCAATTGCGCGATTCGATCGCCGCGCGCGATGACGAAATCCTCCGCACCAAGATTGGCCAAGATCACCTTGACCTCGCCGCGGTAATCGCTGTCGATCGTGCCCGGCGTGTTGAGGCAAGTGACGCCATGCTTGAGCGCCAGACCGGAGCGCGGGCGCACCTGCACCTCGAAGCCGGCCGGAATGGCCATCGCGAAGCCGGTCGCGACGGCGTGACGACCGCCGGGCGGAAGCGTAACATCCTCTGCAGAGACAACGTCCATGCCGGCGGCGCCGTCGGTGGCATAGCGGGGAAGCGGCAGATTCTCGCCATGGGAGAGGCGTTGGATCGCGATGCGGATCGGCGGCAGCAAGGTCAGCCTTTCATCGGAAGTGCTGCCGCCAACCGCACGGTAGCCGCCAGCACTTCGGGATCGTTGAGCAAATCATGTCCCCGCCCGGGGACGATCCGCAGATCGGTAGCGATGCCGCGAAGCGCAAGGGCCTCCGCATAGGCGCGCGACAGCGCCGGAGGCGTGATCTTGTCGTCAAGGCCGACCAGCACGGCGGCGCGCAGGCCGGGCATCACCCCGCCCGCGGTCTTGAGCGGATCGAGACTGGCGACCGGCGTCGCCCAAGCCGCGCCCTGGCGCTGCTTCTGCATGCCCTTGCGCCATTCGGGCAGCGCGCAGGGGCAGCCGACCAGCACCATCGCGTCGACCAGATCGGGGCGGATGCCGGCGATATCGGCGGCGATCGCCGCACCGCCCGAATCGCCGACCAGGATCAGCCGCGCGGACGCGAAGCGGCGACGCAGGACGCCGAGCGACTCGGCGATCGCGTCGATCCGCTCCTGCGTATAGTCGTCGCCGATACCGAGTCCGGCCTGACCCGGCGAGCGGTTGCCCGCGGCATCGCCATAGCCCGGACGCAGCAGCGCGACGGCGGCGCTGTTGGGAATGCTCTGGGTAGCCGCTTCGGCGAAGCGGTAATGGTCGCTGCGCGATTCCGGTGCGCCATCGCCGTGCAGGACGACGACCAACGTGCGCACCGCGTTCGGAGTCGCGGCGCCGAAATTGCGCGCGTGGAGGTTGAGCGCGGGCTCGACCGTAGCGGCAGTGTGCGTCGTCGCGACGGGCGTGGTGCAGCTGGCGAGCAGGGCGACACCGGCAAGCGCCGGAAGGGCGAACCTAGCAGCGCACGTCCCCCTTCCGCTTGCGGGAGTGGCTGAGGCCTCTCCGCGCTTCTGCCACGTCAGTTCCTTCCCCGACCCCTCCCGCAAGCGGAAGGGGAGCGCAGGCTCGTAGCGTAGAAGAGCCTCAAAGCGCATCGGCGATCCGTTCGGCGAGGCGGCGGGCGACGTCGGCCTTGGACGCCCGCTCCCAGCTTTCGACGCCGGTCGCGGTGACGAGATGGACGGCATTGGCTTCACCCCCCATCACATCGCCCGAAACATCGTTGGCGACAATCCAGTCCGCGTTCTTGCGCGTACGTTTCGCGACGGCATGTTCGATTACTCGTTCGGTTTCCGCCGCGAAGCCCACCACGAGCCGCGGCCGGCGCGATCCCTGCGCCACCCCGGCGAGAATATCAGGATTCTGGGCGAGATGCAGCAGCGGCGCGGCATCCCCCTTCTTCAACTTCTGGGCAGCGGGTTCAACCTGCCAATCGGCTACGGCGGCAACCATGATGGCGGCATCAGCAGGCAGGGCGGCCTCGACGGCGGCTGCCATCTCGCGCGCGGTCTCCACGTTGATCCGGGTGACGCCCGCCGGCGTGGGGAGCGTCACCGGCCCTGCGACCAAGGTCACGCGCGCGCCCAGCACCGCCAGCGCGCCGGCAATGGCGAAGCCCTGCTTCCCCGACGAGCGGTTGGCGATGTAACGCACAGGGTCGATCGGCTCGTGCGTCGGCCCTGCAGTCACGAGAACGTGCTTGCCAGCCAGCCGCTGCACCGGCGAAAGCACCTGCTGGATCGCGGAGAGGATCGCCTCGGGCTCGGGCAGGCGGCCGGGGCCATATTCGCCGCACGCCATGGGACCTTCGTCGGGCTCCAGCACGGTGACGCTATCGGCGCGCAGCTGGGCGACGTTGCGGCGGGTGGCGGCGTGGCTCCACATCCGCACGTTCATCGCTGGGGCAGCGAGCACGGGCTTGTCGGTCGCGAGCAGCAGAGTGGTTGCGAGATCGCTGGCGATGCCGCCGGCCATCCGCGCCAGCAGGTCTGCAGTGGCGGGCGCGACGACGACTAGATCGGCCTGGCGGCTGAGCTGGATGTGACCCATCTCGGCCTCGTCCTTCAGATCCCACAGCGTCGTATAGACCTGATTCTCGGACAGCGCGGCGAGCGTCATCGGCGTCACGAAATGCTGGCCGCCTTCTGTCAGCACGCACGTGACGCCAATCCCGGCCTTGCGGCACAAGCGGACAAGTTCGCAGGCCTTGTAGGCGGCGATGCCCCCGCCGACGATGAGCAGGATGCGCTTCATTGCACCACCGTTGTAACCTTGATCCGGCGTCTGTCGAGCGCGCGGTGCCACAGGTCCGCCAGCGCGTCGGGTAGGAACACTAGGCCGATCAGCGCCACGGGGGCAATCATCAGCGCCCAGTAGAAATTGTCGAGCCGCGCGAAGATCGAGATAGCCGCGCCATAAGCGATCAGCAGCGTGAACGTGCGCAAGCCCAGGGCATCGTCCCAGCTTGCCCAGCCGATCAGCGCAAGGGCGACCAGCAGCGCACCGACTGCTACCGGCAGTGCCTGAAGCGCGGTGGCGGCAAGCAAGGCTTGGAGGAATAAGCCCGGGCCGTTCAGCCCTGTCCAACCCGCCGATGCCGGATCGAGCGGGCCGGTGACACCGGCTACGGCCTGGGCATGCAACACCAGCACGCCGGCGAGCAGAAGCAGCGCGATGATCCATCCCACAGCCTCACGTCGCGCCCGCTCACGCAGGGCAAAGGCGAGCATCACGAGGGCATAGAGCGCGGCCGTTTCCCGAATCAGCATTGCCGCCAAGGCGAGGGCGATCGATTCCAGCGCGCGACCCGGGCGGCGCAGCACAAGCGACAAGGCGACCAGCAGGCCCGCCCAGACTTCGTGGAACAGCACCATGGCAGGCTGGAAGAACGCCAGCATGGAGGCCGCGAGCAGCAGCATCAACACTGCACGTGGAGCGATGCCGGTGAGCGCGACGCCGATGCGCGTCGCCCAGGCAACGGCAGTGGCGGTGGCCAGCGCGAGCAGCAGAGCGATGCTGGCCCAGCCGGGCAGTGCCGCCTGCACGACCGCAAGCGCGGGCAGCCGCACGGTTACGAACGGCGAGAGCGGATAGCCGCCCGCGCGCATCGCATCGCTCGCCGCGACATAATAGCCGTCGCCGCCTTTCATGCTTGCGACGACACGTTCGTACAGCCCGACATCGGTGATGTGATCGCCGCCAGTTTCGGTGCCGGTCAGCGGGGGCACGGCGAGTGCCGTCAGCGATGCAAGCAGGACCAGGATCACCGCGAGCCATGCCAGCCGGGCGCGGCTCCGCGACAGGGCGGCGAAGCGGCTGGGGTGGACGGTCCACACGCGGCGCGTGCGCGGGATCATGCCAGCAGCAGCGTTCCGAGTACGCCGACGGCGGCCGCGAGCAGCGCCACCAGCCCATAGCGCCAGCCGCCGCCGACGCGCACCACCTGGATCTCGCGCAGCGGCGGTTCCGGGGGTGCCCCGCCGGGAGCAGGGAAGCGGCGTTCGATGTTGCGGACCAGCTCCGGCAGTCGGGCGAGGGTCCGCAGATCCTCGATCAGCCGATCGGCGACCTTGGCTTCTGGGCCCAGCTCGGTGCGGATCCATTCGCGGACGAACGGCGCCGAGACGTCCCACAGGTTGATGTCCGGATCGAGCCCGCGCGCGACGCCCTCCACCATCACCATCGTCTTCTGGAGCAGCAGCAGATGCGGCTGCGTCATCATGTCGAAGTCGCGAGTGATCGAGAACAAGCCGTCGAGCATGCCGCCGATCGACATTTCCTTCACCGGCAGGCCGCGCATCGGCTCGCCCACGGCGCGCAGCGCAGTGGCGAACTCGGCGACATTGTGATGCGAGGGGACATAGCCCGCCTCGAAATGGATCTCGGCGACGCGCTTATAGTCGCCGGTGATCAGGCCATAGAGGATCTCGGCCAGCCACACCCGCGCACGCCGGTCGATCCGGCCCATGATGCCGAAGTCGATCGCGGCGATGCGGCCGTCCGGCAGCGCGAACAGATTGCCCTGGTGCATGTCCGCATGGAAAAAGCCCTCGGCGATCGCCTGGCGGAGGAAGGCCTTGATCAGCTTGCCCGCCAGCCCCGGCATGTCATGCCCGGCGCGGACCAGCGCGTCGCGGTCGCTGAGCTTGATGCCGTCGATCCACTCCAGCGTCAGCACCTTGCCGGTGGTGCGCTGCCAGTCGATCTGGGGGACCATGAAGTCCGGCTCGGCGGTCATCGCTTCGGCGAGTTCGGAAGCCGAGGCGGCCTCGCGGCGGAAGTCGAGCTCGCGCACCGTCCAGCGCTTGAAGCTTTCGATCACCAGGCGCGGGCGCAGGCGACGCGCCTCGCCGCCATAGGCCTCGAGCTGGGCGGCGGCCCATTCATAGGTGTCGATCGCGCGGGCGAAGTCGCTCTCGATACCCGGGCGCAGTACCTTCACCGCGACGCGGCGGCCGTCGGTGGTCACCGCACGGTGGACCTGGGCGATCGAAGCGGCGCCGATCGGCTTTTCCTCCACTTCCGCGAACACCGCGGAGAGCGGGCGGCCATAGCTGGTCTCGATCCGCTCGCGGATGATGTCGAAGGGGACGGGGGGCAGCGCGTCCTGCAGGCGAAGCAGGTCGTGCGCGGCTTCCTCGCCGACGAGATCGGGGCGCGTCGCGAGCGTCTGGCCGAGCTTGATCGCGGCCGGGCCGATCGCCTGGAAGGCATCGGCATAGGCGGGAACGGCCGGCACACGGGCGCCCAGCCGGGCGATGCGGGCTAGGCGGCGCACCGGACGCGGCGTGTTGGCGTCGCGCTCGATGCCGCGCAACGCACCGTGGCGCGCGAGGATGCGGCCCCATTTGAGCAGGCGCCAGAGATGGACGGCGGGCGCGGTCATGCCCAGATCCTCCACGGGGAGGATCGAACGGGATCTCCCATCAAATCTTCCAGCCGCTGTGGATCGCGACGAGCCCGCCGAGCAATGGCTCCACCTTGGTCTGCCGGAAGCCCGCTTCGGCGATCATCCGCTCGAAGCTCGGCATGTCGGGGAAGCGGCGGATCGATTCGATCAGGTAGCGATAGCTGTCCTCGTCCTGCGCGAGCAGCTTGCCGAGCTTGGGGACCAGCTTGTGCGAATAGGCGTCGTAGATTTCGGCGAAACCCGGCCACTGGGTGGTCGAGAATTCCAGCACGAAGAAGCGGCCGCCGCGCTTCAATACGCGGTGCGCCTCGCGGAGCGCCTTGGGAATGTCGGTCACGTTGCGGATGCCGAATGCGATCGTATAGGCATCGAAGAAGCGATCGGGGAATTGCAGCGTTTCGGCATTGGCCTCGGTCCACACCAGCCCGTCGATGCCGCGCTGCGCGGCGCGCTCGACGCCAACGGCGAGCATTTCCGGATTGATGTCGGCAACCGTGATCGCGGCGCCGCTCTCGGCCATGCGGAAGGCGATGTCGCCGGTGCCGCCGGCCATGTCGAGGATATGCTCGCCCGCGCGCGGCTTCACCCGACGGACGAAACGGTCCTTCCACAGCCGGTGCATGCCGCCCGACATGGCATCGTTCATCAGGTCGTACTTGCTGGCGACATTCGAGAACACCTCGCCGACGCGGCGGGTCTTGTCCTCAGGGGCGACGTCTTCGTAACCGAAGGAGACGGTATCGGGCATGGGGGTGCCTTAGCCGCACGCGACGGCCAAACCAAGGGGGCTGAGGGGCAGGTGACATTCCGCCCCGCACTTCCTAGCTGTAGGGCCAGATGCCTGAACTTCCCGAAGTAGAAACCACCGTTCGCGGCCTGGCTCCCGTGTTGGAGGGGCAGCGGATCGAGCACGTGCTGCTGAACCGCGCGGACCTGCGCCGCCCGTTCCCGGTGGATCTGGGCCAGCGTCTGACCGGTGCCGCGGTCACCGGCCTTTCGCGGCGCGCGAAATACGGGCTGATCGATACCGATCGCGGCGACACGCTGATCTTCCACCTCGGCATGTCGGGGCGCTGGCGGATCGACCCGGCGGAGCTGGGCAAGCACGACCATGTCGTGATCGAGACCGCGCGACACCGTCTGGCGCTCAACGATCCGCGGCGATTCGGTTCGATCGACCTGGTACCCACGGCGGAGCTGGGCAGCTGGCCCGCGTTCAAGGCGCTGGGGCCGGAGCCTTTAAGCGAGGATTTCACCGCCGCGCATCTCGTAGATGCGTTTCGTGACCGGATCGCGCCGGTTAAGGCGCTGCTGCTCGACCAGCGCGTCGTGGCCGGGCTTGGCAATATCTATGTATGCGAGGCGTTGTTCCTTTCGGGCATTGCCCCCACCAAACCGGCCGGTTCGATCGCGCGGGCCAAGCTGGAGAAGCTGGTGGCATCGGTGCGTGAGGTGCTGGAGGCGGCGATTCGTGCCGGCGGCTCCACCCTGCGCGACTATGCCCGCCCCGATGGCGAGCTGGGCTATTTCGCCAAGGAGTGGCGCGTCTACGGCAGAGAAGGGGCACCGTGCAGTTGCGGCCGGCCGGTGCAGCGCCGCGTAGATTCAGGGCGTTCCACCTTCTATTGCGGCAAATGCCAGCGCTGAAACGGTTGACCCGAATCGCCGGAGCCGTTAAGGGGCGCGTCTTTCCGGCGTGGGCTCGCTTCCGCGCCTCACCCATTTCGAGCAGGAACAAGACCGAATGGCGAATACGCCGCAAGCGAAGAAGCGCATCCGTCGTAACGAGCGCCGTGCAGAGATCAACGGTGCGCGCGTGGGCCGCATCCGCACCTTCGTGAAGAAGGTCGAAGCCGCCCTGACCGCCGGCGACAAGGCGGCCGCTGCCGAAGCGCTCGCCGCTGCGCAGCCGGAAATCGCGCGTGGCGTTGCCAAGGGTGTGCTGCACAAGAACACTGCTGCGCGCAAATTCTCGCGTCTGAACAAGCGTCTTCAAGCGCTCGCATAATCGTAACTGTTTAGTAACATTTACCTCGCCGGACCTTTCCGGCGGGGTTTTTCGCGTTTTCCCGTAGCTGCGCTTGCTTAAAATCTTGGCAACTTAACGACTCGCGGAAATCCGCGAGTCGTTGCGATTCGCAAATCATCGATCTCGCATGCTGCCCGTAAGTTTCGATAATAATTGAGTATTTTGGCAACGCCCACGGATTCCCTAGGGTTCTGGCTGTCAACAAAACTATTTCAGAAACTTTACATCCGGGGGCCTTGCTCGACTCAGTTCGAGCTTCCTAAAACAAGCATCCCGGCTGCAGTGCTGGCCGGGACATCGAGCGCATCGCACGTCCCCGGGGGTATTGCCGGCGGCGATGCGCCTCAGGATTATTTTATTTTTGTCACGCGGGAGTCAGCGATTCCCGTGAAGGAGGGGTGCGTCACTTGACTCAGGTTCAACCACTGGAACGTGAGGACGGGCAGGACGTCGCCAAGGCATGGGCACACGTGCGCGCCAATCTGCGCCGTTCGGCCGGCCAGCGCCTGTTCGACCAGTGGCTGAAGCCTGTAGTGCTGGTGGATGGCAGCGATTCCCGCGCGGTGCGGCTCGGCCTGCCGTCCGCGTTCCTCACCCAATGGGTGAAGAACCATTATGCGGATCGGCTGCTGCTCGAGTTTCGGGCTGTGCTGCCCGACGTGCGCAGCGTTTCGATCGAAACGATGGCCGAAGCCGGCCAGCGCGTGCTCAGCGCCGAGGCCGTCTCGGCACCGCGCGTCGAGACGATGGCCGAGCCTGCCGAACGTCCGGCATTCGATCCGCGCTTCACCTTCGACCGCTTTGTGGTGAGCGCGACGAATCGGGTTGCGTTCAATGCTGCGCGCACCGTGGCGCTGCCCGGGGCGCCCCAGTTCAGCCCATTGTTTCTCCACGCCGGCACAGGCCAGGGCAAGACCCACCTGATGCACGCAATCGGCCACGTGTTCCTCGAAGCAAATCCCGGTGCAACCGCGATCTATTCGACGGGCGAGCGCTTCATGTTTGAGTTCGTCCAGGCGCTGCGCAACAAGGATACGCTGGCGTTTAAGACGCGGCTCCGCTCCGTCGACCTGCTGATGATCGACGATCTTCAGTTCATCGGCGGCAAGGACGCGACGCAGGAAGAGTTCTTCCATACCGTCAACGAGTTCATGAACGCCGGAAAGCGGCTGGTGATCGCCGCAGATCGTGCGCCGCAGGCGCTGGAGGGCTTCGAGCCGCGCCTGGTCGGTCGTCTGGGTGCTGGGCTGGCCGTCGACATCAAGCCGGCGGAGTTGGACCTGCGCCGTGCGATCGTGGAGCGCAAGCTCAAGGACATGCCGGCAGTGGACATGCCCGCAGAGGTGATTGACCTGCTGGCGGCACGAATCACCAGCAACATCCGTGAACTGGAAGGCGCGCTGAACCGACTGGTGGCCTATGCCAACCTGTCTAGCGAGACGATCACCGTCGATTTCGCGACTACCGTGCTCGGGGAAGTGCTGCGTACCAGCCAGCGCCGAATCACGATCGACGAGATCCAGCGCGCGGTTTCAGCACATTTCGAAGTGAAGCAGCTGGACCTGATTTCGGCCCGCCGCGCCGTAGCGATCGCGCGTCCGCGCCAGATCGCCATGTACCTGGCAAAGCGGCTTACCACCCGGTCGCTTCCGGAAATCGGCCGCAAGTTCGGCAACCGCGATCACTCGACCGTGATTCACGCGGTGAAGCGGATCGAGGATCTGCGCGCCAAGGATGTGGAAATCGACGGCGCCGTGCGGGCGCTGATGCGGGCGCTGGAAGGCTAAGCGGCCCTACCGGATAGAATACAAAGCGCCTCCCAGGATCGCTCCTGGGAGGCGCTTTGTTTTTCAGACCTGGAGGCCGACGGCAGCTTGTGCTGCCTTGAGCGTCGGCGCAGCCAGAGCGCCGGCGCGCGCAGCGCCCTTGGCGAGTTGGGCGCCCACCTCGCCCCGGTCGTTCAACAGCGCGGTCAAGCGCTCGCGTATTGGGCCGAGGACCGAGATGGTCAGGTCCGCCAGCGCCGGCTTGAATGCACCGAAGCCTTGCCCCGCATATTCCGCCACCACCGATTGCGGATCGCGGTCCGCCAGCGCGGCGAAGATCGTCACCAGGTTGCGGGCTTCGGGCCGCTCGGCCAGCGCGTCGAACGAGTCCGGCAGCGGCTCGGGATCGGTCTTGGCCTTGCGGCACTTGGCGGCGATCGTGTCGTTGTCGTCGATCAGGTTGATGCGGCTCAGGTCCGACGGATCGGACTTGGACATCTTCGCATTGCCGTCGCGCAGGGACATGATCCGCGGCGCGGCCTTGCTGATCAGCGGCTCGGGCAGCGGGAACAGCTCGACCCCGAAATCCTGGTTGAACTTGGTGGCGATGTCGCGGGTGAGTTCCAGATGCTGCTTCTGGTCTTCGCCGACGGGCACGTGGGTGGCCTGATAGACCAGGATGTCGGCGGCCTGGAGCACCGGATAGGTGAACAGGCCGACGCTCGCGCCGTCGCGGTTCTTGCCGGCCTTGTCCTTCCACTGAGTCATGCGGTTGAGCCAGCCCATTCGCGCGGTGCCCTGGAGGATCCAGCAGAGTTCGGCATGGGCGGGAACGCGCGCCTGGTTGAACAGGATCGAGCGATCGTCGATCCCCGCGGCAAACAGGGTGGCGGCCATTTCGATCGTCGAGTTGGCGAGCTCCTGCGGGGTCACCGTGCCGGTAAGTGCGTGAAGATCGGCGAGGAAGAACAGGCATTCGCCCTGATCCTGCATCGCGACCCACTGCTTGATGGCGCCCAAATAATTGCCGAGATGAAGGTTGCCGGTAGTCTGGATGCCCGAGACGACGCGCATGGGAATGTCACTCCGCACCCGGTTGACCGTTCGGCCGTTGGACCGGCCGCGGGTCCATGGCGGCGGGGGTGCTTTCGGCCGCGCGAATAGCCAGGACGCCGCGGCTCTAGAGCAGCTTGGGGCGAAGGGGAACCGGGCTCAGCGCGCGGCCCGGCGGCGGACCAGCGCCTTGAGATCCGACAGCAGGAAGGCGCGGGTGGCGAAGCAGGCGGCTACATAGATCGCGCAGCCGGCGCCGACCAGGATCACCAGGCCCGTATAGCGCTCCCAGATCCGGCCGTTCAGCCACGGGTCGAGCAGGCTGGCGCCCGTCCAGAGCGCTACGCCCATCAGGATCGCGGCCAGCGCCAGTCGCGGCACCCGGCGGGCGAGTTGCGCGTCCACGGTGAAATGGCCGCGTTCGCGCAGCGTGAGATAGAGCATCGTCACGTTGACGGTGGAGGAGAGCGCAGTGGCGAGTGGTGGCCCGAGATGCGCGATCAGGGGGATCAGCGCGAGATTGGCGGCGATGTTCACCGCAACCGAAACCATCGCCAGCCGCACGGGCGTCTTGGTGTCCTGCCGGGCATAGAAGCCCGGCGTAAGCACTTTGACGATGATGTACGAGGGCAGACCGATCGAGAAGCCGGCCAGCGCCCAGGCGCACTTCACCGTGTCCTCGGGCGTGAAGTGGCCATATTGGAACAGCCCGCGCACGATCGGCTCGGCGGTAACGATCAGCGCCACCATCGCGGGGAGGGTGAGGAACAGCGCCAGCTCCATGCCCCGGTTCTGCGTCTCCATCGCCTCGGCGTCCTTGCCGGCGCCTAGCAGGCGGGAGATGGTGGGCAGCAGGATCGTGCCGAGGCCAATGCCGATCAGCCCGAGCGGCAGCTGGTTCAGCCGGTCCGCATAATAAATGTACGAGATCGAGCCTTCGTCGAGCAGCTTGCCCGAAAGCGCGGTGGAGATGACGAGGTTCAGCTGCACCGCGCCCGCACCCACTGCGGCGGGCAGGATCAGCTTCATCAACCGCCGTACCTCGTCGTCGAGGCGGGGCAGGCGGGGGCGAAGCGACACGCCCGAGGCGCGACATGCCAGCGCCAGCCAGCCGAGTTGCAATAGCCCGCCGATCGGCACCGCGATCGCCTGGACGCGTGCGGTTTCCTCCGGCGTGCCGTGGAAGAAGAGCAGCCCACAGACCATGGCGATGTTGAGCAGGATCGGCGCGGCGGCGTTGACCCAGAATTTGTCGAGCGAGTTGAGGATGCCGCCGAGCAACGAGGCCAGGCAGATCAGCATCAGATAGGGGATGGTGATCCGCGACAGCTCCACGGCGAAGGCGAACTGTTCGGGGGTCGGCTGCTTCTTCTCGAACCCGCCGGACAGCACCATGGTGAGTGGCCAGGCGGCGGCGAGCGCCACCAGCGTCATCGCCAGCAGGATGACGAACAGCACCGAAAGCGTCCGTTCGGCGAAATCAAAAGCGGGCCCGCGCTCGCCGTTCACGCCCAGCTTCTGGTTGAACATCGGGATGAACACCGATGCAAACGCGCCCTCGGCGAAGAAGGCGCGGAACATATTGGGCAGGCGGAAGGCGACGAGGAAGGCGTCCGACGCGAAGTTCGCGCCGACATAGCGCGCCTGGAGCGAATCGCGGACCAGGGCAAGGATGCGACTGGCGAGCGTGAGGCCGCCCACCGAACCCAGGCTACGCACAAGCTTCATCGAGATTTCGCCGTTCTAGAAAGAAAAGGGGGCGCCACCGGCATGCGGCGCGCCCCCGAATTCAGGCTGCAGCCCGGATCAGGCGTGACCGGCTTCTTCGAAGCCGATCGCGCCTTCCTGCTGGGCACGCTGCTGCATGTAGATGCCGGCGAAATCGATCGGCTCCAGCATCAGCGGCGGGAAGCCGCCATCACGGACCTGATCGGCCAACACGCGGCGGGCGAACGGGAATAGGATGCGCGGCGCCTCGCCGAGCAGGAACGGATCGAGCGCCTCGGCCGGGATATTGCGGAGCGCGAACAGGCCCGCATAGGTGAGGTCGACCAGAAACGCGACCTGATCACCTGCCTGGGCGCGAACTTCGATCTTCAGCGCAACTTCGTAGACATCATCGCCGACGCGATTCGAACCGATGTTGAACTGCACGTCGATGGCCGGGGCCGTCTGCTGCTGATAAATGGCAGGCGCGTTCGGGTTCTCGAACGACAGATCCTTCACATATTGCGACAGCACCCCTGCCTGGGGCGCGGTATCGGCGCCATTGGCGGCAGTTTCGCCGAATTCGGCGAAGGTGTCGTTCTCGGCCATCGAAACTTCCTCTTTTTCCGGAGATTTTCGCGCAGTCGGCGCGTTACTCGACTTGCGACTAGCAGGGCTCTGCCAGCCGCGCAATCGGCCCGGCGCCGTTCGATTTGAAACCGGCGGCATGAAGGCCTATGTACTGGGAACGGAGGCTTTGGAGGGCCAGTGTTCTACGTCATTTTATTCGCGATGGTGGCCGGGTTTCTCGCGCTGCGTCTGTATTCGGTACTCGGCAAGCGTACCGGGCATGAACAAGCGCTGCCCAAGCCCGCCGAAGAACGCGTAGCGATGCCGCCGGTAACGCGGACGATCGACGCCGTCGCGGAGCCGCGCGAGTCGCTGAACCGCGCCATCGAGCCGGGCGCCGAAACGGGCCTGCGCTCCGTGATCGCGGCCGATTCGAGCTTTGACGTCAACCAGTTCGTCGAAGGGGCGAAGTCTGCGTACCGGATGATCCTCGAGGCCTTCTGGAAGGGTGACGAGGAAACGCTGGCCTGGCTGGTCGATGAGGACGTCCGCGCGGCCTTCCTGCAGTCGATCGCCGAGCGCAAGGCGCTGGGTCAGACGCTCGACAATCGCCTCGTTTCGATTGAGCGCGCCGTGATCTCCGCCGCATCGCTGGAGAACAAGGTGGCGCGGGTCACCGTACGTTTCGACGCCGATGTTGTTGCCGTGACGCGCGACGCTGATGGCGCAGTGGTGGCCGGATCGATGAGCGATGCCATCACCACTCACGACGTGTGGACCTTTGCGCGCAGCCTGCGCAGCGACGATCCGAATTGGAAGCTGGTCGAGACCGACGAAGCCTGAGGGGCGACATGCGTAGATGGGGGGTAGTGGCGCTCGCGGGTTTGCTCGGCGCTTGCTCGGGCACCGTCGTGCCGCCCGAACCTGGCGCGCGACCCGCACCCGCCAGACCGGCGCCGGTGCCGGAACGTCCTTCCGCCGGGGCCCCAACGTCGTCCTTACCTGAAACGCCCCCGAACCTTCCCGCCCGGCAGCCGACCGCCGCCGTGCCGCTGGCCCCCATGCCGTCGGCACCCCCCGCACCCGGTGCCGCGACCGCTGCCAATGCGGGCATTGTGCCTGGCCCGGCGGTGGAGACGCTGCCGATCACCGGCGAAAGCGCAGCGCGTGCGCTGACTGCGTTCAACCTGAGCTGCCCTGGGTTGATGCGGCGCACCGACGCGTCCGGACTTACGCAGGGTAGCGATTGGGCCGGTGCCTGCGCAGCCGCGGCCAACTGGCCCGTTGCGGAGGCGTCGCGATTCTTCGTGCAGTGGTTTGAAACGGTGCAGGTCGGGGATGGAGCGGCCTTCGCAACCGGCTATTATGAGCCTGAAATTGCAGGCAGCCGCGAAAGGCGTGCCGGCTACGATGTGCCGGTGTACGGGGTTCCGGACAATTTGATCGAAGTCGATCTGGGCCTGTTTTCCGACGCCCTGAAGGGAAAGCGAATTCGCGGCCGCGTCGATGGGCGACAGTTCGTTCCCTATTATGACCGGACCCAGATCGAGCAGGGGGCGCTGGAAGGCCATGCCCCTATCGTCGCCTGGGCCGCTGATCCGATCGAGATGTTCTTCCTCCAAGTGCAGGGATCGGGGCGTCTGCGCGGACCGGATGGCCGCATCGTGCGGATCGGCTATGCCGGGCAGAACGGCCGCGACTATACAGGCATCGGCAAGCTGATGAAGGATCGGGGGCTGCTCGGGCCCGGCCAGACATCGATGCAGGGGATCGTCGCTTGGCTTCGCGCGAACCCTGGAGAAGGCCGCGCAATCATGCGCGAGAACAAGAGCTTCGTTTTCTTCAAGGAACTGACCGGGGCGGGCCCGCTGGGCGCGATGGGATATCCGGTGGCGGGGTGGGCAAGCGCTGCCGTCGATCCGAAGTTCATTCCACTGGGTGCGCCGCTTTTCCTCTCCATGGATCGCACTGACGCTACCGGGCTTTGGGTGGCGCAGGATACCGGTGGTGCGATCAAGGGTGCCAATCGCGTGGATACGTTCTGGGGCGCTGGCGACGATGCCCGGGCGATCGCCGGTGGCATGTCGGCGCGGGGCACTGCCTGGCTGCTGTTACCGCGGGGCACGCTGGCGCGGCGGAGCGCAACGCCTATGGCCCTGCCACAGCCATGAGCGGGCGCGGGCGCCGAACGCTGGCGCCCGAGGAAGCGGCGCTGTGGCAGCGCGTGGTGGCGAGCGTGACGCCCATCCATGGACGCGCGGGGCCGCAAAAGGTGGTCGCGTCCTCAACCTCGGCAACTCCTAATCTGACGCAGCTTCCCACTCCACCGGTTCCGACCCCCATCAAGATACCCGTGGGCAAGCTGGTGCCCGTACGCAGAACGCCGGCCGCTATCACGCTGACGGCCCCCGCGACCGTCGGGCATGCCGGCAACACGCTCGACAAATCCTGGGACCGCCGCCTCTCGCGCGGGCTGGTGGCACCGGAAAGCACCGTCGACCTCCACGGGCACACGCTGCATTCGGCCTATGACCGGCTGGATTTCGGCCTGGCGCAGGCGGTAGCCCGGGGCGATCGGGTGTTGCTGCTGATCACGGGCAAGCCGCCGCGCCCGGAGTCGGAACGTCCTCACGCGCGTGGTGCGATTCGGGCGGCCGTGGGCGACTGGCTGGCCTCAAGCCGCCACGCCGATCGCATTGCAGCCGTCCGGCAGGCTCACCCGCGACACGGCGGGGCGGGGGCGCTGTATATCGTGCTGCGCCGCCACCGGCAGTAGATCCGGGACTGAATTTGTTAACTTATCTCTGCCAGCGTCGCGCGCATCCATAGACCGGCAACCGAGTGGATATCAGGGGATTCGGAGCGGAGATCAGGTGACAGGCTTGGCCCTTTGGAATCGCACGTCGAGCCTTGCGATCGGCGCTGCCGCCGCGACGCTTACGGCGGTGGGCGGAGCCTTGTTGGCCATCGATGTGCCGGCGGCGGAAGCCCTGGGCCTTGCGGCTCTGGCGGGCCTGCTAGCCGGCGCTGCGGGGATCCTCGGCGCCGCTGGCGCGCGGCACACCTTCCGTTCGTCGATTGCCGCTGCCGTCGATCGCCTGGGAAGTGCTGCGCTCGGCGATCTGGAGGCGGAGGTTCCGGCTCGGCTGCGGCAAGGTGCCCCAGCACTGGCCACGGCGCTGGAAGAACTGTTCCACAAGCTGCACGGCAATCTGGAGAGCGTGCACCGGCTGGCAATGTTCGACACCGTGACCGGGCTGGCGAACCGCCCTCATTTTCGGCGTAGCGCCGAGCGCATGCTGGAAGAAGGCGGCGACGAGGCGGCCGCGGTGCTGTTCTTCATCGATCTCGATAGGTTCAAAGCCGTCAACGACACCATGGGTCATGCCGTGGGCGACGTGATGCTGAGCATGGTTGCCAATCGCCTGCGCGCGGTGGCGGATCGCTTTGCTGCGCTCGGGCGAGGCGAGCCGCCGCTGATCGGCCGCCTGGCGGGGGACGAGTTCACCCTGTTCTTCGCGCACCTTCCCGACCCTGCCGAAGCCGAGCGGATCGGCGGCGGAATCATCGCCGCCCTAACCGAGCCGTTCGCCTTGGCTGGGCAGGAAGTGTCGATTGGTGCGTCGATCGGTATCGCGCGCTTTCCCTATCATGGGCGCAACCTGCACGAGCTGATGCGATCGGCCGACGCTGCCATGTATCATGCGAAGGCGCGTGGGCGCGGGAGGGTTGAATCGTTCAGCGATGGGCTGGCAGCGGACATGGCAGAGCGAGTGCGACTCGAATCCGAATTGCGCGCCGCGATCGAGCGTCGCGAGTTCACGCTTGTGTTCCAGCCCCAGCTTTCGGCAGCGGACGGCCGGATTGTCGGGGCGGAGGCGCTGCTCCGCTGGCAGCATCCGGAGGGCATGAAGCTACCCGCCGCTTTCCTGACTCGCGCCGAGGAAACCGGACTGATCGTCGAGATCGGGGATTGGGTGGTCGCGCAGATGGCGTCGACGCTCGCGCGTTGGGGGCGCATGGGAATCGAGCAGCGCCTAGCCATCAATGTGAGTGCGCGCGAGATCGATGATGCCGGCTATTTCCGACGCTTGCGCGCGGCGATGCTCGCTGCCAAGGCACCCGCCCATCTGCTGGAGCTAGAGCTTAGCGAGACGCTGGCGATGCATTGCTCCGAGGCGGTGCTGCGGGCGATCGCCGCGCTGCGCGCGGACGGGGCGTCGATCGCAATCGACGATTTCGGCACGGGCTATTCGAATCTCGCTCGGTTGAAGCGGATGCCGGTAGATCGAGTGAAGCTGGACGGCAGCGTAATCGAACATATCGCTGACAGCCCTGACGCTCGTGGGATCGCGCAGGCGGTGATCGCCCTCATCCATGGCCTTGGTTGCGAAGCCGTTGCGGAAGGAATCGAAACGGAAGCGCAAGCCGCCGTGCTCCGCATCATCGGCTGCGACGTTCTGCAGGGCTATGCAATGGGAGCCCCTATGGCGGAAGCCGATTTCCTGGCCTGGGCGCAGGACATGACGCCGTGCTGTGCCATTGGCTGACGCAGCCTAGATCCGCCGCAGGATCTCCGCATACACGCCTGTCAGCGCTTCCAGATCTGAAAGAGTGACCGCTTCGTCAAGCTTGTGCATCGTCGCGTTCAGCAGGCCGAATTCCACCACCGGGCATAGCTGTGACAGGAAGCGTGCATCGGACGTGCCGCCAGTGGTGGAAAGCTCTGGAGTTACACCCAGTTTCGCGTGTATCGCACTGCTAACGAGTTGCGATAGCGCACCCGGCTGTGTCAGGAACGCTTCACCATAGACGCGGCCCTTCACTTCCGCCAACGGCGCGTGTCGGTGAACGATAGCCTCGATCCTCGCGATCAGATCGGGGCCGCGCTGCTCGTCGTTGAAGCGGATGCTGATCCGCGCCGCGGCGCGGCCGGGGATCACGTTGGTTGCTTTGTTGCCGACCGCGAGATCGATCACCTCGATGTTCGAAGGCTGAAACCAGGCGTTGCCCGCATCGAGTTCAATCGCGTCGATCTCGGCCAGGGCACGGACGAGACGCGGAACCGGGTTATCGGCAAGGTGCGGATAGGCGACATGCCCCTGGCGGCCGATCACGGTAACATCGATCACGGTGGAGCCGCGGCGGCCGATCTTGATTGTGTCGCCCAGACGGTGCGCCGAGGTAGGTTCGCCGACCAGGCAGAAATCCGGTCTCAGACCTCGTTCGGCCATGCGCTCGATCAGCTTGGGCGTGCCGAAGGTTGCAGGGCCCTCCTCGTCGCCGGTGATGATGAGGCTGGTAACGGCGCGTTCCGGCACCTGAGAGGCGGCGGCGACGAAGGCGGCGATGGCACCCTTCATGTCGACCGCGCCGCGGCCATAGAGTAGGTCTCCGCGAACCTCGGGAGCGAAGGCGCCGCTGGTCCAGCCCTCCCCGGGGGGGACGACGTCGAGATGGCCGGCAAAGGCGAAGTGCGTGCCGCCGGATCCCCGAACCGCCAACAAATTCTCGACCGGGCCGTCGGGCGCCTCGCCTTCGATGAAGCGCTCGACGCGGAAGCCAAGCGGCGTGAGCGCCTGTTCCAGCACGTCGAACACGCTGCCGCGCGCTGGGGTGATGCTTTCGGCGCCGATCAGGGCCTTGGTGAGTTCAACGACGTCCGGCACAATACCTCCAAAGCGCAACGGAGGCGACATTGCCCAAGCTGGACCTGGATACAATCCCGCAGACCAACGCCACAGGATATCCAGCGCCGTTCGAAGCGCCGGTTATGGGACGCTGGTATCGCAGACTGGCGCCGCCGAACGGATTGACGGCGATGGGGGTTAGCCATGTGGTGTTGAAGCCGGGCGCCTGGTCGTCGCAGCGGCACTGGCACGACAGCGAGGACGAGTTCGTGGTGATGCTGGCCGGCGAGGCGGTGTTGGTCGAGGATGGCGGCGAGACGGTGCTGCGTGCCGGGGAGTGCGCCGCATTCCCCGCCGGGGTGGCGAATGGCCATCATCTGCAGAACCGATCCGGGGAGGACGCCGTTTTCCTGGCAATCGGGGCGGGGCCGCGCGGGAGCGGGGCGTACCCGGACATCGACATGGTGTTCACGCCGGAGGGTTATTTCCGCAAGGACGGGACGCGGTACGAGACGGAACGGTTGAAGTAGCTAGCGCTGCCAAGCCCCCCGGAAACGGATGGGCTTGGCGCGCAAGCTCACGCAACCGGCAGCTCGTACTTTTCGATTACCCATTCCTCTTCCTGAGCGCCGGCAATCCAGTCCTGCAGGAAGGGATGCTGGAGAATGGCGAGCATGTAACTCTGGGCGAAGCGGGGCACGGGCAAGGAATAGGTGACGATCCGAGTCACCACCGGCGCGAACATGATGTCTGCTGCGCCGAACGCGCCGAACAGGAAGGGCTCTTCGGTGCCGTAGCGCGCACGGGCTTGGGCCCAGAGCTCCATGATCCGGGCAAGATCGGCCTGCACATCGGCATCCACCGGTGCGGCTGGATAGACCTGGCGGATGTTCATGCTGTGCTTGCTGCGCAGCGCGGTGAAACTGGAGTGCATTTCCGCCGCCATTGATCGCGCCATCGCGCGCGCGGCAGGATCCTGCGGCCAGAACAGCGTGTTGCCGGTCTTGTCGTTCAGATATTCGACGATCGCCAAGCTGTCCCATACGACGGCATCGTCGTCCCACAGGATCGGCACCTTGCCCGACGAGGGCGCGAACTCTGCGCCCTGGCGGCGCTTGTCCCAATCCTGATCGTACATCGGCACGACCGTTTCCTCGAAGGGGAGCCCGGAGAGTTTGCAGGCGAGCCAGCCGCGCAGCGACCAGGAAGAATACGCCTTGTTGCCGATGATGAGCTTCATGGGCAGGGGGATAGCCGTGGCCGTGCCGCGCGGCAACCGGAAGCGGCTTGCGTTCCGGCAAAGCCGTTGCGCGCGTCCGCAAATATTTTCACTGTTGATAGAGGCGGCGGGGGCCGCGACTCGGGGGTGAGACGAAATGCGGAAGAAGTGGTGCCTGTTCGCGGCGGCAGCTGTCGTCGCGGTGGGTGGCGCAGTTGCGGCGGTGCAGGCGCAGGATATGGTGCCGGCTGTCGCCAAGCCGGCGCAGGGAAAGGTCGACACGGCGGTGTTCGCGGAACTGCCGGTGCTGGAGAGCCCTGAGCTCTCGCCGGATGGCAAGCGCTTCGCGGCACAGCTGGCAGTTCGCGGCACGCAATATTTCGCGGTGGCGACGATCGACGGCACGTCGAAGAAGCTGATCGGCACCGGCGATGCCGATCTCAACTGGTGGCGCTGGGTGAACGACGAATGGCTCGTCATCGGAGTAGGCCGGACGACGCCGGTTCAGGGTGACGAATGGTACATCACCCGCGCAATCGGCGTAAACGCCAATACCGGCAAGATCGTAGCGCTCAACACTTCGGATACGGCGCAGAACGGCGGAAAGCTGTTATGGAGCGCCCATGACGGCACGCCGCGGATCCTGCTCGCGGCGCAGACGTCGATCTATACCAACGACGCCGGGTTCTGGCCGCGGGTCGATGAGGTCGACGTGTCGACGGGCAAGCACAAGCGGGTGTTGGAAGGCCGCGAAGGCGTGATGGACTGGTATGCCGATGCGAGCGGCACGGTCCGCATGGGTATCGGCACGAGTGAGGACGGCCGCAACCGGCGGCTGCTGTATCGCCCCGACGGGCGGGGAGCCTTTCGTGTCGTCGACCGCGCCAAGGGGATCCATGACAGTCTGCTGGTTCCATCGCTGTTCCTGCCCGACCCGGGCAAGGCGCTGGTGGTGCAGGATGACGAGCAGGGATTCTCCGCGCTGTGGGAGTTCGACCTGGCGACGATGAAGACGGGGAAGCAGATCTTCTCGACCCCCGGCTACGACATCAGCTGGCCCGTGGTCGATCCGGCGCGATCGACCCTGCTGGGCGTGGAAGTGACGGAGAACCGCTCCACCACCCGCTGGACCGATCCGGTGATGGCGGCCTTGCAGAAGAAACTGAGCGGCATGGTGCAGGGCGCGCAGGTGGAAATCACCAGCTTCAGCACTGATCGTTCGGTGGTGATCGCCAAGGTGGGCGATGCCAGCGCTCCCGGCGCCTATTTCATCTACAAGGCGGCCGACGACTCGCTCGAGCCCCTGGCGATGAACAACTCGACGCTGAAGCTGCGGCGCCTGCACCCGGTCAAGACGATCCGGTACAAGGCGCGTGACGGGCTTGAGATCGCCGCGGTATTGACACTGCCGCGGGGCAGCGGGGGCAAGAAGCTGCCGCTGATCCTGATGCCGCATGGAGGCCCTTCGGCGCGTGACGAAGAGAATTGGGACTGGTGGTCGCAGTTCCTCGCCGACCGCGGTTATGCGGTGATCCAGCCCAATTATCGGGGATCGACCGGTTATGGCACGACCTTTCTGCGCAAGGCCGAGGGGCAATGGGGCCTGGCGATGCAGGACGATCTGAACGATGCGGTCACGGCGCTCGCGGATCAGGGTATCGCCGATCCGAAGCGGGTTTGCGTGGTGGGCGGCTCCTATGGCGGTTATGCGGCGATGCGGGCGGCGCAGCGGGATGGCGCGCTGTTCCGCTGCGCCGTTTCCTTTGCCGGAGTGTCCGACCTGGGGCGGATGGTCGCCTATGACTCGCAGTTTCTGGGCGGCGGCGCCGGCAAGGACTGGATGAAGGAGCAGGCACCCGACTTCAAGGCGGTGTCGCCGCTGTTCCATGCCGAGGAGTTTTCCACGCCGGTGCTGCTGGTCCATGGCAAGAAGGACCGGCGCGTGCCGTTCAAGCAGAGCAAGCTGATGGCGGATCGGCTGCGGGCGGCGGGCAAGCCCTTCGAGTTCATCGAACAGCCCGAAGGGGACCACCACTTTACCCGCGGCGAGGACCGGCTGAGCTTCCTCCAGGCGCTGGAAGCGTTCCTGGCGAAGTACAACCCGGCCTGAGCGCTCAGGCCTTCACATAGACCCAGGCGTGGGTGCCCGAGGCGAGGGGCACCCATGCCCGGACATAATTCTCGCTCTCGTACACGTCCGCCGCTGCCAGTTCCTGCGTGGTGAGCTGGAAAACCTTGCCGACGATGGGCGGCCCGTCGCCGCGAACGAGAGCGAGGTGCGTTTCGATCCCGCTGGCATCGAGCACGGCGGGGTCGCGAATCTGGAGTTCGGTGACGACATAGCCGTGGAGCACGTCGTCCACCCCCTCGAGCAGCCGCCCGAACTGGCTGCGCTGCACCTGCTCCAACTGGAGCGTGCCGTAGGAGAAGAGCGGCTCCACCCTCGCCTTCAGCCGATCGCTTCGAGCACCGCGGCGCGCAGTTCGGGCAAGCCCATGCCCTTGTCGCTCGACGTCGCCAGGATCTCGGGATGAGCGGCCGTGCGCTTGCGGGCTTCCTCCACCGTCCTCGCGGTGACCTCGGCCAGCTCGCTCGCCTTGATCTTGTCGGTCTTGGTGAGGACGAGGCGGTAGCTAACGGCCGCATTGTCGAGCATCTCGAGGATCTCGCGGTCGACATCCTTGATGCCGTGCCGCGAATCGATCAGCACCAGCGCGCGCTTCAGTTCCTGCCGACCGCGCAGATAGTCGTTCACCAGGTAGCGCCACTTGCGGACCATGTCCTTGGGTGCCTTGGCGAAACCGTAGCCGGGCATGTCGACGAGGCGGAAGCGCAGCGGCTCGCCCACGTCGAAGAAGTTGAGCTCCTGCGTCCGCCCCGGGGTGACCGAGGTGCGGGCGAGGCTGTTGCGGTTGGTCAGCGCGTTGATCAGCGATGACTTGCCGACGTTCGAGCGACCGGCGAACGCGATCTCCGGCACCGTCGGCGCGGGCAGGTGCTCCAGCGCGGGCGCTGACTTGAGGAACGCGATGGGGCCGGCGAACAGCTTGCGCGCGGCTTCGATCTGGTCGGGGTCGAAGGACATTGATTCATACGCCTTGCTGCGGTCTTCAACTCCTCCCCGTACCGCGGAGGAGTTGGAAGGACGCGCCACCATCACTTGGCCTTGGCCGCGCTCGGCTTTTCCACCGGTACCTTCATTTCCGGATGCCGCGCATAGAGCAGCTGCTGCTGGAGCACGGTCAGCACGTTCGAGGTGATCCAGTAGATCTGCAGGCCGACCGCGAACGGCGCCATCAGGAACATCAGCATCCACGGCATGATAGCGAAGACCTGCTTCTGCATCTCGTCCATCGGCGCGGGGTTGAACTTCATCTGGAAGTACATCGACACGCCGAGCAGCACCGGCACCACGCCGATCGCCAGGAAGCTGGGCGGGGTGAAGTGGAGATAGCCGAACAGGTTGAGGATCGTTGCCGGATCGGGCGCCGACAAGTCACGAATCCACAGCGCGAACGGCTGGTGACGCATCTCGATGGTGAGCAGCAGCACCTTGTACAGCGCGAACATGATCGGGATCTGCAGGAGCATCGGTGCGCAACCCGCGAGCGGGTTCACCTTCTCATCCTTGTAGAGCTTCATGATCTCCTGCTGCTGACGCGGCTTGTCGTCCTTGAAGCGTTCCTGGATCGCCTTCATCTTCGGCTGCACCTGGCGCATCTTCGCCATCGAGGCGAACTGGCGCTGGGCGATCGGGAAGAGCAGGGCGCGGATGGTGATCGTCAGCAGGATGATCGCGACGCCGAAATTCTTCACCACGCTGAACAGCCAGCTGAGATAGGTGAAGATCGGGCGCTCGATGATTTCGAACCAACCCCAGTCGATCGCGCGTTCGAACTTCGCGATGTCGTACTGCTTCTGATAGGCATCGAGCAGCTTCACTTCCTTCGCGCCGGCGAAGAAGTGGCTGGTATAGCTCGACTGCTGGCCAGGCTGCACCGAGATCGGCTGCGAGCGGGCGACATCCGCCTGATATTGCTGGGCGGCGGTGCCGCGCTGCTGGATGTTCACCGACGCGCGCTGGTCCGGGATCGCGGCGGTGAGCCAGTAATGATCGCTGAAGCCGACCCAGCCGCCGGTGGTGGCGAACTGCTGCGGCGTGCTCTCGATATCCTTCCAGTCGATATAGTTCGCCGCATCGCTGGTCGCCGCGACGGGGCCGACATGCGCGGCCCACTGGCTGGTATCGGCCGAGCGCTGGCCGCGCGAGATGAGCGTATAGGGCGTGACCGCGACAGGCGCGCCCGCGCGGTTCGCCACCGTCTGGCGGACGGTGAACATGAAGTTCGAATCGACCGCGAGTTCGACCTGGAAGACCTGGCCGGCGCTGTTCGTGGCGGTGAGCTTCACCGGGGTTGCCGGAGTCAGCTTGTCGCCATCGGCCTGCCACACGGTGTTCGCGTCGGGCACGTTCGGACCCTGCCAGCCGAACTGGGCGAAATAGGCGCCCTCCGCTCCACTGGGCGAGAGCAGGCGGATCGGCGGCGAATTCTTCGCGACCGTTTGATCATATTCGCGCAGCACGAGATCGTCGATGCGCAGGCCCTTGAGGTTGATCGACCCCTGCAGCGCGGGCGTTTCGATTTCGACGCGCGGGGTTTCGGCGAGCACGGCGTCGCGATTGCGAATCGCCTTCGGGCTGTTCGCGGCCGGATCGGCACCGGGATTAGGCACCGGCTGCAGCTTGCCATCAACCATCTTCGCCGGGGCAGGCGGCTGCTGCGGGAAGACCCAACGGCTGATCACCGGCCAGCCGAACAGGATCAGCGCCGCGAACACCGCAAAGAGGACGAAATTCTTCTGTTCTTCTTTCACCGATAATCCCCGGAAGGAAAGCTCAAGGAACGGGATCTGGGCCGTGCCCGCCCCATGGATGGCAGCGCGCAATGCGCCGGAGCGCAAGCCAGCCGCCTTTCACCGCCCCATAGCGGCGAAGCGCCTCGATTGCATAGGCCGAACAGGAAGGCTGATAGCGGCAGCTGGGCGGCAGCAGCAGCGACGGCCCCAGCTGCCAGGCCCGCGCGACCAGCATGAGGAGGCGCGCAATCACTGGCCGGCCTTGGGACGGACGCGGCGGAGCGCCTTGGCGAGTTCCGCCTTCAAATCGGCATAGGGGCGCTCGATTCCGCCGTTCCTGCCGATCAGCACATGGTCTGCGCCGGCTATCCCTGCTTCCGGAAGCACTTCGCGCGCGAGCATGCGAAAACGCCGCTTCATCCGGTTGCGGATAACGGCGTTGCCAACTTTCTTGGAAACGGTAATGCCGATCCGCATCGACGGATCGGCATCGCCACGTTCGCGCACCAGAAGGACGAAGCCGGGCATGGGCGCCCGCTTGCCCGCATTAGCGGCGAGATAGTGTTTGCGCTGCGTGAGCCGGTCGAGGCTCAGCAAGGGCGTGTCGGTGCTTACGCCGACAGCTTCTTGCGGCCGCGGGCGCGGCGGGCGCGGATCACATTGCGACCGCCCGGGGTTGCCATCCGTGCACGGAAGCCGTGCCGGCGCGCACGCACCAGGTTGCTCGGCTGAAAGGTCCGCTTCATCGCTCATCCTCGAGTATCTAGAACGTAAAAGGGCCGCCACAGGGGCGGCCGCGTGTCGAGCGCCCTTACGGGGAAGTGACGAGCGAGTCAACGCAGGATGCGGGATTCGGGCGAGTTCCTGACGCATGGCCGCAGAGATGGGTGGGGTGTGTTGGTTGCACAAGACGCGGGTTGGCGGGGGTGCCCGCGGGAGCGGTGAAGTTTAGGAAGTTTAGGGTCCCACCGCATTCTCATCCCCCGGAACACAGGCGACGAGCGCTTCCGGGCGGGTGGGCTGAACAGCGGAAGGCGAGGGAAGCGGACGTCAGAACCAAAGCAGGGCTGGGTCGTTCACGTCAGAGCGCACGGAGGCTTTGATGAACCACGACCACAAGATGGGCATGGGGTGGGGGCGATTTGCGGCGATGATCGCTACCTCTACCTTCATCATGTTCTTCCTCATGTACCAACTCGTCTACAGTTGGGATCACGCGCTGTTCAGCCTGACCCGCCTCGTATCGTCTTTGGTCATGGGCTGTGTCATGACTGCGGTCATGCTTGCCTTCATGTGGGGGATGTATCGCCCGGCACGCACGAAGATCATTGTCCTCGCAGTCGCCTTTATCGGAGGCGTAGCGCTGTTGACCATCAACAGAAATCAGACGCTGATCGGTGACACCGAGTACATGACGTCGATGATTCCCCATCACTCTATTGCCATCAACAATTCGCGGCGAGCGGACCTCCGCGACCCACGGGTGCGCTATCTAGCCGATCGGATCACGCGCGATCAGGTAAAGGAAATCGCCGAAATGAAAATGCTGCTGAAGGACATCGACGAGTACGGCAGGCGGGCAAACCAACCACTCCCGGCCGGCCCCGCGCTCTTGACGCAAGCGGGTGCGGCAGAGGCGCGGGACCTGGTCAGCGGCAAATTGCCGGCAGACAAGCCGCTGTAAGGAAATGCCGCATTGCCGAGCCGAAACGAACCGGCTGCCCCCTTCGCCTGCCTCCCCCATAAACTTCAGGGCCTCGCCCCGCCCTGCGACCGGCAAAGTTTAGGAAGTTTAGGCACTCTCGCGATTCTACGCAGGCGCGAGGATTGAAGATGCCGGACAGTTCAAAGAGCAGGCGAGCGCCGAGGAACATGTAAGGAACGAGGGCGGGTCCAGCAAGATGCGGGGAAGTGGCGGTATCGTCGCGTTCCGCTTGGCCGCTACCGATCGGAACGCTTTCGCATCGGAAAAAAGCGGCTATGCTGACGCCGGGGGAGAGCGCATCTTGGTCGCCAGCGTTTCGACGGTCGCGTATCTTGGGTTGGAAGCGCGTGCGGTGGAGGTGCAGTGCAACCTCGTCGCCGGGCTGCCGAAATTCGTCGTGGTCGGCCTGCCCGACAAGGCGGTGGCCGAAAGCCGCGAGCGGGTGCGCGCGGCGATGGCGGCGATCGGGCTCGCCCTGCCGCCCAAGCATATCGTGCTGAACCTCTCGCCCGCCGACCTGCCCAAGGAAGGATCGCATTTCGACCTGCCGATCGCGCTGGCGCTGCTGGCGGCGATGGGCGTGGTCGATGCCGAGACGATCGCGGGCTATGTGGTGGTCGGCGAACTGGCGCTGGACGGGCGGATCGCGCCGTCACCGGGCGTGCTGCTGGCGGCGATGCATGCGGGCGAGGAGGGCAAAGGGCTGGTCTGCCCCGCCGCGCAGGGGCCCGAGGCGAGTTGGGCAGGGCAGGTGGAAGTGCTGGCGGCTGCCGACCTGATCGGCCTGCTCAACCACTTCAAGGGCAACCAGCTGCTGCCCGCGCCCCGCGCCGGCGAAGTCGATGCGCCCGGGCAGGGGCCGGACCTCGCCCAGGTGAAGGGGCAGGAAACCGCCAAGCGCGCATTAGAGATCGCGGCGGCGGGCGGGCATAATATGCTGATGGTGGGGCCGCCGGGTGCGGGCAAGTCGCTGATGGCGTCGTGCCTGCCAGGCATATTGCCGCCGCTGGAGGCGGCCGAGGCGCTGGAAGTTTCGATGGTCGCCTCGGTCGCGGGGACGTTGCAGGGCGGGCGGCTGACGCGCACCCGGCCTTTCCGTGCTCCGCATCACAGCGCCTCAATGGCGGCGCTGACCGGGGGCGGGCTGAAGGTTAAGCCGGGCGAGGTGAGCCTCGCGCATCTGGGCGTGCTGTTCCTCGACGAATTGCCGGAGTTCCAGCGCGCGGTGCTCGATTCGCTGCGCCAGCCGCTCGAGGCCGGGGTGGTGAGCGTCGCGCGGGCCAATGCGCATGTGACCTTTCCGGCGCGGGTGCAGCTGATCGCGGCGATGAATCCGTGCCGCTGCGGGCATCGGGGCGACCCGGCGCTCGCGTGCGCGCGGGCGCCGCGCTGTGCGGCGGACTATCAGGCCAAGGTCTCCGGTCCGCTGCTCGACCGGATAGATCTCCATGTCGAGGTGCAACCGGTGACGGCTGCCGACCTCGTCCTGCCGCCGCCAGCGGAAGGATCGGCGGAGGTCGCGGCGCGGGTGGCGGCGGCGCGGGCGATCCAGACGGTGCGCTATGCAGGCACGTCGGTTCGGACCAATGCCGAGGCCGATGGCGAACCGCTGATGGCGGTCGCCACCCCCGACGATGCGGGCCGCAAGCTGCTCGCCCAGGCGGCCGAGGCGATGCGGCTCTCCGCGCGGGGCTATACGCGGGTGCTGCGCGTGGCCCGGACGATCGCCGATCTGGCGGGCGCCGAGCGCGTGGGGCGCATCCATGTGGCGGAGGCGCTCAGCTACCGTCGCCAGGCGCCGCGGAGTTGAGATGCGCGACGATTCCCGCCCGGATTGATGATGTCGGCGCCGCAACTCTGAGCGGCTCTTCGCGTTCAGGCGCGATGGAACAGTCCCGAAACGAAGCGCCCGACGATGAGAAGGCCGATCTTCCGCCCAAAGAGGAGGACGCGGTGGAGGAGCGCGAGGCGGCATCCTCGCGCGTCATCCATGAGGTGATCCGGCGGCAGGGCGACGAGGAGTTGGATCGGCCGGCGAGTTCGCTGTTCTTCTCCGGGATGGTCGCTGGGGTGGCGATGGCGGCATCGGTGCTCGGGCGGGGGCTGATCGAGAGTCATTTGCCCGACAGCGAATGGCGGCTGGCGGTGTCGAGCATCGGCTATTGCCTGGGATTCGTGATCGTCGTGCTCGGGCGGCTGCAGCTGTTTACCGAGAGCACCCTGTCCGCCGTGATCCCGGTCGCCGCGAACCCATCCTTTCGCAACCTGGGGCGGCTCGGGCGGCTGTGGGGGCTGGTGCTGGCGGCGAATCTGGCGGGTACGCTGCTGATCGCAACGCTGGCGACGACGGGCTGGGTGGGAACGGAAGCGAGCACCAAGGCGATGCTCGATACCTCGCGCAGCCTGCTGGAGCTTACCGGCTGGGATGCGGTGCGCGCAGCGGTGCCGGCGGGCTTTCTGATGGCGGGGATCGCCTGGTCGCTGCCGGGGGCGCGGCGGCAGGAATTCTTCGTGCTGGTGTTCTGCACCTATTTCATCTCGCTCGGCGAGTTTGCGCACGTCGTGGCCGGGGCGGTGGAGGCGTGGATGCTGTGGCTGGCCGGCGAGGCGAGCCTGGGCTGGGTGCTGGGCGGCTTCCTGGCGCCGGCGCTGTTCGGCAACATTCTGGGCGGATCGGTGCTGTTCGCGCTGTTGGCGCATGCACAGGTGCACGAAGAGGTGTGAAGCGGGTTGCGGCGCGCGCGCGGTTCGTCTAGCCGTGCGCTTCCGTCGCTGCCCCTGTGGCGAAATGGTAGACGCATTCGACTCAAAATCGAACGCCGAAAGGCATGCTGGTTCGAGTCCGGCCAGGGGCACCATGAAACGGCGGTTCGTCTGCGGTCCTTTGCCGGGCGGGTGTTTCGCTATGGCTTTGCGACGTTGCGCACCGAGCGAAATCCAGCCGAAATCCTTCGCGGCGCGCTGTTCGTCCCACGCGTGAAGCATCACGCCGCGATCGAGCCGAAGAAAATGGGGGAACTGCTTCGGGCCATTTAGGACTATGAAGGGCGACCGGAAACGCTCTATGCCCTGCGCATCGCGCCGCACGTCTTCCTGCGGCCGGGCGAGCTGCGGCAGGCAAAGTGGAACGAGATCGACTTCGTCGACAAGGTCTGGCGGGTACCGGCCGAGCGGATGAAGATGAAGCAGGCTCATGCAGTGCCGCTATCGCGACAGGTAAGATATCTGTGGCAGGAGTTGCGTTCGCTTCCTCGAACGAACGAATGTTTGTTCCCCGCGCTCTACACGACGCAGCGTCCTATTTCAGACAACACGATGAACGTGGCGCTCCGACGGCTGGGCTTCGACCATGATGAGATGACCAGCCATGGCTTTCGCGCGATGGTGAGCACTTTGGTGAACAAATCGGGCTTGTGGCACCCCGATGCAATTGAGCGGGCACTGGCGCACGGCGAGAGGGATCGCGTTAGGGCCGCCTATCACCGCGGCGCCCACTGGGAGGAGCGGGTCCGCATGGCACAATGGCGGTCGGATTATCTGGATCAGCTGCGGGTAGGCGGGACGATTATCGAGGCCAAGTTCAACAAGCGCGGCTAGGGTGTGGTGCTTGCAGGGGCGAATATTCCGTGAGAATGTTTGCGATCCTATAGCAGGTGCGGTTTGGTAATAGTTTATATAGCCAAAATGGCGTGTAATTCGCGCGGTCTGATACTCGTAACTTATGTCCTTGGCAGAAATAATATCTATTTCTTGAGAACTCGAAAAGAAGAGTGTGGAGATGTTCTTACTTTGGATTGGAGAACGCATTCTACGTCGTTGAGGCAATGATGTAGCTTCCAACGGTAATCACCACGGCAGCAAAGCCGCGTTCAAGCACGCCTTTGCGAGCACCGAGCATTTTTCCCAGCGAAATGCCCGCCAGCGTCCCGCCAACCCCGCCCATGATCAGCACCGCCGTTACGCTCCAGTCGACCAGACCGGACAGGGCGTAGGAGGTCGCCGTCGTGAGACCGAGTGCGCTGACCACGACCAGCGATGTGCCGATCGCGAAGGGGAGGGGCATCGCCGTCGCGAGGATCAGCCCGGGCACGACCAGAAATCCGCCGCCGATCCCGAAGAAGCCAGCCGCCAGCCCGACGGCGAGGCCGATCGGTACAAGCCGGGGCAGCAGCGTCGCGGCGCTGCTGCGGGTGAGGCGGACGTCGGGAGCCTCGGTTGCGCGGCGCTTGCGTAACATGGAGAGGCCGACGCCGATCATTAGCATCCCAAACAGAACAAGCAGCCGCTTGCCGTCGAACGCCTTGCCGAGTTCGGCGCCCAAAGCCGCCCCGATCATGCCCGAGACCGCGAACACGCCGGCGCATCGCCATTTCACGCGTCCGGCCCGGGCATGGCCGAGAAGGCTGGCGAGCGCGTTGACCGTGACGGCGACGGCGGCGGTGCCGATCGCAGCGTGCGGCGATCCGATGCCGACGACGTAAACCAGCAGCGGTACGGCGAGGATGGATCCTCCCCCGCCGACCAGGCCGAGGACCAGACCGATCACGCCTCCGGAGGCGAGCGTGGCGAGAAGCGTGGCGGTGTCCATGCGCGGCTCAAGCGCCTGCGCGCCGATTCCATGGCATCAACCGCAACAGGTTTGCCATCCCGCACCAGCCGGTAATGCCGGCGAACATCAGTCCCGCGCCGACGAAGGCGGACAGGCCCATAAATCCCGGCGCGACGAAGAGGCTGAGCAGCACCCCGGCCAGCACCAGCGCGCCTGCCGTGATTTGCACCTGCCGCATGATCTCGATCGGTTGCGAAGGGTCGGCGATCACGGGATGGCCTGCCGTCCGCCATGCATCGATGCCGCCTGCGAGGACATAGGACGGGGCGTCTCCTGCCGCCGCGCGTAGCTGCGCCGCATTCGCTGCGGTGCGCATGCCGGAACGGCAGTGGAAGATGACCTGGCGCCCGTCGCGGGGCAACTCGCCGATCCGTTCGAGCGGGACGTTCAACGCGCCGGGGATGCGTGCGCGTGCATGTTCGTCGGTACCGCGAATGTCGACCAGTCGCGCGCCGGCTTCGATCGCGGCGCGGGTGTCGGCGGGGGAAAGGGGGGCAAGCGTCATCGCATCAATCCTTACAGTAGAGCTGGTACAGGGTGGCGAGCAGCGTTTCGACGCGCGGATCGGCGATGGCGTACCAGAGCGTCTGGCTTTCGCGCCGATAGGTAACGAGGCCCTCGTCGCGCATCTTGGCGAGGTGCTGCGAACATGCCGATTGCGACAGCCCCACCTCGCGGGCGAGATCGCCGACCGTCCTCTCGCCATGCTCGACGAGCTTGCACAGCAGCATCAGTCGCCGCGCGTTGCCGATCGCCTTCAGCATGTCGGCAACCTGGCCGGCCTTTGTCTCGAATGTCGCCAGGTCCATCGGCGGCTTCAGCATCATGCGAACTCCATTAGCACTTGCTTATGTAGCATCCTCTAATATATTAGCAAGAGCTAATGGAGGAAATCATGGCGCAGCCCTGCATCGAAGCGTTTTTCGACCATGCCACCAACACGATCAGTTACCTCGTCGGCGATCCCGCCACGCGCGTTGCCGCGGTGATCGACCCGGTGCTCGACTTCGATCCGGCGAGCGGCATCGCCGACACGCGCTCGGCCGAGGCGATCCTTGCCTTCGCACGCGATCATGGCTGGCGGATCCAGATGGTGCTGGAGACGCATGCCCATGCCGACCACCTGTCGGCCGCGCCATTTCTCGCAGCGCAGACCGGGGCCTGGGTCGGAATCGGCGCGCATATCCGCGACGTGCAGAAGATCTTCCGTCCGGTCTTCGCGATGGACGATCTGAAGACCGACGGGTCGGATTTTGACCGGCTGTTCGAGGACGGTGATCGCTTCGCAATCGGCACGCTGGCCGTGGAGGTGCTGCACGTGCCCGGCCACACGCCCGCCGATCTGGCCTACCGGATCGGCGATGCCGTATTCGTCGGCGACACGCTGTTCATGCCGGATTATGGCACCGCACGCGCCGACTTCCCTGGCGGCGATGCACGCACGCTATACCGCTCGATCCGTCGCCTGCTCGCCCTTCCCGACGCCACGCGGCTGTTCCTGTGCCACGACTACAAGGCGCCCGGACGTGACGACTATCGCTGGGAGACGACGGTAGGCGAACAGCGCCGATCGAGCGTCCATATCCATGACGGTGTAAGCGAGGACGCGTTCGTGGCGATGCGCGAGCAGCGCGACGCCGGGCTGCCGGTGCCCAAGCTGTTGCTGCCCTCGATCCAGGTCAACATTCGCGCCGGCCATTTCCACCAGGCCGAGGCAAATGGCGTCACCTATCTGCGCATCCCGGTGAAGTGGAAGTCCAAGGAGGGCCCGGCGGCCTAAGCGCTGTCTGAAGGGGCGACCTCGATGATCGTGTCGCCCGGCTGGAGCGACCGTGCCTCGGTTTCCCAGAATCCGTAGCGCTGCCCGAGCCGCTGCGCCGGGACGAGGGCGAAGCGGTTCGCGTGATTGCGCAACCGCTCGGCTTCGCAGCGCTTCTTGAACGATCCTTCGGTGCCCTGCTCCAGCATGCGGGGACCAGCACCATCGCGGCGATTCATTATCTGCAGACGCTGGGCGACATTGCCGCGGACTGCGACAATGCCGATCGCCGCGCGCTTCTCGTGCGGTGGGTGGACCGGATCGGGTTCAAGGCGAACGATGCTCTCGTGGATCATGATGCGCGACGGGTCGTCGTGGCAGCGCGCGCGGTACGCGAGACGATCCTCGTTGGCGACGAATGACCACTGCTGGGCGACGAACCGAGTTAGCTCGCCCTGCAATCCTGAGCTTCCGACGGTAAGCCGTTTGGAAAGGAGGGCTATTTGCCACGTATCGATACTGTCGTCCGCTTGGGCGTGCACGTTGCGCCGGCTATCCTGCTCGCCGCCTGTGTTCCCGCCGCACCCCCTATCGCTGTAAAGGCGCCACCGCCGCCGCCCGTTGCACGCCCGACGTTGGTCGCGCCGCCGATCGACGCGACCTCCGCGACGCCGAGGCCCAGGCGATCCGACGAGCCGCCGGCGGCTTTGCTCAATGCGGTGCAGGCTCTTGGCGCCGGGTTCCGGGGGCAGGTTGCGATCTCGGTACGGGATGTCGATCGTGGCTGGATGGTCGCATGGAACGGTGACCGACCGCATCCGCAGCAGAGCGTAAGCAAGCTGTGGGTGGCGATCGCGGTGTTCGATGCGATCGATCACGCTCGGATGTCGCTAGCCACGCCGGTGAAGGTAATCCGCGAGGATCTCACCGTCTTCCACCAACCGATCCGCCCGCTGGTCGGGCCGAACGGCTATCGCACCACCGTCGGCGCGCTGCTCGAATGCGCGCTGACCCGCAGCGACAATACCTGCAACGACGTGCTGCTGTGGAAGGTCGGCGGCCCTGCCGCCATCCGCCGCATGCTGAAGGAGAAAGGCATCGACGGCGTCGGCTTCGGTCCCGGCGAGCGCGAACTCCAGGCGAAGACTGCCGGTCTGGTCTGGCGGAAGGAATGGGCGGGCGGCTGGGGCTTCCTCCAGGCGCGCGCGGCCATGCCTGCGGCAGAACGCCGCAAGGCACTCGATCGCTATCTGGCCGCGCCCTATGACGGCGCGACCGCCAATGGCATCACGCTGGGCCTGTCGCTGCTAGCGCAGGACGAGCTGCTCAGCTATGGCTCTACCGATCGGCTTTTCCGGATCATGCTCGCGAGCAAGACGGGCCCGTTGCGGCTGAAGTCCGGCCTGCAGCCCGGCTGGAAAATGGCGCACAAGACCGGGACCGGGCAGGAACTGGGCAATCTCGCCACCGGCTATAACGATGTCGGCCTGCTCACCGCGCCCAATGGGCATCGCTATGCGGTGGCGGTGATGATCGCCAGCACCCGCCAGCCGATCCCGGTGCGAATGCGGCTGATGGGCAATGTCACGCGCGCGATCATCCGCACCGCCGAATAGACTTGCCTTCGCCTACGGACGGATTGCGGTTAACGTCCGCGCAACGAACAGAAAACGGGACGAGGACCGCCTTGAACGAAGCCATCCAAGCAACGGACAGCCGTGCCCGGCTCCGCGAGCGCCTGTTGCATTTGGCCTTGTATCGCTGGTGGCGCCAGTCGGTGGTAGCGCCGATCGACCACGAGGCGGTGGTCGCCCGGATCGTGGAGGACAGCGGTTGGTCCGGCCGCTTTGCCTTCATGACGATGATGTCCGCCGGCATTGCGGTCCTGGGCCTCCTGCTGTCCTCGCCGGCGGTGGTCATCGGCGCGATGCTGATCTCTCCGTTGATGAACCCCATTCTCGGCTTCGGCTTCAGCCTCGCGCTGTTCGATTTCGTCGAGCTGCGAAGGTCGCTCAAGGCGCTGGCGATCGGCGCCTTTGCCGCCGTCGCATTCACCGCGCTGATCGTTACCATCTCCCCGCTGCAGGCGCCGACCTCGGAGATCGTCGCGCGCACTCGGCCCAATCTGTTCGACCTGGCCGTTGCGTTGTTCGCGGCGCTGGCGGGTACCTATGCGATCATTCGCGGGCGGGGCGAAACCATTGTCGGCGTGGCCATCGCCACCGCATTGATGCCGCCGCTGGCGGTCGTCGGCTATGGCATCGCGACGTGGAACGCGCCGGTGGGGATGGGTGCGTTGGCGTTGTTCGTGACCAACTTCATCACCATCGCGCTCTCCGCCACGGCGATGGCGCGTTTCTACGGCTTCGGCCATCATCTTTCGCGCCGCCAGACCTGGACGCAGACGGCGATCCTGATCCTCGTCTTCGTCGCGATGGCGATCCCGCTCGGCATCTCGCTCAACCGCATCGGTCGCGAGGCGGTGGCGGTCACCCAGGCGCGAACGCTGCTGGCGGAGCGGTTCGGCGCCAAGGCGCGGGTCACCCAGCTCGACCTCGACTTCACCCGAGAGCCTCTGGTCGTCCGCGCCGTGGTGATTACCCCGCAGGACGCGATGCAGAAGACCGTGACCATCCAGAAGGCGCTGGCGGCGCAGCTCGGTCGGCCCGTTCGCCTCAATCTCGACCAGGTGCTGCTCGGCGCGGGCGCCGACGCGCTGGCGGCACAGCGCGAGGAACTGCGGCGGGCAGGGGAGGCGTCCAATCAGGAGACGCAGCGCGTGACCGAGATCGCGCAGATGGTGGCGCTGATCGCGGGCCTGAAGCCCGACGACGTCACCGTCGACCGCGACCATCACCGTGCCACCGCCGCCGCGACGCCGCTGCCGGGGGCAGGGATCGAGACCTACCGCATGCTCGAGACGCGGGCGGCGCAGCGCGCGGGCGACTGGACGGTGGCGATCGTTCCGCCGCAGGGGCCGCTGCCGGAGATCGGTTTCGCGGACAATGTCGATAGCCTCGACGCGCGGGCGACCGAGGCCGTCGCTGCGTCGATCTGGGCGGCGAGGCGCTGGAACATCGGTGCGCTCGGCGTGCCGGGCCTGCCCAAGGGCACCGCGCCAGCGAAACCCAACCTCACGCAGCGACGCGCGCTCGCCATTGCCGAGCAATTGCACCGTGCCGGTCTCGCGGCAAGCGCAGCCCCGCCTGCCGGGCAACGCTTTGCGCTCGTCCCGGCGCCGGTTCTGCCCTAGGGATTTTCTCCCGCCCAGCCCCAACAGGAGTGCCCGCGTTGAACGAAATCGGTCTTCCCGAACTCGGCACGTTGCTGATCGTCGCGTCGCTGGTGGCGATGATCTCGCGGCGGATCGGGCTGCCCTATACGGCCGGGCTGGTGCTGGCCGGGATCGCACTCGCTTTCCTGCCGGTGGGCGCCAACCTGCCGCTGTCGCGGGAGCTGATCTTCAACGTGTTCCTGCCGCCACTGATCTTCGAGGCGGCGTTGCAGCTGCGCTGGCAGCGGTTCCGCGAGGAGCTGCCGCTCACCATCGTGCTGGCGTTTCTCGGCGTCGCCATCTCCGCTCTGCTGGTCACCGTCGGCATGCACTGGCTGCTGGGCTGGAGCTGGCTGGGCGCGGCCTTCTTCGGCGTGCTGATCGCGGCGACCGACCCGGTATCGGTGATCGCCGCATTCAAGGAGATGAAGGCCGAACCGCGACTGAGCATGGTGGTGGAGTCGGAAAGCCTGCTCAACGACGGCGTTGCCGCCGTGGGCTTCGCGATCCTCATTGCGGTCGCCGAGGGTGGCGGGCTCAGCGTCGGTAGCGTCGCGACGTCGCTGCTCTGGACGGTGCTGGGCGGCGTGGCGATCGGCGCCGCGATCGCCTTCGTGGTGCTGACCGTCGCGGGGCGGACCGAGGACCATCTGGTCGAGGTGACGCTGACCACCGTGATCGCCTGGGCGAGCTTCCTGCTGGCCGAGCATGTCCATGCCTCGGGCGTGTTCGCCGCACTGGCGGCCGGGATCATCGTCGGCGCGATCGGGCCGCGAGGATCGATCTCGGTCGCGGGGCGCCAGCATGTCCAGGATTTCTGGGCCTATGCTGCCTTTCTCGCCAATTCCTGCCTGTTCCTGCTGATCGGCAGCCATGAGGCGCACCAGCCGATCGCGCTGGTGAGCGGCGCGCTGATCGCGGGGATCCTGCTGACGCTGCTCGGCCGCGCGGCGGCGGTCTATCCGCTGGCGGCGCTGTTCGGGCGCACGGGGCTGCGGCTGCCGGCAACCTATCAGCATGTGCTGGTCTGGGGCGGGCTGCGCGGGGCAGTGGGCCTTGCGCTGGCGCTGGCGGTGCCGGCGAGCGTTGCCGAGCGCGGTGCGATCGTCGTGGTCACCTTCGGCGTCGTTGCTTTCTCGATATTTGCACAAGGCCTCACCATGCCGCCGCTCCTCCGCCGCTGGAAGCTGACCGGCGCGGCGGACGCCGAGCATTGAGTCAGGGGCCGATGTCGATGGCGTCGGCCTGCGTTCTGGTGTGCGCACCGTCGTCGAAGCCGAGCGCCCGCGCGACCGGCCCGTTCCAGTCATAGGGGTCGGTGCGGACCGTTACCCGGCCGATCTCGTCGACAAAGGCATTCTGGTAGAGCAGCCGCACCGGGATGCGTACCGGGAGGGCCACGAAGGTCTGCGCGCCGCTGGCGCTCGCCGCCTGCCAGCGATCGGCCACGCCTTCGTCCTCGGCAATGCGTTGCGCGAAGCCCAGCGCATCCTCCACCCGCACGCAGCCATGGCTGAGATGCCGCTGGCTGCGCTCGAACAGGGCCGGCGCACTGGTATCGTGGAGATAGATCGCCTGGTCATTGACCATGTCGAACTTGACCAGGCCCAGCGCATTGTCCGGCCCCGGCTGCTGGACGATATAGCCGCCCCGGCGCACCATGTTGTGGCTGGCGAGATAGTCCGGGCCGACATGCGCCAGCTCGGTATTTTCGATCGACTTGGGAATCGTCCAGGTGGGGTTGGCGACCAGCCGGTAGATCGGGGAGGAGAGCAGCGGCGTCTCGCGCCCTGGCTTGCCGACGATCACCTTGCGGCTGTCGACCAGGATGCCGTCGCGGTAATAAGCGAGGCGCGCGGCGGCGATATTGACGTCGATCCGCGTCGCCGGCGGATTGCGCGCCAGCCAGCGCAGCCGTTCGAGCGCCACGGCGAGCGTACGGGCGCGGTCGGCCGGGCTCAGGGTCAGCACTTGGATCGTGCGCGGACCGACGACCCCGTCCTCGACAAGGCCATAGTCGCGCTGCAGCGCGCGCACCGCATCGGCGATGTCGCTGGTATAGAGGTGAGACGGGGCGGGGGCCGAGGGCGAGGTCGTACCGAGGTCCAGCAGATAGCCTTCCGCTGCGAGTTGCTTGACGATCGCCGGAACGCGATCGTCGCGGTCGCCAGGGCGGATCAGGCCGTCCGCAGCGATTTGGGGGGCGGAGCCGCTGCCGAGGCGCTGCTCTGCCACCGCGGCGCGATAGGCCTCGGAAAGGCGGCGATAGTCTGCGTCCTGCGGGACAAGGCCGGCAAGCCAGGCGGGCAGGTCGCCGCGGTCGAGCGCGGTGGCAAGCCCCCCTGCGATGTCGACGTCGGGGCGGGGCAGGGTGTAGACGGCGTGCAGCGTTGCCGGATCCACTACGCCCATGGCCAGCGCGCGGGCATAGCGCAGCGCGGCGCGCGTGCGTGCGACATCCAGCGCCTCGGGACTTGCGGCAGGCTCGACAGAGGACGGGAAGGACAGTCGATCCAGCCCATGATCGGCACGGTGCGCGATCGCATTTTCGAGGGCGCGCGCGGCCGCGTCGGTCCAAACGAGGCGCCACTGTGCCCGATCATAGAAGCGCTGAAGCTCGGGCTCGGTTGCGAGCGACCGGAGCGCAGCCTGCGCCTGCCCCGCGGACATGAGAACAGCGGCACCCTGGCGAACGGCAGCGGCGGCAGCGGGAGGTGCAACGGACAGGAGAAGGGGGGCTGCAACCATGCAGCGAAACCGAAGGTTTGAAACAGTCATGTCTTTGCAAACGCACCCGCGCCGCCGATCGGTCCATCGTGCCTGTGCCCCGCTTTGGCGGGCGGGTCGCGGATGACCCCGGCGATTCTCAGCGCCGCCGTCTTGCTGGGCGCGCTGGTGTTGTTCGTTTCGGAACGCGTGCGCCACGACCTTGTCGCGCTGCTGGCGCTGCTCGCCTGCGTGCTGCTCGGCCTTACGCCACCGGGAGAGGCCTTTGCCGGCTTCGCCGATCCCGCCGTGATCGCGGTCGCGGCGGTGCTGGTGATCGGTCGCGCGATCGAGCTGTCCGGCGTCGCTGCCAGCGTATCGCGGGCGCTGATGCCGGCGCGTGCAGGCTTTACCGTCCGGCTCGCGGTGTTGCTGGTGTTGGGCGCGTTCCTTTCCGCCTTCATGAACAACATCGCCGCGCTCGTCGTCACCATGCCGATCGCCGCGCAGGTGGCGCGCGAGGCCAAGCGGCCGCCTGCCGCGACGCTGATGCCGCTCGCCTTCGCCACCATTCTGGGCGGCATGACGACGCTGATCGGGACGCCCGCCAATCTCATCCTGTCCTCGGTGCGCGCCAAGGAGCTGGGCACGGGCTTCGGCTTCTTCCAGATGGCGCCGGTGGGGGTGGCGGTTTCGGCGGTGGGGCTTCTGTACCTCGTGCTGGTCGGCTGGCGGCTGCTGCCGGTGCGACAGGGGATGGACCGTCCGGCGCGGCCGCCTTGGCGGGTGTACGAGCTGACCGCCCGAGAGGCCCTGCCGTTCGCAACCCTGCTCCCCCGTCTACGGGCGGCAGCAGTCCGTCTGCTTGCCGTCTTCCGGGAGGGGCATCGCGTGCATCCCGAGGTGCAGGTGGAAGCGGGCGACCGGCTGCTGGTCGTGTCGCGCCGCCAGCAATGGGACGCTGCCGACGCGGCCGGGCTCGCGGCCGACCTCCATGCGGCGGACGACGACAGCGTCACGGCGCGCGTGGTCGTGGCGCACGGCTCGTTCCTCATCGGGCTCAGCCATGAGGCGGTTCGTATCCGCAGCGGCGATACGCTGACGGTCGTCGCCGTGGGACCGCGGGCCGCGCGACGGCGCGCGCCGCTGCCCTCGCTGCGAATCGAGGCCGGCGACCAGCTGTTCGTGCGCGGCCGCCCGGCGGACCTTGCCGAGTTTGTCGGCAGTGCCCGGCTGCTCGAGATCGACCGGGTGGATCGCCTGCCGGTCGCCCGCCGCCGCGCGGCTCCGGTCGTGGCAATTTTCCTAGCCGCGATTCTCGCGATCGTCGGGTTCGGGGCGCTGCCAGCGCTCGCCTTTCTTGCCGCTGCCGTCGTGCTGGTCGCGACGCGGCTGATCGGCGCCGACGATGTCTACCAGGCGATCGACTGGAGCGTGATCGTGCTGCTCGCGGCGATGATCCCGGTGGGCCACAGCTTCGAGACGAGCGGTGCCGCCGCCATCGCCGCCCAGTGGCTGGGGACGACGCTTGCGGGGCTGCCGCCCGTGGCGGTGATCGCCGCGCTGTGCGGCATGACCCTCTTGTTGTCGATCTTCCTCAACAACGTCGCGACCGCGATCATCATGGGCCCGCTCGCCATCGATGCCGCGCGGGTGCTTGGGATCGCACCCGATGCCGCACTGCTGGCGGTGTTGATCGGCACGTCGGCGGACTTCCTCACGCCGATCGGCCACCAGAACAATCTTTTGGTCATGGGGCCGGGCGGTTATCGCTTCACCGATTACGCGCGCATGGGCGCGCTGCTGGTGGTGCTGGTGGTCGGAACGGCGGCGGTGGTGCTCGCTCTCCCGTAGCATGGCGCAACCCCGCGGGGGACCATCCGTTTCCCAGGTATGGAGCCAGGAACCTTCTCTCCGATCCACATCCCCTGGGGCGAGGCGCTGCTGCGGATCGGCGCCTCGCTGCTCCTGCCGCTGCTGATCGGGCTAGAGCGGTTCCTCCGCCGCAAGCCAATCGACTATTGTCCGTTTGTAATCGTGTCGCTGGGGGCCTGCGCGCTCTCGCTGGCGATCCTGGAACTCGCGGTGCGCACACGGGATCCGCAGCTGGACGTAGGGCCTGGCCGGGTCTTCGCGGGCGTGATCACCGGGATCGGCTTTCTTGGTGCCGGCGCGATGTTCCGCGAGGAGAATTATGTGAAGGGGGCAGGGTCCGCCGCGTCAATCTGGGCGGCGGGCGTGATCGGCATTTTGTGCGGCATCGGCATGCTTTGGCTTGCCGGCATCCTGGCCTCGTCGGTGCTGCTCCTCCTGCTGGTAAGCGGCCCCTTCACGCAGAAATATGATGCGGAGTGATCAGGTCGCCTTCTTGTAGATCGTGAAGCCTAGCACGAAGAGCACCAGCGCAACCACGAGCGCGATCCAGAACAGAAGCTTGGCGATGCCCCAGGCTGCTGCTGCGGGGCCGCCGAAGC
The DNA here is from genome assembly GCF_000282895.1 of Sphingomonas sp. ATCC 31555. GTDB lineage: Bacteria > Pseudomonadota > Alphaproteobacteria > Sphingomonadales > Sphingomonadaceae > Sphingomonas. The sequence goes on from NZ_ALBQ01000011.1 coordinate 267,231, forward strand.
CCAGCACACCCAGCACGGCGGCAAGAATGGCGAAGATGAGGGCCCATTTGATCATGGCGTGTTCCTATCCGTTGGAGGGGTGGGGGCGGCGATCGCCGCCGCACCCTTGCCGTCGTCAGGCGTAATAGCCGGTGACCTGCGCCTCATAGGCGCGATCCCAGACCGGCTCGTGGTCCCGCGCATAATGCGGTCCACCGCGCAACTGGTCCGCGTCACGCTGGACGACATAGCCCGAGCGCTCCTCGTCATAGGTGAGCTCGTTCCACGGCAGCGGGAAATAGTCCTCGCCCATGCCGAGGAAGCCGCCATAGCTCACCACGGCATGGCGAACCTTGCCGTCACGCTTGCCGAGCATGAGGTGGTGGATCGAGCCGATCTTCTCTCCGTCACGGCCATAGACGGCCGTTCCCTCGACCTTGGCGGACGAGATCATGTCCTGGGTTTCGTTGCGATCGAGCGTGTTGTTGTCTGCCATTGGGCATCTCCTTTCGGATGGTGGATGGTCCCTTTGGGCGTTCCCTGAACGCGCCGCCCGTGGCGCCCCGATCGGGCGCTCGATATGCTGCAGCGATATCGTGGCGGTCTCTAGGGCAACGGGTCGTACCCGATCATGTTCCGTGGAAAAGGATTAATTCCCGAATTGCAGTGCTGGAGGGCTGTTATCTGCGCTGGAGCGATCTCCGGCTTCGACCATCGTTAGGCGATCAGCGCGCCTTCCATCGCTCCAGCGCGCTGAGGACGTCTCCGGTGATCTGCCGCGTGGAGAATCCGGTGAGGTCGCGCGACTTGGCGGGCGGAAGCGTTTCTACGGCAAGCGACCAGCCGATGCTGCGGCGCGTTTCGGACGCCTCCAGCGCCGTATAGGCGGCTAGGGGCCGAGCGCGCGGCAACAGGCGGTAGGTGAACGGTCGTTCGCTCTGGCTGCCGACGATAAGCGCCACCTGGCTCTCTTCCATTTCGAGCAGCAGGTCGGTCCAGCCCTCGGCCTGCATCGCCGTGTAGACGGCGCGCAGCGCGGGCTCGCCGTTGCGATGGAGCTGTTCGAGAATGTCGGACCTTCGCGCAGGCAGGACCAGCCGCTTCAGGCGCTCGCTGATCGCAGGCGCTTCGTCGGGGATCGCTTCGCCGGCAAGGTCGGCATTGGTCTGGCGGATCAGGCCATAGGCGAGCAGCAGCATGATGAAGCAGAAGGGCAGCGCCGCCAGCAGGGTCGCCGCCTGGAGCGCGCCGAGCCCGCCGGCGACGAGCAGCAGGGTGGCGGTCGCGCCCAGCAGCACGCACCAGTACATCCGCTGCCAGCGCGGCGTGTCTTCCTTGCCGCCCGAGGCCAGCGTGTCGATCACCAGCGCGCCGGAGTCGGCGGAGGTGACGAAGAACACCGCCACCAGCAGGATGGCGAGGGTGGAGGTGACGCTTGCGGCGGGCAGATACTCCAGGAACTTGAACAGCGCGGTGGAGAGATTGGCCTGCACCGCCTGCGCGATCCCGCCCGATGCCACGCCCAGATCGAGCGAGATCGCGGTGTTGCCGAACACCGTCATCCACAGGAAGGTGAAGGCGGTGGGCACGAACAGCACGCCGATGACGAACTCGCGGATCGTCCGCCCGCGCGAGATGCGGGCGATGAACATCCCGACAAAGGGCGACCAGGCGATCCACCACGCCCAGTAGAACAGCGTCCAGTCCGCCATCCAGGCGCGCGGCTCATAGGCGTAGAGCGTGAAGGTGCGGATCACGAAGTGATCGAGATACAGGCCGAAATTCTGCACCAGCGCGCGCAGCAGGAACAGCGTGGGGCCCAGCGCGAGCACGAACAGCATCAGCAGCACGGCGACGGTGAGGTTGAGTTCGGACAGCCGCCGGATGCCGCGATCCGCGCCGCTCAGCACCGACAGCGTCGCCGCCCCCATCACCAGCACGATCACGACGATCTTGGCAGTCAGCGTGTCGGGAAGGGCGTAGATATAGGCGAGGCCGGCGGTCATCTGCGAGACGCCGAAGCCCAGCGACGTCGCTACGCCGAACACCGTGCCGCACACCGCGAAGATGTCGATCGCGTCGCCGAGCGGCCCGTCGATGCGCTTGCCGAGGATCGGCGCCAGCCCCGAGCGCAGGGTGAGCGGCAGGTCCTTGCGATAGGTGAAATAGGCAAGGCTCAGCCCGACCAGCGCGTAGATCGCCCAGGCATGGACGCCATAATGGTGGAAGGTGATCGCCATGGCCTCCCGCGCCGCGGCGATCGTGCCGCTCTTGGCTTCCGGGGGCGAGATATAGTGCTGGATCGGCTCGGCCACGGCGAAATACATCAGCCCGATGCCCATGCCGGCGGCGAACAGCATCGCCAGCCAGGAGAGATAGGGGAAGTCGGGCTCGGCATCGTCCGGCCCCAGCTTCAGCTTTCCTGCCGGCCCGAAGCCGAGCGCGAGGACGACGGCCAGGAACACCGCGACCGCGGCAATGTAGAACCAGCCGAACGTGTCGATGGTCCAGGCCTGCGCCGCCTTGAAGGCGAGGTCGGCGCTGCCGGGCATCGCGGTGGTGACGCCGAGCAAGGCCAGGATGAGCGCCGAGGCGCCCAAGAACACGCGGGGGTTGATTGCACTTTTCAGCATATGTGCACGCTGAACGCCCGTCGGGCGAAAAGGTGGCCGCAACTGCCGTCGCGCCACCCGGGGGCTCAATGCGGTGCCAGCCCCAGTTCGACGCCGGTCTTGTCGTGGAGTGCGAAGCGATCGACGATGTCTGCGCTCGCACGGTTATAGCCGACCACCTCGACGTCGCGGCCGTCGCGACAAAGCCGCGCGACGATCTTGTCGAGCGCGCCGACGCCGGAGATGTCCCAGAAATGGGCCGCCGTCACGTCGATCACCACCTGGCCCGCGCGATCCTCCCCTTGGAAGGCGCGGGCGAAGCGGTTGACCGAGGCGAAGAAGATTTCGCCCGAGACCCGTAAGGTCACGCACTCTATCCACGAAGGCGCTCGTGACCTGGCCCGCGATATTGCCACCACCCACGCCTATGTAAGCTCCCGTCGCCAGCGCAAGAAGGTCCAGATGCTGTTTGCGCCCCTCAAGCGCATCCTGAAGCTCGATCGTTTGCGCCTGCGAGGTTCCAACGGCGCAAAAGACGAGTTCCTCCTCGCCGCTACCGCCCAGAACCTCCGCAAGATGGCCAAGTTGATCCCGATGCCAACACGGATGGCACCCGCCTGAGGTGCGCGCGCGCCTGGCTCCATTTCAAACCACGGGCATGCCTGCCGTCGACTCCCACCTTTTCAACACAATCGCCCGAAAGCGTACTGCGAAGCGTACCCAATACTACCAAATGGGTTCGATAGGCGAGGGTTCGTGTCCGGGTTTCGGAACCAAGTTTTGGTGAGCCACGAGTGGGTCACGGCATTCTGGGGACGCAAAAAATGTCAGTTTTCTGGGGTTTCTGGAGGTGGATGTGAGTCCGGCTAGGGCACCAGTACATATTGGAACGCAGCGATCCGCGCGATCAGCGCGTCCAACGACCAGACCGGTCGGCCGTTCGCAACAGGCGCGCCGCGAGGAAGTCGCGACGTCTGCTGATGCCTCGCTATCCCGAGCGCGAGAGGGGTGAACCCCGTCCTGCCGCGCCGGCGTGAAGGCCGGGCTGGCGGAGAGTGTCGCAAGTATCGCCGCTCTGACGGTAAGGCCGCACGGCCAGGAGGGCGGCCGGAGCATCGGAGCGAGCCTGCTTTTTGGCCGCGCGCCTGCATCGCTTGGGGAACGCGCTGTGATTCCTGGCATTTATTGTCGATGACTTCCGTTACCTCCAGATGGCCGGCGCGGCTGTGGCTGATCCGGCATGGCCAAAGCGCCGGCAATGTCGCCAGAGATGCAGCGCATTACGCCGGAGCGGAACGCATAACGCTCGACCATCGCGACGTGGATGTGCCGCTTTCTGCGCTCGGGGAGCGCCAAGCGATGGCGCTCGGACGATGGTTCGCCGCGGGCGAGGGACACGGCCAGCCAGAAGTGATTCTTTGCAGCCCCTATGTTCGCGCGCATGCGACCGCACGGCTGTTGCGCGACGCCCATCGCGGCTTGCCCAACGCCATCATCTGCGCCGACGAGCGGCTGCGCGAGAAAGAGTTCGGGATTCTGGACGGATACACCACTGCGGGCATCGCCGCGCAAATCCCGGAGCAGGCCGAGTTCCGGCGGCTGCTGGGCAAGTTCTACCACCGGCCGCCAGGCGGCGAGAGCTGGTGCGACGTTATCCTGCGGCTGCGCTCACTGCTCGACACGGTGTCGCTGCATTATGCGGGAAGGCCGGTGATGATCGTCGCCCATCAGGTTGTCGTGCTGTGCCTGCGGTACATTCTGGAGGGATTGAGCGAGGCGGAGATCCTGGCGATCGACCGCGCCGGAGACGTCGCCAACTGTTCGGTCACCGAATATGAGTGTGGGGAAGGGGGTATGCAGCTGGTGCGCTATAACGTCACCGCGCCGATGGAGGAGAGCACATCCGCCCGGGTGACGACATCGCCCGATGCAATGGTGGGAGCGCGGGGGTGATCGCGCTGGATCGCGCCTGGCTGGCCGCCCATCCGCTGCCGCCCTGCGAGCACGCGACCGACAAGAATGCGCGCGGGCGCGTCCTGATCGCGGGCGGCGCGGAGCGGGTTCCGGGCGCCCTGCGGTTGACCGGCGAGGCCGCGCTGCGCACCGGTGCAGGCAAGGTCCAGCTGGCGACGGTGGAGCGCGCGGCGCTCGCGCTTGGCATGGCGATGCCGGAGGCCGCGGTGTTCGGGCTTCCGGCGAACGCGGCGGGTGAGCTGGGCGGCGACGCCGGACCGATGCTGGCAGGGTTACTGGAGCGGTGCGACTCGCTTGTTCTGGGCCCTGGGACAGGGAGCGCTGCGGACGCCGGGGCGATAGTGGATACAGTGCTCACCTTCTCGCGCGACCGGCCTGCGCTACTGCTGGACGCGGCCATGCTGGCGGTTCTGGGGCCGCGCGCGGCGATGGTCAAAGGGCGCGAGCGCGCGGCCGTGCTGACGCCCCATCCTGGCGAGATGGCGACGCTGATGGACGAAGAGCCCGAACGGATTGCGCGCGAGCCTGCCACCGTTGCGCGGGCGGCTGCGGAACGGTTTGGCGCCGTGGTGGCGCTGAAGGGGCCGGAGACGCATATCGCCACGCCCGATGGCCGGGTATTGCGGTATCCCGGCGGCGGCCCCGGCCTCGCAACCGGAGGCTCCGGCGACGTGTTGGCCGGTGCGATCGGCGGGCTGCTCGCGCGGGGCGCCGATCCGCTGCCGGCGACCGCCTGGGGCGTGTGGCTGCATGGCGAAGCAGGCCGGCAGCTGGCGGAACGTGTCGGTCCCATCGGCTTTCTAGGTCGGGAACTGCCCTCGGCGTTTCCGACGCTGATGGCCGCAGGCGAGCTTTGACCTTCCAGAGATGCTTACGTCCCGGCGGCCGTGGTGCGGACGAGCGCGATGCATCGGCTCATCATCCTTCCCGGATCGCAGATTTAGCGTTCGCGCCGCGGACCCGGCGTCGCTGCCTGGCGTTGAAGACAAGGCGTTCTTTTGTCACAACGGCTTACCCCATTGCCAACCATGCTGCCGTCGACCTGCCTGCACGGCAGCGCGGGCAGCACCGGAGCAATCCATGACCCGGTTAGAAGCACCTCGCGACGAAGGACGACAAGGCCGGTGTGGCATCGACGCGCAGGACAAGCGGGTCGCACAGCGCGGGCGGTGGATCGCTGCGGCGATCGGGGGCGCCTGGCTGGCCGTGCATGTCGGGTGCATCTTCTTCTGGCGCTGGAGCATCGCCGCCGCGCCGCTGGCGGTGTTCATCGTCCTGCTACAGGCCTGGCTCAGCACCGGGCTGTTCATTGTCGCGCATGATTGCATGCATGGATCGCTTGCACCGGGCAGGCCGAGATGGAACGCGGTTGTGGGAGCGCTCTGCCTGGGCGCATATGCCGGCCTTTCCTACGCCGTCCTGCTGCCCAAGCACCACGCCCATCATGCGGCACCCGGCAGTGCCGACGACCCAGACTTCCATGCCGACGCGCCGCAGCGTGCACTACCCTGGTTCGGATCCTTCTTCCGGACCTATTATACGCACGGCCAGCTCGCCCGGATCACCGCGGCGGCGATCGTCTATCTGCTGCTGGGGGCGTCGCTGCTCAACATCGTCGTCTTCTGGGCGGTGCCCGCGCTGCTGGCGCTGGGGCAGTTGTTCCTGTTCGGCACTTATCTGCCGCACCGCCATGATGGCCGGCCGTTTGCCGACAAACATCATGCGCGCAGCAACACGCTGGGGCCGATGCTGTCGCTGATTACCTGCTTCCACTTCGGTGCCTATCATCACGAACATCACCTGAGCCCCGGCACACCCTGGTGGCGGCTGCCGGCACTCAGGCGGGAGCGGCTAGCGCGGCGTTGACGGCGGCAGCGGCGGCGGCCGCACCTCCGGCGACAGCGATCTCGGCGCCGATGGTACGGGAGGCCTGCCGATAGCTTGGCTGCCGGAGGACGGCTTCCAACGCGAGGGCCAATTCGCCGACGCTCAGCCCGCGCGGGGACAGGACGCGCCCTGCGCCGATATGCGCCAGCCGGGCAGCGGTTGCGGGCTGTTCGAAGCCGATCGGCAGCGCCACGATCGGTACGCCCGCGGCGAGCGCATCGAGCACCGAGTTGAAGCCGCCGTGGAGCACCGCGGCGGCACACTGCCGCAGTACCGCCGCCTGCGGCCAGAAGGCACGCACCAACGGATCGCCGGGCAGTGCGTTTTCTTCCATTGGCGAAAGGCCGCCACCATGGCCGATCACGGCTCTTGCGCCGATCGCCGCACAAGCCCGTGCCATGGTGACGAAGAGCTCCCGGCGAGCCCCCTGTATCGTGCCGAGCGAGCAGAAGACTAAAGGGCGGCCGTCGTGCGGCAAGTGCAGGGGCTCTGTTTCGGCGGCGCGCCAGGGGGACCCGTAGTGAAACTCCGGCGGCAGGCGCCGGCGGGGGAAATCCAGTCCCCGCGGGCACTGCGCGACCTGAACCCGTGGTCGCGGGCAACTCGCCGGGAGGTTCCATTCGCGACGACGGGCATCGATCACACGCTGGACGGGCCGCATCAGCCAATCGGTGATCGCATAGCCGGATCGGTTCCTGAACCTGCCCAGCGCATCGGGGCGGTACCGCCAGCCGACGAAGGGCGGCGGCACATCGGCTTCGCCCAGGAGCGGCAGGCCGGTCACGGCAATGGCATAAGGAAGCTTGAGCCTGGCGGCGATCAGCGGACCGGCGGGTTCCACCGCATCCGCGAGGATCGCGGTGGCGCCGATCCGATCCAGCACCCCGGGCGCTTCCGCCAGCAGCCTGTCCGTCATCGCCGCGGTCGCACCGATCATGCGTCTGAGGCGCGTGGGGCCGTTCGGCTCCACGAGGGTGGCGAGATACGCCTCCAGCACCTGCTCCGTTCCGCCCGGCAAGGGCGTAAACCCGATATCAGGCGTGGTAATGAACCGCCGCGCTGCGTCCAGATGTACCAGCGATATCCGCCAGCCGCGACCGACCAGGGCGCTGGCCAGTACCTGCACCGGGTTCAGATGACCCGGCAGCGGAGCGGTGAGGATAGCGAGATGTCCCATCGATGCTCGATCGCCTGTGTGAAGCGGAATTTCCACCAACGTTGTCCGGCATCATCCGTGCCTCGCCAACGCTCGGGTTACGCAAAGGCGAGGAACGCGAGGCTGGCTGGGGTCGATCGCCGCGACGACACCTTCGTCGACCAGGAATGCTGTGGCTAGAGTCGGAAGGGTCCGGTTGCCAGAGCGGCTGACGGATGTCGCGGCCGAGATGCGATTCCGGATCCGGCAGGGAGCGCCGACCCTGAAGGCCATTTTGGCCGCGACGCGCGGCAGCGAGGCGAGGAGATGTGAGGGCATGGGCGCATGCATCGTGCGCTTCACCGCGGCGATGACGAGCGCACCGCTTCAGCCAGACGCGCCCAGCATGCACCGGTGATGCTGCACCGTCGAGCTTCAGCCCTTCCGCAGTGCCGGGCGGCGTTCGTCCAGATCGAAGCCGTCCCCATCGCTGAGAACGTGCAGCCGCACATCGTGCATCGATAGCGTGCGCTCCGGGCTGGCTTCGGCGATGTTGGAATGCGTTACGCCCGACCCATCGACGATGTAGACCGCGCCCGCGCCGATCACCCGGAAGCAGCAGCCCTCCAGCACGATCGCGGTATTCTCGTCGATGCCGATGCCCAGCACCCGCGGGTTCTGCGCCACCGCGCCGAGCAACCGCCCGATCCGCCCGCGCTCGGCGAAGTGCTGGTCGATGATCACGTCGCGCACCAGCCCCAGCCCGGGCGCCATGTGCAGATCGCCGATGCGGTGCGATTCCGAGCTGGAGCCCTTTACCAGCATCGTTTCGCTCATCACCGAGGCGCCCGCGGACGTCCCCGCCACCACGCCGCCCCGCTGGTGAATGTCGCGCACCATCCGTTCCACCGGCGTGTCGCCGATCTGGCTGGAGATGCGCAGCTGGTCGCCGCCGGTGAAGAAGATGCCGGCGGCGCCTTCGAGCACCGACTGCATTTGCTGCTCCAGCGTGTCGCCGCGCTCGTGCACATACAGCTCGACGAGATGGTCGACGCCCAGCGCACCGAACGCTTTTTGATAGGCGTCGAAATAGCCTTCGGGCTTGTGGCTGGCGACGGTGGCGATCACCAGTTTGCCCTGCTTCACGCGCGCGGCGACTTCCTTAAGGATGGCCTTGTCGCCTTCCTTGTCCTCGTGGCCGCCGATGATGATCAGCGGTCCGCCCCGTTCAGCCATGCAGGATATCCTTCAATTCATCGCGGTGAACGGCAGCACGCGGAGCATCGAGCTCGCTGGAATGCAGTGCCAGCGCGAAGTGATCGCTGTTGTGCGCAATGCCGAAGGCGCCGGATCGGTCCACCACGATCGCGCCCGCCTCGCCGCCGACCCTGCCGAGCCGAGCGATCGCGTGTTCGGCCGCCTCGTGTGCGGTGCCGCCTGTCTCCAAGGCGTGCATCACGTGCGCCGCGAGCATCGTCCGCAGGATCGCTTCGCCGTCGCCCGAAAAGGCGCAGCCGCCCAGCGTATCGTCCGCATAGAGCCCGGCGCCAGGGACGGGAGAGTCGCCGATCCGGCCGGGGTGCTTGCCCGGTAGTCCGCCGGTGGATGTGGCAGCCGCGATCGCGCCCGTGGCGTCGATCGCCACGCAGCCCACCGTATCATGTGCCTTGCTGTTCTCCGAGGCGAGCGTTTCGCGGGACAGCATCGTCTCGGGCTCGACCAGCGCGATGCCGTGCGCCGCCGCGAACCGCTCCGCGCCTTCGCCGGCGAGCAGCACGGGCTGGTCCGGCAGCATCGCGCGCGCGACGCCGATCGGATTGCGCACGCGCCGCACCCCCGCGACACCCCCGATCGCGAGGCTGGAACCCTCCATCATCGCGGCGTCCATCTCGACCGTGCCGTCGCTCGTCCGTACGGAGCCGAAGCCCGCGTTGAACACCGGATCGTCCTCCAGCACCCGAACCGCCGCTTCGGCCGCCGCCACCGCGCTGCCGCCGACGCGCAGCACGTCTGCGCCCGCCCTGCCGGCGGCGGCGCAGCCTTTGCGGTTGCGATCATGGAGCGCCGGATCGATGGTCTTGGCGCCACCATGAACGATGATCGCCCACCGGGCTGCTTCAGACATGCAGCGTCTCCCGAACTGTCGCTTCGGGCTCGAAGGCGAGGATTCGATCCCACACCGCCTGGATCGCACTGGGCATGATCACCAGCAGGTCGCCCGGGCGGCCAAGCTGAAGCACCATGTTCACCGCGTCCATCTCGTCGACGATGCGGTGGACCTTCTCCGGCTGCACCCCTGCCTGCATCGCGCCTTCGGACATCAGCCCGTTGGTCTCGCCGCGCGGGCGTCCCCGGCCGTCGGGCGCCTCGCGGAAAACGATCTCGTCGAAAAGAGCGCCGGCGAGCTGGCCCATCTCGACAATGTCGCAGTCGCGCCGGTCACCGGGGATGCTGACCATGCCGATCACGCGGCGGTAGCGCGGGCGCATCTGTTCGATCACTTGCCCCAGCGCGCGCAGGCCTGCGGGGTTGTGCGCGTAATCGAGAATGTAGCGCATCCCGTGTGCGTCATGGATGTTGAGGCGTCCCGGCGAGTCCTCGAACGAGACGCTGAAGGCGTGAAGCCCCTCGCGGATCGCATCCAACGGCACGCGCTGCGCAACGCACATCGCCACCGCGGCGAGCGCATTGGCGATGTTGAATTCGGCGATCCCGCCCAAGGTGGCGGGGATGTCGGCGGCGGGCATCAGTTCAATCCGCTCGCCGTCGCGGTGGATCGCGATGCACCCGCCATAGCTGTCGGGTTCGCGCACCACCGCCATGCCGCCCGCCGCGATGTGGCGACGCAGCTGATCGGAAAGGTCACTGCCGCCAGACAGCGAGAACCACACGATCGTGCCGCGTGCGTGCCGGGCGATGCGGTGGCACATCGGATCGTCGGCATTGAGCACCGAATGTCCACGCCGTGCCACGCTTTCCACCACCACGCCCTTCAGTGCGGCCAGTTCTTCGACGGTGTCGATACCCTTCAGCCCCAGATGATCAGCGGTGACGTTCAGCACCACGCCGACATCGGCGGCGTCATAGCCCAGCCCCTCGCGCAGGATCCCGCCGCGTGCGGTTTCCAGCACCGCCACGTCGACCGCGGCATTGCGCAGCACCGCGCGCGCGCTCTTCGGTCCGCTGGCATCGGCCTCCACCATCAGATGGCCGTTGAAGTAGATGCCGCTGGTAGACGTCATGCCGACATTCTTGCCCGACTGGCACAGGATGCGGGACACCATCCTGGCAGTGGTCGACTTGCCGTTCGTACCGGTGATCGCGAAGATCGGTATGCGGCTGCGCGATCCGCGCGGAAACAGCATGTCGATGACCGGGGTCGCCACGTCGCGCGGGGTGCCGCTCGAGGGCTCCAGATGCATGCGGAAGCCGGGCGCGGCATTCACCTCGACGATCCCGCCACCGGTCTCGCGCACCGGGCGCCGAATGTCCGGCGAGAGAAAGTCGATCCCGCAAACGTCGAGGCCGACGACCGCCGCCGCCTGCTCGGCGATCGCGCGATTGGCGGGGTGAATCACGTCCGTCCGGTCGACTGCGGTACCGCCGGTGGAGAGATTGGCGGTGTCGCGCAGGATCACCTGCTCGCCCGCCATCGGAATGGTCGCGGGGGTGCGGCCGGCCTTTGCCAGCAGCGCCAGCATCGCTTCGTCGATCACGATCCGGGTCAGCACATTCTCGTGCCCCGTGCCGCGGCGCGGATCCTGGTTGAGATCGTCGATCAGCTGCGCGATCGAATGGAAGCCGTCGCCGATCACCTGCGCCGGCACGCGCTCGGCGACGGCGACGACCTTGCCGTTCACTACCAGGATGCGATGATCGTTGCCCGGCACCTGCTGTTCGACGATCACCCGGCGGCTATGTTGCGCGGCCAGTCCGAAGGCGGTGCGCACCGCGTCTTCCTCCATGATGCCGGTGGTGACGCCGCGGCCGTGATTGCCGTCCAGCGGCTTTATCACCACCGGCCATTTCAGCCGCTTCGCCTCCTCCAGCGCTTCTTCCCAGCGCCGAACCACCACGCCGCGAGGCACGGGCAGCCCGGCCTCGGCCAGCAACTGCTTGGTCATTGCCTTGTTGCCCGCGATGTCGACCGCGATCTGCGCGGTATCGCCGGTGATGCTAGCGCGGATGCGCTTCTGGCGGCTGCCATAGCCGAACTGGATCAGGCTCTGCTCGTTGAGCCGCGTGACCGGGATGCCGCGTCGTTCTGCCGCCTCTACTAGCGCACGCGTGGTAGGGCCTAGGGCATTCGCCTTGAGGATCGCCTGCAGCGGAGCGACGATCGCGCGCACGTCCTGTGGGGAATCCAGCGGCGCGGTGCCGAGCAGGCGCAGCCCCTCCACCTTGCGCAGCGGCTGGGGCAGCAGGTCTGCCACGAGCCGGATCGCGGCCAGGCCGGCGGCGAGCCCCAGCGCTTCGTCGCGATAGGCATAGAGGATATTGTACACGCCCGGCCGATCCTTCACCGACCGCGTCTTGCCGCGGGTGACCCGCGAGCCGGCGAGTGTCTGCAGCTCGAGCGCGACATGCTCGATGATGTGGCCCATCCAGGTGCCTTCGCGCAGCCGATCGACGAAGCCGCCCGGACGCTGATAGCTGCAGCCATGGATGCCAAGCCCGGGGAGCAGCGCGAGCAGCGCGTCCGCAAAGCCGAGCAGCCTGTTGCTCGGCCACTGCTCCAGGTCGCGCAGATCCACCTGGATGCGGATCATCGGCCGCGTGCTGTAGAGATGGGGACCGCGATAGACGCTGCGCTCCTGCACCCGCATTCCGTTCGCCGTCGCCGGGCGCGCAAAATCGGCCGGCTGCACCAACGCTGTCATGGTTACCCTCTGGAAGCGGCACCGAGGACCGGTGCCTGAACCCGTAAAACGGCGCAGCCGGCATCCGCGTTCCGCCGTTTGATGCGGATCAACGGTTTGAAACGATGTGGATTATCCGGCGGCATTCGCGCTAGCGGCGCGGGGGCACGCCAAACAGCTTTGAGCGGATGGCCCTAGTTTTTCTCTTGAAGTCGCTCGCGCAATGGTAATTGTCGGCCCTGACGATCCAGGGCTCTGGCGGTAGTGCGGCCAAGATTCCGATGTTCATCACCACGCAGATACACGCCCGGAGCAGGAGACAGCCTGATGATTGCACGGTTCACGGCGCCCGCATTGCTGGCGACCATCATGGCAACGCCCGCGACGGCGCAGGCACCGGCGCGGTTCAGCGACTTCCGCTATGCGGGCCGCGCTGCGGAAACGGTGGCGCTTCGCGCCGGCGAATATCGCAACCCCATTCTTTCCGGCTATTATCCCGATCCATCGGTCACCCGCGTCGGCAGCGACCATTATCTCGTCCTGTCGTCCTTCGCCCATTATCCGGGACTGCCGATCTTTCATTCGAAGGACCTGGTGCACTGGACGCAGATCGCCAACGCAATCGACCGGCCGGGCCAGCTCGATTTCACCGGCATGCGCACGTCGCAGGCGGTGTTCGCACCGGACATCTCCTACCACCAAGGCACCTTCACCATCGTGAACACCTGCGTGAGCTGCAACGGCAATTTCGTCATCACGGCGAAGGACCCGCGCGGCCCCTGGTCCGATCCGATCTGGCTGCCCTTCGAAGGCATCGATCCCTCGATCTACTGGGAAGGGGACAAGGCCTATATCGTCAACAACCGCGCACCCGATGAGCCGCCGCGCTACGATGGCCATCGTGCGATCTGGATCCAGGAGTATGACTGGCGGGCCGGCAAGATGGTGGGTCCCAGCACGCAGCTCATCAACGGCGGCGTCGATATCGCCAAGAAGCCGGTGTGGATCGAAGGGCCGCACATCTTCAAGAAGGACGGGTGGTACTATCTCACCGCCGCCGAGGGCGGGACGAGCGTCAATCATTCGCAGGTGGCGTTTCGCTCGCGCACGCTGCGCGGGCCCTATGTGCCCTTCGCCGGTAATCCGATCCTCACCCAGCGCGACCTAGATCCCGACCGGCCGCATCCGGTGACCTCCACCGGCCACGCCAAGCTGGTGCAGACGCAGAATGGCGATTGGTGGGCGACCTTCCTGGGGGTGCGCCCCTATGCCGACGATTTCTATAATGCCGGCCGCGAGACGTTCCTGCTGCCGGTCACCTGGGTGGATGGCTGGCCGATCATCCTGCCCGCGGGCAAGGCGGTGCCGCTCGTCGCCAAGGCGCCGGCACTTCCCCGACAGCCCAGGCCTGTGCTGCCGACCAGCGGCGACTTCAGCTATGTCGACCGCTTTGCCGGCAACCGGCTGTCGATGCAGTGGATCGGCATCCGCACCCCCAAGACACCCTTCTACAAGGTCGAAGGCGGCGAACTGGTGATCACCAAGGGCGGCCCTTTAGGGGATCTGCAGCAGGTGCCTGGATTTGTCGGTCGTCGCCAGCAGCACGCCAACGCCACCGTCAGCGTCACCGTTCGCTATGCGCCCGTCAAAGACGGCGATCGCGCCGGTCTGGCCGCGGTGCAGAGCGACCAGAACCATCTATTCTTCGGGCTGACCCGCGCCGGCGGCGTTCGGACGCTCGCGCTCTACACGCGCCAAAAAGGTGACGAGCAACTGGTCGCCGCGCGCCCGCTACCCGGCACTGCGCCGGTTACACTGACCCTGCGGATCACCGGCGGCACCATCGCGTTCGATTATGCGAGCGGACAGGCCAAGGGCACGCTGAAGCGCGACCTCGACGCGCGCTTCCTCAGCACGCACGAAGCAGGCGGATTCGTCGGCACCGTGATCGGCCCGATGGCCTGGACGCAGTGATGCGGCAGGTGTCGCGCTGGCGCTCCGCCGGAATCATGACGTGCATATTGTCGCAGCCGGCTTCCCCCAGGATATCAACTCTTGGGACCATGACCCTAGGGCAATGCGCCGGAAGCGTTTGAGGCCCGCCGGTACGTGGGTACCCCTGCTGCAGGCGAGCGGCTGTGGCGGCTCTGCAGGCATTTCTCCTTGTAGATGCGAGCTTGTACCTCGAGCGAATGATCGCATCGCGTTGCAATCGAACATGCGACCGGACCCTTCGTGCCGGCACATCGTTGAGAGCGGCGGTCCCGCCGGAGCAGGCTCGCCCCGGCACGAGTGTCCACACAAGCAGGAGATGCCGCATGGCCGTATTCAACAAGGACATCATCGACCTGGCGACGAAGAACAAGAACTTCCAGAAGGAAGTCTATTATGATGATAATTGCCAGGTGGTGCTGATGAGCATCGAACCCGGCGAGGACATCGGCGAGGAAACGCATGACGCCGATCAGACCACCTTCTTCGTGGCGGGCGAAGGCCAGGCGGTGGTCGACGGGAGCCGTACCAAGGTGACGCCCAACCACATGATCGTCATCCCGAAGGGCGCGAAGCACAACATTATCAACAAGGGCGACGAACCGCTGAAGCTGTTCACCGTCTACTCACCGCCCGCCGAGGAGCAGGGGATCAATCACAAGACCAAGGAAGAAGCCGAGGCCGCTGAAGAGGAATGACGTGACCTCCGCGGCGCGCCTGTCGCGCGCCGCGGCAGGACTGCGTCAACTGTCGTGCCGCTCGGCTTGTGCAAAGGTCACGCAGGGCCAGCGATTTCGCCACCACATCCTGCAGCGCTTCGACGACTGGGCAGCCCCTAGATGTCCGGACGCCTTGGATCCCAATTTCGAGGACAAAGGCATTGCCGAGCATCGCGATCGTTTTGGCGTGCTGGCAGTATGCCGGCGCCTCTCCGCGCAGCCGAGTAGTCATCATGCCTCGCAGAAGAGCCCGCTGAGCCCCCGGGATCGGGAAGATCCTCGGTAGACGGAGTTGCTCCGGCAAGCTTGGAACGACAGCGGCAGGGCATGCCTAGGGCGGCACCCATGGATCTGATCTGGTCCGCAAGCCCTATTCGATGGACGTTCTTTCACGCGCCCTGCGCCAGGCGACGCCGGTGAAATAGGACTGGCCGGCGCCTGCCGCCTCAGCGTGCCAGCGCCACCCGCTGATCGATGCTGCCGAAGAACGCTGCGTCTTCGCCCACGTGCATCCGCACGCGATCGCCTGCGCTGAGGAAGGGGGTGCGGAAGGCGCCGTGTGCGATCTTTTCGATCGCCCTTCGCTCGGAAATGCAGGTCGAGCCGACCGTAGCGTGATCGGCGTTGGAAACGGTGCCCGATCCGATGATGGTGCCCGCCGGCAAGCTGCGGGTCCGCGCCGCATGGGCGATCAGTTCGTGAAAGCCATAGGCCATGGCGTCGCCATTGGGGCTGCCGAACCAGGCGCCGTTCACCGCGACGGTGAGCGGCAGGCAGACGCGACCGTTCTGCCAGGCCTGGCCGAGCGCGTCGGGCGTGACGGCGAAGGGCGCGACGCTGCATGCCGGCTTGGCCTGAATCCAGCCGAAGCCCGTCTTCATCTCGACCGGCGCGATCGTGCGCAGCGACCAGTCGTTGATCAGGACGATCAGCCGGACATGCGCCAGCGCCCGATCGGCCGGGCAGCCCATCGGCACCGGGCCAGTGATGACGCCGAACTCGCCTTCGAAATCGATGCCATCGGCTTCGGACGGGAAGGGCACATCCTCGGTCGGGGAGAGGAACTGATGGCTCAGGCCCTGGTACATCAGCGGCTTGTCGGTTTCGATCGGCGGGAGATCGAAGGCCTGCTGCATCAGTTCGCCGTGTGTCGGGAAGGCGGAGCCATCCAGCCACTGCCAAGTGCGCGGCAGCGGCGCGCGCAGCGTGGCGGGATCGAGCGGGCTGCCTTGGCCTGCCTCCAGCCGCGCGGCCGTGCCCTGCAACGCGGGCAGTGCCGCCTCCCAGTGTTCGAGCGCGCCCAGCAGATGGGGCGCAGCGGCGCCGGCCGGCAGGCAGGTGGCGCCGTCGCGGGAAACCAGGATCAGTTCGCCGTCGGCGGTACCGTTGTCACGGGTGGCAAGTCGCATGGAGAGTTCTTTCCTTGGGATCGGGGTGTCAGCAGGTCGGGAGCACCGCCTCGACCAATTGCCGTACGTCGCGTTCGGCGGTGAAGCCGAGCGCGGCGGCGCGGGGCGTGTGCAGCGGCGGATAGCTGCCGAAGCTGCGGCGCAAGGCCGCATCCTCCGCATGGGTGATCGTCGCCATCGGGAAGCGGCGGACGAGTTCGGCGACCAGATCGCCCATCGCGAAGCGCAGCGCGGGCAGGGTGACGGGGTGCTGCTCGGCGATGTCCGCCAGCAGGGCGGCGACGAGATTGGCGGCACAGGCCGATACCGAGCAGACCCAGCTCGTTGCATCGGGCGCTACCGGCACGGCATAGGCTTGGCCGGCGCGCGCGGCGTGGAAAAGATCGCTCAGAAATGCGGATCCGAACCCGCCGGCCGACGCCGGACGGGCGACGATGCCCGGCAATCGCAGAACGGCGCCACGCAGAGCACCGCGCCGCACCGCATCGCCAAAACCGAGTTCGACCATCCGCTTGTGCGTGCCGTACACGCTGTCGGGGACGGCAACCGTACCATCGTCCACCGGACCGGCGGGTGCCGCTCCGAACACGGCGATCGATCCGGCGAGGATCAGCCGCCGGCCCTGCATCGCTTCGATCAGGCGCAGCGGCACATCGAGGTTGATCGCGCGGGATGCGGCAGGATCGCGCTCGGCAGCGCCGCCGGGCAGCGCGGCCAGGTGAAGAAGCGCGTCGCAATTCCGCACGGCTTGCGCCAGCACAGCCGGATCGGTGAGATCGCCTGTCAGGCGCGTACCGGAGCCTTCTTCCGAAAACGCCCGGTCGACCAGCAGCAGATCGGCGGCGACGCTCGTCTCGCGCAGCCGCCGGACGACCGCCCGGCCGACAAAGCCGTCGGCGCCGGTGATCGTCAGCCGCATCGTCAGCGCTTCAGGCTCGCATCGAATTCGCCGTCGATGAGGATGAAGGCGATGCGGCAATTCCTGTCGGAGCGGTTCGACCAGCCATGGTTGGTGCCGCGCTGGATGACGATGTCGCCGGCACGCACCGTCGTCTCGCCCTCATCCATGATCAGGACGAGCTCGCCTTCGAGGACGATGCCATAGTCGATCGTCTCGGTGCGGTGCATCAGCGCGTGGCGCGAGCCTTCGCCATGCGCCGAGGCACTGCCGGCGCCAACCTCGGCGAAATGCGCCTTCGCCTCTTCCGGCGTCATGTTGCGAATGCCGTCGCCTTCGGGCGGGATGTCGAGCACGCGGATCCGGGTGCCGTTCTTCGGCGGCGCGAGGACGATGCCCTGTTCGGGCGGCTCGCCCGAGGCGGCGTCGATCGGGGCGGGTGTCGCCTGGGTGTTCCACACCTCATGAAACATCGGGCCGATATCGCCGCCGACACGCTGGACGCGCGGCACGGTGCCGTCTTCCTGGATGATCGCGCGGCCCTGGGCATCATGGCCGGTGACGACGCGGCGAACGGGTTTTTCCATGGTCTTGGTCCTTCAAGCGGAGATGGGAGCGGGCGCGCGAGCGCCGGCGAGCAGGGCGGCGACGGCCCCGGCCAGCGCCAGGCCGGTGTAGAGCAGCAGAGTCTGTGCAAGCCCGCCGGTGGCCGGTTCCAGCAAGGTGGTGATGAGCGGCGCGGCGAATTGGCCGAGGAAGAAGGCGCCGGTCCAGGCGCCGGTCCCCGATCCGCGCGCGGCGGCTGGCAGACGGCGCATCACCCAGGCGAGCATGTTCGGGAGCATTACGCCACTGCCGATACAGGCGAGGATGGCGAAGCCGGTGATCGCGGCGAAGCCGGGGGACAAGGCGGTACCGGCATAGCCGATCGCCACCAGCGCCAGCCCCATTGCCAGCAGGCGCGGCCCGGCATGGGCCTTGAGCCGGCCGAAGACGATGCTGCCGATCGCTACGCCGAGGTTGGTGCCGGCCGCGGCGAGGCCGATCAACGCGGGGGAACGGACGCCGCTGCGCTCGATGATCGGGCCTACCTGCACGATGATGGTGTAGAACAGGATGCCGACTGCGATCGTGATCAGCAGGATCGGCAGCATCGTGCCGAGCGGCAGCCGCACCCTGGCGACGGCGCGGGCGGCGCGCTGGACCGGTTCGAACAGCATGGCCGCCACGGCGACCGCGATCGGCAGGGCAATAAGATAGAGCAGAAACGGTCCGCGCGATCCCAGCGCTTCGCCCAGCGCGCCGCCGATCGCCACCAGCGCGATCGCGCTCAGGCTGACCGCCGCCATCTGAATGGAAATCCAGCGTTCGCGACGCGCCCCTTCAAAATAGTCGCCGAGCATCGCGGTCGATACGGTCATGATCGCCGCCTCGGCCAGCCCCAGCACCGCCCGCGCGGCGATGATCGCGGGCAGATCCTTCAGCAGGAACGGCAAGGTACCGACCACGCCGTACACCAGCAGCGACAGCAGCAGCACCGGCTTGCGGCCGAAGCGATCGGAGAGCGCGCCGGCCACCGGCGAAAACAGCGCGATGCACAAAGCCGGTATGGTGAGCGCCACCGGCACCAGCACCGCTGAGCCCGGCACCGCCGCGAATTCGCGGAGCAGCATCGGCAGCACCGGGACCAGTGCGACGATGCCCATGGTGGGCATGATCGCGGTGAGGATCAGCAGGACCGCGTGCCGGGTGGACGCGACCTGCGTTCCTGCCGCCCCGCTCATGCGACCTTGCCGCCCAGCGTTTCGCCGAACCAGTCGGCGATATAGTCGCGACCATAGGACATGTTGTCCGCGCCGACATGCTCAACGCCGCCTTCGCGCGCGGTGAATAGCTTCAGTTCGCGCTTGGGGCTGTTGACCAGCTGTTCGTAGCAGTCGTGCGCATATTGGACGCTGATCTGGCGATCCTCGGCGCCGTGGGTGACGAGGAACGGCACCATCACCCCGCCCATATGGCCGTTGAGGTTCATGTCGGCTGCCTTGGCGAAGAAATCGTCCATGTCCTTGGCGCCAAACGCCCACATCACATGCGCCCAGTAATGTGGCACCGGGTTCTCGCCTTCGCGGTTCAAGCGCTTCTGCTGCACCTCGGCCCAATTATGGTTCGCGCCCCAGCAGGCGCCCGAGGCGAAGCGGGGTTCGTAGGCGACCGCGCGGGGGGCGAAATGGCCGCCGAGCGAGATGCCGGTCATGCCGATCCGCTTGGGATCGGCGTCCGGCTGGCGCTCCAGCCAGTCGACCGCCCTGGAAGCCCAGTTCTCCGCATGCGGATCGACGGGGAGGTTCTGCAGCCGAAGCGCTTCGCCGGAGCCGGGCTGGTCCACGCACAGGGTGGAAATGCCGCGCCGGGCCAGCGCCTCGGGCAGGCGTGACCAGTAGAGCAGTTCCTTGCAGCTATCGAGGCCGTTGCAATAGACGACCACGGGCTTGCGTCCCTCACCGGGCGCGCGGGTGTAGAGCGCGGGCATGGTGCCAGTGGCAAGGGGGATTTCCACTCGCTCGCGATTGATCTGGCCCAGCATCGTCGACTTGTCGAACGTGGCGCGCGCCTTGGCATAGGTTTCCTTGCGGCCGGGGTGGCCATGGCCCTGCATCCGCTCGCCGGTGAACAGATAGAGCGCAGCACGCTCCAGCTTGTTCGAAGCGGAAAAGGCGCGGCCCCTGGCCTCGTCCTCGGCGGCGAGGCCGATCAGCTTGTCGGCCATCGCAACCCACTGCGCCATGAACTGCGGGGTGCCGGCGTCGGCACCGGCCGCAGCCGCGTCCTTGATCGGCTGGCACATGTCGACCAGCTCGCCGATCTGACCGCCGCTCTCCATCGCGATCGCGACCGAGAGGTTCCAGATATAGTTGGGGAAATATTCGAACAATGCCATGGTATCAGGCCTCCACCGCCACGAACAGGCCCGGATTGGGCGCCGGGTGCGGCAGCGTCTGCGGACCGCCGGTGCCGATGCCCCACTGATCCATGATCAGCGGCGCAGGGGTGTAAACCTGATATTGATGCGCGTCGAAATCGACCTCTTCCAGCTCCGACGTATATTCGGCGACGAAGCCGCTGGGCGTCACGAAATAGCTGAACGTATTGTTGCCGGCGGTATGACGGCCGGGGCCCCAACCGATATCAATGCCGTGCAGCTTCAGCCGGTGCGCGCCGCGCATCATGCCGTCGATGCCTTCCATGTCATAGGCGACATGGTTGAGACAGGCCGGCCCCGGCAGCAGCGCAATGCGATGATGCGCCGAGTTGCAGCGCAGGAAGCACATGAAGTCGCCCAGCCAGTCGCTGACCTTGAAGCCCAGCACGTCGGTGAAGAACTGCACCGCCGCCTGATGGTTGGGAGAATGCAGCACGATATGGCTGATCTTCACCGGCACGCCGTCCCAGCGAGCGATGTCCCGGCGTTGGCCGCGCGCGACGTCGCTTGAGATTTCGAACAGCATCCCGTCCGGCGAGAAGAAGCGGAAGCCATAGCCGCCGCCGGGGGTGGTAAGCGGGGCGGGAGTGCGGACGATCTTGCAGCCGGCGGCTTCGGCCTTGACGTGCAGCGCATCGACATCGGCGCGGCTGTCGGCGGCGAGCGCGATCACGTCGATGCGGTTTTCGTCGGCCGGGCGGAGGCGGACGACCTGGTGTTCGTCATGACCCTGGGCCTTGAACCAGGCCATGCCGTCGTTGCTCGGCACGGCCTCGAGCCCCCAGATCTCCTCGTAGAATTTCTTCTCGGCTTGGAAGTCGGTGACGGCATAGCCGACATAGCGGATTTCGGTAACGCGGGTCATAACAATGCTTCCCTGGGGTTCAGATGGGTTGGGCGGTGACGGCGAACATTTCCGCGGTTGCCTTGGCGTTATCGACCGGCGGACCCTTGCCGAGCTGCCCGTGGCAGATCGCCAGGCTCTGGCGGACGATGTAGGCGCAGCGATCAAAGCGCCGGGCGCGATAGGCAGTGAAGGCGTCTTCTGTGGTTTCGGCGCGGGCAAGCTCCTCGGCGAGGACGAGGCTGTCCTCGATTGCCATGCCGGCGCCTTGCCCCAGGTGCGGCGTGGTGGCGTGGACGGCATCGCCGAGCAGTACGACGCGGCCGCGATGCCAGGCGCCCTCGACCAGCATTCCTTCGAGCGGACGATAGACGACGCCGTCGTCATCGGTGATCTGGTCGGCGAGCGCCTGGATCGCGGGGGCGCAGCGTGCCAGCTTGGCGCGCATCGCCGCTGCCAGCCCCTCGCGAGGATAGCGGGGATTATCCGGTTCCGGCGTGGTGACGTACATGTACATCAGGTCCGCGCTGATCGGGACGAAGCCGACGCCGGTGGGTCCGTTATAGACCTGCAGCGCATCGAGATCGGCAAAGCGCGGGAAGTTGTAGCGCCATACCGCCTGGCCGGTGAATTGCGGGCGCTCCGCATCGGGGAACAGCGTCTCGCGCGTTTGCGAATAGACGCCGTCGGCGCCGATCACCAGATCGTAGATGCCGCTGCTGCCGTCCGAGAAGGTGACCGCCACCTGATCGCTATCGGCGACGATCGTCTCGGCGGTGATGCCCAGCCGCACCTCCGCGCCCAGCGCGATGGTGCGATCGCCCAGCACCTTGTGGAGCGCGGGGCGGCCGATGCCGACATTGGCGGGATAGCCTTCGAGCAGCCGCGGCGCGGGCACGCGCGCGACTTTCTGGCCGGCGGGCGTGAAGATCTCCACCGCATCGAAGCCGACGCCGGCGCCAAGATAATCGTCGAGCAGCCCCAGCGCCTTCATCGCGCGCAGCACATTCGCCTGCTGGATGATGCCGACGCCATACACCGACCAAGTGGGATCGCGTTCGATGACGTCGACGGCGAAGCCCTGCTGGCGCAGCGCAATGGCAGCGGTGAGGCCGCCGATGCCGCCGCCGATGACGAGAATGTTGAGGGATTGCATAGCTTAGAACCGTTCCAGATCATGGGCGGGGGTGACCGGCCCGGCGAAGGATTGATGAATGTCGGCAAGGTAGCGATCGACCGCCGCGGGATCGGCGTCGGCGACCACCAGATGGGTGAGAACCACCCGCTTCACGTTCATCGCCTGGGCCATTTCGCCAACCTGCAGCGGCGTGAGGTGATGGCGGGTCAGATGCTCGGCCATCGCCGCACGCTGCCCGGCGGGCATGTCCGGCTGAAGCCGGGCGATCCGCGCCATGGTGGCGGGCACGTCGATCATTTCGCTGACCAGCAGATCCGCGCCGCGACCCAGTTTCTCCACGGCCGGGCTGGGCCCGGTGTCGCCCGTATAGACGATCGAGCGGCCCGGCAGGTCGAAGCGCAGCGACAACGATTGATAGCGGCTGTCCTCGGCGGAGCCGGGCGCAAAGCTGTAATGGGTGTTGCGGGCGGCGCGAACGGTAAAGCCGCCGAGCGTTGCTGTTCCGCCATCGACAAGCTCGGTCACCGTCACCGTCGATGCCGGATCGATCACCGGCGCGCCGGGCAGGCCATAGCCGGCGGCCGCCGCTGGTCGCATCGATGCGACCAGCCCGTCGACCAGCGCCCGGGTGCCCGGTGGGCCATAGATGGCGAGCGGCCCCGGCGCATTGGTCTGGTAGCGCAGCCCCAGCAACGCGGCGAGGCCGCCGGTGTGATCGAAGTGCAGGTGGCTGAGGAATACCGCCTTAACCTGCATGGCCTGAAGGTGTGCCTTGGCGAGCTGCTCTACCGCGCCGTCGCCGACATCGACCAGATACACGTCCCGCCCGAGGACCAGCGCGTTGGCCGGTTGTGCGCGGGTCGGATCAGGCACCGGGCCGCCCATCGTTCCCAGCGTGATCCACGCCGGGGCGTTGGCCTGTTCTGTCCGCGCCGGCGCCGCACCTGCTGCCATCAGCAGCAAGCCGGCGATCAGCGTTGGGCGGAGCGGACGCATTCCGGCGCCTCAGAACTTCGACGTCGCGCGCACGCCATAGGTGCGCGGCGGCGAATAGACGGCGAGCGCGGCCGATCCGGCACCGTAGATCTGGGCGCTGGCCTGAAAGCGTTCGTCTTCGATGTTGCGGACGAAGGCGGCAATCGACCAGCGATCGTCGGCCGCACCGAACGCGATCTGGGCGTTGCTGACCCAGGTTGCCCCGACCAGCTGGTTGGGCAGATATTCGAAGCCGACCACACGGCTGGTGCGATATTGCGTATCGGCCGAGAACAGCAGCTTGTGGTCGCCCAGCGGCACCGTCTGCTGCCCACCCAGGTTCATCGTCCATTTCGGCGACTGATAAGCGCTGCGGCCGGAGCAGTTGATGTCGTACATCCCCGCCGTGGCGCTGGCGCGATATGGACAGCCGGTGTTCGGCGGCGTCGCGCCGATCGGCTCGCGATAGATGAAGTCATCATATTTCGCATCGAGATACTGGACGTTGACGCTGAGCAGCGTGTTCCGGGTGGCGAGGAACTGGGCTTCCACCTCGACGCCCTTGTTCGTGGACTTGCCGACATTCTCGGTGAACTGGCCCTGATTGCCGTTCCGATCGATGCCCGTGTGGTTCACCTGCTGGTTGCGATACTTCCAAAGGAATGCTTCGAGATTGAGCTGCAGCCGGTTGTCGAAGAACCGGTTCTTCATGCCGATCGTGTAGGCATCGATGAACTCGGGCTGGAACGTCTCGTAGCCTGCCGACAGCGCGAAGCCGCCGGAGCGATAGCCGGTCTCCAGATTGGCGTAGAGCAGCGAATGCGGACCGACATCGAATTCGGCGCCAAGATGATAGGTGAAGCGATCGTTGGACAGCGTGGTGTTCACCGGCGTGACCGCATGGATCAGCAGCGCGCCCGTGGTGCCGATCGGTCGCGCCTGATTGTCCGGCACGGTCGGGAAGACCGAGGACGGCAGATCCTGGTAGCGCCCTGTCGACGGCAAGAGCGGCGCGTTCGGGCAACTCGGCCGGCCCTGCACCACGACGGAGCAGCGGACGAGAAACACGTCGGCGCGGCCGCTAAAGTCCTTGTCATCCTTGGTGTAGCGTAGGCCGCCGATCAGCCGCAGCCGATCGTTGAAATTGGCGGTGATCCGGCCAAACCCGGCATAGGATTTGGTACCCGAGGTGAACTGCTGATAGGCGTTCAGCGCCTGCTGCGCGAACAGATAGGTCGCAGCGACGGTCTCGTCGAAATAATAGGCGCCGAGCATATAGTCGAAGATGCCGACACGGTTGCCGGCGAAGCGCACTTCCAGGCTCTTCTGCTCGTCGGTCTCTGCGACATTGCCGTAGAAGGCGGGTACGGCAAAGCGATTGTCCAGCTTTGAATAGCGCCAGGCGGGGATGACCGTGAGGGTGCCGGCGCCGGTGTTCAGGCTGATCTCGGCATTGGCGCCGTAATAGTTGTTGTCGAGATAGGGCTGCACGTCGAGCGGCGCCAGCGTGCGTCCGGCGAGCCCACTGAACAGCGTGCGGCGATAGGCCTGCGCCTCGGGCGAGAACAGGCCGCTATCCTCGCTGAGGCCCGACGGCACGAACTGGTTGCCGGTGCCGGGAACATAGGCGATCCGGCCGACATAGGTGGAACCCGGACCCTTGCCTCCGCTGTGCGAAAAATCGCCGCCGATCCGCACGGTCAGGTCCGGCGTCAGCTCGCTCAGGAACTGCACGCGGAGCGCCTGGGTCTTTTCGTCGCTGGTGCCGTCGGTCTGATAGCCGTCGCGTCGAACGATGCTGCCGGCGATGCGCATCGCGCCGTGCTCGCCCATCGCGACGTTCACCGCCCCCTGCACGTTTACCGCGTCGTAATTGCCGTAGCTGGCAGTGACGAAGCCGCTGTTTTCGCCAATACGCGGGCGGGTGGGCAGCACGTTGATCGCGCCCGCGGTGGCGTTGCGACCGTAGAGGGTGCCCTGTGGGCCCTTCAGCACCTCGACCCGTTCGAGATCGTAGAAGATGCCCGAGGTGGAGGTAGCGCGGCCGAGATAGACGCCGTCATAATTGAAGGCGACCGCCGGATCGCTATAGCCGTTGACGGTGAAGTTGCCGACGCCCCGAAGGAAGAAGACGGTATTCGCGCCGCCCTGTGGCTGAGCACTGAGCGAGGGCACGGCGGCGCCCAATTCGGTCGAACTGCTCAGCCCGCGGCTCACCAGCTGATCGCCGGTCACCACGGCGACAGGAATACCCGCGCGCTGCAGATTCTCTGCCTTGCGTTGCGCCGTCACGATGATTTCCTGCAGGCCCTGCTGATCGGTGCTGCCAGTATCCTGCGCCGCCGGTGCGGCTGCGCTGTCGTCTCCCGCCCCCGCGACGCTTTGCGCCTGCGCCTGCGCCTGCGCCGTCATGCTTGCGATCCCGAGGGCCAATATCGAACTGGTCCGCCTCCATCCCTTTCTCACAACCGCTCTCCTTGATTCGGATCTTTCGTTGTCCGATGCCGGCAAGATGGGCGGGTTTTGACATCAATCAAAATTCTTATATTTTATGAGGAAGCAATCACGAGGTTGATGCATGCGCCTGGATCGGTTCGATCTGAACCTGCTGGTTGCCTTCCACACGCTGATGGAGGAGCGCAGCGTGACCCGCGCCGCGGAGCGGCTGCACCTTACCCAGCCGGCGATGAGCGCGGCGCTGCGGCGGTTGCGCGAATCGTTCAACGATCCGTTGCTCGTCGCCAACGGCAAGCGGATGGTGCCGAGCCCGCATGCACAGGAACTCGCGCCACGGGTGGCGGAGATCGTCGCTAACGCGCAGGCGCTGATCTCCAGCTCGACCCTGTTCGACCCCGAGACGTCGCGCCGCAGCTTCCGCATCGCCGCGTCGGATTATGTCACGTCGATCGCGGTCCAACCGCTGCTGGCCGAAATGGCGGTACGCGCGCCGGGCATCCGCTGTTCGGTGGTGGCGCCGCATGCTGCAGTATCCGAGCAGATGGAGCGCGGCGAGGTCGACTGCATCATCTCGCCCGAACAGTTCCAGGCTCAGGGACATCCCGCCGAGCTGCTGTTCGAGGAGGAGCATGTCGTGCTCGGCTGGTCCGAAAATCCGCTGTTCCGCAAGCCGATCACCGAAGCTGAATATCAGGCGGCCGGCCACGTCGTGGTGGAGCTTTCGAATACCCCCGCTTTCGTCGAGCAGTTCGTGCGGGCGCGGGGGGATACGCGCAGGATCGAAGTGACCGTGACGTCGTTCACCCTGGTGCCGTGGCTGCTGCCGGGCACGCAGCGCATCGCGCTGGTGCATGCGCGGCTGGCGCGATTGTTCATGGACAAGCTGCCGCTTGCGATGGCGCCCCCGCCATTCCCGCTGCCCAAGATGCGCGAGATGATCCAGTTCAGCCGTGCCCGCGCCGCCGACCGCGGGCTGCTGTGGCTGCGGGAGGGGTTGCGACGGCATGCCGGAAGCTAGCGGAAGCGGGCCTGAAGCAGGCCGGCGGCCCCCGATAGATTGCCTTGCTTGCCGCAGAGGGGGAGCCACCCCTATTTAGGGGCCATGCATGTTCCCCAGAATAGCCTGGCGCTGATCGGCAACACCCCGCTCGTGCGCCTGAAGGGCCCCAGCGCCGAAACCGGCTGCGACATTTTCGCCAAATGCGAGTTCGCCAATCCCGGCGCTTCGGTGAAGGACCGGGCGGCGCTGTTCATCGTCGAGGACGCCGAAGCGCGCGGGCTGCTGGCGCCGGGTGGAACGATCGTGGAGGGCACCGCGGGCAACACCGGAATCGGGCTGGCGCTCGTCGCCAATGCCAAGGGTTATCGCACGATTATCGTGATGCCGGAGACGCAGTCGCGCGAGAAAATGGATACGCTGCGCGCGCTGGGTGCCGAACTGGTGCTGGTGCCGGCGGCGCCCTATTCGAACCCCGGTCATTTCGTGCACACCAGCCGAAGGATCGCGGAGGAAACGCCCAATGCGATCTGGGCGAACCAGTTCGACAATACCGCCAACCGCAAGGCACATATCCATGGCACGGCCGAGGAGATCTGGACGCAGATGGACGGCCGCATCGATGGCTTCACCTGCGCGGCGGGCACGGGCGGGACGATCGCCGGCGTTGGGCTGGGGCTGAAGGCCAAAGACGAGAAGGTAACCATCGCGCTCAGCGATCCGCACGGCGCCGCGCTTTACCATTATTATGCCTGTGGCGAACTGCGCGCCGAGGGGTCGTCGGTCGCCGAGGGGATCGGGCAAGGTCGGATCACCGGCAACCTGGAAGGCGCGCCGATCGACACGCAGTTCCGGATTTCCGACGCGGAGGGGATGCACTGGGTACGTCGGCTGCTGGCGGAAGAGGGGCTTTGCCTGGGCCTGTCTTCCGGCATCAACGTGGCGGGCGCGGTGCGCCTGGCGCAGGCGCTGGGGCCAGGCAAGCGGATCGCCACCATTCTGTGCGACACCGGCTTCCGTTATCTTTCGACCCTCTACAATCCGGAGTGGCTGGCGGCAAAGGGACTGGCGGTGCCTTCGGAGCTGACCCGAGACTGAGGCGCTGCTCGACAAGCGCGCGCTTGTGCGTTACTTTTATGCCACAGTCATGAAAATCGGACCCCAACAAGACCCTAGCCAGGCCATGCAGCGCGTGCGCGTTGGCATGACGGGTCTTGCTGCCGTGATCCTGCTGATCGCGGCGGTGAGTGCGATCTATTCCTCGGCCAATCGCGAGGCGCCGGTGAGCGCTGCCGGGGCATCGAACGCGGCGGTCGTCGCCAACCTGACCGGCAGCGACAATGTCGCCGCCGAGAAGGGGCGCGACGAGCCGCTGGCCGAGCTGGGCGTGGCGCCCGGCACCGACTCAACCGATCCCACTGCAGAGGATCTGGCGCGCGAACAGGCCCATCGCCAGGACAGCGCCGGCCGCTGATCGGGCGCGGGCGGGATTTCGCCCCATCGAAATCGCTGATCGGGGACGGCACGGGATTTCCCCCCAAATTGAGCCGCGTCCGTCTCCCGTTTTGCGCCCTGCGTGAGTCGCGGCGCCTGCGGCGCGGAAACTTCTGCACAAAATCAAGGATATGCGCCTTGGGCGGCTGACGGTGCGTGCGGCTAGTGCCGGCGGGAGAGGCGCGGGCGGACTTTTGCGCGCCCGGAGGGCCGACACAGTGCTTTCCTGGATCAAAAAATGAACGTATCGCGTACATAATGTGAAATGAGACGATTGGAGGCGTAGAGTGGGGGGAAATCCCTTTTCATCCCCGCTGTGCCCGTTGCCTCCCGCGATGTTCTATGATTAAAAGAGCGGGCTAAAAGGGGGGCACGACCCTTTTTTCTCCTGTCGAAATTCTCTGCCGAAGCTGCGGAAACATCCGTGGTTCCGGAGGCGGGGGAGTTGTGCCTGGCTTGGGATTGGCGTGGTGGACAGGGAGCTTTTCGAAGGATTTGCGCTCCAGGCGGTCGATCAGAAAGGTCGTGTCGCCGTGCCCGCCGACCTGCGCGCTGCAGTCGAGCGCAATTCCGAAGTTCGCCAGATCGTCATCGGCCTGCATGCGAAGGATTTGTGCCTTTCCGCGCATGACACCGGCTGGTCCAAGGAAAAGTACCAGCGCATCGACAGGCTCGAACAGCAGGCGATCGATCGAGGCGAGCAGCCCGATCCTGCGGCCAAGCGTCGGGCCTTCGGCCAGGTCGAACGCGTGCCGTTCGACGATAGCGGGCGCTTCGTGCTGCCGCCCTTCTTCCGTGCCAAGGCGAAGATCGAGAAGCTGGCCTTTTTCACGGGCAGCGGCGAGACGTTCGATATCTGGTCGCCCGAGGTGCTGGCGAACGATCCCAATGCCGATCCCGCGCTGAAGGAGATCTGCGCGTTCCTCGTTCAGGCGCGGGGCTCGAAATGAGCGCGGCGCCCCATATTCCCGTGCTGCTGGAGGAAGTGATCGACGGGCTCGCCATCGTGTCCGGCGAGCGCCATGTCGACGCAACCTTTGGTGCGGGCGGCTATACGCGTTCGATGCTTGGCAAGGGCGCAGCCGTGGCGGCGTTCGATCGCGATCCCACCGCGATCGCCGGCGGCGCTGCGCTGGTGACGGAGGCGGAGGGGCGGCTGGAGCTGATCCACGCCCCGTTCAGCCGGATGGAGCAGGAACTGGCCGCGCGCGAGCTGCTGCCGGTGGACGGCGTGACGATGGATATCGGCGTTTCGTCGATGCAGATCGACCAGGCCGATCGTGGCTTTTCATTCCAGCAGGACGGCCCGCTCGACATGCGGATGGCGGCGGACGGCATGTCCGCGGCGGACTGGTTGAACGCGGCCGACGAGGCGGAGATCGCCGACATTTTGTTCCATTACGGCGAGGAGCCGCGCGCCCGCCGCGTTGCCAAAGCGATCGTCGCGGCGCGGCCGCTGACCCGGACCAGCGAACTTGCCGCAGTGGTGCGCAAGGCGCTCGGCTATCGGCCGCACGACAAGAAGGATCCGGCGACGAGGACCTTTCAGGCCGTGCGGATCCACGTCAATCGCGAGCTGGACGAACTGGCCGAGGCGCTGGCCGCGGCGGAGCGCGTTCTGAAGCCCGGCGGGCGGCTGGCGGTGGTGACGTTCCACAGCCTGGAAGACCGGCTGGTCAAGCGCTTCCTGCGGGAGCGCAGCGGCAGCGAGCCTGCCGGTTCGCGCCACCGCCCGGCGATCGGCCCGCGGTCGCAACCAACCTTTGAACCGCCCGCGAAGGCCGTGCGCCCGAGCGAGCAGGAAGTGGAGCGTAATCCACGCGCCCGATCGGCCACGTTGCGCGTCGCGCGGCGGACCGGGGCGGCGCCGTGGTCGAGTGAAGGAGCAGCGTGATGGCAATGCATGGCTTTCGGGGGCTTGGCTGGTTGCTGTGTAGCGTTATCGTTGCGCCGACCTGCTATATGGTGACGTCGCACGGCGCGGCCGAGCGTGCGCGCCTGCGCGGCGTGGAGGCGGCGATCGTCGCCGCGCACAAGGAGATTCGCGGGCTGGAGACGGAGTTTGAAACGCGGGCGAACCTGGCGCAGATCGAACGCTGGAACGGCGACGTGCTGGCGATGAACGCGCCGGCGCCGCAGCAATATCTGGCGAGCGCGACCGGCCTTGCCGCCCTCGATCAGCCCAGCGTGCAGCCTGCGACGGTGCCGGCGGAAACGCCGCGCGTTGAAACGGCGGCGCTGATCATCCCGACCGGCATGCGCCCGATCCAGCCGGTCGCGGCGAAAGCCGTGCCGGCGTCCGCACCGGCAGCGGCATCCGGCCAGCCGAACGGAGTGGTACGCGTCGCCCGGCAGGAAGCTGCGCGCCCCGATGGCGAACTCAACCGCCTGATGCAAAAGGTTGATCGTTCTAAGCTGGCGATGGCGGATCGCCCGCTGCTCAGCGCTTCGACGATGAACGATCTGCGGCGAGTTGCCCAGCGCGAGCAATTGGCGTTGCATTGATCGTCGTCGTGGCTCCTCCGGCGCGCGCGCGCACCCCAGGCGGCGAGCGACCGGCGCTCGTCGCGGTGGCGCAACTGCGCCTGATGATCCTGTCGATCCTGTTCTGCGCAGGCATTCTGGCGATCGTCGGCAAGCTGAGCCTGCTGGCGATCTCGTCCGAACCCGCAACGGCGCGCGACCTGGCGAGCGCGCTGGTGCCGGCGCGTGCCGACATCGTCGATCGCAACGGCACGCCGCTGGCGCGCAGCATCGAAGCCTGGATGATCGCGATCCACCCCAACCGGGTGATCAGCGACAAGGTGGTGCTGGCGCAGAAGCTGGCCGAGTTGATGCCCGAGCGTTCGGCGAGCGACTATCTGGCGGTGCTCAACACCGGCAGCAGCTTCGCCTTTCTGAAGCGGCGCGCGCTGCCGGAACTGGTGAACGCGCTCAATGCGCTAGGCGAGCCGGCGATCGAGTTCACGCCGGAAAAGGATCGGTTGTACCCGCAGTCCGAAATGGCCGCGCATGTGCTCGGGTACCTCGACGACGAGGGGCATGGCGTCACCGGCATGGAAAAGGTGCTGGACGCGCGGCTGCGCGATCCGGCGCAGCGTGGGCAGCCGGTGATGCTGTCGCTCGACGCACGGGTGCAGGCCGCGCTGGAAAGCGAATTGGGCCGCGCGATGACGGACCTGCAGGCGCGCGGCGCGGCTGGCGTGGTGCTGGACGTGCATACCGGCGAAGTGGTGGCCATGACGTCGCTGCCCAGCTTCAATCCCAACGCGCTGGGTGGGCCGCCGCCGCGCAACAACGTGACGCAGAGCGTGTACGAGCTCGGCTCGACCTTCAAGCCGATCGCGGTCGCGGCTGCGATCGATTCGGGTACGATCACCTCGATGGCGCGGCGCTTCGATGCGACGGCGCCGATGAAGGTCGGCCGCTTCACCATTCATGACGATCCGGGCGACGAGCAATTCCGCTGGCTCAACATCCCGGAGACGCTGATCTATTCTTCGAACATCGCCACCGCGCGCATTGCCGACGAACTGGGCGCGGAGAAGATGCAGGACATGTTTCGCCGCCTGGGCTTCGACCAGCGGCCGAGCATCGAGATCGGCGCAACCCGGCCGCTCTGGCCGGCGAACTGGGGACGGATCACCGTGATGACGACCGCTTATGGCCATGGCATCGCGGTGACGCCGCTGCACCTCGCCACCGCCTATGCGACGCTGGTGAACGGCGGTATCTGGCGCCCGGCGACGCTGATGAAGGTGGATGCCGCGCATCCGCCCGAGAGCCGGCGGGTGCTGCAGGAAGCTACCAGCGCACGGATGCGTCAGCTGCTGCGGCTGATCGTGTTAAAGGGCACGGGCCGCAAGGGCGAGGCGCCGGGCTATCGCGTCGCCGGCAAGACCGGGACGGCGGAGGCCGCCAGCGAGGGTGGCTATGACAAGCATCGCAACGTCTCCACCTTCGCGGCGGCTTTCCCGATCGACGCGCCGCGCTATGTGGTGGTGGCGATGCTGGACTCGCCCAAAGCTAATGCCACCACGCCGCGAACGACGGCCGCCTGGACGGTGGCGCCGGTCGTCTCGCGCCTGATTGCGCGGACCGGCGGGATTCTGGGCATCGCCCCCGATGGCGGCCGCGATATCGACGAGAGCGACTTGCTGCCGCTGGTAGAAAAGTCCCCCGAGCCGGGAGCGGGAACCGAATGAAACTGGGTATGCTGACAGGCGGCGACGAACCCGCAATCGTAACGGGTTTCGCCATCGATCATCGCAAGGTGGCGCCAGGCACGATCTTCGGCGCGTTCGAAGGCGCGCGGGTGAACGGCGAAGACTTTATCCCCGCAGCAGTGCAGGCGGGGGCAATCGCCGTCGTCGCGCGGCCCGAGGCGGTGGTGGAGGGGGCGATCCACATCGCGGACGCCAATCCGCGGGCCCGCTTCGCCAGTCTGGCGGCGCCGTTCTTCGCGCCCTTCCCCACAACGGCGGCGGCGGTGACCGGCACCAACGGCAAGACCTCCACGGTCGAGATGACGCGCCAGTTGTGGCGCATGGCGGGCTTCCACGCCGCTTCGATCGGCACGCTTGGGGTCACGACGGCCGACGAGCGCGTATCGACCGGGCTGACCACGCCGGACATCGTTACCTTTCTGTCGAATGTTGCGGGGCTTGCACGTGAGGGCGTGACGCACGTCGCATTCGAGGCATCGTCGCACGGCCTTTCGCAATATCGTATCGAAGGCCTGCCGGTGCGCGCGGCGGCGTTCACCAACCTCAGCCGCGATCACCTGGACTATCACGGCGACATGGCGACCTATTTTACCGCCAAGATGCGCCTGTTCGCCGAGGTGCTGGCGCCCGATGGAACCGCCGTGGTGTGGGCCGACGATCCGCACGCGCCGCAGGTGGAAGACCTGGCTCGGATGCGCGGCAATCGCCTGATTACCGTCGGCGAGCACGGCAAGACGCTGCGGCTGCTCTCGCGGGCGCCGTCGCTGCTCGGGCAGACGCTGGAGGTCGAGGCGGAGGGCCGGACGCATAGCGTGCGCCTGCCGCTGATCGGCGCCTATCAGGCGGCCAACGCATTGACCGCGGCCGGGCTGGTGATCGCCACCGGCGGCGACGTGACAGAGACGCTGGCCAATTGCGCGCGGCTGCAGCCGGTGCGTGGTAGGCTGGAGCGAGCGGCGATCACCGCCGTGGGCGCGCCGGTATATGTCGATTACGCGCATACGCCCGATGCGCTAGAAGCGGCGATGGAGGCCCTGAAGCCGCATACCGACGGCCGGCTGATCCTGGTGTTCGGCGCGGGCGGCGATCGCGATCCCGGGAAGCGCGAGCTGATGGGGCAGGTAGCCGCGGCAGGTGCTGATGTGGCGATCGTGACCGACGACAATCCGCGCACCGAGAACCCGGACGAGATCCGCCGTGCGATCCTGAAGGGCGCGCCGGATGCCGCCGAGATCGGCGACCGGCGCGAAGCGATTGCGGCGGCGATCCGGATGGCGGAAGCAAACGATATCGTATTGGTCACCGGCAAGGGACATGAACAGGGGCAGATCGTGGGCGAGCTGGTGCTGCCGTTCGACGATGTCGCGGTTGCGCGGGAGTGCGCGGCGTGAAGAAGCTTCCGGCCAAGTTCCGCTCCCGCTTGCCGGGGCTAGGGGAGGGATGACCGTGGCGTGTGTCCTGCACTCTCAATTCGAGCCCCTCCTCCGACCCCTGCTGCAAGCGGGAGGGGAGCGATGAACCGTGCGCTCTGGACCTCCGAGGAAATCGCCGCCGCCACGCAGGGCTCTGCGTCGGCGGACTTTACGGTTTCCGGCGTCGCGTTCGACTCCCGTGAGGTTGGCCCGGGCGACCTGTTCCTCGCGCTCAAGGGCGAGAGCACCGACGGGCATCGCTTCCTTAACCAGGCTTTTGCGCAGGGAGCGGCCGGTGCGGTGGTCTGCGACCCGACCGATCACCCCAGCGTTCGCGTCGCCGATACGACCCATGCGCTGAACGCACTCGGCGCGGCGTCGCGCGCGCGGTCGACTGCCAAGATCATCGGGGTGACCGGATCGGTCGGCAAGACGGGTACCAAGGAAGCGCTGTTCGCCGCGCTGGACCGGATCGATCCCGGCTGCGCGCACCGATCGGTGAAAAGCTACAACAACCATACCGGCGTGCCGCTCAGCCTGGCGCGGATGCCGCGCGATGCCCGCTACGGTGTGTTCGAAATGGGCATGAACCATGCCGGCGAACTCGCACAGCTCACTCGGCTGGTGCGGCCGCATGTCGCGATCGTCACCGCGATCGCGCCCGCGCATCTCGGCTTTTTCGATAGCGTCGAGGGCATTGCCGATGCCAAGGGCGAAATCTTCCAGGGGCTGGAACGGGGCGGCACTGCGATCGTGCCGTTCGATAGCCCGCACCGCCATCGGCTGCGCGCTGCGGCGGAGCCCTATGCCACGCGCATCGTCACGTTCGGGCTTGGCGAAGGCGCGGACGTGCGCGCCGTGGAGACGATGCGGACGCGCGGCGGCGGCACCTTCGTGATGGCGCGGCTCGGCGATCGGGAGCTCAGCTTCACCCTGTCGCAGCCGGGCGACCATTGGGTTTCCAATGCCATGGCGATCCTGGCGGCGGTGGACGCCGTGGGCGGCGATCTCGAAGTCGCCGGGCTGGCGATGGCCGAGCTGGGCGGATTGGCCGGACGCGGTGCGCGGCTGGCGGTGCCCATGGGCGAGGGCAGCGCGCTGGTCATCGACGAAAGCTACAACGCCAATCCCGGCTCGATGCGCGCCACGCTCGCCGTTCTGGCGCAGGAGCCCGGGCGCAAGCTGGCGGTGCTCGGCGAAATGCGTGAACTGGGCGTCTATTCCGATGCGCTGCACGCTGAACTGGCCGATCCGATCGTGGCGGCTGGGGTGAGCCGTGCCATTTTGGTGGGCGAAGCGATGGCGCCGCTGGCCGCTGCGCTTGAGGGCCGCATCGATTTCGTTCATGTGGCCGATGCTGCGGCTGCGAAGGTGCAGCTCGAATCCACGCTCCGCGCGGGCGATGCGGTTCTCATCAAAGGGTCGAACGGCGTGCGGCTCGCGAGCCTGGTCGCGGCGCTGGCGGAAAGGCAATCATGCTCTATCTGATCGCGGAGCAGCTGGGCTTCCCCGGCGTGCTCAATCTCTTCCGCTATCTCTCGTTCCGCACCGGCGGGGCGGTGGCGACTGCGCTGCTGATCGGCCTGCTGATCGGCCCGAAGTTCATCGGCTGGCTGCGGCTGCGCCAGGGCAAAGGCCAGCCGATCCGCACCGACGGGCCGCAGAGCCACCTCGCCAAGCGCGGCACGCCGACGATGGGCGGGCTGATGATCCTGACCAGCCTGACACTCGCGCTGCTGATCTGGATGGACCTGCGCAACGCCTATGTCTGGGCGTGCATGTTCGTGACGCTCGGCTTCGGCATGATCGGCTTCCTCGACGATTACGACAAGGTTCGGAAGCAGAAGACCGCGGGCGTCTCCGGCAAGGTGCGGCTGATCGGCGAGTTCCTTATCGCCGGCGTCGCCAGCGCGATCATCATTTTCGCCGAGGGTAATACGCAGCTCTACGTGCCCTTCCTCAGCTGGGTGCACCCGGATCTCGGCTATTTCTACATCGCCTTCGCGGCGTTCACGATCGTTGCGTTCGGCAATGCGGTGAACCTCACCGACGGTCTCGACGGCCTCGCGACGATGCCGGTGGTGATCGCTGCGATGGCGTTCATGCTGATCGCTTATCTCGCGGGCAACAAGATCTACGCGACCTACCTCGGTATTCCGCACGTGCCGGGCGCGGGTGATCTCGCCATCTTCTGTGGCGCGATGATCGGGGCGGGGCTTGCGTTTCTTTGGTTCAATGCGCCCCCGGCCGCCGTGTTCATGGGCGATACCGGCAGCCTGGCGCTGGGCGGGGCGATCGGCACGATTGCCGTCACGACGCACCATGAGCTGGTGCTCGGCATCATCGGTGGCCTGTTCGTGATGGAGGCGCTGAGCGTCATCATCCAGGTGTTCTTCTTCAAGCGCACCGGCAAGCGCGTGTTCCGCATGGCGCCGATCCACCACCATTTCGAGCAGCTCGGCTGGTCGGAGCCGACGGTGGTGATCCGCTTCTGGATCATTGCCTTCGTACTCGCGCTGGCCGGCCTCGCGACGCTCAAGCTGCGGTGATCGCCAGCCCCGCCTGGCGCGGCAAACGCTTCGCGGTGCTCGGGCTTGCGCGCTCGGGCGCGGCGACCGTGCGCGCGCTGGTGGCCAGCGGGGCGGGGGTGCTGGCGTGGGATTCGAATGCAGCGGCGCGGGAGGCTCTCGCCGACGCAGTTCAAGAGATGTCCATCGAATTGGACGCTGTCTCGCTTGAATTCGCCGATCCGCTGGACGCTGATCTCACCGGCTATGCGGGCATGGTCGTCTCCCCGGGCGTGCCGCTCAACCGGCATCCGATCGCGGCCCACGCCCGCGCCGCCGGCGTTCCGCTGATCGGTGACATCGAGCTGTTCGCGCAGGCACGCGCGGACCTGCCGGCGCACCGCGTGGTCGGCATCACCGGCACCAACGGCAAGTCGACCACCACGGCGCTGATCCACCACATCATCGAGGCCTCCGGTATTCCGACGCGGCTGGGCGGCAATATCGGCCTGCCGATCCTGGGGCAGGAGGCGCTGCCGCAGGGTGGCGTCTACGTACTCGAACTGTCGAGCTACCAGATCGACCTGACCCACAGCCTCGACTGTGACGTCGCGGTGCTGCTCAACATCACACCCGACCATCTCGACCGCTATGATGGCTTCGAGGGCTATGCCGCGTCCAAGGGCCGGCTGTTCGGCATGCAGAGCAAGGGCCACGCCGCAATCATCGGCATCGGCGATGCGGCCTCGGCGGCCATTGCCCGGCAGGTGGCGCTCTCCGGTCGCAGCGAGGATGTGACGAAGAT
Organism: Sphingomonas sp. ATCC 31555; assembly: GCF_000282895.1. GTDB lineage: Bacteria > Pseudomonadota > Alphaproteobacteria > Sphingomonadales > Sphingomonadaceae > Sphingomonas. Next base: position 304,530 of record NZ_ALBQ01000011.1, read on the forward strand.
CGCCCCCGGCGTGTGCATGGACCAGTCGCGCTGGCCGGCGCTGCAGGGCCCGCACAACGCCCAGAACGCGCTCGCCGCCATCGCCGCCTGCGAGGCGCTCGGCATCGACCGCGCCGCGATCGACAAGGGACTGGAGAGCTTCCCCGGCCTGCCGCACCGCATGGAGCGGATCGTGACCCGGGGCGGCGTGCTGTTCGTCAACGATAGCAAGGCGACCAACCCGGAATCGACCGCGCCCGCGCTCGCGGCATACCCGCGCATCCACTGGATCCTGGGCGGTGTCGCCAAGACCGACAGCCTGGAGGCGTGCCGCCCCGGCTTCGGCCATGTCGTGCATGCCTATACCATCGGCGAGGCCGGGCCCCTGTTCGCCCGGCTGCTTGAAGGCGAGATGCCCGTCGAGCAGTCCGGCACGCTGGAAGCCGCCGTTCGCGCCGCCGCCGCCAAGGCCCAGCCGGGCGAGGCGGTGCTGCTGTCGCCGGCCTGCGCCTCGTTCGATCAGTTCCGCGACTTCGAGGCGCGGGGGGATGCCTTCCGTGCCGCGGTGGAGGCGCTCGGGTGAGCCGCCGGGCCGAGGGCGCGGGCGAGACGAGGGGCGGCCTTCCGCGACTTTCCGATCAGTTGAGCCGCGCGAGCCGATCGCGCGCGGGCATGTGGTTCTGGGAAGTGGACCATGTGCTGATGTTGCTGGCGGTGCTGCTGATCGCGATCGGACTGGTCGCCGTCGCCGCCGCCTCGCCGGCAACGGCCCGGCGCTATTCGGATGCCTCGCACATCGTGCCGCCAATGTATTATTTCTGGCGGCAGCTGATGTGGGTGTGCGTATCGCTGCCCGTGCTGATCGTCGTATCGATGCTGCCCACCACGGTGGCGCGCCGGCTGTCCGTTGCGGGCGCGGTGGTGTTTTTGGGCATGATGGCGCTGCTGCCGGTAATCGGGCATGAGGTGAACGGCGCCAAGCGCTGGATAAGCCTGGGCATTTCCGATCTGCAGCCGTCCGAATTCCTGAAGCCGATGTTCATTGTCACCATCGCCTGGATCCTGTCCTTCCGGGCCAAGGATCCTGAACTGCCGGTGATGATCGTCACCGGCGCGCTGACCGCGCTGATCGGCGGCCTGCTGATGCTCCAGCCGGATTTCGGGCAGACGATCGTGTTCGGGCTGGTCTGGGTGATCCTGCTGATGATCGCGGGCATTTCGCCCGCCGCGATCGCAGGGCTGGGCGGGGTGGCGCTTGCGGGCGTGGTCGCCGCCTATCTGTTCTACGGCACCGCACGCACCCGGATCGACAATTTCCTGTTTCCGACCAAGGAAGCGGCATTGGCCGATCGCTACCAGGTGGAAATGGCGCATGATACGCTGAGCGCCGGCGGCCTGTTCGGCGCTGGACCGGGCAGCGGCCAGATCAAGTTTCGCCTGCCCGAGGCGCACACCGACTATATCTTCGCGGTGATCGGCGAGGAATTCGGGCTGATCGCGTGCGCGGTGATCGCTGTGCTGTATCTTTCGATCGTGATCCGCGTGCTGACCAAGCTGCTGGACGAGGAGGATCCGTTCCGGATGCTGGCGGCGGCCGGCCTGGCGACGCAATTCGGTCTGCAGGCGCTGATCAACATGGCGGTGAACACCGGGCTTGCGCCGTCCAAGGGCATGACGCTGCCGTTCATCAGCTATGGCGGATCGTCGATGATCGCGCTTTCGATCGGCTACGGCCTGCTGCTCGCTTTCACCCGACGAAACCCGTATCTGAAGCGCTCGCCCTACACCGCGCGCTGGAGCAAGCCATGACCGATCGCCGCAGTTACGTTCTTGCCGCCGGGGGCACCGGGGGGCACATGGTGCCGGCCGCCGCGCTGGGCGTGGAGCTGGCGCGGCGCGGCCACCACGTCGCGCTGGTAAGCGACGAGCGCGGCGTGCGCTTCCCCGGCCTGTTCGAAGGGGTGGAAACGCACGTACTGCCCGCAGGACGGCTGGGCGGCGGCCCAATCGGCGCGCTCAAGGCGGCGCGGCAGATGTGGGCGGGCCGGGCGATGGCAAGGCGCTTGTACAGGCAGATCCGGCCGGCGGCCGTAATCGGCTTTGGCGGCTACCCCGCGTTTCCGGCGCTGATGGCCGCCTTTGGTGCCGGCATCCCGACGGTGATTCACGAGCAAAATGCCGTGCTGGGCCGGGTGAACCGGCTGGTGGCGGGCCGCGTCAAGGCGATCGCCACCTCGTACGAAACCGTCGAGCGGATGAAGCCGGGATGGCTGGCCAAGACCTTCCTGACCGGCAACCCGGTGCGCGAGGCGGTGCTGGACCTGCGCAGTCGCCCCTATCCGATGCTGGAGGAAGAGGGCCTGTTCCGGGTGCTGGTGACTGGCGGCAGCCAAGGCGCGTCGATCCTCAGCCAGGTGGTGCCCGATGGGCTGGCGCTGTTGCCGGTGCATTTCCGCCGGCGGCTGCAGGTGACGCACCAGGCGCGCATCGAGGACATCGAGATGGTCCGCGCCAAGTATCAGGACCACGAGATTCCGGCCGAAGTGGCGACCTATCTGCCCGACATGCCCGAGCGGCTCGCCTGGGCGCATCTTGTGATCGCGCGGGCAGGAGCCTCGACGATCGCCGAACTGACTGCCGCCGGGCGGCCGGCGATCCTGGTGCCGCTGCCCAGCGCGACCGACGATCACCAGACGGTGAATGCCCGAGAGATCACCGAAGCCGGCGGCGCACGGACGATTGCCCAACGCAGCTTCACCGCGCAGGAACTGGCCAAGCAGATGCAGAAGCTGGGGCTGGACACCAAGGCGCTGGAGAATGCGGCGGCGCGGGCGCGCGGCTGCGGCCGGCCGGATGCGGTGCGCGACCTGGCGGACCTTGTGGAGTCGATCCACGCACCGCGAGCCCCGGTGGGGAAGGTGCAGAAAGCCAATAAGAACGGAAGGCCAGCTTACGCATGAAGGGCGTCGCGACCGATATCGGTACCATTCACTTCGTCGGCATCGGCGGCATCGGCATGTCCGGTATCGCCGAAGTGATGCACAACCTTGGCTATAAGGTGCAGGGATCCGACGTCGCTGACAGCTATGTCGTGCAGGGGCTGCGGGATCGCGGCATCGGCGTTACGATCGGCCATGCCGCCGAAAATCTCGGCGATGCGGCGGTGGTGGTGGTCTCCACCGCGATCGTCCGCACCAATCCGGAAGTGGAAGCCGCCTACCAGCGCCGCATTCCCGTGGTGCGCCGCGCCGAGATGCTTGCCGAGCTGATGCGGCTGAAGTCCACCGTGGCGGTGGCGGGCACTCACGGCAAGACCACGACGACCTCGATGGTCGCCGCGCTGCTCGATGCCGGTGGTGTCGATCCGACGGTGATCAACGGCGGCATCATCAACCAGTACGGCTCGAACGCCCGGCTCGGCGACAGCGAATGGATGGTGGTGGAGGCCGACGAAAGCGACGGCAGCTTCCTTCGGCTGGACGGCACGATCGCCGTCGTCACTAATATCGATCCCGAGCATCTCGATCATTATGGCTCGTTCGAGAAGGTGAAGGCCGCGTTTGTGGAGTTCGTCGAGAACGTACCCTTCTATGGTGCGGCATTGCTCTGCCTCGATCATCCGGAAGTGCAGGCGCTGATCCCGCGGGTGCGCGACCGGCGGATCGTCACCTATGGCTTTGCCGCGAGCGCCGATGTGCGCGGGGTGAATGTGACGCCGCATGGCGGTGGCAACCGCTTCGAGGCGATCATCCGCAACCGCGACGGTACGACCCGCTCGATCGAGAATATCGAGCTGCCCATGCCGGGCCGCCACAACGTCCAGAACGCGCTGGCCGCGATCGGCGTGGCGCTGGAACTCGGCATTCCGGACGCGACGATCCAGCAGGGCTTCGCCAAGTTCGGCGGGGTCAAGCGGCGCTTCACCAAGGTGGGCGAAGTCGCGGGGGCGACGATCATCGACGACTATGGTCACCACCCGGTGGAAATCCGCGCGGTGTTGGCCGCGGCGCGCGAAAGCGTGCGCGGCCGGGTGATCGCCGTGGTGCAACCGCACCGTTACTCGCGGTTGGGCAATCTGATGGACGACTTCGCCCAGTCGTTCAACGATGCCGACATGGTCTATGTCGCGCCGGTCTATCCGGCGGGCGAGGCGCCGATCGAGGGCGTCCATGCGGATGCGCTGGTCGAGAACGTCTCCCGGCGAGGTCACCGGGCGGTGGCGGCGACTACCGATGCGGCGGCGCTGGCAGGCTCGCTCGCGGGCGTGCTGCGTGAGGGCGACATGGTGGTGTGCCTTGGGGCGGGCGACATCACCAAATGGGCGGCCGGTCTCGCACCTGCGATCGCGGCTGCGCGGGGGGATACGTGAGCAAGGCGGCGGATCTTCTTCTTAAGCCCCTCCCTTCCAGGGGAGGGGTTGGGGTGGGGGACTCCGCCACGCGCGGAGGACTCGCCTCTCTGTCCTGCCCCACCCCCAACCCCGCATCAGGTGAGCAGCGCCCCGCGCTGTTCAGGCGCTGCCGGGGGCAGCGCCGACCTGATGCGCCTGAAGGGGAGGGGCTTTGATGTCGAACTTGCCCCAGCCGCGCGGCAAGCTCACGCCCAACGCGCCGCTTGCCCCGCTCGTGTGGTTCAAGAGCGGCGGTGCGGCGGAATGGCTGTTCGAGCCCGCCGATGCCGACGACCTTGCCGCGTTTCTGGCCGCGCTTGATCCCGCCACCCCGGTGATGGGCCTCGGCCTCGGCTCGAACATGATCGTGCGCGACGGCGGCGTGCCGGGCGTGGTGATCCGTCTGGGCAAGGCCTTCGCGACGGTCGAGCAGCTCGATGAGACCACCCTGCGCTGCGGTGGCGGTGCTTCGGGCATCCTCGTCTCGTCCAAGGCGCGCGACTGGGGCATCGGCGGGGTCGAGTTCCTGCGCTCGATTCCCGGTACGGTCGGCGGCTTCGTGCGGATGAACGGCGGCGCCTATGGCCGCGAGACCTGCGACATCCTGGTCGAGTGCGAGATCGTGCTCCGCTCGGGCGAGCGGCGCGTGCTGGCCAACGCCGATCTTGGCTACACCTATCGCCACAGCAGCCTGCCCGAGGGTGCGATCGTGGTCAGCGCCACCTTCCGCGGCTTCCCCAAGCCCTCGGAGGAGATCCAGGCCGAGATGGACCGCATCGCCGCCGCGCGCGAGGAATCGCAGCCGCTGCGCTCGAAAACCGGCGGCTCGACCTTCAAGAACCCGGAAGGGCACAAGGCCTGGGCGCTGGTCGACGCGGCCGGCTGCCGGGGGCTGCGGCGCGGCGACGCGCAGGTCAGCGAGAAACATTGCAACTTCCTCCTCAACCTGGGGGAAGCGACCAGCGCCGATATCGAGGCGCTGGGCGAGGACGTTCGTGCGCGCGTGAAGGCGCAGTCGGGCGTGGAACTGGAGTGGGAGATTCAGCGCGTGGGTGTTGCGGGTAAATGACGAAGAATCTCCACATCGCCGTATTGATGGGCGGCTGGTCGGCCGAGCGGGAGGTGTCGCTGATGTCGGGGGGCGGCGTCGCCGATGCGCTGGAGGGCCTCGGCCACCGCGTCACCCGGATCGACCTGGACCGCGACGTCGCCGCCAAGCTCGCCGAGGCGAAGCCGGACGTGGTGTTCAACGCGCTCCACGGCACCCCGGGCGAGGACGGCAGCGTGCAGGGGATGCTCGACCTGATGGGCATCCGCTATACCCATTCGGGCATGGTCACCTCGGTGATCGCGATCGACAAGCAGCTGACCAAGCAGGCGCTGGTGCCGCACGGCATCCCGATGCCCGGCGGGCGGATGGTGTCGCGCGAGGAGCTGTACCGGCAGGATCCGCTGCCGCGCCCCTATGTGCTCAAGCCGGTCAACGAAGGTTCGTCGGTGGGCGTGGCGATCGTCACCGCCGAGAGCAATGTCGGCAATCCGATCAGCCCGCAAGCGCGCGGCCCCTGGCAGGAGTTCGACGCACTGCTCGCCGAGCCGTTCATCCGCGGGCGCGAGCTGACCACCGCGGTGCTGGGCGACCAGGCGCTGGGCGTGACCGAACTGAAGCCTAAGAGCGGTTTCTACGACTATGAATCCAAATACACCGACGGCCTCACCGAACACGTCTTCCCGGCGCAGATCCCGGACGATGTGGCGGAAGCGTGCAAGCGGATCGCGCTCGACGCGCACCGGCTGCTCGGCTGCAAGGGCGCCTCGCGCGCCGATTTCCGCTGGGACGATACGCAGGGCGTCGACGGGCTGTTCCTGCTCGAGGTCAACACCCAGCCCGGCATGACTCCGCTCAGCCTGGTGCCCGAACAGGCGCGCCATCTGGGCATCGACTATGCTACGCTCGTGCAACGGATCGTCGAGGAGGCATTGTGAGCCGCAGGCCCGCCCAGCAACAGCGCGCGACGACGCGGCGCGGCGACAAGCCGAAGCCGCGCGGCACCGCCGCGCGACGGCCGCAGCGGGCGAGCATTGTCGATCAGGCGATTTCCGGCCTGCCGATCAGCCCCGATACGCTCCACAAGATCGTTACCTGGAGCATCGTAAGCGCGGTCGGCGCGGTGGTGCTGACGGTCGGCATCCTGGCGGGCGTGCCGCAGATGATCGGCGTCGGCATCGCCCAGGCGGTGGGTGATGCCGGTTTGCGTGTCGACGAGATCCAGATCGACGGGCTGAAGCGGATGGATCGCGCGACCGTGTACGAGCAGGTGCTCGATCAGGATTCGCGGGCAATGCCGCTGGTGAATCTGGAGGATGTGCGGCAGCGGCTGCTGCAATTCCCTTGGGTCAAGGATGCCCGTGTGTCGCGGCGGCTGCCCCACACGCTTCACATCTATATCGAGGAGCGTGTGCCTGCCGCGATCTGGCAGAATCACGGGCGGCTGATGCTGGTCGATCCGGAAGGCGTGCCGCTGGAGCCGGTGTCCGCCGAAGCGATGCCCGATCTGCCGCTGCTGATCGGTGACGGCGCCAATGTGCAGGAAGCGGCGCGCAAGCGTCTGCTCGATGGGCAACCCGGCTTGAAGCCGCTGGTCAAGGCGACGAGTTGGGTCGGCAATCGCAGGTGGGACCTGTTCTTCACCTCCGGTGAGAAGCTGCAGCTTCCCGAAGGCGATGCGGCCGCAGCGGCTGCGCTGAAGAAGTTCGTGGCGATCGATGCGCAGCAGCGGCTGCTCGGCCGCGGCTATCTGGGATTTGACATGCGCGACGACAGCAAGTTGGTTGTCCGGCGCCAGGGGGTGGTCGAACCGCCGCAGCCGGCACCGGCCGCGCCGGCATCGCCGCCGCCGGCGACGGCACCCGTAGCGGCGGGCGCGGTGCAGGGGGAAGGCTGATGGCGAAAGTTGCACCCGAAGGGCTGATCACCGCGCTCGATGTGGGGTCATCGAAGGTTTCGGCGCTGATCGCGCAGCGGAGCGAGGACGGCAATCTGGTCGTGCTAGGCACCGGGCAGCGGGAAAGCCGGGGCGTGAAGCGCGGCTATGTTGCCGACATGCGCACCACCGAAATCGCGATCCGCGAGGCGGTGGAGCAGGCGGAACGGATCGCCGGCTTCAACATCGAGGATGTGTGGGTCAGCTTTTCGGCCGGCGGGCTGGTTTCCAGCATCGTCAAGCTGGAGGCCGACCTGGGCGGCCACCGGGTCGAGCAATCCGATATCGACGATCTGCTCCGCGCCGGGCAGGATGCGATCGACCCGCAGGGCAGGATGGTGCTGCATGCGCAACCGACCCGCTACACGGTGGACGGGCTGGGGGGTGTGAAGCGGCCGCTGGGCCTGCACGCCGATCGGCTGGGCGTCGACGTGCATGTGGTGACGACCGACGGGTCGCCGGTGCGCAACCTGGATCTGTGCGTGCGGTCCGCGCATCTCGAAGTGCGCTCGATCATCGCCGCGCCGGTGGCGACCGGGCTGGCCTGCCTTACCGAGGAGGAGCGCGAACTGGGCGTCGCGCTGGTTGAGATCGGCGCGGGGGTCACCAATGTATCGGTGTTCGCGCAGGGCGTGCTCGCCGGGCTTGCCTCGATCCCGATGGGATCGGCCGACATCACCGACGATATCGCCGCCGCGTTCGGCACCGCCCGTGCCTGGGCCGAGCGGACGAAGTGTTTCCACGGCTCGGCCAATCTCAGCCCGCGCGACAATCGCGAGATGATCGAAGTGACGCCGGCCACTGCCGAGGAAGGCAGCGAGGGCCAGCGCATCACCAAGGCGGCGCTGAACACGGTGATCCGCCAGCGGCTGGAGCGGCTGATTACCGATATTCAGAAGGAACTGAAGCGGCTCAACTTCCAGGATCCCGTTGGGCGGCAGATCGTGCTGACCGGCGGTGGCGCGGAATTGGCGGGCGTGGCCGATTACGCGCAGCAGGCGCTGGGCAATGCGGTGCGCGTGGGCAAGCCGCGCGGATTGCTGGCGATGCCCAGCGCGCATAGCGGCCCGGCCTTTTCGACGCTGGCGGGACTGGCGCAATTCGCCGCCGCGGATCCGATCGATTTGCGCGCGCTGGAGCCGGGGCGGCACCAGCTCGTCACCCGGGCAAGCCCGGGCGCTCTGTTCCAGCGGTTGATCGCAGCGTTCCGGGCGAATTATTAGGGAAATGCGTCCGGCAGGGTGTTAGGGCTAGAGTCGTCGCCTCGGTTCGTGCAGACAAGAATTTCAGGTTGCGCAGCGCGCGCGATGCGCTGCCACGGGAGACCATAGAATGAGTATCGATTTCCTTCCGCCCGACGTGGACGAACTGACGCCGAAGATCGCGGTGATCGGGGTTGGTGGCGCCGGCGGTAACGCCATCGCCAACATGATCCGCGCCGAGGTGCAGGGCGTCGAATTTCTGGTCGCCAACACCGATGCGCAGGCGCTGAAGCAGTCGGTGGCGCCCCAGCGCATCCAACTGGGCGCGAAGATCACACAAGGCCTGGGCGCGGGTTCGCGGCCCGAGATCGGCCGTGCCGCGGCCGAGGAGACGATCGAGCAGGTGCAGGCGTCGCTCGAGGGCGCACACATGTGCTTCATCGCCGCCGGCATGGGCGGCGGCACCGGCACCGGTGCGGCGCCGGTGATCGCGAAGGCGGCGCGTGACATGGGCATTCTCACCGTGGGTGTGGTGACCAAGCCGTTCGCCTTCGAAGGCAAGCGCCGCGCGCAGTCGGCCGAGGCGGGCATCGAAGAGCTGCAGAAATATGTCGATACGCTGATCGTCATCCCGAACCAGAACCTGTTCCTGATCGCCAACGCGAACACGACCTTCAAGGAAGCGTTCGAGATGGCCGACGAGGTGCTGCAGCAGGGTGTGCGCGGCATTACCGACCTGATGGTGATGCCCGGCTTGATCAACCTCGACTTCGCCGACGTCCGTTCGGTGATGCAGGAGATGGGCAAGGCGATGATGGGCACCGGCGAGGCGGACGGCGACGACCGCGCGCTGATTGCCGCCCAGAAGGCGATCGCCAACCCGCTGCTGGACGGCGTCTCGATGAACGGCGCCAAGGGCGTGATCGTATCGATCACCGGCGGCGAGGACATGCGCCTGCTCGAGGTGGACGAGGCCGCCAACCACATCCGCGAGCTGGTCGATCCCGACGCGAACATCATCTGGGGTTCGGCGTTCAACCCGGAGCTGGAAGGCCGCATCCGCGTGTCGGTGGTCGCCACCGGTATCGACGCGAATGTCGAGAACCGCCCGGCGGCACCGGCCGAGCAGCCGCGCGTCTTTTCCTTCTCCACGCCGCGTCGCACGACGGCCGAACCTGCAGCGGCGGCAACTGCTCCCGTTGCAGCTCCGGAGCCGGCACCCGCGCCGGTCGTCGAGGAAGCACCGGCGCCGGTGACGCCGGAACCCGTCGCGGCCGCGCCTGTACCGGCGCCGGAGCCTGCTGCCCCGGTGCCCCCCGCCGACGAACTGCTGCTGGGTGCGGACGCAATGGTGCCGGCACCCGCGGCCGAACCGCGCCCGGCGCCCGCACCTGCTCCCGAAGCTCCGGCCGGCCGCCGTCGCTGGCTGACCGGCGGCGACGAGGATGCCGACACGCGTCCGCGCGCGAAGACCGGCGGCACGCTGTTCGAGCGCATGGCCTCGGCTTCGCGCGGCGGCACCGGCAAGGCGGGCGAGGACGAGGACAAGGACCCGCTCGATATCCCGCGGTTCCTGCGCAGCCAGAACAACCAGTAACAGGGCGCACGGGTGGCACGGTTCGCCGGCCACCCGTCCCGCTTGTCAGCGGCCGTTCAGCGCCGCGGCGCTAGCAGGTTGGTTGGCATGATCAGCAAAAGACATCTTGGCATCGGCGCTATCGCGTCGGCGCTCATCCTAGGTGCGTCCCCGGTGCGCGCGCAGAACGAGGTTGTGCAGCAGCACAATCCGGACGCGGACGCGCTGGCGACGCAGATGCGGGTACTTGCGGAAAATCCGCAGGACGTGGACGCGCTGCTCGCCGCCGCCCGGCTGAGCACCCGTTTGGGCGATCTTTCGGGAAGCCTGGCGCTGCTGCAGCGCGCCGAGGCGGTGGAATCGAGCAACCCGCGCATCGCCAGCACGCGCGCAGCGGTGCTGGTGCGGATGGAGCGCCCCGGCGAGGCTTTGCGGCTGTTCCAGCAGGCCGAATCGCGCGGCGTGGATCCGCGCGAATATGCTGCCGATCGCGGCTTCGCCTATGATCTGCTCGGCCAACCGCTGCTTGCCCAGCGCGATTACAAGCTGGCGCTCGCCACCCGGCGCGAGGACGAAGTGGTGCGCCGCTACGCGCTCTCGATGGGCATCAGCGGCAATCCGGACCAGGCGCAGCGGGAACTGGATGCCCTGTTGCGGGCGCAGGATCGCCCCGCCTGGCGCGCCCGCGCCTTCATCCTGGCGATGAACGGCGACGTGCAGGGTGCCGAGAAAATCGCGGCAACGATGATGCCGGGCTCGATGGGCAAGGATCTGCTGCCCTTCTTCCGCCGGTTGCAGGCATTGCCTGCTGCCGATCGCGCCTTCGCGGTGCATTTCGGCGCGCTTTCGCCCACGCCGGCGCGGCTTGCCGATGCGCGGCTTGCGCCATCGTTGCCGGCCTATGTGCCAGGCGCTGCGGCCGGGCAGGTGACGCGGGCGCAGCCGGCGCCCGTGCCCGCAGCCACGCCGGCGGCGCGGACGATTCGATCGACCGCACCGCGTATTGCGCAGGCGCAAGTGGCGCCGCCGGCGCGCGCCTTGACGCCGACGCCAACCCCTACGCCCACGCCGGCACCGGCACCGGCGCCGGCACCGGCCCCGGTGCAGCCACGGCCGGCCGCGCCGCCGCAAACAGCGAGGGTTGGCGCGGAGAGTTCGACGCTTGCGTCGATCATCGCCGGCATTTCCGTTCCCGATAGCGAGCGGGCGCTGGTCCGCCGGCCGGTGACGGTAACGCCGCCCGCGGTTGCGCGCACCGCACCGCCAGCCGTGCCCGTGGCGGCGAAGCCCAAGCCGACGCCCAAGCCGGCGGCAATGGCCGACGAGGATGCGCCGGAAAGCAAGCCTGCGCGTGGTGCCAAGCGCTCCGATCCGCGGATGACCGATGCCGAAGCAACCAAGCCCGGCAGGGGCGATGCGCGAAAGGGCAAGAAGCCCGAGCCGAAAAAACCCGATCCGGCGAAGACCGATCCCGCGCGGATCTGGGTGCAGGTGGCCAGCGGCGCAAATGAGGATACTTTGAATCGCGCGTGGAAGGGCGTGGTCGCCAAGGCGCCTGCGTTGTTCAAGGGGCGCGGCGGCTGGTGGACGCCGGTGCGCGCGACCAATCGGATCATGACGGGGCCGTTCAAGACCAATGCCGAGGCGCAGGGCTTCGTCAACAAGCTGGCGGGCGACGGCGTTTCGGCCTTTGTCGTAGCGAGCGAGGCAGGCCAGAAGGTAAGCAAGATCGCGCCTTGAGACTTCGACAAGCGCGGTTCGCTCCGCTAGGGCGCACCAGGTGAAACCCATTTCCCCCTGGGCCTGTATGCCCGGCCAGACTCGCGGTCGCCTCCATCCCGAACCGGGCGGCGGCGCGCGCGGCCCTCGCGACGCGTTCCAGCGCGACCGCGACCGCATCATCCATTCGATCAGCTTTCGTCGGCTGCGGCATAAGACCCAGGTGTTCATGGCGCCCGATGGCGACCATTTCCGCGTGCGCCTCACGCACAGCCTGGAAGTGGCGCAGATCGGCCGCGCAATTGCGCGTGCGCTGGGGCTGAACGAGGATCTGACCGAGGCGCTCTGCCTGGCGCACGATATCGGCCATCCGCCCTTTGGCCATGCCGGTGAGGATGCGCTGGAAGCGGCGCTGGCGGGCAAGGGCGGGTTTGATCACAACGGACATACGCTGCGCACGCTGACGGTGCTCGAGAAGCCGTATCCTGCGTGGGATGGCCTGAACCTCACCTGGGATACGCTGGAGGGCCTGGCCAAGCACAACGGCCCGATCCACGAACCGCAATGGGCGCTGGCGGGCACGGACACCGCCTTCCCGTTGCACCTGAACCAATGGCCCTCGCTGGAAGCGCAGGTGGCGGCGATCGCCGACGATATCGCCTATGACAATCACGATATCGACGATGGCCTGCGCGCCGGGCTGCTGACCCTCGATCAGATCATGGAAGTACCGATGATCGCGCGCGCCTGGGGTGAAGTGGAGGCGCGGTTCCCCGGCGTACGCCCGAAGCGGCTGACCGGCGAACTCATCCGTTCGCAGATCGGCGCCATGGTCAACGATTTGATGGCCGAAACACAGCGCCGCGTTGCTAACGCGGGGGTGGAGACCGTGGACGATGTTCGCGACGCCGGACAGTGCCTGGCCGGCTTCTCGCCCGAGATGCGTGATGCCGAGCGCGGGCTGAAGCGCTTCATGTACGCGAATCTCTACCACCACCCAAGCCAACTGGCTGCGGCCGACGCGGCGCGGCAGGTGGTGGCCGGGCTGTTCGCCGCCTATGCGGCCGATCCTGCGACGATGCCGGCGGAATGGCGGGATGCGCTGCCGGAGGAGGAGCCCTGGCGGAGCCGGCACATCGCCGACTTCATTGCCGGGATGACCGATCGCTACGCCATCGCGCGGTATCGCGAGCTTTGTGGGACGATCGATCTGCCCGAGGGCTTTTGAGGATGCACCGAAACTTCCCCCGTTCATGCGAGGGAAGTCCCGGTGCGATGATCAGAAGGCCGCGCTCAGCGAGAACACCACCTGGCTGCCCGCGATCGTCGAGCCATCCTTGGTGTTCGAGAAGTTGGGCTGGAGATATTGGCTCTCGGCCTTGCTGATGCTGGTGTCGACATATGCGACGCCGAGGACGACCGGGCCCAGCGCGAGGTCCGCACCGATCAACCAATCGGCATAGCTGCCGGTAGGTGCGACGCTGGTGCCGTTCGGCCCGAGGCCCGGGTTACCGTCCGAATAGCCGAGATGGGCTTTCAGCGTGACGGGGGTCTGCGGAACGGCGGTGCTGATGTCGCCCCAGAGATAGAGATTGTCTTCCTTGTCGCCCGCGCGGCTTTCCGGCGTGTTGCTCCAGTTGCCGAGCGCTTCCTGCGCCGGGGCATAGGCAACGCCCGCAAGCGCAGAGACCGGGCCGATCGAGCCGCTGAGCTTCACATAAGGCTCGGCGAAATCGGTTTTGGAAGCACCGCCCGGATACATGTACCAGGTGAGGCCGACGTCGAGCGTCGCGCCGCTGCCGAGCGGTAGCTTGTACCCGCCGACGAGATCGAGTTCCGTGTTGGAGCCGCCAAACGTTCCCCAGCCGGCAAGATTCGAGGCCCAGACCGCTGCATAGGCGCCGCTTTGGTGCGAAACGGTGAGGCCGCCCTGAATTGCCATTTCCTCATTGGACTGCGACACGCCGCGGAAGCGATAATCGGATACGAGGGCGACGCTGCCAGATACGGTAACCGGCTTAGGCGGATCGCTTTCCTGAGCGAAAGCGGGAGTGGCCAGGCCGAGCAGGGCTACGGCGGCGAGACGGGTCTTCATGGAACATTCCCTCTCGAATGCGAGTGAGGTGAAGGTTCCCGCCTGCGTAGGGCGATGGTTGGCTCTCCAGATGGGGCCTCCCTTTCGTCCTCCGGCTACATTTGCAATGCAGCATGTCCTCTTTATGTCTGGAATGTGTTAAAATATGTCCACGGCGATAAAAGGCGGCACTGGACCTGTTTTGTCACTGCCTCGAAAGCGTTTTGCAACGGCAGGCTGATAGAACAATCGGCAGGAGAGATGCTTGGTTGCTCAAGGGGTTAGGAACGGCGCAGCTGACCGTTCATACAGCCCGCCTTGTGCAACCTCCCGGTAGCAAGCCGATCGGCCGCGCCTGCCGGGCTCACCTTTAGCTATTCTGTTCCGTCCCCCCAGAACGGAAACCCCCGTGATCGCATGGCGATCACGGGGGCATTTTTCCGTAGGTTTGATGCGGCGATCAGCGCTGCGCGACCTGCACCTTTTCCGCCTTCGGGACGCGGAAGGATACGTGATTGCCAGCGGCATTGCCATCGACCCAGCCGTTGCGCACGACAAGGCGGAAGCGCTGGTTCGCGGGCTTGGCGACGCCTTCCAGGATCTGCATGTCGCCCTTGGCGGTCGACGTGTAGACATAGGTGACGCCATCGCGGGTGAAGCTGCGGCTGTCAGCGTTGTCGCCGGCGAAAGCCGGAGCGGCGGCGAACAGACTTGCGACGAGGGCGAGAGTGAAACGGGTCAAGATCTTTCTCCTTCGAGTTCGAAAAGAGCCAGATCAGCATCCTTCTTGTGTTCTTGACCGACAGATTGTTGCGGTGCAGCAGATTCGGCAATCGCAAATGCCGGGGGTCATGGTTGCAATCCGTGCAACTGTAAATTGCGGCAAACGGTTGCGGATGCGGCGAACCGTTGGCGCTGGCAAACTTCTGCGACAGTTCAGCGCCAGGATTGCCGCCATCGTCGGAGGGTACGCCGATGGCGCACAAGAGTATCGCGTTGAATCGTTTCGGGCTGGGTGGACGTCCTGGGGAAGACCCCGGCGCCGATCCGCGCGACTGGCTGGATCGGCAATTACAGTACTATACGGTTGCGCCGGCCGCGTTGGCGGGGCAGCCCGCCGGCGCCGATCTTGCCGCACGCTTTGTGGCGTATCGCGAGCAACTGCAGCGCGCGCGCAAGGCGTTACCGCCCGCTGAGTCCCGGCGGTCGAACCTGAAATCGGGAGCGGAGCCAGGTATGGTCGAGGCACCGGCGGCAGCGGCCGAGGATGATCCCGCAGCCATCCTGCGCAAGCAGTTCTCGCAGCAAACTCGCCAGATTTATAACGGTGCGGTGACGGCGCGCGCGCTGGCGGCGATCACGTCGCCCGCGCCTTTTGCCGAGCGGCTCGTGCATTTCTGGGCCAACCATTTCGCCATATCAGGCGACAAGGCGGAGGTGACCAGCCTGGCCGGCGCGTTCGAGTTCGAAGCGATCCGCCCGCACCTGATGGGCAGCTTCCGCGACATGCTGTTCGCGGTGGAGCGGCATCCGGCGATGCTGTCGTTCCTCGATCAGACACGCTCGGTGGGGGCGAACAGTCCGATCGCGGTGCGCGCCGGGAACCGGCCCAACGCTCGGCGTGCCTTCGGGCTCAACGAGAATCTGGCGCGAGAGATTCTCGAACTACACACGCTGGGGGTGCGCACTGGCTATAGCCAGAGCGACGTGACCGAGTTCGCCCGGGCGCTGACCGGATGGACGATCGCCGGCTTCGGCCGTGGGGCGGCATCGAACTATGGCGGGCCTACCGGGAGACCCGGCAATTTCCTGTTCTTCGCGCCCATGCACGAGCCGGGCACCCGCACCATCCTCGGCCGATCCTGGCCGCAAGCCGGCGAGGCGCAGGCGGCGGCGGTGCTGGACCATTTGGCCACGCATCCTGCGACGGCTACCCACATCGCGACCAAGCTCGCCCGCCACTTTGCCGGCGACACGCCGCCGCCAAAGCTGGTCGATCGGTTGCAGAGTGTTTTCGTGCAGACGGGCGGCGACCTGCCCAGCCTGTACCGTGCGCTGATCGCCGCGCCTGAATGCTGGGCGCCCGCACCTGTCAAGTTCAAGTCCCCCTGGGAATGGTCGATCTCCGCAATGCGCGCATTGGGAATGCAGCAATTGCAGCCCAACGCCGTGCCAGGGCTGATGAACCAGCTTGGACAACCGGTGTGGAAGCCAGGCTCCCCTGCGGGCTGGGACGATGTGGCGGGCGCCTGGGCGGCGCCCGATGCGGTGCTGCGGCGCGTCGAGGCGTCCGAGCGATTGGCGCAGCGCACGCGCGATCTGATCGATCCGCGTCAGCGCGCCGCCGAACTGTTTCCGCAGGCGCTGAGCCCGGCCACCGCCCAGGCCATCGCGCGGGCGGAGAGCAATAGCCAGGGGGTCGCGCTGATGCTGGTCGCGCCCGAGTTCCTGCGGAGATAGCGCCATGAACCTGAACCGCCGCACCCTGTTGTCCGCCGGCGCCACCGCGCTGCTGGTCTCCCCGCTGGGCGCGCGCATGGCCTTCGCCGCCGCCCGTACGGAACGCCGCTTCGTCTTCATCATCCAGCGCGGCGCCGCCGATGGGCTGGGGATCGTCGCGCCGGTTGGGGATCCTGTCTATGTCGGCGCGCGGGGCGAACTTGCCGCCGACTTCAGCGATGCGCCCAAGCTAGACGGCATGTTCGCGCTGCACCCGGCGATGGCGAACATGCTGGGCATGTACGAGGCCAAGCAGGCGCTGTTCGTCCATGCGGTGGCCTCGCCCTACCGCGACCGCTCGCATTTCGATGGCCAGAACGTGCTCGAGACCGGGGGTACTGCGGCCTATCAGTTGAAGGACGGCTGGATGAACCGGCTGCTCCGGCTTCTGCCGACGGAGGACAAGGCCATCGCGCTGGCGTCGACCGTACCTATGGCGCTGCGTGGACCGGTGGACGTTGCAAGCTATGCCCCGTCGTCGCTGCCCGACGCCTCGGACGACCTGCTCGCTCGGGTGAGCGCGATGTACGAGGGGGACCGCCAGCTCCACCCGCTCTGGCAGGAAGCGATGGCGACGCGGATGCTGACCGGCGACCTCGGCAGCGATGGCGGCAAGAAGGCCGCGGACACCGGCACGCTGGCCGCCAAGCTCCTCTCCGCCCCAGGCGGCGCGCGCATCGCGATGATTGAGACCGGCGGCTGGGACACCCATTCCGGCCAGCGTGGACGGCTGGGCGGGCAGCTCAAGGGCCTCGACGCGATGGTCGCGGCGCTCAAGACCGGGCTGGGGCCGCATTGGGACGATACGCTGGTGGTGGTGGCGACCGAGTTCGGCCGGACGGTGAAGGCCAACGGCACTGGCGGCACCGATCACGGCACCGGCTCGGTCGCGATGCTGCTCGGCGGCGCGGTGCAGGGCGGCCGGGTGCAGGCCGACTGGCCCGGGCTGGGCGACGCGGCGCTGTACGAGGGGCGCGACCTCAAGCCGACCACGTCGCTCGACGTGCTGATCGCGAGCGCGGTGTCGCGGCACTTCGGGCTGGCGCCGGCGCGAACGGCGAAGGCGCTGTTCCCGGCGATGGCGACGGCGGCGGGGATGGAGGGGCTGGTGCGGGGGTAAGGGTTTAGGGCTGCCTTTAGGCAGGTAATGCTCTTATCATATAGTCGCTATCGCAAAATTAAGTGAATTCCTGATCATCGCTTCGAGCACTTTTAGCTCTCTGGTAATCGCGGCTCTCAACAAGAAACTCGCACAGAGCAAACGCGGCGTTAACTGTAAGCTTGGCATGGTGACGGGCGGGGTTGAACTGACGTGCGTGGCGGTCGCTTCTTTTGTTGGCCATTTCGAAGACGCCGCTGATCAGGGACTGGAAGCCGCCTACAACGGGCTTCAGAGGATCGGCAAGTTTTGTGGGGTCTAGGTTTAAAGCTGGCTGTAAGGCCTTGTATAGCGACCTTATGTCTCCTTCAGTTTCCTTGAAATTTGTTTTTGTTTCAGTTAGGAGAAGCTTTAGAAGATGTTCTACAAGAGTGTAGGCGTTAGTTATGGCTCCAGCGTAATCGCCTGATTGTATTTTTTGGTTGGCCTTGTTTATCTGTTCTGTGATCGCTTCGTGGCTAATGGAAATCAGGCTGGTTGGCGCTAACGTGACCTGACCCAGAGGGCGGATCTCCAAGCGCGGGTTGATTCTGACCTCTTGATTTCCGTCCATCCACCCGTAGTCATCTGTTAGAATAAGCCGAAATCCGTCCCGCGTGAGATATTTATTGAATTGATATGCGACATCTTCGGCATTGAATCCATCTTCTCCAATGAAATCGAACGCGGAATGTATAACCTCCTTCATGGCCAGCGTTCCGTTGAATCTATTTAGCTTCTCTCGAACATATACAGGCCTAGCGGGGAATCCTTGTCCATAGAGGTCCTCTTCTCCAAACTGATTGAAGAAATTTACCAGTTGATAGCCGGAGCGATATGGGCTTTTTTTTGAATCGCCCGTGATGATGTCGTTAAGGCGTTCTAGCGTGTTGAATGACAAATTCATGCCTAGGCGGCTCGCCGGTAAGTTTTGTGATCGGTTTGATATACGGAGTTTGCTAACCCGCACGCAATCGCCCGTTAGTGTCTTTCCCTCGATCCATCCGTCAAACTCAGTAGGCCATCTTCATCCGTTTGGGTCCAATCCAGCCCACATCTGATTGCATGAGGGCTGCGTTCCGCAGATTGGATGGTTGCCCAGTAGCCGTCGTCGTGAGCAAGGGGTTGCTCGTCATGTCCTGGAGCTTTCATTTCCCCTTACAGGGGAGCGCCGTTCTGCAATAGGGATGACGGCGCCGCGCCACTGCGCTACAGCCGCCGCTCCCATTCCCCATTGGATTGCTCAATGACGCTTTATGCTCGTTTCGCCGCGCATCTGAACCTGGCCCTGGATGCGCTCGTCCTCGCCGGCGATCTGCCTGCGGGGCTGGAGCGACGCGCGATCACGGTCGAGCCGCCGCGCGATCCGAGCCATGGCGATCTTGCCACCAATGCCGCGATGGTGCTCGCCAAGCCCGCCGGGACCAATCCGCGCGCGCTTGCCGAAAAACTGGTCGCCGAGCTGGAGAAGCTGGACGAGGTCGCCGCCGTGTCGGTCGCCGGCCCCGGCTTCATCAACATGACGCTCCACGAGGACAGCTGGCGCGGCGAGGTCGCCGAGATCCTGCGCGCGGGGGCCGATTATGGCCGCTCGACGCTGGGCGCGGGCGTGACCGTCAACGTCGAATATGTCTCCGCCAACCCGACGGGCCCGATGCACATGGGCCATTGCCGCGGCGCGGTGGTGGGCGATGCGCTGGCGAGCCTGCTCGAATATGTCGGCCACAAGGTCATCCGCGAATATTATGTCAACGACGCGGGCGGCCAGGTCGACGTGCTCGCCCGCTCGGCGCACCTGCGCTACCGCGAGGCGCTGGGCGAAACGATCGAGATCCCCGAGGGGCTCTATCCGGGTGACTATCTGAAGCCGGTCGGCCAGCAGCTCGCCGCCGAGTTCGGCGACAAGTACGTCTCCGCGCCCGAGATCGAATGGCTGGCGCTGTTCCGCAAGACCGCGGTCGCGGCGATGCTCGTCATGATCAAGGACGATCTGGCGCTGCTCGGCATCCATCACGACCTCTTCTCGTCCGAGGCCGAGCTGCAGGCCGCCGGCAAGCCCGAACAGGCCGAGGCATGGCTGCGCGAGCGCGGGCTCGTCTATGACGGCGTGCTCGAGGCCCCCAAGGGCGAGACGCCCGAGGATTGGGAGCCGGTGGAGCTGCCGCTGTTCCGCTCGACGCAATTCGGGGATGATCAGGATCGCCCGATCAAGAAGTCGAACGGGCAATGGACCTATTTCGGCGCCGATCTCGCCTATCACTTCCAGAAGGCGCAGTCGGCCGATCAGCTGATCGACATCTGGGGCGCCGACCATGCCGGAACGGTGAAGCGGATCGTCGCCGCCGTGCAGGCGCTGACCGGCGGCAAGACCCGCTTCGACGTCAAGCTCGTCCAGATGGTGCGCCTGCTGCGCGCCGGCGAGCCGGTGAAGATGTCCAAGCGCGCGGGCAATTTCGTCACGCTGGCGGACGTGGTGCGCGAAGTGGGCAAGGACGTGGTGCGCTTCACCATGCTCACCCGCAAGGCCGATGCCCAGATGGACTTCGACTTCGCCAAGGTGCTCGAGACGTCCAAGGAAAACCCCGTCTTCTACGTGCAATACGCCCATGCGCGCGTCGCATCGGTGCATCGCCGTGCGGCCGAGGCGGGGATCAGCCTGGACGAGGCGGCGGACCTGTCGCTGCTCGACGGCCGCGAGCTGGCCGTAGCGAAGCTCGCCGCGCAGTTCCCGCGCGTGGTGGAAGCGGCGGCGAGCGCGCGCGAACCCCATCGCATCGCCTTCTATCTCTATGATCTGGCGGCGGAATTCCACGCGCTCTACAATATGGGCAACGACTCTGCCGATCGCCGTTTCCTGATGGTCGAGCAGCCCGCGCTCACCCGCGCGCGGCTGTTCCTCGGCCGCTCGATCCAGCAGGTCATCCGCAACGGCCTCGCGCTGATGGGCGTGGAGGCGGTCGAGGAGATGTAACGGCGATGAGCGGCCGGTACGAGGACAGCGAGCGGCTTCCCTGGTTGGAGACCGTGGAAGAGGCGTATGAGGAGCCGCGGCGCGGACGGGTGGTGCTGTTCGTAATGTTGGCGCTGCTCGTCGCGGGGGCGGCGGGCGCGCTGCTCTACTGGCAGCGCCATCAATCCGCGCGGGATGGCAATGGCGCGCTGATCGCTGCGCCGCCGGGGCCTTACAAGATCCGTCCTAACGATCCGGGCGGCGTGCGCATCGCTGGCGAAGGCGACATCGTGTTTCGCACCAGCCAAGGCACCACGCCTGAGGCCGGCATCAACGTCGCCGCGCTTCCTGAGGCCCCGGTGGAGGGCAAGAAGCACAGCGGGGATGCCGCCGCTTCAGCCAGAGCAAGCAAGAGCGCGACGATCGCGCTGCCGCCGCCATCGCCGGTGCGGCCGACTGCCCAGCGCGCAACGCCGACGGCATCGGCACGAGCGAACGAAGGCGCGGGCGCATTGGTGCAGCTTGGCGCCTTTCCGAGCGAAGGCGCGGCGAATGCCGCCTGGACGCGGATGTCCAAGCGCTTCGCCTATCTGGCGCCGCTCGGCAAACTGGTGGTCCCGTTCGTGACGGAGGATGGCAAGACCGTCTATCGGCTTCGCGTGAACGCCGGCGGCAATGGTCAGGCACGCGACCTCTGCGGCAAGCTGAAGGTTGCCGGCGAGAACTGCTTCGTCGCGAGCTGAAGTGGTTTGCGGGGCCGGCCGGATCGGCTAGGCCACGCCCATGAAGCCCGTGATCTTCGGCCTGTCCGGCCCCGCGCTTACCGCAGACGAGCGCGATTTCTTTCGTGATGCCGCGCCGCTCGGCTATGTCCTGTTCAAGCGCAACTGCGTGGACCCCGAACAGATGCGCGCGCTGACGGATTCGCTGCGGGCGTTGCACGGGCGAGACGACTTGCCGATCACGATCGACCAGGAAGGCGGCCGCGTCGCACGGATGCAGCCGCCGGTGTGGCCTGCCTTCCCGACGGGCGCGGCGTTCGACACCTTGTACGATCGCGCACCGATCTCCGCGATCGAGGCGGCACGGGCCAACGGCCAGGCGCTGGCGCATATCCTGCGCGAGGCTGGGGTGAACGTGAACCTCGCGCCGATGCTCGACGTGGCGATCCCGGGGGGCACCCCGGCGATCGGCGACCGAGCGTTCGGCGGCGACCCTGTGCGCGTGGCGGCACTTGCCCGCGCGCTGCTCGACGGGCTCAATCGCGGCGGCGTGGCCGGGGTCATCAAACATATGCCGGGCCATGGCCGCGCGCTGGTCGACAGCCATCTGGAACTGCCCCGCGTGCGCGCTACCGCAGAGGAACTGGAGGCGGACCTGCTGCCGTTCCAGCGGCTGAAGGATGCGCCGATCGGCATGACCGCGCATATCGTGTTCGAAGCCTGGGATCCGGATCTGCCGGCGACGTTGTCACCGACGGTGATTTCGGAGGTGATCCGGGGCAAGATCGGCTTCGACGGACTATTGTTCACCGACGATATCGACATGAAGGCACTGACCGGCACGGCCGGCGAGAAGGCCGAGCGCGCACTAGCGGCCGGCTGCGACGTGGTGCTCGACTGCTGGGCGCGGATGCCGGAGATGGTCGACATCGCCGGGCGGATTCCCGATGCGCCGGCGGCTTGTCTCGATCGGCTGGCGCGGGCGATGGGATCGGTGGGGGAAGCCGAGGACGTGCCGCTGGCCGAGTTGCTGGCGAAGAGGGACGCGCTGCTGGGGGTGTGACCCTTTCTAGCCCCTCCTCCTCGGAGGAGGGGTTGGGGGTGGAGGGATTCCAGAACCTAGGTTGGTCTCTGCGAGACACTGTCCCACCCCAACCCCTCCCCTGAAGGGGAGGGGCTTATTCTTGCCCGGCCCGCTCCCCCCTCCTATGACCACAAGGTGGACGGGGCCGACGAAATCCTGAAGATCGAGGTGGAGGGCTGGGAAGGCCCGCTCGACCTGCTGCTGGCGCTGGCCCGGACGCAGAAGGTCGATCTGCGCCAGATCTCGATCCTCGAATTGGTCGAGCAGTATCTTACCTATGTCCATGCTGCGCGAGAGCTGCGGCTGGAGCTTGCCGCCGACTATCTCGTGATGGCGGCCTGGCTCGCCTACCTGAAATCGGCGCTGCTGCTGCCGCGCAATCCGGCGGAGACACCCAGTCCGGAGGAACTCGCCCTGCGCCTGCAGCTTCGCCTCGAACGGCTGAGTGCGATGCGCGAGGCGGGGGCGCGGCTGGTTGCGCGTGATCGGATGGGGCGCGACGTGTTCCCCCGCGGCGCCCCGGAAGGGCTGCGGGTGATGCGGCAGGCGCGGTGGGGGGCCTCCATCTACGATCTGATTGCCGCCTATGGCAGGATCAGCGCGCGGACGCGGCCGGTGATGCATGTCGTCGCGCATCGCGACGTGATGACGCTGGAAGCGGCGCTGGAACGGCTTTCCTCGCAGCTCGGTACCCGCGTCGACTGGAGCGCGATCGAGAGCTTCCTGCCCGAAGGTACGAACGAGCTGTATCGCCGGTCAGCGCTTGCGTCGTCGTTCGTCGCAGCGCTGGAAATGGCGCGGCAGGGGCGGCTGGAAATTCGTCAGGAGGCGCCGTTTGCACCGCTCTACCTGAAGGCGATTCCACAATGATCGCCCCGGATGAGCCCGCGCGGGCAGTGGAGGCAGTGCTGTTCGCCTCCGAGAGCCCGTTGGGGGTGGACGAAATCCGCGCCTATGTCGGTGCAGAGATTGACGTCCGCGCAGCGCTTGCGGCGCTCGGCGACTTTTACCAGGGGCGTGGGATCGAGCTGGTGCGTCGGGGGGATCGCTGGCACTTCCAGACCGCGGCCGATCTCGCCCATCTGCTCCGCCGCGATCGGGAAGACAGCCGTAGGCTGAGCCGCGCGGGCATCGAGACGCTCGCCATTATCGCCTATCACGAGCCGGTGACCAGGGCGGAGATCGAAGCGATCCGCGGCGTGCAGATTTCCAAAGGCACGATCGATGTGTTGATGGAGGCAGGCTGGGTGCGTCCCGCCGGCCGCCGCGAAGTGCCGGGCCGGCCGCTGATGTATGCCACCACACCCGGTTTTCTCAGCCATTTCGGCCTGGCAAGCCGCCGTGATTTGCCTGGCATCGAAGACCTGAAGGCCGCAGGCCTGCTCGACCCGGTCGATCTCGCTTTGGAACAGCTCGACGCGGCGGAAGCTGCGGCCGAAAGCGAAACTGTAACGGACGACGAATAGAGGCGGCATCTTCGATTCAGCCGCTCCCGCGTGCCGGACGGTGATCAACCGTTGCCGTAAGGGGCGTCGAGCCTTAGATAGGGCGCGATATCAAGGAGAATTCTAATGGGTAGCTTCAGCCTGATGCACTGGCTGGTTGTCGGCATCATCGCCATTCTGCTGCTGGGCGGTGGCCGGTTCTCCCACATGATGGGCGACGTCGCGAAGGGCATCAAGAACTTCAAGAAGGGTATGGCCGAAGACGATCAGCCGGCCCAGCCGACCCGCATCGAAGGCAAGGCCGCGCCGGAGCCCGGCTATACCCCGGAAGCCGAGCGCGCCCGCGAGGAGCAGCGCTAAGCCCGGTCCGGGGCGTCGGCGGCGTCGGCGGCCCGGCTTTTGATCGCAGCGCGCCGGGCGTTCCGGCGCATGCCGTGCGAGTGGAAACACCGACAGAATGTT
Organism: Sphingomonas sp. ATCC 31555; assembly: GCF_000282895.1. Classification (GTDB taxonomy): domain Bacteria; phylum Pseudomonadota; class Alphaproteobacteria; order Sphingomonadales; family Sphingomonadaceae; genus Sphingomonas. Next base: position 328,754 of record NZ_ALBQ01000011.1, read on the forward strand.
CGATATCGCGCCCCAAGAGCTGTTGCTCGTGGCCATCGTCGCCGTGATCTTCATTGGTCCCAAGGATCTGCCGCGGGCGATGCATTTCGTCGGCAAATGGGTGGGCAGGGCGCGCGGCGTAGCGCGCCAGTTCCGTTCGGGGATCGATTCGATGGTCCGCGAGGCCGAACTTGCGGAGCTGGAGAAGCAGTGGGCGGCCGAGAATGAGCGGATTATGCGGCAATATCCGCCGCACCCGCTTCCCGCGCCGGAACCGGATGGCGCCGGGGGGGCGGTTGCCCATGTTCCCCACGACGACGAAGCGCCGGTGATGACTCCGCAGCCGCGAATTCATCCGGATCCTGCACCGGCCGAGAGTTCCACGACCAGCTCGTCCGCATCGGAGACAAAGCCGGTGCCCCCCGTCAGCGAAGTGCAGCCGTGACCGAGATCGACGATACCCAGGCTCCCCTTCTCGACCATCTGATCGAGCTGCGTCGACGGCTGATCTGGTCGATCCTGTCGTTGCTGGCCGCGTTTGGCGCGAGCCTCTACTTCGCCCGCGCCATCCTGTCATTCCTGGTGGCGCCATTGAAGGCTGCGGGCCAGGCGAAGATCATCAACACCGAAATTTTCGGCGGCTTCCTGGTGGAAGTGAAGGTCGCGTTCTTCGCTGGCTTGATGATCGCGTTTCCGGTGATCGCCAATCAGTTGTGGAAGTTCGTCGCGCCGGGCCTGTACAAGCGCGAGAAACAGGCGCTGCTGCCGTTTCTGCTAGCGACGCCGGTGCTTTTTACCGCCGGCGCGGCCATGGCCTATTACATCGCGATCCCCGTCGCGCTGAAGTTCCTGCTCGGTTTCCAGGGCAATCTGGGCGGGGTCGAGCAGCAGGCGCTGCCGGATGTGAACAGCTATCTGAAGTTCGTGATGCAATTCATCTTCGGCTTCGGGATTTCCTTCCTGTTGCCGGTGCTGCTGATGTTGCTCGAGCATGCCGGCATCGTCACCTATGAGCAGCTGAAGGGCGCGTGGCGCTACGCGATCGTCGCGTCAGTGGCGATTGCAGCGGTGCTGACGCCGCCCGATGTGGGCTCCCAGCTGCTGCTCGCGGGCCCGTTGGTGGGCCTGTATTTTCTGTCGCTGGTCGCCATTTACTTCACTCGGCGGCGTCGCGAGCGCGTGAAAGTTGCCGAGCCGGGTGAGGGTGAGGGCGAAGCGGACGCTGCCTGACGGAAAACGCCCCCTCTGCCGGGCAGAAGGGGCGTTGAATGGCTTGCGCGCGAGCGCTTACTTCGATTTTTCGGCAGCGCCGGCAACGGTGTCGCCGGCCGACGAAACATCCCGGCCGACGCCTTCAACCGTGTTGCAAGCCGCGATCATGAGCGTGCCGGCCAGTGCGGCACATGCGATCAGTTTACGCATCGATTATTCTCCAACTTCCCCGTTTGCGGGACGCAGCTTCAATGCCGTGCTGGTGGAAACGTTCCACCAGGCGCACCGGGCGAAGCCAGCGCTGCGATGAAGATTTCGGTGCTGTTGGAAGGATGTAGGCCCGGAAGCGTCACCGGGGGGGGGAGGGTAGACGCTTCCGGGCCCATGTCGTGGATAGCGAGAGCGGGGGGGCAAAAGGTCACTATCCGCTGGTAAGAACACGGTCCGCGCAACACGGTTCCCGGCTATTTGAGATTTTTTTCAGGGCCTGCCATTGATGGCGATGGCAATCTCGTATGCCCCCACCAGCGGATCATGGTGCAGCTGGCCGCGCAGCTGCCGAGCCAGACCCTGCATCACTCGCCCATAGCGCTGGTCTACCAGCGCTTCGAACTCCGTATTGCTGACGAGCGTAGGCGACGAGATCCGTAGAACGGCGCGTGCCTGATCCTCGGCGCTGCCTTTCACCGAGATGCGGAGCTGCGCGTCCGGGCTGCAGGCGATGGCGAGCTCGATGATTTCGGTCAGCAGGAAGGCAATTGCCGTGGCGACATCCTGGGTGACCAGCAGCGCCTCGATTTCCAAGGTGATACCCAGCCGGGGCGCCTGCGTCGCGGCAGTGGCGCGCAGGTTGGCTGCCAATTCACCGACCACCGATCGCAGTTCAAGCCCTCGATTCTCCTCCATCTCTGCATAGTGATGGCGGTGGACGACGGCGAGCGCGTCGACACGCCGCTGGATCGAGGCATAGGCGTCGGCCGCCTCCTGCCCCTTCGCGGCGCGCGCATGGAAGTTGATGAGGCTGGAGATCACCTGGAGATTGTTTTTCACCCGATGGTGTACTTCGCGGGTGAGCCGCGTCTGGCGGACCAGCCCCTTTGCGAGATCGGCCTCATGCGCTTGCACCGTGCGGCTGATCTCGGTGAAGGTTTCCGCCAGTTCGCGAATCTCCTGCGCGGGCACCGGCCCGAAGCCCGAGCTGTCGATCACTTCGCCAGGCTGGTAATGCGAGACATTGCCGCGCAGGCGTCGGAGCGGCCGGATCAGCAGAATGTCGACGACGAACCAGCCGATCGCCGCCGCGGCGATCCACATCAGCACCAGTAGTACCGTGGCGATGACCAGCGGCGAATTGAGTGGCGCACCGGGCAACGTGGTTTCCAGCGCGAGATCTTCCACGCCGAGATCGATGCGGACGCTCTTGCCGCGATCCAGCGGGCTGCTTTCCCGCAGCGCGCGCAGCGTCAGCCGATCGCCATGCACCACCAGTGCAGCGCCATATTCGGGTACAAATCCGCTGGGGCGCGTCAGGCTGACGAGCAGGTCCCGCGGATAGAAGGCATAGGCCGCGGCGCCGCTGTCGCTGCCGATTCGCAACAGCAGCCCGCCGGGAACGATATGCGCCTGCGTACCCGCCACGTCGGGAACTTGGGCATCGGCTTCAGGAAAGGCGCTGCCGCACAGGACGCGGCGGCGGGCATCGCGGATCAGATATCGTGCCGGACGCTGCGCGGCATAGGTGCCGGCCAGGCGCATGCAACTGGGTGCGTCCTGCGGATCGGCTTCCAGATCGCTCAGCGCGCCGCTCAATTGCGCGACATGGTTGGCAAGCAGCGTTTCGAGCGCGCCGGAACTGCCGCGCGCGGTAACCGCCAGGCGTTCGCGCGCTTCATCGTCGGCGCTGCGGGTCGTCTGCATGGTGGTGAAGAGCGCAATCAGCGCCAGCGGCAGCAGCGCCCCGACCAGGATGAAGAATACTTTGGCACCGGTCGGCATGCGCGCCAACGCAGCCGACAAACCTCGGCCGCGGGGCGGGGGTTGCATACCATTCATGCCAAAGATGGTTAACCGAGCTTCTTCAGCAGGTCGAGCAGATCGTCTGGTACGCTTTCATTCACGGTTTCATCATACGCCTTCTTAAGGGCGTCGGCCAAGTCGACGTCCGGCCGAGCCGCAGGTGCGGGTTCGCCGTTCGCCGTTCGCTTGCTTTGATCGTCTTTAGCAGAAGACACCAATTCCCCCCTGAGGGCCCGGATCGTCCGGGCTGCCGGACCAATAAACGCCATACAGCCGTTTGCCGCGAATACTAACAATGCCGCCGAGTGCAAGCACCCGACGTCACAGCGCCCCATGGCGCAGTTGGCGGATGAAACCAAAGAGCTACTCGATTGTTCCATGGCCGATGCGAAATCCGGGGAGGGGTTCCTTCGGGTAACGGAATCAGTACAAATCAGGCTTGCCGGCGGCGACGACGCCACCCGCACTCGATGGAGAAAAAACAGCTCATGTCGCTTGGACAGCAACTCGCGCCGCATCTTCCGCTCCTGCGTCGCTATGCCCGTGCGCTCACCGGCAATCAGGCGGAAGGCGACCGCTACGTCCGTGCCGCGCTGGAGGCGATCGTCGCGGCGCCCGATCAGTTCCCGCGCGATGTCGACGCCCGGCTTGGTCTGTATCGGACGTTTCAGGCGATCTGGCAGTCGACCCAGTGGAACGAGGCGGACGAAGCCGATGATTCGGGTAGCGATCAGGAATCAATCGCGCGCCGCCGGTTATCCCAGCTTACTCCCCTGTCACGCCAGGCGCTGCTACTGACGACGGTGGAAGGTTTCCCGCCGGAAGATGCGGCCTATTTGATCGGAGAGGATACCGAACGGGTCACCGAACTGGTTGCCGAAGCCGTGCAGGAAATCGAACGCCAGACTCGCACGCGCGTGATGATCATCGAAGACGAGCCGCTGATCGCGATGGACCTGGAACAGATCGTTCGCGATCTGGGGCATGACGTGACCGGCGTTGCGGTGACGCGCGACGAAGCGGTGGCGCTCGCGATGGAAGATCGGCCGGGCCTGGTGCTCGCCGACATCCAGTTGGCGGACGACAGTTCGGGCATCGATGCGGTGAAGGATATTCTCGCCGAGTTTAGTGTGCCGGTGATCTTCATCACTGCCTTCCCGGAACGCCTGCTGACGGGCGAAAGGCCCGAGCCGACCTTCCTCATCACCAAGCCGTTCCAGCGTGAAACGGTCAAGGCGACGATCAGCCAGGCGCTGTTCTTCGACGAGGCCACAGTTCCGGCCTGACGACGTGAAATTTTGGGCGGGTTCCACCTGGTACGGACCCTAAACGTTTCTTGTGTGTTTACGCAGCATGGCTGAGCAAGACGAACCCGCCCGTATCACCACGGACCGCGCGCGCGCCGGCACGACGCCCGGCGTCACCCGCTATGTTCTGTTGATCGGAACAGTGCTGGTTATCGCGATTTTCGCCGTCATTCTGATGGTTTGACGGCGATGTTTAACGCAACGACGCTTGTTTTGGCACCAACGGACCCCAGCTTAGCTGGCAACCGCGACGTGATGCGCGCAACTGAACGGGATTGCATGACGGAAGCTACCCAGTCGGACCAGGGGGAAGAGGCTGCGATCGCGCCGCCGGTGGAGCATGTGTCGCTCTCCGATCCCGAATTCAAAACCCAGCTGGCCCAGGTTATCCCCCACCTTCGTGCGTTCGGACGATCGCTGTCCGGCAGCCGAGATCTGGCGGATGATCTGGTGCAGGAAACCTTGTTGAAGGCGTGGGCGGCACGCAAGCGCTTCCAGGCCGGCACGAATATGCGCGCGTGGACCTTCATCATTCTGCGCAATCTGTATCTCAGCCAGATGCGGCGTGCCCGCTTCAAGGGCGAATGGGACGATCTAGTGGCTGACCGGCTGCTTGCCGCGCCGGCCAGCCAGGATCGGCATGTCGAACTGTCGGATATGCAGCGCGCTTTGCTGCACCTTCCCCAGCCGCAGCGCGAAGCGCTGATTCTAGTGGGTGCCGGTGGCTTCGCCTATGAGGAGGCTGCCGAAATCTGCCAGGTGGCGGTCGGCACGATCAAGAGCCGCGTCGCACGCGGCCGCGTCGCGCTCGAATCGCTGTTGAGCGAGGGGCAACTGCCGTCGCGACGTTCCACGTCGCTCAACGCCGACGGGCGCAGCGCTCTCGATACCATCATGGGCGAAGTCGACGACCTTAGCCGCGACCGCTGACAGCCCGTCGCGCCTTGTGCGTTTTCCCAATGGTTTGCATCTGTCGTTAGCGCGATTCTCCATCGGTGTTCAGGTGGAGATAGGAATATGCGCCTCGATCCTTTTCCGCACCGCCAGTCGGGCTTCGGCCCGCTGGTGGCTGCTGCCATTGCGGTGATCGTGCTCGGCACCGCGCTGCTGTTCCTCTTGTGGCGCTTGGCCGAACTGGCGGGTTGATCGCGGCGAAAACGGCTCTTGCCTGATGGCGGCACATCCCCCATATGCGCCGCGGGAGTCGGGCGGACGGTACCGTCGCCAACCCGGTCAGGTCCGGAAGGAAGCAGCCGCAACGATTTCGTCCCGGGTCGTTCCGGCTCCCACCATCGCGCACATCGCTGGATCCGTGAAGCTCCCTATGGCGCGACTACGCCTTGCAGGCGAAAAGCCGCGCGTGCTGGATGCGGGGAAGCGGGCATGCGCGGAGATACACGAGAGATCGGGCTGTTTCTGCTGCTGGCGTTCGGGATTTCCTGGGCCGTGTGGGTGCCGATGGCGCTGCACGGCGCGATCGTTCGGCCGGGAACGCTACCCACGCATTTCGGCGGGCTGCTGGGGCCGTGTATCGCAGGCGCGGCAAGCACGCTGGTCTGCGCTCCCAGGGGCGGACACGCCGCGTGGCTGCAACGGCTCCTTCGCTTGCCTCAAGGTTTGCGCGGCTGGCTGCTGGCGCTGACGCCGTTTCTGCTGCTCGCCGGCTTCGCTGCCGCCGCTGCGGGTCTTGGGCAGACGATCGCCGCGGACAGGCTGCGCAGGTTCAGCGGTTTGCCGGTCCTCCCACCGCTGGCGCTCTTCGCCGTCGTGCTCCTCGCGAACGGCTATGGCGAGGAGGCCGGGTGGCGCGGCTATCTGCTCCCACGTCTACAGGCCCGGTTCGGCGCGGTGAGCGGCGTATTGATTCAGGCGGCGATCTGGATTGCCTGGCACGCGCCACTGATCTGGATCGTTGCAACCTATCGCGCCATGAGCCCGGCCATGCTGGTGTTTGGCTTCGGATTGGGGCTCGTGCTTGGCGGCTTCGTGCTCGCCCAGGTCTCTGCCGCATCACGGGGAAGCGTGCTGGCGGCTGCGCTCTGGCATAGCGGCTATAATTTTGCCACCGCGACGGACGGCGGCGTGCTGCTTCAGGCAGGCGTGTCGGCGATCGTCATGGCCTGGGGTGCGCTGCTGCTGCTCTGGGCACTGCTCTCGCCTGCCGGTCGTCGCGCGATCACCGTGCCGGACTTCGACAAACGCCGCGCAGCCCCCTAGATAAGCGGTGATGTCCGATTCCCTGCTTGGCCTCGACGAACCGCCGCAGCCCGCAAAGGGCGAAGCCTATCGCGTGCTCGCCCGCAAATACCGGCCGCAGACGTTCAGCGCGCTGATCGGTCAGGATGCGATGGTCACCACGCTGGGCAACGCGATCCGCCGCGACCGGCTGGCGCATGCCTTCCTGCTGACCGGCGTGCGCGGGGTGGGCAAGACCTCCACCGCCCGGCTGATTGCCAAGGCGCTTAACTGCATCGGCCCGGACGGGCAGGGCGGTCCCACGATCGACCCGTGCGGAGTCTGCGAGCCGTGCCGCGCGATCGCCGAGGGGCGCCATATCGACGTGATCGAGATGGACGCCGCTAGCCATACCGGCGTCGACGACGTGCGCGAGATCATTGAGGCGTCGCGCTATGCGGCGGTTTCGGCGCGCTACAAGATCTACATCATCGACGAAGTCCACATGCTGTCGAAAAACGCGTTCAACGCGCTGCTGAAGACGCTGGAGGAGCCGCCGGGGCATGTGAAGTTCCTGTTCGCCACGACGGAAGTGAACAAGGTGCCGGTAACGGTGCTGTCGCGCTGCCAGCGCTTCGACCTGCGCCGCATTCCGGCCGAACTGCTCGCCGAGCATTTCGCGAAGGTTTGCGAGGCCGAGCAGGTCGAGGCCGAGCCCGAGGCGCTGGCGCTGGTCGCGCGTGCGGCGGAAGGCTCGGCGCGCGACGGGCTCTCGATCCTCGACCAGGCGATCGCGCATGCGGGACTGGAAGGCGAGGGGGTCAAGGCCCAGGCGGTGCGCCAGATGCTCGGCCTGTCCGATCGCGGCGCGAATCGCGACCTGTTCGGCAAGCTTATTGAAGGCCAGGCGCAGAAAGCGCTGGAGGGCCTGCGGGCGCAATATGATCTCGGTGTCGATCCGCTGGCGGTGCTGCGCGCGCTGCTGGAGACGGTGCACGGCGTGACGCTGGTCAAGCTTGGCACGCACCGGCTTTCGGGCCAGTCGACCGAAGAGCGCGAGGCGATGGAGGGCTGGGCGAGCCGGCTGTCCTTCCCGGCGCTGCACCGGCTGTGGCAGTTGCTGCTGCGCGGGCATGACGAAGTCGCCAAGGCCGCCCTGCCGATCGAGGCGACCGAAATGGCGCTGTTGCGGGTGATCCATGCGGCGCAGCTTCCCGATCCGGGCGAGCTGGCGAAGCAGATCCTGAGCGGCAGCATCGCGGTGCCCGCTGGTGCGCCCGCCGCGGTCTCTGCGGAACCAACCGCGCCAGCGCCTGCCACGGTGCAGGAAGCTGGGCCGGTACTGCCGACCAACCTCACCGAGCTTGCCGAGCATCTGGAGGCACATCGCCGTCTCCAGCTTGCGATGTTCGTCCGTGATTACATGCGGCCGGTGCGGTTCGAGGGCAGCGAGATCGATTTTGGCGCGGCGCGGCCGCTGCCGCAGGATTTCGTGCGCGAGCTAGGTGGCGCGCTCAAGGACAGCACCGGCGTACATTGGAAGGTGACGCTCGTCGAGGGTGCCACCGCGATGACGCTGCGTGAGGAGCAGGCCGCCCGGCAGGCTGCGGAGCGCAATGCGGTGCTCGCCTCGCCAATCGTTGCCGCTGCGATGCAAGCTTTTCCAGACGCCGAGTTGATCGGCTGGACCAAGACCGGGAGTGACGGATGAAGAGTCTCGAAGAAATCATGGCCATGGCGCAGAACGTCCAGGCCGAACTCACCAAGGCGCAGGCAAGCCTCGACACCGTCGAGGTGGAGGGCGTTTCGGGCGGTGGGCTCGTCAAGGTGAAAGCCAGCGCGAAGGGGCGCATCATTGCCATCGACATCGATGATTCGCTGGTGAACGTCGGCGAGAAGACGATGCTCGAGGATCTGCTGGTCGCCGCGTTCAACGATGCGCGGGTAAAGGCCGACACCGCTTCGCAGGAGGCGATGAGCAAGATGACAAGCGGCCTGCCGCTGCCGCCGGGGTTTAAGCTCCCGTTTTGAGACAAGGCTGCAGGGAACCATAGTTTAGCCCCCTCGGTTGCTGTCGCCAGGCACAATCAAGGAGAGAAACTATGGCGGATCGTATCGTGGAAGACGGCGTGGCTGCGGATCGCGGCACGCACACCACGGTGGTCGAGCGGCGCAGCGGTGGGGGTGCCGGCATGGCGCTGATCGGGCTGGCACTGCTGATCGCGGTGGTGGTCGGGGCGTTCTACCTGTTCAACCAGAATGCCCGCGAGAATGCCAAAACCGATGCGGTCACCAGCGCTGCGAGCAGCGTCGGCGATGCCGCGAAGGATGTCGGCGACGCGGCAAAGGACGCGGCGAAGTAAGGTTTGATCGAATGGCTGTCATCCCAGCGGAAGCCAGGATGACAGCCTGAAAGCGGATCACTTCAAGCAGCGATCCAACCCGCTTCCCGCGACCACATGGATCCGCGCGTTGATCTTGTTCCCATAGCGACGGGTGAACCCTCTCGGGTCGATCGCCGCGCGCTTTTTGGGTAGTGGCAGGACGGCGGCGATCAGCGCCGCCTCACGGTCCGAGAGCCGCGACGCGTCGTGATGAAAATAGCGCATCGCACCGGCGTTCACACCATAGGTGCCGATGCCGGTCTCGGCGACATTGAGGTACACCTCCATGATCCGCCTTTTGCCCCAGATGTTCTCGATCAGCACGGTGAACCAGGCTTCCAGGCCTTTGCGGAAGTAACCGCCATTCTGCCACAGGAAGACGTTCTTCGCGGTCTGCTGGCTGATCGTCGATCCGCCTCGGATGCGGTGGCCGCCCTGGGCATTGCGCTGATACGCCTTTTCGATCGCCTCGAAGTCGAAGCCACGATGCTGGCAGAAGCGGGCGTCCTCGGCGGCGATCACCGCGCGCGCCATGCTCGGGTCGATGCGCTTGAGCGACATCCAGTCCTTGGTCGCGCCGTGGCCTGCAAGCACGTCGCCGATCATCGTCCAGGTGATCGGTGGCGGCACGAAGCGGTAGAGCGTGACCATCAGCAGCGACAGCAGCACGAAGCCGAGCACAAGCTGAACCCCCAGCACGAACAGGCGGCGCCACCAGGGCTTGCGCGCCTTAGCGGGGGAGCGGCGAGGGGAGGAGGCGCGGGCGCGATTCTTCGTCACCGCACCGCCATGCCCCAGCCGGGGCGGTTCCCGCAACCGGTGCGGGAACCGTTGAGCGATCAGTGGGCGGCGATCAGGCGGCGGTCGCCCGCCAGACGCATCATCGCCTTTTGCAGCTTCTCGAACGCCCGCACCTCAATCTGGCGGACGCGCTCGCGCGATACGCCATAGACCTGGCTCAGTTCCTCGAGCGTCTTGGGATCGTCGGTCAGGCGACGCTCGGTGAGGATATGCTTCTCACGTTCGTTCAGGTCCTCCATCGCCGACACGAGCATTTCGTGGCGGACATCGGCTTCCTGTGCGTCGGCGACGGCTTCGTCCTGCAGCGGACCCTCGTCGGCCAGCCAATCCTGCCACTGGCTTTCGCCGTCCTCGCGCATCGGCACGTTGAGCGAGGTATCCCCGCCCATCGCCATGCGGCGGTTCATCGAGGTGACCTCTTCCTCCGTCACGCCCAGATCGGTGGCGATCTTGGCGAGATGTTCGGGCGAAAGGTCGCCATCCTCGAACGCGTCGAGCTTGGCCTTCATCCTGCGCAGGTTGAAGAACAGCTTCTTCTGCGCGGCGGTGGTGCCCATCTTCACCAGGCTCCACGAACGCAGGATGAATTCCTGGATCGAGGCGCGGATCCACCACATGGCATAGGTGGCGAGGCGGAAGCCGCGATCGGGCTCGAACTTCTTCACGCCCTGCATCAGGCCGATATTACCCTCGGAGATCAGCTCCGACACGGGCAGGCCATAGCCGCGATAGCCCATCGCGATCTTCGCCACGAGGCGAAGGTGCGAGGTGACCAGCTGCGCCGCCGCATCGGTATCGCCATGCTCCTGGAACCGCTTGGCAAGCATATATTCCTGCTCGGGGCTCAGGATCGGAAATTTCTTGATCTCGGCCAGATAGCGATTGAGGCTCGCCTCGCCGCCGAGCGCGGGGATCGTCGCGGGGACGTTGCTGCCGCTAGCCATGATCGTTTCTCCCTTTCCTTCGGGTGCCGGTCCGGCTGGGACGCGAGCACCGAAAACTCATACGACAAGCTGGTTGAACAGTTCCTGCATGTCAGCAGGCATTTCGCTTTCGAACGCTAAAGCGTTACCATTTATCGGGTGGATGAACCCGAGACGCGCCGCATGCAAGGCCTGGCGCTGGAAACCCAAGGTTGCCAAAAGTCCGCGATGGCCGGAACGCATGCTTCCATATAGAGGATCCCCTACCAGGGGATGGCCGATCGAAGCCATATGCACGCGCACCTGATGCGTCCGCCCCGTCTCAAGCCGACATTCTATCAGCGTCGCATCGCGAAGTTCACGAAGTCTGCGCATATGGGTGATCGCGTGCTTCCCGTGACCGGGCGGGCAGATCGCGATTTTCTTGCGGTTGGCTGGCGATCGGGCCAGCGGTGCATCCACCGTGCGGCTTGCCGTGCGCACCACGCCGCTGGCGATCGCCAGATAGCGCCGGTCGATGCTGTGCGTCTTGAACTGCGCCGCCAGCCCGACATGCGCGGGATCCGTCTTGGCGGCGATCATCAGGCCCGAAGTGTCCTTGTCGATCCGGTGGACAATGCCCGGTCGAGCCACGCCGCCGATACCCGAAAGCTGGCCGGTACAATGGTGGAGCAACGCGTTGACCAGCGTTCCGTCGAGATTGCCTGCCGCGGGATGGACGACCAGGCCCGCCGGCTTGTCGATCACGATCAGATGCTCGTCTTCGAACACCACGTTCAGCGGAATGTCCTGCGCTTCATTGTGCGCGGGCTTGGGATCCGGCACGGCCACCTGAAACAGTGCGCCGCCGCTGGCCTTGCGCGCGGGATCGCGGGCAAGCGCGCCATCGGGGCCGGTGACGGCGCCGGAGGAGATCAGCGCCTTCAGCCGCTCGCGGGAAAAGGTGGGCAGGGCATCGGCGAGCGCGCGGTCCAGCCGCCAGCCATGTGCGCCTTCCGCGATCCGCGCTTCTAAGATGGAAACCCCCTGATTCATGTTTTACCGGAAATGGGCATGGGCGTTACGATTTCAAGATCTATACTGGACGGTATGAAAAAAGCTTCGGCTGTCGCTTGGCCGCGGGAGGCATGCGGCCTCCTGTTTGGCGAAAGCGGCGCTATCAACGCCTTTCGCGAGGTTCGCAACGTAGCCGAGCGCCCCGAAACCCATTTCGAGCTGGACCCGGCAGCGCTATTTGCCGCCCTGCGGGCGCAGCGCGAGGGCGGTCCAAGGGTGATCGGCTACTGGCACTCGCATCCGAGCGGCAGTGCGGCGCCGTCCATAACCGACGCCACGATGGCAGCGCCCGACGGCAAGCTCTGGGTCATCCTTGGCGGCGACGAGGTCCGCTGCTGGCGCGCCGGCATTGCGGGGCTGCATGACCGATTTGCGCCCGTGCAGCTTATGGCCATTTGAAAGAGTGCCGTTCAGGCCGAACTTTCTTCACCGATGGTGGCAGGCCGCAAAAGCGCAATCGGCGGCAGCGCCGCTTCTTCCGCAGCGCTTGGTTGGCGTGTCGCGCCTCTTCGAAGCTTGAGACGCACGCCGATCCAGGCGCGGATGCGCCCGTCTGCCACAGCCGCGCCATGGGCGATGGGGAGCATAACGACCACGAACATCGCCATGGAAGCAAGCGGCGACAGCCCGGCCTGCGTCAGGATCGGTAATATCAAGGCGATCAACGGCGCGTGCAGGGCGTAAAGGGGGTACGAAAGGTTTCCCAACAGCCTGAAGCAGCCGGCGACGCCCGGTCGCGCTTCGAGGCAGATCCCCGCCAGCAGCAATGCCGGAAAGGCAATGAACACGATCAGCAACTGCACCATCGGGCGCAAGGACACGGGCGTCGGCATCAGCAGGAGTGCGATCAAGCCAAGCAGCGGGAGCGGTGCCAGCCAGGAAGCACGCCGGTGGTGCAGCGGCAGCACGCGATAGATCAGCATGCCGCCGATGAAGGAAAAGGCGGTGCGGGCCGCGCCGAACGGCGCGCTGGTCCAGAGCCACCCCGAATCCATGTAGAGGGGAGGCGCGATTCTGCTGGCAAGATAGACGGCGGCCACCGCCATCACGATCGCCAGCACCGGCAGGCGCAAGCGCCAGAGGATCACCGCAAAGGCTACGTTGATCGCCAGTTCGAAGAACAGCGACCAGGTCGGCATGTTGAGTGGGAACATGGTGGCGGTGCACGGCGAGGGCAGCATCAGCGCACCGAATAGCGAACTGCACATAAGAACCCCCGCGCTCATCGCCCGGTCGTCGTGCAGCGCGGATGCGATCGCTTGCTTGCCGATCCCCAGCACGCAGGCGGCGGCGTAGAGCGGGAACAGCCGGACCATGCGCATTGCCATGAAGCGGGCGGGCGACAAGCCTTCGGCGAGCTGGCGGTGATAGCTGAAGGCAATGACGAAACCACTGAGCAGGAAGAAGAAATCGACGGCGAGATAGCCAGCAAAGGTTGTGCTGCCATGGCGCTGCATAAGATGATAGGCGACGACAAATATAGCTGCGACACCACGCATGCCATCCAACGTATCAAATCGCTGATCAAGCCGGCTCATGATATGATATCGATTTCGCTTGAAGGTTGTGGGTTAAATGAATTTAACCGTTGCATTGCAACGATAGTATGGATGACTTGCGATGAATGGAGAGAACATGTCAATGTATATGGCGTGACTGAGAAAAATATTTTGCTGCAGTGCACCCTGCGCTGGTTTTCTCACCCCTGATCCGGCCCGGCGGCCATAGCGGTTTGGGCGCGCAGCCCTTTCCTTCCGGCCAGCACATTCGCTCCGCACGCACCTGCGCGTGTCGACAAGTGCCGCCATAGAGGGTTGGAATGTTTCAAACCATTGCTCATTTCAGGCGCGGCCGGAACGATCGGATAGGGTCTGTCGTTGGGTAGCTGGTTTCAGGGAGTGCCGACGATGCTTTGGACGCTGGTTATCATTCTTATCGTGCTGTGGTTGCTCGGGTTCTCGTTCCACATCGCTGGCGGAATCATCCACATCCTGCTTGTGATCGCGCTGGTGATCGGTCTGATCCAGCTGTTCACCGGCCGCAGAGTATAGTCCAGGCGCCCGGCCGGCGATCGATTGCCGGCCGGGCGACGGCATCTGAACAAATGTCGTGATCGCCTAGCTTTATCGCCCTTGTTCCCGAAACCATTTGTCCCGCGGAAGCTTCCAATGGTGCGTGCTGCCTGCCGGGATGCTTGCAGCTTTTCATCCGCTGCGCCAAAGGGGTGCCAACCGGGAGCCGTATTGCCTTGAACATCAGCCCTACCGAATTCGCGAGTCTGCTTTGTTCTCGTTTGTGCCACGACCTGCTCAGTCCGGTCGGCGCGCTGAACAATGGTCTGGAGCTGCTGGCCGATGAGCATGATCCCGAAATGCGCGCCCGGTGCTTGGAACTGCTCAGCGAAAGCGCGCGCGCTAGCGCCAACAAGCTGAAATTCTTCCGTCTTGCATTCGGCGCGGCCGGTGGCTTCGGCGAGACGGTGGACACGCGCGAGGCGCAGGCGGCGCTGGAAGGACTGTTCGGCGACAACCACCGCGTGAAGATCGGCTGGATGGTCGAGGAACCCGTGATGGCGAAGCAGGCGATCAAGGTGCTGCTCAACCTGGCACTGATCGGTGGCGACGCTCTGATCCGCGGCGGCCAGCTGGATATCGGCGCCGAGACCCATGAGGGCATGATCGAAATCGTCATCCGTGCGGATGGCCCCCGCATCGTGCTCGATCCGGAACTGCGTAGCGCGCTAGCCGGTGGCCGCGAGGAAATGGCGATCACCCCGCGCGCGGCGGCTGCCTATCTCGCGCACGAATTGGTGCTTCAGCATGGCGGCGAGCTGCAGGTGAGCCCGCCTGAATCCGACGTGCTGCTGTTCGGCGCTTCCTTCCCGATCGGCTGATCGGTGGTTCGCCGCGGCCGCGCGGTTCTAACCGGGAATTAACCCACGCTCCCCCATGGTGCATCCGGAAATTTCCACCGGGGCCCCATGGACGACCTGTTGCAGGACTTCATCGCAGAGACGCGCGAGACGCTGGAAGCGCTCTCGGGTGAAATCGTCGCGTGGGAGGCCCATCCCGACGATCGCGCGCGCCTCGATGCGATTTTTCGCTTCGTTCACACGGTGAAGGGAAGCTGCGGCTTTCTGGACTTGCCGCGGCTGGAGCGGCTGGCGCACGCGGCGGAAGACGCGCTGGCGCAGGTGCGCGACGGGATTCGTACGCCGGATCGTGCGCTGGTCAACGCGGTGCTCGCGGTGGTCGACAGGATCGGCGAAATCGTGGAGGCGATCGATGCCGGCCATGCGCTCGATCATGGGGGCGAGGATCTTCTGATCGCGGCGCTTGCTGAGGGATCGCAGCAGGTCGCCGCCGTTGCCACCATGGCCGGCCCGCGCGCGCCGTCTCGCAGCGTTCGCCTCAATGTCGATCTGCTCGATCGCATGATGGGCGGCATGTCCGAAATGGTGCTGGCGCGCAACGAACTGGCGCGGCGGCTGCGGATGGCGCCGATCGATCCTGCGGTGGAAGCGGCGCTGGAGCGGCTGTCGCTCACTGTAGGAGAGATGCGCGACACGGTGATGCGCACCCGCATGCAGAAGATCGATGCGCTGTTCTCGCCGCTGCCGCGCATGGTGCGCGACATCGCTGCGACGCTCGGCCGATCGGTGACGCTTCAGATCGAAGGATCGGACGTCGAACTCGACCGCGAGATGATCGAGGTGCTGCGCGATCCTCTGGTGCACATCATCCGCAACGCGATCGATCACGGCATCGAGGCGCCGGGCGATCGGCGCGCTGCCGGCAAGCGGGAGGCGGGCCGACTGACCGTCGCTGCACGCCAGTCGGGCAACCAGATTATCGTCGAAATTGCCGATGACGGGCGCGGGGTGGATGTCGATCGGCTAATTGCCAAGCTGGCCGCGATCGGCGTCCGCCCCGAGCGCGAGCTGCGCGCCCTGCCGTTGCACGCGCAACTTGAACTGATGTTTCATCCGGGTCTGTCCAGCCGGGACAGCGTGTCCGAAGTGAGCGGTCGCGGTGTCGGGATGGATGTCGTCAAGTCCAGCGTCGACCAGATTGGCGGACGCATCGAACTGGACAATCGCCCCGGTCAGGGGCTGCGCATCGCCATCCGGGTGCCGCTGACGCTCTCGATCATGTCAGCGATTATCGTGGGGGTCGGGAATCAGCGGTTCGCCATCCCGCGCCAGTCGATCGAGGAAATCGTCGCGGCACGCGGCCACGCGATCCGCATCGACGTGCTGGGCGACACGCCGATCGTCACGGTGCGCGAGCGTCGGATGCCGCTGCTCGACCTGGCCGAACTGCTCGACCTGCCGCAGCGGGCGGCGTCCGATGCCGCGAAGATGCTGGTGATCGTCGCCGCCGGCGCGGGCAGCTACGCGCTCGTCGTCGATCATGTGATCGACAATGAGGAACTGGTGATCAAGCCAGCCTCGCCCGCGGTGATGGCGACGGGCATCTATGCCGGGCAGACTCTGCCGGATTCCGGGCTGCCGATGCTGCTGCTCGATAGTGGTGGCATGGCGCGGGTTGCGGGCCTGGATTTCACGCGCGATCTGGACGAGGCGTTCGGCGCGGAGCCGGCTGAGCCGGAGGCGCCCGGGCTGGCGGCCTTGCTCTTCCGCGATCTCGATGGCGCGCGCCGGGCGGTGCCGCTCTCCGCCGTCGACCGCGTGGAGCAGGTGGCGGCAAGCCAGGTGTGTCACGCTGCGGGCGCCTATCGGCTGACGGTGGACGACCGGATCCTGCCGTTGGCGATGCAGGGCTCGATCCAGGGTCGCGCGCATTTCGGCGTGCTGCGGTTGAAGGACGAGGACGTCGAAGTCACCTACGCCATCGACGAGGCGCTCGACATCATTACCGTGGCGGCCGATTTCGTGCCGGCGCGCGTGCCCGGGCGCGCGGCCGGGGTCGCGCTGGTTGACGGCGAACTTGTCGAAATTTTAGACGTCCTCTGGATATTCGACACCCACGCCGACCGGGTGGCGGCGAAGGACGCGCCTTTGTGCCTTATCGCCGGCGACAAGGATGGCTGGATGGCGACGTTCGTCCGGCCGTTGCTGGAAACCGCGGGATATCGAGTGGCCACCACCCTCGAAGCGGACGACACGCCTGCAGTGATCCTGTCCGAAGATGCTGCCGATCTTCCGGCCGGCAGCGCGCCGGTCGTGCGGCTGCGGCGCAAGCGTCAGGCGGAAGCGGGGGACGAAAGCGTGTACCGCTATGATCGCGCCGGACTGCTGTTTGCGCTCGAAGCCCGCGTGGGAGCGCGATGATGGAACGTCTGTTTCTACTCGCCGAACTCGCCGGTCGCACTGTCGCCATCGATTCCGACCAGGTCGAATCGGTGGTCGATATCGGCGAAGTAACTGCCGTTCCCCGCGCCGCCAAGTCGATCCGTGGGCTGGCCGCGCTGCGCAGTCGCGTCGTCACGGTGGTGGACACCGAAGCCGCGTTGGGGCTGAACGGCTGCAGCCTTGCCCGCCGAGCGGTGATCACACGGGTCGACGGGCATTTCTATGCAATGCTCGTCGACGTGCTAGAAGATGTCGCGCCGTTCGAACTGCGGCCACTTGCAAGTGGCGTCGTTTTGGAAGGGGCATGGCGAAACGCGGCGCGCGGCATGGTGGAGCGTGACGGAGAACCCGTGCTGGCGATCGACCTGAGCGTCCTGGTACCGAATACCGACCTGCTTGCCTGCCAAGATTAACGATACCATTACACCTTGTCTGGCAAAAGTGAGGGCCAAAAACACCTGCCAGCGGGATCCGGGGAAGATGAAAACGTGCCTCGTCGTGGACGATTCGAAGGTGATCCGAAAGGTCGCCCGGCACATTCTTGAGACGTTGGAGTTCGACGTCCGGGAAGCTGCCGATGGACGGGAGGCGCTCGATTCGTGCCTCGCCGACGTTCCAGACGTGATCCTGCTCGACTGGAACATGCCGGTAATGAGCGGCATGGATTTTCTTCGTGCATTGAAGGAAGCCGGGCTGCCGCAACGGCCCAAGGTGGTGTTCTGCACCACCGAGAACGGCATGGCGTATATCCGCGCCGCGATCGAAGCTGGCGCCGACGAATATGTAATGAAGCCGTTCGATCGCGAGACGCTGGAGAGCAAGCTGCAGATCGTCGGCGTCGCCTGAACGGCAGCGGCAGACCGCATGACCACCCCGCTAGCATCGCTTCCGCCGGAGCGGCCGACTGTGCCTTCTGGCCAAGGCCGTGTGCTGATCGTCGACGACTCGGTCGTCGCGCGATCGGTGCTGAGCCGCATGGTGGAAGGAACGCGCCGCTTCCATGTCGTCGCTGCGCTGAGCGAGGCGCGCAGTGCCCTGGAGTATCTGCGTACGCATCGAGTGGACATCATCCTGCTCGACATCGCGATGCCTGGTATCGACGGACTCACCGCCCTTCCGGATATCGTCATTGCTGGGCGGGGGGCGAAGGTGCTGATCGTCTCTTCCTCCGCCGATGAGGGCGCTGCGACAACCCTGCAGGCGCTTGCTCTCGGCGCGGCGGACACGCTGGTAAAACCGGGCGTCGGCGCTTTTGGGGGGCGCTTTGCCGAGGTGCTGGAGGAGCGCCTCGCCAAATTGTTCGAATCCGCAGCCGAGGCGCCGCTTTTGCCGCAGAGCCAGGGCCGCCCGACCCTTCCAGGCGCTTCGGGAGCGAGCATCGCGCTCGATCCTTTTCAGATCGTCGCGATCGGCGCTTCCACGGGCGGCATTCACGCGCTTAGCCAATTGCTGCGAGAGATTCCGTCAAGCTTCCAACAGGCCATCCTGGTGACGCAGCATCTGCCGCCCAGCTTCATGCAGTACTTCGCGACACAACTGGCGGTGCTGGGCGGGCGACCGTGCGAAGTCGCGACCGATCGTTTGCGCATTCGGCCGGGCCGGATCATCATTGCGCCCGGCGAGGCGCATCTCCGCGTCGTGCGCACCTCTGAAGGAGCAGCGATCCGGCTGAGCACCGACTGGGCGAAAAGCGGCTGCATGCCTTCAGTGGATCCGATGTTCGAGAGTGTGGCGGAAGTCTACGCTAGCCGCGCGGTGGGCGTGGTGCTGAGCGGTATGGGGCGGGACGGCTGCGAAGGTGCCGGGCGCCTGATCGATGTAGGCGCCACCGTCCTTGCCCAGGATCAGGCCACCTCCGTTGTCTGGGGAATGCCGGGAGCTGTGGCCAGCGCGGGACGGGCGACCGCCGTGCTGCCGCCCGATGAAATCGGCCGCCTTATTGTACGGGGGGCGGCCCGGTGATCGGCGGTGAAACTCCCTCGGCGGGCGCGATGCAGTTGATAGGATCGCTGCTCGAACAGCGTACCGGCCAGCAGATCGCCGCCAATCGCGCATGGCGCATCGAAACCGCACTGAAGCCGCTGCTGCGCGAACACGGACTGGCCACGGTGGACGCGCTGGTCGGCCGACTGATCGCCTCGCGCACCGGCGAATTAGCCGACAAGGTGGTTGATGTGTTGCTGAACCAAGAGACCAGCTTTTTCCGCGACGGCGCGGTGCTGGAGCATCTTGTCGACGCAGCAGAGGCGATGCAGGCCGAATTGGCGGGGCGGCGTCTGCGAATATGGTCCGCCGGCTGCTCGACAGGGCAGGAGCCGCTATCGCTGGCGATACTGCTCGCCGAGCGGGCGGATACCTTTGCGACGCCGCCGGAAATCGTTGCCAGCGACGTGTCACCCGCCGCGATCGCGCGCGCGCGCGCCGGCCGCTACTCGCAGTTCGAAATTCAGCGCGGCCTTTCGATCCGCCGGATGGTGCGATGGTTCGACGCCACCGGCGCGGGTGAATGGGTCGCAAATCCCGATCTGGTCCGCTGCATTCAGTTCCGGCGGCACAATCTAACGGCGGACGCGCCCCCGCCGGGCCGGTTCGACATCATCCTGTGCAGGAACGTGATGCTCTATTTCTCGCCAACGCTGCGGCGCCTGGTGTTTGATCAGCTCGCCGGCGCCATTCGTCCCGGCGGCCTGCTGGTGCTGGGGGCGGGAGAGACGGTGATCGGCCTGACTGACCGCTTCACACCCAGCCAAGTATTCCGCGGTATGTACACTACCGTCGAAGCGCCGCCGCCGCTCGCCGCCATTGCCTGAAACCCGGACTGCAGTAGAAGAGCGCATGATCGATGGGCTTGAGATACTGGACGCGCCTTCGCCAAACCATGGCGACCGCTTGCTGCCGATTTCGATGATCGTGCTCCATTACACCGGTATGGAGAGTGGGGAGGCGGCGCTGGCGCGACTGCGCGACCCGGGGGCGCAGGTCTCCGCTCATTATTTGGTCGAAGAGGATGGCCGCGTCTTTCGGCTGGTGTCCGAGGATCGCCGCGCCTGGCACGCCGGGCGGGGGCAATGGCGCGGGATCACCGACGTTAATTCTGCCTCAATCGGGATCGAGATGGTCAACCCCGGCCATGAACATGGCTATCGACCGTTCACACCCGAGCAGATGGGGGCGCTGATCCCGCTTGTCGCCGATATCAAGGAGCGCCACGGCGTCACTCGCGGCAATGTGGTGGGTCATTCAGACGTCGCGCCGGCCCGCAAGCAGGATCCGGGCGAGTTGTTCAACTGGCATGCACTGGCCCGACTGCGGCTGGCGCTGCCGCGGCCGACGCGAAATCTCGTCGATCCCGGCTGGCCGGATGGCGGCTTCATGCTGGCATTGGAACGGTTCGGCTATGATGTCACCGATCCGGTGGCGGCCGTGACCGCGTTCCAGCGCCGCTTTCGCCCGGAGATGATTGACGGCGAGATCGATATGGAATGCCGATGTATCCTGCTGGCGCTGTTGCTGCCCAAGCCGCAGGGTGAAGATTGAGAAACTCGGGAGGATTAACTTCAAATCCTTACGAACTCGCAAGCGAAGTTTGCTGAACTGTTGCTCGGAGGAACAGTCGGTGAGCTTTTCGATTCGCCCGCCTATGACGGCAATCGGCCCGATCCATGTGCGGATGACGGGAACGGTACGTGGGGACGAGAAGGGGCCTGGCGTCGGGATCGTCAACGCCCCCACCGCAGCGGAGGCGACCGCCGAACTGCAACGCGTAGCGCGCGTTTCCGGTGCCGATAAGGTGGTGAGCGTGGCATCCGACTATCGCCGCGCTGCGCTTGCGGGCGGCACCACCAGCACTCAGTGGCGCATTGAAGTGCAGGCGTGGGGGACCGCCATGGCGCCCGCTAAGGTGGATCCTGCCGAAGCCGCAGAGCGCGAGAAGGCGGAAAAGGCGGGTCGGACCCGCGGAGATGCCGAGAAGACTGCGAAAGATGGAACGCCCCGGCCGACCGACTCGATCACGCCGGACAGAGCGATCGTCGACGACACCGCAAGGGAGACCCCTACCGTATCCGCGTCCGAACTGGCCGCCGCTCCGGTGGCTTCCGACACCAGTTCCGCGGCACCGGTCGACGATGCTGTTTCCACGCCGCCAATCCAGGACCTCTGAACAGCTTGCGCGCTGGCGCCGAACCGCTAGAGCGGAGACGTCAGAGGGTCGGGCGGCCGCCGCCTGCTTGCGAAAGCGGGGGGAGGAAAGTCCGGGCTCCACGGAACGACGGTGGCGGGTAATGCCCGCCGGGGGTGACCCCAGGGAAAGTGCCACAGAGAGCAGACCGCCCACTGTCCCGGTTCGCCGGGGTAAGGGCAAGGGTGAAAGGGTGCGGCAAGAGCGCACCGCGCGACCGGTAACGGAAGCGGCTTGGTAAACCCCACCGGGAGCAAGACCGAATAGGGACGGCACATGCGCCTCGTTTCGGCGCGTCGTCCGGGTTGGTTGCTGGAGCGGCGGAGCGATCCGTCGCCTAGAGGAATGGTCGCCTATCCTTCGCAAGAGGGTGGACAGAACCCGGCTTACAGACCCTCTGGCATTTATCTGGACGATGCTGCGGCGCGGCAAGGTCTGGCCTTTAGCCTGCCTCGCGCCTATCTGGACGGCTATGGCGCGACACACGCGATCGATGGACTGGGGCTTTCCCCGCTGGCGCGAGTACGGTTCGGAGCGCGAGGCTGCGCGCGTGCGGCTGTGCGATCGCGACGGCTGCGACAAGCCCGGAGATCGGCCGGCGCCTAAGTCTCCGAATAACCCCGAGCGATGGTATTTCTGCGAGGAACATGCCGCGGAATACAACCGCAACTGGGACTATTTCGCGGGTTTGACTGCAGAAGAGGCGGCCCAACG
Organism: Sphingomonas sp. ATCC 31555; assembly: GCF_000282895.1. Taxonomy (GTDB): domain Bacteria; phylum Pseudomonadota; class Alphaproteobacteria; order Sphingomonadales; family Sphingomonadaceae; genus Sphingomonas. The sequence continues at coordinate 350,815 of NZ_ALBQ01000011.1, forward strand.
CGAGGCGAACGAGCGCCGTACGGCGAACGGCTATGCGCAATCGGCTACAAACAGCTGGGCAGGCCCGGGCGACGGCAGCCGCTCGCGCGACGAGATGAAGGCACTGGAAGTGCTGGAACTGGACGTCGATGCGACTTTCGAGGCCGTGCGTGGCGCCTGGCGGCGGCTCGCCAAGGAATTCCACCCCGATGTACGTCCGAACGATGCGGATGCCGCCAAGCGCTTCCAGGCGATCCAGGCGGCCTATGACGTGCTGAAAAGTGTTGAGGACCGGCGCCAATGGAAACCGCAGTGACACAGCTGGTCACGTCCAACTGGGGCAATGCCGTGCTGGTGTGCGGCAAGTGTTCAAAGAAGCTGGGCGGCGGGTTCGGGTTGAAGGGCAAGACTTCGCTCACCAAGGCGCTACGCAAGCAGTTTGGTTTGGGAAAGGGCCGCAAGGCGGAGGTCGGGGTCGTCGAGACCAAATGCCTAGGCCTGTGCCCGGGCGGCGCGGTGACAGTGGTGAACGGCGCAAAGGCGCGCGAATGGCTGATCGTGAAGAAGGGCGCCGATCTGGAGGAAGTCGGGCGCGAATTGGGGCTTTCCTAAGGTCGGAGCTACTGCGCTCGCCACATCCCACCACTATTCCTGCAAAGGCGGGAGTCCATCCGCCTTTGCGTGGAGAAAAGAACCGTGCTTCAGCGCCAATGGATTCCCGCCTTCGCGGGGAGGACGAGGTAATTCGCTGGCGTTGATGGCTTAGCTCACCCGAAAGCGGCTACGCGTACCGCGCCGCGGTTTCGCGAATTAGGGCGATCATGTTGGGGATGCCCTGGGTTCGGTTTGAGCTCAGCTGATTTTTGAGGTCGAATGGAGCGAGCGCGGCTTCAATGTCGGTCGCCTGTATCTCGGCCGGGGTGTGGTCCTGCACCGTCAGCAGCACCAGCGCAATGATGCCCTTGGTGATCGCCGCGTTGGAGTCCGCCAGGAAGTGGAGCCGGCCATCCTCTAGCCGGGTGGGATAGACCCATACTGAGGCCGAACAGCCCCGCACCAGCGTCGCGTCGGTCTTAAGGGGTACGGGCATGTCCTCGAGCCCTTTGCCGAGCTCGATCAGCAAGCGATAGCGATCGTCGGCGTCTAAAAACCCGTATTCTTCTTGGAGATCGGCGAGGCTGGTCATGGCCACTGCGCTAGCGGGCTCGCGCGGGATTCGCCAGCCTCGCCGCTATTTCGCGGGCGTCGCGCCGAAGCGCAGGCCGAGCCGGGGACGGGGCGTCCGCTCCGGGGTCGGAGTGGGGCGGGGCTCGGCCATCGGTTGGGTGGTAGCGCTCACAGGTCCACCCCCGCGGCTATCGCTTCGAGCTTGCGGATGCGTTCCTTCAGATCCGCCAGTTCGATGCGCGAGGCGGCGTTGGGTATCGCCGTCGCCGCGACTTCCGGCCGGTGCAACTCGGCCAGTTCGCGATGCTTCAGCGCCAGCCAACTGCGCCAGCCCGACAGCGCCGCGCCGGTAAGCATCCCAAGGCCAGCCAGGCCGGACAAGGCGAGCGTGATATAGAGTTGAGGGTCGCTGGTCATGGTTCCTGCTCCCGAAAACATGGCTTAGATCCGGTTCTTGTCGCGCAGCTTCTCGATCTCGTGGTCGAGCCGCAGGCTGTTTTCATTGTCGGTGATGACGCGCTCGAGCACCTGGACGCGCTCCTTGAGGGCGCGGATCTCGTCGCGTAGGCGGTCGGCCTCGAACTTCTCGGCCGGGTCTCGGCTCGCAAGCCCTTCAAGCCTGCCATCCCGGCCCTTGACCATGCCGTAGCGCGCCTGGAGAACCTTGCCGATCGTGATCACGACGATGATGGCCACGACCATTTCGAACGGGTTCATTGCACCTTACTCCCCTAGTCGGCGCACGTGGCGCCTCAATTCCCTGCTTGCGATGCCTGGGCGGCGCGCAGGGCGCGGCGGCGGGGGCGATCGCGGCTTTCAGCGAGGGCAATAGCTCCCCCGCACAGTGCGGCAAGCACTGCGAGCATGACAATCATCGAAATTTCCTTGCTTAGAAGAAGGTGGGAACGTTTCTTCAGTTCAGCGGCGCGTCGCGCAGCTTCTCGATCTCTTCGGCGAGGCCCATGCCACGGTCGGTGAGGATCCGCTCGAGCACCTGGACCCGCTGTTCCAGCCGCGCCGTCTGGGCGGCGTATTGGGCAGCCTTTTCCGCGGTCATCTGGGCTTCGATTTCCATGCGGCGCTCCCACAGCTTGAACAGCGGGCGGAAGAAGACACCGCCGATGATCGCTACCAGGCCGCAGCTGATGCCGAGAATGGGGATCAGGATCGGGGAAAGCATGGTTTGCGTTCCTTTCAGTTCGAGCGGGTGCGGAGCGCTTCGATCTCGCGATCGAGCAGGTGCGCGCCGCCGGTCACGATGCGTTCGACATTGGCCAGCCGATCCTTGACCGAGCCGAGCTCGGCGCGCAGCTGGGCGTTTTCCTGGCTGAGCAGCTTGATCCGCTCGATCGCCTCGTCATCTCGCTTGGGATAGACGGCTTTGCCCCAGCTATTTTCCAGCGGGTAGCCGTTCTTGATCCGCAGCCAAGTGGTGAACAGCCAGCCTATCGTGCCCAGAAAACCCAGGCCAATTCCCGCCAGGATGATCCAAGGAAGGAAGGGGGCGAGTTGCAGTTCGATCATGGTGTGTCTCCCTGAACTCAGCGCAGCGCGTCGATAGCGCGGGCGGTGCGCTCGGCGGGTTCGGTGGCGATCCGCTCGAGCACGGCGATCCGGTCTTCCAGCCGGCTGATCTGGCCCGCGAGCCGTTCGTTCTCGGCTACCAGCAGGGCGATCTTGCGGGCGGCATCCGGATCGGCCTTGTCGATGTTCGCCCCGAAATCGTCGCTGATCGAATAGCCGTGCTTGGCACGGATCCAGTTGTTCACGACCCAGCCAATGGTCGAGATCGCGACGATGGCGATCACGAAGCCGGGGCCACTCAACCAGTTCATTGTCTGCCTCCCAGTTGACTGCCGGCGCGGTTAGCGCAGGCTGTCTATTTCGTCAGCGAGCCGGGTGTTGCGGCTCGTGTAGAACATCTCGATGTCAGCCAGCCGACGATCGATGTCGCGAAACTTCGAGCGGACCTCCGCAGTCGAGCGCTTCGGGCTCGACCGCACGCCCTGCCAGAAGCGTTCGTCTTCCGGCGTGTCGTAGAGGCCTACGGGCTTGGGGTTCGCGATCCAGGCGATCACGAAGTAGCCGAGGGCGACCCAGCCGGTGGCGATGGTGAGCAGCACGGTGGCCACCCGGATCCAGGTGACATCGATCCCGGTATAATCGGCCAAGCCAGCGCAGACGCCCATGAACTTGCGGTTTTGTCTGTCGAGGTAGAATTTCGTACGAGCGGACATCTCAGTTCCTCCGTGAAGGATCGTAAGGAGCCTGTTCGGGGCGTTGCGCCGAGAGCGGGCGATAGTCGGGATTGTCGGCGGCGATGATCCGTTCGACCGTGTTTAGCCGGTCTTCCAGCATACGCGCCGTACGATACAGGTCATCGAGCAGGTTCTCATCTTCCCGGGTTATCGTCCCGGCCTGCTTCCACTTGGTGACATAGTGGAAGACCAGCCAGGGCAGTCCGATAAAGAGGATGGCGCAGACGAGGACCGGAATGAGAACCTCTTCCACCGATTATACTCCCTTACTCAGCCGCGCCTTGAGCGCTTCGAGTTCGGCGTCGACCTTCTCCGACGAACGGAGCTCGGCGATTTCCTCTTCAAGCGTCTTCGGGTTGCCGCCCAGACCCATCGCATCGGCACGACCTTCGGCCAGGTCGACGCGGCGTTCCAGGATGTCGAACCGCGAAAAGGCGTCCTGCATCTTCGCGCCGTTCGTCATTTCGCGCAACTTGGCGCGATTGTTGGCGCTTTCCAGTCGAGCGACGATCGAGTTCTGGCGCACCCGCGCCTCGCGTAGCTTGTTCTGCAGCTTGTTGATGTCCTCTTCCGAAGCGCGCAGCGCGTCGTCGAGCACAGCGATTTCCTGCTGCAGCTGGTCGCACATGTCAGCGGCCTTCTGTTTTTCAACCAGAGCGGCCTTGGCGAGATCCTCGCGATCTTTGGAAAGCGCCAGTTCGGCCTTTTCGGTCCAGCTTTCCTGAAGCTTTTCCAACTTGGCGATGTGGCGACGCATTTCCTTCTGGTCCGCAATGGTGCGGGCGGCACTGGCGCGAACCTCTACCAGCGTTTCTTCCATCTCGAGGATGATCATGCGGACCATCTTCGCCGGATCCTCGGCCTTGTCGAGCAGGTCGGTAACGTTGGCGGCGATGATGTCGCGGGTTCGCGAAAAGATACCCATGATGTGCGCTCCTTCGTGTTTTTGTGGGTGCCGCCGGAAGGGATGGGGGCCCTTCCGGCGGCCCCGGCATCCCGAGGGATGGGATGCCGGGGAGACCTCGTGTGCCGCCTCAGGCGATCGCCGGGGCCACCGCGCCTGCCATCAGAACGGCGCTGGCAAGGAAGGCGAGGGAAACCGCCAGGAAGGCGTTGCGGAGGGTGTTGATCTGGTTGGTCATGATCGGTGTTCCTGAACCTTGGTAGGTTGAAGTTGCTGCCCGTCATCGGGCTTGCTTCCATCAATGCAGGAGGCGTGCCAACTTCTGAAAAACGCGAAAATGCGCCATTTTCCTACCGATACAATATGCCGGTTGGCAAAAACCCCTTGCCAAAAGTTGGGAAAATTCACCAATGATAGGGCATGGACCGCACGACCCAAGTTATCGGAGAATCTTCCGCGTTTTTGGATGCGCTGGAACGCGCAAGCCGCGCGGCGCAGCTTGACCGCCCTGTGCTGGTGATCGGCGAGCGCGGGACCGGCAAGGAACTCGTCGCAGAACGTCTCCACCGCCTCAGCCCGCGCTGGGATCAGCCGCTAGTAACAATGAACTGCGCAGCGCTCCCCGAAACGCTGATCGAAGCCGAACTGTTCGGCCATGAGGCCGGTGCGTTCACCGGCGCTACGAAGGCACGGACCGGGCGGTTCGAAGAAGCCGACGGCGGCACGCTGTTCCTCGACGAACTCGGCACTCTTTCCATGGGGGCGCAAGAGCGACTCCTGCGCGCAGTGGAATATGGCGAGGTGACACGGATCGGATCCTCGCGCCCGATCCGCGTCGACGTGCGGATCGTTGGCGCTACCAATGAGAACCTGCCGCACCGGGTGGAAAAGGGGACTTTCCGCGCCGATCTTCTCGATCGCCTCAGTTTCGAGGTCGTCACTCTGCCGCCGCTGCGGCATCGTGGCGGCGATGTGGAGGTGCTCGCTGAATTCTACGGGCGGCGCATGGCTTCCGAGCTGGGGTGGCAGGATTGGCCCGGATGGGGACCGAACGCGCTCGATGCGCTGCTTTCCTATGACTGGCCAGGCAATGTCCGGGAACTGCGCAATGTCGTAGAGCGCGCAGTGTATCGCTGGGAGCAGGGTGGGCCGATCGATCGGATCGAAATCGACCCATTCGCCTCGCCCTATCGGCCGCGGCCCATGGCGTCGTCGATGAGCCCGGTGGAAAAACCGGCCGAGGCGGCAGTGCCTGCCGCACCTGCACCGACAATGTCGGAGCCGGCGGAGTTGAGCGGCGATTTCAAGACGCGCGTGGCGCGGTTTGAGAAGCAGTTATTGTCCCAAGCGCTGGCCGAGCATCGCTTCAACCAGCGCGCGACAGCCGAGGCGCTGGGGCTTACCTATGATCAGCTGCGGCACGCACTGCGACGGCACGATTTGCTGGGCGCCGGAGGATAGGTTTTGCGAAACGTTCGCAACTAGATGTGCGAATGCTTAGCAATAACCGTTGATCGCGGGCAGTACTCTATCTGGAGCGACGCCAGCATGCGCTCGTTCGTCTTTCGCTGGCGCAGCAAACCTGCTATGCTCTCATCTGGTCGCAAGGCCGTCCAGCACCCGTCCATAGAAGGCGCTTGGCGGATCGTCCCAATCCGGGGGGTGAAGATGCGAGCCCTTTTTCTTTGTTTACCAATGCTTGCGCTGCTCCGAGCGCCTGATGTCACCGCCCAGGAACTACCTACATTGGGTGCAGATCGGGCCAAGCTGTCCGTCTCCGGCCTGTCCTCGGGCGGCTTCATGGCGGTGCAATATGCTGTGGCCTTGTCGAGCGAAGTGATGGGCGTGGGCGTCGTCGCAGGCGGGCTATATAATTGCGGCGCCGCTTTTCCCATTTCGGTGATCTCTTCCTGCATGCAGCGCGCTTGGACCGCGCCCGCGAGCTGGTCCGCCGTAACCACTTTCTCCCGTGCCGGATCGATCGACCCGGCTGAGAATATAGCGCGCCAGCGCGTCTATTTGTTCAGCGGCAGCGAGGATGCCGTGGTGGCGCCGGCGGTGGTGCGAACGCTGCTCAATTTCTACGTCATGGCCGGCGTACCAGGCCAAGCGCTGCGCTATCGCGACGACGTGCCTGCCACTCACGCCTTCGTCTCTGCAAGTGTGGGCGGAAGGTGCGGAAAGACGAGTTCGAGCTATGTCGTTCGATGTTTCATCGCGGGGAAGCCCTACGACCAGCCGTATGAAATATTGAACCACATCTACGGACTAAAAGTGCGTGCCGCAGTAAGGCTGTCCGCCGCGCCGATGGCCTTTGACCAGCGGCCCTACGGCAGCGCGCAGGCGCTGATGGCGAATACCGGCTATGTCTTCATTCCCGCATCGTGCCGCAAGGCGGGAGCGGACTGCGCCGTGCACGTCGTGTTCCATGGCTGCATGCAGAGCGCCGACACGCTTGGCAGCGACATCATCTATCGCAGGCTGGGGTATAACCGCTGGGCTGATCGCAATGGCATCATCCTGCTCTATCCCCAAGTGAACCGGACGCTGCCGTTGCCAAATCCCTATGGCTGCTGGGACTGGTGGGGCTATAGCCAATGGTTCGGTTTCCAGCTGCGGCACGCGCCGCAGATCGACACGGTACGCCGGATGGTAACTCGGCTGCAGCAAGCATCCTGACAGCTATGCGGGGCCGCTACGAGCGGCGTCGCTGTCCGCCCGCCGGTTGTCGAACGCAGCGCGCGCGGCGTCGATCCGCTCCAGGTTGGCCGCAGCCCAGATCCACACGCCGCAAAATGCTTCCGCCAGCGTCCCGCCCAGATCGGTGAGCTTGTAATCGACCCGCGGCGGGATAATGGCATGGATGGTGCGGATCACCAGCCCGTCGCGCTCCATCTGGCGCAGCGTCTGGGTGAGCATCTTCTGGCTGATGCCCGGCACCGCCTTGCCGATCTGGGTGAAGCGCAACTCGCCCTGCTCGATCAGCGTTTCGAGGATCAGCATCGTCCATTTGTCGGCGACGCGGCCGATCACCTCGGTAACCAGCGCTTCCACGCGCGGGTCCATCTCCGGATAGTTGGCATGGGTGGTTGCGGCAGCGGGCATCGGGTCACTCTCTTTTGGGTGCGTATAAATCTTTCGGGTGCCTTCTTTCGTCGGGAGCCTAGCGGCGTACATCGCCGCCAGCAATCAGCACTGGAGGCGATGATGAAGACCCAAGGCAACACCATCCTGATCACCGGCGGCGGCTCGGGCATCGGCGCGGCGCTCGCGCACCGGTTCCATGATGCGGGGAATACCGTGATCGTCGCCGGGCGGCGGCGCGAGGCGCTGGAGGCGGCGTGCGAGGGGCGGGCGAACATGCACGCGCTGACGCTCGACGTGGAAACCGCCGCAGGCGTGGCGGATTTCGCCGAGCGGCTGCTGGCGGCGCATCCCGCCGTGAACGTCCTGATCAACAATGCCGGGATCATGCGGTTCGAGGCGCTCGACGCGAAGCGGGATCTCGCCGATGCCGAGGCGACCATCGCGACCAACCTGCTCGGGCCCATCCGGTTGATCGACGCGCTGGTCGAGCATCTCGCGACGAGGCCCGACGCGGCGATCGTCAACGTCACCTCGGGGCTGGCCTTCGTGCCGCTCGTGACGACGCCGACCTACAACGCCACCAAGGCGGCGATGCACAGCTACACCGTGTCGCTGCGCGCGGTGCTGGACGGGCGGGTGGAAGTGATCGAACTGGCGCCGCCGGCAGTGCAGACCGAACTCACCCCGGGGCAGAGCCAGCGGCCGGGCTACCAGCCGCTCGACGACTTCGCCGATGAGGTGATGGCGCTGTTCGGGCAGGTGCCGACGCCGACGGAAATCCTGGTCGAGCGGGTGCGGCCGCTGCGTTTCGCAGAGCGCGAGGGGCAGTTCGATGCGGTGCTGGCCCACCTGACCGCGATAGCGACGGCCCACTCGGGGTGAGTCCCCTTGATCCTCCCCGTGCCGGGGAGGATCTGACAGCAAAACGGCCGGGGATCGCTCCCCGGCCGTTTCGTTTTTCCGGATGGGCCGTCTCAGGGCGAGCGGGGCTCGCTCCGTGCGGCTCAGGCGAACAGCTTCGCCCAGCCGCGCTTGGCGCGGTCCTTCCAGTGGCCGCGGTGATAGGCGTCGGACGCCAGCAGCGGCATCACCGAACCGGCTTCCGCGAACACCATCTGCTCGATGCCGGTGTTCACCTTGCCCCAGCTGGCGGCTTCCTGCAGCGTCGAGGACGAGCAGGCGCCGTCGCGCACGTCGGCGACGGTGATCTGCACCGCGTACTTGTGCACTTCCACATCCTCATGGCCGAGGATTTCGGCGCAGACGACGGTGTCCTGGATGAAGTTCTTCGGCACGCCGCCGCCGATCATCAGCAGGCCGGTGGTGCCCGCCTGGATCTTGATCTCGGTCAGCTCGCGGAAGTCCGCGACCGCGTCGATCATCAGGTACGGCTTGCCCGCCTTCATCTGGTCGACCTGGTGCTTGACGAGGCCGAAGCCCGCCGAGCTGTCGACGAATGCTGGGCAGAAGATCGGCACGTCATGCTCATAGGCGAGCTTGACCAGGCTGTTTTCCTTCTTGCCGTGCTCCGAGAGGTACTTGCCCATCTCGCGAATGAAGGCGCGGCTCGAATAGGCGCGCGGCTCCAGCTCGTTCGCGATCTTGTTGATCGTGAAGTCGCAGTCCTGGAGCTGCTCCTCGTCGATGTACGTGTCGTAGATGCGGTCGATATAGAGCGAGCGCAGCGTGTCGTCGTCGGGGATTTCGAGCGCCTGATAGTGCTTGTGGCCCAGGCCCTCGAAGAAATCCATGTCGACGATGGTCGCGCCGGTGGCGACGATCACGTCGACCATGTTGTTGCGCACCAGCTCGGCATAAAGGTCCATGCAGCCGCCCGCCGAGGTCGAGCCCGCGATCACGAGGCAGACCGTGCAGTCCTTGTCGGCCAGCATGTCGTTGTAGATCTTGGTCGCGCGGCCGAGGTCGCGGCTGGTGAAGCTCATGTCGCTCATCGCATCGACGATCGGACGCGCGTCGAAGCTCTTGATGTCGATGTGCTTGACCTGCTTCGAAAGCAGTTCGGACTTGCGGGTATCGTTGATCGGGGCGTTGGCCGCCGCGGTCTTGGTGAGGCTGTCGGTCATGGGAACTCCCATTTTCACATGGCCGCCGTCATTCAAAGGGGACGCGGAAACCCATCTCTGCTCCCCCTCCCACGTGCGGGAGGGGGCCGGGGGGTGGGAGCCCGCTCGCCACCGGCGATCCGGTGCGAGAATGTCGGGGGCCCACCCCCAGCCCCTCCCGCAAGCGGGAGGGGAGCATCTTCGTTCGCTACGAGTGCAGCGTTACAGCTTGACGACGTTCGAGGAAACCTCGACCGCTTCGTCTTCGCCGGTGTAGAGCGAAACCATCGGCTCGTCGTCGACGATCACCGTGTCGCCGGCGGGGAAGCCGTTGAAGCCGGTGCGCATCGCGGCACCATAGGCGCCGAGCATGCCGATCTCGATATAGTCGCCCGCCTGGATGTCGGCCGGCAGCTCGAACGGGCCCGCCATGCGATCCATGTCGTCGCAGGTGGGGCCGTAGAAGCTGAAGCCCATGTCCTTGGCGTTCGAATCCGGCTCGCGGAGGAGACGGACCGGGAAGCGCCAGCCGATATGCGCCGCATCGAACAGCGCGCCATAGGCACCGTCGTTGATGTACAGCTCGTCGCCGCGACGACGCTCGACGCGCACGATCAGCGAGCTGTACTCGGCGCACAGCGCACGGCCCGGCTCGGCCCACAGCTCTGCCGAATAGGAAATCGGCAGGCTTTCGAAGGCGCGGTGGATCGTCGCGAAATAACGCTCGAGCGGCGGCGGCTCCATGCCGGGATAGCTGGACGGGAACCCGCCGCCGACATCGACGACATCGACCGTGACGCCCGCCTCGACGATGGCGGCGCGGGCGCGCTCCATCGCATTGGCATAGGCTTCCGGCGACATCGCCTGGCTGCCGACATGGAAGCAGATGCCCAGGGCATCCGCGACCTGGCGAACCGCGATCAGCAGGTCCTTGCTCTCGCCCGGGCCGACGCCGAACTTCGACGCGAGGCTCAGCTTCGAGTGATCCGACGAGACGCGGAGGCGTACGCACAGCGTGAGATCGGTGGCGCCCTTGGTGGCGCGGACGATCTTGTCCAGCTCTTCCATGCTGTCCAGGCTGAATACGCGAACGCCGTGCTCGAAATACGCCTCGGCGATGGCTTCCTCGGCTTTTACCGGGTGCATGAAGCAAAGCGTGGCTTCGGGCGCGACACCGGCGACGAGGCGAACCTCGGCGATCGATGCGACGTCGAAATGCGTGATTCCGCTCTCCCACAGGATCCGGATCAGATCCGGCGAGGGATTGGCCTTCACGGCATACATCGAACGACCCGGGAACTTCTCTGCGAAGAACCGGGCCGCACGCGATGCTGCGTGCGGGCGGACGAGCGTTACCGGCTGGACCGGACGAAGCTTAGCGATATCGGCCACGCGGGTGGTGCCGACGAGGGTGGTCGCTAACCCCAGCGCGCGATGATGCTTGTGCAACTCAAGGGACCTCCAAATGCCGTGAGGCAAACATTGACGAAAAGCTGCCTTGCGGTTGGAAGTCCCATGGGGCAGCGGAGGAGCGCACATATGCGCGTCGGTCCCCCGTGTAAAGTGATTCTGGGGTCCGTTTTTCTACGGCGAGGGATGCCCTGTGACGATTCTGCGACAGCCCACCCGCGCCGGGGTCCGCGACGCCGCCGCGAAGATGGCAGCGATCCTCCCGCCAACGCCTTTGCTGGTGCACGACGTGCGCGGCGTGCCCGTCGCGTTCAAGGCGGAAAGCCTGCAGCCGATCGGCGCCTTCAAGATCCGCGGTGCGTGGCACCGGCTGACCGCGCTGGACGAGCGGGTGCGCGACAAGGGGGTTGTCGCCTTCTCCTCAGGCAACCATGCGCAGGGCGTCGCCTGGGCGGCGAAGCGGCTGGGCATCCCCGCAGTGATCGTAATGCCGGCGGATGCGCCCCGCGTGAAGCTGGAGGCGACACTGGCGCTGGGCGCGGAAGTGGTGCGCTACGACCGCTCAACGGAGAGCCGCGAGAAGATCGCCGAGCAACTCGCTCATGCCCGGGGCGCGACGCTGGTTCCCAGCTTCGACGACCCCTGGATCATTGAGGGCCAGGGCAGTGCCGGAATCGAGGCCGCCCGGCAGATGGCCGACGCAGGACTAGAAGCTCCCGCCAGGGTGCTGGTGCCTTGCGGCGGCGGCGGGTTGTCAGCCGGCATTTCGCTTGCGCTGCCCGAGGCGGAGATAGTGCCGGTTGAGCCGGAAGGTTGGGACGACATGCGCCGAAGCCTGGAAGCGGGCTGGATCGAACCGGTGGCCGACAATCCGCCGGCAACGGCATGCGATTCCTTGCAGACGCAGCGAGTTTCTTCGCTTACATTCGACGTGCTCTCGCGGCGTGGGGCGATCGGCGTCGCGGTGAGCGAGGCCGATATTCGCGCGGCGCAACGCTGGGCTGCGGCCAAGCTGCGGCTGGTCGTCGAGCCTGGTGGCGCGGCGGGGTTGGCGGCGCTACTGCGCGGCAAGGTACAAATTGAACCCGGCCTGCTGGTGATCGTTTCCGGCGGCAATGTCGACAGGGAGGATTATGCGCGAACGCTCGCGGAAACGGAATGATGAGGGCAATGTTATCGGCGGAGCGATCGCACAGGCCGCCAGCGTCGGTACGCTCGCGCTTGGCCATTTCCTGTGGTTTGCGCTGCGCCTCGCATATCGCGGCGAACCGCGCCTGGCAGCGGCCGCCGCCTTTGTCTGTGTGGCGACGGGGGTAACGCTGTGGGCGGTGGTGACCTGAACAGCCTCTCCGCACTCTACCCGCTGATGATGAGCATCGCGGTGCTAGGTGTGCTGGCGCTCGCCTGGGGTGGCATGACAGTGCTGCGGCGCGGCGACCGAAGACGCGGTGTGCTGATGCTGATCTGCGCCGCGGTGATCCTAGGGAATGCGTTGATCTGGACGGTATAGCGGATACAATTTGTTACCGTTTCGGCTTCGACTTGAATCGACATACTCGGTTAGGTTCGCCCCGAGTTGATGGGGTTATGCGATGCGCATTCTTCTCGCGATATTGGTGTGCGTTCTGTTTGCGGCCAGGCCGGCACCAGCACAACAAGGCGCGGTTCCATCCGAGCACGCCTATGGCGCAGCGCCGGCACAGAAGCTGGACTTCTATCCGCCCAGTCGTCTGGGAGCGGCAGCGCCGCCGCTGGTAATATTCGTGCACGGCGGCGGCTGGCGGCGCGGCAGCAAGCAGAATGCCACTGGCGCGTCGAAGATCGTCCATCTGCGCGACGCCGGCTACGCCTTCGCAACAATCGACTATCGTCTGATCCCGCAGGCGTTGATAGAGCAGCAGGCCGAAGACGTGGCGGCTGCGATCGATTGGCTCATCGACCATGCGGGAGATCTCGGCTTCGATCCGACCCGCGTGATCCTGATGGGGCACAGCGCGGGCGCGCACCTTTCCGCGCTGGTCGGCACCGATCCGCAGTATCTGCAGAAGGTGGGCTTTGCGCCCGATCGGTTGCGCGGCATCATCCTGCTCGATGGCGCCAGCTACGACGTGCCAGCGCAGTTGGCAGGGGCGGGGCGAGTCATGCGGCCGATTTACGTCCAAGCGTTCGGCAGCGATCCGGCGCGGCAACGGGCGCTCTCCCCGATCGCACATGTGGCTGCGCCCAATGCACCTTCCTTCCTGATCCTGCACGTCGATCGGGACGAAGGACAACGCCAGTCGGCGGCGCTGGCGAGCGCGCTGAAAGCCTCGGGCGTCAAAGTCACGTTGCAGGCGTTCGAAGGCCGCGGCTTGCGCGGCCATGTCGCGATAAACCGCCGGTTGGGCGAGGCGGACTATCCGGCCACCGTGGTGGTGGACCGCTGGCTCAGCGCGACGCTCGCGTCACGCTGAGCCCACGGATCCTCAGCGGATCGGGCAGTTCGGATCGAGCCGCATATCGAGATATCGATCGACCGATCCCATGAGCTGATCCATCTCATGTTCGAAGAAATGGTTCGCGCCCGGGATGGTATCGTGGTGGATGGTGATGTGCTTCTGGGTGCGAAGCTTGTCGACCAGCTTTTGTACGGCACCCGGGGTCACCACTTCGTCCTGCTCACCCTGTACAATGATGCCCGAGCTGGGGCAGGGGGCGAGGAAGGTGAAGTCGAACATGTTGGCCGGCGGAGCGATTGAAATGAAGCCGCGAATTTCCGGGCGGCGCATCAGCAGCTGCATGCCGATCCAAGCGCCGAAGCCGAAGCCGGCAACCCAGGTGGTCGATGCTTCCGGGTGGAAGCTCTGCACCCAATCGAGCGCGCTGGCCGCATCGGAAAGCTCGCCTATGCCGTTGTCGAAAGTGCCTTGGCTCTTGCCGACGCCGCGGAAGTTGAAGCGCAGCGTAGCGAAACCGCGGCGCTGGAAGGTCTTGTAGAGATCCTGGACGATGCGATTGTTCATCGTGCCGCCCGCATTCGGGTGCGGGTGGAGGATCATGGCGACCGGGGCGCGGGGGCGCGGCGCGGGGGCGAACCGCCCTTCAAGGCGGCCTTCGGGTCCGGGAAAGATGACTTCGGGCAAGGCAGTTCCTGTCGAAAGGGAATAGCGCTGTGGAGCGCTCGAACGTCGTCGCTATATAAGCAGGCCTGCAATGGACGCAATTGGAACGGAATTGGCAACGCGTATCTATCTGGATCATGCGGCGACCACGCCGATCCTGCCCGTCGCGATCGCTGCGGCGGCGGAGGGGATGGCGCGCTGGGCGAATCCATCCTCGCCGCACGGCGATGGGCGCGCAGCCAAGGCGGCGCTGGAGGATGCGCGCCGCCGCATCGCCGCAGCCTATGGCTGGGCGCACGAGTGTGTGCTGACCAGCGGGGCAAGCGAATCGCTGGGCATCGCGCTCGGGCGCAGCGTTGCCGCCAGGCGGATCGTCACCGCAGTGGAGCATGACGCTGTGCTACGCCTTTCCGAAGGTGCCACGGTGCTGCCGGTCAACGCGAACGGCCACGTGGAGATGGACGCGCTAGCGCGCGCGCTGGACGGCGCAGGGCGTGCGCTGGTCTGCGTGCAATGGGCAAACAGTGAAACGGGCATCCGCCAGTCGATCGCGGCGATCGCAGGCGCGGTGCACGACGCGGGCGGGATCCTTCTCGTCGATGCGGCGCAGATGCCGGCGCATGCCGATGCCGAGGTGCTGCGCCACGCCGATCTGGTCGCAGTCTCTGCCCACAAGCGAGGCGGGCCGCCGGGGATCGGCGCGCTGCTGGTCCGCGATTTTGGCGTGCTGCTTCCGACGGGCGGCCAGGAGAAGGGGTACCGGGCAGGCACGGAGAATCTGCCCGGCGCGCTCGGCTTTGCCGCGGCTGTGGAGGTGCCGGAGGATCTCGCACACATGGCGGCGCTGCGCGCACGGCTCGAGGCGGCAATCCTCGGCGAGGGCGGCGAAGTGGTGGGCGCCGCGAGCCCGCGTAGTCCGCTGATCGGTGCCTATCGCATGCCGGGGGTCTCTTCAGCCGCGCAGCTTATCCGCTTCGACCTGGCCGGCGTGGCGGTCTCGGCGGGGAGCGCCTGTTCCTCCGGCAGCATGCGGCCTAGCCATGTGCTGACGGCTATGGGATGGAGCGAGCCTGCGCTGCGCGAAGTCGTCCGCGTCAGCTTCGGCCGCGGCACGACCGAAGACGATGTAGATCGTTTCGCCGCGCTGTGGCGGCAGACCGCAGCAGACGCACGGACTCGCGCGGCATGATCTACCTCGATTATCAGGCGACGACACCCCTCGCGCCCGAGGCGCTGGCAGCGATGTTACCCTGGCTGGAGCATCAGCACGCCAATCCGCATTCCCCCCACGCCCCCGGTCGCGCAGCCAAGGCAGCAGTGGATGTGGCGCGCGCGCGCATAGCGGCGCTGCTGCCGAAGCATGGGGTGACGGCGTTCACCAGCGGCGCGACCGAGGCGCTGAACTGGGCGATTCAGGGCACGAAGGGCGGCATTGTGACGCTGGCGACCGAACATGCCGCGGTGCTGGACACGGCTGCGGCCGAAGCGGCGTCGGGCCGGCCGGTAACGGTGTTGCCAGTCGGTGGCGACGGGCTGGTCGATCTGGAGGTCGCACGCCAAGCGATTGCGCCTGGCACGGGGCTGGTTGCCGCGATGCTGGTTAACAACGAAATCGGTGTGATTCAGCCGATTGCGGCGCTGGCGGAGATCGCCCATGCCGCCGGCGCGCTGTTCCTTTGCGATGCGGTGCAGGGCTTTGGCCGCGTGCCGATCCCCAATACATGTGACCTGATCGCCATCTCCGCCCATAAGATACACGGTCCCAAGGGGATCGGCGCGTTGTGGTTGCGCGACGGCGTGGCGCTAGCGCCGCTGCTGCACGGCGGGGGGCAGGAGGTGCCCGGCCGATCGGGCACGCTCTCCCCTGCACTCTGCGCCGGCTTCGGGGCGGCGGCTAAGTTGGCGGTAACGCGGGAACAGGCCGATGTCGCACATGTCGACCGGCTATTCGCGCTGGCACGCGCCGCATTTGCCGGCGCTGGCTGGCAACTTAACGGGTGCGAGCGACAGCGCTATCGCGGCAATATAAACGTTCGGCGCGAGGGCCTGGACGTTGCCCGCCTGATGGCCGATCTACGCGGCATCGCCTTTTCTGCAGGCTCGGCCTGTGCCAGCGGATCGGGACGCTCCAGCCATGTCTTGCGAGGCATTGGGCTTTCCGATGCCGCCGCGCGTTCCAGTATCCGCATCGGCTTCGGCCGCATGACCAGCGAGGGGGAATTAATGACCGCGCTCGACCGACTGTTGGCCGCAGCCGATGCACAGCGGGTGCCGCTATGATCCGCGTTCGCTTCGAAGGGCCCGGCGGCCAAGTGCAGGATGTGGAGGCCCCCCCCGGTGCGCGGCTGCTGGAAGTGGCGCAGAATGCCGGTCAGCCGCTAGAAGGTACGTGCGAGGGGCAGATGGCCTGTTCGACCTGCCATGTTATCCTGCCCGCCGTCGATTTCAGCCGGCTTCCCGAAGCGAGCGAGGAGGAAGAAGATATGCTGGACCTCGCAATTGGGGCGGTGCGCACCAGCCGCCTCGCCTGCCAGATCGTACTGAACGACACGCTCGACGGGCTTACCGTACAAATTCCCTCCGCGCACCGCGACATGCAAGGTCGCTGAGGCGAGTCCGCCTCGATGATCAGCCCTTGCGTGGTTCGCCCTCGCTGAGCTTGGCGAGCAGTGTCGCCATTTCCGTGGGCAGGCTGGTATCGTCGATATAGGCGTTGCGAAGCGCGGCAGCGACGCCGTCGCACGGGCGCGGCGCCTTCACGCGTTGAAGTGTTGCCACGTTTGCCTCTCGGGCGTTCGAGGATGCCGTCTGTACCACGCGCTCAAAACGACTATGCAACGCATTCGTTGCTTTGCATTTCTGCGGTTTATCGCAGTTGTGCGGTTTCTGGACGATAGGCGGACGGCGTGACGGACTTTTCCCTTTCCGAGACACTCGATCGCATTCGTGCCCACTCCCCATTCCTGAACCAGGCACTCAACCGAGAAAAGGACCTTGCGGAAGACCCCGCCGCAGCCCTCGACGATCCACTGGCTGCAGCGCGCGCGTCGGCGAGCGACCAGCCGATCGCCCGGCAGTTGCGCATCGAACGCCGCCGGCTTGCGCTGATCGCTGCGATCGGTGATCTTTCCGGTGCCTATGATTTCGACCGGGTGTCGCGGCTACTGAGCGACTTTGCCGACTTGGCGTTGGATCGCGCGATCGTAGCGGCAATCCGCGAACGCACGCCGGATGCGCCGGTGCGAGGCTTTGCGGCGCTCGCGCTGGGCAAGCAGGGCAGCCGCGAACTCAATTATTCGTCCGACATCGACCCGATCCTGATCTTTGACCCCGAAACGCTGCCGTGCCGCCCGCGCGAAGCGCCCGAGGAAGCTGCCGTCCGAATCGCCCGGCGCGTGCTGGAACTGCTCCAGTCCCGCGATGGCGACGGCTATGTGCTGCGAGTGGACCTGCGGCTGCGGCCCTCGCCCGAAGTAACGCCGATCGCGCTGCCGGTAGACGCGGCGATCAGCTATTATGAGAGCCAGGCGCTACCCTGGGAACGGGCCGCCTTTATCCGCGCCCGCGCGGCGGCCGGGGATCTGGCGCTGGGGCAGCATTTCCTCGACGCGATCCGCCCGTTCGTGTGGCGGCGCGCGCTGGATTACGGCACGATCCGCGAGATCCAGGAAATCTCCCGCCGCATTCGCGATCATTACCAGCAAGGGCAACGCTTCGGCCCCGGCTATGATCTCAAGCGCGGGCGCGGCGGCATTCGCGAAGTGGAATTCTTCGCGCAGATCCACCAGCTGATCCATGGTGGTCGCGATCCTGCGCTGCGCGCACCAGCGACGCGCGATGCGCTCGCCGCGCTCGCGGGAGCCGGCCGGATCGACCCCGACGAGACTGCCGCGCTCGACGCGGCCTATGTGCTGCTCCGCACGATCGAGCATCGGCTGCAGATGATCGACGACCGCCAGACTCACACGCTACCGAGCGATCCGGCCGCGCTGGATCACGTCGCGCGGCTGCACGGCGTAGCCGATGGCGCCGCGCTGATTGCGCTGCTCCAGCCGCAGGTGGAGCGGGTGGGGCGCATCTATGATGCGCTCGCGGAGGCGGGCGGCGGCGGCGTTTCGAGCGATCCGGATCTGCTCGGCGAACGGCTGGCGAAGGCGGGGTTCGCCGATGCCGAAACGCCTCGCCGCATCATTGATGGGTGGCGGGGGGCGACCTATCCGGCGCTGCGCAGCCCGGCGTCGCAAGGGGCGCTGGAAGCGGTGCTGCCCGTGCTGATCGACGCGTTCGGCACGGCGCCGGATCCGCAACATGCAATCACCCGCTTCGACGCGATGCTGAAGCGGCTGCCCAGCGCAATCAACATCTTCCGCCTGCTGGAGGCGCAGCCGGCACTCACCCGACTGCTCAGCACGATCCTCAGCCATGCGCCGACGCTGGCCGAGCAGCTCGGCCGCAGAGCCGAACTGCTCGACGGGCTGATCGATGCGAGCGCATTTGCGCCGATGGAGGACGGCGCCGCACTGGCCAAGGCGATGACAGCAGCGGAGCGGGGCGCAGATTATCAGTGGCAGCTCGAACATGTCCGGCGCCTCGTCAACGAGAAGCGCTTCGCCCTCGGTGCGCAGATCGTCGCAGGCACTAGCGACCCGCTCGACGTCTCCGCTGGCTATGCGCGGGTGGCAGAGGCGGCAATCCAGGTGCTCGCCGCGGCTACGGTCGAGGAATTCGCCGGCCAGCACGGGCGCGTGGCGGACAGCGAACTGGTAATCCTTGCGCTCGGACGCATGGGGGGCGCGGCCCTGACCCACGCTTCGGATCTCGACCTCATTTATTTGTTCACCGGCGACTATGCGGCAGAATCCGATGGCCGACGCCCGCTGGGCGCGGTTACCTATTACAACCGGCTGGCCCAGCGCGTGACGGCGGCGCTGTCAGTGCCGACGGCGGCGGGGCCGCTCTATGAAGTGGACACGAGGCTGCGGCCTTCGGGCACGCAAGGGCCGCTTTCGGTGTCGCTCGAAGGCTTCGCGGCCTATCAGGAAAAGGATGCCTGGACCTGGGAACATATGGCGCTGACGAGGGCGCGGCCCGTGTACGGTTCCGAAGCGGCGCGTGCGCAGGTGGAGGCGATTATCGCCCGCGTTTTGCACGGCGCGCGACCCGAGCGGGACATTCTTGCCGACGCGCGTAAGATGCGGGCGGATATGGCGGCGCACAAGCCGCCGATCGGTCCGCTGGATGCCAAGCTGCTGGATGGCGGACTGGTAGATCTGGAGTTCGCCGTGCACGTACAGCAGCTATGTCACCGCACCGGCTTCAATCCGCGGCTGGAGCAGGCGATCGATGCACTGGTCGGGCAGGGTTTGATGCCGGCTTCGGCCCGGACTGCGCATGATTTCCTTACACGGTTGCTGGTGACCCTGCGGCTCGTTGCGCCCGATGCGCAGCCGCCGGGCGAGAACACCCGGGCGCTGATCGCCCGCGCGCTCGGCCTGCCCGATTGGGAAGCAGTGGTTGCGGCGCTCTACGCGACACGGCAGGAGGTGCGCGACTGCTGGGCCGCGATCCAGGCAGGCAACTGACGGAGACCATATGATGAGCATCGAGCAGGGCGACGCGCTCCCCAAGAACGCGCTGGCAGCGGCGGACGGCAGCGCGCTGGCGCTTCCGGACTGGGGCGCAGGCGCGCCGCTCGTTCTCTATTTCTACCCAAAGGACGATACCTCGGGCTGCACCCGCGAGGCGCAAGATTTCACCGCGCTGATGCCCGAGTTCACCGAGCTCGGCGTGAAGCTGCTCGGCATCTCGAAGGATTCGCCCGCCAAGCATCAGAAATTCACCGCCAAGTACGACCTCACCGTGCCGCTCGCCACCGACGAGGACGGCACGCTGATGGAGGCGCTGGGCGTGTGGGTCGAGAAATCGATGTACGGGAAGAAGTACATGGGCATCGAGCGCTCGACCTTCCTGTTCGACGCTGCGGGCATGCTGGTGCGCGCCTGGCGCAAGGTGAAGGTGCCTGGTCATGCCGCCGAGGTGCTGGAAGCCGCAAAGGCGCTCGGGTGACCGAAAAGCAAAGCGTGGGCGAGGCGGTGCGGGCGGTGCTCGACGCCGCCGACCCGACCGACAAGGTGATGCGGGCCCGCGCCGCCGCGCGCGACTGGCGGCTGGGCCGTCTCGACTTCCGCTTCGAGGTCGCCATGCCCGATCGCCCGGCGCGCCCCGCCGCGCCTGAATTGCTGCCGCCCAACCGCATGCCCAAGCGCGGCCGCGGCGGCTCCGAACGCGGCCGGATCGCGCTGATTCATGCACTGGCGCATATCGAATTCGTCGCGATCGATCTGGCGTTCGACCTGGTCGGCCGCTTCGGCGCGCAGTTCCCGACCGGCTTTATCGACGACTGGATGCGCGTCGGCGCCGACGAGGCGATGCACTTCGCGCTGCTCGACCGCCGGCTGCGCAGCCTGGGCAGCTGCTATGGCGCGCTGCCGGCGCATGACGGGCTGTGGGATGCCGCGACCGAAACCGCCCATGATGCCAAGGCGCGGCTGGCGATCGTGCCGATGGTGCTGGAAGCCCGTGGCCTGGATGTCACGCCCGCGACGATCGAGCGGTTCGAATCCGCCGGAGACCGGGTAACGGCGAGGATCCTGACCCGTATCGTTACTGACGAAATCCGCCATGTAAGGGCTGGTACGGAGTGGTTCGAGTCGGCCTGCAAGGCCGCTCGTTGCGTGCCGGAAACGACGTGGCAGGCATTGGTTCGTACCCACTTCCGAGGTGCGGTTAAGCCGCCGTTCAACGACTCGGCGCGCGACTCAGCCGGTCTGACGCGCGATTACTACCAAGCGCTTGTCGACGGCTGATTATCCTCCAAAAGAGTCCTTAAGCGGGACGGAGAGGACAGGGGCTGCCCAATCCGTTCGCACCATCCTGAAGCGATGCGCCGGGTCGCACGGTGTGGGCTTCCATGATTTGCCGGGGACTCATGGCTTCACCGTCCGAACGCAAGAACGACGATTTCGCACGCAAGTTCCGGGATTTGTTCACCACACGCGATGTCATCCTGCATGATGGCCGGGGCCTGCGCCGGTTCAGCATCTGCGGCCGCTCGCAGGCGCTGTTCGCTAGTGCCGCCGCGCTGACCGTGCTGTTCTCGGGCTATGGGGTGTCGCAGGCGATGGCCGGCGCGATCACCTTCACCGGCGCCGCCGCCAATCCAGGCTCGCCCGAGGCACAGGTGGCGGCGATGCGCGCCGAAGTCGCCCGGATGCGCGCCGAGGTCGCCGCTGCCAAGCAAGAAGCGCGACTGCATGCCGAGAAGATCGAACAGCGGCAGGCGATGCTGAACGCCGTCGTTTCCGGCAAGGCCGACCGCACGGTGCTGGCGCAGGAGCTTCCCGCGGTGCCGCAGAAGACTAGCGCGCTCGCCCGAGAGATCACCGCACCGCTGCGCCGGCTGGAGGCGCGTCAGGTGGCGCTGGCCGTCAAGGCGCAGCAGGTCGGCAAGGCCCGCGTACGCGAAGCGACCGCCCGGATCCGCAAGCTGGGCCTTTCGCCCAGCCGCTTCGTCAAGGCCGAGGTGGCGATGGGCGGGCCCTATGAACCCGTCAGCGATGAGGAAGCCGCAACCGCCAGCATGGCCGATGCGGATGCGCAGTTCCGCTCGCTGTTCCTCACCTGGAAGAAGCTGGATTCGATCGAATCGACGTCGATCTCCATTCCGTCGATGCAGCCGGTGCAGCATGTGAGCTTTACCTCGCACTTCGGGGTGCGCTCCGATCCGTTCCGCGGCACCGCGGCGATGCATGCCGGTGTCGACATTCCGGGCCAGACCGGCACGCCGATCTATGCGACCGCCGACGGCATCGTCTCGCATGCCGGTCGCCAGGGCGGCTATGGCAATCTGGTGCAGGTCAATCACGGCCACGGCATCGAGACGCGCTATGGCCATCTCTCCAAGATCCTGGTGGCGGACAACACCCGAGTGCGCCGCGGCCAGATTATCGGGCTGATGGGCTCGACCGGCCGTTCGACCGGCACGCACCTCCATTACGAGGTCCGTCTCGACGGGCGCGCGATCAATCCGATCCCCTTCATCCAGTCGGGCGAGTATATCGCCCAGGCGCCGGTGAGCGGTGGCGCGGTGGGTGGTCCGCGCTGAGCCGTTGAGCGCATTGCCGGACGGGGACCGACACATTATCTCGTCCGCATGACGACCATGCTCGAACAGCCCGACATCGCGTTGACCCCCGCTGCCGCGGCGCGGGTCGCCGCGATCGCCACGAAGCAGGCCAAGCCGGCGATCCTGCGGCTTTCGGTAGAAGGCGGCGGCTGTTCCGGCTTCCAATATCGCTTCGGCTTGGCCGAATCGGCCGAGGCCGACGATAGCGTGGTGGAAGTCGATGGTGTGCGACTGGTGGTGGATCCGATCAGTCTCGATCTGGTGCGCGGAGCGCAGGTCGACTTTATCGACAATCTGGGAGGCGCGCATTTCGCGGTGACCAATCCCAACGCGGCATCCGGTTGCGGGTGCGGCACCAGCTTCTCGATCTGAGCGCGCCCCGTTGAAAATCGTCAGCTACAATGTGAACGGCATCAAGGCGCGCCTGGATCGCCTGATCGAGTATCTCACCGAGCAGCAGCCCGACATCGTCTGCCTGCAGGAATTGAAGAGTTCGGACGAAACGCTGCCCGTCCCCGCAATCGAAGCGGCCGGCTATGGCGCGGTGTGGCACGGGCAAAAAGGCTTCAACGGCGTTGCCATCCTGGCGCGCGGCCAACAGCCGGTCGAGCGCCAGCGTGGGCTGGCGGGCGATCCCGAGGATGCGCACAGCCGCTATATCGAAGCCGAGGTCGGCGATCTGATCATCGGCGGCTTGTATCTGCCCAACGGCAATCCGCAGCCGGGACCGAAGTTCGACTATAAGCTGCGCTGGATGGAGCGGCTGAACGCACGCGCAGCCGAGTTGCTGGCCGAGGAGCGGCCGGCGATCCTGGCGGGGGACTTCAACGTCATCCCCAACGACGACGACAGCTTTTCGGTGCGGGCGATGGCCGAGGACGCGCTGATGCAGCCCGAAAGCCGCGAGCGCTATCGTATGTTGCTGGCGCAGGGCTGGACGGATGCGCTGCGCACCCGCTTTCCCAAGGGCGGCGTGTGGACCTTCTGGGACTATCAGGCCGGTGCTTGGCAACGCGATGCGGGTTTCCGCATCGACCACTTGCTGCTCAGCCCCCAGGCGGCCGATCGTTTCACCGGTGCGGGTGTCGACAAGGAATATCGCGGCCGCGAGAAGGCGAGCGACCATGCGCCGACCTGGGTGACGCTACGGTAACGCGGCCGCGCGGTGATCCGCGTGAAGTTTTATAGAAGGAAACAAATCTGATGGCGTGCTTGTTAGCGCGCTTTGCCACGTTTCGGCGGATTGCACCGCCTTATGGCAATAAGACAGTTCTGTTAAATTTCGTAAGCTATTGAAAAGAGGCGATAAGGAAAACTGGCACGGCACCTGCAGAGTATGAGGTACCGACGAGCACAACGCCAAGTCGGACCAAACGCTAGTCAAACAGGAGCCCAACATGAACCCCGCCCGTCTTTCGATGTTCGTTCGTGGCGTCGCACTGGTGGGAGCTGCCGCCGGCACGCTCGCCCTGGTTTCGCCCGCCGCTGCCTCCGACCGCGACCTGCCGCGCGCCGTCGCCGCCAAGAAAGTTTCCAAGCCGCTGACGATGGCCGAAGCCGCCGCTGATCCTTCGGTGCTCTATTGCGTGAAGGGCCCGGTTACCGGCTCGCACATCACGCGGAAGACCTGCCGGACTCGCCAAGAGTGGATCGATCGCACGGGTATCGACCCGACCAAAGAATAATTCATTTGCTCGCCGCATGCGGGATGGCAGAGGCCTCCCATCCCGCAGCCGGCCGCCTCCGCCGCTTCAGATCGCCTTCTGGTAGATCAGATACTCGCGGTTGATCCTGCTTTCGATCGCATCGGCGATCGCCACCATCCCCTGATTGTCCTCCAGAATCCAGCCGATCTCGCCGCGGCTCCCGCCATAACGGGTCACCGCCGCGCGACGGATATATTCGATCATCATGAAGGCCAGCTGGCTCGCCATGCGCGAGCTTTGCAGCCGCTTCACCACGCCCATCAGCGGCACGCGCATCGTCCGCGCCTTGGGGCGACGCAGCCACAGCAGCAGCTTCGCCCAGCCGAACGGCAACAGCGAGCCCTTCAGCGGCTTCAGCGGTTCGTTCAAATCGGGCAGGGTGACCATGAATGCCACCGGCTCGCCATCATATTCGGCGATGCGGATCAGATCGTTGAACACCAGCGGCTTCAGCTTCTTGCCGACATCATCCACTTCGGGCTGAGTGAGCGGCACGAACCCCCAATTATCCGACCAAGCATCGTTGAGGATGGCGAGGATGATCGCCGCTTCCTCGGCGAACTTGCTCTTGTCCACCTCGCGGATGCGGATGCGCGGGTTCTTCTCGCCGGCGGCGACGATGCGCTGCACGATGGGCGGGAACTCGCCGCTAATATCCACTTCATAGGTGACCAGCTTTTTGGCCGGGCCATAACCCAGCGCCTCAATCCAGCCCTGATAGTGCGCCGGATGGTGGCCCATCAGCACCGTTGGCGAGTGATCGTGGCCCTTCACCAGCAGGCCGGGTTCTTCCCAGATCGACAGGCTGACCGGGCCGAGCGCCTTGGTCATGCCCTTGGCGCGCAGCCAGCTTTCGGCTTGGGCGATCAGCGCCGCGGCGACCGCCTGGTCCTCCGCCTCGAACAGCCCCCAGAAGCCGGTGCCGGGGCCGAAGCCCTGCTCGGCCGGCATCTGCAAGGCCAGTGCATCGATGTGTGCGGAGATGCGGCCGACCACCTTGCCCGCGCGCTCCGCCAGGAACAGCTGCGCTTCGGCATGACTGAACCAGCCGTTCTTCTTCGGGCTGATCGTCGCCGCCACTTCCTCGCGCAAGGGGGCCACCCAATGCGGATCGTCGCCGTTCAGGCGATAGGCCAGTTCGATGAACGCCTTGGTATCAGCCTTGCCCGAAACGGGCCGGACCTGAAGATCGGCACTAGCCAAGTGAGTGTTCCCCAGAAATTCTTGATGCGGCGCAATGCAGTCTTGCGTCCGAAGGCGCCTGTCAAGCTCCAGGCGCGCAGCGCGGCAACCTGCCCTTAGGGTGCCCTGTACTGCCACCATATAGCCACTATCTAAGGCCAATGGCATCTCCTATGACCCAATCGCTTGCCTTCGATCTTCCGGACGCCGAAGTCTCGGCGACGATCGCGCGCATCCGGCTTTCGGGCGTTCCGGACGATCGCGCAATGTTGCGCGCCGCCGCGGAGCTGACCCGCGATCTCCACACGCCCAAGCAGTGGCTGTATTGGACCGACTGCCTGCTTTCCGCAGCGATCGGATATGCCGGCATGGCGACGGCGATGTTTGCGGCTTCGCCGCTGGTCGCGGTGATCGGCGGGGTGATTGCGGTGCTGGCGCTTTACCGTGCCGAGCTGTTCATCCACGAGATCACGCACCTGAAGCATTCGCTGCTGCCCGGCTTCCGGCTGGGATGGAACCTGATCGTCGGGATTCCGCTGCTGCTGCCGTCGTTCATGTATGAAGGCATTCACAGCCTGCACCACGCGCGGACTCGCTATGGCACCGATCAGGATCCCGAGTATCTGCCGCTCGCGCGGATGAAGCCGTGGACGCTGCCGCTGTTCCTGCTCGTCTCGGTGCTGATGCCGATCGGGCTGCTGATCCGCTTTGCCGTGCTGGGGCCGCTCTCGCTGCTGTTTCCCAGGCTGCGCCGCCTGGTTGTCGCGCGCTATTCGGGGCTGCAGATCAACCCGGCCTTCGAGCGCCGCGCGCCGGAAGGCGAGTTCCGCCGCCAGTGGTTCTGGCAGGAGCTTGGCGCGAGCCTGTTCGCGATGGTGCTGATCGGGATCACCGTGGCGGGCATCCTGCCGCTGCGCGCGTTCCTTGCCTATATCGTGATCGTCGCCGCTTCGGCCGTGCTCAACCAGGTTCGCACGCTGGTCGCGCATCTGTGGGAGAATGAAGGCGAACCGCTGACGGTGACGGCCCAGTATCTCGATAGTGTCAACGTGCCGGAGCCGGGCTTGCTGCCCTATCTGTGGGCGCCGGTGGGCCTGCGCTACCACGCGTTGCACCATCTGCTGCCGGCAGTGCCGTATCATTCGCTGGGCGAGGCGCATCGCCGGCTGGTTGCCGCGCTAGATCCGAATTCTGCGTATCACAAGGCCAATTATCCGACCCTGTCGGGCCTGGTCGTCAAACTGGCGCAGGGCACGATGCGGCAGCGCTGAACGCCGACCGTCGGGGGGATCGGGGCCGGGCACCAGGGTGCACCGGCCCTTTCTTTTGCCGCGGCCTTGCGCGCGGCACGGTGCCGGCTAGCATCGCCCGATCGATGCAGGAGAGGGGCATGGGCGTGAGACTCGCACTGGCAATTGGCGGACTGATCCTGGCGGCATTGCCGGCAAGCGCACAGACGCGCTGGCCGAACGGCGCAAAGGCGGCGGTGGTGCTCACCTATGACGACGCGCTCGAATCGCACCTTGCCAATGCCATCCCTGCGCTGGACGCCGCGGGGCTGAAGGGCACCTTCTTCCTCGCCAATGTAAAGGAGGCCGATGTCGATCGCTGGCGCCGCGCCGCGATGTCAGGCCACGAGCTGGCCAACCACACCATGTTCCATCCGTGCACGCACGATGTGTACCCGGCGGATCCGCGCTATGTGAGCGAAGCCTATACGCCGGCGAGTATGCTCCGCGAGATCGCGCAGATGAACGTGCTTCTGCACGCGCTGGACGGCAAGGACCGCCACGGCATGGCAACACCTTGCGGGCAGAGCCTGGCGGGTGGCGTCGATTATCTGGAAGAGCTTCGCAAGGCGGGCACCGTCACCTATGTCCGCGGCGTGGCGGACGCGCCCTCCAGCGCGCGCGCGGACGTTTCGAAGACGGATCCCATGCGCGTGCCCTCACGCCCGTTCGACGTGGGCGCCACGGCGGAAAAGATGATCGCCTATGTTCGCGAGGCCGAACAGGGTGGTGGCTGGGCGGTGTTCCTGTTCCACGGCGTCGGCGGCGACTATACGGTGCTGTCGGACGGCGAGCATCGCAAGTTCGTCGCATGGCTGGCGCAGCATCGCGGCGAGGTGTGGGTGACGACGCTGCAGGAGGCGCTCGACTGGGCGAAGGCGCATCCTGGCAAGTAGACTGCGTCGATTTCCTACCCTCTTCAGGCGCGAAGATCAGGCGGGGGCAAGCGCCGGCCGAGCACGGCGGATCGCGACGCCGACGACGCCAATCCCTGCCAACAGCAGCATCCAGGTGCCGGGTTCAGGAACGGGTGCCGACGCGGTCGTCTCGCGCACGACAGCACCGGCTGAGAGGAAGGCGCCGGTCTGCGACGCCGTGACGAAGGACACCGAACCGCTGCCGATAGTGTCGACGTCGAACACGATGTAGAAGTCGTCCGTCCCCGGCAGCGACACGTTCCCGCCGTTGATCGCGCCACCGACACCGATGCGACCGGTTCTTACGAAATCGTTTGGCCCGAAATAGCCGGCGATCGGGGCCGTCGAGAAGGGTGCCGCGTTGACTTGCCCATCGGTGATGACGCGGAAGTAATCCGGTGCGCCGAAAAAGCCGTTCTTGGTATTGTCGCATGTAACCGTGATATCGGCGCTGAACGTCTGGAAGGGGGCTGGCTGGCCCGCGAAATTCATGAACTGATTGGCAGTGACATTGAAGCTGCGCGTGAGGAGCGCCGCCTCCGCGGATCCCGTTGCCGATACCGCGAGCACCGCGGCGTAGATCAAGCCCTTCATATCTTTGCCCTTTTAGAGGTTTCAGGGATACGCTCCGCGGGCGACGATAGCAACATCCGCGCGCTGCACTTTACCCAGGTGCACGACAGCGTTGCGCGAGGTGCGGCCCCGCTACTCCTCGGTCCGCAGCAGCACCGCCTCGCCGATCATCAGGAACAGCAGGAAGGGCGCCCAGGCCGCGAGGAAGGGCGGGTAGGCGCCGAGATTGCCCATCGCCAGCGCGAAATTATCCGCGACGAAATAGAGGAAGCCCAGCGCCATCCCGATCACCACGCGCACGAACAGCTTGCCCGAACGCGCCAGGCCGAAGGCGGAGACGCCGCCCAGCAGCGGCATCAGTAGCGCCGACAGTGGGCCGGAGAGCTTGTGCCACAGCGATCCCTCCAGCGCCTTGGTCGGGCGGCCGGCCTGGCGCAATTCGCCGATTGCGCTGCGCAGTTCACTGAACGAATGCGAATCGGGATCAACATGGGCCAGGGTGAACTGATCCGGGCGCACGCCCTGTGCGATGACGGTGGTGCCGATCGTCGTCAGCGTACCGCTCGCGACATCGAAACGCTGGGCGCCGTCCACGCGCCAGCCATTGCCGGCAAGGACGCCGTGCTTCGCCGTCAGGATCGAGGTAAGCGAGCCGTTCTCCCGCTCATAGACCTTGATGTCGTACAGCTGGGCGGCCGTGCCCTTGCCCTTGATCTGGTTCACCTGGATCAGGTTGCCGGCCGACTGCACCCACACATTGGCGCGATCGCCGCGATCGACGGGAAGGGGGGCATAATCAACCTTCTTCCACTGTTCGAGCGTGGACGTGGCGCGGCTGACGATACGGTCGTTGAACGCGAACGAAAGCCCTGCGACAACAAGCCCGGAAAGCATCAGTGGCGCCAGCACCTGGTGCGCCGAAAGCCCGCCCGACTTGAGCGAGATGACTTCGCTGTTCTGGTTGAGCTGCGCGAGCGTGAAGATCGCCCCGCCCAGTACCGAATAGGGCAGGAAGGTCGCGACGATCTGCGGCACGCGTAGCGTCACGTAGCGCAGGATCTCCGCATTGCCGTTACCGGGATAGGCAAGGATTCCCGCCGATTCCGTCAGCAGATCGAGCGACGTCAGCACCAGGACGAGCGCGCCGAGCAGCGCGAAAGTCCGCACAACGAAAAGCCGCGCCATGTAAAGCGAGACGATTTGGGATGGGAACAGCGCGCGCAGGCTCATTTCGCGGCCTCCGCCAGACGGCGGCGACGGCGGCCGCCCGGCAGGAAGCGGCCGATCAGCTTGCCCGTCTTGGCGAACACGCGCTCCAGCGCGCCGATCGGCTGCCCACCGGGTACATAGGCCACGGTGTAGTACATCCAGATCGTCAGCCCCGCGAAGATGGCGAACGGCACCCATAGCGCGATCAGCGGATCGATCAGGCCCAGGCTGCCCACGCCCTGCGCATATTCATTCACCTTGTGATAGGTGACGATCATCAGGATCGACAGGAACACGCCGAGCATCGACGTGGAGCGCTTCGGCGGAATGCCCAGCGCTACCGCCAGCATGGGCAGCAGGAACATCGTCGTCACTTCGGCCATGCGATAGTGGAACGCCGAACGGCTCGTCTCGCGCTCCACCTGATCGGCGGTGCGGTTGCGCCCGATCACCGCCAGTTCGGGTAGCGTGCGTTCCAGATTGCTGTCGCCGCGCTTGCGAAACTGCTCATATTTGGGGAGCGGGATCGGCAGATTATGGGTGCTGAAGGTGAGCACGCGCGGCACCGGCGAGCTCTTGTCCTGATGGACCAGGCGACCGTTGGTGAGGCGGAAGATGATCGTGTCCGGATCGTCCGAGCGCAGAAACTGGCCGGTCTGCGCGGTCACCGCCAGCGGCGTGCCGTCGTTGGTCGTCATCTGCACGAAGATGCCGCGCAGGTCGCGCCCTTCATTCTGGCTCGATTCGATCCGCAGCGTCATCTTCGAACCGAAATTGGTAAACTCGCCCACCTTGATCGATGCACCCAGCGCGCCGGAGCGCAGCTCAAAGCGAAGCTGCTCATAATTGTAGCGCGAGGTGGGCTGAACGAAGCCGACGATCGCGAAGTTTACCGCCGCCAGCACGATCGCATACATGTAGGGCACGCGCAGCAGCCGGGTGTAGCTGACGCCCACGGCGCGCAGCACGTCTAGCTCCGAGCTGGTCGCCAATCGGCGGAAGGCGAGCAGCACGCCCAGCAGCAACCCGATCGGGATGCCGAGGCCCAGATATTCCGGCAGCAGATTGGCGAGCATCCGCCATACCACGCTCACCGGCCCTCCTTCGGTCGCGACGAATTCGAAAAGCCGCAGCATCCGATCCAGCACGAGCAGCATGGCGGAGATGATCAGGGTGGAGATCAGCGGCACCGCGATCAGCCGCGCCATGTAGCGATCGATCGAATTCATGCGGGTGGCTGAACGTCCTTCGAGCTTGATCCTTGCGCCCACGAAACGGCGTATGAGCGGAAATGATCCGCTCGCGTATAGCCGTGCTGAACGCCGATGCCACCCGGAAAGTGTCGTTTGTGCGACGTGCGCGGCGCGCCGACGCTGCCGGGGGTGACGGAATCGCGCCGAACGTCTATGGGCTTGCGATGCATTTCCTCGATCAAGCAAAGATTTTCGTCCGCTCCGGTACGGGCGGTCCCGGTGCCGTGAGCTTCCGGCGCGAAAAGTTCATCGAATATGGCGGCCCGGATGGCGGCAACGGCGGCAAGGGCGGCGACATCATTTTCGAAGCCGTCGCGGGCCTCAATACGCTCATCGATTTCCGCTACACCCAGCATTTCCGGGCGCCGCGCGGCTCCGGCGGATCGGGATCGAACCGCACCGGCGGGGGCGGTGACGATCTAGTGATCAAGGTGCCGATCGGCACGCAGGTGCTGGCGGACGACGACGAACGTACGCTGCTGCTCGACCTGACCAAGGAAGGCGAGCGCGTCGTGTTCCTGCGCGGCGGCGATGGCGGTCGCGGCAACGCGAGCTACAAGACGTCGACCAACCGGGCCCCGCGCCAGCACGGCACCGGCTGGCCGGGCGACGAGGCCTGGGTCTGGCTGCGCCTGAAGCTGCTCGCCGATGCCGGGCTGGTCGGTCTGCCGAACGCCGGCAAGTCCACCTTCATCAACGCGGTGACCAACGCGCAGGCGAAGGTGGGCGAATATGCCTTCACCACCACTCGGCCGCAGTTGGGCGTGGTGCGCCACAAGGGGCAGGAGTTCGTGATCGCGGACATCCCCGGCCTGATCGAAGGCGCGGCGGAAGGCGCGGGCATTGGCGATCGCTTCCTGGGCCATATCGAACGCTGTCAGGTGCTGCTGCACCTGATCGACGCGAATGACGAGGATGTCGCCACCAGCTACCGCATCGTACGCGACGAGCTGGAAGCCTATGGCGCGGGCCTTATCGACAAGCCGGTGGTGGTCGCGCTCAACAAGATCGATACGCTGGACGACGAACTGATCGCCGCGCTGTCGGCCGAGCTTGAAGAGGCGAGCGGTGCGCAGGTGATTCCGATCTCCGGCGCGGCCGGTACCGGCGTGGACTGGGTGCTCGAT
Organism: Sphingomonas sp. ATCC 31555; assembly: GCF_000282895.1. Lineage (GTDB taxonomy): Bacteria > Pseudomonadota > Alphaproteobacteria > Sphingomonadales > Sphingomonadaceae > Sphingomonas. Next base: position 382,225 of record NZ_ALBQ01000011.1, read on the forward strand.
CAGCTGCTGGAAGCGATCGGGCCGGGCCCCGGCATCGCGCGCGACATCGCCGCGGATGACGACGAGGAACCCGTCGAATGGTCGCCGGTCTGACGCATTTCTAGGGCATTGCCAGCCCCCTGACTCGTTTGGGGAGGGTGCTGATGGGTGCTTTGGGCTGGCTGCGTGGGCTGTTTCGCGCGCGGCCGCAGGCGAAGACGGCCCATGCCGCACCCGCCAGCCTCGCCGATCGTTCGGCAGCGGCGCGGGCGCGGTTCTGGGAAGCACTCGGGCCCACCAGCGATCGAATCCTGTCCAGCGCGCCGGCAGGATCGCGCTGGCCGGGCGGGCACGAGGCCTATCGGCTGATCCATCGCGGCAGTGCGATCCTGCTCGCCACCGATGGGCTTTCCGATCCACTGGACGACGCAAGCGCCACCAACGGATTTGAGGTCGAGCTGTTCATCGAAGGCGCGGGCGAAGGCGCCGCGTCCCAGGTGGCGGGCGATGGCTGGATGCTCGAAGTCCTGCGGCGGGTGGCGGCGATCGTGGCCGAGGAGCGGGGCATTCTGGCGCCGCTGGAACGCCACGGCCCAATCCCGCTGGAATTGACCAATGTCTCCGCCTCCGCTGCGATCGCCGCGCGGATGCCGTCGTATTTCCTGACGGCGGACGATGTGCTGGGCGTGCTGATCGGCGGTCCGGAGCCCGATTTCGCCACGTGGATTGAAGATATGCCGCTGTCGACCGTGCGCGTGGTGCCGGTGGTGCTGCTGACCGCAGCCGAGCTGGGCGAGATCCGCGCCGGCGACAGCGAGACGCGCGACGCGGTGACGGCGGCGCTGGCGGCGGCGGGAAGCGGCCATTGCTGCGACCTGCAGCGCGAATCGATCGTTTGATCGGCTTGGCAGATGGCGAGCGGCACCGCTAAGAGCCCCGCAATGTCCGCGCCCGCTGCCTCCGCCGATGCGATCGGCTTCACGCCCTCCACTTGTGGCCGGCTGGTCGTGAAGGTGGGTTCGTCGCTGCTGGTGGATGCCGAAGGGCAGGTACGCCGCGATTGGCTGGCCGGCTTGGTCGCCGATCTGGGTGCGCGGGCGCGGCTGGGGCAGCAGCTGGTGGTGGTTTCCTCCGGCGCGATCGCGCTGGGCGCGCGGCGGCTGAAGCTGCCCAAGGGCGGTCGCGCCAGCTTGGAAGACGCGCAGGCGGCGGCCGCAACCGGGCAGATCGCCCTGTCGAGCATCTGGGCAGAATTGCTGCACGATCAGGGGCTTACCGCCGCGCAGATGCTCGTTACGCTCGACGACCTCGAGGATCGCCGGCGCTATCTCAACGTCTCCGCGACGCTGGATCGGCTGCTGCGGCTCGGCGTGGTGCCGGTCATCAACGAGAATGATTCGGTGGCGACCGAGGAGATCCGCTTCGGCGACAATGACCGCCTGGCCGCACGGGTCGCCAGCGCCGCCAATGCGGACGGCGTGGTGCTGCTTTCCGATGTCGACGGTCTCTACACCGCCAATCCCAACACCAACCCCGATGCGACGCTGATCCCGGTGGTGACGGTGATCGACGAGCGGATCGAATCGATGGCGGATCGCGGCTCGGCCTCGGGCATGGGTTCGGGCGGGATGGTGTCGAAGATCGAGGCGGCGCGGATCGCCACCAGCGCCGGCGCCCATCTCGCGATCACCGACGGGCGCGTGGCGCACCCGTTGGCGCGGCTGGCGGAAGAGGGCAGGGGCACGCTGTTCCTCGCGCAGAAGGGCGCGGCCGCACGCAAGGCGTGGCTGCGCGGCGGCCTGACGGCGAAGGGCGCGATCCATATCGACGCCGGCGCCGCGCAGGCGCTGCGCGACGGGCGCAGCCTGCTTTCGGCCGGGGCGACGCGCGTCGAAGGGCGGTTCGCGCGCGGCGACCTGATCGTGGTGGTGGGCCCAGACGGCAAGCATCTCGCCCGCGGGCTCGCCGAATATGGCCATGTCGATGCTTCCCGCATCGTGGGGCGGCGCAGCGAGGAAGTCGGCGCGATCTTGGGCTATGCCCCGCGCAGCGCGCTCGTCCATCGCAGCCATATGGCGCTGCTGTGAGCGTCCTTGCCATCACCGGCGGCACCGGCTTTGTCGGTTCGCGGCTGATCGCGCTGGCGCTGGCTGCGGGGCACGAGGTGCGGGCGCTCACGCGCCGCGAACAGCCCGCGCAAGCAGGCCTGACCTGGATCCGCGGCGATCTCGACGCGCTCGAGGCGCTGGCGCAGCTTTGCCAGGGTGCCGACGCGGTGATCCATGTCGCGGGCGTGGTGAATGCACCCGATCAGGACGGCTTCGCGCGCGGCAACATCACCGGCACTGCGAACATGCTTGCCGCGGCGACCAGCGCTGGCGTGCGGCGCTTCGTCCATGTCTCCTCGCTCGCCAGCCGCGAGCCGCAGCTGTCGGCCTATGGCTGGTCGAAGGGCGAAGCGGACAGGCTGGTGCGCGCTTCCGGGCTCGACTGGACGATCGTGCGACCACCGGCGATCTATGGCCCCGGCGATCTCGAAATGCTGGAGCTGTTCCGCGTTGCCCGCTTCGGGCTTGCGCTGCTGCCGCCGGGCGGACGCATCTCGGTGATCGAGGTGAGCGACCTGGGCCGGCTGCTGCTCGCGCTCGCCGCGACGGAGCGCTTTCCCGGAGAGATCGATCCCGATGACGGGCGGGAAGGAGGCTGGAGTCATCCCGCCTTCGCCCACGCGATCGGCGCGGCGGTGGGCCGGCGCGTGCTCGCCCTGTCGCTCCCCAAAGCCGTGCTGATGGCCGGCGCGCGCGTCGATCGGCTGGTGCGCGGCAGGCGGGCGAAGCTGACGCCGGATCGCGTCTCCTATTTCTGCCATCCCGATTGGGTGGCCGATCCCGCGCACCGAGCGCCGGCCAATCTGTGGACGCCGCAGGTGCCAACCGAATCGGGCTTGGCGGAGACGGCGCGCTGGTATCGCGACAAGGGGCTGTTGTGAGCCCGATTCGCCCTTAACCAACCTATAATGGGCAGGTGATGTGGACTGCCCCGATCAAGCTGATCCTCTGGGATCTCGACGACACGCTGTGGCGGGGCACCCTCGCCGAGGGCGATGCGGTAACGCTGTTCGAGCGCCGGGCGGACCTGATCCGGGCGTTCAACGCGCGCGGCGTGGTGTCCTCGATCTGCTCGAAGAATGATGAGGCGGCGGGGCGGGCGCAACTGGAGGCGTTCGGCCTGTGGGACGAATTCGTTTTCCCGCATATCGCCTTCACGCCCAAGCCGGAGGCGATCCGCGGGATCATCGCCGACATGCAGCTGCGCCCCGCCAACGTGCTGTTCATCGACGACAATCCCCATAATCTGGGCGAGGTGCGCCACGCGCTGCCGGACATCCAGACGCTCGACCCCACCGCGCCCGATGCCGACGACCAACTCACCGGGCTGCTCGCGATGCAGACCGGGAAGCGCAGTCGCGTGCAAGACTATCGGCTGCTCGAAGCGAAGAAGCGCGATCGCGCCGTGGTGCCCGGCCAGTCGAACGACGATTTCCTGCGCGCGTCCGGCCTGTGCGCCTGCGCGCCCTTCCTCATGGACAATCTGGAGTTCGTGCCGCGTATCGCCGAGCTGATCAACCGCGCCAACCAGCTCAACTATACCCAGTCGCGCGTCGACCCCGCCGCACTCGAACGCGATATCATCAACGTCACCCGAAACCACAGCTGGTCGATCTTTGCCTGGGACAAATATGGTCGCTACGGCTTGGTCGGCTTCGTGATGTACGACCATGTCGATCAGCGGCTGGTGCACTTCACCTTCTCGTGCCGCGCGATGCATATGGGGTTGGAGGAATTTGCGCTGGGCAAGATCCGGGTGAACTGGCCGGATGCGGATTTCAGCGCGCTGGACGGTCGGTTCAGCCGGGTGCGGCCCGACTGGATCCAGGACCATGGCTTCGACGAACCCGAGGTCCGCGCCGCCATCCGCGCCGAATTGCGCGCCGAACCGGCTATCGAGCCGGCGATCCGCATTATGTTCGATTGCCAGTCCGGCGGCATCGCGCATTATAGTCGCTTCCGCGCCGCGGTCGAATTCGACAACAATCCGCGGCTGTTCGCGCTCCGGATGATGGACGATGGCAGCTACAAGGAACAGGCGTTCCCGCCCTTCCTCGTCTATGGGGCGACCGTCGACTATCTCGACAATCGTTGGCCGAAGAAATGGCATCTGCTGGAAATTGGCCTGTACGAGAAATGCGTGCTGCGCCTGTGCATCCACCTGATCGAGAACGGCCTGCGGATGCTGGTGGTGCTGCCGCCCGAAGACGCACCGATCGAGAAGTATCGCCTCGGCCTCAACCACTCGCCGGAACGCTGCCGGATTTTCAACGCGGTGTGGCGCCGGATGGCGCGGGAGAATCCGGAGCATCTGTTCCTCCTGGAAGTCGCGCACGTGATCGATAGCCCGGACGAGATGGCGGACGTGACGCATTATCATCCAGCGCTGCTGCAGAAGATCGGCGGACAGATGGACCTGTGGGTCCATCAGCTGCTCGCCGCCGGTGCCGAGCAAGCCGCGGCCTGACCTTTGGGGCACTGCCCCGCCACGGGCCCGCTTTCGCCGCATTCGCTTGGCACCTGCAGCCGATACCACTAAGGACCGGCCGCATGACTGACCGTGCAGAAATCTTCGACATCGTCGCCGCGCAGATCGAACCCTTCAACAAGAAGGGCGTCGCGCTCACCGAAACCACCACCTTCGCCGGCGATCTCGAATGGGACAGCCTGACGGTGATGGATTTCGTCGCCGCGATCGAGGACGAGTTCGACATCGTCATCACCATGAACATGCAGGCCGAGATCGAGAATGTCGGCCAGCTGGTCGACGCTGTGCAGAAGCTCAAGGGCTGAACCGCATGACCGACCTGATGAGCAAGTTCGACGGCCTGATCGCCGAGCGCCAGAAGCTGCTCGACAGCGGCGTGATCGATCCGTTCGCGATCGTGATGGAGCAGGTCAAGTCGCCGACCGAGGCGGTGATCAAGGGCAAGGACACGATCCTGCTCGGCACCTACAACTATATGGGCATGACGTTCGATCCGGACGTGATCCGGGCCGGCAAGGACGCGCTCGACCAGTTCGGTTCGGGCACCAACGGCAGCCGCATGCTCAACGGCACCTTCCGCGATCACATGGAAGTCGAGCAGGCGCTGCGCGACTTCTACGGCGTGTCGGGCGCGATCGTCTTCTCCACCGGCTACATGGCCAATCTGGGCATGATCTCGACGCTGGCGGGCAAGGGTGAGTACATCATCCTCGACGCCGACAGCCACGCCTCGATCTATGATGGCTGCAAGCAGGGCAATGCCGAGATCGTCCGCTTCCGCCACAACGACGTGACGGACCTGGACAAGCGCCTCGGCCGCCTGCCCGCCGAAGCCGGCAAGCTGGTGGTGCTGGAAGGCGTCTATTCGATGCTCGGCGACATCGCGCCGCTCAAGGAAATGGTCGCCGTCGCCAAGAAGCACGGCGCGATGGTGCTGGTCGACGAGGCGCATTCGATGGGCTTTTTCGGCCCCAACGGCCGCGGCGTGTACGAGGACCAGGGGCTGGAAGCGGACGTCGACTTCGTCGTCGGCACCTTCTCCAAGTCGGTCGGGACCGTCGGCGGCTTCTGCATCTCGAACCATCCCAAGTTCGAGGCAATCCGGCTGGCCTGCCGCCCGTACATCTTCACCGCCTCGCTGCCGCCGAGCGTGGTGGCGACCGCCGCGACCTCGATCCGCAAGCTGATGACCGCGCACGAGAAGCGCGCGCGGCTGTGGGAGAATGCCCGCGCGCTGCACGGCGGCCTCACCGAAATGGGCTTCAAGCTCGGCACGGCGAAGCCCGAGAGCGCGATCGTCGCGGTGATCCTGGAGGACCAGGAACAGGCGGTGGTGATGTGGCAGGCGCTGCTGGAGAACGGCCTGTACGTCAACATGGCGCGCCCGCCGGCGACTCCGGCCGGCACCTTCCTGCTGCGCTGTTCGCTGTGCGCCGAGCATCGGCCCGACCAGATCGAGCGCGTGCTCGGCATGTTCCGCGCGGCGGGCCAAGCTGTCGGGGTAATCGGCTAAACCCGCTTTTCACGCCCGCCGGGAGCGCCTAGACACAGGCGGAATGAGCGACGCACTTCCGTCCCTGGAGCGTTCGGTTCGCGCAAAGAACTGGCGCTTGCTTCTGCTCGGCGCATTGGCGATCCTGGGCGTTGTCGTTCTGGGTGCGCTGATCCTGATTCAGCAGCGCACCGATGCGGAGCGCGATCGCGCCATCGCGCTCCAGCAGCACAGCTTCGAAGTGATCCTTCGCGCCAACCAGCTCTCCGGCGCGATTTCCGCCGCAGAGGCGGCGCTCGGGCGCTATGTGGTCAGCGCCGATCGCAATCTGGGGCAGCAATATACCGATCAATGGAGCAAAGCGGGGGAGCAGCTCCAGCGGCTGCGTCAGCTGACCGGCGACAACCGGGCGCAGCAGCGGGAAATTGCACAGCTCCAGCGTGTGTTCACCGAGCGCGGCGAAGAGCTGAACGCCACCGCGCTTTATTCCACCTACAAGCGCCATCGCGACGCCTGGGGATCCTATTATCAGGTGCGGGAAAGTCCGGCGCGCAAGCAGCTGGAAGTCATGCTCGACCAGATCGTTGCGCACGAGCGCGGCGTGCTGCGCGATCGCACGCTGGCAGCGGACCAGCAGATCGAGAAATCCAGCTATGCCTCGCGCGTATTGACCGGGTTCGGGATGCTGATTGCATTGGGCGCGGTCGTGCTCGGCTGGCTGGCGGTCGAAGCGACGGGCGATCGGGCGCTGGCGGACGCCGATGCGGCCTGGGAGCGCGAGCGTACCGGGCAGCTGCGGGAGGCAGTGGCCGCCGCTACCGCGCAGCTGCGCGCCGAAGCGCGCGAGCGCGAACAAGCCGAAGCCAAGCTGCGCCAGGCGCAGAAGATGGACGCGGTGGGCCAGCTGACCGGCGGCATCGCGCACGACTTCAACAACATGCTGGCGGTGGTGCTGGGTGGAGTGGAGCTGGCGCGTCGGCAGATCGAAAGCGATCCGCGCGAAGCGTCGCGCCATCTCGACAATGCGATGGAAGGCGCGCACCGCGCCGCCGCACTTACGCGTCAGCTGCTCGCCTTTTCCCGATCCGAATCGCTGGCTCCGGAGGCCGTGGATGCGGGCATGCTGATCCGCGGGATGCGCGATCTGCTCGATCGGACGCTGGGCGATACCATCCAGGTCAAGGCCCGCAACCAGGGCACCGGCTGGCGCATTTGGGTGGATCGGCACCAGTTGGAAAACGCCGTGCTCAACCTCGCGGTCAACGCGCGCGACGCGATGAACGGGCGCGGCACGCTGGTGATCACCACCGGCGAATCGCGGCTGGCGGTCAATGAAGTCGGGCACTGCGCGGCCGGCGATTATGTGTCCGTCGCCGTCCAGGACGATGGCTGCGGAATGACGCCAGACGTGCTCGAACGGGTGTTTGAGCCCTTCTTCACAACCAAGCCGGTGGGCAAGGGCACGGGCCTTGGCCTCAGCCAGATCTTCGGTTTCGTCCGGCAGTCGGGGGGCGGCATCGCGATCGAAACTCGGCCGGGCGAGGGCACGACCGTCACGCTGTACCTGCCGCGTCACAAGGGCGCCGACCTGGGAGCGGCGCGGGCGCCCGTGCGAGCGGAGCCGACGGAGGACAGTGCAGGGCCCGCCTACGATATTCTCGTGGTCGAAGACGATCCCCGCGTCCTTGCCGCGACGCTGGCAGCGCTGCGCGAGCTGGGCCATCGCGCCGTCGGCTGCGCCGATCCGCTGCGTGCTGCCGCGGCGATCGAACGCATGCCGGTGCTGGATCTGGTGATGACCGACGTGCTGATGCCCGGCCAGACCGGGCCGGAAATGGTGTCGAGCCTAGAGGGGAGGCTGCGGGGGGCGGCGGTGCTGTTCGTCACCGGCTTCACCGGCGAGGCAAGCGCCGAACAGCTCCGCGACCGACCGGTGCTGCGCAAGCCGTTCACCGTCGCCGCGCTGTCCCGCGCCGTGCGCGAAGCGGTGGCGGGCGAAGCGCAGCGTGTGTCCGCCGCGGCGGAGTAGCGCGTCGCGAGCGGACGTCTGCGTTGCGGCGCCGCGCAGGCTAGTCGGTGATTTCGATCCGCTCGCGAAGCATCAACGCCGCCAGATCGCGCGCCTTGTCCCGCGGCAGCCCGAGCGCACGCGCCATCGGGGCGCCGAGCAGCGCGTCCCCCAGTGCCATCAGCGTCAATTGCAGCGTTTCCTCGCGTAGGGGCGCACGCGCATCCTCGCCTTCGCTGATCCGATCGACCAGCCGGTGAATCGCCTCCAGAATCGGATCGAGCGCGTCTTCGTTGCCGGTGAGGATCATCCAGCTCGCCAGCGCGCCTGCACCGCCGCGATCGAAGGCGTCGAACGCCATGTCGACGACTTCGCGCAAATTTTGGTCGCCGCTTCGCGCGCGGAGCACTGCCTCGCCGATCTGGGCCGTCACCGTATCGGCCATGCTCGCCGCAAGCGCCTTTTGCAGCCCTGCCGCCGAGCCGAAATGGTGCAGCAGATTGGCGTGCGTGCGCCCGATGCGCGCGGCCACCGCCTTCAGCGTCACCGCTTGCGGGCCGTCTTCGATCAACAGCGCGCGCGCCGCCTCCAGCGCAGCATCGCGGGATTCTTCGGGAGAGAGGCGCCGGCGCGCCGCCATCGTCGTCAATGGGTCAACCTTCCTGTTTCCCCACCGGCTTAGGCGAGCTTCGGCGCGGGGGGAAGCAGGAGGGATGGCGTAGGAGAGGGGCCGGTCCGCGGCGAGGATCTGCGAGAGACGAAGTCACGCCGCAAGGCGCGACTCCGGCTGGGGTCGCGGCGAACACGCGTCCGAATCGAGCGTCCGCTCGAATCGGGCGCACGCGACTTCGCAGCCGCGTCCCTTTGACCAGACAGGGTCTATCCGGCCGGTGGGACGGAATCCCAGCTTGTGCAGCACGCGGCCGGACGCCGGGTTGTCGACAAAGTGACCGGAGGTAACGCGGCGGACACCGGCGGCGCGAGCGGCCGCGAGCACGCCGCGAGCTGCTTCGGTGGCATAGCCCTTGCCCCAGGCAGAGGGCGTGAACCAATAGCCCAACTCCTGCGCCTCGCTGCCCACTGCATCGATCCCGACGCAGCCGACCAGCGACACGGCGCCCGCCTGATGTTCGAACACCAGGAAGCGCGTCTCGGTCCAATGCGCGAGAAATGTTTCAGCCGCTTCGATCCCATAGGGCCAGGGCACGCGCGACAGGTTGCGCACGACGGCTTCATGGTCGATCGCCCGGGCCAGGGCGGGAGCATCCTCGGGCCAGCCGGGACGTAACGTCAATCTTTGGGTCCGCACGAACATGACCATCACTCCTCGGTCCTGCTGCACCCCACATCATGTCTGTACGACATGGGTGTTGCGCCGCGATTGCAGGGAGCATGAAAAAAGGGAGACCGGGGCGACCCGTCTCCCTTTTCGCGTTGGTTCGTCGAACCCGGGTCGCCCTGGTGGGCAACCCGTGCGGTCGCCCGATGTTATTCGGCCGCCTCGGCAATCATGTCTACGGAGCAGAACTTGCGACCAAGCTTGCCTTCCTTGAACGACACGCGGCCGTCGGTGAGCGCGAAGAGGGTATGGTCCTTGCCCATGCCCACGTTCACGCCCGGGTAAAATTTGGTGCCGCGCTGACGCACGAGGATGTTGCCGGCGATGACGGCTTCACCACCGAACTTCTTCACGCCAAGACGACGGCCAGCAGAGTCGCGACCGTTGCGGGACGAGCCGCCTGCCTTCTTATGTGCCATTGTCTATACTCCTCGAGTCTCGTGTCGCTTACTTGGCCGCGCCGATCGCAGTGATCTTCAGGATCGTGTGCTGCTGGCGGTGGCCGTTCTTGCGGCGATAATTGTGGCGACGGCGCTTCTTGAAGACGATGACCTTCTCGCCCTTCGCCTGCGCGATGATTTCGGCAGAGACGGTCAGGCCGTCGGTCGCCTTCAGCTCGCCGCCTTCGCCGGCCAGCAGGACGTCGCCCAGCGTCACCGACGAACCGGCTTCGCCGTCGAGCTTCTCGACGACGATCTTGTCTCCTGCGGCAACGCGATACTGCTTGCCGCCCGTGCGCACGATAGCGAACATCGGTCTCTTCTCTGCTTCAAAATGCATGTGCCCGCCAGGGGTGTACCCCGGCAGGAGGAAGGGCGCAGCTATGCGATGGAGGTGCCGATGTCAACCGTTTCGCGGCGCCGCCGGGTGATTTTCGTGCCGTGCGCCTTAGTGGCGGTGGTGGGGCCGCAGGCGGTAGCGCCCAGCGGCATAGCCTTCGAACAGGCCGCTGATGCCGGGATGGTCGATCGGCTCGTCGCTGTCGTCGGCGACCAGGTTCTGCTGGCTGACATAGGCGATATAGCTCGATTCGGCATTCTCGGCGAGCAGATGGTAGAAGGGCTGGTCCTTGCGCGGGCGCGCTGCCTCCGGAATCGAATCATACCATTCGTCGGTATTGGCGAAGACGGGATCGACGTCGAAGATCACGCCGCGGAAATCGAGGAGCCGATGGCGCACGACATCGCCAATGGCGAAGCGGGCGACGGCAACGGCAGGCATGGGGGTGCCGGATTCGAGGCGAGCCGGCGTCGTTGCGGGTTGAGACATGGGGTTAACGTAGTGCGTGTAATTTCTTGCACAAGCACTGCTTGCACCGGTCGAAAGGTTGCGCTAATGGCCGCGCCTCACAGCGACCGGTACGCGGCTTTCGGAGCTTTCCGATTGCGTACCACCCCTCAGCGGAGAGGTGCCGGAGTGGTCGATCGGGGCGGTCTCGAAAACCGTTGTGCGGGTAACCGTACCGAGGGTTCGAATCCCTCCCTCTCCGCCACTTCCTTCCTGATCAGCGTGAATTGATAGCGGCGGGGTCGCGTCGCGATAGCGGGTCTGGCCCCATTGAATGTTCGCCTTGAAGCCCTTGAGCTTCGTATCCAGCTGCAGGTTGACCACGCCCGCTACGACATCCGAGCCATAGGCCGCGGACGCGCCGCCGGTGACGACGTCGACACGGCTGATCAAAGCCGCGGGGATGAGGTTGAGGTCAGTAGTGCCCGCCACCGTCGCGCCCGGGAGGTTGACTGCGGGGAGCCGCAAGCGATCCAACAGCACCAGGGTCCGCACGGGGTTGAGGCCGCGAAGGTCGATGTTGTTCGCGCCGGAATTAGCGATGCCGCCCCCTTCAGGCGATTGCGTCCGCCGGAAGGCGGGAAGCTCGTTGATCACGTCGGCGACGTTCACCGCGGCACGCGTTTTCAGCGTATCCGCGCCGATCACGAGCGTGGGGCTGGGCGCGACGAAGCCGCTTCGATCAATTCGCGATGCCGTGACGATGATGTCACTGGCTTGAGCGTCGGCTGGAGAGGAATCGGTTCGCTGCGGCTCCGTCGCTGCTCCCGGGGTGATGATGGCGCCACTCTCCGTGCCCTGCTGAGCCCAAGTGGGTGTTGCATATGCCAACATGCTGGCGCCCGCCAGCAACGCAATCGCGCGCATCAACCTCTCCTGTATCTGCTTATTGGCCTTACCACTCTCACCTTGTGGTATGACTGACTACTGCAAACAGATTGATGCACTTCCATAAACACGGTTTATGTAGTTGCGAGAGGTGCAGTACTGAACGGTATGTAGATGAAGGCGCGGCAGGTGCGAAGCGCCGCTTGAAACGCGGACAGAAACGTCACCTTTTGTCGCGTCGCAAAGGTAGCGGAGTCGGCGATCAGAACCCGGCCTTACGGAGAGTTTGGGGGGGCACCGTCTGGCCGCGTTGAGGCAGGGCCTGCCGGCTGATCGCGCCAGATCCAGCGCAATACCTCCGGCAGGATCGCGCCGCCTTCGGCATCGGAGTGGCCTCCGCCCGTCCAGGCATAGCGCACATCGTAGCGCGGGCCTGGCCTCTTTTCGGCGTCGGCATGGGCGTTGGCCCATTGCAGGCTTTTCAGCATCTGCTGGTTCGCCAGGAACCAGTTGCCATGTTCATTGTCCAGATCTTCGCGCCCGTCCTGGAGGAAGACGCGCAGCGGCCGGATGGCGCTCTTTCGGATCAGGCCGGGATAGATGTCGCCGCCATAGGTCAGCGGGCTGCCATCGGGCGCGAAGTTCAGGCCAATCGACGTGTAGCTGCCGATGAAGCTGATGACGTTGCCAAAGGCTTCCGGATGCCGCCACGCCATCGTCCACGACGCGATGGCCCCGCTGGACGTGCCGCCGACGGCTCGGCGCGACGGCTCCGCGGCGACAGGCCAGCGCCGCGCCACGGCCGGCAGCAACTCTTCGAGCGTCATTCGGGAATAGGCGTCCGACAAAGCATCATATTCTTCCGCCCGATGATCCGGGTTCTGCATTCCCAGCGAATCCGGGTAGCGCGCCGCACGGTGGCCGGGGGTCACGAAGACGCCGAGCGTCGGCGGTATTGCGCCCTGCGCGATCAGCGTGTCGAGGACGTGCGGCACATGGAGCGGCCCGGCGGGGTTGATCGCCCGCTGGCCGTCCTGGAAGAGAAGGAGGTTGGGCGGCCGCCCCGGATTGTAGCCGCCCGGAACATAGACCCAATAGCGTCGGACCGTGCCGGGGTAGATGCGGGAATGTAGCTCGAATGGCCCCTGCAACTGCCCGTGGAGTGGCTGTACCGCCATCTGCGGCGGCCGCGCCGTCGACGTCGCAGTCAGTGCCGTCAGTAGCACGCCAGCCAGAATGAATCTGCGCACGTCCTCTCCTTCGTCCCCGTCACAGCCGCCTTCAGCCGATCTCGACTTCGCGGAGCAGGACCAGATAGCTTGGGCGGAGGGATATTGTCGAACGATCAAGCCAATCGCATTGGAAGCGGTGCCTGTTCGCCGACCGGCGTAGCTGGATTTTCAGGGGAAGTGGTGGACGCACTAGGGCTCGAACCTAGGACCCGCTGATTAAGAGTCAGCTGCTCTACCAACTGAGCTATGCGTCCATTCCGGCTTCTTCAGTGGCCCGTTGGTTCGGGGCCGCCGCATCGGAGGCGCGCCTTTAGCGTCGCCTTTCGCGTCTTGTAAAGCCCAAAAATCAAAAAAACATCACCAGCGCGTTTTCGTGCGGGCGTCACGATCGATCGAGAGCAGCAGGCCCAGGCAGAGCATGAACGTCATCACGGCCGTGCCGCCGAAACTGATCAGCGGCAGCGGCACGCCCACCACTGGCGCCAAGCCGATGACCATCGCCATGTTGATCGAGCAGTAGAGGAACATCGTGCCGGCCAGCCCTGCCGCGGTCAGCCGGCCGAATCGCGTCTTGGCGCGCATGCCCACGCCGATTCCCCAGGCGATCAGCATCCCGAAGGCAATGATCAGGAACACCCCCCCGGCCAGCCCCCATTCCTCCATCATCGTCGCCAACGCAAAATCGGTTTGGCCTTCGGGGAGGTAATCGAGATGGCTCTGCGTGCCCTGCAGGAAACCCTTGCCGAAAATCCCGCCCGATCCGATCGCGATCTTGGATTGGGTGATGTGATAGCCGGTGCCGAGTGGATCGCGCTCGGGATCAAGGAAGATCAGCACGCGGTTGCGCTGATAGTCGTGCAGCAAAAAATTGAAGGCGAGCGGCGCGGCCACCGCCACCGATAGCGCGCCGGCAATGAACAGCCGCAGCGGCACGCCCGCCAGGAACATCACCATCACGCCGCATCCGGTGATCATCAGCCCCGTGCCGAGATCCGGCTGCGCGATCACCAGCAGCGCTGGCACGCCGATCAGCACGCAGGCGGGCCAGATCGCCACGAACTTGCGCGTCTCGCTGGCCGGCAGCATCTCATAAAAGCGGGCGAGCGCCAGCACGATCATGGGTTTCATCAGTTCGGAGGGCTGGAACTGGAACCCGCCCAGGCTGATCCAGCGCTGGCTGCCCCCGGCCACCTTGCCGAGCAGTTCGACGCCGAGCAGCGCGACGACGAGCAGGCCGTAGACCGGCAACGCCCCCTGCGACCAGATTCGCACCGGCACGCGCGACATCCCCATCGCCACCGCGAAGAACAACAGGAAACGGGTGCCCTGATTGATCGCCCAGGGGCGGACACTGCCGCCCGCCGCCGAATAGAGCACGACCAGCCCGAATCCGCCGATCGCCAGCACCAGGAACAGCACCCGCCAGGGAAGCTGGGCGACCTGGGTGGGAACGATGCCGTCGCCGGGGCGCGCCATCAGTCGCGGTCCGCGCTGCCGGTGGGCGCCACGTTGGAAGTCGTGGTGTTGACGGTTGCATTCGCGGCGTCGGAAGCGACGACGCTCGCCGCCTCTGCCGCGTCCTCGGGCGCAGGCGGCGGCGGCGCGTTCTGCGCCTGGCGAAAGGCATCGGCCTGGGCGGCCATGCGTGTCGTATAGTCGCCGCCCCAGGTCGGCTCCACTTCGGCCAGCGTCTTCATCGCCTGGTCGCGATCGAACAGATAGGTCATGATGTCCCGGCCGATCAGCGGCGTATCGAGGTTGCGAACGGTGTGGCCGTTATGCTCCAGCACGATGCCGGCGGCGTATTTCGGGTTGTCCGCCGGCGCGAAGCACACGAACAGCGCGTGGTCCCGCATCTTGAAGGGCAGAGCAGCGTTCTTCAGCACGCCGGTCCGGCGCTCCGCCATGGTGATGCGCCGCACCTGTGCGGTGCCGGTCTTGGCCGCGATGCTCACGCCCGGTACGTACATGCGCGCGGCTCCACCGGTGCCGCCGCCATTGACCACGCCGTACATTGCCTCGCGCACGATCGCGAGATGCTCTTCGCTGACGGGCAGCGGCGATGCGCCCGAAGGGCCCCTGGCCAGCAACCGCGGAACCAGAATCTTGCCCGAGGCCAGTCGGCTGGCCATCACCGCAAGCTGCAGCGGGTTAGCGAGCACATAGCCCTGACCGATTGATGCGTTGAGCGAATCCGCCACCGTCCAGGGGCGATGATACTTTTTCAGCTTCCAGGCGCTGTCGGGAACCGTGCCATAGCGCTGGGTGGTGAAGGGCATGTCGAACTTCTGCCCCAGGCCCAGCATCCGCGCCATGGGCGCGATCGCATCGTACCCGACGCGGCGAATCATCTCGTAGAAATAGATGTCGCAGCTCTGCATGATCGCGTTCTTCAGGTCGATCGGGCCGTGCCCGCCGCGCTTGTGGCAGTGGAACACGCCGCTGCCCACGCGCATTGCCCCGGAACAGAATACGCGCTCGCTGGGGCTCACCCCCGCCGCCATCAGCGCCAGGCCGTTCATCGGCTTGACGGTGGAGCCCGGCGGATAGAGACCCTGCAGAACCTTGTTCATCAACGGCACGTGATCGTCTTCGGACAGCATCTTCCATTCGGTCTGGCTGATGCCGTCGGAAAAACTGTTCGGATCGTAAGAGGGCATCGATGCCATGGCGAGGATGTCGCCGCTCGCCACGTCGATCACGATCGCCGAGCCCGAATTGGTGCCCAGCCGTCGCGCGACATATTCCTGCAGGCCGGCATCGATGGTCAGCTTGATGCTTTCGCCCGGGTGGTCAGCGCGGGTTTCCAACTCGCGCACCGGGCGGCCATGCGCGGTCACCTCGACGCGCTTGGCGCCGGGCTTGCCCCGCAGCCGCTTGTCGAGCGTTTTCTCCAGCCCGTCCTTACCGAGCTTGAAGCCAGGGGTAACGAGCAGCGGATCCTTGTCCTGCTTATATTGCTCGGCAGACGCCGTGCCGACATAGCCGACCAGATGGCCGACACCGGCGCCCAGCGGATAATGTCGGGCATAGCCGCGGGTGGGGGCCACCCCCGGAAGTTCGGGCTGACGGACCAGGATGGCGGCGAACCGGTCCCAGTCCAGATTTTCCGCCACCTGCACGGGACGAAAGCCGCCGGCGCGCTTCAGATCCGTCTCGATGCGGGCAAGGTCCTCAGGCGCCAGCTTCAGCAACTGGGTCAGTTCGGCCAGCAGCTTGTCCTTGTCGACGATGCGATCGGGTATCAGATCGACGCGGAAATCGGTGCGGTTGCTGGCCAGCGGCTTGCCGCTGCGATCGAGCAGCCAGCCGCGCCGCGGCGGAATCAGCGTCATGTTGACGCGGTTGCTCTCCGCCAGAAGCTGATAGCGTTCGTTCTCGAACACCGACAGCCACGCCATGCGCCCGGCCAGCACCATGCCCACCGCGCCCTGCGCCGCGCCCAGCACCACCGCCCGGCGGGAGAAGCTGTAGGTCTGGGTGGCTTCGGTGATCCGCACCATCGCTCAGGCTTTCTGCACATCGCGATCAAGCCAGGCGCAGAGGCGCGACACCAGCGGGAACAGCATAGTCGATGCGCCCGCCTGCAGCAGCAGCGCCGCGTCGACCTTGGCGGAAATCGGCGCGGCGATGAAGCGGCCGGCAATCAGGACAAAGCCGGTCGCACCCGCGGCAATGAGCCAATCCTGCCAGAAATTCCGCCACACGATGCGCGTCTCTAGCACGTCGATCATCAACATGCATGCGATCCACAGGAACATCGCCGATCCGAACGGCTGGCCGCTCACCAGATCGTCGAACAATCCCAGCGGCGCCGCCATCCAGACGCGGAGCGCATCGGCGCGGGTCAGCCGCCAGCCGAGCAGCACCAGCAGGCCGAAGGGCGGCAGAAACGGCACCGTTGCGACCACGGGCAGCAGCGTGAGCAGCGAAGCGAGGACGATCGACAAGGGCGCCAGCCAGCGCGCGCGCGGGCGCGGCGGCGGCACACCCAACGGCGTCAGGTCGAGCGCCATCACTGGCCTTTGGGCTTGGGGGCCGGGAAGGCCTGGGGCGGTGGCGCGGGTTCGGGCAGGAACACGCGCAGCACCATCACATGGTCCGCCATGTCGGGGTTGCTGGCGGGCGCCGCCGTCGCATTGTCGCGCCCGGTCTGCGTGATGCGGCCGATCGGAATGTTCGGCGGGAAGACGCCGCCGGTGCCGGAGGTGATCAGCAGGTCGCCGGGTCGGAACGGATTGGCAGCAGCGTTGGCGGCGCGTACGTCGAGCGTGCCGTCGCCGCGGCCGGTGACGATCGCGGGAAGGCCGTCGCCGGCACGGCGCACCGGAATGGTACTGTCCGGATCCGTGACGAGCAGCACACGCGACGCGTTCGGTCCGGCTTCGACGACCTGGCCGATCAGGCCGTTGCCGTCGCGAACCGGCTGGCCTTGGGCCACGCGCTGCCAGCTGCCGGCGTTGAGCGTGGCGTAGCGACGCGTGCTGGTGGCAGAGGAATTGACGAGCCGGGCCACGACGATCGTCTCCGGCGTGGCATCGCGTACCTTGAGCAGTGCGCGCAATCGTTGATTTTCTCGCTCCAGCCCCAGCGCGCGTTGCAGCGCGGCGTGCTCGGCGGCGATCTGGCGCTTCAGCCGCACGTTTTCGCCATGCACGCCGAAATAGCTGCCGATCGCTTCGGGCACCGCGCCGATGCTGCGCCGGATCCAGTCCAGCCCGGTCGATACGGGCGTGGTCACTTCGGCGATGGCGCTGCGGGCGGGCGCGAACAACTGCGGGTTATAGCGGGATACCAGCACGAGCCCGCCGCCGATCAGCAAAAGGCCGATCGCCGCCACATAGCTGAAGAACAGCCCATATTGCGCCCGTCGCGAGAAACCCGGGCGCCGATTCCGTGGCGGCGCCATCGCCGATGGCCTTTCGTCAGACCTGGAGGAGAACGCCGCGGAACATCGGATCCTCGAGCGCGCGGCCGGTGCCGAGCGCCACGCAGGTCAGCGGATCCTCGGCAACGGTGACGGGCAGGCCGGTTTCGTCGCGCAGCACTTCGTCCAGCCCGTGCAGCAGAGCGCCGCCGCCGGTAAGAACGATGCCCTGGTCGACAATGTCGGCGGCGAGTTCCGGCGCGGTGTTTTCCAGCGCGATGCGGACACCCTCGACGATGGTGTTGACCGGTTCGGACAGCGCCTCGGCGATCTGGCCCTGGTTGATCTGGATTTCCTTGGGTACGCCGTTGACGAGATCGCGACCCTTGATGTGAATCGTCTTGCCGATGCCGTCCGCGGGCGGCTTGGCCACCCCAACTTCCTGCTTGATCCGTTCGGCGGTGGCTTCGCCGATCAGCAGGTTGTGGTTGCGGCGTACGTAGGAGACGATCGACTCGTCCATCTTGTCGCCGCCGACCCGCACCGACGTCGAATAGGCCAAGCCACGCAAGCTGAGCACCGCAACTTCGGTCGTGCCGCCGCCGATATCGACGACCATGCTGCCGATCGGCTCTGTCACCGGCATGTCGGCCCCGATCGCGGCGGCCATCGGCTCCTCGATCAGCCACACCTGGCTGGCGCCGGCGTTCGAGGCGGCGTCGCGGATGGCGCGGCGCTCGACCGAGGTTGAGCCCGAGGGGACGCAGATCACGATTTCGGGCCAGCGCATGAAGCGGCGCTGCCCATGCACCTTGCGGATGAAGTGCTTGATCATCTCTTCGGCGACGTCGATGTCGGCGATCACACCATCGCGCAGGGGACGAATCGCTTCGATCGAGCCCGGCGTCTTGCCCATCATCAGCTTGGCATCATCGCCGACAGCTTTCACTTTCTTCACGCCGTTCAGCGTCTCGACCGCGACGACCGAGGGTTCGTTGAGCACGATTCCGCGCCCGCGAAGATAAACGACGGTGTTCGCAGTACCCAGGTCGATCGCCATGTCGTGGGACATGAATTTGAAAAAGCGGGAGAAAGCCATTGATTGATCCGTCCCTGCCGAGCGAGTAGCGCCCCGATCGGCTGTTCGCACAAAGTTTAGACCGAAACCCTTCCGGGACGGAGGAAAATCCGGCCTGGCGCCATGCTGATGCGGGTCGCGGGAGGCCGTCGCTTGGGCTACAGCGATGGCCATGTCAATACGCCGGCTGCCTGAGCATCTCGTCAATCGCATCGCCGCAGGGGAGGTCGTGGAACGACCCGCCAGCGCGCTGAAGGAACTGGTCGAAAATGCGATCGACGCAGGCGCCACGCGGATCGCCGTACGCCTTGCCGGTGGGGGCATCGAGTTGATCGAGGTGATCGACGATGGTTGCGGCATGGCACCGGCAGAAATGGCGCTGGCGCTCGAGCGGCACGCCACGTCCAAGCTGCCGACCGACGATATCGAGCACGTCGCAACGTTGGGTTTTCGCGGCGAGGCGCTGCCCTCGATCGCCAGCGTCGCGCAGCTGGCGCTGGAAAGTCGGGTGCGCGGCGCTGAAGGCTGGGCGCTCAGCGTCGATAATGGCGCGCGTATCGCGGAGGGACCGGCAGCGCTGCCGCCCGGCACGCGGGTGCGGGTAGAGCAGCTGTTCGGTCGAGTCCCCGCCCGCCGCAAGTTCCTGCGCTCCACCCGCGCCGAATATGCCGCCAGCCTCGACGTGGTGAAGCGGCTTGCCATGGCCCGGCCGGACATCGCCTTTTCGGTGGAGCATGATGGCCGCCGCGTGTTGGGGGTGCAGGGCGGCGAAAGCCGGCCGGCACGCGTCGCCGCGCTGACCGACCGGGCGCTGCAGGAAAACAGCGTCGGCATTGATTTCGAACGCGAGGGGATGGTGCTGGGCGGTGTCGCTGGCCTGCCGACCTTCAATCGCGGCGTTGCCGATCACCAATATCTGTTCGTCAATGGCCGGCCCGTGAAGGACCGCCTGCTGGTGGGGGCGGTCCGCGGCGCCTATGCGGAAATGCTGGCGCGCGATCGGCACCCGGTGGTCGCGCTGTTTCTCGACGTGCCGCCGGAGGCCGTTGACGTGAACGTCCATCCCGCCAAGACAGAGGTGCGCTTTCGCGATCCGGCGCTCGCGCGCGGGCTGATCGTCAGCGGGCTGCGGCGGGCGCTCGACGAGGCCGGACACCGCAGCGTGCAGCGACCCAGCGAAGCGGCGCTGGGTCTGTGGCAACCGGGCGGTGTTCCTGCTTCAACGTCCTCATCCTCGGCGGAGGGGGTGGGGTGGAGCGATCCCAGATCGCAGCCTGGTCTCGGTGAGACACTGCCCCACCACAACCCCTCCCCCGAGGGGGAGGGGCTAAGGCATTACTCCGGCGTCGTTCGCGATTCCGGCACCTTCTTCGCCGCTGCCCCCCAGGCTCGTGCCGAGCCCGCGCGCCACGAAGTTCCGCTCGCCACCGACTTTCCCCTGGGCGTCGCACGTGGTCAGGTGGCGAAGACCTATATCGTCGCGGAGGCGCAGGACGGCCTTGTCCTGGTCGATCAGCATGCTGCGCACGAACGGCTCGTGCTGGAGCGGATGCGCCGCGCCATGGCCGGGGGCAGCGTGCCAAGCCAGGCCCTGCTACTCGCCGAGGTGGTTGAACTAGATGAACCCGGCTGCGACCGGCTAGACGCGCGCGCCGAGGAATTGCGCGCCTTCGGGCTCGATCTCGAGCGCTTCGGCCCGCGCGCGATGCTGGTGCGAGCGGTGCCGGCGGCGCTGGGCACCGGGGACGTGCAGGGACTTGTCACCGACCTCGCCGACGAGCTTGCCAGCTTCGACGAGGCGCTGAGCCTGAAGGAGCGGCTCGATCATGTCGCCTCCACCATGGCCTGCCACGGGTCGGTGCGCGCCGGGCGTATTCTGTCGGTGGCGGAAATGAACGCGCTGCTCCGCGAAATGGAAGTCACGCCGCATTCGGGCCAGTGCAACCATGGCCGTCCCACCTGGGTGAAGCTGGCGCACGGCGATATCGAAAAGCTGTTCGGCCGCAAATAGCGCCGTGATCAGGGCTGCGGTGCGGGCACCAAAATCCGCACCGGGCTGCCGTCGATCGTCGCGCTCATCTCGACGACGCAGATATGCTGCAGTGTTGTGTGCGGCGCACAGCCGACCCCGGCGAAGCGAAAGGCGGCGGCGAAAAGCAGGACGCGATGGCCGCGACCGGGCACGCCATCGTCCACCACCATCTCGCGCAGCAGGGCTTCTGCATCGGGCTCGCCGTATGCGATGCCTTCGCCGACATAGATGTTGCCGCCCAGCCGCCGCACCCGCTCCCCCGGGGTGGAGCCATCCTGGCCGACATGGCCGCGCCCGCCGATCGCACCCTGCGCTTGCGCGAAGGCGATCGCCGCCTGCTCGAGCAGCGGCGCCCGTTCCAGCGGCGGTAGCGGTGCCTGCCGCTCGAGAAAGGCGATCGCCTCATCCACAGCAGCCGTACCTTCGCGAGTCAGGATGGGTACCGGATCGCCCGGCATGGTCAGCAGCGCACCCTTGAAGTAGCCGCGGTACAAGCGCAGCCGCTCGGCATAGCCGCGTGGATCCTGGCGAACCGCATTGATGCCCAAGATCAGCTGATCTTCCAAGCGCTGCGCGCGTGCCGGCACCGCGCAGAGCAGAAGCGCCAAAGCGACAACCTCGCACAGCCGGACGCGCATGAACCTCCACCCCTCGGGCGGATCGTTACTCTAGCGGAATATGTCGCTTCAAGCGGAATGGAGGGGGCGGGGTCCACGCATCATGCTCGGTTGCGGATCAGGCCCTCCTGCGCGACGCTGGCGACCAGCCGGCCGTCGCGGCTGTAGATGCTGCCGCGGTTGAAGCCACGGCTATGCCCCGCCCACGGGCTGTCGGTGGCGTAGAGCAGCCATTCATCGAAGCGGAACGACTCGTGCAGCCATAGCGCGTGATCGAGGCTGGCGGTCTGCACCTGGCCGCTCATCCAGCTCACGCCGTGGGGAAGCATGCAGGTGCCGAGCAGCGTCATGTCACTGGCATAGGCGAGCATCGCGCGGTGGAGGGCTGGATCGTCGGGCAGGGGGGCGACGACGCGGAACCAGCTATATTGCCGCGGTTCGCGGGGGTCCGGCTGGAACCAGTTGCGCGGATTGACGGGCCGGATCTCGACCGGGCGGGCACGCAGGAAGAAGCGTTTGAACTTCTCGGGGATCTGATCGCGCATCTGCTCGCGCATCTCGGCCTCGGAGCGCAGGTCCTCTGGAGGGGGTACATCGGGAATTGCATCCTGATGGTGGAGCCCGTCCTCGGCCAGATGGAAGGACGCCGCCATGTTGAGGATCGGCTTGCCTTTCTGCATCGCGATCACGCGGCGATTGGCGAAGCTGCGCCCCTCGAAGTCGCGCACCACGCGGTAGAGGATCGGATAATCCTCGTCGCCCGGCCGCATGAAATAGGCGTGGAGCGAATGCGCGACCTTGCCATCGTCGATCGAGCGCTGCGCCGCCTGCAGCGCCTGGGCGATCACTTGGCCGCCGAATACCCGGCCGACGCCGCCGGGCTGGCGGGCGCCGCGATAGAGATCGGTATCGAGCGTCTCGACGTCGAGCAGCGCGGTGAGGCCGGCGACCAGTTCCTCCGGGGACTTGTGTTCAGCCATCAGTAGCCGGCCGCCTCCGCCAGCGCATTGGCGTGATAGTTGGAATCGCCGAACATCTCGGCCAGCACGCGGGCGCGCTTCATGTAGAAGCCGATGTCATATTCGTCGGTCATGCCGATGCCGCCGTGCATCTGGATACCCTCCTGCACGGCGAGCGTGGTGGCAAGCCCGGTCATCGCCTTGGCGATGGCGACCGCCTCGTCGGCGGGCTCGCCGGCATCGAGCAGCTGCTGCGCCTTGAGCGTAGCGGCGCGGGCGACCTCCATCTCGCTGTAGAGATGCGCGGCGCGATGCTGGAGCGCCTGGAAGCTGCCGATCAACGTGCCGAACTGCTTGCGCTCCTTCAGGTAGCCGAGCGTCATGTCGGTGGCGCCCGCACCGACGCCTAGCAGTTCGGCCGAGGCACCCGCCCCGGCGGCCCGCAGCAGCCGGCCGAGCGGGTCGGCACCGCCATCGATCTCGTCGACCACCGCATCAGCGGTGACTTCGACGCCGTCGAAGCTGGCGTGGGCGGCGAGGCTAGAATCGGCGAGGCGCTCGGGGCGGAGGTCGAGGCCCGCTGCCTTGGGGTCGATCGCGAACAAGGTGATGCCTGCCGCATCGGTATCGCTGCCTGCGGTGCGGGCGGTGACGAGGATCAGGTCGGCGGCATGGGCGTGGTGGGCGAAGCGCTTGGTGCCGGTCAGGCGGAAGCCGTTGCCGGCGCGCTCGGCCTTCAGGCCAACGGCGCGGCCGAACTTGGGCTTTTCGTCATGGGCGATGGCGATCACCGCCTCGCCGGCGACGATGCCGGGGAACCAGCGATCGGCGTGCGCCGTGCCCTTGAGCGCCTCGACCGCCGCGACGGCAGTGGAGAGGAAGGGGGAGGGGGTGAGGTTGCGGCCGATCTCTTCCAGCACGACGCCCGCCTCAACATGGCCAAGGCCCAGGCCGCCCGAGGTCTCAGGGATCAGGATGCCGGTGAGGCCCATCTCGGCGAACTGCTTCCACAGGTCTCGGCTGAAGCCGGTGGGGTCCTTGGCGTCGCGGAGGGCGCGGAGGTGGCGGACGGGGGCGTGTTCGGCGACGAACGCGCGGGCGGTGTCGCGGAGCATCGTCTGTTCGTCGTTGAGATAGAGCGGCATGGCTTGTCCCTTCAAAGCTCCCGCTCCCTTTGGGAGAGGGTTGGGGTGAGGGTGGCTGGGGGAGGGGATGTCGATCACCCTCACCCTTCCGCCGCCTGCGGCGGCTCCCTCCCTCTCCCGAGGGGAGAGGGAGTTTTGGGTTCAGCCCGGCAGTTCGAGGATGCGCTTGGCGACGATGTTGAGCTGGATCTCGCTCGTCCCGCCCTCGATCGAATTGGCCTTGGTGCGCAGCCAGGCGCGGGGCCTGGCGCCTTTCGCCGAGGCCTCGCTTTCCCACTCCAGCGCGTCCGATCCGCCCGCTGCCATGATCAGCTCGTGGCGCTGCTTGTTCAGCTCGGTGCCGACATATTTCATCATGCTCGGCTGGGCGGGGTGCGCGCGGCCGGCCTTGAGCTCGTCGAGGAAGCGCTCGGACATCGCCGAGAAGGCGCGCATCCGCACCTCGAACAGCGCGATCTGCGCGCGCAGGATCGGATCGGCGAGCCGGCCCTGGTCATCCAGCCCGATCGTCGCGATCGCGCCCTCGATCAGCGGGTTTCCGCCCGCCCGGTCCAGCCCCATGCCCGAGATCATCTCGCGCTCATGGCCGAGCAGGTACTTGGCGACGTCCCAGCCCTTGTTCTCTTCGTGCACGCGCTGGGACTTGGGCACCTTCACATTGTCGAAGAATGTTTCGCAGAAAGGGGAGTAGCCGGAGATTAGCAGGATCGGCTTGGTTGAGACGCCGGGCGAGGCCATGTCGAACAGCACGAAGCTGATGCCGCCCTGCTTGGTCTCCTTGGAGGTGCGGACCAGGCAGAAGATCCAGTCGGCCTTGTCGGCATAGCTGGTCCACACCTTCTGGCCGTTGACGACATAATGGTCGCCGGCATCCTCGGCCCAGGTCTGGAGACCTGCGAGGTCCGAGCCCGCATTGGGTTCGGAATAGCCCTGGCACCAGCGGATCTCGCCGCGCGCGATCTTGGGGAGGTGTTCGAGCTTCTGCTCCTCGGTGCCGTACTTCAGCAGCGCCGGCCCGAGCATCGAGATGCCGAAGCTGTTGAGCGGGGTGCGCGCACCCATCCGCTTCATTTCCTCGCGCAGGATCTTGGTCTCGGCCGGCGAGAGCCCGCCGCCGCCATATTCCGTCGGCCAGTCGGGCACCGTCCAGCCGCGCTCCGCCATGCGGTCCATCCACAGCTTCTGGTCAGGATGCGCCCAGTCGGGATTGCGCCCGCCCCAGACGATGTCCTTCTCGGACCGGATCGGCGCGCGCATCGCGGGCGGGCAGTTCGCCTCCAGCCAGGCGCGGGTATCCGTACGGAACTGCTCAAGCTGCTCGGTCATCATCCTCTCCCAAATTCCCCCCCCCGGGACGGGGAGGGGGACCGCCGCCGGAGGCGGTGGTGGAGGGGCCGCCGTCACAGACGGCGGACTGCGTCCGCCGCCCC